>NZ_JBFBNQ010000003.1:0-1219570 GCF_040687575.1 Kribbella sp. NPDC056861 | reverse complement strand
CCCGCTCGTCACCACGGTGACGAGCGGGCCGATCTGAGCCAGTAGAGCTACTTCACGCCTCCGGCAGTCACGGAGACCTGCAGTTGACGCTGGAAGATGATGTAGACGACCAGCACCGGCGCCACCGTGATCACCACGGCGGCGAACAGCGCGCCGAAGTCGACCGCGTAGCCGGCCTGCGACGCGAACGAGGCCATGCCCTGCGAGAGCACGTAGTTGTTCGAGTCGGTGTTCAGCGCGACCGGGAGCAGGAACTGGTTCCACAACCCCAGGAAGTTGAAAATGGCAACGGACGCCATCCCGGGCCGGGCCATCGGCAGCATCACCGAGAAGAAGGTCCGCCACTCTCCGGCGCCGTCGATCTGCGCCGCCTCGTAGATCTCGCCCGGCAGCGCCTTGAAGAAGCTGTGCAGGAAGAACACGGTGAACGGCAGCGCGAACGCGACGTAGGTGATGATCAACCCTGGCAGCGTGTTCAGCAGCGAGAGGTTCTTCAGTACGAAGAACAGCGGCACGATCGCCAGGAAGACCGGGAAGGTCAGCCCCGCGAGCATCGAGTAGTAGATCACCCGGTTGCCGCGGAAGGTGAACCTGGCCAGCACGTACGCGCACATCGCGCCCAGGATCATCACCAGCACCAGCGCGACGCCCACCACGATCACGGTGTTGACGAAGTACCGGCCGATGCCGGCCGTCGTCCAGGCGGTGGCGTAGTTGCTGAAGCGCAGCTTGCTCGGCAGCGACAGCGGGTTGCCCAGCACCTCCTGCGACGACTTGAACGAGGACAGCACGGTCCAGACCAGCGGCAGGATCACCAGCAGCGACCACAGGATCAGCGCGGCGTGGGCGGCGGTGGCCACACCTCTGCCCTCGCGGTACGGCTTGTCCGGGGTGCGGGAGCTGGAGACTACGTCAGCCCGGTCGGCGGTGGTGGTCATCGTCGTCCCTTCGCAATCCGGTTACTTCCCCCGGTCAGGGTGTTCACGGTGAAGACCAGGAGCGCGAACAGCATCGTCACCAGGGCCAGTACCACGCCCATCGCCGTCGAGTAGCCGAACTGGCCCTTGCTGAAGGCCGTCGTGAACAGCTGCTGCGGCATGACGAGGGTCGAGTTCTGCGGCCCACCGCCCGGGTTCAATGCCTGCATGTAGACGAAGGCGTCGAGGGCGGCGATACCGAGGTAGACGTACGCCGTCTGCACGTTGTCGCGGATCAGCGGCACGGTCAGCGAGACCGCGGTGCGGAACCGGCCGGCGCCGTCGATCCGGGCCGCCTCGAACACCTCGGGGTCGATGCCCCGGATGGCGGCGATGAACAGCACCATGTAGAAGCCGACGAAGCCCCAGACCATCACGAACATCGAGGCCGGCATCGCGGTCCGCGCGTCGCCGAGCCAGGCGTAGTTCTCGAAGCCCTCCAGCCCGATCTTCGACAGCACCGCGTCCAGCACGCCCGAGCCAGGGGTGAACACCTGGGCCCAGATCAGGCCGATCACGATCGCCGGGATCACGTACGGGAAGAACGAGACGATCCGGTAGAAGCCCGAGTTGCGCAGCCCCCGGACGGTGCCGGTGCCGGAGCCACCGATCGTCACCAGGGTGGCCAGCGTCAGCGCCAGCAGGATCGTCACGATCGGCACGACCACCGCGAGCAGGACGTTGTTGCGGACGGCCTTCAGGAAGATGTCGTCGTGGAACAGCTTGACGTAGTTGTCGAAGCCGACGAAGTTCATCCCCGAGCTGAACCCGGACCAGTCGGTCAGCGAGTAGTACAGCGCCTGGATGAACGGCGACACCACGAAGATCACGAAGACCGCCAGCGGCAGGCCGAGGAACACGACCATGAAGCTGACCCGGTCGAAGGTCAGCGGCCGGCGGCGCCGCCGAGCGGCGGACCCTTGGGGTCCGCCGCCCGGCACGACATTTTGCGTCATGGTCACTTGGTGACCGGGATCTTCTTGACGGAGCTGTCGTTGCGCACCTTGTCCGTGATCTGCTGCAGGCCCTTGGTCAGGCCGGCCGCGTCCAGCTGGCCGGACAGGAACGAGTTCCAGACCACCAGCTGGTCGGTGTTCATGCCGTACAGGCCGAACACCTGGTAGTCGAAGATGTTCGTGCCGGCCGCGTCCAGCATCGCGGTCTGCGACTGCAGCGCGGTGGAGCCGAAGCCGTCGGCCGGGACCAGGCCCTTGACGATGGTCGGCGCCAGCCGGGTCTTGGCGAAGTTGGTCGCCGCCTCCTTGGAGAGCATGGCCCGCAGCAGCTCCTTGCCGCCGGCAACGTTCTTGCCCTTGGCCGGGATGATGAACGGCTCGCCGGCCGCGCTGCGCAGCGACTCGTACGGCAGCTTCGGGCTCTCGGTCAGGGTGGGCTCCGGGATGCCCTTCATGTTGAAGCCGGCCTTGGTGGCCTTCTTCATCTCGTTCTCGATCCACGAGCCCGACGGGTACAGGATGGCCTGCTGGTCGTTGCTCCACTTGGCCTGCGCGGCGGTGAACTGGGTACCGGCGCCACCGGGGATGAAGTAGCCGTTCTTGACCATCGTCTCGAGGGCCTTGAAGATGCCCTGGAACTGCGGCATCGACCAGCAGTTCTCCTTCAGGTTCTCCAGCGCCAGCCGGACCTCGTCGCCACCCTCCTTGATGGCGCCGTCGACGGCCATCGTGTGGTAGTAGGTGGCGGCTTCCTTGCCCCAGGCAAACAGGTACTTGCCCTTGGCCTTCGCCTTGGCGCCCAGGTCGAGCAGCCCGTCGTAGGTCTTCGGCGGCTCCCAGCCGTTCTCCTTGAACAGGCTGTCGGAGTACCACAGGCCGTACAGGGTGAGCACGTAGTTCATCGCGACGAACTTGCCGTCGAAGGTGCCGGGGATCTTGGCACCCGGGTACAGGGTGTCGGCGATCTTGGTGCCCTCGTAGTTGTTCGCCTCGAAGACGTCGTCCAGCGTGGTGAGCTGGTCCAGGATCGTGTTGAAGCCGATCTGGTTCGCGCCGGAGTTGTCGATCAGGTCCGGCGGGTTGCCACCGACGAAGCGCGGCTGCAGCTGCTGCGCGATCTGGGTGGACGGCGCGACCTTGAAGGAGGAGCCCGCGAACTTCTTCTGCGCGATGTCGGCCGCGAACGTCACGTAGTCGTAGCCGTAACCGCCGTTGAAGATCACCGCGTCGACGGTGGCCTTGTCCGCCAGACCGAACGGGTTGTCCGCGGTCTTGTCGGCGCCACCACCGCTGGAACCGCTGTCGTCGCTGCCGCTGCCGGCACAGGCCGCGAGAAGCGTGCTGCCGCCGGTGGCCAGCAGGGTGCCGACCGCCGCGCGCTGCAGGAACAGCCGCCGCGACAGGTTGTTGGGAGTGCTCATTGGTCCCGCCTTCCGAGAGTGTTTCAAGCAGTACGACGGATCCGGCCGACGTACCGTGCTTCAAGGGCGTGGTTGTGGTCGTCGCCGCCCGGGATGTTCGCGGACAGGTAGACCGGTGGCAAGTCGCCGGACTCGGTCAGCCGGCGGAGAACCTCCGCGACCAGCATCTGCGCAATCAGGGCCGCAGTGATGGACGACACGGCGCAGACCTTGCCCCCAGTCGGGAGATCCAGCACCGAGTCACCGTACGGAGCGTGGTTGTCAAGCACCACGTCGGCGAAGTCGATCAGTTTCTTGCCCGACGGGTGGCGCGAGTCCACCCCGCTGGTGTGCTGCAGCGAGGTGATCGCGATCAGGGGGTGTCCCTTCTCCTTCACCACCGAGGCCAGCTCGACGATCGAGCCGTTCACGCCGGAGTTGGAGGCGATCACGAACAGGTCGCCGGGGCGGGCGGCCGACAGTTCGTAGAGCTTGCGGGAGTACTGCGGGTCGCGCTCGAGCTCGCCGCCGCGGAGCAGCTCGGGCGGCTCACCGCCGAGCAGCACCAGATCGCGCAGGGCGATCCGGTTGGTGGCGATCAGACCACCGGCGCGGCCGGCGATCTCCATCGCGAGCGCCTCGGAGTGCCCGGACCCGAAGGCCTGGACGACACCGTCGGCGCGCAACGAGGTGGCGACCAGATCGGCGGCCTGCTGGATCGGGCCGTCGATCTGCGCGGTCACGGCGGCCATGATCGGAGTGAGCGCGTGAACAAAGGCCTGCGCGCTCAAACCTGCCTCATTGCCACCCACGGCCTGCTCGCTGCCGTCTGCCGTGCTGGCCATCAGCGGCCCCACCCCTCGACTAAATTGATCGCCGCGACACACCTGATGCCGACAAGTGCGCAAGTTTGCGGTTTGCTGGACAGAACTTTTCTCACCTGGCAGCTAAAGTCAAGGCTCATCTCACTGTTCCTCTCAGATCGGGACCGTTGCGTGACCTTGTCTGTTGTTGTTCACAACTAGGCTCATTCGCGCAGTTTGGAGCATCGCTTATGTCGGTCGAACGCCTACACGCGCAACCAAAGGAATCAGTGGTCTTGATGCCAGCTTCCACACTGGTCCTGGGCGGCGACCTCGGCGGCACCTCTACCCGAATCGTGATCTCGGACCATGAGGGCAACGTAATCGGCCGCGGGGCCGCGGCCGGCGGAAACCCGACCAGCCACCCGGCGACCGCCGCGGCCAACTTCGGCCAGGCCGTTCACGCCGCCCTGGCGGGCATCGATCCGGCCACCGTGCAGGCCGCCGTGATCGGGACCGCCGGCGGCTCGGCGCTCGGCCGGCCGGACGTGAAGGCGCAGTTCGACGCCGCCTGGGCCGGGGCCGGGCTGACCGCCGAGCCGCGTTTCATCGGCGATCTGGAGGTCGCTTTCGCCTCCGGCACGCCCGCACCCGACGGCACCGTGCTGATCGCGGGCACCGGCAGTAACACCGGGTTGATCCGCAACCACGGACTGGTCCGGACCGCGGGCGGCCACGGCTGGCTGCTCGGCGACGACGGGTCCGGCTTCTGGCTCGGCCGGGAGGCGCTGCGCAGTGTGCTGCGCGCCCTCGACGTCGGCGAGCCGATCGGGCTGCTCGGCGAGGAGATCGTCCAGGCCGTCCTGCCGGCCCGCGAAGAGGGCGGGGTGGCGGAGCGTGAAGGCTACGATCTGCTCCGTGACGACCTGATTCGCACCGTGAACTCCCGGCCGCCGGTGCTGCTGGCCGAGTTGGCCCGGACCGTCGTCTCGGCGTACGACCAGAACGACAAGACCGCCCACGCCTTGGTGAAACGCGCAGCGGAACTGCTCACAGAGACGGTCAGCCGGCTCCGGACAACGTCGGACAACGGCCCGATGGTGCTGGCCGGCAGTGTCGCGGGTGAATCATCACCGGTCGGCCGGTTGCTGCGGCAAAGCATTCACGAGCACTTCGACGGCGAGGTGCTGACCGCCCGTGACGGGGTCGGCGGCGCCACCTGGCTCGCCCTCGGCGTTCTCGACCCGGCACTGGCCAGCCAGGACAACCACGCCCGGCTGGTCAGCTAGGCCGTCCCCCGCACTCCCCTGTACTACGGCCCGGTGGCTCTCCGTCACCGGGCCGTACTGCGCTCAGGCGGCGATGTTCAGGTGGCGATCGGCCGCAGCTCGACGGCGTAGTAATGCGCCTCCGGGATCCGCGCCGCGATCTCCTCGGCCCGCTCCGGGCTGTCGACGTCGATGATGAAGATGCCGGCCAGTTGCTCCTTCGCCTCGGAGTACGGGCCGTCGGTGGTGGCGCGAACGCCTTCCCGGACCCGCACCACCTTCGTCTCGTGCGGCGCGGCCAGCGGCTGGGCGGTGATCAGCTCGCCGCGCTCGGTCAGCTCGGCGAACAGCTCCTCCAGCTGGGCCGACAGCGCCTCCCGGGCCGACCTGGGCAGTTTCCTGCCCTCCTCGGTGTGTAAGAAGGTCGGGTGCCCCCAGGTCACTGGGTTGCTGTGGATGAGCAGCACGTACTTCATGGTGGTTCCCTTCGGTCGACTGGATCCTCGCAGCTGAGGTCGGGGCGCCGGGGAGCTTCTCGACATTCCGGGAGTTTCTGATGAACGAGACCGACCTCCAGCTCGGCGACGGGCGCACCCTGCACGTCTACGACAGCGGCCGCGGCGAGCACCCCGTCCTCTGGCATCACGGCACTCCCAACCTGGGCTCGCTGCCGGAGCCGCTGTTCGAGGCGGCCGACCGGCTCGGGCTGCGGTGGTTCTCGTTCGACCGTCCCGGGTACGGCGGATCCACGCCGGCGCCTGGCCGGACGATCGGGTCGGTCGCGGCTGACGCCGGGCAGGTCGCCGATGCGCTCGGCATCGACCGCTTCGCGACAGTCGGGTACTCCGGCGGTGGGTCCTACGCACTGGGGACCGCAGCGGTACTGGGCAACCGGGTGCGAGCCGCGGTCACGCTCGCCGCGATCGCGCCGTACGGGGTGGAGGGGCTGGACTGGTTCGAGGGGATGGTGCCGTCAGGCGTGGCGTCCTTGCGGGCGGCGCTCGGCGGTCGCGAGGTGAAGGCGGCGCACGAGGCGTCCGGTGTCGAGTACGACCCGGAGTTCACGCCGACCGACCTGGCGATGTTCGAAGGCCCGTGGGGCTGGCTCGGCAAGGTCGCGGGTGGCGGGCTTAACGCCGGGCCGTACGGGCTGATCGACGACGATCTCTCCTATGTCACGCCGTGGGGCTGCGACCCGACCACGATCACGGCGCCGGTCCTGCTGCTGCACGGCGAGCAGGACGGCATCATCCCCAGCTCCCACGGTCGATGGCTCGCCGAGCACTGTCCGACGGCGGAACTCCGGAGCTTCCCGGCCGACAGCCACTTCACCATCGTCGGCCATGCGGAAGCCGGCTTGGAGTGGCTTCGCGATCAGCTCGGCTCAACGCGTTGAAGCTGGGCGCGGACGCGAGCGGCATAGGGAGGATGCAGGGAGTCGAGGAGGTCGACCGCCTGCTGCCAGTACTGCGTCGCGGTCGCGGGGTCACCGACGCTGTCGGCCACCGCGCCGAGACCCTCCAGCGCGCGGGCCAGGGTGAAGTCGTCGGAGTTGGCGCGGGCGGTTCGTAGTACGTGGTCGAACTGCTCGATGGCCTGATCGGGTTGGCCCGCTGCGATCAGACTGTGGCCGAGGTGGAGCCGGCCGACCAGCTCGGCTCCCCGGGAGCTGACACTGGTCGCGATCTCGACGGCCTGCCGGTGGGTGCGTACTGCGTCGTCGGACCGGCCCAGTAGCCGATAGGCACGGCCGAGATGGCCAAGCGCATAAGGCAGGCTGTACGCCGTACCGAGCTCCTCGGCCAAGGCGATCGCGGCCTTCGCCGAGTCGACCGCTTCGTCGAGCCGGCCGAGATCGATACAGGCGCCGGCCCGGCCACTGAGCAGATCCGGCTGGGTCGATCGGTCCCCCAGCCGGTCGAGGATGGCCAGCGCCTCGTCGTAGTACTCCAGGGCCGGGCCGAACTGCAGCAGACCGGCGTGGTGCATGGCGATCATCGACAGGCTGCGGCTCAGCACCCGCTGATCGCCCAGATCACGAGCCAGCCGCACCGACTCCTGCAAGGTCGTCATCGCCTCGCCGAGCGGGTCGATCGTGCTCAGGCAGTTGCCCAGCCCGGCGAGCAACTGGATGCGCAGGGCGGGATCGCCGTTGGCAGGCAGCCGTTCCAGTCCCAGTCGCAGGTACTCGATGCTGCGGTGCACGCCGTGCTGTGGCTTGCCCAAGCGAGCCAACGCGTTCAGGAGCCGCGCCTCGGCCACCTGATCGCCCACCCGCCTACTGGCCTCCAGACCGAGGTGGAGCAGCTCATCGCGGTCCTGGATCCGGCCGCGGAGATGCAGGTATCGCGCTGAGCTCAGCGCCAGCAGGTAGCAGTACTCGTCGAGCTTCCCTGCAGCAGCGGTCCGGGTGGCCGCAAGCAGGTTAGACGCCTCGGCGTCACCCCAGGCCTTCGACCTCGCCGTGGTGTCGAGGTCGGGCAGCGGGACCGGGTCCCGGCCCGAGAGGTCGACAAAGGCCATCCCGGCGATCCTGGACTGCGGGTGGTCGCTGGCTTGGAGGTAGTACTCCAGGATCCGCTCCGTCGACTGCTCAAGACCGGCCGGCGGCTCCTCGGCGGCGACAGCTCCGGCGTACTGGGTCAGCAGGTCGTGCAACTGGTAGCGACCGGCCGTGGGCTCCTGCAGCAGACTCGCGTCGACCAGAGACTCCAGAGTCAGCTCGGCCGCCAGCGGCGTCACCCCAGCCAGAGCGGCGCCACCGTAGGCATCCAGGTCGTGCCCGGGGATCCGACTGAGCAGCCGGAACATCCGTTGCTGCTCCGGCGCGAGCTGCCGGTAGGACAACTCGAAGGCACTGAGGACACCATCGTCGTCGGTACCGAACTCCTGCAGGCGGTCACTGGCCCGGTTGGCCAGCCGCTGGCCGAGGTACTCGACAGTCCACTGTGGTCGGTGCCGCAGCTTGGCCCCGAGGATCCGGATCGCCAGCGGTAGCCATCCGCAGCGCTCGACCAGCTCAGCGGCCGCCTGCGGCTCCCCGGCGACCCGCTCGTCGCCCGCGACCTCCGCCAGCAAGCGGATCGCCTCGGCGGGGTCGAGCGGGTCCAGCGCGATCCGCTCGGTGACGGCGAGACCGGTCAGTTGCCGTCGAGAGGTGATCAGGACCGCGCAGGTCGCGGAGCCGGGCAACAGCGGCGCGACGGACCTGGTGTCGGCGACGTTGTCCAGGACGATCAGCAGCCGCTTCCCCGCGACTTCCGAACGCCACAAGGCGGTTCGCTGGTCCAGGCTCGCCACCAGCCGCTCGGGGGCGACACCCGCCGAGGTCAGCAACTGGTTGACCGCGGCGTCGGCGTCGAGCGGCCGATGGTCCTTCGCGTGGCCGTGCAGGTCGAGGAACAGGATCCCGTCCGGGTACCGCGCGGCGACCCGCCGGGCGACCTCGACGGCCAGCGCTGTCTTGCCGACCCCGGGCATCCCGTCGACCGTGACGACCAGCGGCGCTGCCGGGTCTGGTCGTTGCAGTGCCGCGGCCAGCAGGGTCAGTTCAGCACCTCGGCCGACCAGTGGCAGTCCGGCGTACGGGAGTTGGTCGAGGATGCCGGCGGTCGACTCCTCGCGCAGGATCCGTTGCTGGATCGCCTGCAGGTCCCGTCCCGGCTCGACCCCGAGTTCGTCGACCAGCGTGGTGCGGGTCCGGAGATAGACGTCCAGCGCGTCCGCTCGTCGGCCGATCGCCGCGAGTGCCGACATCAGCTGACCGGCCAGCCGCTCGTCCAACGGCCGCTCGTCGACGGCAGCCGTCAGCTCCGGGACCAGCTCCGCCGCGAGACCGAGCTCCAGGTCCAGATCGATCCGGTCGCTGGCGATCCGGTCCAGCCGCTCGGCCAGCCGGCGTCGCTGGGCGGCCAGCGCCGTGCCGGGCAGACCTGCCAGCGGCTCGCCGCGGATCAGCGTCAACGCCTCGGTGTAGGCGTGCCGGGCCGCGGCGGCATCACCGTCGGCCCGCTTCTGTTCGCCGGTCCGGGCGAGCGACTCGAACTCCACCAGATCGACCACCACCGGCGGGATCCGGAGGGCGTAACCGTTGCTGGTCCGCTCGATCAGCCCGGCGTCACCGAGCAGCCGCCGGATCCGGTAGATGTTCGGCGCCAGCACCTTCAGTCCGGTGCCCGGCAGGTCCTCCGGCCAGACCGCGTCGAACAGTTCCTCGTCCGAACACGACCGGCCGGCCCGCAGCGCCAGTACGGCGAGCAGCGCGTGCTGCCGGCGGCCCGCTTCGACGGCCACGCCGTTCACCAGGACCCGCGGCGAGCCGAGCAGCTCGATGCGCACGGACGTGGTCATTGCTGAAGTGTGCCCGAGCCGCTGGTTGCTATTGCGGACGACGGGTACCAAACCCTCAGATGAGGCCATTCGGAGCAAGTACCCAGCTGATAGCCGAGCGCTATCGGCTCGGCGACTCCATCGGCCGGGGCGGTATGGGTGTGGTCTACCGCGCCACGGACGAAGTACTGGGCCGCGAGGTCGCCATCAAGCTGCTGCTGCCGACCCGTGAAGGCGCGACGGCCATCGAGCGGTTCCGGCGGGAGGCCCGGGCGGCCGCGATGCTGACCGATCCGCACGTGGTCGCCACCTACGACTTCGGGCCGCACGGCGACGGCCACTTCCTCGCGATGGAGTTGGTCGAGGGACGCAGCCTCAGCGGCGAGCTCAAGCTGCGGGGTCCGCTCGCGGCCGGGCGGGCGCTCGAGATCGTGCGACAGGCAGCGGCGGGGCTGGCCGCTGCCCATCAGCACGGTCTGATCCATCGCGACATCAAGCCGGCCAACCTGATGCTGACCCCCAACGGTTTGGTGAAGGTCGCCGACTTCGGCATCGTCCGGATCCTCGGCGACACCCCGACGACGCTGACCGCGACCGGGCAGATCGTCGGCACCAGCCACTACCTCGCGCCCGAACGTGCGCAGGGCAGGCCGGCCGAAGCAGCCTCGGACGTGTACGCGCTCGGCTGTGTTCTCCACCAGCTGGTGACCGGTCAGCCGCCCTTCATTGCCGACGATCCGGTGGCGGTGATGTACCAGCACGTCCGGGCCGACCCGGTCCCGCCGAGCGAGCTGCGTCCCGAGCTGGCCGGGGAGTTCGAGGCGTTGCTGTTCTGGATGATGGCCAAGGATCCCGCCGACCGCCCGACGGCCGCGCAGGTGGCAGCCGGAGCGACGCCACCTCCGCAGGTCGATACCGAAGTACTGCCCGTACTCCCGGTACGCCGTCGCCCGTCCCGCAACGCGCTCGTCGCGGCCGGCGCGGCGCTCGTGATCGCCGGCAGCGCCGCCGTCGGCCTGCTGATCGACGCGAACACGACCAAGCTGCCGGCCACCGAAGACCTGAAACCACCAGCACCGTCCGCGAGTACTCCAGCTGTCTCCCGTCCGGCTCCGTCACGATCGGCGACCGATGCTCCGGCGACCGTCGCTCCGGTGACGAAGGCTCCCGCACGCACCGCACCGGCGAGCACCAAACGCACCAGCGCCAAGCCCACCACGGCTGGTCCGTCGGCACCGCCCGGGGAGAAGACGAAGAAGCCGAAACCGCCGAAGCCCAGTAAGCCCTCCAAGCCTTCCAAGCCCGGACGTCCGGGCTGACGGCCGGCTCCCTCACCCGTATTCCAAGCAACGGCTTGACATCAGGCCGCAGTCCGGCGCATATTCCAAGCATGTCTTTGGAATCAGCGGAGGACCCGCGGCGCAGACGGTTGCTGGACGACCCGTTGGCGATCCGGGCGATGGCGCATCCGGTGCGGCTTGACCTGCAGTCGCTGCTCGGGCGGGAAGGGCCGCTGACCGCTGCGGATGCGGCACGGCGACTGGGGATCAGCCAGGCGCTGGCCTCGCATCACCTGCGGCAGTTGGCGAAGTACGACTTCGTGGAGCCGGCGCCGGGCAAGGACAACCGGGAGCGACCGTGGCGGCTGGTGTCGACGTCGCAGTCGTGGCGTGATGCGGACCTGTCACCGGAGGCGGCCGCGGCGGCCGACGTACTGGAGCAGTTGCTGGCCGAGCGGGCGTTGGGCGACCTCGCCGACTGGCAGCAGCGGCGTTCCAGCGAGGAGCGGGTCTGGCGGGACAACTCGGGGATCGGGCATGCCGGGATCTATCTGACCGGCGACGAGTTGGCCGAACTGGAGGAAGCGATCTCGGGGTTGCTGCAGCGCTATCTGGACGAGCGGCCGATCGACGACAAGGCCAGCCGGCCGCCGGGGAGCCGGCTGGTCGACATCACCCGGATCGTCACGGTGCACCCGGAGGAGCAATGAAGGACCTGTGGGCGGTGCTCGCGCGGCAGCGGGACTACCGGTTGGTGCTGAGCGCCGGGCTGATCTCGCTGACCGGCGACTGGATCCTGCGGATCGGGCTGGCCTTCCACGTCTACCAGTTGACCGGCTCGACGCTGGCCTCCGGTGGGCTGCTGCTGGCCTCGTTCCTGCCGCTGGTCGTGCTCGGCTCGTTCGCCGGGGTGTTCGTCGATCGCTGGGACCGGCGGCGGACGATGATCGTCACCAACCTGCTGCACGCGTTCGTGCTGCTGCCGTTGCTGTTCGTGCACGACAACGGCGCGATCTGGGTGATCTACCTGGTGATCCTCGTACAAAGTTGCCTACAGCAATTTTTCCGGCCGGCCGAGCAGTCGCTGGTGCCATCGCTGGTCGAGCCGCGGCAACTGGTGACGGCGAACGCGCTGAACAGCCAGACGAGTGATGTCGCCCGGCTGATCGGCGCCGCGCTGGGCGGCATCCTCACGGCGGCCGGCGGAATCGGGCTGCTGGCATTGGTCGATGCCGCGACCTACCTGCTGGCGATGGCGTTGCTGGCCGGCGTACGGCATCGGCCGGAGCGGGTGAAGGTGGTGCACACCGGATCCGCGATCCAGCGGCTGAGAAGCGAATGGGCGGAGGGGATCCGGATCTGCCTCAGCGGACCGGCGCTGCGGCTGGTGTTCGTGTTCGGACTCGTGACCGGCGTCGGCGAAGGAGTGATGAGCACGCTCTTCGCGCCGTTCGTGGCGGCCGAGCTGGGCGGCGACGAAACGGCGTACGGGTTGATCACGTCGTCGCAGGCGGTCGGCGGGATCGTCGGCGGACTGGTCGCGGCCGCGCTCGGGTCGCGCTTCTCGGCGGCGAAGATGTGGGGGTTCGGGTCGGTCGTGTTCGGGTTGATCGACCTGGCGCTGTTCTTGTATCCCTTGTTCTGGGACGGTTTGACGCCGGCGTACGTCTGCATGGTCGCGGTTGGGCTGCCCGGAGCATTCCTGGTCGCCGGGTCGATGACTGTGATCCAGCGGCTGACCGACGACGCCTCGCGTGGCCGGGTCTTCGGAGCATTGTTCGCGGCCGAAGGCGTTGCCGTGCTGGTCGGCATCGCCGCCGCGGGTGTGCTCGGCGATGCCGTCGGCATCATTCCGGTGCTGGTCTGCCAAGGGCTCGGGTTCTTCGTCGGCGGGCTGGTGGTGCTCAGCAGGTTGAAGCTCTTGAGCCCGGCCGCCGAGACCGTCGCCGTCAGTTAATCGACGACGGCCGCTTCGTCCCCGTTGACGCGGTGGACGCGGACCCGGGCGACCCGGCGGCCGTCCATCTCCTTGACGGTGAGCTTGTAGCCGTCGACGGCACCCTCGTCGCCGACCGCCGGGACCCGGCCGAGCTGGGCGGCGACGAAGCCGGCCACCGTCTCGTACGGGCCGTCGGGCAGCTCGACGCCGGTCTCGTCGGCGAAGTCGTCCAGGTTGAGCAGGCCGTCGACCTCGACGTCACCGCTGCGCAACCGGGTGGTCTCCGGCGACTCCTCGTCGTACTCGTCCTTGATGTCGCCGATCAGCTCCTCGACCAGGTCCTCGAGCGTGACGATGCCGGCGGTGCCGCCGTACTCGTCCAGCACGATCGCCAGGTGCGTACTGCGCCGGCGCATCTCGGTCAGCGTCGGCAGCAGCTTGGCGGTGTCGGGCAGCATCAGCACGTCCCGGGCCAGGTCGCCGACCCGCACCGACCGGGTCGCGACCGCGGGGTCGAACAGGTCGCGGACGTGCACGAAGCCGACGATGTCGTCGGCCGAGCCGTTCATCACCGGGTAGCGCGAGTGCGGCCGCTCGGCGGCGAACTTGACCGCCTTGTACGCCGGCATCTCGGCGTCGACGAAGTCCACCTCGGTCCGCGGCAGCATCAGCTCGCGCAGTTGCCGGCCGCCGGCCTCGAAGACGTCGTCGACGATCCGGCGCTCCTCCTCGCCGAGCGACTCGTGCGCGGAGACGATCTCGCGCAGTTCCTCGTCCGACATCACCTCGCGGTTCGCGTTCGGGTCGCCGCCCAGCGCGCGGACCACCAGGTCGGTCGACCGCGACAGCAGCCAGATCACCGGCCGGGCGCCGGACGCGATCCGGTCGACCAGCGGGGCCAGGCCGAGCGCGAACGTCTCGGCCCGCTGCAGGGCGAGCCGCTTGGCCGCGAGCTCGCCGACCACGATCGAGACGTAGGAGATGGCGATCGTGATCAGCACCAGGGCGACCGTGTTCGCGACGCCTTCGGGCAGACCGAGGTCCTGCAGGTGCGGCGACAGGCTGTCGGCCAGCGTCGCGCCACCGAAGGCGGCCGACAGGAAGCCCATCAGGGTGACGCCGATCTGCACGGCGGACAGGAACCGGTTCGGGTTCGCGGCCACCCGGGCGACGGTCTCGCCGCGCTTGCCGCGCTGGGAGATCGACTTGAGCTGGCTGTCCCGGAGCGAGACCAGCGCCATCTCGGCGGCGGCGAACACTCCGCCGATCAGCACGAAGACGAAGATCAGGACGATGTTGAGCAGGGTTTCGTTCATGAGCTGGGGGTTCCTAGCGCCCTCTCCGGATAGACAGGAGAGGACGCGACCGTAGGGCGACGTCCATCGGCCAAGAGTACCGGCGGCGGGTCCAACGATGCATGTTCGAAATTGTTGGTTTACGATGGTTGGTGAATGAGAGTGTCGAGTTCTCGGCTCTTGAGCGGAAGGTCGGACCATGAACAGCACGCCTCGCGGTGCCCGCCGGACGGACACCACTCTGTCCGACGGACGGCAACTCTTCTACTACGACCCCGCCGACGCGCCCGTCCGGGTGCCGCTCGAGGACAGCCGCGGCCTGCCCGCGCCGAAGCCGCTGGCCGAGTTCCGGATCGATCCGCTGACCGGCGACACGATCACCTTCGCTACCCACCGCAACACCCGGACCTACATGCCGCCGGCCGACCAGTGCCCGCTGGACGCCAGCAAACCCGGCAATGCGACCGAGATCCCCGACCACGACTACAACGTGGCCGTCTTCGAGAACCGGTTCCCCTCCTTCTCCGGACCGGGCCGCTGCGAGGTGGTCTGCTTCACCAGTGACCACCACCAGTCGTTCACCCAGCTGTCCCAGGGCCAGGCCCGGCTCGTCGTCGAGGCCTGGGCCGACCGTACTGCGGAGCTGAGCGCCCGCCCCGACATCGAGTACGTCTTCGCGTTCGAGAACCGCGGCCGTGAGATCGGTGTCACGCTGAGCCACCCGCACGGCCAGATCTACGGCTACCCGTTCCTGCCGCCGCGGATCAAAACCCTGATGGCGCGCGCCCGGGAGCACCAGGAAGTTGCCGGTAGCAACCTCTTCGCCGACGTGCTGGCCGCCGAGCGCAAGGACGGCCGCCGGATCGTCGCGGAGAACGCGAACTGGACCGCGTTCGTCCCGCAGGCCGCCCGCTGGCCGGTCGAGGTGCACCTCTACCCGCATCGTCAGGTCGCCGACATCTCCGAGCTGACCAGCGAAGAGCGCGACGACTTCACCCACCTGTACCTCGACGTGCTGGGCCGCTTCGACGGCCAGTACGACGACGACCTGCCCTACATCGCGGCCTGGCACCCGGCGCCGGTCCGGGTCGACCGCGAGCTCGGCTACCTGCACCTGGAGCTGTTGTCGATCCGGCGGGCCCAGGACAAGATCAAGTACCTGGCCGGTTCGGAGTCGGGGATGGGCGCCTTCATCTCCGACACGCTGCCCGAGGATGTCGCCGAGACGCTGCGGAAGGTTGGCTCGTGAGCAGGTTCGTGGAGGTCTACGGCGTCGAGGCCGACGGGGTCTGGCGCGCGCCCGGCCGGGTCAACCTGATCGGCGAGCACACCGACTACAACGACGGCCTGGTGCTGCCGATCGCGCTGCCGAACCAGATCACCATCACCGCCGCGGCCCGGACCGACGGTGTGATCGCCGTGGCGTCCTCCGGTCAGGACGGGGTGATCACCGTCGAGCTCGACTCGCTGGCTCCCGGGTCCGTGAAGGACTGGGCGGCGTACCCGGCCGGTGCCGCCTGGGTTCTGCTGCAGGACGAGTACGAGATCGGCGGCGCCAATCTGCTGGTCGAGTCGGACCTGCCGTCCGGCGCCGGCCTGTCGTCGTCCGCCGCGCTGCTGTGCGCCACCGCCTCTGCTCTGCTCGGGCTGCGCGGGATCGAGATCGATCCGGCCGAGGTGGCGCGGCTGGCTCAGCGCGCCGAGAACCAGTACGTCGGAGCGCCGGTCGGCCTGATGGACCAGATGGCGTCGATGTGCTGCACCGCCGGCCACGCCCTGTACTTCGACATCCGCGCGATGTCGACCGACCAGATCCCCTTCGACCCCGCGGCCGACGACCTCGCGCTGCTGGTGATCGACGTGAAGGCGCCGCACCGGCTCGTCGACGGCGAGTACGCCGCCCGCCGCAACTCCTGCGAACAAGCCGCGACCGAGCTCGGCGTACCGGCGCTGCGGTCGATCGCGTTCGAGGACCTGGACGACGCCCTGACCCGGCTGTCGGACGACGTCGTACGCCGCCGGGTGCGGCACGTCGTCACCGAGATCCGCCGGGTCGAGGACGCGGTCGCCCTGATGCGCGACGGGCGACTCCGCGACGTCGGGCCGCTCTTCACCGCCTCGCATGCCTCGCTGCGCGACGACTTCGAGATCACCGTGCCCGAACTGGACGTGGCGGTCGACACCGCGCTCGCCGCCGGGGCCTTGGGTGCGCGGATGACTGGCGGCGGCTTTGGCGGCTGCATCATCGCGCTGGTCGAGGCGTCCGCCACCGGCGCAGTACTGGCTGCTATCGAGAAGGCCTTTGCCGAGCACGGGTTCACCAAGCCGACCTCACTCGACGCCACTCCCTCCCCCGGCGCCTCCCGCGTTTCTTGACAGCTCCCGCTTGATGGTCGGCGCGAAGGCGAGCGTCGCGACGACTTGCAGCACGCCCATCGCGACGTACGGGATTCTGAGGTTGGTGCGGTGGGCGATCAGGCCGGCCAGTACTGCGCCCAGTGGCGCGGCGCAGAAGCCGACCATCCGGTAGACGGAGGTGACCCGGCCCAGCAGCGCGGGTGGGACGAGGCGTTGGCGGAGGGTGATCGTCACGACGTTCCACCAGGTGCCGGCCAGGCCGAGGACGATCACGGCGATCGCCACCACGACCAGGTTGGTCGCGAAGCCGAAGACGACGATCACCAGGCCCGAGATCAGCGACGAGGCGATCACGCTGACCGACATCGGGATCCGCTGCGAGAAGCGCGGTGCCAGCAGGCCACCCGCGATGCCGCCGACGGCGTACGTCGCGACCAGCCAGCCGAAGCCGGCTTCCGGGAGGTCCAGCACCTCGAGGACGTAGAGCACCAGGATCGCGATGATGCCGGTGCCGACCGCGTTGAGGACCAGCAGGAGCAGGCAGAGCGTGCGCAGGAGTTTGTGCTGCCAGAGGTAGGTCAGGCCCTCCTTGAGCTCGCGGCCGAGGTGGCGGTCGAAAGCCTTCTCGCGCGGCGGGGTGGAGTGCCTGATCGACCAGACCAGTGCCGCGGCGACGGCGAAGGTGACGGCGTCGATCAGGATCGGGAGGCCGTGGTCGACGACGAAGAGGGCGGCGCCGAGTGGTGGGCCGATCAAGCTGGCGAGCAGGAGCAGGGAGACCTGCTGGTAGCCGTTGGCGCGTTCGAGGGCTTCGCCGGCGACCAGGTCGGGCACGATCACGGAGGCGGCGTTGTCGAAGAACGGCGCCAGCAGGCCGAGGGCGAAGCCGGCGATCAGCAGGATCGGGATGTTCGCCAGGCCGGCGATGATCAGGGTCGCGAGGAGGCCGGCCAGGACCGCTCGGAAGGCGTCGACGATCCACATGGTCGTGGTACGGCGCCAGCGGTCGACCATCACGCCGGAGACCAGGCCGAGGAGCAGCCAGCCTGCGCCTGCCACTGCCTCGCTCAGAGACACGATGCGGGGGTCGCGGGTGAAGGAGGCGGCCAGGAGTGGGAGGGCGCCGAAGGTGATGCCGTCGCCGACGAAGGAAACTGCTCCTGCACACCACATCACCCAGAACGGTCTTCCCAAAGGAGCCGTAGTACCTGAGGTCACGAGGCGATGATTAGTTCGCTGCCTGTTTCTCGCATCGACTTCCGCGCTGCCTGCGGGAGGCCGGAGTCGGTGATGACCAGGTCCAGGTCGGACCAGGTGGCGAAGGTGCTCAGCCCGATGGTGCCCCACTTGGTGTGGTCGGCGACCAGGACCACCTGGCGGCTGGCGGCGATGAAGGAGCGGTTGGTCTCCGCCTCCATCAGGTTCGGGGTGCTGAGACCGTGCTCCGCGTCGACGCCATGGGCACCCAGGAAGAGCAGGTCCAGGTGCAGCGACTGCAGGGCGGCGGTGGCGATCGGGCCGACCAGCGCGTCGGACGGCGTGCGGATGCCGCCGATCAGCACGACGGTGCGGTCGGAGCGGCCGTTGCCGTGGAAGACGTCGGCGATCCGGGCCGAGTTGGTGACGACGGTCAGGTTCTCCACCCGGAGCAGTTGCCGGGCGAGCGCGTACGTCGTGGTCCCGGCGCCGATCCCGATCGCGCTGTCCGGCTGCACCCGGCTCGCGGCCTCGATCGCGATCGCCTGCTTGGCGGCGGACTCCTGGGTCAGCTTGGCGTCGAAGCCCGGCTCGTGCGCGCTGCGCAGGCCGACCGAGGTGGCCCCGCCGTGCACCTTGTGCAGCAGCCCGCTGGAGTCGAGGGCGTCCAGGTCGCGCCGGATCGTCATGTCGGAGACGCCGAAGCGCTCGACCAGCTCGGCGACCGTGATCGCGCCGCGGCTGTTGACCTCAGCAACGATCGTGGCCTGCCGCTGGGCGGCCAGCTGGCCGCCCCGGCCGCGGGACGGTTCGGCTGCTCCGGTGACGTTCACAGTCGACAGCCTAAGGTCTGGGCTGCTCGATCGCAGTCGGAATCTGTTGGTTTGTGTGCCGGAAGCCGAAATAGGATTGCCGCCGCGGTCACTGCTTGTCAGGCTGAACCATGCGCTTCCCCGATGACGTTCCCACCCTGACCACCGGCGTCGTCACGCTGCGTGCCCACACGGCGGCCGATATCCAGCCGGCGTACGAGGTCTGCCAGGACGCCGAGATGCAGCGCTGGACCACGATCCCGGTGCCCTACGAGTGGCAGCACGCCGAGCAGTACCTGACCGAGCTGGTCCCGGCCGGCTGGCGCGCGGGCAACTCCTGGGCCTGGGCGATCGAGTACGACGGACGCTACGCGGGCACCATCGACCTGCGCCCGCAGGACGGCAACATCGGCGAGGTCGGGTTCGCGGTGGCGCCGTGGGCCCGCGGCAACGGAGTGATGACCGGAGCACTGCGCCTGGCCGTCGGCTACGCGTTCGAGCAGGGCTGGGACCGGGTGGTCTGGCGGGCGTACGTCGGCAACTGGGGCTCCCGGCGGGTCGCCTGGAAGTGCGGCTTCCGGAATCTGGTAGCGATTCCAGCCGGCGGGGTGCAGCGCGGTGTCCGGCGGGACGAGTGGGTCGCGTCGGTCGCCCGCGAGGAAGCGCTGGAGCCGCAGGGCAACTGGTGGCGGGTGCCGGTGATCGAGACCGATACGGTCCGGCTGCGCGCGTTACGCAGTACGGACAGCAAGCGGGTCGCCGAGGCTTGTGCCGACGGACGGACGCAGGAGTGGTTGGCCGGGCTCCCGAATCCCTACCAGTTGGACGATGCGGAAGGATTCATCGACAGCCGATGGGAAAACCTGGCGAGCGGTGAGGGTGTCTCCTGGGCGATCGCCGATCCGGACACCGACGACCTGCTCGGCTGCGTGAGCGTCTTCGACCTGAAGAACCGGATCGACGCGACGATGGGCGAGATCGGTTACTGGGCGCACCCGGACGCACGTGGCCGGGGAGTGATGTCGGCCGCGGTACGGGCCGTGATCGGTCACGCCTTCACGCCGGTGCAGGAAGGTGGCCTGGGCCGGCGGCGGCTGGTGCTGTTCGCTGCCGAGGGCAACCGGGCGTCGCAGCGTGTTGCCGAGGTCAACGGCTTCACCCGGACCGGGCGGGAACGCGCGGCCACCCCGGGGCGCGAAGGTGTGTTCCGCGATCAGCACACCTTCGACCTGCTGATCACCGACTCCCGAGCGTGAAAAGTCGTTTCCCTGGGTAACGAATTCGCCTTTCCGCGACCAGATGGTGACAGACGACACATCTTCCCCTCGCCCCGAACGGTTCTGACTGGTTGAATCGACGAGTGAGAGATCGTGAGGAACTCGTCCGCCGTTGGCAGGCCGGGTGGTCTGTATCGCGGGGCTGGACCACAGTCGAGGATGACAACGACGGGATCTTGACCGTCCGCGCGGGCGAGGGGAACCGCGCGATGGAGTACGTCGTCCTGGACGCCGACGACAAACCCGAGCGCGTCGAGCGCGCCGCCGAGCTGGCCATCGCCGCGGGCAGCGAGCGCGGCGCCGGATGGGTCACGCTCGCCACCGACGACCGGGAGGCGCGGATCGAGCAGCTGGAGGATCTCGGGCTGGAGGTCCAGCGCGACCAGGACTGGCTGATGACCATCCAGCTGTCCGAGCAGCCCGCGCTCAAGCTGAACGAGCGCTACGCGCTGCACACCGAGTTCGAGGACGATCTGATCATCACCCGGGCGACCCTGCACGGCGGCGTGGTCTCGAGCGGCCGGATGGCCGTCGTCGGGCTGGACGCCGTCGCCGACCGGATCGAGACCGATCCGGCCCACCGGCGCCGCGGTCTGGGCAGCGCGGTGATGGCCTCGCTGGTGGAGACCGCTGCCGCGCAAGGCGCCAAGCGCGGCATCCTGATCGCCTCCATCGACGGCCTCCGGCTCTACCGCAGCCTTGGCTGGAAGGTCATCGCCGACATCGTCATCGCTCGCTCCTAGCCGAAGCGCCCGCTGGTAAAAGGTTCGTCAATGCGGGGGTGACCTATGCCCCAAGGGGTCGTGGTCCGCGATCAGATCCGCTAGCGTCCGTGCCGCAACGACCTGGGGATCACGGGGATCGACGCAGGACGACGAGAGGCTTTTCAGCTCAGATGAACGACGGACCAAACGATCCCTTCTCTGCACAGTCACCTGAACCACCGCGGTCGCACGGACGCCGCAAGCAGCAGCGCGGAGTGGCCGGCCCGATCCTGGGCGCGGTCGCCGTCCTCGGTCTGCTGGCCGGCACCGGCTGGTACGTGACCCGTGACGACGACTCGAAGGCGACCAGCCAGGACCAGCCGCTGACCGTCCGGACCAGCAGCACCGACGAGCCGATGGTGACGCCCACGGACGACGTCAGTACTCCGGTGGTCACGCCGACGCCGTCGGCCACGCCTTCCGCGACACCGACGCCGACCAAGAAGCCTTCGGCCACCCCGACGCCGACCCCGACCCGGTCGAAGACCACCGAGCCGAGCCGTCAGGGCACCCGCTCGCCCAAGCCGTCGACCAAGCCGACGCCGAGGCCGAGCCACACCGCGACCCCGAAGCCGACCACCAAGCCGCCGACGACCAAGCCGCCGGCACCGAGCGGTGGCGCCGAGGCGCAGGTGCTGCAGCTGACCAACAACGAGCGCGCCAGGGCCGGCTGCGGACCGCTGCGCACCAACAGCGCGCTGACCAAGGCCGCCGACCTGCACGCGACGGACATGGTCGTGCACCACTACTTCGACCACAACAGCCAGGACGGCCGTTCGCCGTTCACCCGGATGAAGGCGGCCGGTTTCAAGGGCGGCGCGATGGCCGAGAACATTGCCGTCGGCTACAAGAGCGCGGCGGCCGTGGTGGACGGCTGGATGAAGAGCGAGGGCCACCGCAAGAACATCCTGAACTGCGACTACACGATGATCGGGATCGGCTACGACGCCGGCCAGGTGAAGTCCGACTGGGGCAACGGATCCTGGGTCCAGGACTTCGGCGGCTGACCGGACAGCCGGCGAACCTCAGGGATTCGTTAAGACGTTTGTTTGAACCGTAACGGTGACCTTGCGTGTCGGTTAAGGTCACTGTTCGGTATCCAGGGGGGCCTGGCTTCGAACGCACGGGGAATCGACGGACTTCCGGTAGTACGACGAACTGAAGAGGACTCGCCCACCCATGACGGACTCGCCTACCCCTGGGCGGCACCGCAGCAGAAAAGCACCCCGACGCCGAGGCCTGATCGGCCCGATCGTCAGTGCCCTGTCCGTGCTACTCGCCATCGGACCCGTGGTCTGGGTGATGTCGGCCCGGGACGGATCAACTGTCGCTCAAGACGACACCAAGGTCCTCAATGTTGCCGAGGACAACTCCGGCCCGGCCGCGGTCGAGGGCGCGAGCACCGGCCCCGGCAAGGTCAAGATCACGGTCACCAAGACCCTGCCGAACGGACAGACGACGCTCATCGCCACCACCGGTACGCCGGCCCTGGGGTCGGCCGCGTCGACCTCCAGCGCCAGCACGCCGGTCACTCCCGGCGTACCGACCACTGTGGTCAGCACCGACCCGGCCGGTGGGGTCGAGACGGTCACCGTGACGCCGACCGGCGGACCGAAGACCGCCAGCGGGCACGGCAAGCCGATCGCGAAGCCGTCGACCCAGCCGAGCGCTCCGACGAAGACGCCGACCAAGACCCCGACCACCGAGCCGACGCCGGACAACCCGCCGCCGCCTCCGGGTGGCGGCGGCACGAACGCGCAGGAGCGCGAGGTGCTCGACCTCACC
Source organism: Kribbella sp. NPDC056861 (assembly GCF_040687575.1). Lineage (NCBI taxonomy): Bacteria > Bacillati > Actinomycetota > Actinomycetes > Propionibacteriales > Kribbellaceae > Kribbella > Kribbella sp. NPDC056861. The sequence continues at coordinate 1,197,130 of NZ_JBFBNQ010000003.1, read as the reverse complement.
AACGAGGCCCGGCGCAGCCAGGGTTGCCGCCCGCTGAAGCTGGACGACAGCCTGGTCGAGGCCGCCGGTTCGCACGCCTCCGACATGGTCCGCCGGCACTACATGGACCACACCAACCCGGACGGCCAGAGCGCTGGCGACCGGATGGCCAAGGCCGGCTGGCACGGCAACGGCTGGGGCGAGAACATCGCGGCCGGCTACAGCAGCGCGCAGAAGGTCGTCACCGCGTGGCTGAACAGCGAAGGCCACCGCAAGAACATCCTGAACTGCAAGTTCACCAAGATCGGCATCGGCTACGACCCGGGCCAGGTCAAGCCGGACTGGGGCCCGGGCAGCTGGGTCCAGGACTTCGGCCGCGACTGACCGCAGGTCGTCCCCCGGTTGGCATTGTCGGCCGGGCACCGCATTCGCGACAGGCACTGTGCGCGAACGACAACGGTTGCCCGGTTGCCGGCTGATGCCGCCGGGTAGATCCGCTTTGCCATGTCAGTTGCCGGCAAGACGTAGAGGCACGTCTTGGACCGTGAAGGGAACAAGTTTCTTAATGTCACCCCGCCCAGCCGCCGGACGCCGACGTCGCAGTACCCGCGCACCCCGGCCGCAATCCCGGGTCCGCCGGACCGCCGTCGCGATCGGCACCGTCATCCTGGTGATCACGCCGATCTCCTGGATCCTGCTGCACCAGCCGCAGTCCAACCAGGCCGAGGCTTCGGTCCCGTACGTCACCCGGGACGACGACACCTACCTGCAGACCTCGACCACCCCGATCGTGGCGACCCCGACGGCAACGATTCCAGGCAGCACGCCCACCCCGGCCCCGACCACCGGTACGCCGAAGCCGACCGCGACCCCGAGCGTCCCGGGCAGGAACCCGACCACGACCCCCACGGATGCGCCGACCGCGGCACCGACCGACGGTTCGACGGACCAGCCCACCAGCGGTCCGACCGACAGCCCTGACGCCACCCAGGCACCGCAGAACCCAGCCAGCCAGACTCCAGGTGGCCAGACCCCGGAGCCGACGCACTCGCCGAGCAGCACTCCATCGAGTACGCCGAGCACCACCACCCCGCCGCCGCCCAGCGACGACGGCAGCATGTCGGGCGCCGAGGTCGAGCTGTTCACGCTGGTCGACAACGCCCGGGCCGAGCGCGGTTGCGCGCCCCTGCAGCGCGACAGCGATCTCACCGGTGGCGCCCGGCAGGATGCGAAGACCCGGGCCAAGAGCGGTGACGTCTCCGACAACTCCTCGTCGATGGCCGCTACCGGCGGCGACGACGTGACGGCGAAGGCGGCCTTCACCAAGCTGAAGAGCGCGAGTGCCGGCACCCTGTTCAACTGCGGCCTGCACGAACTGGGCGTCGGCAAGGGCACATCCGACCGGAAGGTCGGCCTGCTCTGCCCACTGGTGGCCTGCACCACCAAGACCCGGGTCGCCTGGGTGGTCGACTTCAGGTAGCTGTTCCCTGGTTCGGGGTGGGACGATTGGGCGAGGTGCTTGAGTCGGCTCCGGGGGCGGGGTTAGCTTGAGCCTCCACCCACCTGTGCGGGGAGGCCGGATGTACGGCGAGCGCGACGATCTCGAACCGGCCCGGCCTGCGCTGTTCGGCATCCCGCCGGATGCCCAGGCCGACGAGCGGCCCGATCCCCGGCCGGAGGACGCCCGCCGGATGGGGCTGAGCCGGCACACCGAGGAAGGCGCCGTGGTGTTCTTCGCCTCGTCGCTGGACCGGGCCAAACCGGGGCACAAGATGATGGCCTGGATCCTGCTGCTGACCTTCTCCGCGCCGGTGCTCTACATCCTGCTCACCCTGGTCTGAGCAAAGCGTTGTCACTCTGAGTGCCCTTGGCCCTTGACGGCCACGGAGGGTGACAATAACGTTCGGGGCGCCGGGGGGAATCCGGCAGTCAGCAGTTCATCGGGCCGGGGGGAATCGGCCCACAGCCGGGAGGAAATCCATGTTCGTACGTCGCTTCAGCCTGCCCATCGCCGCCGTCGCCAGCGCACTCACCGCTGTCGCAGGTCTCGCGATGCCGCTGCCCGCGATGGCGGCCAGCACGGTGGTGCTGTCCGGGATCCAGTACGACGCGCCGGGCACCGACACCCGGACCAACGCGCACCTCAACACCGAGTTCTTCACCATCCGCAACCTGAGCACCCGTCCGGTCAACCTGGCCGGCTTCATGGTCAAGGACGTCAAGAACCACACCTTCGTCTTCCCGCGTGGCTACGTGCTCAAGGGCCGGACGACGGCGATCATCCGGACCGGCAAGAACCGCAACACCGCGGTCACCCTGTACTGGAACCAGGGCAACTACATCTGGAACAACACCGGCGACACCGCCCGGTTCATCACCCCGGCCGGCAAGGTCTTCGACACCTGTTCCTACAAGGCGCTGGCCGGTCGCTCGCGAGTCGCCTGCTAGTACATCTGGTGTGACGTCCAGAAGGGCGCCAGGTCCTTCGGGGTGGCGGCCTCGGCGGCCGACTTGAGGTCGCCGGGGGTCGATACGCCGTACCAGTGGGACTTGGCGTAGCCCTTCATCAGCCTCTCCATCGCGGGAGTGCCGATGTAGCGCTGCAGGTCGGCCAGCATGCAGGCGCCGTACGTGTAGACGTACTGGCTCCAGCCGGGGCCGTACTTCTTCCAGAAGCCGGTGTCGTTGGTGATCCGCACATCGAGCTGGCCCGGCCAGCAGTCGGGTTGCGCGTCACCCCAGTGCAGATACGACGCGTACGTCGCGAACGCCTCGTCCAGCCATGGGTCGGCGTACTCGTTGTTGCCGACGATCCCGTACCACCACTGGTGCGCCAGTTCGTGCACGACCGGACCCTCTTCGCTGGGCGGCGCGATCAGCAGCACGTAGCCCGGATACTCCATCCCGCTGAACGACACCCATTTGTCGTTCAGCACCAGGTCGACCTCGCCGTACGGGTACTGGCCGAAGCGCCGGCTGAAGTCGTCGATCGCCGCGACGCCCTTGGTCCGGGCATCGACGACCGCGGCCGCCGTCACGGTGCCGGTCCACCAGGTGCGCACCTTCACCCCACCCGGCGATGTCACCACGGACTGCTTGAACGGCCCGGCCGCGAAGGCGAAATCCCTGACCTGCTTGGCGATACTGGTCGTCGTGACCGTCTTGCCCTTGCCCTCACCCGAGGTCGAGGTGACTCCGGTCGCCGGGATCTGCACCGCGGCCGGGTGCCGCAGCCGAACGGCGAAGTCGGCGGCGAGCGTGTAGTAGCTCTCCCCCAGGTTCAGATCCGGTTCGAGATGCCAGCCGGCCCAGTCGTGCACCGCCAGCACCGGCAGCGCGTTGCCGAAGAAGCTGTGCGCACCGGCCCGGCCGAACCGTTCCAGCCGCTCCGGCGCGGTCATTGCCAGATCGAACGCGATCGCCGAACGCTTGCCTGGGGCAAGTTTCTTGGTCAGCGTCACCTTCAGCGCGGTGCAGTTGACCGTCAACGTCCCCGGCGTGCCGCCCTCGAACTTGCTGACCTTCACCGGCGCCGTGCAGCCGTCCCACGCGTTGCCCCAGAGCCGCAGGTAGATCTCGGCCAGCGGCTTGCCTGTCGTGTTCACGAAGGCGATCCGCTGCCGGCCGGTCCAGGTCCGGGCGGTCGCGTCGCTGGTCAGCTCTACGTCGTACTGCGCTTGCCCCGGTCCGCGGACCACGGTTTGCTTGCCTTGAGCAACATCAGCGAAGCCGAACGGCAGCAGCAGACTGGCGAGCAGGAGGACAACGATGCGGCGCACGGCGACTCCCCAGGGTTCGTGGAGCCATCAACGCTAGCGGGCGGAGGGGGCGGGATCCGGGCCTTCCGGGAGCCAGTCGTGTACCAAGATCTCATCGCCGACCGTGACAACGCCCGGGGTCAGCACGGCCGCCTTCATCCCGAAACTGACGCCGCCGCCGTAGTCGGGCTGCCGCCGGTACTTCGCCAGCGTGCGGGTCGGCTCGGGACCACGCTTCTCCCCCGTCGCCTGATCGACCGTCGGTACGGCGCAGCGGATGGCGCGGGCGGCGTAACCGAACTCGAGCCCGCCGGCCGAGGCACGCAGTACGCGATCCTCGGTGTGTGGCTCCGGCCAGCCTTCGACGACGAGATTGGCCCGGAAGCGGTTCATCGGGATCGGGTCGGCGCCGGTCTCGACGATCCGCCCGTTGAGCCCGTCGAGCGAGGACAGCGACGTGATCAGCAGCGCGTGGGCGTCGCCGAAGCCGGTCAGACCCTCGTGCACACCCCAGCCGGGACGCTCGTGCTCCGGCGTCACCCGGACCAGCTCGACCGGCCGCCCGAGCCGCTCGGAGAACCACTCGTCGGCGGCGGGATCCTGCACCACGCCGACCCCGAACCACTTGGCGAACAGGCTCACGTCGCGCCGCTTCCCGTCGTACGCGACCTGGACTTCGAGGTCCTGCGCGCCGTCCGCGGAGAGCTTGAGCGCGTCACCGTCGGCGAGCACCTCGACCCGCAGCGGCGCCATCGCGGGCGTGGTGCGCTGACTGATGAAGGTGCCGTCGGGGTTGACCAGCATGAAACTCCGGTCGTGCCGCAGGCCGGTGGCGATCACGTCGGCGCGCTCGACCGACACCCCGGCGAGACCCTTCACCGGGTAGTAGTTCAGCGCGGCGATCCTGGCAGCAGACACCCAGTCAAGTTACCTGCCGCCGGGCCCTCACGGGGCCAAAGCTGACACTGATTTGTCAGCGGCCGAAAGTCCCGGCCGGTGCCGCCGGGGAGGCGAATCCCTCGGCATCGGTGAGCGGAGCCGCCTTGCCCGCGAGCTCGGCCAGCGGCACCACCTCGTACGGCGGTTGCGCGCGCCGGCCGACCGGCGTCAGCTCCGGCACCGGCTGCGGCGACCCGACCAGTACGACGTTGCCGAAACCCTTGCCACGCAGCACTTTGCGCTCGGCCAGCACCACACCGTCACCGAGACCGGCACGCAGGGTCGCAGCGACCCGGCGAACGAAGCCCAGCCCGGCGGTCCCGTCGATCAGGTTGAAGACCAGCACCCCGGCGGGCCGCAGGATCCGGGCGCACTGCGCGACGAACTCGGTGGTCACCAGATTGGCCGGGACCGCCTCGCGGACGAAGGCGTCGACGATCACGACGTCGGTGGAGTCGTCGTACAGGCTGGTGATGCCCTCGCGACCGGTGACACCGCGGACCTTGATCCCGGCGCGCTTCGGCAGCGGCAGCGTCTCCCGGACGAACTCGGTCAGGTCCTCGTCCGGCTCGAGCACGATCTGCCGGGAGCGCGGCCGGGTGACCGCGACGTACCGGGCCAGGGTCAGCCCGGCGCCGCCGACGTGCACGACCGAGATCGGCTGCTTGCGCGCCGCCACCAGGTCGAGTACGTCCCCGATCCGGCGGACGTACTCGAACCCGAGATGGGTGGGGTCGGCGAGGTCGACCTGGGACTGCAGCGAGCCGTCGACCCGCAGCACGAAGGTGCCGTCCGCTTCGGCCTCGACGGTCGCGGTCCCACTGGCTACCTTGCGTTCCACCCCGTCATCCTGCCAGCAGGGCTACTTGTCCTCCGCCTCGGCAGCGACCGCGATGTCCGGGTTGTCGGAGAACAGGCCGTCGATGCCCGCCGCCCGGTACGCCGCGATCTCACCGAACAGGTTGCCCGAGTCCGCCGCGACGGTCGAGCTGTCGAAGTTGGCCGGCAGGAAGTTGTTCTCGACCCGGAACGTGTACGGGTGCACGACCAGCCCGGCCTGGTGCGCGTCACGGACCAGCGCGGTCGGCGTACCGAGCTTGCCGGTCGCGTCGAGCGGGATCACTTGGTCCTTGGACGGACCGACGCCGGCGGCGTACGTGGCGACCTCGCGCAGCCCCTTGGCGGAGACCACATCGGCGTACGTGCGCTTGTCGCCGCTCGCGACGAAGTCGTACGGCGCACCCGCCGAACTGGTCAGCTGCACCAGCGGGACCCGCAACTGGTTGTGCAGCGCCTTCAGGTTGGCGACCTCGAACGACTGGACGAACACCTTGGCGTCCCGGCGGTTGAGGTTGTTGCGGGTCAGCGTCTTCACCAGCTCCGGCTCCAGCGCGAGACCCTGCTGCTGGAAGTACGTCGGGTGCTTGGTCTCGGGGTAGATCCCGATCGGGCGGTCGAGCTCGCGGGACAGCCGCTTGGTCAGATCGATGACCTCCTGCAGGGTCGGGATCTGGTAGTGCCCGTCGAAGACGGTGTTGTGCTGGCGCAGCGCCGGGATCCGCTCCTTCGCGCGGAGCGTCTTCAGCTCCTTGAGGGTGAAGTCCTCGGTGAACCAGCCGGTCAGCGGGGTGCCGTCGAGCACCTTGGTCTTCTTCCGGGCGGCGAACTCCGGGTGCGCGGCGACGTCCGTCGTACCGCCGATCTCGGGCTCGTGCCGGGTCACCAGGACGTGGTCCTTGGTGGTCACCAGGTCGGGCTCGATGAAGTCGGCGCCCATCCGGGCAGCCAGCTCGTACGACGCCAGCGTGTGCTCGGGCCGGTAGCCGGAGGCACCCCGGTGCCCGACGATGACGAAGTCGTCGTGCTTGCTGGACGCCACCTGGGAAGCAGCGGCGGTCGTGTCGCGGGACGTGTCGGACACCTGCGGGACGAGGACCGCGGCGGCGACCGCCAGTGCGGAGGCGGCGACCGGGACGAACCGGCGGGACAGCACCGAAACCATCGGAATTCTCCTTACAAGTCAGGGACTGCCCAAACCATCGGGCCCGCGGAAGGCGGGGGTGCGTCCGGGCGGTGAACGGGTGGTGTGGATCACCTGACCCACCGTCGCCTGCGCGGGCCGGACTTGCTAGCGTCCGAAGGGAGTCCGTCGTTGAATCCTTAGAGGAGCGTGTCGTGAGCAAATCACCCGTCAAGGTGGCCGTCACCGGTGCTGCCGGTCAGATCGGATACAGCCTGCTGTTCCGGATCGCGAGCGGCGCGCTGCTCGGGCCGGACACGCCGGTCGAGCTGCGGCTGCTGGAGATCACCCCGGCGCTGAAGGCGCTCGAGGGGGTCGTGATGGAGCTCGACGACTCCGCCTTCCCGACGCTGGCCGGGGTCGAGATCGGCGACGACCCGAACGTCATCTTCGACGGCGCCAACGTCGCGCTGCTGGTCGGCGCGCGGCCGCGGACCAAGGGGATGGAGCGCGGTGACCTGCTCGAGGCCAACGGCGCGATCTTCACCGTCCAGGGCAAGGCGCTGAACGACCACGCCGCCGACGACATCCGGATCACCGTCACCGGCAACCCGGCCAACACCAACGCGCTGATCGCCCGCAGTAACGCCAAGGACATCCCGGCCGAGCGGTTCTCCGCGCTGACCCGGCTGGACCACAACCGGGCGCTGGCGCAGCTGGCCAAGAAGACCGGCACGCACGTCACCGACCTGAAGAAGCTGACCATCTGGGGCAACCACAGCGCCACCCAGTACCCGGACATCTTCCACGCCGAGGTGGCCGGCAAGAACGCGGCCGAGGTCGTCAACGACCAGAACTGGCTGGAGAGCGACTTCATCCCGACCGTGCAGAAGCGCGGCGCGGCGATCATCGAGGCCCGCGGCGCCTCCTCGGCCGCCTCCGCGGCGGCCGCCACCATCGACCACGCGCGCGACTGGCTGGGCGGCTCGGCCGACGGCGACTGGCTGTCGATGGCCGTCGTCTCCGACGGTTCGTACGGCGTACCGGAGGGTCTCATCTCGTCCTTCCCGGTGACCACCAAGAACGGCGACTACGAGATCGTCCAGGGCCTGGAGATCAACGAGTTCTCCCGCGCCCGGATCGACGCCAGCACCAAGGAGCTCGGCGAGGAGCGCGACGCCGTCCAGGCGCTCGGCCTGCTCGGCTGACCTTTCGCAGCAAACAGAAACCCCCGGGCCCGTGCGCCCGGGGATTTCTGTTTCCGGGTGGATCAGCGCAGCGGATACGCGCCGATCACCGTCTGATCGGTGCTGTTCCCGGCCACGTCGACGACCTGCGCCCGCAACGACACCGTCGTCCCGGAAGGTGTTGTGAACAGGGCTTTGTAACCTGTCCCGGACCGTACGACGGTCGCCGGCTTCCAGGTCTTGCCGTCATCGCCCGACACCTGCACGGCAACCTTCTTGACCGCCGGCAGCTTGGCGCCCGGCGTCCCGTCCAGCACCAACGGCAGCACGGTCCGTGTGGTTCGCCTCACCGTGTTCCGGCTGTCCACCGTCGGCTGATACCGCACTGTGCGCGCCGGCAAGACCGTCTGCTGCGCGGTCGCCGCCGAGCTGAAGGTCAGTGTCAGGTCGGTCCGCCCCGAGTACGCCGTATCGGCCCGTGTCCCGGTGGTGACCAGCTTGTACGCCGCCTTGCCGGCCGGCAGTCCTTCCGCGAACACCGACCCGAAGTCGCCCGAGGTGGCCACCTGCTCGCCGTCCCGGTAGAGCGTGCTGCCGGCGGAGTCGGTCCGTTCGATCCCGAAGTGCCCATCGGCATCGCCGTGCTTGCCGATCGCGACGGACAACCGGCCCTCGAGCCGCCCGAGCGTACCGATCGCCGGCCCGAAGGACGCGGCGTTCCAGCGCTCCCGGTAGGTCCGGCCGGCCCGGTACTTCACCGCCGCACCGGTGAGCTGGGACAGACCGAACGGCGAGTGGTCCTCGGCTGGTTCGACCAGGTCACCGATCCAGCCGCCCGGCACCTGGTCGAGGTAGTACCGGATCGTCCTGGGCTGGTCGACGTGGATCACCCGGACGAAAACCCCACCGACCCCGGGCATCACAGGTCTGATCGTCTTCTGCATCCGCTGCCCCGTGGTGGCGTTCATCGTCTGGTCGACCACCGCCAGGTCCTTGCCCTGGACCGCGCGGTTGAACCCGGTGACGAACTCACCCGGCTGGTAGTTCGCGATGCCGTACAGGTAGGGCGTGTTCGAGAAGAATCCGTCCTCGCCGCGCACGCCCCACTGCGAAACGACGTGCCCGGTCAGTTCGTCGGTGCGCAGCTTCGGTCCGGTGCTGTGGGTCAGCAGTTCGCGGCCGAAGCTGAAGTTGAGGGCACCGGTGAAGTAGTCCTGGGCGGAACCGTAGCGGTCGAAGCCGACGTCACTGTTGGCCTGCTCGGCCTTAGGGTTCGGGACCGAGGTGGTGACCGGCTTGGCCTTGCGTGCGTCCAGAACGACCGTCTGGTCCGAGGTGAGCCGCACCTGCGGAGCAACCAGCTTGTAGAACCGGTAGTCCTCCTCGGTGACCGCGAACTCCTGGAAGTCGTCCAGCAGGTACTCCCCCTTCGGCAGCCGCACCTGGATGGTGCCACTGGGGTCGTAGATGTTCTCGAAGGTCAGGTTGTCGACACCGACCAGCACGACCGGCCCTTGGTCGTCAGGGGTTCCGTCCGCGCGGATCGGCTTGACCGTCAGTGTGTAGGTCTCACCTTCCTTGGTCACTGACACCGGCACCGCGACCGTGGCGCCGGTGGCGGTCGCGATGATCCGGCCGGCGTACACGCCGTCCGGCCCGCTGTGCTTGGTGTTCGAGATCGCCTGGACCGACGCCGTACCACCGGCCGGCACAGTCACCGAGGTCGCGCTCAGTGTCAGAGCACCAGCCGGCGCCCCCGTGCCGTCGGCCGTGCTGAACGAAGCGGTCAGCGCCAGCGTTACCGGCTGGTCGCCGAGGTTGCGGTAGGTCACGCCCTTGGTCACCGGCACGTCGTCGGTGTGCGGGTAGGAAGCGACTCCGAAGGAGACCGAGCCCGGCTCGGCGATCACCGACTGCTTGATGGCCTGGGTGAGGTCGATCCGGCCGGCCCCTTGCTCGTACACCGTCTGCCCGGCGGCCGTTTTCGCCGATCCCGTCAACGTGCCCTTGAGTTCGGAGGCCCTCCAGGACGGGTGTTGCTGCACCAGCAACGCCGCCGCGCCCGCGGTGTGCGGGGTCGCCATCGACGTACCGGAGAGCTTCAGGTACTGATCACCGACCGGGTTTCCGATCGAGGAGTCCTTCGACTTCGCCGCCACGATGTCCACGCCCGGCGCGGTGACATCGGGCTTGATCCCGCTGACCCCGAGGCCGGGTCCGCGGCTGGAAAACCCGGCCAACCGGTCCTGCTTGTCCACCGCACCGACCGTCAGCGCCGCCTCGGCACTGCCCGGCGACTCGATCGAGTTCGCCCCGAACTGGCCGCTGTTGCCGGCCGCGATCACGAACAGCGTGCCGGTGCTCGCGGTCAGCCGGTTCACGGCTTCCTCGATCGGGTCGATCTCGGGGGTGTTCCGGCCGCCGATACTGAGGTTGACGATGTTCGCCTTGACCTCGTTGGCGGCCCACTCCATCCCGGCCAGGATCGCGGACTCCGCGCAGCCCCGGACCTCGCAGATCTTGCCGTCGTACAGCTTCGCGTCCGGCGCGACGCCCTTGTACTTGCCGCCTGACGCGGCGCCGGTGCCCGCGATCGTCGAGGCCACATGGGTGCCGTGGCCGACCAGGTCCCCGGCCGATTCACCGGTGAAGTTCTTGGCCCCGGCCACCTGAGTCGCCAGGTCCGGGTGGGTCGCGTCGATCCCACTGTCCAGGACGGCGACGGTGGATCCCTTGCCGGTGTAGCCCGCCTGCCATGCGGCCGGGGCACCGATCTGTGGCACCGACTGGTCGAGCAGCAGTTCGCGTTTGCCGTCCAGCCAAATCTTGCTGATCCCGCTCGCCGCCTGGGCTTTGCTGTTGAGTGCTGTCCCGGTCAGGAACTTGGTCGCGTTCTCCTTCGCCACCTTGACAGCGGCGAAGCGTTTCGCCTTGTTCTGGTAGGTGATCAGCAGCGGGATGGCGCTGCTCGCCTTGTCGTCGTACCCCGCCTTGATCAGCCCGGCGACGTCGAACAGCCGGCGATCCAGCTGCCCGGTCGCGAGCTGCAACCGGACGTCGGCCGGGATCACGTACGACGCCTGCTTGGTCCGGTAGGTGTTGAACCCGACCTTCTCCCGGCCGGGACCGGGCTCGACGGTCGCCTTGCCGGGGTCGCCGCCCAGCAGGGTCACCCGGTCACCGGTGATCAGAGTGACGCGGACGTCGGCCGGCATACCGGCTGCATTGCGGGTTGCGTTGACCGTCACTTGGTCCGCCGGCACTGCCTGGGCCTGGCTGCCGACAGCGGACAGGCCGAGGCCCACGATCACCAGGGAGGCGACGGCGGGCAGGCCGAAACGCCTCGATCTCGAGCTGAAAACCACGATGGGCTCCTCCAAAGGTTGCCGGGATTGGCCTCACTGCACATCACCTGAACGACACGACCTCGCCGCCGGGTTGCACGATCGGGCTGTCCGGGAACGCAGAAGCAGGTTCCGGGATCGCCGTGCCGATCCCGGAACCTGCTGGCCTACTGCTAGATCAGCGGAACTGGTACGCCCCGATGACGGTCTGGTCCGTCGTGTTGCCGGCGGCGTCGACCAGGTGGGCCTTCAGCGAGACCGTGCTGCCCTTCGGCGTCGCGAAGATCGCCTTGTAGCCCGAGCCGACCCGTACGACGGTGGCGGCCTTCCAGGTCTTGCCCTCGTCACCGGACACCTCCAGGTCCAGCTTCTTGAGAGCCGGCAGGACCGCGCCGGGCTGGGCCGACAGGGTCAGCGGCAGCACCGTCACGGCCGATCGCCTGGCCGAGTTGCGGTTGTCGACAGCCGGCTTGAAGCCGACCGTGCGCAGCGGCAGCAACTGCTCGTCGGCCGTCGTGTCCGAGCTGAAGGTGAAGGTCAGGTCGATCTTGCGTGACAGCTTGAACATCGACGACCGGTCCAGCGACGTGACGAACTTGTACGACGCCTTGCCGGGCGGCAGGTCCTCGGCCCCGCCGTCACCGAAGAACGGGGAGTCCCCGATCAACTGGCCGTTGCGGTACAGCTTGCTGTTCTGGGTGTCGGCCATGGTCGCCCCGCTGTGGCCGTCGGCATCCGTGGTGGAGTAGATGCCGAGCAGGAGCGCGTTCTCCGTACGACCTGCGTAGTACGGCGTCGGTGCGAAGGTGGCCGCGTTGTACCGCTCCTGGTACGACTTGCCGGCCCGGTACTTCGTGTTCACTCCCTCAAGCTCCGTCACGACGATGGGGAACGGGTCATCGGGATCGGGGCTCGGCATCACCTCGGCCACCTGTGCCTCCCAGCCGACCGGTGCCGCGTCGAGGTACAAGGTCGACCTGGCCGGCAGGTCGTAGCTCACGACCGGCGTCCAGGCGCCGCCCATGCCCGGGGCGGACGGGATCAGGACGCGCTGGGCCTGCCGGTCACTGGTCGCGTTGATCGTCTGCGTCACCGTGGCCAGGTCCTTGGCCCGGACCGCGCGCTGGAAGCCGGTGTAGAAGACGTTCGGCTGCGTGTTCACCAGCCCGTACAGGTACGGCGTGTTGGAGTAGCCACCCTCCGGCGTCAGCTTGCCCCAGTCGGAGACCACGTGGGCCGTCAGCTGGCCGGCCGGCGCGGGTCCGCCCAGGTTCGCGGTGTGCACGCCCTCGAAGCCGAAGCTCAGGATGGACGCGCTGAGGCCACCGTTCTCGGACTCCCGGTCGTAGCCGACGTCGGCCAGGAACACGTCGGCGTCCTTGTTCGGCACCGTGGTGGTGACCGGCTTGGTGGTCCGGGCGTCGATGGCGACCGTCTTGTCACTCGTCAGCTGCAGCAGCGGCTGGACGACGTAGTACAGGTCGCCGGTCTCGGTTCCCGGCCGCTCGACGTACTGGTCGCCCTGCACCAGGTAGTCGCCCTTGGGCAGCCGGATCTTCACCGTGCCGCTCGGGTCGGAGTAGAAGTTGAACAGGTACTGGTCGATCCCGAAGAGCAGGGCGCCGCCGTCGGCCGACGGCTTGCCGTCGGGACCGATCTGGTTGACGGTCAGCGTGTAGCTCTCGACCTCCTTGTCCACCCCGAGCGGGGAGACGACGGAGGTGCCGCCAGCGGTCGCGGTGATCCGGCCGGAGTAGATGCCGTCCGGCCCGTTGTGCTTGGTGTTCGAGGTCGCCTGGACGGTCGCCGTGCCACCGGCCGGGACGGTCACCGAGGTCGCGCTGAGCTTGAGCGCGCCGGCCGGCGCCGGGGCACCGGTCGCGTCGGTGAGCGAGGCGGTCAGTGCGAGGGTGACGGCCTGGTCGCCGAGGTTGCGATAGGTGATCGTCTTGGTCACCGGGGTGTCGTCGGTGTGCGGCCACTGCGCGGTACCGAACGAGACGCCGCCCGGATCGGTGACGACGGACTGCTTGATCGCCTTCGCGACGTCGATCCGGCCGGCCCCCTGGTCGAACACGCTCTGGCCGGCAGCGACCTTGGCCGACGCCATCAGCGCGCCCTTCAGCTCGCTCGCCTTCCAGGTCGGGTGCTGCTGGGCCAGGATCGCGACCGCGCCGACGGTGTGCGGCGTGGCCATCGACGTACCGGACAGGGTCAGGTACTTGTCGCCGACCGGATCGCCGATCACCGCGTCCTTCGACTTCGCGGCGACGATGTCGACGCCGGGCGCGGTCACGTCGGGCTTGAGCGCGCCGTCACCGATCCGCGGGCCACGGCTGGAGAAGTCGGCCAGCTGGTCCTGCTTGTCCACCGCGCCGACCGTCAGCGCGGCGTCCGCGCTGCCCGGCGACTCGATCGTGCCGGCGCCCGAGCCGCTGTTGCCGGCCGCGACGACGAACAGGGTGCCGGTCTGAGCGGTCAGCCGGTTGACTGCCTCCTCGATCGGGTCCAGCTCCGGAGTGTCGGTACCGCCGAGGCTGATGTTGACGACCTTGGCCTTGACCTCGGTCGCGGCCCACTCCATCCCGGCCAGGATCGCCGAGTCGGGGCAGCCGCTCAGCTCGCAGACCTTGCCGTCGTAGAGCCTCGCGTCCGGCGCAACGCCCTTGTACTTGCCCGCGGAGGCGGCCGCGGTACCGGCGATCGTCGAGGCGACGTGGGTGCCGTGACCGACCTTGTCGCCGTCGGCCTCCCCGGTGAAGTTCTTCGCGCCCGCGACCTGCGGAGCCAGGTCCGGGTGGGTGGCGTCGATACCGGTGTCGAGCACCGCGACCGAGACTCCCTTGCCGGTGTAGCCGGCCGCCCAGGCCTGTGGGGCGCCGATCTGCGGCACGGACTGGTCGAGCGAGATGTGCCGCTTGCCGTCCAGCCAGATCTTGGCGATCCCGTTGGCCGATCGCGCCGACTGGGCGCCGGCCAGGAAGGCGGCGGCGTTCTTCTTCTCCACCTTGAGCGCGGCGCCGTTGATCACCGGCAGGTTCCGGCTGACGGTCGCGTTGGCGGGAGCGGACCGGTTCGCCTTGCCCTGGTAGGTGACCACCAGCGGGATGACCTTGCTCGACTTGTCGTCGTACCCGGCCTTGATCAGCGCGTTGACGTCGAACAGCCGCCGGTCCAGCCGGCCTGCCGTCACCGCCGCGCTGACGTCGGACGGAATGACCAGCAGTTGGTCCTTCACCCGGTGGGTGCGGAACTTCACGCCCCTGCGGCCCGGGCCGGGCTCGACCGACGCCTTGGCCGGATCGCCGCCCAGCAACGTCACCCGATCACCCGTGATGAGGGTGACCACCTTGTTGGTCGCGACCGCGGTCTTCGCCGCCGCCTTGCTCTTCACAGTGCCGGCTGGTTCCGGCTCGCCTGCCTGTGCCTGGCCTACGGCGGTGACGCCCAGGCTCAGCACGGCCAGTGAAGCGACGGCGGTGAGCCCGAGTCGCCTCGATCTGGTTCTGTCTCCTGATGGCACGATGAGTCCCTCCCAATCGGTTGTCCTCAGCAGGTGTCGCCAGGAACGCCTCACGGTGCGGATCCGAGACGACACACACGGTGAGACGTGCAACGGTCGGGAGACGTTGCTCGCCGGCCGTCATTTGCAGTTACTTGCAAATGACGGCCGGCTGCTTGACCTGCGCCGATCAGCCGCGTAAGCCGAAGGCGCGCAGTACGGTCAGGTCTGCGGTGCTGCCGTCCTTGTCGGTCACCTTCGACCTCAACCCGACGTACTTCGCTCCAGCGGGTGTCCTGACGATCGCCCTATAACTGTTCTTCCCGGCCGGTACGACGACCGCCCGTTGCCAGGT
Organism: Kribbella sp. NPDC056861; assembly: GCF_040687575.1. Taxonomy (NCBI): domain Bacteria; kingdom Bacillati; phylum Actinomycetota; class Actinomycetes; order Propionibacteriales; family Kribbellaceae; genus Kribbella; species Kribbella sp. NPDC056861. The sequence goes on along the minus strand of NZ_JBFBNQ010000003.1, from coordinate 1,182,106 downwards.
CCTGCCGTCGTCACCGGACACCTGCAACTCGACCTTCTTGGCGGCCGGCAGCGACACCCCGGCCTGCGTCTCGAGCTGGAACGGGATCACCAGCACCGGCCGGCGGGCCGTCGAGTTGGCGAGGTCGAGCGTCGGCCGGAACCGTACGGTCCGCAGCGGCAACTGCTGCACCTCGTCCCCCACCGTGGCCGGGAAGGTCCACACGTTCTCGGTCTCGGTGGAGAAGTCCGAGATCGACGGCCGGGTCGCCTTGCTGACCAGCTGGTACGTCGCCCGGCCGGCCGGCTGCGGACCCGCCTCGACGTACCCGAACTCCCCGGACTCCGCGAACTTCACACCGTTGCGATAGGCAACAGTCGAGGCGGTGTCGGTCGCCGAGAGTCCAGCTCTGCCAGGGGAGGAGTCGCCGTAGCCGCTGACCGAGACCACGAAGCCTCGCGTTGCGAGCAAGGCGCCGTCGTAAAGGCCGAAAGCCGGGGCGAATGGAGCACCGTTCCAGGTCTCGTCAGCAGTCCGGCCCCGCGTCCGGACGACGTCCTGGCCGATCTGGGTGGTGACCGGCTGACCGGTCCCGCTGGCGGGATACTCCTCGACCCAGTCGGCCCAGCGGACCGGGCCGGGGTCGACGAAGTTGACGACGGTGTTCCGTTGTCGCAACGGAAAGCCCATGCCCAGCAGCATTCCGGACAGGTTCCTGGTCCCACCGTAGTGGTACACCCAGCGCTCCAGGTCACTGTCCCTGGCCTGCCGGCGGTAGGTCGAGACCACCTTGACCAGGTCACGTTCGCGGACGGCCCGGTGGAAGCCGGTGAAGAAGCCGTGATGGCGTTCGTTCAGCGTCGAGTAGGTGTACGGCGAGTCATAGAACTCCCCGTCCGGCCCGGCCTCACCCCACTGGAAGACCAGGTGCGTCTCCAGTCGGGTACTGGCGGCTGTCCCGCCGAGCTGAGCGGTGAAGAGACGGCCGCGGACGTAGCTCGTGTTGGTGACGAAGCTCTGGTCGGTGCCGAGATAGTAGCCGAGGACCGTGCTGGACAGATCGGCGTCGGGCCGGTCAATCGTCGCGGAGACCAGCTTGGCCCGCCGCGCGTCGAAGTCCACGGTGAGGTCGCGGTCCAGCATGATGTCCGGCCGGACCAACTGATAGCTGTCCTCGCTGCCTTCGCTGCCTTCGACATCGATCGCCGCCTCCGCGGCATAGCGGCCCCGCGGTAACCGGTACTTCACGGTGCCGGCTTCGATGTAGATGGCCCCGCCGAACAAGTTGTCCAGACCGAGCAGGTACCCGGAGGCCTGGGTGGCGGGCTTGCCGTCCGGGCCGGTGTAGTTCAGCGTCAGCGTGTACGTCTCGACCTCTTTGTCGGCACCGATCGGGGTGACCACCTTCGTCTCCCCCGCGGTGGCGGTGACGCGACCGGAGTACCCGCCGTCCGGGCCGTCGTGGTTGGTGTTCGAGGTGAGCGTGACGGTCGCGGATCCGTTGCCAGGAACGGTGACCGTGGTCGCGCTGAGGCTGAGCGATCCGGCCGGTGCAGGATCACCCACCGCGTTGACGAAGCTGGTACTGAGCTGCAGGGTCAGCGGTTGGGTGCCCTGGTTGCGGTAGGTCAGCTGCTTCACCACCGGCTGGTCGTCGTTGTGCGGCCAAGCAGCGGTCCCGAACGAGACACCGGCCGGTTCCGTCGTCACGTCCTGATGGATCGCCCGGCTCAGGTCGACACGGCCGGCGCCTTGGTCGAAGGAGGTCTGCTGGTCGATCGGCTTGGCCGAAGCCATCAACGCCGCCTTGAGCCGGCCGGCCTTCCAGTCGGTGTGCTGCTGGGCCAGCAGGGCCGCCGCGCCGGCCACGTGCGGCGTGGCCATCGACGTACCGTCGAGGCGGACGTACTGCGTACCGACCGTCTCGCCGATGCTGGTGTTCTTGGCCTTCGCGGCGACGATGCTCACGCCGGGGGCGGTCACGTCGGGCTTGAGCGCACCGCCGTCGCGGCTCGGTCCGCGGCTGGAGAACTCGGCGATCCGGTCCTGCTTGTCGACCGCGCCGACGGTGAGCGCCGCCTCGGCGCTGCCGGGCGAGTCGATCGAGCCCGCACCCGGTCCGCTGTTGCCGGCCCCGATCACGAACAGGGTGCCGGTCTCGGCGGTCAGCCGGTTCACCGCTTCCTCGATCGGATCGATCTCCGGTGTGTTTTCGCCACCGATGCTCATGTTCACGATCTGCGCGCGCTGCTCGGTGGCGGCCCACTCCATCCCGGCCAGCATCGCGGATTCGCTGCAGCCGCGCCGCTCGCAGACCTTGCCGTCCAGCAGCGTCGCGTCCGGCGCGACCCCCTTGTACCGGCCGGCCGACGCCTTCGCGGTACCGGCAACGGTCGAGGCCACATGCGTGCCGTGCCCGACCAAGTCGTCGGCCACTTCCTCGGTGAAGTTCTTCGCCGCCCCGACCCGATCCGCCAGATCCGGATGCGTCGCGTCGATCCCGGTGTCGAGGACCGCGACCTTCACCCCCTTGCCGGTGTAGCCGGCCTGCCACGCGGCCGGGGCGCCGATCTGCGGGACGGACTCGTCCAGGGTCAGGTGGCGTTGGCCGTCCAGCCAGAGCTTCGCCGGGCCGAGCGCTGCCAGGAAGGCGGCGCCGTCGCTCTTGCCGACCTTCAGCGCGGTCCCGCGAATGGCCGGCAGCGCTTTGATGGAAGTTGCTTTAGGCAACGGAGTACGGGCGGTCCGGCCGGTGACCAGGAGCGGGGTGGCCTGGGTCCTGTCGTCGCCGTACCCGGCCTTGATCAGACCCGCGACGTCGAACAGCCGGCGGTCGAACCGGCCTGCGGCGAGTCCGCTCCGGACATCGGCGGGGATCACCAGCAGCTCGTCGCGATGGCGGGTGACGCTGATCTGGAGGCCCCGGCGGCCCTTACCCGGGGCGATCCCGACCTTGCCGCCGTGCACTGTCACCCGGTCCCCGGTGATCAGCGTGACGGTGCCCTCGATTCCCTCGCCCGGCAAGGTCACGGCTGGTGGTTCCACGGCGTGAGCCGCTCCCGCCGGAACTCCGGGCACTGCTGTCACCAGCAGTACCGCCAAGCCGAGTCGACCGAGTCTTCGCGCTACGTCACCAGTCCGTCGCATAACGAATATGCGAACCCGGACGGAGAGCGATCGCAACCCCTTTCAAGGGTGCTCGAATCGCTAGTTGGGGATGATCAGGCCCAGTAGCGCGATGGCCGAGCCGACGCCGACCAGCAGCACGATGTCGAACATCCGGCCGCGGACCCGCAGCAGACCGGCGGCGTTGTCGCTGAGCATGACCCGCAGCAAGGCCGCGAGCAGCACTCCGCCGGCGAAGATCAGGATGCCGTTGCGCCAGTCGTAGAAGGTGAGGGTGATCAGCCCCGCGACCGCCACCAGTCCGGACAGCGCCAGCGGCCACTCGCTGCGCCGCTCGGCCTCGCCGGCCATCAGTCGACTGCGACCGACAGGGCAGCCTCGGCCGCCTCGACGACATTGGTGAGCAGCATCGCGCGGGTCATCGGGCCGATCCCACCGGGCATCGGCGCGATCCAGCTGGCCACCTCGCGGGCGGCGTCCTCGACGTCGCCGACGATCTTGCCCTCGGCGTTGCGGCTGGTGCCGACGTCCAGCAGGACCGCGCCGGGCTTGACCATGTCGGCGGTGATCAGGCCGGCCGACCCGGCGGCGGCGATCACGATGTCACCGGTCTTCACGACGGCGGCCAGGTCCTTGGTGCCGGTGTGGCACTGGGTGACGGTGGCGTTCTCGGAGCGCCGGGTGAACAGCAGGCCCATCGGGCGACCCGCGGTGACGCCGCGGCCGACGACGACCACGTGCGCGCCGGCAATCGGTACGTCGTACCGGCGGAGGATCTCGACGCAGCCCTTCGGAGTACAGGGCAGTGGGCCGTCCTGGCCGAGCACCAGCTTGCCGAGGCTCATCGGGTGCAGCCCGTCGGCGTCCTTGACCGGGTCGATCAGGCCGAGGATCTCGTTGGTGTCGACGTGCTTGGGCAGCGGGAGCTGGACGATGAACCCGGTGCACTCCGGGTTCTCGTTCAGCTCGAGGACCTTGGCCGCGATCTCGTCCTGGGTCGCGGTGTCCGGCAGCTCGACCTGGATCGAGGAGATCCCGACCGCCGCGCAGTCGCGGTGCTTGCCGGCCACGTAGGCCCGGCTGCCCGGGTCCTCGCCGACCAGGATCGTGCCGAGCCCGGGCACGACGCCCTGCTCGGCCAGTTTGGCCACCCGGACCGCCAGCTCGCCCTTGATCGCCGCCGCGGTCGCTTTCCCGTCCAGAATCTGTGCCGTCACGACACCGGAGTCTGCCAGGCCCGGCGCGGCGGGCGTGAACTGGAGCACAATCCTGACCGATCGGTGGAAAACTGGCCGAACGGTCAGGCAGGATGAACGCATGGCCTCCACCACCCCTGTTCGCGAGCGCACCCGGCGCGAGATCCTGCAGCAGGCGATGGAGCTGTTCGGGAGCAAGGGCTACAACGCCACCTCGCTGCAGGACATCGCCACCGCCGCCGGCTGCTCCAAGGCGACCGTGCTCTACCACTTCAACGGCAAGACCGCCGTCCTGGCGGCCGTGCTCGGCCCGTCCCAGGTAGCGCTGACCGAACTGGTCGCCGAGGCCTCGGCGCTGCCCGCCGGCGAGGCGCAGCAGCTGGCGATCACCCGGTTCGTCGAGCTGGCGGTCAAGTACCGCGGCGTGATCAACGTGCTGCAGGACATGCTGATGACGATGGGCGAGATGCCCGAGTTCGACGGCCTGATCGCCGAGGGCATCCGGCTGACCGAGCTGCTGGCCGGGGGTACCGGCAACCGGCTCGAGCTGGATGTCGCGAAGTTCGCCATCAACGGCCTGCTGGGCGAGTGCCGGCACTCCGAGGAGCGCAGCGACTCCGAACTGCAGGATCTGTGCAACACCGCCCTGAGAAGACTGCTCCAGCCACCCGTCACCACCGAAACGGACGCTCTCTGATGGCCAATCTCCTGTACCGGCTCGGCCGGTTCTCCTACCAGCGGCGCCGGCTCGTCGCGGCGATCTGGGCCTTCGTCCTGATCGCGCTCGGCGTCGGCGCGCTGACGCTCGGCGGGTCGACCTCGAGCACCTTCTCGATCCCAGGGACCGAGTCGCAGCGAGCCCTGGACGCGCTGGCCAAGGACCTGCCGTCCGCCAGCGGCGCTTCGGCCTCGGTGGTGCTGAAGGCGCCGGACGGCAAGAAGCTGACCGACCCGGAGGTGAAGGCCGCGATCGGCGTGGCAGTGGCCAAGGTCGCCGAGGTGCCCGAGGTGGTCGCCGCGATCGATCCCTTCACCAGCAAGGCGATCAGCCCGGACGGCACCACCGGCCTGATCAGTGTCCAGTTCGACAAGGCCGCTGACGAGCTCTCGAAGGACAGCACCGAGGCGTACGACGGCCTGAAGTCACTCAGCAGCGGCGACCTGCAGGTCGTGCCGGGTGGTCAGGTGGTGGGTGGAGCCCCCGAGATCGGCTCGACCGAGGCGATCGGCGTCGCGGTCGCGGCCCTGGTCCTGGTCATCACCTTCGGCTCCCTGGTCGCAGCCGGGATGACGCTGCTCACCGCACTGCTCGGCGTCCTGGCCGGGATGGCCGGACTGTTCATCGTCACCTCGTTCACCGAGGTCTCGTCGACCGCGCCGATCCTGGCGCTGATGCTCGGCCTCGCGGTCGGGATCGACTACGCGTTGTTCATCAGCTCGCGGCACCGCACCCAACTGGCCGCCGGGATGGACGAAGAGGAGTCGGTGGCTCGCGCTACCGCGACGGCCGGCTCGGCGGTGATGTTCGCTGGGGCGACAGTGGTGATCGCGCTGGCCGGGTTGAGTGTGGTCGGCGTGCCGTTCCTGACCGCGATGGGTCTCGCCGCGGCGGCGACGGTGCTGACCGCAGTACTGGTTGCTTTGACTCTGTTGCCGGCGCTGCTCGGCTTCATCGGCCGGCGCGTGCTGCCGCGCAAGATCCGCAAGACGGCGGCTGCTCCGGCAGTTGAGGGCTTCGGCTTCCGGTGGGCCCGGTTCGTGACTCGCTTCCGCATCCCGATCGTTGCCGTCGGCATCATTGGGCTCGGCGTACTGGCGCTGCCGGTGCAGGACATGCGGCTCGCGTTGCCCGACGGCGCGACGGCGGCTGCTGGTACCAACCAGCGCGTCGCCTACGACTTGTCCGCGGCTGCTTTCGGTCCCGGCTCGAACGGTCCGCTGGTGGTCGTCGTGAAGAGCGACAACCCGGCGACCTCCAACACACTGGTCGAGCAGGTCACCGGCAAGGCCAAGGCGCTTGCGGACGTCATCGCAGTACAGCCTGGTCCGGCCAGCAAGGACGGCTCGACCCGGCTGGTCAGCGTAATCCCGAAGAGTGGGCCGGCCTCGCAGGAGACCGCCGACCTGGTCAAGAACCTGCGGACCGCGATCCATCCACTGGAGACCGGCGGCGCGACCGTCTCGGTCACCGGCAACACCGCCATCGGCGTGGACGTGTCGAACAAGCTGACCGCAGCCCTGCCGATCTATTTGCTGATTGTGATCGGGCTGTCGTTCCTGCTGTTGCTGCTGGCGTTCCGGTCGATCCTGGTGCCACTGAAGGCGACCCTCGGCTTCCTGCTGACGATCGGCGCGACCTTCGGCATCACTGTCGCGGTCTTCCAGAAGGGCTGGGGCGCGTCCCTGTTCGGGGTCGACGCTCCCGGGCCGCTGGTCAGCTTTCTGCCGATCATCATGATGGGCATCCTGTTCGGGCTGGCGATGGACTACGAGGTGTTCATCGTGTCCCGGGTCCGGGAGGAGTTCGTGCACGGCAAGGCCGCCACCGAGGCGACCATCCAGGGCGTCGGCCACGGCGCCCGGGTGGTGACGGCGGCCGCGCTGATCATGGCCGCGGTGTTCGCCGGCTTCATCCTGGTGCACGACCCGATCATCAAGACGATCGGCTTCGGGCTGACCATCGGCGTCCTGATCGACGCCTTCGTGGTCCGGATGGCGATCGTCCCGGCAGTGCTGTCGCTGCTCGGCGACCGCGCCTGGGCCTTCCCGAAGTGGCTCGACCGGATCACCCCGAAGGTCGACATCGAAGGCGACTCGCTGCGAGTCGGCCAGCCGAAGCAGAACGACGACAAGGAACTGGTCACCGTCGACTGACCAAGAGAGGCAAGGTCGGCCGAGCCCGCCGCGGCTCGGCGCTCGGCGCTCGGCCTTGCGCCTCCCCTCCCGCCTTCGCTTTCCACCGCGCTCGCGCCCCCGCAGGGGCGCGAGCGCGGTGTGCTTTCCGGCCGGAATTTCCCAGCACTTGCCGTGGTTCTGCTGGATAGTTTATTCTTGAACTACCTCGACCAAGGAGCCGAACATGCCCGCCGTCACCGTCAGCGACATCACCGTCCTGCCGCGCGTCCACCAGCCCGACCCGGCCGTCGCCAAGGAGCGGGCTGTCCGGTCGGTGACCACCGCCCCGACCGGCTACGAGGGCGAAGGCTTCCCGGTACGCCGTGCTTTCGCGGGCGTCGACATGAAGGACCTCGACCCGTTCATCCACATGGACCAGATGGGCGAGGTCGAGTACGCGCCGGGCGAGCCCAAGGGCACCCCGTGGCACCCGCACCGCGGCTTCGAGACCGTCACCTACATGCTCGACGGGATCATGGAGCACCAGGACTCCCAGGGTGGCGGCGGCATCATTTCCAACGGCGACACCCAGTGGATGACGGCCGGCAGCGGTCTACTGCACATCGAGACCCCGCCGGAGCACCTGGTGCTGAGCGGCGGACTCTTCCACGGCGTACAGCTCTGGGTGAACCTGCCCAAGGCACAGAAGTGGGCGGCACCGAAGTACCAGGACATCCGCGGTGGCGACTCGGCGCTGCTGTCGACCGCTGACGGCGGCGCGCTGATCCGGGTGATCGCCGGTTCGGTCGACGGCCACGAAGGCCCCGGCTCGACGAACACCCCGATCGCGCTCGTGCACGCGACGGTCAGCCCCGGCGCCGAGCTGGTACTGCCGTGGCAGCCCGACTACAACGCGCTCGTCTACGTGCTGGCCGGCCAGGGCACGGTCGGCGCCGACCGCCGGCCGATCCGCAAGGGTCAGCTCGCGCTGTTCGGCCCCGGCGACACGATCCGTACGTCGGCCGCACTGTCGCAGCCGTCGGCCGAGCCGAACCTCGACGTCCTGGTCCTCGGCGGCCGCCCGATCCGCGAGCCGATCGCGATGGCCGGCCCGTTCGTGATGAACACCCGCGAAGAGGTCGTCCAGGCGTTCGAGGACTTCCAGGCCGGCAAGCTGGGCACCATCCCGGCCGTGCACGGTCTCGGCACCGACCTGCGCGAGTCCAACTAAAACCTGGCAACTAGAGCCTGGCAACAGACAGCCCGGCCCGGCGCTGAGTGCGCCGGGCCGGGCTGTTCGTCGGTACTGCCGTGGTTATCGCAGGTTGCGGTGCAGAGCGGTGATCAGCTCACCGTTCGAGGTGTCGCCGTCGAGGGACCAGATCATCGCGCCGCCGAGGTTGCGCTTCGAGATGTACTGCGCCTTGCGCTTCATCTCGATCGGGTCGTCCCAGGTCCAGAAGGTGGTGCCGTCGAACAGCCAGGCATGCCCGGCCTTGGCGTCGCGGTGCACGGTGAAGGTGTTCGCCTTGGTCTTCAGGATCCGGTAGTCCTCGTAGCCGGCCTCGTACGTCGCCGGCGCCGGGCCGGTGGCCGGCTGGAAGAGACCGTTGTTCTGGTTCGTCACGCCGGTCCAGCCGCGGCTGTAGAACGGGACGCCCATCACCAGTTTGTTCTTCCCCGCGCCCCGCTTCAGGTAGTGGTCGATCGTCACCTGCGAGCTGAACTCGGCCTCGGCCGGGTCACCCTTCGGGCCGTCGATCGCGGACTGCTGGTTCGTCACCGGGTCCCACGCGCCGTGGTAGTCGTACCCTTGAGTGGTGGCGAAGGTCAGGTCCTTGAAGACCTTCTTCACCTCGAACCCGCGATCGATCTGGACCGGGTCGGCCGGCAGGAACGCGGTCAGGTTGTAGCGCCCGCTGAACGGCCAGGACGAGCGATCCAGCTGCTTGCGGTACTCGTGCACGAAGCCGGTGAAGTTCTCCCGGTCCTCGGGACGGATGACATTGCCCGGGTTGCCTTCGCTGGCCGGCCACTCCCAGTCCAGGTCGATGCCGTCGAAGACACCCTTCGCCGCACCGGCCGGGGCGCCCGGCAGGTTGCCCTTGATCCACATGTCCAGGCAGGACTTCACGCTCGCCGCCCGGTTGGCCGGCAGTGCCGCGTCGGAGAAGTACTTCGACCCGGTCCAGCCGCCGAGCGAGATGCTGATCCGCAGCTTCGGGAACTTCTGCTTCAGCTGCTTGAGCTGGTTCAGGTTCCCCGACAACGGCTGCCCGGCGACATCGGCCTTGCCGTTGACACTCTGCTCAGCGGTGAACGGCCGCTGGTAGTCGGCCCACGGGTCGCTGCTGATGCACTTGCCCTGCGCATCCAGGAAACCGAACGCGTAGTTCAGGTGAGTGAGCTTGGCGGCCGTACCGTTCTTCACCAGGTCACTGACCAGGAAGTTGCGGTCGTAACCGCTCCACTGGGTGTAGTAACCGACAACACGCTTCTGACTGTGAGCCTCGGCGGGCACAGCGGTCAGGCCCAACGGGACCACCACCGTAGCTGCGACCAGCAGCGCGAGACTCCGACGTTTCACCGACATGCTTCTCCCCAACGGGCGGATTTCAGGGACAGATGGGGTCACCATAGGTGCCGCCAAGTTATTTAGGCAACGTCTCTAACGAAAGCATTTTCCTCCGTCACCGGTCGGTAAGAGAGCGCTTTCTTTCCCCATCGAATGGAGCAAGTCAGCCGATCGACGACGCCCGCTGCCTCAGTTCGTACCGGCTGGCCAGCCGGCGGCCCCTGCGAGCAGGGTCCTCGAGTCGGCTGACCAGCAGCTCCACGGACAGCCGCGCGATCTCCTCGACCGAGGGCGAGACGCTGGTCAGCGGCGGGTTGCTGAACCTCGCCTCCTCGACATCGTCGAAGCCGACCACCGCCATTTCGGTCGGCACCCGTACTCCGAGCTCGGCCAACGCCGCCAGCGCGCCCAGAGCCAGCGAGTCATTCATCGCGAACAGCGCGTCCGGCCATTCGATGCCGGCCTCCAGGTCGCCACGCAGCATCTCGGCGACCACCCGCTGCCCCTCCCTGCGAGTCCAGTCAGCCCGCAGAATCCGCGGCGGACCGACAGCGATGCCTGCCTCGTCGAGGGCGGTTAGGTACCCCCGCAGGCGAAGCTCGCCGGAGCGGTTGGCCTCGGGCGTACCTAGCAAGGCGATCCGGCGGCAGCCCTGCTTCACGAGATGGTGGACAGCGGCGGCGGCGCCCTCCTCGTTCGGGATCGAGACCTGGTCGAAGGGGCCGGGGAGTTGCCGGTCGCCGATCAGCACCAGCGGATAGGACGCCCCCGCGGCGTACTTCGCATCTGTTCTGGTCAGCCCGACCGCACTCATCAGAGCGCCGTCGGTCAAGCTGCTCCGGCCACCACCGAGAACCAGCCGCTCACGCTCGCGGTCGCCGCCGGTCACCTCGACCATCACCGTCAGGTCATGCTCCTCGGCCCGCTGGACCACCGCCTCGGCCAGATCCGCGAAGTACCGCTCACGAAGGCTCGGAACGGCCAGCGCGATCACCCCGGTGCGCCCGAGACGCAAGCCACGCGCGGCATCACTGCGCCGGTACCCGAGCTCGTCGATCGCCGCCTGAACCTTCTCCCGCACCTCTGCCGAGACGTGCGTGTACCCGCTCACCACGTTCGACACCGTGCGCGGAGACACGCCGGCCAGCCGAGCCACGTCACTCTGCCGCACCGGCACCGATGCCACTCCCTCCACGCCCGACGGACCGTCTCGCACAGTCTCCCTCAGCCGGAGGGGACTTGCGTGCGGCGACCTGTCTGATGGGCTTGGATTATCGCGGTGGCGACCGTGAGGGCCCGGAGGCCCGCTCGGGCTGGGACTGGTGGCGGAGCACCTGATTGCAGGGCAGGCAGGAGCGCATCCAGGTGGGTGTCGAAGGTTTGCTCGAAGGAGCGGGAGCGGTCGTCGAAGTAGCTCGCCTCCCAGACCTCGCGGGTCGGTTCGCCGGCTGTCGAGAAGGTGTAGCGCTTGACGGTGTCTTCGATCAGCAGGCGGCCGCGGTGGCCGTTGACCTCGAGCAGGTGAGTGCCGGGGTAGGCGTACGACGAGTTGTAGCTGCCCAGCAGCGACCCGACCGCGCCGCCGGCGAAGCGGAGGGTGGCGACCACCGTCGGATGGTTGCCTTGGGCATCGGTCATGTCCGCGGTGACGGACTCGATCGGGCCGCCGAGGTGTTCGAGCAGGTCGATGCCGTGGCATTGGGTCTCGATCAGGTTGGCGTGCGGATGGTGATCGCTGCCGCCCTCGCCGCCGAACCGCCAGGTCAGGAACTCCAGCTCGCCCAGTCGTCCGGCCGCGAGATCATCGCGGGCCCGCAGCACCGGCACGGCGTACCGGTGGTTGAAGTTGATGGCGAAGAACAGGTCTCGCTCGGCTGCCTCGCGGATCAGCGTCTCACCCTCGGCGAGATCGAAGACCAGTGGTTTCTCTACCAGCAAAGGGATTCCGCGGGCGATCAGTTGCCGGGTCAGCAGGAAGTGCTCGGTGTTCGGGAGGCAGACGGAGACCAGGTCAGGCGTGGTTTCGTCGAGCATCCGGTCCAGGTCGTCGAAACCCTTGGTGTGCCAGTCGGTGGCTCGCGCCTCGGCCCGGCCCAGGTCGCGAGACCAGACACCTACCAACTCGGCCTTCGAATGCTGCGAGAACGCCCGAGCATGCTGCCGTCCCCAGCCACCCGCGCCAACTACCGCGACCCGAACGCGCTCACTCATCGTCGGCCTGCGTGATGAGGACCTTGCCGCTCTCGCCGGAGAAGAACGTCCGGAACGCCTCCTCGGTGTCCGCCAGGTCGAAGCGGTGTGAGATCACCTGACTCACCAAACCGAGATTCTCCTTCAGCAGCAGGTGATTCGCCGCCAGATCGTCGAACGGAAAGTACTCGCTCCCGATCACCGCGGCCTCGTTGGACACCAAATCCCGTGATACATCGAGCTCGAGACCTTGCCCATGCCCGACGCAGACCAGCACCCCGCGCCGCCCCAGTCGCCGTACTGCGCCCTGCCGGGCATCGGCGCGCCCACTCGCATCCACCGCGGCGTCGACCAGCGGAAGTTTGGGCACCTCGTCCACGGTCACCGGCAAACCACCGAGGCTCGCCGCATACGCCAGCCGCCACTCGGACAGGTCGCTGATGTAGACCGGGAAGTCGTCCCCGAAGCGCAGCCTGGCCATCAGCAGCACACCGAGCCCGACCGGCCCCGCGCCGGCGACGTACAGGTCCTCAATATCGGGGCGCAGCCGCAGAGCACGATCCAGCGCATGCGAACTCGTCCCCATCACGTCGAGCAACGCGGTCGCCTCGACGAACGGGATGCTCTCGTCGATCGGGAAGAAGACTCGCTCCTCGACCAGCTCGAACGGCCCGAGCCCACCCGCCTGGTTGAACCCCATGTCACCGCGCTTGTCGAGGCACACGTTCGTCGCGCCGAGCTGACAACTGCGGCACTCCCCGCAGTACACCATCAGATACACCACACCGCGGGTGCCGACAGCGGTCGTGGTCCCCGAACCCACGGCGATCACCTCGCCCGCCGTCTCGTGCCCCTGCACCACGCTCGCCCCCGCGAGGAACGCCCCGCGATCACTGCCACAGATCGCGTTGGCCCGAGCCCGCAGCAGCAGTTGACCAGGCCCTGGCTCCGGCGGCTCGACCTCTCGATGAGCCACCTGACCGTCACCGACCAGCATCGCGGCACTGAGCACCATGAGCCCTCCAACCAGGAGAAGAATTCGTGATTCGACTGTAGAGAAGGATTTGCCACGTGGCAAATCCCCGGCAATCCGGCATCGCCCAATAAGGTTCACTTCGAGCGGTGTCTAAGTGACCGCTCCGAGTCACCGGCGATGTCTAAGGTCCACAGCTATGCCGACCTTGCGTCCCGTCCGCCTCGCCGTCGCACTGGTGCTGGTCATCGCGACCGGCGTCGGTGTCGTGACCCTGACCAGAGGCGCCACCGCAGCGCCGAAACCGGTCACCGCCGAGGACCAGGCCCTCCTGCACCGGGCCGAGCAGCGGTTGATCAAGCAGTGCATGACCACCGCCGGCTTCCAGTACGACGAACGCCCGGTCCCACCTGAGCGGACCGAGCGGCGCTTCGCCTACCTCATCGACGACGTCGCCTGGGCCAAGGTGCACGGCTACGACGACCCCAACCCCGCGCCCCGCAGTACGAATCCGAATGCCCAGCAGGCCCAGCGTCTTCCCGCGATGGAAGCCCGGCGATGGGAACGCACCCTGATCGGCGACGGGAAACAGATCTCGTTCGAGCTCGGCGACGGCAGCCGGATCTCCACCAGCGACAAAGGCTGCCTGGCCACCGCGCGGCGCACCCTGTACGGCGACCTGGCGGGCTGGTTCCGCGCCCGTCGCACCTCGGACGGGCTGGCCTACATCGTCTACGCGAAGGTCAACAACGACCAGCGCTACGCCGCGGCGATGAAGGAATGGGTCGCCTGCGTCCGTGGCCGGGGCTACCCGGCCGACAGCCCCGGCCGGTTGATGGAGGTCGTCAAGCAGCGCACCAAAGGCCAACCCCGGCAGGCGATCCGGGCCGCCGAGATCGCCGGCGCCGTGACCGAAGCCGAGTGCGCGACCACAACCTCAGTGGCCCGCACCGCCCGCGAACTGCACGCGGAACACCTCACCTGGACCACCGCCGAGAACCGGCGGGAGTTCCAGGAGCTGGAGCGCCTGGAACGAGCCGCACTACCGAGAGCCCGAGCAGCCCTCGGGCCTTCCTGAGCAACACCTCGACGAAAGAGACCGCCTTGCGATCACTCGCCCCGCGATTCAGCGCGTTCCTGGCCATCGTCCTGCTGGCCGGCATCACCACCACCATCTCCGCGACCGCGGCGACCACCGCGGACCCCGACATCGGCGCCTGCCCCCGCGGCTACTTCTGCGCCTGGTCCGACGACGCCGCCACCGGCCGGATGGCCAAGTGGGAGTTCGACGACAGCTGGTGGGGCGACGACGGCATGCACGACGACGCCGAGACGATCTACAACAACGGCAGTCCCGGCACCTACGACGACGTCGAGCTGTTCTTCGACGCCAACTACCGCTCGCTGTCGTTCTGCCTGCCGCAGGGTGACTGGCGGGACTGGGACATGTCCGACAACGTCTACGACTCGCACCGCTGGCGTTCCGGTTGTTCGTAGCCGAGCGATGACAAAGCCCCCGCCTCCGACGATCGGGAGGCGGGGGCTTTGCCGAAGTACTAGTGGAAGAAGTGCCGCGTGCCGGTGAAGTACATCGTCACGCCGGCCTTGGTGGCGGCCTCGATGGCCTGGTCGTCGCGGATGGAGCCACCCGGCTGGACGACGGCCTTCACTCCGGCCTCCAGGAGAACCTCGAGCCCGTCCGGGAACGGGAAGAACGCGTCAGAGGCAGCGACCGAACCGGCAGCTCGCTCGCCCGCACGGGAGACGGCCAGGCGGCAGGAGTCGACGCGGTTGACCTGGCCCATGCCGACGCCGACCGAGGCACCGTCAGCGGCGAGCAGGATCGCGTTGGACTTGACCGCACGGCAGGCCTTCCAAGCGAAAGCCAGGTCAGCCAGCACCTCGGGAGAGGCAGCCTCGCCGGCGGCCAGCGTCCACTTGGACGGGTCGTCGCCCTCGGCCTGGAAGACGTCCTTCGCCTGCATCAGCAGGCCACCGCTGATCGCGCGGATCTCGACCGGCTGGCTGGATTCCTCCGGCCCGCAGACGAGCACCCGGATGTTCTTCTTGGCCTGCAGGATCTCGACCGCGCCGTCCTCGTACGCCGGGGCGACCAGCACCTCGGTGAAGATCTCCGCGACCTGCTTGGCCAGCTCGACCGAGACCGGCCGGTTGGTGGCGATCACGCCGCCGTACGCCGAGACCGGGTCGCACTCGTGCGCGCGCCGGTGCGCCTCGGCGATGTCGCTGCCGACTGCGATGCCACACGGGTTCGCGTGCTTGATGATCGCGACGGCGGGCTCGGCGAAGTCGTACGCCGTCCGCCGGGCCGCGTCGGCGTCGACGTAGTTGTTGTAGGACATCTCCTTGCCGTGCAGCTGCTCGGCCGAGGCCAGCCCGGTGCGGCCGTTGCCGTAGAGCGCGGCCAGCTGGTGCGGGTTCTCGCCGTAGCGCAGGACGGCCTTCTTGTCCCAGGTCGCGGCGACCCAGGCCGGGAAGCCCTGGCCCCCGCTGGTGTCGGTCAGCACGTTGCCCATCCAGGAAGCCACCGCCACGTCGTACTCCGCGGTGTGCACGAAGGCCGCCGCGGCGAGCTTCTTGCGCTCCTCCAGCGAGAAGCCGCCCTCGTCGAGCACGGTGTAGACGTCGGCGTACTGCTCCGGCGAGGTCACCACGGCGACGTTCGCGTGGTTCTTGGCGGCGCCGCGGACCATCGACGGACCACCGATGTCGATCTGCTCGACGCACTCGTCGACCGAGGCGCCGGACGCGACCGTCTCGCTGAACGGGTAAAGGTTGCTGACCAGCAGGTCGAACGGCTCGACCCGCATCTCGGCCAGCTGCTCGACATGGTCGGGCTTGCGGACGTCGGCCAGCAGGCCGGCGTGCACCTTCGGGTGCAGCGTCTTGACCCGCCCGTCCAGGCACTCGGGGAAGCCGGTCAGCTCCTCGACCTTGGTGACCGGCACGCCGGCCGCCGCGATCCGGCCGGCGGTGGAACCGGTCGACACGATCTGCACACCGGCTTCGGACAGCGCCTGCGCCAGCTCCTCCAGACCGGTCTTGTCGTAGACGCTGATCAGCGCCCGGCGGATCGGCCTGCGGTCGGTGCTCACTTCAGTCGAACCTTTCGTCCGGTGATGGTCCAGCCGTTGCGGACCAGCTTGCCGACCCACTCCACCAGCTGGCGGCGTTCGTCGTGCTTGATCCGCTCGGTCAGGGTTTCTTCGGTGTCGTCATCGAGAACCGGGACGACGACCTGGCCGATGATCGGCCCGGTGTCGACGCCACCGTCGACGAAGAACAGGGTCGCGCCGGCCACCTTGACGCCGTACTCCAGGGCGTCGCGCGGTCCGTGGATGCCGGGGAAGGCCGGCAGCAGCGCGTTGTGGGTGTTGATGTAGCGATCGCCGAAGGCGGCCAGGAAGTCGTCACCGACCAGCTTGAGGAACCCGGCCGAGACGACCAGATCAGGCCGGTACTGCGCGACGGAGGCCGTCAGCGCGCGATCCCAGTCGGCCCGCTCGGCGTACTCCTTGACCTTGTGCACGAACGTCGGCACCCCGGCCGCCGTGGCCCGGTCCAGCCCGGCGATCCCGTCCCGGTCCGCGCCGACGGCCACCACCTGGGCGCCGTACGCGGGATCGGCGCACGCGTCGAGCAGAGCCTGCAGGTTCGAGCCGGAACCCGAGATGAGCACGACGACGCGCGCGGGCTCGGGCGTGGGTGCAACCGGGTCTGTCACTCGGCAAACCATATCGTCCACCCCCGCCCGGACCCGCATCCGGTCAGAACCGCGAGGAGATCAGACGGTCGGTTGCGGACGCCTGGCCGCGATCACGGCAGCGGTGATCGCCGCTCCGATCGCCATCCCGGCGACCAGTACGCCGGCCGCCGGCAGCGCAGCCGGTACGCCGACCTCGGCCATCCGGCCCGGCCCGGCAGCACCGCCCGAAATCACCATCAGGACCAGCAGCCCGATCCCGGCCAGCAGTGCCGCTATCCCACCCCGGAGAGCGAAGGCATCCCAGCCGAGCACGTCCGAATCCTCCGCAACCAGCCCCCGCTTCGCCACCACGAGCCCGGCGACCACACCGGCCCCCAGCGGCACCAGAGCGGTCAGGACGAGCAGGTACGTCGGTGTAGCCCCATCAGCCGGTACTGCGGCCAGCAGCGGCAGCGCAGGCAGATTGCCGACGTCCACCCCGGTCGGGGCGATCGTCGTACCGACTCCGAGCTGGAAGCCGGGGCCTGCGAGGAACGCCACCGCGTACAGGATCAGGTTGGGGAGCAGCATCAGGCAGATGGCGAACAGGACCACAGAGCCGACCACGCCGGCGTCCAGCAGCTCCAGCATCGAGGTGACGCGGGAGAAGTGCACGGCCAGCAGTACGGCGTACAGGATGCTGGCGAGAGAGACGATGGTCAGGATCGCCGCAGCGGCGGCAGGGACCACGTCTCGCAGGCCCTGCGGGGTCGCGTCGGCAATATCAGCCGCGGCTCCGGACTCGACCAGGATGCCGGCCGTGCCCGCAATGAGCGCCAGGGTGGCAGCACCGAAGAACGCTGTCGCCGGGGAGACCTTCAGTGAGCCGTCCGAGGCCAGTAGCGCCACGATGAGCGCCCCCAGGCCGTAGGTGACAGCGAGCACGCCGGAGGCGATTGCGAGGTCTTTTGTCTCGTCTGCGCCGCTGACGCGAGCAGTGAACCGGCCACCGCGGTACAGGCACCAGGCGAGGAACAGGGTCAGGCCGAGGGGCGCAATGCTGATCCTGGCGTCTCCGAGGGTGGCGGTGGCCTTGTGAGCGACCAGCCAGACGGTGGCACCGGCCCGAATCGCACCGGACGCGCCGCCGAAGGCAGCGGCCAGCCAGCCGATCACGGCGACGGCCGCGCAGGCCAGTAGACCGGTCAGCAGGCAGGCACCTGCTCCTATCACCGCCGAGACGATCACTGGCTTGGTCGGTGCGGTGGCATCGGGCAGGGCGGGCCCGGACGCCTGGTGAGCTCCGCCGTCACGGGCGCCCGGACGGCTCAACATGTCGGTCATCTCCCACCATCGTCACTCTCAGCCTGGACGCGAGTCGTTCTGACACGCCGGATATGGAAGACTTCGGCCCTGCTTGCTCTCTGTGTACAGAGATGATGAGCCACCAGGTACCGTCGGGTGGAATCAGTCTTGGAGGTCAAGAACTAGTGACCGGTTCCCACCGCGTCTCGCGGGGCGGCGGCCGCGCTGCCGCACGTGAGGCACGCCGTCAGCAGACCCGTCGGCGGAACCAGTTCATCGGCGCCGGTGCGGCCGTGCTGCTGCTGGTCGGTGGCGGCGGCATCGCGGCCGTGAACGCCTTCGGCGGCGACGACTCCGCCGGTGACGGCGCCAAGTCCGGCAACCAGGACGACAAGTCCGGCGGCAGCGACTCCGGCCTGCTCAGTGACGCCAAGGTGCTGATCGACGGTACGGCGGTCAAGCAGCTCTCCCCGACGGGCGGAGCCTGGGCCGTCGCGAGCACCGACAACGGCAGCAGCGCCCCGGACAAGTCCTTCGTCTGCCAGTCGCAGCGCTTCGCCGACCCGGCCGGGATCCGGACCTGGATCCGCAGCTTCCGCAACCCGTCGACCAAGGACACCGCCGTCCAGTACGTCGAGGTCTCCAACGACGAGGCGGCGGCCGGCAAGGCGTACAGCACGATCACCGGCTGGCTGAGCGCCTGCAACACCCCGCAGATCCGGCTGATCTCCAGCTACACGACCGACGGGCTCGGCAGCAAGGGCGTGGTGGCCGTCTTCGGCCAGCCCGGCGACAAGACCAACAAGTACCGCACGATCAGCGTGAGCACCGCGGGCCAGACGACGATGGTGGTGGAGTACGACACCGTCGGCAAGGCGGCCCCCAAGCCGGAGACCCTGATCGCGACCGCCGGAGCCGGCCTGCAGCGGATCTGCGCCGAGACCAAGTGCACCACCGGTACGCCGACCGCCACCGCCGGGCTGCTGCCGACCACCGAGCCGGCCGGGTTCATGGCGCCGATCGACCTGCCGGTGCTGCCGAGTATCGACAAGCCCTGGGTGAGCACCACCAGCACCATCCCCAAGGGCACCGGCTGCGACAAGATCGACCTGAAGAAGGCCAAGGCGAAGACCTCCAAGGCGCAGACGTACGTCGTACCGGAGGCCAAGGTGCCGGCCGAGTTCGGGCTGGACACCCTGGTGGCCGGTTTCGCCGGTCCGGCCGCGGCGGCGACCTATGTCGCCGACCTGCGCAAGGCCGTGGACAACTGCAAGAAGACGATCTCCAACGCCACCGTGAAGCCGACCGGCGAGATCACCCTGGGCAGCAGCATCAAGGGCGAGAGCTGGCGGGTCTCCTACGACACCGGCGGCGGCAAGATCTTCACCTACCGGATCGGGATCGCGCTGGCCGGCTCGCGCGCCGTCTACGCGCTGTACCCGGTGCTGGAGGACCTGGACATCACCAACGCCGGCTTCAACGAGGTGCTCACCCGCGCCGCCGAGCGATCCGCCTCCTTCAAGTAACCGACAACTTCACGAAGGCGACAACGCAACGGCCCCCGAGGAGATCCCCGGGGGCCGTTCTGCTGTCCTGCGGTGTTACTTGGTCAGGTTCTTCATGATCTCGCGCATCAGGTTGGCGGTCTCGGTCGGCGTCTTGCCGACCTTGACGCCGACGGCCTCGAGGGCCTCCTGCTTGGCGGCAGCGGTGCCGGAGGAGCCGGACACGATGGCGCCGGCGTGGCCCATCGTCTTGCCCTCCGGGGCGGTGAAGCCGGCCACGTAGCCGACGACCGGCTTGGTGACATTGTCCTTGATGAACGCCGCCGCCCGCTCCTCGGCGTCGCCGCCGATCTCGCCGATCATCACGATCGCGTCGGTGTCCGGGTCGTCCTGGAACGCCTGCAGCGCGTCGATGTGGGTGGTGCCGACGATCGGGTCGCCGCCGATGCCGATCGCGGTGGAGAAGCCGAAGTCGCTCAGCTCGTACATCATCTGGTAGGTCAGGGTGCCCGACTTGGAGACCAGACCGATCCGGCCGGCGCCCGCGATGCTGGCCGGGATGATGCCCGCGTTGGACTCGCCGGGGGTGATGATGCCCGGGCAGTTCGGCCCGATGATCCGGGTCGTGCCGGAGGCCTGCGCGGCGGCGAAGGAGGCGGCGGTGTCGTGCACCGGGACGCCCTCGGTGATCACCACGACCAGCGGCATGCCGGCCTCGATCGCCTCGAGCACGGCGTCCTTGGTGAACTTCGGCGGTACGAAGATGACCGAGACGTCGGCGCCGGTCTCCTTGATCGCGTCCGCGACGGAGCCGAAGACGGCCACCGACTTGCCGTCGAAGTCGGCCGACTGGCCGGCCTTGCGCGGGTTCACGCCGCCGACGATGTTGGTGCCCGAGGCAAGCATCCGGGTGGTGTGCTTGGTGCCTTCCGAGCCGGTCATGCCCTGGACGATGACCTTGCTGTCCTTGGTCAGGAAGATAGACATTTCAGCTTTTCCCTTACTTCGCTGCCAGCTCGGCGGCCCGCTTGGCGGCGCCGTCCATCGTGTCGACCCGCTCGAGTCCGGCCAGGCCGGCCTCGTCGAGGATCCGGCGACCCTCCTCGGCGTTGTTGCCGTCCAGCCGGACGACCAGCGGCTTGTTGACGGCCTCACCGCGGCCGGCCAGCAGCTCGAACGCCTGCACGATGCCGTTCGCGACCGCGTCACAGGCGGTGATGCCGCCGAACACGTTCACGAAGACGCTCTTCACCTGGGCGTCGGAGATGATGATCTCCAGCCCGTTCGCCATCACCTCGGCGGACGCGCCGCCACCGATGTCGAGGAAGTTGGCCGGCTTGACGCCGCCGAACTCCTCACCGGCGTACGCGACCACGTCCAGGGTGCTCATCACGAGACCCGCGCCGTTGCCGATGATGCCGACCGAGCCGTCGAGCTTCACGTAGTTCAGGCCCTTGGCCTTGGCCGCGGCCTCCAGCGGGTCCTCGGCCGACGAGTCGGCGTAGTCCGCGAACTCCGGGTGCCGGAACTCGGCGTTCTCGTCCAGCGAGACCTTGCCGTCCAGCGCCTCGACGTTGCCGTCCTTGAGCTTGACCAGCGGGTTGACCTCGACCAGCGTCGCGTCCTCGGCCAGGAAGACCTGGTAGAGCTTGACGATCTCCGGCGCGACCGCGTCGATGATGTCGGCCGGGTAGCCGGCCGAGGTCGCGATCTCGCGGGCCTTGGCCTCGTCGACACCGGTGGCCGGGTCGATCGAGATCTTGGCGACCGCGTCGGGGTTGGTGTGCGCGACCTCTTCGATCTCCATCCCGCCGGCGGCGGACGCGATGCAGAGGTAGTTGCGGTTCGCGCGGTCGATCAGGAAGGAGAAGTAGTACTCCTCCGCGATCGAGGCGGCCGGCACGATGTTCAGCGTCTTGACGATGTGACCCTTGATGTCGAGACCAAGGATCTCGCGGGCGCGCTCTTCGGCCTCGTCGGGGTTGGCGGCGATCTTGACGCCACCCGCCTTGCCGCGACCGCCGGTCAGCACCTGGGCCTTGACGACCACCGTGCCGCCGCCGAGCTTCTCAGCTGCAGCGCGAGCTTCCTCGGGCGTGTGGACGACTTCACCCACCGTCGTCCGTACACCGTGCTTGGCGAAGACACTCTTCGCCTGGTACTCCATCAAGTCCACGACTGTGGTCCCTCTCTCGCCTGTCGAGTTAGTCCGCGGCAGGCTGCGGTGCAGAGGCACGGTCGCCGGCGCGTTCCGTCGGGCTGAGACTAGCCACCTCCGTACCCCGCGCGACAGTCGGGGTACGGGCTGAGACGACCGTCACAGGCAGGTTGCGCTCGCGTGAAAGGCTGGATGCCATGACAGAACAAGCGACCAGACCAGCTGACGACTGGTGGCGTAGTGCCGTCGTCTACCAGGTTTACCCTCGGTCGTTCGCGGATGCGGACGGTGACGGCACGGGCGACGTGAACGGGATCCGGGCCCGGCTGCCGTATCTGGCCGAGCTCGGCATCGACGCGATCTGGATCAGCCCGTGGTACCCCTCCCCGCTGCTCGACGGCGGGTACGACGTGGCCGACTACCGCGACATCAATCCGGAGTTCGGCACCCTCGCCGACGCGGACGCGCTGATCGCCGAGGCGCACGCGCTGGGCATCCGGCTGCTGATCGACCTGGTGCCGAACCACTGCTCCTGGGAGCACCCGGCGTTCAAGGCGGCGCTGGCCGCCCCCAAGGGCTCCCCCGAGCGTGACCTGTTCTGGTTCCGCGACGGCAAGGACGGCGGGCTGCCGCCGACCAACTGGCCGGCCGCCTTCGGCGGTGGCACCTGGCAGCAGATCGAGGACGGCCAGTGGTACCTGCACATGTTCGACATCTCGCAGCCGGACTGGAACTGGGACAACCCGAAGGTGATCGAGGAGTTCGACTCGATCCTGCGGTTCTGGTTCGACCGGGGAATCGACGGCTTCCGGATCGACGTCGCCGACTCGATGGCCAAGGACGCGTCGCTGCCCGACGTGACGCTTGACGACGACGGTCACCCGACCCGGGACAAGTACGTCGGCAACCCGTTCTACGACCAGCCCGGTGTGCACGCGATCCACCAGCGCTGGCGCGAGATCGCCGACGAGTACGCCGACACCCCGCAGGGGCCGCGAGTGTTCGTGGCCGAGGCCTGGCTGTCCCCGGCCGAGCGGCTGGCGCAGTACGTCCGGCCGAACGAGCTGCACTCCGCCTTCAACTTCGACGTACTCCGGGCCGCGTGGAACGCCAAGGAGCTGCGGCAGGTCATCGACTACACCACCGAGAGCCTGTGGGCCGTCGGGGCTCCGGCGACCTGGGTGCTGAGCAACCACGACACCATCAGGCACCGCACGCGGTACGGGCGGGACCAGGAGGAGGCGCTCGAGGGTGCGGGCGTAGTACCGGTTGATCTGGCGCTGGGGCTTCGCCGGGCCAGGGCTGCCGCTCTGCTGGAGCTGGCGCTGCCCGGTGGCGCGTACATCTACCAGGGCGACGAGCTGGGACTGCCGGAGGTCGAGGACCTGCCGGAGGACGTGCTGGACGACCCCACCTGGGAGCGGTCCGGTCACACCGTGCGTGGCCGTGACGGGTGCCGGGTGCCGATCCCGTGGAGCGGCAGCGAGCCGCCGTACGGGTTCGGTAGTGGTGACGGGCAGCCTTGGCTGCCGCAGCCGGCCGACTGGGCGCCGCTGACGGCAGAGGCTCAGGCGACCGA
Source organism: Kribbella sp. NPDC056861 (assembly GCF_040687575.1). Lineage (NCBI taxonomy): Bacteria > Bacillati > Actinomycetota > Actinomycetes > Propionibacteriales > Kribbellaceae > Kribbella > Kribbella sp. NPDC056861. The sequence continues at coordinate 1,158,979 of NZ_JBFBNQ010000003.1, read as the reverse complement.
CGCGGACAGCCATCTGGCTCTCTACAAGGCAGCCCTGCGGATCCGCCGCGAGCAGGAGGCGCTGGGCGAGGGCCGGCTGGCCTGGGACACCGACGCCCCGGACGGCGTGCTGTCGTTCACCCGCGACCCGGGCTTCCGCTGCGTGGTGAACATCGGCGAGCAGGCGATCGACCTGCCGGCCGGTGAGGTGCTGCTGGCCAGCGAGCCGGTCACCGACGGCAAGCTGCCGGTGGACGCCACCGTCTGGCTGAAGATCTGACGCTCAGCTGACGAAAGGCCGGACCCAGGTCGGGTCCGGCCTTTCGCTGTTGTCAGTCACGATCAGCGCTTGTCGCGATCGCGCCGGTCCTGCTCCTCACGGGCGCGACGGTCCTGCTCTTCGCGGTCCCTGCGGTCCCGATCTTCTTGATCGCGCTTGTTCCTGTTGTCTCCGTAGCTCACTTCACACCTCCAGCGGCTGGAACTTCGACCATACGCCGCTTCGGGTTACCTACTTGACGCCGCCTGCGGTCAGACCGGCCACGATCCGGCGCTGGAAGGCGAGTACAGCGATCAGCAGCGGGATGGTGACGACCACACCGGCCGCCATCTGGGTACCGAACGGCTGGTCGAAACCCGAGATGCCCTGGAACTTCGAGATCGCCACGTTAGCGGTCTGGTACTCGCCCTTGTTCACCATGCTGAGCGCGATCAGGAACTCGTTCCAGGCCGCGATGAAGGTGATGATCGCGGTGGTGAACACACCGGGCGCGGCCAGCGGCAGAATGATCTTGCGGAATGCCTGCGCCGGAGTGCAGCCGTCCACCATCGCCGCCTGCTCCAGCTCGCGCGGCATTTGCCGGAAGAACGTGGTCAGCGTCCAGACAGCCAGCGGCAATGCGAACGACAGGCTGGGCACGATCATCGCCTGGTAGGTGTTGATCCACTTGATGTCGATGAACAGCTTCAGCAGCGGGATCACCAGCGAGATGCCGGGGAACATCGAGGTGGTGATGATGATCGCCAGTACGACGTTCTTGAACCGGAACTCCAGTCGCGCCAGTGTGTAGGCGGCGACCAGCCCCACGATCAGGGTCAGGATCGTCGTCACGCCGGCCACGATCAGGCTGTTCAGCAGGGCCCGGCCGAAGCCGACGCCGTCGCCGAACACGGCCCTCAAGTTGTCCAGCGAGAACGGCGACGGCAGCAGCGCGTTGTCGAACTGGTCGAGCGGCCGGCGGAACGCCGACACGATCATCCAGTAGAACGGCGCCAGGCAGTAGAGCACGATGATCCCGACACCCAGCAGTGGCAGGTACTTGCGCCACGGGCTGGCCTCGGCCGCCTTGATGTCGACCTTCTTCGGCGCGGCGGTCTTCACTTCAGTGCTCATCGGACACCAACCTTGCGGCGCTTGCCATTGGACTTCTTCTTCTGCACGGCGTCACCGAGCACATCGGCGCCGAGCAGTTTGACGAACACGAAGGCGACCACCGCGACGTACAGGAACAGAATCGTCGCGTAGGCGGCGGCCGGCCCGTACCTGGTGCTCGACGCTTCCCGGTAGGCCAGCATCGACAGCGTCTCGACCGAGTTCTTGTTCGGCCCGACCAGGACGTACGGCAGGTCGAAGATCCGCAGCGTGTCGAGGATGCGGAACAGCACGGCGACCAGCAGCGCCGGCTTGACCAGCGGCAACGTGATCCGCAGGAAGGTCTGGAACGGCGTGGCGCCATCCACCTTCGCCGCCTCGTAGACGTCGCCGGGGATCGTCTGCAGGCCCGCCAGTACCAGCAGGCCGATGAACGGCGCCGTCTTCCAGGTGTCCGCGATGATCACGGACAGGACCGACTGCCAGCCCTCGGTGGACCACAGGATCTGCTGTCCGAGCAGCGCGTTGGCCGCGCCGTCGGCCTGGAAGATCCACTTCCAGAGCAGGGCCGAGACCACGGTCGGGATGGCCCACGGGACCAGGATGCTGGCCCGGACGATGCCGCGGCCCTTGAACGCCTTGTGCATCACCAGGGCCATCGCGACACCCAGCACCGTCTCGAGCGCGACGCAGGTGATGGTGAAGAACGTGGTGTTGTAGAACGCGTTCCAGAACTTGTCCCCGGTCTCGCCGGAGAAGATCGCGGTGTAGTTTTCCAGCCCGACGAACTGGGAACCCTCGATCACGAAACCGTCGGCGTCGACCTTCTGGCCGCTGGTGTAGAGGGACTCGCGCAACGCCGAGATGATCGGGTAGACGACCACCAGAGCCAGCACGATCAGGGTCGGTGACAGCAGAATCGCCGCCAGCTTCCCGGTGCCTTCGTTGAACGTGGTTTGCCGCTTGGCCTTACCGGAACCCGCGGGGACCGGCACGGATGCACTACTCACCTCTGCCTCCTTCTCTCTGCCCGTTCGGCGGGCAGGGACGGGTCGGGGCCGGTACCCAGCAGAGACTTGCTGCGCACCGGCCCCGACCTTCGATCATTGAGTGATGAGCGTGCTCAGCTTGGTCTGCAGAGCGGTGAGCGCATCCTTGGGCGGTGTCGTGCCGGTCAGCGCGCCGTAGGCGGCCTCCTGGATGGCGACGGTGACGTCGCCGTACTTGACCACCTTCGGCCGCGACTTCGCGGACTCGATCGACGCCTTCAACGGAGCCAGGTACGGGAACTGCTTGTTCAGCGCCGCGTCGTCGTACAGCGAGGCCCAGGTCGGCGCCTGCGAGGTCTTCTCGACGTTCGCCTTCTGCCGCTCCTCGCTGGACATGAACTTGATGAAGTCGGCCGCCGTGGCCTTGTTCTTGGCGAAGGTGCTGATGCCGTAGTTGTGACCACCCAGCGTCGAGACGCCGCCCTCGGCCTTACCCGGCAGCGGCGCGACGGCGAACTTGCCGGCGATCTTCGACGAGCCGTCGGTCTTGCCGGCCAGCGCGTAGACGTAGGGCCAGTTGCGCAGGAAGAGCAGCTTGCCCTCCTGGAAGGCACGCCGGCCTTCTTCTTCCTTGTAGGTGATCGACGCCTTCGGGAACTCGCCGCTCTTCAGCCCGTCGACCAGGAACTGCAGGCCGGCCAGCGCCTCCGGGGTGTCGACGTTCGGCTTGCCGTCGTCGCCGACCACGACGCCACCAGCCGAGTTGACCGCCTCGGAGAAGTTCACCGTGAGGCCTTCGTACTTCTCGAACTGACCGGCGTAGCAGCCCAGCCCCTTACCAGCGGGGGTGGCCTGGACCTTGGTACAGGCCGCCTTCAGCTCGTCCCAGGTCTTCGGCGCCTCGACGCCGGCTGCCTTCAGCAGGTCGCTGCGGTAGTACAGCAGCCCACCGTCGGAGGTGACCGGTACGGCGTACAGCTTGTCGCGGTACTTGGCGGTGTCGACGGTCGCCGGGATCAGCTTGCCCAGATCCGGGAACTGGTCGGCCGGCAGCTCCTGCACCCAGCGGTTGGCCGCGAACTCCGCGGTCCAGACCACGTCGAGGTTCAGCACGCTGAACGCGTCGGACTTCGCCTGCGCGTTCTGCACCATCTGCTGGCGCTGCTGGTCGGCGGACTCCGGCAGCTCCTTGACCTCGACCTTCTCGTCCGGGTGCTGCGAGTTCCAGGCCGCCACCTGGTTCGTCAGGTTGCCTGAGGTGTCCTTGCCGGTGGCAAACGTAATCGGGCCACGGCCTTCGAGCGCCGTGCCGCTACCCCCCGTGCTGCCACCACTGTCCCCGTCGTCCCCGCCACACGCGGAGGCCAGCAGCCCCAAGCTGCCGACCATGGCCAAGGCAACCGCTTTGCGCGTATGTGATCGTTCAAACCTCATCGTGTACCTGCCCTCTCCCGATGCGATGTCACTTGGTCCCGCGTCGGTCGTCCGCAGACCCCCACCACGCTGCGAGCCGCCCTGTCCGGACAGTAACCGAGATCCGGGGCGATGTGTCCTGAGCCACACATCTTGCCGATCACGGAGTCCTGAACGGACTAAACGCATGGCTGTATGCGACCGCGATTCCACACCGTGCACAACCAGGTGTTTCTTAACGATTCGGTATTACCGATTAGTAACAAGCCATTCGGGACCGATATGACAGCACAAAGTGGTCAGGCGGTCGCAGAGGCGTCGCCGACGTGCCCGCGGACCCACTCGACGATCTCCATCGTGGTCGCGCCGGGGGTGAAGATCTTGTGCACGCCGAGGTCGGCCAGCGGCTGCAGGTCGGCCTCGGGGATGATCCCGCCGCCGAACACCACGATGTCGTCGGCGTCCCGCTCGGTCAGCAGCTCGCGGACCTTCCTGAACAGGGTCATGTGCGCGCCGGAAAGCACCGACAGGCCGATCGCGTCGGCGTCCTCGGCGATCGCCGTCTCGACGATCTGCTCCGGGGTCTGGTGCAGGCCGGTGTAGATGACCTCCATCCCGGCGTCCCGGAGGGCACGGGCGACCACCTTCGCGCCGCGGTCGTGGCCGTCCAGTCCTGGCTTGGCAACGACAACTCGCAGAGGGCTCGTGGCAGACATATGCAGAAGCTACCTCACGGATCAGACACGGAGCAGTGTGTTCGAGGCCACCTGAACGGGGAACCGGTTACCGTGAAGTAGAGATCGGACCAGTGGCAGTGGTGGTTGTCGGGGGGTCTGATTGGGAGTGAGGAGACGCGATGAGCGCCGACGGCATCCGGGAAGCTCTCGAAGGACTCAAGTACGGCGCCCGCTCGGCGCTGTCGCCACGCGGCCTGCAGAGCGCCGCCGTCGAGCTGGGCTGGATCACCACCCATCTGGCGATGTACCCGCTCGGCCTGGTCAGCGGCTCCGGCTCCCGATCCGAGCGACTCACCCTGAGCGGCCTGACCCCGGCCCAACGCAGCCTGCTGGTCGGCGACGTCCGGGCGGCCGGTACGCCGATCCTGCTGGCGCACGGCATCATCGACAACCACACCGTTTTCGCGCTGATGCGCCGGCAACTGCTCCGCCGCGGTTTCACGCGGCTCGAGAGCTTCTCCTACTCACCCCTGACGCTCGACGTCCGCAGTACGGCGGAGCGGATGGGCGCCGAGATCGAGCGGCTCTGCGAGGAGTCGGGCTCGGACCAGATCCACATCGTCGGGCACAGCCTGGGCGGCCTGATCGCCCGGTACTACGTCCAGCGGCTGGGCGGCGACAAGTACGTACACACCTGCGTGACGCTCGGCACCCCGCACCAGGGCACCGTCGCCGCGCGGCTGTTGCCGTGGCCGCTGGTGAAGCAACTCCGGCCCGACAGCGACCTGATGGAGGAGCTGGCCGAGCCGGCTCCCGACTGCAGCACCCGGTTCGTGGCGTTCTACAGCGACGTCGACCAGCTGATCGTGCCGCAGCGCCGGGCCCGGATCCGGCACCCCGACCTGATTGCCCGCAACATCCGGGTCGACGGGGTCGGGCACCTGTCGCTGCCGTTCCACGGCGACGTGGTCCACCAGATCACCGGAATGCTCTCGCACCTCGATGAGCAGGACACAGTTGCATGAAAGTTCTTCCTGACATAGCAGGCATCTGAGCGCTCAGGCCGATGCACGTGCAGCGGCGCATGCAAAAGTTTCGTGAAGGTGGCACCCCAAAAGGCCCGGATGGGTTTGTCGGCTCGTTGCGGTTCCGTTATGGTGCATGAGCCCCCGGGGTAACAAGCCCCGGGAGTGGACAGGCCCCCTCCCCTGTGACCGAAAGGCCACGTTGTGTCCCAGCACCGTGCCGCGGCTAGCCGCGTCACGCCCGGCAAGCCTGCCGACGCTGCGCGCAAGACCGGCGCAGGACGTCACAGTGCCAAGCATCGTGTTGCCAGGCGTAATACCCCCAGCAGTACGCAGGTAGTAGGACTGACCGCCGCACTAGCGGCAGCAGCAGGAGCAGTCGGTTTCAGCCACAGCTCGCTCGCGTCCCCGACGCAGGCGAACTCCGCTGTCAACATCGCCGCGCTCAGCCTCGGCAACGGGAACCTGTCCGAGCTGACCACGGCACGGATCGAGCGCCGCTCGCTGGCCACCCGGGACTCGTCCCGCGTTGAGCTGACCGGCGCGGACTCGACCAAGAAGCAGGCCGCGGCCGACCAGACCGCGAAGAAGCGCGCTGCGAAGCTCGACGCCACCCGCGCCCTGACCAGCAAGCGCGCGACCGCCCTGGCCAACGCCAAGGCCGCGATCGAACTGGCCCAGAAGAACGCCCGCGAGTCGGCCACCCGCTGCGAGATGATGATCTCCGGCTACCACATCACGGCCGGTTTCGGTCAGGCCGGCGGCCGCTGGGCCCGGGACCACACCGGCACCGACTTCGCCGCCCCGATGGGCACCCCGATCCGCACCGTGATGAAGGGCGAGGTCGTCTCCGCCGAGTTCGCCGGCTCCTACGGCCGCCAGGTCCGGGTCCGGCACGAGGACGGCACCGAGACCTGGTACAACCACATGTCGAAGTTCAGCGTCTCGGTCGGCGAGACCGTCTACGCCGGCGACCAGGTCGGCGCGGTCGGGATGACCGGCAACACCACCGGCCCGCACCTGCACTTCGAGGTCCGTCCCGGTGGCGGCGATCCGATCAACCCGATTCCGTGGCTGCGCAACCACTGCGGTCTCAACCCCTGATCCTGGCCGATAAGGCTTGGCTCATTGCTGTTTCGCAGTACTAGGCTGCCGCGCATGCGTCCGCGGCCTGGTGAGGTACTGCATTTCTCCGAAGACCCGGTGATCCGGAGCTTCCGGCCCCATCTCGCCCCGACCTCGGCCGAAACCACGCCGTACGTCTGGGCCGTCGGCCACGATCGTGCGCCCGACTACTGGTTCCCCCGGCAGTGCCCCCGCGCGATGGCGTGGGTGGGCCCCGGCACCACAGCAGCAGACCGTTCGCGGATCATCGGCGACGGCAGCGGAACGCGAGTCCACGCGGTCGAGTACGGCTGGCTGGAGGCGATCCGCACGGTCGAGCTCTACGCCTATCGCCTGCCTGCCGAGCCGTTCAAGCTCTTCGACGCCGCCTTTGTGGCAACGACCGAGGTCGAGCCGCTCGGGCCCGCGGAGCGAGTGGGCGACCTGTTCGAGTTGCACGCGGAGGCCGGGATCCAGTTGCGGGTGCTGCCACGGCTGCACGAGTTCTGGGATGCGGTGACCGCCAGCACGCTGGAGTTCAGCGGGATCCGGCTGCGCAACGCGGTCCCCCGCTGATGGGCTCGTACGGCGAAGTGGCCGAGGCAAGCTGGCGATGGGTGCTCGACCAGGTTCGGTGGGACGACGGACCGTGGATCCCAACAGCGGTTGACGGTTCCGCGCCGGGAGAGCCGCCGGGCGATCGGGACGGCATGCACAGCGGTATCGGTGGGCTGGCGCACACGCTCGCCGAGATCAAGCTGAGCCGAGCGTGGACGGCCGAGGAGCAGACGCTTGCGGAGCAGATCGCTGACCGGACTCGCGCCACGATCGCCGGGAACACGGACTGCAGCTTCTTCGACGGGCTGGGCAGCGCCATCGGCGTACTGGTTGCGCTGGAACTTCCGGGCGCGGCTGCTGCGATCGAGCGGTTGCAGGAGTTGGCTGAGCCGGACGGGTGGCCGCAGACGTTCGCAGTACCGCCTAGTTATCTGGAGGGCGCCCGGGTCAATGACATGACGCTGGGTACCGCCGGCGTGCTCCTGAGTGCCCTGTGGGCCCGTAGGAGCGGTGTAGCGGGCTCTGCCGAGCTAGCGGAGCAGGCAGCGGCACTGCTGCTGACTGAGGCCGTCTCGCGGCCTACAGGCCTGGACTGGCCATTCATCCCGGAGCGCTTCCTGCTGGAGCCCAAGTCATCGATGCCGAACCTGTCCCACGGCCTGGCGGGGGTCGCGGCAACGCTGGCGCTTGCCGGTGTCGAGCTGGACCGGCCGGACCTGATCACGGCGGCTCACAGCGGCGCCGAGCATCTGGTCACCCTCAGCGTCTGTGAGGAGCAGGGGTTCCTGGTCCCCCGGCTGGTGCCGATCAAGCAGGACTCGGACCACGACCCCATCACCTACAACTGGTGCCACGGCCCAGCCGGTACGTCGCTGCTCTTCGCCGCGCTGCAGTACGCCGGTGTCGAGCAGGTCGCCGGCGAATCGCCCCTGACCTGGCGGCGACGCTGCTCACACACCACCCGGACCTCGGGCATCCCTGAACGACTCCACCCGGGCTTCTGGGACAACGACGGCCGCTGCTGCGGTACTGCGGGAGTCGCCGACGTGCACCTGGACTCCTGGCACGCCACTGGCGACCAGGTGGATCTCGACTTCGCCCTCGGCCTGGCGGACACCCTGGTCGAGCGGGCGGTCCATCACGGGGACCGCGCCTACTGGCAGTTCATCGAACACCGCAACGAGGACCCGCTGCTGCCGCCCGGCGTCGGCTGGATGCAAGGAGCCGCGGGGATTGCCGCCTACCTCTTCCGGGTCGCGCGGGTGGTGGACCAGGGTCGTGCGGCTGCCAGCGCCCGCCGGATGGAGAACTGGTGGGCCTAGCGGCGCCAGACCTCAGCAGTGGTGAGGAAAGCTGACGAGCCGGGGCGGTCGGCGGAGCCGTCGACCTGCACGTAGCCCGGGACCGAGGCGCCGCCGATCGAGACGGTGGCCGAGCGGACCGGAGCGATCACCAGGCTGAGGCTGTGCGGGCCTTCGGCGAGCTGGAAGTTGTCGGTGGCGAACAGCCGCCGGTCGAGCACACCGCTCATCTCGATCTGGATGTCGGCGGCCTTCACGCTCAGGCCATCGGCCAGGTTCATCGAGACCTGGACCAGATCCCGCTCGACGGCCGGCTCGTGCCAGGCCAGCCCCTGCACCTCGAGGAACGAGCGGACGAAGTACCGCTCCAGCCAGGAGGCGAGATCGACGTCCTCGGAGACCACCCGGACGATGCCGTCGAACCAGAGCACCACCGCTGTGCCGGCCCCGCAGATCGACCAGTCGACCATCCAGATCGACGCGAACGCGGTGACCTTGCCGTCCTTGTCGAACAGCCGCAGCCCAGGGTTGGCCCCCGCCAGGATGATCCGGCGGTTGCTGCTGTCTGATGCCTTGGGCATGGGCTGGACCTTCGTCCGGGAGGGCCGAAACAGCAATTGTCGCAGTCTGAGGACAATTCGGCACCTTGGCGTCTGTTAAATCTTTTCGACAGGCGCGTACCGCAGCAGCAGCCGCTTCACTCCTTGCGAGCCGAAGTCGATGTCCGCCTGGGACTGCTGGCCCTCGCCGCGGATCACCACGACGGTGCCCATCCCGAAGGTGTCGTGCACGACCCGCTCACCCGGAGTGAGGCTGATGACCGGCTTGTCGGAGGCGGACGGACGCCGCGGGGTGGTGCTCTCCCAGCGGGTGTTGCCGCCACCGCCACCGCCACCGCCCGAGGACGTGCCGGTGCCGGACCAGCGGGTGATCGCGGACTCGTCGCGGCGCCAGTCGAGCAGCTCCGCGGGGATCTCCTCCAGGAACCTGGACGGCGGGTTGTGCTGCGGAGCGCCGAACGCGCTGCGGACCGCGGCGCGGGAGATCGCCAGCCGCTGCCGGGCGCGGGTGATCCCGACGTACGCGAGGCGTCGCTCCTCCTCCAGCTCCTTCACGTCGTTGAGCGACCGGGAGTGCGGGAAGATGCCGTCCTCCATGCCGGTCAGGAAGACGACCGGGAACTCCAGGCCCTTCGCGGTGTGCAGCGTCATCAGCGTCACGACGCCACCGTCGTCGGCGGCGTCGGGGATCTGGTCGGCGTCGGCGACCAGCGCGACCCGCTCCAGGAACGCCTGCAGGTCGGCCGGTTCGGAGGCCGCGGTGCGCTCCTCGACGAACTCCCGGGCGACCGAGATGAACTCGTCCAGGTTCTCCACTCTGGTCTCGTCCTGCGGGTCCGGCGACTTCTGCAGCTCCTCGTAGTACCCGGAGCGGTGCAGGGCGACGTCCAGGATGTCGTCCGGCGGGGCGCCGGAGTCGACCATCGCGGTCAGCTCGTCGAGGATGTCGACGAAGCCCTGGACCGCCTTCGCCGACCGGGTCGCCATCGCCGGGGCGTCGTCGGCCCGGCGCAGCGCCGCGGAGAAGGTGATCCGGTCGCGCAGCGCGAGCGCCTCGATGGCGGCCTCGGCGCGCTCGCCGATGCCGCGCTTGGGCACGTTCAGGATCCGGCGCAGCGAGACGGTGTCCTCGGGATTCGTCAGCACCCGCAGGTAGGCGAGCGCGTCGCGGACCTCCTTGCGCTCGTAGAACCGGACGCCGCCGACCACCTTGTACGGATGGCCGGTGCGGATGAAGACCTCCTCGAACACCCGCGACTGCGCGTTGGTCCGGTAGAAGACCGCGACGTCGGACGGCTTCACCCCGTCGGCGTCGGTCAGCCGGTCGATCTCGTCCGCGACGAACTGCGCCTCGTCGTGCTCGTTGTCCGCGACGTAGACGGCGATCTGCTCGCCCTGGCCCGAGTCGGACCACAGGTTCTTGGCCATCCGGCCCTCGTTGCGGCTGATCACCGCGTTGGCCGCCGACAGGATGGTCTGGGTGGAGCGGTAGTTCTGCTCCAGCAGGATCGTCTCGGCGCCGGCGAAGTCCTCCTCGAAGGCGAGGATGTTGCGGATCGTCGCGCCCCGGAAGGCGTAGATCGACTGGTCAGAGTCGCCGACCACCATCAGCTCGGCCGGGTCGCTGATCGGGCCGTCGTTCGGGCCCGGCTCGAGCTGGGCGCAGAGCTCACGGATCAACGTGTACTGCGCGTGGTTGGTGTCCTGGTACTCGTCGACCAGCACGTGGCGGAACCTGCGCCGGTAGTACTCCCGCACCTCGGGGAAGGCCTGCAGCAGGTTGACCGTGGTCATCAGCAGGTCGTCGAAGTCCAGCGCGTTGGCCTGGGCCAGCCGCTCCTGGTAGATCCGGTAGCACTCGGCGTACTTCTCCTCCAGGTGGTTCTCCGCCTTCGAGGCGGCCGACTCGTGATCGACCAGCTCGTTCTTCTGGGTACTGATCCAGTTCAGCACCGCGCGCGGGTTGTACTGCTTGACGTCCAGGTCGAGCTCGCGGCAGACCAGCGTCATCAGCCGGCGCGAGTCGGTGCTGTCGTAGATCGAGAAGGTCGAGCTGATCCCGAACCGCTTGATGTCGCGACGCAGGATCCGCACGCAGGACGAGTGGAAGGTGGAGACCCACATCAGCTTCGCCCGCGGCCCGACCAGGTCGACGACCCGCTCCCGCATCTCGGCGGCAGCCTTGTTGGTGAAGGTGATCGCCAGGATCGACCCCGGGTGCGCGTCCCGCGCGGCCAGCAGGTAAGCGATCCGCCGGGTCAGCACCCGGGTCTTGCCCGACCCCGCGCCGGCCACCACCAGCAGCGGTTTACCCGCGTGCACGACGGCAGCGCGCTGCTGCGGGTTCAGTCCCTCGAGCAGCGCCGCCGGGTCGGCCCGGTGCTTCTTCGGCTCCTCGAGCGGCACCGGCAATTCATCTGGAGAAAAGAGCGTCGTCATCGCCCACCACCTTAGACACTCGCACCGACAAACCTGCTACGCGCGTGAGTCCGGCTCCCTCGACCGCCGGCCGAGCAACCCGCGGATCCGCCCGAGCAGACCGTCCTGCGGACTCGGCGGGCCCTCCCAGCTGCTCGGGTCGTGATGCGTCCACTGCAACCCCCGATCCCAGTCGGGTACCTCGAACGCCCATCCGACCAGCATCCGGTGTGCGTCGTACCGGTCCTGGGCAACAGTCTCGTAGTGCCGATCGACCGACCCTTCCTGCCGCTCGACGAACCAGTCCCCCTGCTTGTTCCGGGTGGTCTGCACATAGGTCAGCCCGGTCGGATCCGCCGTCTTCTCGACGATCAGGAACTCCAGCTCGCCGTCGTCGATCTCGCCGACGAGGTCGAACAGCAGGTTCTCCGACGGGTCGTCGTACGTCGAGCCGTCCTCGCCGGTCGCGCGAAGTACCGGGGATGCCATGCCGGAAAGTCTGGCACCGAAGGGAACCGCGTGAGCGAGCGGGCGGTCACAGGTGGGCATTAACGTGAAAGTCCGCCCCAATGTGAAGGAGTTGCCATGGAACCGCTGGATCAGATCCGGCTCAGCCGGCGCGGGGTTTTCCGGGCCGGCGCCGCTGTCGGCGCGGGTGCGCTCGGCAGCGGAGTACTGGCCGCCGGTACTGCGAACGCCGCGTTGCCTGCCTCCCCCGAGTTCGATCTCGGTGCCTCGCCGCATCACCTGTTCGGGCCGAAGATCCTGGCCGAGACGCATCACGCCATGCAGGGCTTCACGTTCGACGACGTGAACCGGCGGCTGTTCATCATCCAGGCCGAGAACGGCGGCTCGGGTTCGGACCTGGTGATCAACCAGGTGTCGGCCAGTGGCGCCGTGCTGGGCTCGATGACGATCAAGAAGGCCGGGCACGGGGTGTCGATCGCCGCCGAGCCGGTCGGTGACGTGACCTACATCTGGGTCGAGTGCGACACGCATCGCAACGACGGCGACGGTCGCGGTACGGCGCTGGCCCGGGTGCAGTTCAAGAACATCGTCCGGGAATCGATCGCCGACGAGGCGAAGTTCTTCCAGGGCAGCGACACCATCACCGCCGCCGTCGACCCGGTGAACAAGCGGCTGATGGTCCGCAGAAAGGAGAACGGCAGCTTCTACCTGAGCGTCTGGCCGCTCAGCAAAGCGCGTGAGGGCAAGAGCGCCGACCGGCTGGTGCACGTCAAGCAGCCGAGCTACGACCGCACCTTCCAGGGCTACACCTTCTACGGGCAGTACGCCTATCTCTGGTACGGCGACGGCCAGACCAACCCCGACAACATCAACTCCACCATCCGCACCGTCGACCTGAACACCGGCGAGTTCACCCGCGGCCCGGCCGTCACCAGGGCCGGCGCCTCGCTGACCTACCGCGAGCCCGAGGGGATGGCCATCCACCGGATGGACTCCGGCGAACTGGCGCTGTTCTTCGGCTTCGCCTCCCGGCCCAGCGGCGGTGGCGACAACCGCTACGCGAACCTGTACTACAAGCTGCTCGAGTAGCGCTGTCGGCTGAGAGCAGACCTGCTGCCAGCAGAAAACATGGGTTCGGCAACGGTCGCGTGTCCACAGTGGTCACATGGCCGATGACACGAAACCTCCCATGTTCAACGAGCAGACCCGGCAGACGTTGTTCCGGCAGCGGATCGTCGTACTGGACGGGCAACTGACCGACGACAACGGCACCCTGCTCACCACCCAGCTGCTCAGCCTGGCGGCCGAGGACCCGTCGACCGACATCTCGCTGTGGATCCACTCGGTCGGCGGGTCCGTGCCGTCGATGCTGGCGATTCGGGACGTGATGCGGCTGGTGCCGTGCGACGTCTCGACGCTGGCGCTCGGACTGGCCTGCAGCGCGGGCCAGTTCCTGCTCTCCGCCGGTACGCCGGGCAAGCGCTTCGCGCTCCAGAACGCCCGCGTCCTGATGCACCAGGGCTCGGCCGGCATCGGCGGCTCGGCGGTCGAGATCGAGATCCAGGCCAACGACCTGCGGCACATCCGTGACACCGTGCTGGGCCTGACCGCCAGCGACACCGGCCAGCCGATCGAGACTGTCTTCGCCGACTCGCTGCACGACCGCTGGTACACCGCCGAGGAGGCCCGCACCTACGGGTTCATCGACCACATCGTCGAGACCTTCGACCAGGTGATGCCCCGGCAGACCGTAGCGGCAGGGGTGGCCAGATGAGCTACACGATCCCCAACGTGATCAGTCCGCACCCGCGCGGCGAGCGGATCATGGACGTCTACTCGCACCTGCTGACCGAGCGGATCATCTACCTCGGTACGGCGATCGACGCCGGCGTCGCGAACGCGCTGATCGCCCAGCTGCTGCACCTGGAGGCGACCGCGCCCGACCAGGAGATCAACCTCTACATCAACTGCGAGGGCGGCGACATGACCGCGATGCTCGCGATCTACGACACGATGCAGTTCGTCCGCAGCCCGATCGCGACCGTCTGCGTCGGCCAGGCAATCGCTGCGGGCGCAGTACTGCTGGCTGCCGGCGCACCTGGCCGGCGGGCCGTCCTGCCGCACACCCGGGTCGTCCTGCACCAGCCGGCTGCTCGCGGCCAGGGGACCATCCCCGACCTGATCCTGCAGGCCGACGAGCTGGTCCGGGTCCGCAGTCAGCAGGAGGCGATCCTGGCCGCCCACACCGGGCAGTCGATCGAGCAACTCCGTCACGACACCGACCGCGACCACGTGCTGACCGCACAGGCCGCCTGCGACTACGGGGTCGCCGACGAGGTGATCCAGCACCGTACGCCGGTCGCGACCTTCCCGGTAGCACCGGCACTGAGCGCGTGAGACTAAGGTCGCCTGTGTGACCGTGCCTACTGCGAATCCCCGTCCTGACAGTGAGATCGAGCGCGTCCTGGTCGTCGTCGCCCATCCGGACGACGTCGACTTCGGCGCGGCCGGGACGATCGCGCTGTGGACCAAGGCGGGCATCGAGGTCAGCTACTGCATCGTGACCGACGGCCAGGCCGGCGGCTTCGAAGCCGACCGCGATCGGGCCGAGATGCCCGCCGTCCGCCGGGCCGAGCAGACCGCGGCCGCCGCGCAGGTCGGCGTGACCGACCTGCACTTCCTCGGCTACCAGGACGGCGCGCTGGAGCCGACACACGATGTCGTCCGGGCCATCTCCGAGGTGATCCGCAAGGTCCGCCCGCAGCGTCTGGTCGGTCAGTCGCCGGAACGCAACTGGCTGCGCCTGCCCGCCTCGCACCCGGACCACCTGGCGGCCGGCGAGGCCACCGTCCGCGCCTTCTTCCCCGCGGCCGGCAACCCCTTCGCGTACGACGACCTGACGGAAGAAGCCTGGACCGCCGGCGAGCTCTGGCTGATCCAGCACCCCGAGGCCAACCACTACGTCGACATCACCGACACCTTCGAGCAGAAGCTGGCCGCCGTGATGTCCCACACCAGCCAGCACGCCGACCCCGCGTCACTCACCGGCCGCCTCCGCACTGTCTTCGGCCAAGCCGCCGTCACGGCCGGCTACCCCGAGGGCCACTACGCCGAGTCCTTCACCGTTATCCGTCTGGGCGGTTGACGGAACCGCAATCTGGCGATCATCTGCTGTCCTGGTCGGCCCACATAGTGTGTTCAGGTCTGTCACCGACCGATCACGGAGCGTGGGATCTTGATCAAGACTGTTGCGGCACTCACGGGATGCGCGGCTGTGGTGGTGGCCGGGGCGGCGCTCGGGGTGCCTGGGAAGGTGCTGACGGCCTTGCCGGGATCGGTGTCACCAGTGGTCGGCACCGGGGCCCGGGTCGGCGCAGTGAGTGGGTCGCAGCAGTTGACTGTCCAGGTGTGGTTGAAGCCGGATCTGGAGGGGGCTGCGCGGTTTGCTGGTGCTGTCTCGACGCCTGGTAGTCGTGAGTTCCAGCAGTACTTGAGTCCTGAGGCCTATACGGCTCGGTTCGGTCCTACTGTCGCGCAGGCGCAGCAGGTGTCCCGGTGGCTGAGCGAGAGCGGGTTGAGCGACGTACAGGTGAGTAGTGGGCGTGACTACGTGTCGGCGTCCGGGCCTGTGTCGAGAGTGCAGTCGGTGCTCGGGGTGGAGGTCGCGCAGTACCGGGTGGTGGGGCAGTCTGCTGTTGTCCAGACCAATGACCGGCCGGTGTCGGTGCCTGCCTCGCTTGCGCCGGGCATCCTCGGGGTGACCGGACTGAGCAACTTCCGGGCGGCAGGGGCGCGGGCGGCAGCAGTGGCGGCCCGGCAACCAACCTGCTCGCGGTACTGGGCCGAGCACGTGCGGACGTTCGCACCGGCGTACCGGGGGTTGACCAAGGGGTCCCTGCCGATCTGTGGGTACTCCGCACGGCAGTTGCGCGCCGCCTACGGCGTGACCGGGGCATTCACCGGCAGAGGGCAGACCGTTGCCCTGACTGAGAGCGCTGCCCCGACCGCGATGTTCCAGACGCTGCGGGAGTATGCGAGGCGAAATCAGCTGCAGGCGCCGAAACCCACGCAGTACAAGGAGATCCAGGTCGGTGGCGGGGGCGAGTGCGGGCTGAGCTCGCGGAGCGCCGAGATGTACAACAACGAAGCGGAGATGGATTCGCAGGCTGTCTACGCGATGGCGCCGCACGCCAACCAGTTGATGGTCGTCGGCACCGGCTGCGACGAGGACCAGGCGCTGCTCAACGCTGTGCTCGCCGTACTGACCGGTGACGGTCACCGGCCGAGCGCCTCCATCGTGTCCAACTCCTGGCAGATCCCCCTCGGCCTGGTGCCGCCCAAGACCGTGCACGCGATCGCCGTCCGGGCAGCCGCCGAGGGCGTCGGCCTGTACTTCGCCTCCGGTGACACCCCGGGCCTGACGACCACTGCCGCGGATCCGTTCGTGACAGCGGTCGGCGGTACGACGCTGGGCCTCGCTGCGAACGGCCGCCGGGTGTTCGAGACCGGCTGGTCGAACGGCGGCGCCATGCTCGACGACGGCCGGTGGAGCGACCTGGGCGTCACCGGCGCCGGTGGTGGAACCAGCCTCGACCACCCGCAACCCGCGTACCAGAAGGGCGTCGTACCAGCCTCGATGTCCCACGTGCGGATCGGCGGCCGTACTGCGGTCACCCGGGCAGTCCCCGACATCTCTGCCGTCGGCGACATCGGCACCGGCATGCTGACCGCCTACACCACCGACACCGGCCACTACCAGGAGCAGGTCAACGCCGGTACCAGCCTGTCCACCCCACTCATCGCCGGCCTGGTCGCCAATGCCCAGCAAGGCCGACGGGCGACCTACGGCTTCATCAACCCGCTCCTCTACCGCCTCTACGGCACTCGGGCCTTCCTCGACGTCCTCCCGGTCACCAAGTCCATGCCCCAGCAGAACCGGGCCACCTACACCCCGGCTACCAGCACGGACAGCGCCGCCCTCGAGGTCTTCGACTCCCAGGACCCCAGCTCTACCGACCAGGTCACCGCCAAGGGCTACGACACCACCACCGGCGTCGGCACGCCCAACGGCCTGGCGTTCGTCCTCGGCCTCCGCTACGGCGTCGGTACCCAAGCGCAGGTGTGGTTGGCCGGCAGCTCGCCGGTCAGCCAGAAGCGCTCGGCCCGGGTGTCGATACATGGGTCGGGGTTCGACAGGTACGACGCATGGTCACCCCCGGCTTGGATCAGCAACCGGGAGCCGGTCAGCGCGTCGTGCATCCGTCGAGCTCCGGCCAGCGGCGTCGCACCGTCGTACTCGGGCTCGATCAGCAGCATCGGTGGCACCTTGACCGAGCCGATCCGCTGCGCCGGTACCGGCATGACCGGCCAGAAGGCGCACGGGGCGACGAACCAGGTGTTGCCCCAAGCGACCAGCGGCGCCTTCGCATTGGCCAGCAGGGTGTCGCGGTGCCAAACCCGCCAGTCCCTCGGCCAGCCGACGTCCATGCAGTTGTAGGCGAGGTTGCCCGGGTCGACCGGTACTGCGGTGGCCTCGTTCACGGCGAGCAGCATCGGGTCACCGTCACCGCGACGGTACTGCGCCATCGCGGCCACGAAGTCCGGCCAGCTGTCCGCGGAGTACGTCGGACCGATGATCGCCTCGCCCAGTTCCGCGGCGCCGGCCACGCCGCCGATCGGGTGCGCCTTGGCCTTCTTCAGCAGGTCCTTCCAGACTGCCTCGACCGCGATCCGGGTCCTGCCGAGGTGATAGGTGTTGTCCCGCGCCGCGGCCCAGCTGAACATCTGGTCGATTCGCTGCTGCAGCGCCAGGTCCTGCGTGAAGTTGGCGCGATAGGTGGTCAGCGCCGGGTCCATCACGCTGTTCAGCACGAACCGGCCCACGTGCGCCGGGAACAGCGTCGCGTACGTCGCGCCGAGCAGCGTGCCGTAGGAGTAGCCGAGGTAGTCGATCTTGTCGCGGCCCAGCGCGATCCGGATCCGGTCGAGGTCACGGGCGGCGTTCTCGGTGGTGATGTGTGGCAGCAGCTCCTTCGAGTGGGCGCCACACGCCAGGGCTATCTGCCGGGCCTGCTGCACCCGCTGGTTCTCCTGTACGGCATTCTCCGGCCGGGCGGGCGGCGCAGGGTGCTTGGCGAACTTGCTGGTGTCGCCGCAGTTGACCGGAGTACTGGCGCCGATGCCGCGCGGATCGAAGCCGAAGACGGCGAACTTCTTCGCCATCGCCGGTGGCAGGCCTTCGTAGATGGAGCTCTCCATCCCGAGGCCGGGTGCGCCGGGGCCACCGGGGTTGACCAGCATAAAGCGCTCGGCATTCAGGTTGCCGTCGACGGAGATCGTGAGGGTGATCTGGCGGCCCTGCGGCTTCGCGTAGTCGAGCGGCACCTTGAGGGTCGCGCAGCTGGCCGCCGCGGAGGTGGCGGCGTCGTCCGGGCAGGTGCCGAACTTCAGCGCCGGCTTGGCTGCCGCGACCGGGGTGATCGAAACGCTTGAGGCGGTCGCGGCGAGGAGTAGCAACGCCGCCGTCGTGCTGCTGAGCTTCCGCATCCGAAAAAGGTAGCCATCGGCAACGAACACGGGGTGTCGGCCGGTCCTCGGTTCTGTCTCAACCGCAAAAGCAGTTGCCGTCCGCCGAGGTGGGCGGGAGGCTGCGGGGGTGACTCTTTCTCATCGGGTGGTTGGTTCCGGGCCGGCGGTCGTGCTGGTTCATGCCGGGGTGTGCGATGCGCGGATGTGGGCGCGCCAGGTCGAGGACCTGCGGGTCGATCATCGGGTGATCACGCTGGACCTGCGCGGGTTCGGCGAGACGCCGTTGACGGCGGGAGCGAAGTACTCCGATGCCGGGGACGTGCTGGAGCTGCTCGACGAGCTGGGCGTGGAGACGGCGAAGGTGGTCGGGTCGTCGTACGGGGGTTATGTGGTGTTGCAGGCGGCCAGCCGGCAGCCGGAGCGGTTCAGCCGGCTGGTGCTGATGTCGCCGCCGGCCGACGACGTCGTACCGACTGATGACTTCCGGGCCTTCGCGGCTGAGGAGAACGAACTGCTGGCGGCCGGGGACATCGACGGGGCCGCCGAACTCAACGTGCGGACGTCGGTCGGGCCGGAGGGCGATGACGAGGCGCGTGAGCTGGTGCGGGTGATGCAGAAGCACGCCTTCGAAGTACAGCTGGCTGCTGGTGACGTCGACAACGACGAGTGGGAGGTCGGCGGGATCACCGCGCCGATCAAGCTCTTCACCGGTGCGCACGAACTGCGCTTCTTCGCCGCCTGCGTGAAGCATTTGAGCGAGCTCCTGCCCGAAGTCGAGCACACCGAGCTCCCCTGGGCCGGCCACCTGCCGTCGCTCGAGCGTCCGGCCGAGATGACCGCGCTGATCCGCGCCGCGCTGACCTGAAACGAAACGGCCGGAGCCCCTCGTGACGAGGTACTCCGGCCGTTCGGGTCGAGCGATGAATCAGTCGGCGAGAGCGCCCATCGGGTCCCAGGCGGGCAGCACGATCGGGGCCTCGTCGAAGCGGGCCTGCAGCTCGGCCGGCAGCGACGACTTGCGGACGGCGATCTCGAAGACGTGCTCGGCGTACCAGGAGTCGTTCATCGTCCAGAAGCCGTTGTCGGCCTTCTCGTCGCCCCAGCTGTTCTCGACCCGCCAGCGGCGCGGCTTGCCGTCGACCAGGTCGACCCCGGTGAACAGCATCGCGTGCGTCATCAGCGTCTCGTGGTGCAGCAGCCGCTCGGCCTTGTCCAGGCTGAACTCGGCGTCGTAGACGGCGCCGAAGTCGTACAGGTTGGCGTCCCAGTAGCCGAGGTCGGCCGACATCTGCTTGCCGACGTCACAGCCGAACCAGACCGGCTCGCCGCCGACGATGGCGTCCTGGGTGAGCTGCTTCATCAGGTCGATCTCGACGTTCAGGTAGACCACCGGCGGGGCGTCGATGACGTTGCCCAGGTAGTCGACGGTGAAGGTCTTGCCGGTCGGACTGGACTCGCGCGGGTCGTGCACGATGCAGACGTACTCGTCGACCGGCAGCGTCACGTACGCCGCGGCGAACTCGGCCGGGGTGGTCCAGCCGTCGCGGTGGAAGCCCTTGTCGTTGTCCTTCCACTGCCACAGGAACTTCTGCGGCGGCGTCCCGAGGTGGATGCTCAGCACCCGGTGGATGGTGGTCAGCAACTCCTGCTTGTGCGCCCGCTGCGCCTCCTGGCCGGCGCCGGCCAGCTTGCGCAGGTCACGCGCGCCCTGCCGGAGCAGCTTGCGCAGCGAGTCGTTCAGCTGCGCGGTGGCCGACGAGCTCTCGGTCTCCGGCATCGCCGACTTCGGCACCAGGCCGTGCTTGCGCACCAGCGCGACGAACATGTTCCACTGGCCGCCGTCGCCGATCGGGTCGGAGAGCAGGTGCGCCACCGTCCGGTCGTCGACATCGCGGTCGGCGGTCTCGATCATCGCCTCGAGGAAGAAGTTGGACCGCTCGAACTTGTCCCAGAACAGCAGGTAGTTCTGGGAGAACTCGAAGTCCTTGACGCCGAGCTTCTCGGCGGCGCCGGCCCGGAACAGGTTCAGCCCGGCGAACAGCCAGCACCGCCCGCTCTTCTTCTGGTTCGTCACCTTCCAGTCGTCCAGCAGGTTCGACACGGAATGGTCGATCGAGGTGACGATCTGGCGATCCAGGGCGATCTTGGCGATCGGTGTCTCCGTGACGGCGTTCTGCATCACCCGGTACTGCGGGTTCGACGCGAACTCCTTCTCGAAGAGCCCGAGTTGTTCGGCTGTGAGATTCCGCTCCATGAGAGTCGACGGTATAACAGCGGCAAAGCCCGCAGCGCCCCTGACGGGGTGGCGAATATGTGACCTGTCCATAACCCGCCACCCTTCCCGTTCCCCTCAGCTCACTCGATCAGCCCCAACTGGTACGCCCGAACCAGCTGCCGCGGCACCCGCAACTGCTTCCCGCCGACCGTGATCGGCACCAGCTGCACCGGCGTCGCCTTCCACTGCGCCCGCCGGCTCCGCGTGTTCGACCGCGACATCTTCCGCTTCGGTACCGCCATGACACCCATCTCCTCTGCTCGGCTGAACACCCGCTATGCTAATTGAAAACGATTATCAACAGCAAGAAGGGTCCCCCGATGGCGCGACGCGACAAACCCACCACCGGCCGCAAGCCGAAGCAGAACCCGCTGCACAAGGTCGACACCGTCGACTACAAGGACACCGCGCTGCTGCGCAAGTTCATCTCCGACCGCGGCAAGATCCGCTCCCGCCGAGTCACCGGCCTGACCGTCCAGCAACAGAAAAAGATCTCCCGGGCGATCAAGAACGCCCGGGAGATGGCCTTGCTGCCGTACGGCTCCAGTACTCGTACAGGAGCCTGAAGTTCAGACCAAGCGGCGGTCGGTGGCCCAGCGGGTTAGTTCGTGGCGGTTGGAGAGCTGGAGCTTGCGGAGTACGGACGACACGTGGGTTTCGACGGTTTTCACCGAGATGAACAGCTCGCGGGCTACTTCCTTGTACGCGTAGCCGCGGGCGATCAGCCGTAGTACCTCGCGTTCGCGCTGGGAGAGCCGGTCGAGGTCCTCGTCGACCGAGGCGATGTCGATCGCGCCGGAGAAGGCGTCCAGGACGAAGCCCGCCAGCCGCGGGGAGAAGACGGCGTCGCCGTCGGCGACGCGGCCGATCGCGTCGACCAACTCGGTGCCGCTGATGTTCTTGGTGACGTAGCCGCGGGCGCCGGCCCGGATCACGCCGATCACGTCCTCGGCGGCGTCGGAGACCGAGAGCGCCAGGAACTTGATCTCCGGGTGCCGTACGTGCACCTGCTTCATCACCTCGATGCCGCCGCCGCCGGGCAGGTGCACGTCGAGCAGCACGACGTCCGGTTCGGTGCCGGCGATCGCCTTCACCGCGGACTCCACGTCCGCGCCCTCGCCGACGATCTCGACCGAGGCGCCGATCTCACTGCGGACGCCGGCCCGGAACATGTCGTGGTCATCGATTACGACCACTCGCCGCTGTGTCATCTGTCCATCTCCAGTCGCACTTCGGTGCCTGTCTCCGGGCTCGACCGCACTGTTGCGCGGCCGCCGTGCCGTTCCATCCTGCCCATCACGCTGTGCCGCAGACCCAGCCGGTCCTCCGGCACCCCGTCGGTGTCGAAGCCCTTGCCGCGGTCCCGGACGAACATCTCGGCCCGGTCCCCGTCCACCTCGACGAACACGTCGATCTTGTCAGCTCCGGAGTGCTTGGCGGCGTTCACCATCGACTCGCGCGCCGCCCGGACCATCGCCGACAGCCCCTCGGTCAGGTCGCAGTCGCCGACGGTCACCACCTCCACCGGTACGCCGTGGGAGTCCTCCACCTCGGCAGCAGCCCGCTTGGCCGCGCCCGACAGCGTCTGGTCGGTGGTGTCGTCCTCGTCGTACAGCCAGGACCGCAGGTCGCGCTCCTGAGCCCGGGCCAGCCGTACTACGGCCCGCGGGTCGTTCGCCTGCTTCTGGATCAGCGCCAGTGTCTGCAGCACCGAGTCATGCAGGTGCGCCGCCATGTCGGCGCGCTCCTGCGACCGGATCCGCTCGCCACGCTCGTTGTTGAGGTCCCGGCTGAGCCGGTGCACCCACGGCCCAGCGATGACGCCGATGCCGACCACTGCCAGCAGCAGCGCGATCAGTACGTCGCCAGCCATCGACAGCTGACCGTTCTGCACCAGGAACACCGTGATCGCGGTCCCGATCAGCACCAGCCCGACCACTACCCGGATGACCGACTTCCAGGCGCCCTGGCCGAACAGCGAGCCGAGTGTCGGCGTCTTGCCGATCCACGCGTTGCGCTGCCCCTCGTCGGCCTGCCGCCAGATCAGTGCCAGTCCGGTCCCGGCGAACACCAGCGGCCAGAACATCTTCCCGGCGATCCCGAGGCCCGCCACGTTGAGCAGCAGGAGCACACCGACCGCCACCACGGCGAGCGCGGTCAGCTGACCGCGGCTCTTCTCCTTACGGCGCTGCTTGTGCTCCGACGCGATCGGCGGCACCGGGGTCTCCGGCCGCATCCCGTTCCTGGTCGCCGCGGCGAGGCCAGGCGCGTTCGGGCCGGTCGGCACCTCTTGCGGCATCAGGAACCACAGCGCCGCATAGATCAGTACGCCGAAGCCGCCGAAGACCGTAGTACCGATGAACACCAGCCGGACGAGGGTGTCGGACACATTGAGGTGGTCGGCGATTCCGCCCGCGACACCACTCAGCACCCGGCCGTCAGCGCGCCGGTAGGCGCGGCGTACCGGCGGAGGCTCAGGCGGCGGCTGCGGCCCGGGCGCTCCGTACTGCGCTCCCTGGCCGTACTGCGGACCTTGGCCGTACTGCGGTCCCTGGGCATACGAACTGCCGACCGGACCCCCTGGCGTCGGGGACCCGCCCGGAGGCGCGGCAGCAGCTGGTTGTGTCATCACCACGATCGTCACATGCCGGCAGGCCGCGCACCAGCAGGCTTCCCCCCGGCTGACTCCTCAGCGGTCACTCCCCGCACTCAGGGTCGGCCCCAGGGGAAACCCCTAGCCGAGTGTGGCCGACCGGCGACCCGGGGTCCGCAAAGGGGGATCCCCGATGTCGCGGCGGCCCGGGAGCAGTCAGTATCGATGGCATGGAGCAGAACTCGAGCGGGGGCATCGACCGCGACCAGCTGAAGAACGTGCAGAGCTGGCGCCGCAGTCGGTCCGACCGGATGCTCGCCGGAGTCTGCGGCGGCATCGGACGGGCACTGAACGTCGACCCGGTACTGGTGCGGGTGGTGATGGCCGTCCTCATCCTGATGGGGCCCGGCATCATCTTCTACGGCGCCGCCTGGGTGCTGATGCCCGACGAGGGCAGCGACCGCTCCGCCGCGCAGGGCCTGCTCGGTGACCGGGTCCGGCCCGACCACCCGTGGCTGTGGCCGGTAGTGGTCGGGGTCTGCGTGTTCGCCGGCATCGCGATGATGTCGTCCTTCAACTTCGGCAAGCTGGTCCCGGCGCCGCTGGTGGTGCTCGGCCTGGTCTGGTTCTTCGTCTTCCGCCGCAAGAGCCGCAACCCCGGCGGCGGCCACCACGGCCCCGGCCACAGCGGCATCCACGGCAACAGTCACTGGAGCAACCCGAGCATCCAGCAGGCGCAGCGGACCGCCCAGCAGGCTCAGCAGAACGCCCAGCGCACCGTCGATCGGGCCATGCGCAGCGCAGGCTTCACCAGCACCAGTACTCCGCCGGCAGGTCCGCAGTACGGCGCTCCCGCCTCGAGCGGCCCTGCCCCGACCAGCCCTTCCGCACAGCGACCCCAGGACCGCGTCACCGCGCCGGTCCAGCCGGTGTGGACCGAGGACGACCCACTAGGCCTGTACGTCGACGAGCCGCCGACGCGAGGCGCCACGGCCACCCGGCCGCCTGCTGCGCCACCAGTCAAGGGCCTGCGCGGAGTAAAGCCGGCGATCGTCCTGGCCGCCGCCGTCGCGATGTCGATCGCCTGGCTGGCGAGCGGGCAGCTGACGACGATGTTCGTGATCGGCCTGGCCACCCTCGGCCTGGGCATGGTGTTCGGCGGGTTCCTGGGCAAGACGCTCGGCCTGCTGCCGCTCGGCATCCTGCTGGCGTTCGGGATCGCGGCGAGCACGATCTTCCCCGCAGTACCGCGTGACTTCGCGGAGGTGAACTTCGTCGCCACCGACCAGAACACGGTCGACGCGACCAACACGACGTACCGGTTCGACGCCGGGTCGGTGAAGCTCGACCTGACCAAGGCGGTCTTCAAGCCCGGCGCCAAGGTGTTCGTCGAGGGTGGCGCCGGCGAGGTGGTCGTCAAGCTGCCGCCGAACGTCGACGTGACCGGCGATCTGGCCGCCGACACCGGGCAGGTGGACGCGTTCGACAAGACCAGCGGCGGGCATCCGGCGAAGCTGTCGGTGGCCGACCTGGGCAAGGACGGCAAGGTGGGGCCGCAGTCCGTCACCCTGGACCTGCAACTCAAGCTCGGCAGTGTCAGGGTGGTGCGGTGATGAGGAAGATCAAGCCGGACGTGCCGGGCGTGATCGCCGGCACCGTCCTGTCCGGGAGCGCCACGATCTGGTTCCTGACCGACCACGGCGTGGTGGGCACCGACGACCTGGGGGTCTCCGCGGCCCTGCTGCTCGTTGCGGCCGGCATCGTCGGCCTGGCTGCCTCACACCGCGGCTGACTGCTTCCTCACACCCTTCTCCCGGGTACTGGGCTAGTCTTGTTGACCGCTCGATCAACCGGTTCACCGGTTGGCGGAAGGTCTACGGGAGTTCTGATGGTGCGCGGCACCGTGAAGTGGTTCAACGCCGACAAGGGTTACGGCTTCCTCGCCGTCGACGGCCAGGACGACGTCTTCGTCCACTGGAGCAAGATCGTCACCGACGGATACAAGACGCTCGAGGACGGCCAGCCGGTCGAGTTCCAGGTGGTGGACGGACCCAAGGGCCGCGAGGCGGACGCAGTACAGACGCTCTGAACCGGACGCTCTGACGGCCCGGCGCGGAGCGCGGGCACCCGGTAACCTGACCTCTCACCTTGGGAGGGGTTGGCACGTGACCGATGAGCCGGTGCATGTGATCCGCAAGCTCGAGCAGGCGCTGGTCGACGACGACTTCGCCTGGTCGTTGGTGCTGGTCGGCGAGGACCAGACCGACAAGCTGGCGACGCTGACCGGCGATCTGCGCGGCCCGTACTCGAGCACCGGCGACGGCAAGCAGATCACCTCCGGCTTCTCCTACTGGGGCATCGGCCCGACGATCGCCTGGGCGAACGCGACCAACGACCCGTTCTACCTGGTGATGAAGGCCGGCGCGGAGTCGTTCCTGCGGCACTGGCGCCGGGTCCGGCCGCACGTCGACAAGGGCGGTTTCCACTTCGTCAGCCTCGGTGTCGGCACCGGCGTGAAGGACCGCACCATCCTGGCCGACCTCTACCGCTCCAACCCGGACATGTTCTACATCCCGGTCGACATGAGCTCGGAGATGCTCCGGCTGGGCAGCCTGGAGCCGGTCCGCGGGATCGGCTTCCCGACCGCGCAACTGCTGCCGGTGCAGCTCGACTTCTCGATCGCCGACAACATGGAGGAGCTCGGCCAGATGCTGGCCCGGCTGGTCGGCGACGAGCCGATCCTCTACACGCTGACCGGGAACACGCTGGCGAACTTCGAGAGCGATCTCGAGCTGCTGCAGATGATCACCAAGGCGCTGCGTCCGCAGGATCGGCTGCTGCTCGAGGTCGCGACCACCAGCAGCCTCGACCAGGCGGCGGCCGCGGCGGCCGCCGACGAGTACCACCAGACCCGCGCGTTCGCCGAGTTCGTCACCAGTGCCCTGCGCTACAACACGAACCTGGCGATCGACTACGACCGGATCGACTTCCGCGGCGAGGTCGAGACCGACGACGCGCTGCTGGTCAAGATCGTCTGGCAGAACAACTCCGGCGCCCCGATCACGATGGGGCTGCCCGACCACACCGAGGTGGTGCTCGAGCCGGACGACACGATCCTGCTCTACACCACCCGCAAGTTCTCCACCGAGCGGCTGAAGAAGCTGACCACCGAGTGCGGTCTCACTCCGGTCGAGCACGCCCACTCCGGCTTCCGCTACACCCGCCGCCCCAGCCCCTTCGGCCTCGACCTGCTGCTACTCGCCCCCAAGGGCGCCGACACGGTCAACCTCCTCGCCGAGGACATCTGGGCGCAATGACCCAAGCCCCCGGTACGCCGACCGCCGGCCCAGAAGGTGGGGTGCCGGTGGTTCGGCGGGATCGGTGGCGGGTGTTGGCGCGGCTGCGGCTGGTGCTTGCCGCGCTTCGGTCGGCTCGTGGGGATGCGCGGTGGGCGGGGTATCGGCGGACTGCCGTGACCGCCGTCAGCTACGGGTTGCTGGCACTCGCCTTCGTACTGGGGGTGATCTGGTTCTTCTGGCCGGACAACAGCAGGTGGGAGCCGGCGGTCAACTCGCTGACCCTGGTCGCCGGGTTGACCGGCATCTTCGTCGAGCGACTCACGGCAGAGGCAGAGCGACGCACCGGCGTACTGCGTGCCGTCGCCGACGAGCTGCAGGAGAACACCAGACTGCTGTCCGACGAGCGGTTCTCGCCCAAGACCCCGACCCAGCGGCAGGTCTACCCACGCCTGGTCGTCTCGGCGGTCGACCTCGCCCTCGTGTCCGGCGCGCTCAGCCGGAACCGCGACGCCGAGCTGGTCACCCTGCTGCACCGGTGGCGCGACACCGTGCACCTGTTCAACCGCCGCCTCGACCTGACCGAGATCAGCACCTTCTCCAACACCATCACCGCCGCCGAGCTGGCTGCCTTCCATCGCGCGCTGACCCGGGAGAACAGCTACTTCGCCGCTACCCGCGAGACGCTCGAAACGCTGCTCACCCGGCTGCCGAACCGTTGACAGTAACGGCTGGGCCCGAAAGCTTCCGAAATCCCTTGCAGTTAGCGGCAGACTGCGAGACCTTGACCTGACCCGATGAGGCGGTTCTACTTTCGGACAAGACCGTTATTCATTCCCCTGGAGGCATTCCCCCATGCGACCAGCGCGAGTACTCCTGACAACGGCTCTGGCCTTCCTGCTGCTGACTCCACTGAGCGCCGCCGAAGCAGGTCACCCGCCGCCACCACCGGTCGCAGTCTCCCTGGGGATCCCCCTGTCCGACGTGCTCCTGATCGGTGGCACGGTCGCCCCCGGCCCCAACGCCGGCAAAGCAGCCATCTGGAACGTCTCCTCCGGCAAGCCCGGCTACCTGAACGCCATGGACCCCGCCACCGGCGCCAGCCTCGTCTCGGCACCACTCGAAGGCGCCGACTCCGGGTACGCCGTCGCCGCCACTCCCGACGGCACGATCTACGCCGGCACCTACAACAACGGCCACCTCTACCGCTGGCGGCCGGGCAGCGGCAACACCGTCGAGGACCTCGGCCGCCCGATCGCCAGCGAAGGCTTCATCTGGCGCCTGACCTCTGACCCACAGGGCAACATCTACGGCGGCACCTACCCGGGCGGCAAGATCTTCCGGTACGACGCCGCCACCGGCGCGGTCCGCGACTACGGCCAGATCGTCCCCGGCCAGCCCTACCTGAAGAGCATCGACTGGTCCAACGGCAAGGTGTACGCCGGCACCAACCCCGACGCGCACCTCGCCGAGCTCGACCCAGTCTCCGGCGCGGTCACCGAGATCCCTACTCCACCAGGGTTTCCGGACATCAAGAACGTCGCCGTCTACGACCTCAACGCGCGGGTCGGCCGACTCTACGCACGCTTCAGTACGGCGTACCCGGGGCCGACCTTCGTCTGGGACATCGCCACCCGCACCTGGGTCGACGAGATCCCGCTCACCCACGGCCTCGACATCTCGCCGGTCGGCGAGAACGGCGAGCTGTACCTGATCCAGCAGGGCGAGCTGAAGCGGTACGACCCGGCCACCAAGGCCCTGACCGGCACCGGCCTCACCTTCACCGGCCGGATCCAGAACGCCCGCGCGATCGGCTGGGCCGAGCTCGGCCTGCCCGACTACCCGGGCAAGAGCATCGTCGGCACGCTCTGGCGCGGCGAGCTGTTCCGCTACAACCCGCAGACCGGCAAGTCCGAGATCATCCAGTCCGGCGTCCGCCGGGAGCCGATCGAGATCCTGTCGATTGCCGGCGGCAAGCAGCGCGCGTACGCCGGCGGCTTCCTCAACGGCGGCGTCTCGCTGGTCGACACCGCGACCGGAGCGGCGACCTTCAACCGCTTCTCCCAGACCGAGGCGATCCTGGAGGCCTCCGACGGCAAGGTCTGGGTCGGCAACTATCCCGAGGCCAGGGTCTACTCCTACGACCCGACCAAGCCGTGGAGCAGCCCGGAGTACTCCCCCGGACCACCCGGCACCCCGGACAACCCGAAGCTCCAGGTCAACCTCAAGGCCGACCTGCAGATGCGGGCCCGGGCGCTCGTCGAGGTGGACGGCAAGATCGCCATCGGCACCGTTCCCGAAGGCGACCGGCTCGGCGGTGCGCTGGCCATCCACGACCCGAAGACCGGGACCACCCAGACGTTCCGCAACGTCGTCCAGGACCAGAGCGTCTTCGGCCTCGCCGCCGACCACGGCATCGTGTACGGCGGCACCTCGATCACCGGCGGCCTCAGCACCACCCCGCCGACCCGCGCCGAGGGCACCGTCTTCGCCTGGGACGTGCGGCACGCCCGCAAGCTCTGGGAGACGCCGATCACCGGCGAAGGCACGGTCAGCTCGGTCGCGATCGGCCCCGACGGCCTGCTCTGGGGTGTGGCCGGCAAATCGATCTTCGCCGTCGACACCCTCCGCGGCCGGCTCAAGCGCCGCTTCGACGTCGGCACCACGACGGCCGGCGGCGACATCGTCGCGACCCGGGACGCCCTGTACGCCGGGATCGACGGCAACCGGATCTACCGGCTTGACCCGTGGCAGCGCCAGACTCCTCCGGTGTTCATCACCCAGCCGAACCGGCGGCTGGCCGTGCGCGGCAACAACCAGTTGCTGGTCACGAGTGGGGCGCAACTCTTCCGGATCGATCTGCAGCGTTGACAGTGATTCGTTGACAGTGGAAATTCATTCCTAGTAGTTTCGGCCTAGGCCGTTATTGAAGGGGTCGCCCGATGAAAACCAGAGTCAGCCGTATCCTCGCGCCGCTCGCCGCGTTCGCGGTGGCGGCCTCACTCACGGCCTGTGGCGGCTCCGACGAGCCGTCCTCGTCCGGCGGCACCGTCACGGCCTGGATCTACCCGGTGATCGCCGACGAGAAGGCCGGTACGGCGTACTGGGGTCAGGTCGAGAAGGACTTCGAGGCCGCCAACGCCGGCACCGACCTGAAGATCGAGCTGCAGCCCTGGCTCAACCGGGACGAGAAGCTGGCCACCGCGTTCTCCGGTGGCAAGGGCCCGGACGTCGTACTGCTGAACCCGGACCAGGTTCCGCAGTACGTGAAGAACGGCTCGCTCTCGCCGGTCGACAAGGTGATCGACCCGGCCAAGGACAAGTTCCTGCCCGGCGCGGTCAAGGCGCTGACCGTCGACGGCAAGGCCTACGCGGCGCCGATCTACCACACCGTCACCACGACGATGTACAACAAGAAGCTGCTCGACAAGGCCGGCATCACCACGCCGCCGCAGACCTGGGACGAGATCAAGGCGGCCGCGCCGAAGCTCAAGGCGGCCGGGGTCGCGACGCTCGACTACTCGGCCTCGCCGAGCGCGACGCTGAACCTGAACTTCTACCCGCTGCTCTGGCAGGCCGGCGGCAGCGTCTTCTCCGAGGACGGCAAGAAGGCCGCCTTCAACCAGGCCCCCGGCGTCGAGGCGCTGACCTTCCTGACCAGCCTGTACTCCGAGGGCGCGATCCCGAAGAGCGCGCTGGCCAACGGCAACGTGATCGCCGACCAGGCGCTGGGCAAGCAGCAGGTCGCGATGGGCTTCACCAACACGCCCGCCGACGCCAAGACGGTCGCCGCCAACTGGGGCGCCGGCAACGTCGTGATCGGGCTCCCGCTGAAGGGCCAGAAGCAGGTCGGCTTCGGCCTGCCGGGCGGCCTGTCCGTGAACGCGGGGTCGAAGAACATCGCCGGCGCGGAGAAGTTCCTCTCCTTCATGATCGACCCCAAGCAGGTGGTCAGCCTGGGCACCGCCTCCGGCTTCCTGTCGCCGCGGACCGACGCGAAGGTGCCGGCCAAGGACGCGGAGGCGGAGAAGTTCGCCGCCGCCCTCGAGTACGCCTTCCCCGGCGAGCCGAACCCGGCCGCCCGGCAGGTGATGTCGCTGCTCGCGGTCGAACTGCAGGCGGCGCTGACCGGTAAGAAGACGCCGCAGCAGGCGCTGGACGACGCTGCCAAGCAGGCCGACGACCTGCTGTCCCGGCAGAGATGAGCTCGTGGGGAGGTCGCGCGGCAATGACGGAGGGAGGCCGCGCGGCTTCCCCACAGAACCAGGCGACAGGCCCGGCCGCGGGGGCGGCGCGCCGGGACCTGTCGCCGTGGCGGGGCCGCCGGTCGCTGGCCGGTCTGTTGTTCGTGGCCCCGATGCTGGTGCTGTTCGTGGTCTTCCGGTTCGTCCCGGTGGTCGGCGCGTTCCTGCTCTCGCTGACCGACTACCGGCTGAACGGCCAGTGGACCTTCGTTGCCGTTGACAACTACTCGCGGCTGCTCGGCGACGAGCTGTTCCACAAGAGCCTGCTGGTCACCCTCACCTACACGGTGATCTTCGTCCCGCTCACCGTCCTGCTCTCCCTCGGTACTGCGCTGCTGCTGCAGCAGGTGGTCTGGAACCGCGGCTTCTTCCGCGGCGTCTTCTTCCTGCCCTACGTCACCAGCATCGTGCTCGCCGCGGTGGTCTGGAAGTGGATCTACAACGCCGAGAACGGCCTGCTGAACGGCTTCCTCGGCTGGCTCTCGCTCGGCCCCTACGACTTCCTCGGCAACGCCAACTCGGTGCTGCCGTCGATCGCGGTCACCTCGGCCTGGAAGGGGTTCGGCTACTCGATGCTGATCCTGCTGGCCGGGCTGCAGGCAGTGCCGAAGTCCTACCTGGAGGCCGCGATGATCGACGGCGCCGGGCCCTGGCAGCGGTTCCGCCACATCGTCGTCCCGCAGTTGCGGCCGGTGCTGTTCTTCGTGCTGGTGATCGAGACGATCGGCGCCTTCCAGGTCTTCGACGCGATGTACGTGATGACCGCCGGCGGCCCGATCCGGGGCAGCTACTCGCTGGTCTACTTCCTCTACGACTCCGGCTTCAAGTTCTTCGACTTCGGCTACGCGAGCGCGATCGGGCTGGTGCTGTTCCTGATCGTGCTGGTGGTCTCGCTGGTGCAGCGCCGGCTGGTCGGCAGGGACGACTGATGCGCTCCGCCGTCTCGCCGGCCCGGCTGACCCTGCCGACCCTGCTCACGCTGACCGCGATCGTGACGATCGTCCCGTTCGCCGCGATGGTGCTGGTCGCCTTCGCGCCGCCGAGCGGCGAGACCTTCCCGGGCGCGCTCGACCCGACCCGGTGGACCTGGCAGAACTTCTCCACCGTGCTGTCCGGCTCGGACATCATCCGCTGGACGTTCAACTCGCTGGCGTACTCGCTGGTCTCGGTGTTCTTCATCCTGCTGTTCGCCGCGATGGCCGGCTACGCCTTCGCGAAGAAGCGGTTCCCGGGCCGGGAGCTGATGTTCTGGGCGTTCCTGGCGACCCTGATGGTGCCGTTCCAGGCGACCCTGATCCCGTCGTACATCCTGGTCTCGAAGCTCGGCTGGGTGGACGGCTACTGGGGGCTGATCGTGCCCACGCTGGCGAACTCCCAGGCGGTCTTCCTGATGCGCCAGTTCATCAGCCAGCTGCCGGACGAGCTGTTCGAGGCGGCCGAGATCGACGGCGCCTCGGAATGGCGGACCTTCACCACGATCGTGCTGCCGCTGGTCCGGCCGGCCCTGGCGACGCTCGGCATCTTCGTCTTCCTCTGGCACTGGAACGACTTCCTCTGGCCACTGGTGATCGGCCAGTCGGCGCAGATGCAGACGCTGACCGTCGGGCTGGCCAGCCTGCAGAGCGAGGCCGTCCCGATCAACCAGGTGATGGCCGGCGCGACCATCACCGTCGTCCCGAGCCTGCTCGTCTTCGGGCTGCTGCAGCGCTACCTGACCGACAGCATCGCGATGACCGGGCTCAAGACCTAGAGGTTGCCGAAGGCCTCGATCGCCTTGAGCGCATCGGCTTGTGACATCCCCGGCGGCTGGACCCGGAGAATGATGCCGTCGGCCCCCATCTCCTCGTAGTGCTGGATCCGCTCGGCGCACTCGGCCGGTGAGCCGATCACGCTGCGATCGGCGATGGCGTCCCAGCCCTGGGTGTACCGCGAGGCGTCGGCGGAGGTGCGCTTCCAGCCGGCGTACGCGTCGTACAGGTCGCGCAGCGGCTCCTCCAGCGCCTTGCGGGCGTCCTGCGAGGTCGGCGCCGCGTAGCCCTCGCGGCACAGGATCACCTCGGCGCCGAGCGTGCCTTCACCGCGGGGATACGACCGGTACTCCGCCATCTTGGCCGGCAGGTCGGCGTCGAGTTCGTTGAACGACGTGGTCCAGCCGTCGCACATCCGGGCGGTGCGTTCGAGCATCGCCGAGACGCGGCCGCCGTTCCAGATCCGCGGTCGCGGGTTCTGCACCGGCTTCGGCGACAGGAAGGCCTCGCTGATGCTGGTGTACCTGCCGTCGACGGTGACCTCGTCCTCGGTCCACAGCCGGGTGACGATCTCCAGGCACTCCTCGAACCGCGCGACCCGCTCGCGCTGCGTCACGCCGTACAGGGCGAACTCCTCCGGCCGGTAGCCGAGCACGAAGCCCGCGGTCAGCCGCCCGCCGGACAGCACGTCCAGGTGCGCGAGCGTCTCGGCCAGCACGACCGGCTGGTAGAGCGGCGCGACGATGCCGGCGGTGGCGATCCCGATCCGCTCGGTCTTCGCCGCCAGCCAGGTCAGCGAGGTGAGGATCTCGTGGTAGCCAGGGCGGTGCAGATGCCGCTCACCGAGCACGATCCACTCGAAGCCGGCCTGCTCGGCCAGCCGGGCCTGTTCGACGCCGTCCTCGAGGGAGGGGCGGTCCGCCTGGTCGCCGTACAGGTTCAGATAGAGCCCGAGTCGCATCGTTGCCACCTTTCCGTCCATTGACATCACCCATATCAGGTAATTACGGTCTTGACCGTAAGTCCTTTTTCGTCGTCGCGCGACCCCGAGGAGCAGACTCATGAGTGTTGCATCGCAGCCCATCGGTCTGCCGGCCGCCGCGGCCGCCGGTTCGATCGCCGAGATCCGCACCCGGGTGGTGCGGGCGGCGTACCGGCGTCCGTTCCGGATCAGCAGCGGTGTCAGCCACGAGTTGATCAGCCTGGTGGTGGAGGTCGAGACGACCGACGGCGTGGTCGGGATCGGCGAGACCTCGCCGATGACGGCGTACACCGGTGAGACGCTGGCCGGCGTCCGGGCGGCGATCGAGGAGCACCTCGCGCCCGCTCTGATCGGCCACGACCCACTCGACCGGGCCGGTGCGCACCTGGTGATGGACACCGCGCTGCGCGGCCAGCACGTCGCCAAGTCGGGGCTCGACATCGCCTTGTTCGACCTG
The DNA here is from genome assembly GCF_040687575.1 of Kribbella sp. NPDC056861. NCBI lineage: Bacteria > Bacillati > Actinomycetota > Actinomycetes > Propionibacteriales > Kribbellaceae > Kribbella > Kribbella sp. NPDC056861. Next base: position 1,124,992 of record NZ_JBFBNQ010000003.1, on the reverse strand, counting down.
GCCGGAGTCCTGAGCGGCTGGCCGGTCCATGTCCTGCTCGGCGGCAGCATCCGCACTCGGGTGGAGACCGCCTGGGTGGTCGGCCTCGGCACCCTCGACGAGATGGCCGCCGAGGCCGCGGAGTACGCCGAACGCGGGTTCCGGCACCTGAAGGTCAAGGGCGGCCAGGATCCGGCGCGCGACCTCGAACTCGTCCGGGCAGTGCTCGCTGCGCTCCCGCCTGGCGCAGAGCTCTGCCTGGACGCCAACGAGGGGTACGACTCCGCTACCGCGCTGCCGGTGCTCACCAAGATGGCTGACGCGGGCCTGGCGCTCGTGGAGCAGCCGCTGCCCCGGTGGGACCTCGCTGGGCTGGTGAGACTCAGGGAGCGAGTCGGGCTGCGGCTGATGGTCGACGAGAGCATGCAGTCGCTGCAGGACGCCATGGAGATTGTGCGCCGGGGTGCTGCCGATGTGCTGAACATCAAGATCCTCAAGGTCGGCGGGCTGCACAGGGCGCTGCAGATCGCTCACCTGGCCGAGGCGGCCGGGTTGGCGGTGAAGGTGGGTTCCATGCCGGAGCTGGGGGTTGCGACACTCGCCGCAGTACACCTGGCGGCTGCTGTGCCCGGTGCTACCGTCCCGGCCGACCTGGTCGGGCCGTTGCTGGTCCGCGAGGAGCCGCTGGCTCCCAAGGCCTTCAGTGACGTCAACGGCTGGGTGGATGTGCCCACTCGGCCCGGATTGGGACATGACCTCTGATGCACGCACTAGTTGACCAACTCCGCGGCACGCTCCTCCCTGCTGTCGTCACACCGATGGACAGCTCAGGAGTCATCTCGTACGACGCCCTGGAGGCCTACGCGTCGGCTATCTCAGCGGGGCCCATCGGCGGGGTGGCCGTGTGGGCTCACACCGGCCGCGGGCTGTACCTGAGCGATGCGGACCGCGGCAAGGTGCTGTCGACCTGGCGGGCCGCTACTAGCGCTCCACTGGTGGCCGGGGTCGGTGTACCCCGCAGTGTCTCGCCAGGGAGCTTGCAGGAGGCCGAGGACGCCACGGTGTCGATGGCCGTCAACGCAGCAGGCTTCGGGGCTGATGCGGTGATGGTCTATCCCCTGGCGGCCTACGGCTCCCTGCCCGACGGGGAGGCCGCGGCAGTGCGGCTGCACCAGCGGGTGGCGGCGGAGAGCGGGCTGCCGCTGGTCGGCTTCTACCTGCACGGCGGGGCCGGCGGGTACCCGTATCCGCCGTCGCTGATCGAGGAACTGCTGTCACTGCCGGAGATGCTCGGGGTGAAGACCGCGACGCTGGACCAGGCCGTCGCCTGTCAGGACGCGATCTGGGCCGGTCGCTCCAGCGGGAAGTTGCTCATCACCGGCGAGGACCGGATGTACGGCCCTTCGATGATGTGGGGAGCCGACACTGCTCTGGTGGGCATCGCTGCAGCTCAGGTAGAGCTTTCAGCCGCAGTACTGCGTGCTTGGACTGCTGGCGACCACACGGAGTTCCTGCAGGCATCAGACCGCTTGGACCGGTTCGCCGCGGCCACCTTCTACGACCCGATCGAGGGCTACGTCCAACGCATGCTCTGGGCCGCGGTCTGGGAAGGCCTGCTGCCCGAGGAGGCTGCTTTCGATCCCTACGGCCCTGCGCTGCCCGCCGCCGAGCGCGACCTCGTCATCCGTTGTCTCGAAAGCCTTTGAACAACCGCTCCGCATTTCCCGACAGCACCTGCCCGAGCTCTTCCTCGGTGAACCCCGCGTCGCGGATCACCCCGAGGGAGATGCACGGATCGATCAACGTCGAGTCGGTGCCGAACAGAAACTGCTCCATCGGTACGCCGACCCCGCGCGCGTAGGCGATCCGGCCGGCATCCGTCACCGTGCGGCAGTGCTCCAGATAAATCCGGTCGCACTCGACCGCCGCACTGGCCGCCTCGCGCCACGCGTCACCACCCGCATGCCCCGCGATCACCTGCAGGTTGGGCCGGTTCTCCAGCATCCCCGGCAGCAACGCCACGTCCGTGCCCCAGGTGTGAATCAGCAACGGCACCTTCAACTCGTCCAGCAGATCGAAGGCATCAGCCATCAACGGCGATCCGATCGTCACCCCCGGATAAGTCGTGTGGATCTTCGCCCCCACGAACCGTCCGGTGCTCAGGCAGTCCCTCAGATCCTCCGCGCTGCGCTCCAGCCGGTTGGCGTTGACCACCGCGTACCCGCGCAGCCGCGGCTGGTCGACCAGGACCTCGGCCAGCTTCGCGTTGCCTGCCACCGCGTCGTACACCACCGCCTCGGCCGCCGACACGATCTGCAGCTCGATCCCGTACCGGTCCATCAGCTCGAGATTGAGCTCGACACCGTCCACCTCCAGGTGGAACGGCCACGGCCCCCAGTGCCCGTGCACGTCAATGATCCGCATGCAGCCCCCGAACGTTGCCTCCAGCAATCAGTTGCCGGTCCTCGGCACTGATCCGCGCGTACCGCAACCGCAGCGTCTGCGGCGAGACGTCCATGAACGGCGTCCGCGACCCGAACACCAGATGCCTGGCCCCCACGCTGTCGACCACCCGCTCGATCCCGTCCGGACTCGACAACATCCTGGTCGTCGCCCTGAACCCCTGCTCCTGCTGGGCCATCAGGACGAAGTCGCCGAGCAGATAGACATGGAGATCCAGGAAGATCACCTCGGCGCCGCGGCCCGCCAGTACGTCGCCGAACTTTCGCGGATCCCCGTCCTGCAACAGCACCAGGTTTCGCTCGAGCGCCTCCCGGACGACGTGCCGATACCCCGGCGTATCTCCCGGCACCCCTTGCTGCACGGTGAACAACCGAAGAAACCTGACGCCTTGCGCCACCATCGCGTCGAGCTGGTCGACGACAGTGACCGGATCGCGGAGATCCACCGTGCCCACCGGAACCAACCCGTCCGAGGACGACGCTGCTGCGAAGGTCTCCGCGTTGCCGGCCCGGTCGGAGAAGAGCGCGCCGCGGGTGGAGACGGCCAGCGCGTTCTGGATCTGGTGCTTGGCCAGGTGGGACTTGAGGCCGGCGAGATCGGTGTCGACGGGATGACTGGGCCAGGCGCCGAAGAGCACGTCCACGTCGTACTCGATGTCTTCGTCAGGTGACCGGGTCAGCCAGTCAGCCATCAGTGGGCACCTTCCGGATCGCGCGGGCGATGTCGTCGACGTCGGCCTCCGTGTAGGCCTCGTTCCAGGGCAACACTACGAGAGTCCGGTCGATCAGGCGTTCGGCGTTCGGGCACAGGCCGGTCGGGTAGTCACGGTCAAGCGGGTACCGCGAGGTGCCGTAGACCGGGGAGCCGGTGAACACCGGGTTGGCGTAGAGCGGGCGATCCAGGTACCCCGCGGAGGCCGGAATGCCATCGAGGGTCAGCGACTCGGCCCAGACATGGTTGTCGCCGGCCACGATCAGCGGGAACAGCCAGAAGGCGTGCCCAGCCAGCGACGGCAGCCCCACTCCAGCGAGGTCGCCGAGTGCCGTCACCAACTGGGAGGCGGCCTCGCGGCGTCGCTTGACCACCTCGGCAACCTTCCCGAGCTGAGCGCGAGCGACGGCCGCGACCAGTTCCGTCATCCGGTAGTTCAGCCCGAGCATCAGGTGCACCCGCCCACCCGAGCGGTCCCATCCCTTGTCCATGAACAATCGCATCCGCGCGGCCAGCTCGGCATCAGCCGTCAGCGCCAGCCCGCCGTCCCCGGCCGTGATGTGCTTGTACTGCTGCAAGCTGAAACAGGCGATGTCCCCGACGGTCCCCAGCAACTCGCCGGACGCCGTAGTGCCGAGCCATGCCTGGGCGCAGTCCTCGATCAGCAGCAGCCGATGCCGATCCGCGATGGCCCGCAACGCGTGGACATCAGCCGGGGCGCCGAAGAGATGCACCGCGATGATCGCCCGGGTCCGTGGCGTGATCGCCGCCTCCACCGCCGCCGGATCGAGGTTGCCGGTCGCCGGATCCACATCAGCGAACACCGGTACGCCGTTCTGCGCGAGGATCGGCGCCACCGTGCCGAAATCGGAGATCGGCGTGGTGATCACCTCGTCCCCCGGCTCGAACTGCACGGCCGCCACGGCAAGGTGCAACGCCGCAGTACCGGAACTGCAGGCCACCGCGGGACGTCCGTAGAGCGCTGCCATCTCGTCCTCGAGGGCCCGTGCCTCGACGCCGAAAGTGCTGCACAACACGGCGGAATCGAGCACTCGCAAGACGGCGGCGCGCTCCTCCGCACCGATCGTCCGGCCGGCCGGTTCGAGCACCCCGGGCAGCGGCGTACGGCGTACTGGCGCTCCGGACATGAGCGGCTCCCCGAGATTGCAGCAATTTAGGTCTTGACCGAAACCTAGGAGACGGCGTCAGATGGCGTCAAGAGTTCCCTCGGATCGTGCAAGCAGTGCGCTATTGTGCCGAATTGGGGGCAGGGACAGATTTTCGGACCTGAATGTTCACAGATCCAATGAGGGGTGCACCGCAGTGATCAGCGTCGGGATCATCGGCCCGGAGGATCTGGTCCAGCGCGTCCTCGCCGTCGGTACCGCGAGCCACCCGGCGACCCTGGTGCCGCTGCCCTACCGGCACGAGACCGAGGCCGTCCAGCTGGTCGAGCAGGTGCACGAGCAGGTCGACGCGATCCTCTTCACCGGTGTCGTGCCGTTCACGATCGCCACCGAGGCCGGCGTCATCGACCGGCCGGCGATGTACGTCTCGTACGACGGCGCCACCCTGCTGCGCGCGCTGGTCGAGCTGCTCCGGCTCGGCCACGACGTCACCCGGCTGTCGATCGACACGCTGCGCCGGGCGGAGGTGATCGAGACGCTGATCGAGGCCAAGCTGCCCACCGACGACATCCACGTGCTGCCGTACCGCGCCGGTCTCACCTCGGACGACATCGTCGCCTTCCACCGCTCCGTCCACGAGCAGCACGACACGAAGGTCGCGATCAGCTGTCTCGGATCGGCGTTCCACCTGCTGGAGAACGAGATGCCGTCGGTGCGCCTCGCCCCCTCGCGGTACTCGATCCAGTCGACCCTGCAGGCCCTCGTGCTCACCACCACCGGCCAGCACGTCGGCGACGCCCAGGTCGCCCTCGGCATCGTCGAGCTCCCCCAGCCGGACGACGCACTGGCCCGCGACCTGATCACGCTCGGCGGCAGCCTCGCAGTACTGCCCGACGGCCGGAACCTCGTCGTCACCACCCGCGGCCTGCTCGAACAAGCCACCGAGCAGTTCAGCCGGATGCCGCTGCTCGACGCACTCGCCGCCCGGCACCCAACGGCCCGCGTCGGCTTCGGAGTAGGCCGTACTGCGGCCGAGGCCGAGGCGCTCGCCCGCCGCGCTGTCAGCCGCGCCGCGTCGATGGGCCCGGTGGCCGGTGTGGTCTCGATGTCGGACGACGTCGAGATCGTGATCGAGCCGTCCAGCGAAACCGACGCGCCCGCCCCCGACCGCGGCCCCGAATCACTGCCGCTGCTGGCCCGCCGGGTCGGCCTCAACACCCAAACGCTGTCCCGGATGCGCGAACTCGTCGCCACCCTCCCCGACGGCCTCACCACCCAGGACGTCGCCGAACACCTCGCCGTCCAGCTCCGCACCGCCCGCCGAGTCCTCAAACGCCTCGAACGCGCCGGCCTGGCCGACCCCATCGGCAGCCAGCAACACGGCCGCACGGGCCGCCCACCGACTGTCTATCTGATCCGGCTTTAAGGCTCGATGACGGTGATGCCTGCGGGCGTCCCGTCACTCAACGCAGCAAGCGCAGCCGGTACTTCGTCCAGCCCGATCCTCCGCGTCACCAACTCAGCGGGCTTCAGGTTGCCGGAGGCAACGAGCCCGAGCATCTCCGGGTAGGCATGCGCCGGCATCCCATGACTGCCGAGCCACTCCAACTCCTGCCAGATCAACCCACCGACATCCAGCCGCACCCCGGACGGCAGCAACCCGACCTGCAGATGCCGCCCGCGCGGCCGTAGCGACCGCAGCGCGCTCTGCACGATCTCGTTGGACCCCAGCGCATCCATCGTCACCTGCGCCCCACCGCCGGTCAGCTCCCGAATCTCCTCGGCAACAGACTCAGACGACAACAGCACCTCTGCAGCGCCGTACGACCGCGCCAACTCCAACGCCGCCGGACTCGTGTCCACAGCAATCACCCGCGCCCCGAGCGACGCAGCGATCATCACCGCCGACAGCCCGATCCCCCCACACCCGAAGATCACCACGTTCTCACCAGCCGCGACCCGCCCAACCTGCCGCACAGCCCGGAACGAGGTAGCAAACCGGCACCCCAGCCCAGCCGCCGTACCGAAGTCCATCGACTCCGGCAGCCGCACCAGATTCACCGCGGCAAACGGCAGCGCGACGTACTCCGCAAACGAACCCCAGTAGTTGAACCCCGGCTGCAACTGATTCGGGCAGACCTGCTGATTCCCCTCCAGACACTGCTCACACGACCCACAAGCGCAGATGAACGGCGACGTGACGCGATCACCAACCGCCCACCCCTCCACCCCAGCACCCACGGCCGCGATCGTCCCGGCCAGCTCATGCCCAGGCACGTGCGGCAGCACTATGTCCGAGTCGTGGCCCTGCCAGCCGTGCCAGTCACTACGGCACAGCCCGGTCGCCTCAACCTTCAGGACCACCCCACCCGGCTGAACCGCCGGCTCGGGCACCTCCTGCACCGTCGGCAGTACGCCGTACTTCTCGATCACGATCGCGCGCATCGGGCCATCCTAACCGGGCGGTTTGCATGATCATGCAGAGGAGTGCATACTTATTCTCATGTCCAAGGTCATCACGTCTCTGCCCGTCGGCGAACGCGTCGGCATCGCCTTCTCCGGAGGGCTCGACACCTCCGTCGCGGTCGCGTGGATGCGCGACAAGGGCGCGGTGCCCTGCACCTACACCGCCGACATCGGTCAGGCCGACGAGCCCGACATCGACCAGGTCCCCGGCCGCGCCAAGGCGTACGGCGCCGAGATCTCCCGGCTGGTCGACTGCCGGGCCGCGCTGGTCGAGGAGGGGCTGGCCGCGCTGACCTGCGGCGCGTTCCACATCCGCAGCGGCGGCCGGGCGTACTTCAACACCACCCCGCTGGGCCGCGCGGTGACCGGCACCCTTCTGGTCCGGGCGATGCTCGAGGACGACGTCCAGATCTGGGGCGACGGCTCGACCTTCAAGGGCAACGACATCGAGCGGTTCTACCGCTACGGGCTGCTGACCAACCCGAACCTGCGGATCTACAAGCCGTGGCTGGACGCCGCCTTCGTCACCGAGCTCGGTGGCCGCAAGGAGATGAGCGAGTGGCTGGTCGCGCACCAGCTGCCGTACCGCGACAGCACCGAGAAGGCGTACTCCACCGACGCGAACATCTGGGGCGCGACGCACGAGGCGAAGACGCTGGAGCACCTGGACACCGGGATCGAGACGGTCGACCCGATCATGGGCGTGAAGTTCTGGGACCCCGAGGTCGAGATCGCCACCGAGGACGTCACCATCGGCTTCGTCCGGGGCCGGCCGGTGACCATCAACGGCAAGGAGTTCGGCTCCGCGGTCGACCTGGTGCTGGAGGCCAACACGGTCGGCGGCCGGCACGGGCTGGGCATGTCGGACCAGATCGAGAACCGGATCATCGAGGCCAAGAGCCGGGGCATCTACGAGGCGCCGGGGATGGCGCTGCTGCACGCGGCGTACGAGCGGCTGGTGAACGCGATCCACAACGAGGACACCATCGCGGCGTACCACACCGAGGGCCGCAAGCTCGGCCGGCTGATGTACGAGGGCCGCTGGCTGGACCCGCAGGCGCTGATGGTCCGCGAGTCGCTGCAGCGCTGGGTCGGCTCGGCGATCACCGGCGAGGTCACCCTGCGGCTGCGGCGCGGCGACGACTACTCGATCATCAACACCACCGGCCCGGCCTTCAGCTACCACCCCGACAAGCTGTCGATGGAGCGCACCGAGGACTCCGCCTTCGGCCCGGTCGACCGGATCGGCCAGCTCACCATGCGGAACCTGGACATCGCCGACTCCCGCGCCAAGCTGGAGCAGTACGCCGGCATGGGCCTGATCGGCTCCGCCCACGCCGAACTGCTCGGCGCCGACACCACCCTGATCGGCGAGATGACCTCAGGCGGCGCCGACGCGATCGCCTCCCGCGGCCAGATCAACCCCGACGACGAGCTGCTCGACAACGCAGCCATGGAGTTCGGCACCGACTGACCAACAGCAACAAGAACAGAAGAAAGTAGAAAAGCAGAAGGCAGTGGGCTGAGGCCCACTGCCTTTCTGCGTTCGGTGCCACCTAAGGCAACTGAGCCAACTGCTTCTAGTACTTCAGGCGGACGCCGACCTCAGCCACAACGGCGGATCCCCGCCTCATCACCACGGCGGGGACCCCAAACGCCAATAAAACAAAGAAGAAAATCAGCCGCCGGCGACAGCGGGGATGATGGAGACCTGGCCGCCGTCCTTGATCGGCGTCTGCAGCCCCTCAGAGAACCGCACATCGTCGTTGTCCACATAAATGTTCACGAACCGCCGCAGCTCACCCGACTCGTCCAGCACCCGGCTCTTGATCCCCGGGTACGACGCATCGAGCGACTCCAGCACCTCGCTCAGCGTGCCACCCTCGACGGAGACCTCGGAGACGCCCTGGGTGTACGGGCGCAGAATGGTCGGGACACGGACGCTCACACTCACTGCAGACCAGCCTTCACGAAGGCGTCGTACGACGCGGGGATGGTGACCTTCGGGCCGACCCGGTCGGCCACGGCGTCGAGCGTCTTCAGCCCGTCGCCGGAGTTGATGATCACCGTCTCGGCCTCCGGGTCGAGCTGGCCGGTCTCGATCAGCTTCTTCAGCGTCGCGACGGTCACCCCGCCCGCGGTCTCGGTGAAGATGCCCTCGGTCCGGGCGAGCAACTGGATGCCCTCGATCACCTCTTCGTCGCTGACGTCCTCGATCACCCCACCGGTCCGCCGGGCCACGTCGAGCACGTACGGCCCGTCCGCCGGGTTGCCGATCGCCAGCGACTTCGCGATGGTGTCCGGCTTGACCGGCTTCACCACGTCGTACCCGTCGCGGAACGCCTGCGCCACCGGCGAGCAGCCGGTCGCCTGGGCGCCGTAGATCTTGTAGTCGGTCGCGTCGACCAGCCCCAGCTTGCCGAGCTCGGTGAAGCCCTTGTCGATCTTGGTCAGCTGCGAGCCGGACGCGACCGGGATCACCACCTGCTGCGGGATCCGCCAGCCGAGCTGCTCGGCGATCTCGAAGGCCAGCGTCTTGGAGCCCTCGGAGTAGTACGGCCGGACGTTGACGTTCACGAACGCCCAGCCGTCCTCCTCACCGGCGATCTCGGAGGCGAGCTTGTTCACGTCGTCGTAGTTGCCCTCGACGGCCACCAGCGTCCCGCCGTACACGGCGGTGGTGATGATCTTGGGCCGCTCCAGGTCCTGCGGCACGAACACGACCGAGCGGATGCCGGCCCGGGCGGCGGCCGCGGCGACCGCGTTGGCCAGGTTGCCGGTGGAGGGGCAGGCGAAGACCCGCATGCCGAGCTCGCGGGTGGCGCTCAGGGCGGACGCGACCACCCGGTCCTTGAAGGAGTGGGTGGGGTTGCCCGAGTCGTCCTTCACCCACAGCTTGCGCAGGCCCAGCTCGCGGGCCAGGTTGCCGGCGTCGATCAACCGGGTGTAGCCGGGCTCCATGTTCGGGAAGCTCGCCACGTCGACCGGGACCGGCAGCAGCGGCTGGTACCGCCAGATGTTCTTGGGTCCGGCTTCGATCTGCTCACGCGTGATGGTCGGGAACTCGTACCCGACCTCCAGCGGACCGAAGCACTCCATACAGGCATAGAACGGACCCAGCTCGGATTTCGCGCCACAGGCGCGACAGCTCAGGTGGGTTCCGTTGCCGAAGGCACCTTCACGGATGGTGTGGGTGGCGGCTGCGGTGCTCAGGCTCATGACGGAGTTTTCCCTCCTCATCTTCCCCGTACCGGATCTCGGCACAGGACGGATTTGGCACCGTTCCGCCGCCGGACGCCTCGGATCGAGAACGCCGTACGGGGAGGGTTGCCGGGACATCAACGGGCCGTTTCCCTCAGTCCCTCTGGATGAGCACTGCCGAGGTTACCCAATCGGGTCCGGATCGTGTCTTTCGATCCCACCATGCAAGACGGCAATCTCACTTCGCTGCTTTGTCACGCCTGTGGTCGAGCATCCGCATCAACGGAGTCGCCGCGACGCCGTGCACCAGCACACTCAGCACGACGGTGAAACCGACGGTCGCCCACAACCACGGCAGGTCGGTGGAGAAGTCGGCGCCGGCGTACGCGAGGTAGAACACCGACCCCACACCCCGTACGCCGAACGCGGCTGTCACCCAACGCTCGGACCGGCGCATCGGCGTACCGGTCAGCGAGAGCCAGGCGGTCAGCGGGCGGAGTACGAGGACCAGGAGTAGCCCGATCGCGGCGCCGGACCAGGTCAGCGGCTTGAGCAGCCCGCCGGTGATCGCGACGCCGAGCAGCAGCAGGATCCCCCAGGTGAGGATGTGCTCGAGCTGCTCGATGAAGCCGTGCAGATCCTCATGGAAGTCATGACTGCGCTCTGAAGCCCGCAACGTCAACGCACCCACGAACACGGCGACGAACCCATACCCGTGCAGCACTTCGGTGAGCCCGTAAACGCCGAGCGTCATCGCCAACGCCAGTACCGGCTCGCGCGAGTCAGCCAGCCGGAAGGTCCGCGACGGCGCCGCGAAAGCCATCTTGCCGAGCAACCAGCCGGCGCCGACCCCGATCGCGACCCCGATCACGGTCTTGCCGATCAGGTCCCAGGCGAACCACTCCAGCGCCCAGTTGCCCACCGCGCCTTTGGTGGCAGCGAAAACGGCCGCATAGATGAAGGGAAAGGCCAGCCCGTCGTTCAGCCCCGCCTCCGAGGTGAGCGCGAACCGCACCTCGTCGTCCTCTTCGGGCTCAGCGCCCTCACCCGTCGTCGGCCCCTGCACCTGCACGTCGGACGCCAGCACCGGATCAGTAGGAGCCAGTACTGCGGCCAACAGCAGCGCGGTCGCCGGCGCCAACCCGACCAGCCACCCCACCCCGGCGACGGCCGCGATACACGCCGGCATGGCCACCAGCAGCAGTCGCCAGGTGACCATCCATCGCTTCCACCCGATCGGCCGATCGATCGCCAACCCCACGCCCATCAGCGCGATCAGGATCGTCAGCTCGGCCAGATGCTCGGTCAGCTTCGGCTCCGCGATCGGGCTCAACCGCGAGCGATCGACGAACAACCCGAGCAACAGGCCGGCGCCCACGAAGGCGATCGGCGCCGAGATCGCGTACCGCCGTAGCAACCGGGGCAACACGGCCCCGACCAGCAGAGCCGCCCCAGCCACCAGGTACAGCCCGTCCCCGTCAATTTTCATAGAGCCATCCTGTGCCCAGACTCAGCGCTTTCACGCGGATCAGCGCAGGCGGTGGGTAGCGCCCGGGGTGTGGGTCGGCAGCGATTTGCGCGGGCCGTAGCGAGGATGGGTGATCCCGGCCAGCGTCAGCAGCGCCTGGACGCGGTACCGGTGACCGCGATAGGGCTCGATCAGCTCGGCACAGCCGTCGTCGTCCAACTCCTCGCCGATCAGCGCATACGAGACGTTGCGGGACACGTGGTAATCGGCGAAGGAGAACGCGTCCGCGTCACCGTGCGCCCGCTGCCTCACCTCGGCGGCCGTCCAGACCCCGACACCAGGCAATGACCTGAGCCGGCGCTCGACCTCGGCCCCATCGGTCAGCTCAAGCGTGCGCTCCAGCGCGGCCGCCCGCGTCGCCGCGGTGATCACCACCCGCGACCGCCTGCCCTCCACCCCAGCCCGCAGCCACTGCCAGGACGGGATCAACCGCCACTCCTCCGGCGAAGGCGGCACCATCATCTTCGGCCCATCAGGCGACCCCGGCCCCGGCGCAGGCTCGCCGTACTCGCGCAGCAGCATCCGCCACCCCGCGAACGCCTCCTTGCCGGTCACCACCTGCTCGATCCCGGCCGCCGCCATCGCCTCGAACACGGCGCGCGTCCGCAGTACGCGGAAATCAGCGAAGCGCCGAGCCGCCTCAACCAGCGCAGTGTGCTCCGCCAACGGCTCGAACCCGTCCCAGCTGTCCCCTTCCCCCAACAGCTCAGGCACCCCGTCAACAGCCCACGCGGCCCCCGGCCCCCACGCCTCAGCCTCGACCTCGCCCAGCGCGGAGTACGGCGTAAGCCTGATCAGCACCGGCCCCTCAGGCGTCCGAGTAGCCCGCCACACCGTCCGCCGCCCCGCCTCGAACACGTACGCCGGATCCCCCGCCCCCTTCCGAAGCCCCCCGATCAGCACGTGCGGATCCGCCACCCGCCCAGGCCGCCACCGCCGAACCACCGAACTCACCCCGCCAGTCTTACCCACCCCACCGACAGAACCTCATACTGAGTCATGGCGATGTCGGGGTGGCAGGGCTTGAAGTTGGTAGTCAACGTGGTCAACCTGAGCACGCCGGCCGGGGTCATCGTCGGGCTGATCGGGCGGGCCAAGTTCAGCCGGGGGCCGCGGGGGCTCTTCTACGCGACCGGCTACAAGCTCAATTTCCCGGTCGCGAGTGCGTTCACTATCGGGAATCTGATCCTGAGCAAGCACGATCGTGAGTACTTCGACGCGCGGCCGGTGCTGGTGCAGCACGAGGAGCGGCACTCGTGGCAGTACTTCTGCCTGCTCGGCCTGCCGATGTTCCCGCTCTACGTCCTCGGTGTGGTCTGGTCGTGGTGCCGCACCGGCTGCCCGGCCTCCCGCAACCCGTTCGAGCGGTTGGCTGGTCTCGACGACGGCAACTACACGGAGTACCCGGTGCAGCCGCTCGGCCAGACGGTCAGTCAGGCGTTCAGCGCGTTGCGATCGCGTCCGAAAGGGCCGTGAGGACGGTCACTACCCCGGCTGGGTCGTCCACGACGATGTCGGCGACGTCGGTGAGGGCAGCTGCGCCGGAGGAGCGAGTAGCGACCAGTACTGCGTGCAGGCCGGTGGCGCGCAAGGCGGTCAGGGCTTCGAAGGCCGCGAGGTCGCCTAGGTCGTCCCCGGCGTACAGGACCGAGCGGGCGCCGGTGGAGTCGATCAGGCGGCGCAGGGCCACGCCCTTGTCGATCCCAGGCGGCCGGAGCTCCAGCACTAGGTTGCCGGGCTCCAGGCGGAGGTCTACCGACTCGGCCAGCTCGGTGAGCGGCTGACGCAGTACCTCGAGGGCAGGGAGCGGCTCAGCAAGGCGGCGAGTATGGACGGCCAGTGAGCTGCCCTTGTCTTCCACGAAGGCGTCCCCGAGGCCTACGCCCTGCAGGAGCGCCGGGAGCTTCTCCCGGGCGACAGCAACCCCAGCGGGCACCGGATCGCTGGTGACGGCACCAGTGGATGCCTCCCAGCGCTCCAACCCGTAGTGACCCAGTACTACGAGCCGCCCGAGCCCAGGGTGCCCAGTAACGCCAGACAGCTCCGTAGCGACCAGTGCAGGCCGACCTGTCACGATGGCCACCTGCCCCACCGACCGGGCCAGCCTGGCCAATGCGTCCAGGGCCCCGTCGGCAGCGCGCGACATCGACGGGTCCTCGACCAGGGGTGAGAGCGTGCCGTCGAAGTCGGAGGCGATCACCGCCCCGGCCGGATCGTCGACGATCGCCTCCCAGCCTTCCCGCCCGGCCGCAGTCGCCAGTACGGGAGTGCTCATCCGGCGTAGTCCGTCGTCAGGATGACGCTGAGGCGGTCCTTCTTCATGTTCGGCAGGGCGTCCTTGGTCCGGGCGACGCCGATGTCCTTGGCGAGCTGCTCGGCCTCGGCCTGCATACCGGCCGGGAAGTAGACCGTGCTGGCGACGATCTTGCCGTGCCAGTTGTCCCGGCCGGTGACGATCCAGCCGCTCTGCCGGGCGCGGATCGCGACGTCCTCGGCCAGGCCCTTGCGCGCGGTGTTGTTGTACACCTCGACGGCCGGCCGCGCGGAGACTGGGATCGATGCCGGGCTGCTCGGCGGCACGCTGGGCTTCTCCGAGGCAGGCACCGACGGGGGCGCGGAGGAGACCGGCGCGGACGACGGCGGCGCGCTGGTCGGGGCCGGCGGCGCTGAAGAGGCGGGCGCCGAGGAGGCAGGCGCGGAAGGCTTCACCGACGGACTACCGGACGGGGTGACTTTGGGGGTCGTCTTGTCGGCCGGCTTGCCCGAGTCTGCGACGGAGTCGTTACCGCGCGTCCCGAACAGCACCAGCAGACCGCCGACGATCGCGACGACGGCGAGCACGGCGACCAGGGACGAGAGGACCTGGCCTCTTTCGTCCTGTTGGCGATTCAAGGGTCAGACCTCGATGCCCAGGCGGCGGGCGGATCGGGCCCGCTGGCGAGCGGCCCGGAGCCGGCGCAGGCGCTTGACCAGCAACGGGTCGTGCGCGAGGGCCTCGGGCTTGTCGATCAGGGCGTTGAGCACCTGGTAGTAGCGGGTGGCCGACATCTGGAACTGGTCCCGGATCGCCTGCTCCTTGGCACCGGCGTACTTCCACCAGTGCCGCTCGAAGCCGAGGATGGCACCGTCGCGGTCGGACAACCCAGCGACGGCCGGCAGGCCCGCCTCGGCGGGGCCGGAAGAGCTGGCGTTGGCGCTGTCCATCTGCTGCTGACTCCCGTGCGGTCGGTGATCGTCCGTCCGCGTTCCACCCTACGCGGAGAAACACAGCAATGTCATTCACCGCGCAGCTACCCAGGGTTGTGTCGCGGGACGCGTCCCACAGACACCAGGCGGACGGCCGGGCGTGCTCAACTCTGGCAGGATCGACGGTGTGAGCTCAACTCGACAGGGCCCCGGCGACGTGTCGCCCGGTCCGCGCACCGCCATCGCGACGGTCGAGGAGCTGCAGAACCGGTACGCCGAGCTGAATCCGCTGGTGAACGCCGTCTGCACCCCGAACCCTGCCGCCCTGACCGAAGCCACCCGACTCGACACAGAACGTCACGAAGGCCGAGTCCGCGGACCACTCCACGGCCTGCCCGTGCTGGTCAAGGACAACATCGACACCTTCGACCTGCCGACCACCGCAGGCTCGCTGGCGCTGGCCGACCAGCCACCACCCCCGTACGACGCCCCGCTGGTCCGCCGCCTGCGGGAGGCCGGCTGCATCATCCTGGGCAAGACCAACCTGAGCGAGTGGGCCAACTTCCGCGGCTCCGCGTCCTCCTCGGGCTGGAGCGCGTACGGCGGCCTGACCCGCAACCCCTATGCCCTCAACCGCTCCGCAGGTGGCTCCTCCAGCGGCTCCGGCGCAGCAGTCGCCGCCGGGCTCGCCGACCTGGCGATCGGCACCGAGACCAACGGGTCGATCGTCTGCCCGGCGGCTCTCAACGGCGTCGTCGGCCTCAAACCGACCGTCGGGCTGATCCCGCAGCAGGGCATCGTCCCGCTCAGTCACTCGCAGGACACGGCCGGGCCGATGACCAAGACGGTCCGGCAGGCCGCGGCGCTACTGACCGTGATGACCGGTGGTGGCGTCGACTACGAGGCCAGTTGCCAGGGCGACGACCTCACCGGCGTACGCATCGGAGTACCGCGGGGGCCGCTGTGGGGCTACTCCAACGGTCTCGACCAGGCCACCGAGGAAGCGCTCAAGCTGCTCTCCGCGGCCGGCGCGACGCTCGTCGACGACCTGTCGCTCCCGGCGCCGGGCAGCGAGCGTGACCAGCTGGCGATCCTCGAGTACGAGATGAAGGTCGACCTGGCCGCCTACTTGGCCACCCGCCACCCGGGCGGCCCGCGGACCCTCGCCGACGTCATCGCGTTCAACAAGGCCCACGCCGACACCGAGCTCCGGTACTTCGGCCAGGAACTCTTCGAGCGCTCCGACCTGACCGACGGACTCGACTCCGCGGTCTACGTCGCCGCCAGACTCTCCGCCCTGGCCTCCGGCCGCGACGGTATCGACAACCTGCTGCGCGACCATCAGCTCGACGCCCTGGTCACGCCGTCCTACTCACCGGCCTGGGCGATCGACCTGATCAACGGCGATCACGTCCTCGGCAGCTCGTCGTCCCATGCCGCACTGGCGGGCTACCCGCTGCTGGCGGTGCCGTCCGGTTTGGTCGAAGGCCTGCCGGTCGGAATCACCTTCAGCGGCACGGGTCGCAGTGATGCCACCCTCATTCGCTTGGCGCATGCGTTCGAAACCGCGAGAATCAAGGCTCACGGCCCGTTCCCGACCCCGGAGTTCAGACAATGGGTGTAGTGCACACGGTCAGGCGAGTCCGCTGGGGAATTGTTGCGACAGGCAACATCTCCACTTCCTTCACCAAGGATCTTGCCGTGCTCGGCGACGAGGCGGTGGCGACGGCTGTGTCGTCGCGGTCGCTGGAGAGCGCCGACAGGTTCGCCGACGAGTTCGGCATCGAGCACCGGTACGACGACTGGCGCCGGCTGATCGACGACGGTCACGTCGACGTCCTCTACATCGGCACCCCGCACCCGCAGCACTACGCGATCGCCCGGGCCGCGCTGCAGTCCGGCATCGCGGTGCTCTGCGAGAAGCCGGTCACGCTGACCGCCAAGCAGGCCCGCGACCTGGTCGCCGTCGCGACCGAGCACAACACGCTCTTCGCCGAAGCGATGTGGATGCGCACCAACCCGGTGATCCAGGCCTTCTTCGAAGACCTGGCCAAAGGCACCATCGGCGAGCCGATGGAGGCGCTGGCCGACTTCGGCTTCTTCAAGCCGCAGCTTCCGGCCCGGCTGCTCGACCCCGCCCTCGGCGGCGGCGCGCTGATGGACGGCGGCATCTACCCGATGACGTTCGTGCACATGGCCCTCGGTCAGCCGGACGAGCTCAAGGCGGTCGGCTCGCTCAACGAGGACGGCGTCGACCTGAACGTCGCGATGGCCTGGCGCTACGACTCCGGCGCCGTCGCCGCGCTGACCTGTGGGCTGCGCTCGCAGAACCCGTTCACGGCTTCGGTCAGTGGCCCGGAGGGCAGCCTGCTGCTCCCGAGCCGCTTCCACAACCCCCCGTACTACGTCCGCAGCACCGCGGCGGGCCAGGAGCGCATCGACGTACCGGCGCATGGGCTTGGGTACCACTACGAAGCAGCCGAGGTGATGCGGGCACTGCGTGCCGGGCAGATCGAATGCCCCGCCCTCCCGCATGCGGCGACGATCGAGATCCTCGAACTGCTCGACGAGACACGTAGACAGATCGGGGTCAGCTACCCCGGCGACGACGAATACCTGGGTGGATAACAGCTGATGCCGAGCGGACGCAGTTCCTTCGTAGTGGTGGCCAACCGGCTGCCTGTCGACCGGATCGAGATGCCCGACGGCACAACGGCCTGGCGCCGCAGCCCCGGTGGTCTGGTGACCGCCCTGGCGCCGGTGATGCAACGCCACCAGGGCGCCTGGATCGGCTGGACCGGTGGCGCCGACGAGAAGGTGGACCCGTTCGACGAGGGCGGTATGCACTTGGTCCCGGTGACACTGTCGGCCGAGGACATCGAGCTGTACTACGAGGGCTTCTCCAACGCGACGCTCTGGCCGCTCTACCACGACGTGATCGTGGCGCCGGAGTTCCACCGTGAGTGGTGGGAGTCGTACGTCGCCGTGAACCGCCGCTTCGCCGAGGCCGCCGCAGAGGCCGCCGACGACAACGCGGTGGTCTGGGTGCACGACTACCAGCTGCAGCTGGTCCCGGCAATGCTGCGCCGGTTGCGTCCCGACGTACGGATCGGCTTCTTCCTGCACATCCCCTTCCCGCCGACCGAGCTGTTCGCGCAGATGCCCTGGCGCCGGCAGATCCTGGACGGGCTGATGGGCGCCGACCTGGTCGGCTTCCAGCGTCCGGGCGCGGCGTCGAACTTCGCCCGGCTGGCCCGCAACCGGATGGGGCTGCGCACCCGCGGCGACCGGATCCACCTGCCCGACGACCGGGTCGTCCGGGCCAAGGCGTTCCCGATCTCGATCGACGTCGGCGAGCTGGAGGAGCTGGCCCGCCAGCCGGAGACCGTCGCGCGCGCCGCCGAGATGCGCCAGGAGGTCGGCAACCCCGCGCACATCCTGCTCGGCGTCGACCGGCTCGACTACACCAAGGGCATCCGGCAGCGGCTGCGCGCCTTCGGCGAGCTGCTGGACGAGGGACGGGTCTCGGTCGACGACGCGGTCTTCATCCAGGTCGCGACCCCGTCCCGCGAGCGGGTCGAGCAGTACCGCGTACTGCGCGACGAGATCGAGCTGCTGGTCGGCCGGATCAACGGCACCCACGGGCGGATCGGCACTCCGGCGATCAACTACCTGCACACGTCGTACTCGCGGACCGAGATGGCCGCGCTCTTCCGGGCCGCCGACGTCGCGGTCGTGACCCCGCTGCGGGACGGCATGAACCTGGTCGCCAAGGAGTACGTCGCCTGCCGCTACGACGACACCGGCGCGCTGGTGCTGAGCGAGTTCGCCGGCGCGGCCGACGAGTTCCGGCAGGCCTTCCTGGTGAACCCGCACGACATCAACGGCATGAAGGACACCATCGTCGACGCGATGAACACCGACGACCGTCAGCTCGGCCGCCGGATGAAGGCGATGCGCAAGCACCTGGCCGCCCACGATGTGAACGTCTGGGCGGCGTCCTTCCTGAAGGCGCTCCATGCCGAGGACTGACGGTCGCATTCTGGCCCTGGACCTCGGTACGTCGTCCGCTCGCGCACTCGTCCTCTCCGAGGAGGCCGCGCCGATCCCCGGTGCGCTCGCCCGGCACAAGATCTCCGCGATCTACGGCGCCGGCGGCGCGGCGACGCTCGATCTGCACGGCTACGTCGAAGGCCTGCTCGGCTGCCTGGACGAGCTGGAGCAGAACGGCCACCTGACCGGCATCACCGCGATCGTGCTCTCCTCGCAGTGGCACTCAATCGTTGCCCTCGACAACAAAGGTGAGGCGATCACCCCGGTGATCCCCTGGGTGGACACGCGATCGGTCGCCCTCGACCTCGACCCGGCCTTCGACGAGCGCGCCTTCCACGCCCGCACCGGCGCCTGGCTGCACCGCCTCTACTGGACTCGCCGGATCCCCTGGCTGCAGTCCGTCGCGTCACCGTCCAACTACGCCGGTCTGCCCGATCTGGTCCTGGAGCGCCTGACCGGAGAACGGGTCACCTCCGTTTCTGTTGCCTCCGGCACCGGTACGCTCGACCTCGCCACCGGCGGGTACGACGACGAAGCCCTCGCGGTGGCAGGCGTTTCGGACAAGCAACTCCCGCCGATCGTCCCGACCGGCTGGACCGGCACGCTCTCCGCGGAGTACGCGCGTCGCTGGCCGAGCCTGGTCGGCGTACCGATCCATCCGCCGACAGGTGACGGCGCTGCTTCCAACGTCGGTACGGGCGGCTACGACCAGACCACCGCTGCCGTGACAGTCGGTACGTCGGCCGCCGTTCGCGTTGTTCACCCGATCGAGCACGCCCCCGAGTTGCCGTGGGAGCTGTGGCGCTACCGCGTCGACGATCAGCGAGCCGTGACCGGGATGGCGTTCTCTGCCGCCGGAAACCTGCATGCGTGGCTGACCGGCGTACTGAATCTGGAGGGGCCTGAGCCCACCGGCGTGGAGATCGGTTCCTCGCAGGTGATCGCGATCCCGTTCCAGGCCGGCACCCGGCCACCTGACACCGTGCCCGGTGGCTCCGGCGTGTACTTCGGTCTGTCGTTCGACGACACCGCCGCCGATCTGCTCGCCGCCTCCCTGCAAGGCGCCTCCCTGGAGATCGACCGCGGTCTCCGCATGCTCGACGAACTCTTCGGCCGTCCTCTCGAAGTCGTTCTGGGTGGCGGTGGAATCGACGCGAGCGCCTGGTGGCGCCGCTGCCTCACCGCGACCTTCGACCGCCCGACCACCACCTGCTCCGAGCCGGAGGTCGGCGCTCGCGGTGCCGCGGCAGTCGCCCTCGGCCTGTCACCGTCGCCGGGCGGCGAAACCCAGCAGCCGGTCACTGCCGATGCCGACCGCGTGGCCAAGCTGCGGCCCCGCTACGAAGCCCTGCGCGGGCTGGCGGTCCAAGCCTCCGCAGAGCCGAGCGCCTGATGAGCTCCGATCAGCACAAGCAGGATCAGGTGAATCCGGAGGCGGCTGTGGAGAAGCTCCTCACGGCAGACGTCGTCACCCTGGCCGCCCACGCCTTCGTGGCGACCTTCACCGGCGTGAAGCTCGGCCACACCGTCGGCTCCGGCAGGGTCCGCAGATGGCTGGTGCTGGAGTTCGGCAAACCCAGCTGGACCGAAGAGGCCACCTACGCCTTCGACGCCGTGACCGACGAGATCAAGCTGATCTTCGAACGGGCCAGAGTCGCCTCCCGGCAGTCCTCCGGACAGCTCATGCTGCTCCCCCGCGGCGTGCAACTCCTCGATGCCCCCGACCCGGTCGAGGCCCTGCGCGAATTCCTCTGACGCTGATTGCACTTTCCTGCAAACAGCACTTCCTCCGGCTGGCCCGACGGGCGAGGTACGTTGCCGAAACACCCGTCCTCTCGCCTGGAGGTAGCTCGCCGATGCGTCTTCGTCTGGCCCTGGTCGCCACCGCGACCCTTGCCCTGATCGCTCCTGCCGTCCCGGCCGCCGCCACCGCGGCCCCGGCCGTTGCTGATGGCAAGCATCCTCGCTCACTGGTCTTCGGCGCCTGCCCGGAGGACATCGCGGGCCCGTTCCCGGCCCTCACCTGCGCCACCCTGACCGTCCCGCTGGACTATTCGCGGCCGCGTGGCGCCACCGTCTCGGTGCTGGTCACCAAGCACGCGGCCAGGAACCCGGCCAAGCGACTCGGCTCGCTGCTGGTCAATCCCGGCGGCCCTGGTGGCGGCGGAGCGGTGCAGGCCGGGACGCTGACCAAACCGGACGCCACCGGCTTCACCCGGCTCGAGGCCGGTGTCCTGGACGCCTACGACGTGATCGGGTTCGACCCGCGCGGTGTCTGGCACAGCTCGCCGATCAGCTGCGCAGCCCCCGACCACTTCGGTCCGCCGCAGCCGGACCCCGACGTCAAGGCCAACCGAGGCGAGCTGTGGAGCCTCTGGAGCAGCTACGCCCAGGGCTGTACGGCGAACAACAAGGAGGTGCTGCCTCACCTCGGCACGGTGAACGTCGCCCGCGACATGGACACCATCCGCGCGGCACTGGGCGACCAGAAACTCAACTACGTCGGCTTCTCCTACGGCACCTACCTCGGCGCGGTCTACGGCAAGCTGTACCCGCAGCGGGTCGGCCGGATGATCCTGGACGGCAACGTCGACCCGACCCCGAAGGACATGTGGTACCAGGCCGGACTGACCCAGTCGGCCGGGCTGCAGAAGCGCTTCGACGAGTACTACCTGCCGTGGGTGGCGAAGTACGACAACGTCTTCCACCTGGGCAAGGACGTCGCGACCGTGCGGGCGGCCTGGACCAGGACCCTGACCGAGTTCCGGACCACGCCGCACGGGGTCGTCGGCGGCAACGAGCTGCTCGGCACCGCGGCCGGGGTGATGTTCTCCGAGTCGGGCTGGATCCCGTTCACCCAGGCACTCAGCGCGTACGCCGTCGGCGGTGACGACGCCGATCTGGTCGACTTCGCGACGCCCAGTACGAGCGCGGACGCCGAGGAGGACAACGCGATCTTCAACGCGGTGATCTGCGCCGACTCGAAGTGGTCGCGTAACCGCGCGACGTACGAGAAGGACGCGGCGAAGCTGGCGAAGACCTCGCAGTTCGCCTGGTACAACATCTGGGCCAGCGGCAGCGCCTGCCAGAGCTGGGGCTTCGACAGCCCGGGCCGGGTGAAGATCACCGGGGCCGGCCTGCCCGGCGTACTGCTCTACAACACGATCGGCGACCCGTCGACGCCGTACTCGGGGGCCTTGAAGATGCACCAGGCGCTACCCACCTCGGTGCTGGTCACCGAGAAGAACTCGGGCAAGCACTGCGTCTTCGCCAACTCCCGGGCAGCGGTCAACCCGGCCGCGAACGCGATCGGCACGAAGTACCTGCTGACCGGTGAGCTGCCCAGCGCTGACACCACGGTGGCCGGGCACCCGCTGCCGGTGCCCACCCCGGCGGCAACTGCTGCGGCCAAGGGCTTCGAGCTGAACCGCGCGACACCTGTCGAGTAGCTGCCCCCGCCTGTATCCCGCGTCTACTGCGCTTGCAGTAGACGCGGGATACAGCTTGTGGATGACGCCCTCGGCTGCTACGACCACGTAGGGTCGAGCCATGGGCCTGGCCGCGCGATGGTTCGCCAAATGCCGACGGCATCCGTTGCTGTGCGACGTCGCGATCGCGGTGGCGATCATGATCGTCAACCTGGTGCAGCCGGGCGCGAAGCACGGCCAGGACCAGATCGAGCTCACGCTCACCGCCACGGTCATCATCGTGCTGGCCTCCGGCGTGCTGATCGTCCGCCGCCGCGCCCCGCTCACCGTGCTCGCCTGTACGACGGTGGCCGCGATCGCCTACGCGATCACCGAGCAGGTGAAGAGCCCGATCGCGCTGGCGCTGACGCTCGCGCTCTACACCGTCGCCGTCCAGCTGGACCGCAAGACCCGGACCATCGCGGGCGCGATCGTCGCCGTGGCGATGATCGCCGCTACCACCTTGTTCACCGACGAGAAGCTGCTCTCGAACCTTTCGATCGCCGTACTCGTGCTGTTCGCCTCGGCTGCCGGCGAAGCGGTCCGCTATCGCCGGGCCTACCTGGCCGAGCTGGAGGAAAGGGTCCGGCGGGCCGAGCACGACCGTGAGGAAGAGGCGCAGCGGCGGGTGACCGAGGAGCGACTGCGGATCGCGCACGAGCTGCACGACGTGATCGCCCACCACATCGCCCTGATGAACGTGCAGGCCGGCGTCGCGTCTCACCTGCTGCGCGATCAGCCCGACGAGGCCGAGCAGGCCCTTCGCCTAGTCCGCGAGGGCGGCCGGACCGTGCTGTCCGAGCTGACCGTGCTGCTCGGCGTACTGCGCCGCTCGGGCGTCGACTCGCTGCCGACCGCTCCCACCCCCTCGCTGCAGGAGCTGAGCGCCCTGATCGAGTCGTCCACTGCCGCCGGGATCACCATCGACTGGCAGCCGCCGGTCCCCACCGACCTCCCGGACGTGCTCGAACTGACCACCTACCGCATCCTGCAGGAGTCGCTCACCAACGTGATCAAGCACGCCCCGGGCGCTGCCGTGCGGGTCCGCTTCGAGGAGAAGCGCGGCTCGCTCACGATCGAGGTCACCGACGACGGCGGCCACCCCGGTACGCCGTACCGGGGTGTTCCGCTCCCCTCCGGGCATGGTCTGCTGGGCATGCGGGAGCGGGTCGCCGCGGTCGGCGGCGACCTGACGGCCGGGCCACAACCGCACGGCGGCTTCCAAGTCCGCGCCGTGCTTCCTCTGGAAACTGGAGCTACTGGTGACGATCCGGGTACTGCTGGCCGACGATCAGAAGCTGATCCGGAGCGGGTTCCGGGTGCTGGTGAACTCAGCTCCCGGCCTGGAGGTCGTTGCTGAGGCGGCCAACGGCCAGGAGGCGATCGAGCTGGCCCGCAGCGAGCGCGCGGACGTGATCCTGATGGACATCCGGATGCCCGGGCTGGACGGGCTGGCCGCGACCCGGCTGATCACCGACGACGAGTCGCTGGCCGGGGTGAAGGTGCTGATCCTGACCACCTTCGAGATCGACGAGTACGTCTTCGAGGCGATCCGGTCCGGCGCGAGCGGCTTCCTCGGCAAGGGCGCCGAGCCTGAGGAGCTGATCAACGCGATCCACACCGTCGCCCGCGGCGACGCGCTGCTGTCCCCGAAGGCCCTGCGAGGGTTGATGGATCGGTTCCTGACCCAGCCCGAGGTCGGCTCGCAGACCGCTCCGGCCGAGCTGGACGTGCTGACCGACCGGGAGCGCGAGATCGTCGGGCTGGTGGCGCTGGGGCTGTCCAACGACGAGATCGCCGACCGGCTGGTGCTCTCGCCGTTGACCGCCAAGACGCACGTGAACCGGGCGATGATGAAACTCGACGCCCGGGACCGGGCGCAGCTCGTGGTGATCGCCTACCGGACCGGCCTGGTCAAGGCCGGAGTACAGCCGCTGCAGTAGGGCGTACGGCGGGCGCAGTACGGCGGGAAACCCGCAGCCGGTGGACGCGGACTACGGGGTCCGACGGCAACGATCGTCACCATGGCTACCTACCTCTATCGCCTCGGCAGGTTCGCGTTCCGGCGCCGCCGCCTGATGGTCTTCATCTGGCTCGGTCTGCTGGTCGCCGGCATCACCGGCGCGGCCACCCTGTCCGGGCCGGCTTCCAACGGCTTCTCCATCCCCGGCACCGAATCGCAGCGGGCGCTGGATCTGCTCGACGAGCGGTTCCCGCAGGCAGGTGCCGACGGCGCCACCGCGAGGATCGTCTTCCAGGCGCCGGAGGGTGGCAAGCTAGCCGACCCGGCCAACACCGCGCTGGTGAAGAGCACGATCGAGCGGATCAGCACCGGCCCGCAGGTGGCCAGGGTGGTAGATCCCTTTACCGCCAAGGCGATCTCGGCCGACGGCCGGATCGGCTACGCGCAGGTCTCGTACAAGGTCACCGCGCAGGAGGTGACTCCGGAGGACCAGGAGGCGGTGGCCGAAGCGGTGAAGCCGGCCAGGGAGGCCGGTCTCACCGTCGAGTACGGCGGCGACGCGATGCAGGTCCAGCAGGAGCAGAGCGCGACCGAGGTGATCGGGGTCGGCGTCGCGGCTGTGGTCCTGCTGATCACCTTCGGCTCGCTGATCGCGGCCGGCCTGCCGTTGCTCTCGGCCCTGATCGGGGTCGGGATCGGCGCCGGTGTGATCACGGCGGCGACCGGCTTCATCGACATCGGCTCGGGGACGCCGATCCTCGCGGTGATGATCGGGCTCGCGGTGTCGATCGACTACGCGCTGTTCATCATGTCGCGGTACCGGCACGAACTGGGGACCGGTCTGGAACCCGAAGAGGCCGTCGGCCGCGCGGTCGGTACTGCGGGATCGGCCGTGGTCTTCGCCGGACTGACCGTCGTGATCGCTCTGGGCGGCCTGTTCGTGGTGGACATCCCGTTCCTGACCCAGATGGGTCTCGCGGCTGCGTTCACCGTCGTGATCGCGGTGGCCATCGCGCTGACCCTGCTACCCGCGCTGCTCGGGATGGCCGGTCGTCGGGTGCTCGGCGGCAAGATCCCCGGTCTGCGCGGCGGCGACCCGGAAGCTGTGAACGGCAAGCCTTCCGCGGGCCGTCGCTGGGCCGGCTTCGTCACTCGCCGCCCGGTGGCCGTGCTGCTGGTCGCCGTGGTCGGACTCGGAGCACTCGCGATTCCTGCGACCGATCTCAAGCTCGGGCTCCCCGACGACAGCACCTCCGCGCCTGACTCGAGCCAGCGCAAGGCGTACGAACTGTTGTCCGAGGGCTTCGGTCCCGGCTTCAACGGGCCGCTGATGCTCGTGGTCGACACGGCCGGCTCGGCCGACCCCAAAGCCGCGGCGGCCGGTACTGCGGACGTGGTACGGAAGCTGCCGGATGTCGCCGTGGTGACGCCGCCGGCCTTCAACCCGCAGGGTGACACCGCGATCCTGACGGTGGTCCCGTCGAGCGGTCCGTCGACCGACGAGACGAAGGCGCTGGTCGAGGCGATCCGGGACGCGCCGCAGGTAGGCGGCGCGAAGGTGTCGGTGACCGGCTCGACCGCCTTCAACATCGACATCTCCGACAAGTTGAGCGGGGCGCTGCTGCCCTACCTCTCGCTGATCGTCGGGTTGGCGTTCATCCTGCTGATGCTGGTCTTCCGGTCGATCCTGGTGCCGCTGAAGGCGACGCTGGGGTTCCTGCTGACGGTCGGGGCGACCTTCGGCGCGGTCGTCGCGGTGTTCCAGTGGGGCTGGCTGGCCGGTCCGCTCGGGATCGAGGGCCAGACCGGACCGATCATCAGCATGCTGCCGGTGTTCCTGGTCGGGATCGTGTTCGGGCTCGCGATGGACTACCAGGTCTTCCTGGTCACCCGGATGCGGGAGGAGCACGTGCACGGCGCGGCGCCGACCAAGGCTGTGGTCGACGGGTTCAGCCACAGTGCCCGGGTGGTGACCGCTGCCGCGGTGATCATGGTCGCGGTGTTCTCGGGGTTCATCCTGTCCAGCGAGACGCTGGTCCGGGAGATCGGCTTCGGGCTGGCGATCGCGGTGGCGATCGACGCCTTCGTGGTCCGGATGACGATCGTGCCCGCGGTGATGGCGCTGCTCGGCCGCTCGGCCTGGTGGCTGCCACGCTGGCTGGACCGGCTGCTCCCCGACGTGGACGTCGAAGGCGAGAAGCTGCGCCGGACGTTCGAGCCCGTAGTACCGGCTGATGTTCCTGAGCCGGAGCTCGTCTCCCGCTGAGCTGGAGCTTGCCTCCCCGCTGAGCCAGGGCTCGTCTCCCGCTCATCCGGAGCTCGTCTCCGGCTGAGCTGGAGCCAGTCTCCGGCTGATCCGGCCGAGCCTGCCCCGCCGCTGGATGGCTACCCCGGGTTCATCCCCGGGCGGCCATCCGGTGGGCGGGGCAGGTCGCGGTGTGTGACGGCGGCGACTGGTCTGCCCGGAATCTCCGGCACCGAGGAGGCGAAGATCTGCGCGCCGAGCGTAGTCTTCGGGGACGGGTCCGATGCCATCACCCGCATCGGCTCGGACCCCGCCGAGGGGCTGCCGGACACCGGCACGCTCCGTGGCGACCACTGCACACCGCGCGCTGAGATGAGGATGGCTCGACGATGAGCGACAGCACCGACAAGGCCCCCAAGACCGCTTCCCACGACAGCCCCACGGGCGAGAAGCTGCGCGAGTTCATGAACTCCGGCTGGGGCTCGATCGAGCGAGACGACGTCACCCTCAGTGACGTGGGCACCTGGGCGGCGAAACGGCGCGACGCCCTGTCGCAGGCGTTCCCCGGTGAGCGGCTGGTAATCCCGGCCGGCACCTTCAAGGTCCGCTCGAACGACACCGACTACGCGTTCCGCCCGCACACCGACTACGTCTGGCTGGTCGGCGACCAGACCTCGGACGCCGTCCTGGTGCTGGAGCCGAACGGGACCAGCGGCCACGACTCGGTGCTCTACTTCCGGCCCCGCTCGGACCGCAGCGAGGGCGAGGAGTTCTGGCGCGACCGGATGTACGGCGAGCTGTGGGCCGGCCGTCGTCCGTCGCTGACCGAGACCGCCAAGGAGTTCGGGCTCGAGACCCGGCACGTCGACGCACTGGCCGACGTGCTGAAGAGCGATGTACCGACCCGCGTCCGCCGCGGCGAGGATAGCTCGATCGCCTCCCTGCTGACCGGCACGAAGACCGACGCCGACCGCGACGGCGAGCTCGCCTACGCCCTGTCGGAACTGCGCCTGGTCAAGGACGCGTTCGAGATCGAGCAACTGCGGGAGGCGTGCGCGATCACGCACCGCGGCTTCTCCGACGTACTGGCCGACATGGACAGCGTCCGCAAGTACGGCGAGCGCTGGATCGAGGGCACCTTCTGGCGCCGCGCCCGCGCCGAGGGCAACGACGTCGGCTACACCTCGATCGCCGCGGCCGGCCCGCACGCCACCACCCTGCACTGGATCGAGAACGACGGCACCGTCGACAACGGCAACCTGATGCTGCTCGACATGGGCGTGGAGAACCGCAACCTTTACACCGCCGACATCACCCGCACGCTGCCGATCAACGGCCAGTTCACCCCGCGCCAGCGCGAGCTGTACCAGCTGGTGCTGGACGCCCAGAACGCCGGCATCAACGCCCTCAAGCCCGGCGTCGGATTCCGGGCCGGCCACGAGGCCTCGATCGAGGTCATCGTCCGCGGCCTGGAGGCGATGGAACTGCTCCCGGTCAGCGCCGACGAGGCCCTCGACCCGAACAGCGGCATCTACCAGCGCTACACCCTGCACGGCGTCAGCCACATGCTCGGCATCGACGTCCACGACTGCGCCGCCGCCCGCAACGAGAAGTACAACAAGGGAACCCTCGAAGCCGGCTACGTGATGACCGTCGAACCCGGCCTCTACTTCCAGGCCGAAGACCTGACCGTCCCCGAAGACCTCCGCGGCATCGGCATCCGGATCGAGGACGACATCCTCATCACCGCCGACGGCTTCGAGAACCTCTCGGCTGCCATGCCCCGCGAGATCGACGCCGTCGAAGCTTGGATGGCCAGCTGATCTCTCCCGCACTATCTGGAATTCGCCTTCCATCTCTTGGAGATGGAAGGCGAATTCCTTTCACCCGTTGAGCAGCGGTGATTGCAGCTTGTTGCAACCACTTTCTGGTCCCTACTCCCTGAGCCGGTCGCTAGGGTGCGAGAAGCCCACGGGGGCATTGGGTACTGAGGGAGAAACCTGCTGATGAGAATTCGACGTTTTGCTCTTGCAGTGGCCGGGCTGAGCCTGGTCGCGGGGACCGTGGCGGCCAACCAGGCCACCGCGAACGTGCAAGGCAAGCCGCAGCCGCCGGCCGCGAACAGTTCGGAGCCGACCGCCAGAGCGCAGGCCGCTGCAGCGGGAGCCTGCGCGGTCGTCGTCGGCGCCGTGACCGCCACCGGCGACAACGGTGGCTACAAGATCATCGCGACCAAGCCGGTGACCACCGAGTCGGCCGGGTCTTACAAGATGTTCGCCGTCCGCGCCAGCTCCACCTGGTTCGCCTGGGCGGGCCTCGGCACCACCAAGTACTACGCCGGACTGCTCCTGACGGGCAACAGCCTGTACACCGTCGTCGAGTCGTACAAGACTCCGACAACAACGAACCCGGTGGTCAGCTCGAAGCGCCTCGGCACCGGCTGGGGCAGCTTCACCTCGATCGCCAGCTCGCGCTACGTCAACGCCAGCAACTACGCCGAACGCTCGTACCTCTACGGCCTGAACACCAACGGCTCGCTCTACCGCTACAGCATCGACGACACCACCGGCCCGATCTCGTCCGCCGGCAGCGCACCCGGCTACAAGTCGTTCCGATCGATCACCACGATCGCCGAGACCCCGACGTACGACACCCTCCTGGGAGTCACCAAGACCGGCGGCATCTACACGATCCACCTCCCCAAGACGCCCCAACTGAAGGGCACCCTCAAGGTAATCCGCACCACCGGCTTCGGCGCCTACCAGCAACTGGTCGCCGAACGCTGCGGCAACAACGGCGGCACGCTACTCACCGGCTTCAACAACACAACCCACACCGCCACCGTGTACGCCGTCAGCAAGGCCAAGGGCGCGCAGACCATCGTCAACACCATCGGCAGCGTCGCGTTGCCACAGAACGGCACCGTCCACTTCCGCTACATCACCAACACCAACCTCATCGGCGAGTGACTCCCCGCCCACCGCACTGAGCACTACCGACAAAGCCCAGGTCACTCGACCTGGGCTCTTGTCGATCAGTTCTTGCCGACGGGCGTGATGGAGCTGACGATGCCCTGGGCTGAGGTGCAGGTCGCCCAGGTGGTTTGGCCGAGGGGCACGGTCGGCGAGTAGATCAGGGTGCCGTTCGAGCAGCGGACCTTGATCTGGAAGCGCGGGTAGCCGTCGGCTGACACACACCGCCCAAACCCGGTCAAGGCAGCGCCGGTCGAGCGCCAGACCTCGCAGCTTGGCGCAGTAGTAGTGGCCTGGGCGGTCGCGACAGGCAGGGCTACGGCGGCAGCCGTGACCAACACGGACAGGGCACCAAGGGCGATCGGGCGCATGAATCCTCCAGCTCGTTGGGCGAAATCCTGGGCACCGTACCCTCGATTGCCCGGAGCAACCGCCCGCGGAGCCCTGACCGAGATTCGGTCATCGGTGAGCATGCCTTCACGATCGCACTATACGATCTCGATATAGTACTATACGGAATGTGGCTACTGCTCCGTCGGCCTTGATGCCGATCTTCCGCTCGGAGGCCCAGGCGAGGATTCTCGCCTGGCTGCTTCTCGTGCCGGACCGCGAGCAACCCATCTCGACACTTGCACCGGTCGCCGGTGTTGCGCAGCCCAACACGCTTCGCGAGGTCAACCGACTGGTGGAGGGCGGGCTGTTGCGTGAGCGCCGGGCCGGGAACACCCGGCTGGTCGCTGCCAACACTTCGAGCCCGTACTTCGAGCCTCTGGTGCAGATCCTGGGTCGGGCCTATGGCCCCGGTGTTGCGGTGCCGCAGGTGTTGGCTGAGGTTCCTGGCATCGAACGTGCCATCATCATCGGCTCCTGGGCGCGGCGCTTCCAGGGAGAGGCCGGGCCGCCTCCGAACGATGTTGACGTGATCGTGGTCGGCTCTCCGTCGCCGAGGGCGCTTCGCCGGGCGAACGCGCAACTCGAAGAACAGCTCGGCGTCCCGGTCCAGCTCATCATCGTCACGGCAGAGGACTGGGCCGAGCAACCCACCGGCTTCCTCCAGACCGTCCACAGCAGTCCTCATCTGACCGTCCTTGACAACACCGGAGCAAAGCAGTGAACGCAGCAGCACAGGCGACGATCGCCGGCCTGATCAGTGCGGGCGAGGTCGAGCGGGTGCCCGTTGATCAGACAGTCGTGGCCAATCTCCTGCGGCAGGCCGGCAACCACCTGCGAACCGCGGCGGCCGGGGCTGACGCCAATGATCCCGAAGGCGCCTTCCAGCTCGCTTACGACGCTTGCCGCAAGACCTGCTTGGCGCTCGTGATGGCCACCGGGCTCCGCCCGAAAGGCCAATCGGCTCACGTCACCACCTTCGACGCCGCCGCAGCGATCGCCTCCAACTTCGGAGGCCGTCAAATCGTTACTGACGCGGCCCAACTCCGGTACGTCCGGCACGGCGCCGAGTACCGCGCCGAAACAGTCAGCACTGCCGACGTCGAGGATGCCCTCTCGATCGGCGACGAACTGCTCAAAGCACTTGAGCCTGCGATTGAACAGATACTCCAGGCCTCAAGCTGATGCTCTGATCTGTTGGCAATCCACCGCAGCCCGCACCTTTCGTACCCGCCTGGGCTACCGCCGAAAGACGGGTCAGCCGCCCAGTGCGGTGTCGAGGGAGTTGGTGAAGGCTGTGAGCACTGGGAGGGAGGGCGGTAGGTGCTGGGTCATGAGTACTGCGCTGACGCCGTGTTCGGGGTACGAGTACCACGTCGTGCCGAGGCCGCCGCCCCAGCCGTAGCGGGCTGGGAGACCAGGCTGGTCCCGGACCTGTACGCCGTAGCCCCAGCCTTCGCCGTCCAGGAAGATGCCGGCGGATGGGCCGTTGCGCTGCTCGGCGGTGAGGTGGTCTCTGGTCATCGCGGCTCGGGAGGCGGCGTTGATCAGGCCGCCGTCGTCGAGCAGGGAGCGGGCGAATCTCAGGTAATCGGTGGCGGTTGAGACCAGGCCGCCGCCGGCGTGTGGGAAGACGGGCGGGTTGAGCCAGTCGCTGCCGTCGACGGGGTCGAAGAGGGCGATCCCGTCCTCGGTTCCGACGTAGCTCGGGATCAGGCGGTCGCGCGCCTGCTCCGGAACGGTGAACCCGGTGTCGTTCATCCCCAACGGCTTCAGCACCCGGGCGCTCAGGAGCTGCGGCAACGGCGTACTGGTGGCTCGCGCCAGCAGGACACCCAGTACTGCGTACGCCAGCTCGTAGCGCCAGTGTTTTCCGGGCTGTTCCATCAACGGGAGCTCCGCGAAGCGGCGGATCCACTCGTCCGGGGAATGCTGGATCGCCGATGGCAGCGGTGGGCCCATCCCCAGGCCGTCGCCGATGGCGCGCTCGGCGACCGGGCACTTCTCCACCTCGAAAGCGAAGCCGAATCCCAGTCGCATCAGCAGCAGGTCTTCGACGGTCGCCGACTGCTCGGCCGGCACAGTGTCGTCCAAGGGGCCGTCGAGCGTACGGAGTACCCGGCGGTCGGCCAGTTCGGGGATCCAGCGGTCCACCGGATCGCTGAGGGCGAGAACGCCTTCCTCGGCGAGCTTGAGGGTCAGGGCCGCGGTGAGCGGTTTGGTCATCGAGCTGATCCGGAAGACGGCGTCGGTCCGGAGCTCGGCGCCGCCCGGAGCTTCCGATCCGACAGCAGTCAGCCATTGGTCCGAGCCACTGCTGACAGCCAGCACGGCTCCCGGTACGTCGCCGGACTTGATCTCCTGGGTCACTGACTCGAGGAGGTCGGCCAACTGCTCAGAGGTCATCACCCTCGACACCGTAGCCGCCGGAACTGACAGATCGATGACATGCAGCGTGACCGTGGTCGAGGCGCAACTCGGCGGTCACACTGAGCCAACCAGCGGTCAACTCAGCGCGGCGGCCTTGCTCAGCAGTACTGAGCGTTCCTGCTGGTTGGTGCAGAGGCCCGCGCACCCCTAAGTCCCCTGAGCCAGGTGCACGAAGCCGACGTAGTCCGCCCCAGCCGGCCCCGGACGCGAGGTTCCGTCCCGGGTCCAGCCGTGTCGCTCGTAGAACCTAATAGCCCGCGAGTTCCGCTCCCAGACATCGACCTCGCCAACAGCATCGGCTTGGCGTGCGATGGAAACGAAGCGCCTCATCAGGGCACCGCCGACGCCGCTCGACCACCGGCCTGGCTCGACGAAGATTCCGACGAGCCGGATGCGCGTCTCATCAGGTGCATTGGTCGGAAACGCTCCGTTGGCATCCAGCGAGATCACACCGACGATGTCATCGCCCAAGACAGCTACCAGGACGGCGAGGCGCGGATCTGCCACCATCTTGCGCCAGGTCTTCCGGTACTTCTCGTCAGGAACCGCTGCCACCTCGTGGCCGCCGGCGCCGTAGTACGCGGCCCTCGACCGGGCGTGCAGTTCCGCAAGCGCATCGCCGTCGCCTGGCGCTGCGTCTCGAATGCGGACTACCTGAGGTGGGTGCACCGACTAGGCCGGTGGGCCGTACTGCGCCCAGAGCCCTTGGTGCTGCGGCTCTGGGACCGGGCGGGCGTCCAGGACATCGTCATCGTCGTCCGGGGTGAATTTGCCCTGCTCCAGTTCGGCGACCGTGTACCAGTTCGGGCCGTAGTCTTCCTCTGGTCGGTCCTGCTCGCCGTCGAGCCAGTTGACTTGGTACCAGAGCGACTCGCGCTTCAGCCAGAAGATGGGGAAGGAGCGCATGCGGATGACCTGGGTGGTGAGGTGGGCGACCACCTGATTGTCTCGGCTCAGCTCCCACACGGCGTCGCGGAACGGGTCCAGCCTGGGGTCGTGGGGCCACTGGTCGCTGGAGAACGTCATGCGCAAAGTATCGGCAATCAGCGGGCGTCGGCGCATTTCCATTGCCGTTGACATGGATGCCAGGCACCGGCAGGATCGGGGTACGGCGTAGCCGACGCCCAGCCTCGTGAGGACCTGCCCCAGCCGGGAACTCGTGAAGGTGAAGGGGATTCTGCCCTCAAGGCTGCTGCTGTCCAGGCCTGGTTCGAGTGCCGCTTCGCTGGGGGAACGGGCACGTCGAGGAGGCTTGTCATGACCAAAGAAGGCAGTTTCAAGCGCGCGGTACGGGAACGCGCCCAAGCGACCGGGTTGCGGTACACCGAGGCTCGCGCAGCTCTCGAGGAGGGCCGTCGGTCGCCGTTCGCGCAGACTCGGCCGGTCGAGTTCGCGGAGCTGAGGGCGCATCTCGAGGCGCGGTACGGCGTCGGCATCACGTCGATCGCGCCCATCGACGACGACCCCGAGACGCGACCGGCTGGGTCCTGGATCGGCCACTACCCCTGGACGCTGGTGGTCAAGCGAGAAGTTGGCTCGCCCTGGATCGCTCGGGTGTTCTCGTCGGCGGCGGATACGGTCGGCCGGGTCGAGGGGGATGCGGAAATCCTGCGCTTCCTGGCCGCACACGACTTCCCCGCCGAGAAGCTCGCACATGACGAGCCGGTGTCGGTGTTCGAGGGGCGCGGCGTGATCGTGACGGAGTACCTCGAAGGTGGACGCCCGGCCCAGTCGCCGGCGGTGCTTCACGAACTGGCGAGCCTGCTCGGCCGCCTCCACACACTGCCGGTCGCCGGTGGTGCGGTCGCGCGGGACGGCGGAGCGGAGGAGCACGACGGCGCCTTCTTCGTGGGGCGGCCGAAGCAGGATCTCGCGGCGGCGATGAGCTTCCTGGTGAGCGTCGAGGACGCTGTCCCGCCGGAGGGGCGCGAGACGTTCGAGTGGCTTCGCGACCAGGTCGAGCAGGCCGACAACGCGGAGGGGCTGCCCGAGGCGTTCACTCATGGGAACTACCACGGGTGGGCGGCGGTCGGCAGACCAGGCGACCTCTCCATCGTCGGCTGGGCAGGCTCCGGACGGGGACCACGCCTGCCTGCTCTTGCCTGGCTGTTGACGACCGCGGGTGAGGGCGACGAGGAGAACCTCGACGCTGCCGCGCGCGGGTATCGCGAACACGTCCAACTCACCGACGACGAACTCGAGCGGCTGCCTGACGTACTGGCCATGCGACCGCTGTGGCTGGCATGCCTCGACTTCCGCGAGGCCGCGCGCAAGGGGTCCACGCCGGCGAAGGACGCAGGATGGATCGGCTGGGTCGCGAACCCCGAGCACGCTCAACGGCTAGCAGCCCGGGCGACCAAGTCGTTGCGAGGCTGAGTCACTAGGCGCAGGAGGGGCGAGACGGGACAACCGTCTCGCCCCCAACCCGTCGTACGGGAACTACCAGATCCGGACGCGGTCCTCCGGGGCCAACCACATGCCGTCGGCGTCCGCGATCTCGAACGCTTCGTGGAAGGCGTCGATGTTGCGGACGACCGCGTTGCAGCGGAACTCGGGCGGGGAGTGCGGGTCGATGGCGAGGCGACGGATGGCCTCGGCCTCGCGGGCTTTGCTGGACCAGCCGAGGGCCCAGGCGAGGAAGAAGCGTTGGGGGCCGGTGAGGCCGTCGACGGTCGGGAAGTCGGCGTCGCCCAGAGAGAGCGTGTAGGCGACGTAGGCGATCGAGAGGCCGCCGAGGTCGCCGATGTTCTCGCCGAGGGTCAAGCTGCCGTTGACGGTGTGGCCGGGAGCATCGGTCGGCTCCAGTACGTCGTACTGCGCGACGAGTTTGGCGGTGCGTTCCTCGAAGGCGGTGCGGTCCTCGTCGGTCCACCACTCGCTGAGGTTGCCGGCGCCGTCGTACTTCGAGCCCTGGTCGTCGAAGCCGTGGCCGATCTCGTGGCCGATCACGGCGCCGATCGAGCCGTAGTTGACCGCGTCGTCGGCGTCGAGGTCGAAGAACGGCGGGTGCAGGATCGCGGCCGGGAAGACGATCTCGTTCATCCGGGGGTTGTAGTACGCGTTGACCGTCTGCGGCGTCATCAGCCACTCGGTCTTGTCGATCGGCTGGCCGAGCTTGGCCAGGTCGCGCGCGGTCTCGACGGCGACCGAGCGGCGGACGTTGCCGACCAGATCGTCGGCAGCGATCTCCAGACCGCTGTAGTCCTTCCACTTGTCCGGGTAGCCGATCTTCGGGGTGAAGGTGGCGAGCT
Source organism: Kribbella sp. NPDC056861 (assembly GCF_040687575.1). Taxonomy (NCBI): domain Bacteria; kingdom Bacillati; phylum Actinomycetota; class Actinomycetes; order Propionibacteriales; family Kribbellaceae; genus Kribbella; species Kribbella sp. NPDC056861. The sequence goes on along the minus strand of NZ_JBFBNQ010000003.1, from coordinate 1,089,560 downwards.
TGTCGAGCGCGCGCCGGCGGGTCTCCGGGCTCATCCAGTCGAGCGCCTCGATCCGCTGCCGGTAGGCCTCGACCAGGTGGCCGACCAGCTCGACCATCCGGGCCTTCGCGGCCGGCGGGAAGTGCTCGGCGACGTACAGCTGGCCGACCGCTTCACCCAGGGCGGAGTCGACCACGCCGAGCCCGCGCTTCCAGCGCTCGCGCAGCTCGGGCGCACCGGTCAGCGTCTTGCCGTAGAAGGCGAAGTTCTCGTCGACGAAGGCCTTGCTCAGCAGCGGTGCCGCGCTGTGCACGACGCGCCAGCTCAGCCATTCCTTCCAGTGCTCGAGGTCGATCTCCTGCAGCGCGGCGGCAGCCGCGGTCAGGTACGACGGCTGCCGGACGACGAGTTGCTCGAACGCCGACTCGGGCACGCCGGCATTGGTCAGCCAGACGGCCCAGTCGAAATCAGGGGTCAGGGCTTCGAGGCCGGCCCGGTCGACCTTGGTGTACGTCGCGGTGACGTCGCGGTTGCGCACCCGGTCCCAGTGGCCCTCGGCCAGCCGGGTCTCGAGCGCCATGATCCGGTCTGCGGCCGCGCTGGAGTCGGGTAGACCGGCCAGCTCGAGCATCCGGGCCAGGTGCGCGACGTACGCCGTCCGCACGTCGGCGAAGGAGTCCTCGCGGTAGTAGGACTCGTCCGGCAGCGTGATGCCGCCCTGGCTGGTGTAGATGATGTACTCGTCGGACTTCTTCGCGTCGATGTCGGCGCCGTAGTAGAAGACACCGGGCACGCCTTGCAGCTCCAGCTGCCCGAGCACGGCGATCAGGCCGTCGACGTCCTTGATCGCGGCGACCAGCTCGAGCTGGTCGGCGATCGGGGTGGCGCCGAGCTGCTCGATCCGCTCGGTGTCCATGAAGCTGTTGAACAGGTCGCCGATCTTGCGTGCCTCGCTGCCAGCCGGATGCTCGGTCGCCGCGGTCTGCTCGACGATCGTCCGGACGTCGCGCTCGGAGTCGTCCAGCAGCGCGTGGAAGGCGCCGTAGATCGCCTTGTCCGCGGGGATCTCGGTGCGGTCCAGCCACGGCCCGTTCGCATAGCGGTACAGGTCGTCCTGCGGCCTGACCGTCGTGGACAGATCCGAGCTGTCGATTCCTGCTGTCATGCCTGCCCCACACTCCCTGTGCCGGATGGCTTCTGATGCCACTCACAGTGACATTACCCGTTCGCGCCCAACGGCCGCGGAGATATCCACAGGGGCTGAACCGTTCTGCCCCGGCAGCCGTTCACCTATTGTTGAAAGCACAATCAGCTAGGGAGGACACTTCGCCATGTCACGTCCACAGCCGAGACATCTGGGCCGCATTCTCGCCAGCACGATCGGCCTCCCCGCACTGCTCCTCGGCAGCCTCACCGCCTCTGCCTTCCCGGGAGCATCCACCGCCGGCACCACTCCGGCCACCGGACCACACGTCGTCAAGCACGCCGTCGAAGACGACATGTGCGATCCCATCCGCTTCGGCACCAACCCAGCCAACGCCGCAGCCGCCGCGGCAACAGCAGCAAAGGCCGCCAAAGCAGTCCGCTTCCCAACCCGCTTCGAGCTCCCCGCAGGCTTCCAGCCCGAGGGCATCGCCATCGACCGCTCCGGTACGGCGTACTTCGGCTCCCGCGTCGACGGCGACATCTACGCCGCCAGCCTGCGCACCGGCGCCGGCAAGGTGATCAGCCAAGGCCCGGGCACCGCGTCACTCGGCATGAAGACCGACAAGCGCGGCCGGCTGTTCGTAGCCGGCGCAGCGGGCGGCAACGGCCGGGTGATCGACACCCGCTCCGGCAAGGTGCTCGCCAGCTACACGTTCACCACCGCGACGCCGACGTTCGTCAACGACGTCATCCTCAGCAAGGACGCCGCCTGGTTCACCGACTCGCGCCAGCCGGTTCTCTACAAGGTCCCGCTGGGCCGCAACGGCAAGCTGCCCTCGCAGGCCGCCGTGCAGACGATCAAGCTCAGCGGCGACTACGTGCACGACCCGGCGAACAACAACGCCAACGGCATCGAGCTCACCCCGGACGGCCGCAACCTGATCATCGTCCAGTCGGCGACCGGCTTCCTGTTCCGCGTCGATCCGCGCACCGGCGTGACCCGGAAGATCGATCTCGGCGCCGCGGTGATGACGAACGGCGACGGACTGCTGCTCAGCAAGGACACCCTGTACGTCGTGCAGAACCGGCTGAACAAGATCGCCGTCCTCGACCTCGACAACTCCGGCAGCCGAGGCCGGCTGGTACGCGAGATCACCAGCACCGACTTCGACGTCCCGACCACGGCGGCCTTCTACGGCTCGCGGATCTACCTGCCGAACGCCCGCTTCAGCACTCCGCCGACTCCTGCGACGGAGTACTGGGTGACCGCGGTCAAGCGCTGACGGATGGTCAGGAGATGGTGCGGAGGTTGCCTCGGGCCGCGGCCTTGAGGCGGCTTCCGCACGACAACCGGACGGAGTAGCCGGCCGGGATCGAGAGCGGCTCGCCGGTCTGCGGGTTGCGCCCGGTGCGCGGCGCGCGCAGTACCCGCTCGATGCTCAGCAGGCCGGTCAGCGAGACCTTGTCGCCCTTGTGCACCGCCTCGGTGACGACGTCGCCCAGGGCGTCCAGCACCCGCTCGGCCTGGTTGCGCGGAATGCCCGCCTTCGTCGCCACTCCGGCGACCAGCTCGTTGCGGTTCACGGTTCTCCTCAGATTCGCGCCGCCGGGCGGCACCCCATCCACCGCCCGGTCGATCCTCGAAAACCTTAACCGAAATGAATGTCGTTAGCGAGAAGAGTCTCAGATTCTGGGGAAAACCCGCACCGTCCCGCCGCTCACAAGCCGTCGCGGTCGTGCCAGTCGGCCTGCCAGCGGGGATCGATCGGAGTCGCCGCCAACTGGTAGCGAATGTCGGTCGACAGCCGCATCGTCGACGCGACGTTGTCCAGTGCGGCATGAACCGTGTGCGCCGTGTGGATGACCACATCACCGGCCGCGTAGTCAGCAACCAGCCAACTGGCGTCGTACTCGTCGGCGAGAGCGGGCAGGTCGGCAGTGATCGAGGCAGCCGGCCGCTCGAGCGTGCCAGCCGCCTCCTCCCGCAGCACTCGGTGGTGGCTGTTCGCTAGGTAGGTGAGGCCGCCCAGGGAGACCGGGCAGTCGCCAAGTGGGATCCAGGCCGACAGCACCTGATCAGTGCCCTCTCGCAGGTACACGAGGTCGTAGTGCGCCTGCGTAGCCGTACCGATGCCCGCCTGGCCCGGCGCAATATGCCGGATGATTTTGCGGCGATGCAGGAACGTCTCCCCACCCAGGAACCACTCGTACCAACCCCGCAGCGCCGACTGCGCACAGAACGCCCTGTACTCCGCCCCTGGCACCACCTCGCCGAACAGCACCTTCCGGAGCACAGCAGGATCCACCTCCCGCGGTACGCCGGCAGCGTCGGCCACCCCGGTCCGCTCGAAGTAGTAGCGCCGAAACGCCAGCACCTCCGCCGGATCGAGCAGCCCACGCAGGAACAGATACCCGTCCCGCGCCAGCCGGGCACGCAACACCTCCCGATCACCACGCTCCCGACGCGGTACCTCAGCCAGCATCCCAAGTCGCTCAGGCGACAACACATACCCATTCGAAGTCAGCACAAGACCATTGCAACCGCCCGGCCAGACCCGGTGAATGGACTTGAGCAGTCACTTCTTGGACTCTTGTCTCTATGGAGACATGGTCGGTTTACTTGACTCCCAGTCCATCCGAGCGCCAACTTGGACTCTTCTGCCTCGGCGCAGGCGAGCAGCGCAACACTCCGGGAGCAACCCCTGAACGCGCCCTCGGCTGCCACGCCGCTGTCTTCCTCCACCAGGGCAAGGGCCAACTACTGCACGGCCCCGACCGCACACTCCACGAAGTACAGGCTCCTGCCCTCCTCTGGCTCTTCCCCGGCGTATTGCACGGCTACCGCCCATCCACCGCCTGGCAACAGTCCTGGGTCCTCTTCAGCGGTACTGCGACAGCCCCACTCACCCAACTCGGCCACCTCACCCCCACCACCCCCGTACGCCGGTACGCCGACCCCCGCCCGCTCCAGCGCGCCTTCGCCAAGCTGCTCCGAGTAGCCCAGACCAACCAACTACAAGCCACAGCAGCCCTCTACGACCTCATCTCGACCGCACACCAGGAAGAACCGGGCAACGAGCTCGTCACCCAACTCCAAGCCATCGCCTGCCACCCCCTGTCGATCCCCCAGTACGCCGAAGCACTAGGCGTCACCATCGACGACCTACGAGCGACAACCCGCCAAACGGGCTCGACCCCACAGGAGGTGATCTTGACCACCAGGATCAACCAGGCGAAGGCGTTGCTGGCCGAGACCGACCTCCCGATCGCAGCGATCGCCCGCCAGGTCGGCTACGACGATCCGGCGTACTTCAGCCGCCTGTTCAGCGCCCGGGTCGGCCAACCGCCACGCACGTTCCGGCGGATTGGTTCGATCAGCGGGCCAAGATCATCCTTTCGATCGAGGCCGGCCACGCCCACGGTCTGAAAGTGTGGGGTGAAGACCCTTCGCCGGACTGACGCACGAACGGCCCAGGTGCCGATACGGTCGTTCCATGAGCCAACCGCAGTCCATCGACCCGCGCTACGTCAACCGGCCGCCCGTGCGGCCCAAGAAGCGGCGCAACTGGTTCGCCCGGATCATCGGACTCGTCGTCCTGTTGTTCGTGCTGAGCCTGATCTGCATCCCGCTGTTCGCCTGGGGCAAGATCAACAAGGTCGACGCCTTCCCGACCGGCGACCGGCCCGCCGACACTCCCGGTACGACGTACCTGCTGGTCGGGTCGGACAGCCGCGAGGGCCTGTCCCGCGCCGAGCGCGCCAAGCTGCACACCGGCAAGGCGGCCGGCCAGCGGACCGACTCGATCCTGCTGCTGCACGTGCCGGAGTCCGGCCCGACGGCGCTGATCAGCCTGCCGCGCGACTCCTACGTGCCGATCCCCGGCCACGGCAAGAACAAGCTCAACGCGGCCTTCGCCTTCGGTGGCCAGCAGTTGCTGATCCAGACCGTCGAGAACGTCTCCGGCCTGCGGGTCGACCACTACGTCGAGATCGGCTTCGGCGGCTTCGCCTCGATCGTGGACAGCCTCGGCGGCATCGAGATGTGCTTGCCCAAGGCAATCAAGGACAAGGACGCGCACATCGATCTGCCGAAGGGCTGCCAGGACCTCGACGGCGTGAACGCCCTCGGGTACGTCCGGGCCCGCAAGTTCGACCCGACCGGCGACCTCGGCCGGGTCCAGCGGCAGCGCGAGATGATCGGCGCGATCGCCAAGAAGGCCGTCGCCCCCGGCACCTTCGTGAACCCGTTCCGGTTCTACAAGCTGAGCACCGCGGGCGCCGAGGCGCTCAGCATCGACAGCGACATGGGCCCGTTCACGCTGCTCAAGTTCGCTCGCGGGATGAAGGCGGTCTCGGCCGGCGGTGACGGGGTCACGCTGACCGTGCCGATCTCGGACAGCAACCTGAGCACCTCGCACGGTTCGGCCGTCAAGTGGGACACCAAGAAGGCCACCGCGCTCTTCAAGTCCCTGAAGGAAGACAACACCAGCGGGCTCAAGAGCAGCTGATGCTGACACTGGTTCACCTGGTGGTGAGCCTGGGGATGCTGGTGATCGTGCCGCTCGGGCTCAGCCTGGTGAAGGTGCCAGGCGGCCCGGCGGTACGCCGCTGGTGGCTCATCGCGGCCGTGCCAGGGGTCATCTCCCTCTGGCTCGGCCGCGGCGCGTTGTCGATCACACTGGCCGCCATCTACCTGGCCGGCACGCTGGTGCTCGCAGGCCTGGCCGCCAACGACCTGGTACGCCGGAAGCGCCTGCGGGCCAAGGAGATCGCGCTCTACACCGCCTTGGTGACCCCGGCGATCGCCGCACTCGCGCTGGTCGCCGAGCGTTCGTCGTACGAGCTGTTCGGCTTCAGCCTGACCGTGTTGTCGCTGACAGTCGCCCACTTCCACTTCGCCGGTTTCGCGGCGGCTCTGGTCGCGTGCCTGGTGGTGGAGTCGAGCAGCAACCGGGCGGCGACCGCAGCGGCCATCAGCGTTCCGCTGGGCACCGGGATCGTGCTGCTCGGCTTCTTCCTCGGCGACCCGGTCGAGTTGCTAGGAGCCGCAGTACTGACGGCCGGGATGTGGCTGGTCGGCTGGGCCATGTGGCGCCGGTCGCGAGGCGCCGAGCGGGTCACCAAAGTGCTGCTGGTTGTTTCAGCCGGCACTCTCACGGTCACTATGTTGCTGGCGCTCAGTTGGGCGTTGGGGCATGTCGTAGCGACGCCGTACCTGCCACTGCGCTGGATGGTTGCTACACATGGGGTTGCGAACGCACTCGGCTTCGCGCTCTGCGGACTGCTGGCCTGGCGTCGGCTGAAGGAGTGGGATGAAGCTCGCTGATCTGAGGGACCTGCGGTTCAACTACGACGCGATCGGCTCGACCGAGCAGGACACCACTCCACCCGGCTACCACCGGCTCGACCACCGGGTCCGGCTCGGGAGTGGGGACGAGGTCTTCCGCCACGCAGGCGAGGCGTTGATGACCTGGGAGGCCCACCGCGCCGCCGGTATCCCGGTCGAGGCGACGGACATCCCCCTCAAGATCGGCACCAACTCGCTCGGCCGCCTCGGCGTCGGCTCGGTAGGTCTCCCGATCCCCTGCCGGGTCGTCTGGCTGGTCAACGAGGGAGACCGGATCGGCTTCGCCTATGGCAGCCTCGACGGCCACCCGGAAGCCGGCGAAGAGGCACTGGTGGTCACTCGCGAGCCGGACGGCATCTACTACACGATCCGCGCCTATAGCCGGGCAGCCACCTGGTACACCCGCCTCGGCGGCCCTGTCGCCCGTCGCGCCCAACTGCTGGTCGCCCAGCGCTACGCGCAATCCCTGAAGCGCCTGGCCAACTCCTGAGTGGACTGGGGAAAGCAGCGTGAATTGGATCTGTCTGCGAACCACTTCACCTCACTAGCCTCGTCGGTATGAGCACAGTGCGCGCAGCCACCACCGCAGACATCCCCCAACTGGTCGACGCCTACGCCTGGCTCTTCGCGCCGCCCGGCGCGAAGCCGGCGGCCTGGGACCCGGTGGTCGCTGCCGATCGCCTGGAGCGGACGATCGCGGGCCCACGCAGCGGAGTACTGGTTGCTGTCGAGGGTGAGACGGTCGTCGGCTTCGGTACGACGTACTTGGACATCGAGTCGGTGCGATTCGGTCAGCGCTGCTGGGTGGAGGACCTGGCCGTCGACCCGTCGCAGCGGTCTGGCGGGATCGGGGCCGCCTTGCTGACAGCCGCTCGCGAGTGGGCGAAAGCGAACGGCGCCACGCATCTCGAGCTGGATTCATCAACAGCACGGACGGACGCGCACAGGTTCTACAACCGGCACGAGCCGAACAGCCACTCGCTCAACTTCGGCTGGGAAACCGCTTGAAAACAAGGTAAAGGCCCCGCAGAAGCTCATACCTGCCGCGGGGCCGGGCACAGTTCTACCGGGCCGGATCGACGAGTAGGTGGACCGACACGCGAACAACGAGTGACATCATGTCCCGGTGAGCCCCAAGACCTTGAACGATCTGGTGGCACCGGACTGGGCCGAGGCCCTGGCGCCGGTGGAAGAGACCGTCTCCCGGATGGGCGAGTTCCTGCGCGGTGAGATCGCCGCCGGGCGGCCGTACCTGCCGGCCGGCGAGAACGTGCTGCGGGCGTTCAAGCAACCGCTGAACGACGTGAAGGTGCTGATCGTCGGCCAGGACCCGTACCCGACGCCCGGGCACCCGGTCGGCCTGAGCTTCTCGGTGGCGCCGGACGTGCGCCCGATCCCCCGCAGCCTGCAGAACATCTACCGCGAGCTGATGGCCGACGTCGGCGTACCGGCGCCCTCCAACGGCGACCTGACGCCATGGGCCGAGCAGGGCGTGCTGATGCTCAACAGAGTGCTCACCGTGCAGCCGGGCAAGTCCGCCTCGCACAAGGGCAAGGGCTGGGAGGCCGTCACCGAGCAGGCCATCCACGCGCTGGTCGAGCGCGGTGGCCCGCTGGTGGCGATCCTGTGGGGCCGGGACGCGCAGACGCTCAAGCCGATGCTCGGCGATACGCCGTACATCGAGAGCGCGCACCCGAGCCCGATGTCCGCCGACCGTGGCTTCTTCGGTTCCAAGCCGTTCAGCTGGGTCAACGAGTTGCTAGTTCAGCGCGGCGGCACGGCTATTGACTGGCGCCTGCCCTAGGAGTGCCGGTCCAGCTGTGCCAGAGCTGGCTGTAGCGACCACCGGCAGCCAGCAGCTCATCGTGCGTCCCTGACTCCACGATTCGCCCCTGGTCCATCACGACGATCCGATCCGCCTGCTGCGCCTGAGTGAGCCGATGAGCCACCACCAGCGTCGTGCGGCCTTCGGTAGCCGCCGCACTGGCCCGCTCCAACTCGCGAGCGCCGGCACTGCCCGCCTCAGCTGTCGCCTCATCCAGTACTGCGACCGGTGGGTTCGCCAGCACCAGCCGTGCCAGGGCGACCTGCTGCGCCTGCGCACCGGTCAGCTGATGCGCGTTCTCCCCGACCTGGCTCTCCAACCCGTCCGGCAGCGCACGCACCCAGGCCAACGCGCCGACCCGCTCCAGCGCCTCCTCGACCTCGGCAACAGTCGCCGAGTCCTTCGCCAGCCGTACGTCGTCCAGCAGCGTCCCGGAGAACACGTGAACCTCCTGGCTGAGCAGCGCGACCTGCCGCTGAGTACGCGTCTCGCCCAGCGTGCGAAGGTCCACGCCGCCGAGCAATACCGTCCCCGCAGTTGGCATCAGCACTCCGGCCGCAATCGCCGCCAGGGTTGTTTTGCCTGCACCGCTCGCGCCGACCAGCGCAACGCGCTCCCCGGGCTCCAGCCGCAGCGAAACCCCGTCGACCACCAGCGGACCGTCGTACGAGTGGCCGATGCCTACCAGCTCCACTGACGCATCCGCGGGCGCAGGACCGGGAGGAGGCTCGACAGCAGGCTCCAGCGACAGCACGCCGGCCAGCCGCGCCAATCCGGCCGCAGCCGTCTGCACCTCGTCGAACTGCATCAGCAGCGAGCCGATCGGGTTGAACAACCGGTGGAAGTACAGCGCGGCCGCGGTAGTCGCGCCGACCGTCACCGCATCCGCCCGGACCAGGAAGAACCCGGCTGTCAGGATCGCCGCGAGCCCGACGAACTCGGCATGGTTGATCCGGGACACGAAGGTGCCGAAGAGCCGGAACGCCTTCAGCGAAAGGTCCCGCGCGGCCGCCGAGCGGTCCCCGATCCGCTCCAGCTGCGCCTCCTCCAACTGGTACGCGCGGACCGTCGCGCTGCCCCGCAGCGAGGTGATGATCGCCTCGGACCGCTCGCCCATCGCGAGCCGTTCCTGGCGGTAGAAGGGCGCGGAGCGAGGCAGGTACCAGCGCAGGGCCAGCAGATACATCGGTACCGAGAGCAGCCCGGCCAGGCCCAGCCGCCAGTCCAGCGCGAACATCCCGGCCGCGGTCAGCACGATCGTCAGCGACGCGGACAGCAGCACCGGCCCGACCTCGGTCAACGCGGTAGCCACCGACGCCACGTCATCGCCGACCCGCGACAGCAGGTCCCCGGTACGGATCCGGTCGAGCACCGGCGCCGGCAGGTGCAGCACCCGATCCAGCACCTGCTCCCGGATCCGCGCCAGCACGGTCTCACCGACCCTCGCGATCAGCAGCACCCCGAACGTAGTCAGTACGCCGGTCAGCAACGCCGCCCCACCGATCAGCAGGACAACCCGCCACACAGCATTCCCGGAGGCGCCTGACGAAACGTCGTCGACGAGCACTCCCAAGGCCCATGGCGCGACCAGTCCGGCCGCACTCCCCACAGTCACCACAGCGGCGGCGATCAGCGACAGCGCCCGCAGCCGCCGGATCTCCCGCCACAACACGATCCAGGTGGCCCGCGGCCCGGCGATCGGCAACAACTCGGACGCGCTCGTCGATGTCTCGAACGTGCTCATCGCAGTACCGCCTCCTGGTACGCCGAATCCGTCTCGGCCAACTCCGCGTGCCTTCCCTCTGCCACCAGCACCCCGTCCGACACCACCAGCACCCGATGCATCTTGCCCAGCAGGGCAGGGCTACTCGTCAGCACCAGGGTGGCGAGTGTCGCGACACCGCGGACCTCTGCGAGCCCTTCGGCCAGCAGCTCCTCGGTGACTGCGTCCACCGCAGTACTGGGGTCGTGCAGCACCAGTACCGGCGGCTCGGCCAGTAGGGCTCGGGCCAGGCCGAGACGTTGGCGCTGGCCTCCCGACAAGGTGCGGCCGCGATCGGCCAGCGGGTGGTCCAAACCGTCCGCATGAGCCTCGACGACATCAGTGGCCGCTGCAGCCGCTACTACGCGGTCAAGGCGAGCAGTGTTGCCGGAACCGGCCAGCAGGTTGGAGCGAAGCGTTCCCTCGAACAGGTCGGTGTCGTGCTGCTCGACCAGGACGGACCGGCGTACCAGGTCGATGTCCAGCTCCTCGACCTCGGCGCCGCCGACCAGCACTCGGCCGGAGTGTTCGGCGGCTCTGCCTGCCACCACGGTCAGCAGCGCATCGGCATCGCGGGGGTCATAGCAGAGCACCCCGACGAGCTCACCGGGCTGCAGGGAAAGGTCGAGCGACGACAGCGTCTTGTAGCCGACGCCTTCCAGGGCTAGCAGCGGCTTCGACGGATCCACAGTGGTGGAGATGCCGGTGGCGATCCCCCACGGCGACCCGAGCACAGAGGCCAGACGACCCGCAGATGCACGCGACATGGCGAAGACCTGGCCGCTGAACCCGAGGAGGCCGACCGGCTCGGCGACGAACTGCGCCAGGCCGACCACAGTGATCAGCTCGCCGATGCTGATCCGCCCGTCCAAGGCGAACCAGCCTGCGATACCAGCGACCGCCGCGAGAAGCAGCCCGCTCAGTGCCGTCGTCACGCCGTCCTGCAAGCCGTTGGTGGAGGCAGCGCGAAGCGTGGCCTTCAGGGTCTCCTGGCTGGACCGGCGGTAGCGCTCGGCCGCGTTGTGCTGCGCCCCGATTCCGCGCAGCGTCCGCAGACCGCCGACCAGGTCGGTGGCGAGCGCCGTCGTGTTGGCCACTGCCTCCTGCTGCGACGACGTACGCCGGGTCAGCAGTGGCGACAAGGCCTGGATCCCCAACACCAGCAGGGGAACGCCGATCATCACGCCGATGCCCAGCGGCACGTCGACCAGCAACAAGGCGACCGACGACACTGCCAGCGCAGTACTGCCGGCGAAGCCCAGCGCGACGGCACGCAGTACGAGGGAGGCCTTCTCTGCGTCGGAGGTCGCGATCAGCAGCAGCTCACCCGATCGCAGGCCGGTCCGATGGCCCCGCGGATCCAGCACCCGGCGCGCGATCTCCAACCGCAGTTGGTGTGTCTCGTACTCGATCGCTCGCATCACCTGCCGCGCGCCGGCCTTCCACGCGTTCGACAGCACGGCGAACAACGCGAACAGCATCAGCACGCACCACAGCAACGACTCCAGCCGCCCGGTCGAGACCGCCTGGTCGACGAAGATGCCGATCACCACCGGTACGGCGGCCTCGGTGGCCTGGTGCAACGAGAGCAGCACGACGCCGCCGGCCAACCGCCGACGGTGCCTGCGGACCGAGCGCCGCATCACGCTGCCTGGTGTGAACTCCACGGAAAGCCCTTCCCCACTCGATCCCACCGCAACTTCGGCGACAAGTTAGCCCACCCTAACTTGAGTCGGGCGCAAGCCGATCACGCTGATCGATTGACACCCGGCCAGCTCCCCCCGTACGGTCTCGCGGTAATAGGAAACTTTCCTAACAGTTGATTCAGGGCAGCATCCAGCAGCGTGGTTCGGCGACGCGACGGCGAAGGAAGGGGAGAGTATGCACATGGCCAGCACACCCGGTACGCCCCGCCTGCTCCGCGCGATGAACGATCGCGCCGCCCTCGATCTGCTCCTGTCACAGGGTCCGCTGTCTCGTACTACGCTCGGTAACCTCACCGGTCTCTCCAAGCCGACGGCGTCGCAACTTCTCGCCCGGCTCGAGAGCGCCGGTCTGGTCCGGGCCAGCGGTACCAGCGCCGGCCGCCCCGGCCCGAACGCGCAGCTGTACGAGATCAACGGCGGCATCGCGTACGTCGCGGGGCTGGACGTCACGCCGACCCGGATCCGATCCGCCGTCGCGGACCTGACCGGCAAGGTGGTCGGCCGGTTCGAGCTGCCCACCCCCGGCCGCAGCGCCCGCGGCACGGTCGAGCGCGTGGTCAAGGTGATCGACGGCGCGCTCGGTGAGGCCGGGCTGACCCGCGACCGGCTGCACCGGGTCTCGATCGGCACGCCCGGTGGGTTCGACCCGACCACCGGCCGGCTCCGCTACGCGACCCACCTGCCCGGCTGGCACGCGCCGCACCTGCTCGAGGAGCTGGCGGCTGCCGTCGCCGTACCGCTCGAGGTGGAGAACGACGTCAACCTGGCCGCCGTCGCCGAGCAGCAGGTCGGGCACGCGAACAGCAGCGACAACTTCGTCATGCTCTGGGGCGAGGAGGGGATCGGCGCCGCGATAGTGATCGGGGGCCACCTCGTCCGCGGCGCGACCGGCGGCGCCGGTGAGGTCGCCTTCCTGCCCCTGCCCGGTACTCCGCTGGTGCGCAACGTCGGCCGCAACAACGCCGGCGGCTTCCAGGAGCTCGCCGGTGGCGAACCGGTCCTCGAACTGGCCCGCGCCAACGGCCTCCGCGCCCGTACGCCGGAAGCCGCGATCGCCGCCGCCCTGCAGACCCCCGGCGCCGGCGACATCGTGCTCGCCGAGTTCGCCCACCGGCTCGCGGTCGGCCTGGCCGCGATCGTCTCCGTCGTCGACCCCGAGCTGATCGTGCTCGCGGGCGGCGTCATCACCGCCGGCGGCGAACGCCTCCGCGGCCTGGTGCAGGACGAGCTCGCCGAGCTCGCCGTACCGCGGCCGCGGCTGCTGATGACCGCCATCCACACCGACCCGGTGCTGGCCGGCGCCCTCCAGTCCGCTCTGAGCTTCACCCGCGACGCAGTCTTCGACACAGCCGGCACCACCTCCGGGAGCACTGCCGACTAACCCAGACCGCCAGCCACCTACATCCCCGGACCGGGACACCACCCCGGCCCGGTGGATCCGCACACCCAAAATGCTGTCCAGCTCCACCCAGGATCAGGAGAACGGAAATGCGTCGAGTCCACCGAGCAGTGACCGCGGCCGCCGCGGTCGCGCTACTCGCTACCGCCTGCACCGGTACGTCGACCGCCCCCAAGGCCAGCGACGACGCCACCAAGGACACCACCATCACCTTCTGGCACGGCTGGAGCGCGCCGAGCGAGGCGGCCGCGATCGCCGCCAACGTGAAGGCGTTCGAGACCGCGCACCCGAACATCAAGGTGAAGGTCGTCGGCAACATCAACGACGACAAGATCAAGCAGGCGCTGCGGGCCGGCGGCCCGAACTCCCCCGACGTGGTGTCGTCGTTCACCACCGACAACGTCGGGACCTTCTGCGCCTCCAACGTGTTCGCCGATCTGAAGCCGTTCCTGGAGAAGTCCGCGGTCGACCTGGACAAGACCTTCCCGAAGGCCCTGCAGGACTACACCCAGTTCCAGGGCAAGCGCTGCACGCTGCCGCTGCTGAACGACGCGTACGGCCTGTACTACAACAAGACCGCGTTCAAGGCAGCCGGCATCACCGAGCCGCCGAAGACGCTGTCCGAGTTCGACGCGGTCGCCAAGAAGCTGACCAAGGCCACCCCGGCCGGCTACACCCAGCTCGGCTTCATGCCGAACTTCCACGGCTACGAGTCGACCTCGACGCACTTCGCCGCGCAGTGGAACCCGACGTACTTCACGCCGGAGGGCAAGTCGAACCTGGCTGCCGACCCGGCGTTCGGCAAGATGCTCACCTGGCAGTCGAACCTGGTCAAGGAGCTCGGCGGCTTCGCCAAGCTGGAGAAGTACCGCGCCACCTTCGGTGACGAGTGGGGCGCCAAGAACCCCTTCCACACCGGCCAGGTCGCGATGTCGATCGACGGCGAGTGGCGGCTCGGGATGGCCAAGGAGGCCGGGGTCAAGTTCGACATCGGCGTCGCGCCGTTCCCGGTCCCGGACGACCAGGCCGACAGCTACGGCAAGGGCTACCTGTCCGGCACCATCATCGGGATCGCGAACACCAGCGAGAAGCAGAACGCCGCCTGGGAACTGGTCAAGTTCATGACCACCGACACCAAGGCCGTGGTCGACTTCTCCAACGCGATCCACAACGTGCCCTCCACCCTGGAGGCGCTGAAGTCGCCGGACCTGAAGATCGACGAGAGCTTCAAGGTCTTCCTGGAGATCGCCCAGCACCCCAAGAGCAGCACCACCCCGGCCAGCCCGAACGGCGGCGCGTACCAGCTCACCCTGCAGGACTTCGGGTACGCGTTCGAAGCGGGCAAGCAAACCGATCTGGCCGCCGGTCTCACCAAGACCGACACCCAGATCGACAAGGACATCGCGCAGGCCAAGTGATGGCCACCGCAACGATCTCACCAGGGTTGAGGCACAAGCGGCGCCGGGAACGACTCCGCAACCTCGCCTTCCTGTCCCCGTGGCTGATCGGGGTCAGCGTCTTCTTCCTCTACCCGCTGGCCTCGACCGTCTACTTCAGCTTCATGAAGTACGACGGGTTCACCCCGCCGGTCTGGACCGGCCTGAAGAACTGGACCTACGTCTTCACCGACTACCCGTTCTTCTGGCCGGCCCTGCGCAACACGCTCTGGCTGGTGATCGTGATGGTCACCCTGCGGGTGGTGTTCGGGCTCGGCATCGGGCTGCTGATCACCAAGGTGAAGACCGGCGCCGGCCTGTTCCGGACCCTGTTCTACCTGCCCTACCTGGCGCCGCCGGTGGCCGCGACGATGGCGTTCGCGTTCCTGCTCAACCCGGGCACCGGGCCGGTGAACAACATCCTGGGCAAGATCGGGCTGCCGCAGCCGGGCTGGTTCAACGACCCGACCTGGTCGAAGCCGGCGCTCACGCTGCTGGCGATCTGGGGCATCGGCGACCTGATGGTGATCTTCATGGCGTCGCTGCTCGACGTACCGCTGGAGCAGTACGAGGCGGCGTCGCTGGACGGCGCCTCGGCGTGGCAGCGGTTCGTCCACGTCACGCTGCCGAACATCCAGCCGATCCTGCTGTTCGCGGTGATCACGGGCGTGATCCAGACGATGCAGTACTACACCCAGCCGTTGATCGCGGGGAAGGTCGCCAGCGGGGTGATCGGTGGGTCGGGTCAGCAGTTCGAGCCGGGGTACCCGGACAAGTCGACGCTGACCCTGCCGCAGCTGGTCTACAACCTGGGGTTCCAGCGGTTCGACACCGGTGGCGCCTCGGTGATCGCGCTGGTGCTGTTCGTACTGGCGATGGTGTTCACGGCGATCCTGATGCGCCGCGGCAGTGGCTTCCTGGCCACGGACGACTAGGAGGCCTGCTGAGATGAGCACCTTGACCACCACCCCCCGGGTGGAGACACCTGAATCCGCCCCCGGCCTGACCATGGCCGGCCGCGAGGCACGCCGTACCAGGTTCCTGCAGTGGGTCGCCGTGCACTCGCTGGCGATCGCGGCCGGGCTGTTCTTCGTGCTGCCGTTCGTGTTCGTCGCTCTGACCGCCCTGATGAGCGACCAGCAGGCACTGACCCGCGACCTGTGGCCGGACAGCTGGCACTGGGAGAACCTGCGCACCGTGTGGGAGACCCCGGGCTTCCTGACCTGGTGGAAGAACACCCTGATGTACGCCGTACTCGGCACCGTGCTGACCCTGGTTTCCAGCATCCCGGTCGCCTACGCGCTGGCCCGGTTCAAGTTCCGCGGCCGCAACTTCGCGATGATGCTGGTGATCTCGACCATGATGCTGCCGCCGCAGGTGGTGATCGTGCCGATGTACCTGTTCTGGGCCAAGCAACTGCACCTGTCCGGAACGCTGTGGCCGCTGATCATCCCGATGGCGTTCACCGACGCGTTCTCGATCTTCCTGCTCCGCCAGTTCCTGCTCACCATCCCCAAGGAGTACGTCGACGCGGCCAAGGTCGACGGCTGCGGCGACTTCCGGGCGCTGGTCCGGATCATCCTGCCGATGGCCAAGCCGGCCATCGCGGCGGTCGCGCTGTTCCAGTTCTTCTACTGCTGGAACGACTACTTCGGCCCGCAGATCTACGCGTCGGAGAACGCCGCCGCCTGGACCCTCAGCTACGGTCTGGAATCCTTCAAAGGCGCCCACCACACCAACTGGAACCTCACCATGGCAGCAACCCTGCTCGTGATGGCGCCGGTGATCATCCTGTTCTTCTTCGCCCAAAAGGCCTTCATCGAAGGCGTCACACTCACAGGGGTCAAAGGTTGAAACTCACAGTCGTCGGTGGCGGATCCACCTACACGCCTGAACTCATCGACGGGTTCGCCCGGCTGCGCGACTCGCTCCCGGTCTCCGAGCTGGTGCTGGTCGACCCGGCGGCCGACCGGCTCGAGCTGGTCGGTGGGCTGGCCGAGCGGATCTTCGCGAAGCAAGGCCACCCGGGTCGCGTTGTCACCACGTCCAACCTGGACGAGGGGATCGAGGGCGCGGACGCGGTGCTGCTGCAGCTGCGGGTCGGCGGGCAGGCCGCGCGCGGCCAGGACGAGACCTGGCCGCTCGAGTGCGGTTGCGTCGGCCAGGAGACCACCGGCGCGGGCGGCCTCGCGAAGGCGCTGCGCACTGTTCCCGTCGTACTGGACATTGCTGAGCGGGTCCGCAAGTCCAACCCGGACGCGTGGATCATCGACTTCACCAACCCGGTCGGGATCGTCACCCGGGCGCTGCTGACCGAGGGCCACAAGGCCGTCGGGCTGTGCAACGTGGCGATCGGGTTCCAGCGCAAGTTCGCCCGGATGCTGGGGGTGACGCCGGAGGAGGTCGCGCTCGACCACGTCGGGCTCAACCACCTGACCTGGGAGCGCGGCGTCCGGGTCAACGGCGAGAACGTGCTGCCCAAGCTGCTCGCGTCGCATTCCGCGGAGCTGGCCGATGAGCTGCACCTGCCGGCCGAGCTGCTGCTGCAACTTGGCGTCGTACCGTCGTACTACCTGCGCTACTTCTACGCTCACGACGAGGTCGTCCGGGAGCTGAAGGAGAAGCCGTCGCGGGCCGCCGAGGTGGCCGCGATCGAGAAGGAACTGCTCGACCTGTACGCCGATCCGTCGCTGGACGAGAAGCCCGCGTTGCTGGAGCAGCGGGGTGGCGCCTACTACTCGGAGGCCGCGGTCGCGCTGGCGTCGTCGCTGCTGAACGACACCGGCGACGTCCAGGTGGTCAACACGTTCAACAACGGCGCGTTGCCGTTCCTCCCCGACGACGCGGTGATCGAGGTCCCGGCGACGGTTGGCGCAGCCGGTACGACGCCGCTGCCGATCTCACCGCTCGAGCCGTTGTACGCCGGGCTGGTCGCGAACGTCACGGCGTACGAGAATCTTGCTCTCGAAGCAGCACTGAAGGGTGGGGCGGAGCGGGTCTTCAACGCGCTGCTGGCACACCCGCTGATCGGGCAGATCGAGTACGCGAACCAGCTCACCGACAAACTGCTCGCGCACAACCGCGAGTACCTGTCATGGGCGTGACGATGGTGGACGAGGTGGACGGCGTGGCCTTGGCGAGACCGTTGGTGCCGGGTGGCGTGCTCGCCTTCGACGCCGGGAACAGCAAGACCGACGTCGCCATCGTGTCCGCCGACGGCACAGTGCTCGGTACCGCGCGCGGTGGCGGCTTCGAGCCGCACATCGTCGGCGCCTACGCCGCCGTGGAGGGGCTGGCCCCGCTGGTCGCCGCCGCGGCGGCCGAGGCAGGGCTGACGCTCGGCGACATCCCGCTGGTACAGCAGATCTCCGCGTGCCTGGCGAACGCGGACCTGCCGATCGAGGAAGAACGCCTCGCCGAGGCCTTCGAGTCGTTCGGCTGGGCCACGTCGGTGCACGTCGCCAACGACACCTTCGCCCTGCTGCGCGCAGGCGTGGACGAGCCGCGCGGCGTCGCAGTGGTCTGCGGCGCCGGGATCAACTGCGCGGGCCTGCTCCCCGACGGCCGTACTGCGCGCTTCGCTGCGGTCGGCAAGATCTCCGGTGACTGGGGCGGTGGGCAGCAGTTGGCCGACGAGGCGTTCTGGGCAGCCGCCCGCGCCGATGACGGCCGGGGGCCGGCCACTGCGCTGACTACCGCCCTCCCCGCGCACTACGGGGTGGCCTCGATGCCCTTGCTGATCGAGGCGCTCCACCTGGGCGATATCCCGTCGGCCCGCCGTTTGGAAGCGACTCCTCTCCTCTTCCAGGTAGCAGCCGCGGGTGACGCCGTCGCTCGGGCGGTTGTTCAGCACCAGGCGGAGGAGGTTGTCGCCATGGCTGTGGTGGCGATGCGCCGCTTGGACTTGCTGGACGAGCCGACGGACGTCGTACTGGGTGGGGGTGTGCTTACTGCGGGGCATCCGCTGCTGATGGAGACCATCGTCCGGTTGCTTGCTGCTGCGGCTCCTAAGGCTGTGGCGCGGGTAGTGGACGTGCCTCCGGTCGTCGGGGCGGCTCTGCTTGGGCTTGACCACACCAATGCGGCGCCTGCTGCGCATCTCACCCTTAGGTCCGCCTACGCCCCGTCTCCTGCGGCTTAGACGCCCGCGCCGGCTCCTTCGTCGCCTGCTCCCCACCCCCCCAGCTACCTCGCTCCTTCGTCGCTCGTCCCGCTGCCGTGACAGCACTGACGCGCTGCTAAGCCTGATGGTTGGAGGCTGGGGATCGGCTCGGTGGGGCGGGTCACGGCGTAACCCGATCGCAGGCGGTTCGGCCCGGACCCCGTCCCGGACCGAACCGCCTGTTGCAGACGCCCACGCCGGCTACTTCGTCGCCTGCTCCCCACCCCCCAGCTCCCTCGCTCCTTCGTCGCTCGTCCCGCTGCCGTGACAGCACTGACGCGCAGCTAGCCCAGATGGCTGGAAGGCGGTGGCTGGGGTCGGCTCGCAAGGGATGCATCCTCGAGGATCACCTCGTTGCGTTCATAACCGACCGTTGCCTCTGGCAAACCAGGCGGAAGTACAGGAGCCAGCGCACGCCACACCCGGCGCAGAGCCTCCCGGTCGAACTCTTGCGGAGTAGCAGTCGCCAGCAGCAACACATCACCGCTGTCCAGCGTTCGGACCGCCACGAACGCCCCCGAAGCCTCCAGCCCGGCTCCACCGCCGAGCCGATCGGCAAGCACCTTCGGGCACAGCGTGATCCAGCCGTAGCCGCGCAGGAACTTCGAACTCTCCTCGATCGAGGTGATGAAATCGCGGCCCACAGCCATGTCGAGCGCGGTCGAGTGGTTGATGTTGCCGTCGAGAACAACCTGCCCGTAGTCGACAGAACGCGAACCGACCGAGTCGGCCAGGAAGGACATCCACCGCTCGCCGGA
Organism: Kribbella sp. NPDC056861; assembly: GCF_040687575.1. Classification (NCBI taxonomy): domain Bacteria; kingdom Bacillati; phylum Actinomycetota; class Actinomycetes; order Propionibacteriales; family Kribbellaceae; genus Kribbella; species Kribbella sp. NPDC056861. Next base: position 1,070,040 of record NZ_JBFBNQ010000003.1, on the reverse strand, counting down.
ATCGGGCGCCAGCAGCTCCGGCGCCCTCGCATTGATGGTCAGCCGCACCTGCCCCGGCTGATCGGTGTGTTCGTCGATCGCGGTGATCTCGACACTCCCCAATGACTCCTCCACCATCGAGAGCGTCAGCCCCAGCGGCCGGTTGTCCAACCCGGCCAGCCGCTGTTCCCATCCCGGCAGCGAGAACTTCCGCTGGGACATCCGCGCACCTCGAGGCTGATCCACGAACGCCCCGATCGCCGCCCCGGACCTGAGCCGGTCGAACAGTTCCGGAAAGAACGCCGCCCCACCCTCCAGCCACCGACGCGCCACCATCGCGAATTCCTCGTCGTCAGGCAGCGAGCAATTCACTTCGACGTGCACGAGCGAGACACTCCGCATCTGTCCTCCATCCAGCAGATCGACCTGACAGATACTCCCCTACCGCAGGCTTGCATGCCGTGTAATCATGATTACATGAGTACACAGTCAGAAGGTGAACGGGTGCGTGGGTGGCTGACTGGTCGGCTGCCGGCGGAGTGGTTCGAGGGTGAGCCTGAGGTGAGTATCGATCGCGACGAGATTCTCGTGGTCGGCAGGATCGCGGCGCCTGAGCAGGGTGACGGGGTCAGTGCGGCGGAGCGGTCTGCTGCGGAGGAAGGCCGGATCAAGCAGTTCCGGGAGGACACCCGGGAGAAGCGGATCGAGATCGCGCGGGAGTTGGAGCACGCGACTCGGCGGAAGGTTGCCTGGGGGGTGCGGGCCGGGGAGACGCGGACTGTGTTCACCTCGTTGTCCGCGCCGGTGATGACGCGGTTGCGGCAGCCGGAGCGGCAGGTGCTGGACACGCTTGTCGACGCTGGGGTGGCGCGGTCGCGGAGTGACGCGCTCGGTTGGTGCGTGAAGTTGGTGGCTCAGCACAGTGAAAGTTGGCTGGGTGATCTGCGGGAGGCGATGGCCAAGGTGGAGGATGTGCGCCGGGCCGGGCCGGACTCGACCGAGGACTGAACGAGAGAGCGGGTGGGTGCGAAGATCGCACCCACCCGCTCTGGTTACTGCGGTGAATCAGCTACACCGCGGTCTACTGCGGTGAAGCACCCGCACCGCGGCGTACTGCGGTGAAGCATCCGTACGGCGGTGGATCAGCTGTGCCGCGGCGGCTCGGTGCTCCAGCCGTTGTCGCTGCTGCCGGGCCAGTTGCCGTTCGTCTGCGGCGCGCCGTGGTGCGCCGGCTCCTGGGTCGGGTAGCCGGCCTGGTCGGCGGCGCCGTTGCGAGCGGTGGTGCCGTTGCTCATCCCGTTCCCGTTGCTCATCCCGTTGCCGTTGCTCATCCCGTTGGAGTGGGCAGCGGCCTCCGGGCGGTTCGACGTACTGCGGTCGAACAGCGTCTGCAGCGCCTGGCCGGCCATCTCGCGGCCACCGAGACCGAAAGCGAGGCCGAGCGCCAGGGCGGCACCCGCGAGGACGATCAGCAGCGTGTTGCCGGTCAGCTGGACGGCGATGCCCAGCTGGGTCAGCGCGGCGAACGCGGCGTACACCAGGACGGCGTACCGGCCGACCTTGGCGAGCGTCTCGTTGCCGGTCGCGCCGCGGATCACCATCGCCAGGAAGTTCGCGAACAGCGCGGCCAGACAGACGATCACGATCGCCGCGAAGATCCGCGGGATGTAGCCGAGCATGTCGGACATGAAGTTCGAGATCTCCGGGACGCCGAGCGCCGAGGCGAACATCGTGAAGCTGATCAGGAAGACGAACCAGAACACGACCTTGCCGAGCATCGCGGAAGCGGTCAGCCCCGTGCCGGACCGCTGCAGGATGCCGGAGACGCCGGCTCGTTCCATCCATTGGTCGAAGCCGACCTTGCCGAGCAGTTTCCCGACCAGCTTGCCGAGCACCTTGGCGACGATGTAGCCGATCACCAGGATGACGATGCCGCCGAGCAGGTTGGGAATGAACCCCAGAAGCTTGCTGAAGGCATCTTCGAAGGGTTGGGTGAAGTCGATGGCCAGTGCTGACATCGGCGTTCCTCTCCGGACTGGCCCGCACCCGTCGCCACGCACCTGTCCCGCGCGACTCCGGCTACGGGCGGGTTGCAGTGGTGTCTGACCCCCACGTGCCCGCGCTGACAGACCGTAAACGGCGCTAACTTAAAGTAATGTGATTGCATAAGGCAATGACCTCTGTCGTGATCCGCCGCGCCACCGCCACCGACGTCGCGGGCATCGTCTCGCTGCTCACCGACGACGAGATCGCCGCCCAGCGGGAGAGCCCGGACGACCTGACGCCGTACCAGGCCGCCTTCGCCGCGATCGAGGCCGATCCGCAGCAGGTCCTGGTCGTTGCCGAACGCAACGGCGAGCTGGTCGGCACGCTGCAGCTGACGATCATCCCCGGCCTGTCCCGGATGGGCGCCACCCGCGGCCTGGTCGAGGCCGTCCGGGTCGCCGCATCAGCTCGCGGTACCGGCCTCGGCACGACCTTGATGGAGTGGTCGATCGAGGAGGCCCGCGCCCGCGGCTGCACCATCCTGCAGCTCACCTCGGACAAGGCCCGCGTCGACGCCCACCGCTTCTACCTGCGTCTCGGCTTCACCCAGAGCCACGAAGGCTTCAAGTACGCCCTCAGCTGACCTTCTTGGCCGGCGCCGCCCAGGTGTTGCAGGAGGCAGGGTTCTTGCTGGCGAAGGCGGCTCGGGACCACGCGCGATTGTTGCCCGGGGAGCCATGGTCGCGCGGGAATCCGGCTGCGTCGCCGCCGTCCTCGTGCCACCGCAGGTGATACAACCGGTTGCCGGTAAGGGCCAGTGTCCGCTGATTGGCTCCGAAGAAGGCAGAGGCCAGACAGCTCGCCTGCAGCTCGGACCGACGGGTCTGCTCGAGCTGCGCGTCACCGGACTTCTGCCGGTAGCGCTCGCCGTAGGCGTCACTGATGCCCGTCAACTCCTGCAGATGGTGCCCGTACTCGTGCCCCATCGTGTAGATGACGGCGACCTGAACACTCGTCCGGCTGTGCTCCCCCTCGACGTACAAGGTCCAGTCGAAGTAGATGGTGTTGTCCGCCGAGCAGTAGAACGCCGAGGTGTCGTCCTCCACCTCCCCGCAGTCCGTCGAGTCACCGACCTTGACCGCCGCCACCGCCGGAGACCGGAACTCGACCGCGGACCGGCTGACCAGCGGTCGCCAAGCCAGATCGAGACAGGCCACAGCGGCCTGGCCGAACTTCAGCAGAGTCGCCTTCGTCGCCAGGCGCCCCGCCGGAAACCGGCAGTTGACCGCCGGCACCCGGCCTGCTCGGTACAGCGCGTTGTTCAGCAACGGCGACTCGTCGGCGCCTTTCGGCGGTGCACTCGGCATCGGCCGATGCGGTGCCTTGACCTCAAGGGCCGCTTTGGCCATCGTCGGCCGCGGCTGCGGAACCGCCGAAGGCTTGCTCCCACAAGCCGACACAGCACACAGAACAATCGCCAGAACTACGGCAGCGCGGCGCATCAGGAGACCTTCGTCTGGGCGGCGGTGAAGGTGTTGCAGGAGGCGGGACTCATCGACTGGAAGGCCGGGCCGGCCCAGCGCCATTGGCTTGTGCGGGAGCCGTGGTCGCGGAGTTTGTCGGGGTTGTACTCGTCGCCGCTGTGTTTGGTCTGGAACTCCCAGGTGGCGCGGCGGCTGCCGGTCAGGCGCAGGGACGTCTTGGTGGCGCCGAGGAAGGCCGCGCCGAAGCAGGTGGCCTGGAGCTCGATGCGTCTGCTTTTCAGCAGGGCGGCGGGAGAGGTCTGGGAGGCCTTCGGGTCCCAGCCGTAGGTGAGGATGCCGACCAGTCGCTGGAGATGGTGGCCGTATTCGTGCGCCATCGTGTCCAGCAGGTCGATCTGGCGGTTCCAGCTGCCGCGCTGGAGGTATTCCTTCCACTCCAGGTAGATCTTGTTCTCCCTCGAGCAGTAGAACGCCGACGCGTGCAGCTCGCGCAGGTCGCACGACTTGTCCTTCGCGCGGTCGAACAGGACCAGCCCGGGCGACTCGTACAGGTACTCCGCCTTGGCGACCACCGGCACCCACGCGCGGTCAAGGCAGTCGAGCACCACCGCAGCCGCCGCCGAGACCGCAGCCTTCGAGGTCTGCGCGGCGGCCGGCAGCTTGCAGCTGACGGTCGGCACCCGCCCTGCCTTGTAGAGCGAGTTCTGCACCAGCGGCAGGTCCGGCGTGAACGTCATCGCGCTGGTCGGCTGCCGCGAAGGCCCGCCGGCGACCGTCTTCGGCACCCGTACGACGGGCCGCCCGGGCTCCTCGGCCTGCACGGACACCAGCGCCGGGCCGAACCGGACCGCCGTCGCGCCCAGCACGAGTACGCCGATCACGGCAGCCGCCGCGACGCCGGCCCTCATCGAGTCAGGAGACCTTCGCGCTCGGCGCGGTGAAGGTGTTGCAGGAGGCCGGGTTCGTCGACTTGAAGGCCGGACCGGCCCACAGCCACTGGCTCTTCTTCGAGCCGTGGTCGCGGATCTTCTTCGGGTTGTACTCGTCGCCGCTGTTCTTCTCGATCAGCTCCCAGATCCGCAACGAGTCGCCGCGCAGCAGGGTGGCCTTGTTCGCGCCGATGAAGGTCGCTCCCAGGCAGCTCGCCTGCAGCTCCTTGCGCCGGGTCCAGGCGAGCTTCTCGTCCTTGGTCTTCGAGTACCCCTCCCGCGACCAGGCCGCGGTCAGGATCTCGGTCAGCGCCTGGACGTGGTGCCCGTACTCGTGCGCCATCGTGTTCATCATCGAGACCACGGCGAACTCGGGGTTCCGCTTGTACTGCTTGATCTCCTCCTCCCACTGCATGGTGATCGTCTCGTCCGATCCGCAGTAGTAGGAGACGTCGCTCTCGCCGACACAGGACGACGCCGTGCTCTTGGCGGCCAGCGCCAGCTTGGGTTGCCGGAACGGGTACTTCGCCTTCAGTACCAGCGGCTCCCAGGTCTCGGCCAGGCACGGCATCATCGCCTGGTAGAAGCGCAGCTGGTTCGCCTTGGTGTTCGGCTTGACCTTCGGGACCGCGCAGTTCACCGTGGCCAGCTTGCCGGCCTTGTAGAGCTCGTTCTTCTGCAACCGGTCGATGTCCGGGATCGGCTCGACCGTGACGGTCTTGGTCGGTACTGCGGGCGCCGGCAGCGGTGTCTCGGACGGCTTCACCGTCGGCTGGGTCAGCGGGTTGGCGACCGTGCTGTCGAAGGAGTCGATCAGCCGGTAGCTCGCGACGGCGCCGCCGCTCACCGCGATCAGGGCCAGCGCGGACAGCAACCCGACGATCGGCCGGGAGAATCGCCGCGGGCTCTTCAGCTCCGGCGGCTCCGACGCGAACTGCGGTACTCCGGTCCGCGTGGAGGTCGTGTGCCAGCCAACTGGGCGAGCCCCGCCGAGCTGCCTGCCACCGCGCAGCGGTGTGACCGGCGCACCCGCCAGGGGCGCGACCGGCGGCGCCCCGAAGCCCTGCTGGGTGGGGTCGGTCGGCAGCGGAGCCGCCTTCTTCAGCGCGGGGTCGACCGGAGCGTCGAGCGGACGCGCCTTGCCGAGGCCGAGCTGCCGTCGGTTCACGGCGTCCGGCGGCGTCAGCGCAGTACGGGGTGTGCCTCCGGCGGGCGCGGCCGGCTGATCGCCGTCGCCGCCCGGCAGGAAGTGCCCGACCCGGGGCCCTGGCTTGGGCTCCTGCTCGTCGTTCATCCGTCTACCCCAGTCCGTCGGTGTCAGCTGACCTTGGCCGCCGCTGCCACGAAAGTGTTGCAGGAGCCGGGATTCGGGGCCGCGAAGCCCTTGGTCATCCACAGCTCGACGCTCTTGCCGGAACCATGGTCGCGCACTTTGTCGGTGTCGGTCTCATCGCCGTAGTGCTTGCTGCGCCAGGTCCACCAGGTGAGCAGGTCGCCGGTGACCGGGAAAGTGGCCCGCTCGGCGCCCAGGAACCCCGCCGCCAGGCAGCGCGCCTGCAGGGCCAGCCGCCGTGAGTGCTCCAACTTCAGCGCCTCGGTGGCCGCCTCCGACCGCTTGTTCTCCACCGAGTCGAGGATCCCGGTCAGGTTCTGGACGTGGACCGCGTAGACGTAGGCGAGCGCCTCGGCCATGTCGATCCGGGTCAGCGAGCGATTGGCGCTGTAGTCGTCGGCCAGGTCCTCCCAGGGCAGCGCGACGCTGCCGCCGTCGGAGGCGCAGTACGAGGAGACCTCCTCCTGGACACCGCAGGCGGTCTCCTGGCCGTCGTCGAAGATGATCAGCTTCGGCGGGTGGAACTCGTGCCCGCTCTTGGTGACCGCCGGCGCCCAGAACTTGTCCAGGCAGACCATCAGCATCTGGTAGTACGAGCGGACGTTCTCCTTGGACGACGGCCGGAAGGTCGGCTCCTTGCACTTCACTGGGGCCAGCGCGCCGGTCGTGTAGAGCGCGTTCTTCTGCAGCACGGCGACATCGTCGGTCGGCTGACCGGCGGGCTGCTGGTCCGATGGCTGGTCACCGGGTGCCTTGACCGACGGCGTGCCGAGCGGGTTCGCGACGAAGTCGTCGTACGACGAGAGCACCTTGGTGGCCGCGAAGACGCCACCGCCGAGCACGACCAGCGCACCGGCGACGATCCCCGCGACCAGCGCCTTGGACCGCTTCTTCGGCTGGAACGGGATCGGCTCGGGCTGGTACCGCGCCTTGTACGCGGCCGCGGCGCGATCACCGGGCGGCGGCGGACCGAGCCGCGAACCGCTCAGCACCGGCGGCCCGTCCGTCTCCTTGGCGTCCCGTCCGAGTCGCGGGGTCGGCGCGGCGAGCGGCTCCGACGGCGCACCGTACGCCGGTACGCCGGGTCGACGTCCGGCGGTCGGCTGCTCCGGCTGATCGTCCTTCGGCAGGAAATGTCCTGGCTTGGGCCCAGACTGCTCGGCCATACTTCCCCGCTTCTCCCCCAGGTCCGGGCAGCTCCCGGAATTCACCTCTGTCATTGGCGATCGGGACCACCCCTAGCCCGGACCGCCGCATGATGCTACGACGCAAGCGGGCGTTCGGCGTACTCGATTGCAGCTATTGACATCGCCCCGCGACCCGACCTGACGCTGTGTGCTGATAGGAGTACGGAATGAATGTGCTGGAGACCTTCGCGCTGACCGGCCGGCGGGTGCTGGTGACCGGCGGCAACCGCGGGCTGGGCCGTGCTTTCGCGCTCGCGCTGGCCGAGGCGGGCGCCGACGTGGCGATCGCGGCGCGCGACGCCGAGCGCAACGCGGCGGTGGTGGCGGAGATCGAGGCGCGCGGGCGGCGCGGGTTCGCAGTACGGGCTGATATCACCGTGCGCGCCGACGTGACCCGGATGGTCGCCGAGGTGACCGAGACGTTCGGCGGTATCGACGTGCTGGTCAACAACGCCGGTATCGCGATCCACCGGCCGGCTCTGGAGGTCCCGGACGAGGAGTGGCAGCAGGTGATGGACCTCAACGTGACAGCCCTGTGGAACACCAGTACTGCGGTCGCCCGCGGCATGATCGCCGCCGGTGGCGGGGTGATCGTCAACGTGGGCAGCATGTCCGCGCAGATCGTCAACCGGCCGCAGATGCAGGCGTCGTACAACGCCTCGAAGGCTGCCGTGCATCACCTGACCAGAAGCCTCGCCGCTGAGTGGGCTCCGCACAACATCCGGGTCAATGCCATCGCGCCCGGCTATGTGAAGACCGACATGGCGCCGGTCGACCGTCCTGAGTTCCGCCAGAACTGGATCCTCGACGCGCCGCTCCAGCGCTATGCCACGCCTGAGGAGATCGCGCCTTCGGTGGTCTATCTGGCCTCCCCTGCCTCGTCGTTCATGACCGGGTCGATTTTGCTGGTCGACGGCGGCTACTCGGTCTACTGAGGTTTGTCGGTGTTTAGTGTTGTCGGCATGGGATTGAGCGAGGGCGCGCGGAAGCTGGTGGACGGGGCGAACCCGGGGGTGCTGGCGACGTTGAACGCGGACGGGAGTCCGCAGACGTCGGTGGTGTGGGTCGGGCGGGAGGGGGACGACGTGGTGATCTCGACGGCGGCCGGGCGGCGCAAAGACGTGAACCTGCGACGCGATCCGCGGGCCAGCCTGCTGGTGATCGCGAAGGACGACGCGGACGAGTACGTCGAGATCCGCGGTACCGCGGTGGTCACCGAGGATCCCGACCGGGCGCTCGCGGTCCGTCTCGCCGAGCACTACGTGGGCGAAGGCGCCGGGCAGGAGTATCTGGATCTGCCGGCCGAGGTCGTTCGCACGGTCATCCGCATCACCCCGCAGCGGCTCACCGGACCGGCAGCTTAGGCGCGACCGAAGGCGAGAAAGTGGAAGCTGGCGGACATCACCCGGTGATCGTTCTCCAGCAGACGAGCGAGCACCAGCGCCGACGGCAGCAGCCGCGGGATGTCTTCCGGTGCTGAGTGTTCGAGCGTCGCCGCAGCGGGTCCCTCAACGCCCAGTACGTCGATATTGCTGAAACCCGCTTGCTCGAACTCGCCCCGCAGTTCGTCGACGTGATGGAAGTACGCGTTGGTGAACCCGTCCGGCTCGTCATAGTTGCGCCCGGTCGCCAGGCTGTCGGCGAACCCCTGGACGCTCTCCTCACTCAGCAACCCCTTGGTGCCGTACTCCAGCAGCCCGGCGTACCGACTGATGCCTGCAGCAACCACCAGTCCACCCGTCTTGGTCACCCGCCGCGCCTCCGCCAACGCCTGAGCGCGATCCGCCGCCTCGAGCAGGTGATACAGCGGCCCGAACAGCAACGTCACGTCCACACTGTCATCCGCCTGCTCCAGCTGACGTGCATCCCCACGCATCGCCGCGAATGTCCCCACCTCAGCAGCCTTGGCGACATGCTCCTCCACCGGATCGACCAGCGTCACCGCATACCCGTCACTCGCCAACCACCGCGCATGCACCCCGGTCGCACCACCCACATCCAAAACAGTTGCCCCCGGCCCCGGCAGGTACCGCCGTACCAGCTCCTGCGTCCGCAAGAACTCCAGCTGCCCATGCCCCGACCGCACGAGCCGATCATCCTCGACATACCGCTCGGCATAGAACGCCCTGACCAACGGATCCAGTTCAACCATCACCCCATCATCCGCACGGAAAAACCCGAGGACACCCCATTTCCCCACGCCGTACCCTGCCCCGATGACCCGCATCGTCTTCCTGAACGGCGCCCCGTCCACAGGCAAGACCACGCTCGCCCGCGCCCTCCACGCGAGCCTGCCGGACCCGGTCTTCTACCAGTCGCTCGACGACTTCCGCCGCTCGATCCGCCCCGAGTTCTGGCGCCGCGGACGGGTGCCCGGTCTCTTCGAACGGGTCGTCGACGCGTATGTCTCCTGCCTGCGTGAGGTCGCACTCCGCGGCATCGACGTCGTCGCCGAGTCGGTCATCCTGCCGGCCGACCTGCCCCGATACGACGTGCTGTTCGGCGAGTTCGACGTGACGCTGATCGGCGTCACCTGTCCATTGCCCGTACTCCGCGAGCGCGAACTCCGGCGGACCGATCGCTACAACGGTCCGCTCGAGCCGGACCTGACGGAGTACGAGGTGCTCGGCACCCACTCCTACGAGTTGCTGATCGACACCTCGGCGGAGTCGACTGGCACTTCTGTCCAGCGGATCAGGACAGCGGTGAGCTGGTGATTTTGTAGGTGCGGTCGAGGAAGGCTGCGGCTGGGTCGTAGGTGAAGGTCCCAGCGGGTGGGGGTGGGGTCGCTGAGGTAGGCGGCGACTGGGGTGCTGAGGGGTGGGTAGGGGATGGCTGCCACGCGTGGGATGGCGTCGGCGGGTGAGAACCAGCGGGCTTCTTGGACTGAGGCGTCGGGGTCGTCGATGGTGAAGTCGCCGATGGGGACGTCTGCTGAGTAGTTCCACGCCGTACTGCGGGAAGTGCCGTCGTGGCTCACCACGAGGACTTCGGCGATCAAGGTGAGTTGGTCTGGGGTGACGAGTAGGCCGGTCTCTTCGCGGAGTTCGCGGGCGGCTGCTTCGGAGGGTGACTCGCCTGGCTCGATCTTGCCGCTCGGGAGGGACCACTGCTCGTTGGTCCAGTCCTCGTAGTGCTCGCGGACGAGCGCGACCCGGCCGGCGCGGAAGGCGAGGACGCCGGCGAAGTCAGTCACCGGGGGTCGGTGCGGGGTCGGGGTCGGGGTCGGGGTCGGCTGAGGTGAGCTGGAGGGTGAACTCGATCTCGTCGAATTCGTTGGTGCCTTCGTCGGTGAAACCTGACGAGCGGAGGACCGCGAGGCTGGCGGCGTTCGCAGCGTCCACCGAGGCGTGGATCTGCTGGGCTCCCAGCTGGCCGGCGAGCTCGATGACGTGCTCGACCGTGGGGCGGCCGAGACCCTGGCCGCGGCGCGCGGGGCTCACGTAGTACGTGATCTCGGCTTCCTCGTCGAGGATCTCCAGGTCGATGAAGCCGATCGGGCCGGTCTGGTCGAAGGTGAGCCAGCCGTGCCGGCTCGGGGCCGCGAGCAACGGGGTCCAGCGCTCGACGGCGTGGCCGTAGAAGCCGCCGAAGATCGCGCCACCGACGGGATCCGCCGCCAGCCACTGCTCGACCTGCCGGAGACCGTCGGGGTCGATCGCCCTCACCTGCATCCGCGCACACCGTCCATGCCACCGCACTCTGCCTGCCCGCACCGACACTTTGCAATCCTGTTGTGCCGACCCGGGTGTACGCCGCCGGCCGGCACTGAGCAATGCTGGTGGTATGAGCTGGGCTATCTACGCAATGCGAGGGCCAGGAGGCGTACGTCGTCTCGAGGACATTCCGGACGGCTACGCCCCGCCCTCCCTCGGTACTGCGGACGAGGTGGTCGACCGGGTTCGCGAGGTGGTCCCCGACCTGGACGCGACCAAGCGCTCCTGGCTGCAGCTGAAGAGCGACACCTACGACGTCGAGATGACGATCGGCAAGAACGTCGACGTCCGCGACATCACCTTCTACATCGACGGGCCGCGCTCGATCCCGCTGGTGATGGCGATCTCCAGCAAGCTCGGCGCGACGCCGTACGACACCGAGTCCGGCGACTTCCTCACCGAGGAGTCCCGCCCGCCGGTGCCGCCGCCGCTGACCGACGACGAGATCAAGGCGAACAAGCCGAAGTGGTGGAAGTTCGGCCGCAGCTGAGTCAGCGGCCCGGGCTGGTGGCGACCAGCGTCGCGATCTTGTTGATCCGGTGCTCGGGGTTCTTCAGCGCGTCCTTCCAGTAGTTGCCCTCGGCATGGTCTTCCGGGGTCGCGCAGGTGGACAGGGTGAGCATCGCGGCCGTCGGGGTGACGCCCGGGCTGCCCGGTACGGCGGCATTCTGCTGCGCCTTCTCGGCCGGCTTGCGGAACGAGATCTTCATCGTCCGGTTCACCACGTAGTCGTAGACGGTCCCGCCGGCCGTGACGAACACGTGCGCGCCGTTCTTCAGCTCCGGCAACCGCCCGAGCGGCCGGCCGTGCGTGGTCCGGTGCCCGGTGACGATGAAGTTGCCGATCTCACCCGCGCCGACGCCGCCCGCCGGTCCACGCGGTGAGGCGAAGACGCCGCGGTTCTGGATCAGGGTGCCGGGTTTGTCGTCCGCGGTGCCGGTGTAGCTGATCACCCGCAACGCCCGGACACCGATCGACGGAATCGCCAAGGTCACGACCGTCGACACCGGCGTCGACCGAGAAGGCGTTGGAGTCGGCGTCGGCGTCGGCGTCGAAGCGGGTGTTGGCGTCGAGGCAGGCGGCGGGGTTGCGCTAGGTCGCGAGGTCTCAGGCACAGACGGCGCGGGTGTCGGCGTCGCAGTACCGGCCGGTTCGGTGTCCGAACACCCGACCAACGCAGCCGCCAGCACCACCGCGACCACCCAGCGCCCGACCATCGTCGGACCGTAACCCGCAGTACCGAAAACCAGCCGAAAACCTACTCCGTCCAGGCCCGCCCGGCGGCCGCCGCGATCAGCAGCCAATGGACCCACCTCCTCCGCCAGCGTCCGCCGACGTCGGCAGGCGGTCAAGAGTCGAGGATCTCCAACACAGCCGGTCCCACCCGAAGCGTCCCGGAGTCCAACGGCTCGCACCGCACACCACCGTGCCCGCGCAACCCCTTGAACGCCCCAGGACCCAGTACGACGTCCATCCACGCACACGGATTAGCCGGCCGATGAGCCTGGAACCGCACCGCCCCCGACCCACTGTCCAGACTGAAGACCCGCCCCGGCACCCGCTCACCCGACGCCGTACGCCGCACCGCCAACTGATCGATCGAGTAGCCGCGGATGACGATGTTCCGCCTGGTCAGCACCGGATCGAGCACCTCAGCAGAATCCAGCAGGTCCAGCGCCCCGGCATCGAACACCGTCACCGCCGCGTTCCGCTGCCCCGGCCGGTTGAAGTACCGATCCCCCACGATCCCCAGCCCCGCCCGCACCTCGACCTCAGCCCGGGTCACCGGCTCCGGATCCACCCGCGGACCTTCCGACGGCCGCCCCTCGTAAGCATGCACCGCCGAGACGACCAACGCCACGATCTCGACCCGCACCTCAGTCCCCACAGCATCAAGATAACCGCACAACAAATCCGGGTCAGGACGCGTTCTACAGGTATGACCTTCGACCACTGGGTGCGGGCCGAACGCGGGCGACTGCTCGCCTTCGCCACCGTCCTCTGCGGCGGACGGCACCTCGCCGAGGACGTCGTCCAGGAGGTGCTGGTCCGGGTGCACCGCAAGTGGGACTCGATCAGCGAACTGGAGCACCCGGACAGCTACATCCGCAAGATGGTCGTCAACGAGTTCCTGTCCTGGCGCCGCAAGTGGGCCCGGATCGAGCCGAGCGGACTGCTCGAGGTGGTCGGCTCGGTCCCCGATCCGGCGGGCCCGATCGCCGCGCGGATGGAGTTGCTGACCGAGCTGTGCGCCTTGCCGAAACGGCAGCGCGCGGTCGTCGTACTGCGTTATCTGGCCGGCCAGAGCGACGCCCAGATCGCCGAGACCCTCGGCTGTACCGAAGGCACGGTGCGCGGCTACTCGTCCCGCGCGCTGGCCACCCTCAAGATCCAGCTCACCGCGGAGGTCGCCGACCATGCGCACTGAACAGTCCCTGCGCGAGGCCCTCGAGTTCTTCGCCGAACAAGCCGAACAGGCAGAACATCCAGCCCGTACTCCGGTACGCCGCGCCCGCCGTTCCGTCGTCCTGACCGCCGTCGCCGCGACCGTCGCCGCAGCGGTCGTCGTACCGGTCGCGCTGACCCATCATGAGGCGCCGCCGCCGGCGAAGCCGCCACTCAAGTGGACTCACCAGCAACTGAGCGTGGAGTCGAACAGCGTCACTCGGACCTACTCCGGGTCGGACCAGTCGACCTGCCGGGTCACCGCCCAGCCCGGCAGCTACACCCTGGCCCAGCTCGGCAAGCTCCGGAAGAAGACGACAATCAACGGCCACCCCGCCGACCTGATCCAGCAACCCGTCACAACGCCACCCAGGCCAGGCGTTGCCGAGTCCGGGACCAAACCCAAGCCGTCATCGCCCGCCCCGCAGACACACCTCATGATCGCCTGGAGCTACCAAGCCGGCAGCTGGGCGCTGGCCAACTGTTCGCCTGACCTCGTCGATCTCGACCGGGCCGAGCAGCAACTCCTGAGCTTCGCCGAGAGCGTCGATTTCGGACCAGAGCAGCTCAAGGCCCCGATCGACTTCGGCTATCTACCGCCTGGCGCCAGGATCCAAGGGGTGAACGCCACCGCCGACTACATCGAGTTCGGGATCAGCAAAGGCCCGACGGAGGCGATCATGGTCTCGCTCAACTGGCCGCCGCGCACCCAAGTCTTCGCCGGCGAGCGAACGGTGCAGATCAACGGACGCGCCGCCCGGATCCGTGCTGACGGCGAGCTGCGGATGCCGTTCGGTAGCTACGACCTCGTCATCCATGCGAAGAGTTCCACCAAGGTCGACCAATCAGCCATGGTGCTGGCGATCGCCCAAGGAATCCGGGTCGCCGACCCGACGGATCGGTCGCAGTGGTTCCCGGCTGAGGTCGGCCTCAGCTGACCCGGCCCCGCTGCTCGCAGTACGGCGAGCAGCGGGCCCGGTCGGGCTCAGTCGAACTTGCAGGCGGTGGACCACGAATGCGAGTCGTAGTCGTTGTCGTTCAGGTTCGCGTCGTACCACTCGCCCGGCCGGACGCACTTGCTGTAGGCGTCGTAGTTCACGTTGTAGTAGAGCCAGACGTGGTCCCAGGCGCCGGGGGTACCGTTGTTGAAGACGGTCTCGGCGTTGTCGTGCATGCCGTCGTCGCCCCAGTTCGCGTCGTTGCCGGACCACTGCGCCCGGTGACCTTGCGCGTTGTCGTCGGCCCAGGCGCAGAAGTAGCCGGACGGGCAGTCGGTCAGCGCGGCGGAGGCCGGCATCACGGGGGCGGCGGTGGCGATCAGGGTCACCGCGGCGAAGGCCGCGGTCTTCCAGGTGAGCGAACGCATCTGTTTCAGAGTCCTAACTGTAGAAGGGTTGTCGTCACTGCCGCAGTGCGCTTCTCGCCCGCGGCAGAGCGGTTTGTTCGAAGACGTTCAGCTCCGCCAGTTCGCGCCGATGGTCGGCGGTCACCGAGGCCCGGTGTTCGGGCTCGAGCGCAAGCAGCGTCGCGGCCAGCGAGGTCGAGTTCGCACAGGTCGCCTCGACCACAGCGGCGTCGAGCTCAGCAGCCCGTACGACGTCGGCCGCGCGCCCTTTGATGCGCTGGGCAACAATCTCCCGCAGCGCCCCAGGACCGCCGGCGTCGTAACCGCGACCTCTGACACACCCAGCCCAGTCCGCCATCGCGACGCCGTACCGCTGATCGCGCCGCACCTTGTCCTGGACCAGAAACTCCAGGTTGTCGACGGTCCGCCGAGCCTTGAACCAGCCCGGCAGATCGCCGTACAGGGTCCGCCGGGCCGAGGCGATGCAGCCCTTGTCGCTGACCGAGAGCCGTTCACCCGGTGCCAGTTCGACCGAGATCTGCTTGCCCGAGCCAACCAACGTCGTGCGCCACGCATCCTGCTGATCCTTCGACAGGCCCGCGAAGTACTGCGCTGTCGGATCGGCGGGCGGCGCGCTCTGCTTGACGCCATACCCGTTCGCCCGCGCCCACGCCACGTCGGTCACGACGTACGGGAAGTCCGGCTCACCCGACTTCGGCGGCCGCGGCTTCTCGTAGTACGTGAAACCGGCGGCACTCATGCACTCGCGGATCAACCGCTCCTCGGCGCCACGCAGCAGCACCTTGTCCTGCGCACTGACCGGAGGACCAACCGCGATCGCCTCCTGACCCTGTCGATTGAGCGCGAAAACGCCGCCCGCCACCACCAGACCGCAGAGCAGCAGAGCGGCAGGCAGGCGTCGCCGACCACGGAGCGTGAACGTCATTCACCAGAGCGTAGGTGATCCAGGAGGTCCAAACGAACGTTTAGATGACAACCCGCAGTCATCCCCAGGTGAGCGGGTCGAGCTGTAGGTAGAAGTCCAGCCGCCGGGCATCAGGCTCAGCCTCGCCGTACGCCGCGAAGAAGCCGGCCGGATCGGCAGACCACTCGTCCTCGAGCTGTGCCTTGGCCAGCGCCAGGTCGGAGTACCGGTCAGCCACACCAAGCCGGCCGAGATCGATCATGCCGGTCCACTCGAGCGTGTCCGGGTCGAAGAGGAAGTTGGGCAGGCACGCATCGCCATGGCACACCACCAACTCCAGCGACGCTGACACCGACGGCGCCGCCGCCAGCACCCGAGCCAGCAACTCCTCCGGCGCGACCAGCCGTGACTCGTCGGTCAGGAAGTCGGGATTTACCGCACCCCGCCGTACGACGTCCGCCGCCTGAGCGACCACGTCGTCCAGCCGCCGCTCGAACGGGCAGCTCGCCACCGGCAACTCATGCAACGCCCGAAGAGCCCCGGCGAAGCCCGACACCAACGCCGGCGACCACGGCAGATCCCCAGCCGCGACCCCAGGCACAGCGGAGGTCAGCAGAGCCGCCCCCTCAGCACCCTCGATCCAATCGAGCACGCGAGCGCCAGGAATCGGAGTACCGGCCAGCCACTCGCAGCGGTCCCGCTCGGCCACCAACTCAGCCACCCCGGTCGGCCCGCAGGTCTTCGCATAGACCAATCCCCGCCGATAAACAGAGGTCGCCGACTCCCCAGCCTCCACCAGCTCCCAGTCACCACCGCCCGGCAACAACATCCCGCAATCCTCACACAATGCGAGTCCCGAAACGTTCTACCCAGGAGACCCTGGAGGAGAGAGATGAACAACCGGCACGCGACCGTCAGCACCCCGCTCGGCGACCTCACCCTGGTCGCCTCGGGCGACGCCCTGATCGGCGTCTATTTCCCGCACCACTGGGTGAAGCCGACAGCAGCGACCCTGGGTGACAAGGTCGAGGAAGACCCGCTCCTCACCGAGGCCGCCCGCCAACTGACCCAATACCTGAATGGCGAGCGCGACACCTTCGACCTGACCGTCGAGCTGCGTGGCGGCGACGCGTTCCAGCAGAAGGTCTGGGCCCTGCTCGACGACATCCCGCGCGGCGCCACCACGACGTACGGCGAACTCGCCGAGCGCGTCGGCGACAAGCACCTGGCCCAGCTCGTCGGCAAGGCGGTCGGCAGCAATCCGCTCTCGATCGTCGTCCCGTGCCACCGCGTGGTCGGGAAGGACGGCAAACTCACCGGGTACGCCGGTGGGCTGACCCGCAAGCAGTTCCTGCTCGACCTGGAGGAGCCGGCCGCGCGCAAAGAGGCGAGGCTGTTCTAGCCAGAAGCCGTCGACTCGCGCGCGATCAGCTGCCACGGGAAGTCGTACACCTTGCCTTCCGCGCCCTCGCGGTCGGTGAGGCGGGCGACCATGATCCGGCACAGCGCCTTGTTGAACCCGACCGGCCCGACCGTCGACAGGGACGGGTCGAGATGCTCGCCCTCCGGCGTGTTCCCGACCCCGATCACGGCCAGATCGCCCGGTACGTCGAGGCGCAACCGGTGCGCCGCCCGGATCGCGGCGATCGCCGCGAAGTCCGTCGTACAGTAGAGCGCGGTCGGCCGATCGGGCCGGTTGAGCACCGACATCGCCGCCCGGTAAGCCCCTTCGGGATGCGGTTCGTACGTCGCCACCAACTCGTCCAGCACCGGTACTCCGGCTGCCGCCATCGTGCGCAGATAGGCGTCGTACCGCGGCCAGCCCGCCAGCTTCGAGGTCAGGGCGCCGATCCGCGTGTGCCGCTCCAGCAGATGCTCGACGGCCAGGTGACAACGCGGCTCGGCACCCGAGCGGATCACATCGAAGCCCTGCGGCTCCAGCACCTCGCTGAACACGACCATCTGCACGCCTTGCGCCGCGAACGCCAGCAGATCGGCGACCAGTGAGGGGTCGTCGTGCACGTGGTCGATGAAGATCACGTCCGGCGTCCGGTTCGCGAGCACGGTCCGCCAGTCGCCGTCGGCCACGATCAGCGCGGTCTTGCCCAGCGGCTGGACCGCTGCGCTGACATCGGCCGCCACCGCCTGCGCCCACGGATCGGCCAGCACACTCAGCGAGAGCAGGACGAGATCGGACTTGCCGGTCCGGATCGCGCGGGCGGCATCGTTGCGCCGGTAGCCGAGCCGCGCGGCCGCCTCCCGCACCCGGTCCGCGGTGTTGTCCGAGATCGTCTGACTGCGCGGGTGCCCGGACAGCACGTACGACACCGTCGCGATCGAGACGCCCGCGGCGGCGGCAACCGTCCGCAGCGTCGGTTTGTCGGTCATCCCCGTGGCCATGAACCGATTCTCTCAGCCCTTGACCGCTCCGGTGATGACGCCCTTGTTGAAGTGCCGCTGCAGGAACGGGTAGACCATTGCGATCGGCACCAGCGCGACCACCACGACCGCCATCTGCAGTGACTGCGGCTGCGGCAACGGCGTCACGCCGAGCTGGTCGGCCGACAGCGACTTGCCCTGCAGCACGTAGGTCCGCAGGATCACCTGCACCGGCCACTTGGACGTGTCGTTGATGTAGAGCAGCGCGTTGAAGAACGCGTTCCAGAAGCCGACCGCGTAGAACAGCCCGACCACCGCGATCACCGCCTTCGACAGCGGCATCACGATCCGGCGCAGGATGGTGAAGTCACTCGCGCCGTCGATCCGTGCGCTCTCCAGGATCTCGGCCGGCACGTTCATGAAGAAGGTCCGCATCACCACGAAGTTGAAGGCACCGAGCGCGCCCGGCAGGATCAGCGACCAGAGGCTGTCGATCAGCCCGAGCTGCTTCACGATCAGGAACATCGGGATGATGCCCGGCGCGAACAGCAGCGTGAACAGCACCAGCAGCAACACCGGCCGCCCGAGCAGCACCGGCCGCGAGGTGGCGTAGGCGAGCGCGATCGTGGTGAACAGCGCGATCGCCGTACCGATCACCGTGACGAAGACGCTGACCCCGATCGCCCGCGCCATCAGCCCACCGCTGAACAACGTGTCGTACGCCTTGAACGTCGGGTGCGACGGCCAGAGCACGTAGCCGCCGGCCTCGATGATGTCCTGGTCGCTGGCCAGCGAGGTCGAGATCACCACCATGATCGGGATGACGATCGCGAGCGCGAAACCGCCCAGCACCACCGCCTTGATCGTCTGGTACGCCGGACTCGGGCGTTCCTTCCAGATCGGCCTCACGATTCACCTCGCTTCTGGAAGATGCCCGGCTCGCCGAGCCGGTGCGCGATCGTGTTCGCGCCCCACAGCAGCAGCGCGCCGATGACGCCCTTGGCCAGCCCGGCCGCGGCCCCGCTGCTCCAGTCGCCGCCGACCACGCCGGCGTAGTACGTGAAGGTGTCGAGTACTTCGGCAGCGCCCGGCCCGACCGAGTCGCGCTGCAGGATGAACTGCTCGAACCCGACGCTCAGGATGTCGCCGATCCGCAGGATCAGCAGCAACACGATCACCGTGCGCATCGACGGCAGGGTGATGTGCCAGAGCCGCCGCCAGCGACCCGCGCCGTCCGCGGCGGCAGCCTCGTACAGGGAGACGTCGACCGCCGACAGCGCGGCGAGGAAGATGATCATCGCCCAGCCGGCGTCCTTCCAGATCAGCTGACCGACGACCAGTAGCGGGAAGGTGTCCGGGTTGGTCATGAACGGGATCGGGTCGAAGCCGGCCTGCCGGAGCAGGTTGTTGACGAAGCCCGCGCCGCCCAGCGACTGCTGGAACAACGCGATCACCAGCACCCAGGACAGGAAGTGCGGCAGGTAGGCGATGGTCTGGAACGCACGCCGGATCTTGTTGCTGACCAGGGAATCCACGATCAGTGCGAGGCCCAGCGGTACCGGGAAGAACAGCACCAGCTGCACCGCGGCGAGCAGCAGCGTGTTGCGCAGCGCGTCCCAGAAGTCCGGGTTGGCGTACAGGTTGACGAAGTTCTGGATGCCGTTCCACTCGCTGTGCATGATGCCGAGGTACGGCTGGAAGTCCTGGAAGGCGACCACGTTGCCGAGCACCGGCAGGTAGAAGAAGACCAGCAGGAACAGCACCCCCGGCACCATCAGGACCAGCATCTGCCAGTCCCGCCGCAGCCTGACGCCGAACGGCAACTCCTGCTGCTTGCGCCGGCTCAAGACCCTGTCACCGGTACGCCGGCGGGCAGCACGGCTTCGAACTCACCACGCATCTTGTCGCCGCCGCCGCTCTTCCAGCGCTTCAGCGCCGCGTCGTACGCGCCGATCTGCTGCCGGCCGGTGACGATGTCGACGATGGTGTCGCGGAAGGCCGCGGTCAGTTTGGTGCCGACCTTGCTGCTGGTGTCGGAGTAGGTGCCCGCGGTCGGGTTGCGCATCGCGTACGCGAGCAGCTTCTGCTCGGTGGCGTGGATCTTGCGGGTGTCCTCGGGGAAGGCCGGGTTGAAGATCACCGACTCCGGCGCGGTCATGATCTGCAGCGCGCTGACCAGACCGGGCGCCTGCTGGTTGCCGGCCGAGTTGAGCACCGGGTTCTTCTTGGCGTCCAGGGTGTACTGCTGGCCCGCCGTGCCGAAGTTCTTCTGCAGGTACTCCTTGGTGCCGAACGGCGCCGACAGGTAGTTGACCAAGGCAAGTAGTTCACGGATCCGGCCCTCGTCGGCCTGCCGGAACGGGGTGAACCCGACGGTGCCGTAGCCCATGTCGTAGACCGGCTTGGCCTTGCCGTCATGGCCGAACGGGATCAACGTGTCGACGAACAACGTCGGATCGGCCGCGCGGAAGTCGGCGGTCGCCCGCGGCCCGACGGTGACCTGCGCCGCGATCTGGCCGTTGACCGTCTTGGGCGTCGCGTCCGCGAGGTTGAGGTCGGGGTAGAACACCTTGGCTGCCCAGAGCTTGGCGGCGTACTCGACGGCGGCCCGGTAGTTGTCGGTCTCGTAGAGATGGGTCAGCGACCGGTCCGGGTTGACCCGCCAGGAGTTCGGGGCGCCGAACCACTCGCCGAACATGTGCAGCATGTTCACGATCGCCGGCTCGAGCGCGTAGTTCGTGCCGCGGGTCAAGTCCTTGCACTTGGCAAAGAACTCGTCGGCAGTCTTGCACTGCAGGCCGCCGACCTTCTCCCAGGTCCGCGGGTTGCCCATCATCACCTGGCCGAACGGCGTGGACGGGATCGGCGCGCCCCAGATCTTGCCGTTCACCACGGCGGTACGCCACGAGGCCGGCTTGAGCGCGGCGAGGTTCGGATACTCCAGTACGGCGTCGCCGACGAGGTACTTGGTCAGGTCCTGGAACTTGGCCTCCAGCATCGGGCCGATGTTCGGGATGCCCTGGTTCGGCGGCAACCACATCAGGTCCGGCAGCGAGTCGCCGGCCAGCAGCGTCGCGAACTTCTCCGGGTAGCCCGGGTCGGTGCCGATGGTGAGCTTGAGCTCGCCGCCGAGCGCCTGGTTGAGCGCCTGCCACATCGGGTTGCTGCCCATCGGGGGCGGCGGCGTCGCGAACGTCTCGGTCAACGCGGTCACCGCGCTCTTCAGCGGCGGCCCCTGAACACTCGCGATCGCGTTCTCCGGGAACTGCAGGAACCCAGGCTCGAGCCCCGACTCGGCCCCAGCCAACTCCGGCCGCAGCCCCTCGAACGCCTTGTACGTCGGCAGCGCCACGTCACCCGAAGCCTTCGCGCCCCCACCGGCCGCGCCGCCGTCGCCACACCCCGCCAGCGTCGAGCCCAGCGCGGCCGCCCCGAGTGCGCCACCGCTCAGCTCCAAGAACCTCCGTCGCCCGAACTTGCTCATCCCAGCCGCCCTTCGCTCACTAACGCGCACTTAAACGTTAACCGGGACGGTAAACCGGACCGTTGCGATCACGCAAGGCCGAATCAGTAATTGAGGGGGTGCGGCGACAGCTCAGTCGCGGTTGGTGACCTCGAAGGCAACGATCGCCGCGGCGACCGCCACGTTGAGCGACTCCACCCCGGCATGCAACGGGATCTGCAGATCCTCGTCGGTCTCGACGGTGATGCCGTTCGTCTCGCCGCCGAGGACGAAGACCGCGCGCGGCGCCAACTCCGCCTTGAAGAGCGACTGCTTGGACCGAGCCGAGAGCCCGTAGACGCGGTACCCCGCCTCGACCAGCAGGTTGACGGCCGCCTTCGCCGTCGCCACGTTCACGATCGGCGCCTGGAACGCGACCCCCGCGGACGCCTTGATCACCAGCGGCCCGACATGCGGCGTGCCGGCGCGCGGCAGGATCACCCCGTCGAAGCCGGCCCCGGTCGCGGTTCGCAGGATCATCCCGACATTGCCCGGGTTGGTCACCCCGTCGAGCAGGAACACGTTGGTCGGCCGCTTGCCACGGGCTCGCACGAAGTCGGCCAGCGGTGTCATCCGCGGCGCGTTCACGTCGGCCACCACGCCCTGGTCGTGCTTGCCGTTGCCGGCCAGCCACTTCACCCGTGACGCGGTCGCCCGCTCCACCGGCGTACCGGTCCGGGACGCGGCCCGGACGATCTCGTCCAGCGAACCGCCGCCGGCGTTGTCCGCGACCACGACCTTCGCCACCGACAACGACGGATCGTTCAGCGCCTCGAGCACCGGCTTACGCCCGAAGATGGTGATCCACTTGTCCCGGGGAGAGAGCTTCTCCCGCGCTTCCTGATCCACCCCAGTACGGTACAGGCGTTCCGCTCAGCCGACGGACGGCGACCGGGCGCCGCGGAACAGCGCCAGACCGGCCAGGCTGATCACCAGGAACCAGCCGCCGACCACCCAGGTCAGCGGCGGGAGCCAGGCCGGCACGTGCTCGATCCCGGCGTTCAGGCCCAGCAACAGGATCGACGTCAGCAGCCCGAGCGCCGGCCCCGCCTCGCTGTGCCTCCTGCTGAACAGACAGGCGGCCAGGCTGGGCCCGGCCAGCATGATCCCGGTGACCACCACGAAGATCGTCAGGAAGCCATGCGGATTGCAGTCCGTGCCCGGCGCGCACTCAGCGCCTCTGCTCTGCTGCAGGACGGCCAGCAGCAGCACGCAGTACGCCGCGCATGCCGCAGCGCTGATCGTGTGCAACCGCCAGACCCAGGTCTGCATAGAAAGAGCCTGCCACGGCGCGACGGCGAGCGTGCTGGGCTCAGGTGTGTCTCACGCCTGAGCCCAGTCGGCGGGCTTGCTGGCCTTGCCGTCCAGCCACAGGGTGTTCGACTCGTCGCGGTGCACCCCGGTGCTGCCGACGTGCTTGTCGCCGATGCCGGCGCCGTTCTTGATCACGTACACGAGCGCCATCGCGTGCCCGCGGCCGAGGTCGTAGTCCGCCTTCAGCCAGTCGCAGATCTGACCCGCCTTGGTGGCCGGCGCATCGAAGCCCTTCTCCTTCGCCAGCTCGACCAGCTCGCGCGGGGTCAGGCCGGTCTTGTCCTCGATCTTGTCCAAGTACGCCTGGAACGACATCTCGATTCCCTCTCGGTCGGAGCAACCCTTGCGGCTGCCACACCCCAGCGTCGAACTCGACCACCGGTTCTCGACACCACCTCCGAGAAAACTTTTCGGCCCGTTGGTTAGTGTCTGATTGTGAGTAGTGACGAGAAGTCGGGTGGGCGGCTGGGCGATCCGTCGCTGCTCCGCAGACTCAACTTCTCCGCCGCCCTGAGCGCCTTCGTGGAGGCACCCAGCCTCACCCTTCGCGAGCTGCGCCACGCGATCGGCGTCTCCCGCCCGACCGCCGAGGATCTGCTCGCCGAGCTGCTGGCCGAGGAACGCGTCGAAGAAACAGCCCCACCCCGTACGTCGTCCAGCCGCGCCGCCGGCCGCCCCGCTCGCCACTTCAGGTTCCGCGCCGAGTCCGGCTACGTCAGCGGAATCGACATCGGCGCACATAAATCAATGGCAGTCGTCACCGATCTGCGCGGGAACACCCTGGCGTCGCGCCGGGTCGAGCTGAGTCCGGACCTGCCCGCCACCGACCGGCTGCAGGCCGCGATCGACACCACGCTGGCCTGCTGGGCCGACGCGGGACTCGATCCGGCCGTGATCACCGGGGTGGCCTGCGGGATCACTGGTGCGCTGCGGGCCGCCGAGGGAGTGTCCGACGTACGGGTCGGGCCGTACGGATCAGGGCTGGCACCGTACTCGCTGCCTGGATTCACCGAGGTCGACGTCCCGCAGCTCCTCTCCGACGGCCTCGGGAAACCTGTTGCCGTCGCCAACGATGTGAAGCTGGCGGCGCTGGCCGAGCACTGGAAGGGCGCGGCGCAGAAGCACCGCGACATCGTCTACATGTTCGCCGGCCACCGGGCGGGGTCCGGTGTGGTGATCGACGGGCACGTCCATCAGGGCAGGCACGGCGCCGCCGGCGAGATCGGTGTGCTGCCGATGCTCGGCTGGGCGGAGGCGGTCGAGCGGCTGCACGCCCGCGGCGCGGCGCTCGCCGCCGAGGTGGGTGCGCCGTCCGGTCAGGAGGGCGAGTTCGTGATCGCCTCGGCCGCGCTGCAGGATCCGGAGAGCCTCGCGGTACTGATCGAGTTCGCCGAGGTGCTGGCCCGCGGCGCCGCCGTACTGGCGCTGGCCATCGACCCCGAGGTGGTCGTCCTGGGCGGCGGCATGTCACGCGGTGGCGCGATCATCGCCGAGCCGTTCCGGCGTGAACTGGCCAAGCTGACGCTGCTCCCGGTCGACGTGGTCACCTCGACGATGGGCGCCGACTCGGTCGCCCTCGGCGCGGCCAAGATGGCGCTCGACGAGGTCTTCGCGGGGCTGCTGACCGTCCCCGGCGCCTGATTACGCTTAGGCTGCGAGCAATCGACGGAAGAGGTTGACGGGATGACGAACGACGCCGGGATCAAGCCTGAGGTCGCACCCTCGGGACCGGGCTGTGTCGAGTGCACCGACGGCGGCGGCTGGTGGTTCCACCTGCGCCGCTGCGCCGAGTGCGGGCACATCGGCTGCTGCGACAGCTCCCCCTCGCAGCACGCCAGCGCGCACGCCGCGGAGACCAACCACCCGATCATCCAGTCCTACGAGCCGGGCGAGGACTGGTTCTGGGACTTCAGGACCGAGGAGATCGTCGAGGGCCCCGAGCTGGCCCCGCCGATCAACCACCCGGTCACCCAACCGGCCCCCGGCCCGGAGGGCGCAGTACCGGCCGACTGGGTCAAGCACATCCGTCAGTAAGGAACTGCCTGATCCTCGGCAGCTGCCGAGGATCGATCGTGTGGCCGCCGTCGAAGCCCTGTACTTCGACGGCGGCACTGCGGCGCCGCAGGTTGGCCGCGAGGGTCCGGGTCTGGTCGGCCGTCGCCATCGGGTCTTGATCGCCGTTGACGATCAGCACCCGCTTGCCCGCCAGTGTCTGGTCCTCGGGGCCCGGGTCCGCGAACGGAACCATTGCCCCTAGCAACACAGCAGCAGCAAGCGACTCCGGCCGCCGCAGCAGCAGCGCGGATGCCATGTTGGCCCCGTTCGAGAAGCCGACGGCGACCCAAGCCCCCGCCGGTACGCCGTACTTCGCCTCGGCCGCCACCAGGAACTCAGCCAACTTGTCGGCCTGCGCGCGCAGGTCGTCCTCGTCGAAGACGCCCTCCTGCACCCGCCGGAAGAAGCGGTGCATCTCGTTCTCCAGCACCGTCCCGCGCACGGACAGCACCGGCGCCCCGGGCACGAGATGCTCCCGCAGCGGCAAGAGGGTGAACTCGTTGCCCCCGGTGCCGTGCAAGAGCAGCAGCGGCGTCCCGGTCCCTGGCTGCCAGACGTGCGACCGGTGCAGGATGTCACTCACCGGGCACACGCAGGGGTGGCAGCGCGTTCTGGATCTGTTCGCGGTTCGGCTCCAGCCACGGCGGCAGCTTGAGGTGCTGACCGAGCTCCAGCAGCGGCTCGTCCACGGTGAAGCCCGGCTGGTCGGTGGCGATCTCGAGCAGCACCCCGCCTGGCTCGCGGAAGTAGATCGAGGTGAAGTACTGCCGGTCGAGGATCTCGGTGACGTTGATCCCGGCCTCGATCAGCTGCAGCCGCCACTGCGCCTGCGTCTCCTGATCCGGCGCACGGAAGGCGATGTGGTGCACGGTGCCCGCCGCCTGCAAGCCGCGAGACTCCTTGCTGGGCAGGACATCCACCGCAGTACCCTCCTGGCCGCCTGACATCACCAGCCGCGTGCGGTCGGCGGTGTTGTGGCCGAAGGACATGCCCAGCATCCCCGACAGCAACTCGGCGGTCGGTTCGAGCTCGCGCTCGGTCATCGTCACGGAGTACAGGCCTCGGATCGCACTGTCGGCCGGTACTGCGGCCGCTCCGTCCCACCCCGATCGCGAGTCGCCGTCAGAGGCGACCAGCTCGATCACCAGGCCGTCGGGATCCCGCAACCGGAGTACCTCCTCGTCGGAGCGCGCGACCGGCTCGTCGGAGTCGACGCCGAGATCCTTGAGCCGCTTCTGCCACCAGCCGAGCGCCTCCGGCGGGATGCTGAACGCGGTCGCCGTGGTCAGCCCGGTGCCCTGCCGGCCGGCGTCGGCTCCCGGCCAGGGGAAGAAGGTCAGCAGCGTCGAAGGCCGGCCGGACTCGTCGCCGTAGTACAGGTGATAGTTGCCGGGCGAGTCGAAGTTGACGGTGCGCTTGACCAGTCGGAGCCCCAGCACGGTGGTGTAGAAGTCGACGTTGCGTTGCGGGTCCTCCGCGATGGCAGTGACGTGGTGCAGACCGTGCGGTGCGAGTGCGGCAGACATCTGCGATTCCTCTCTCCGGGACGCTCACCAGCTTGCCCCGGCGGGCAAGCGAATGGCTAGGCTGACTCCTGAACTCGGCGAGGAGGAGGAAACGGACGGATGTCTTCTCAGCACCCCACGGCGGATGCTTTCGCGCAGCTGGCCGTGGAGCTCCACGACTCCGACGGCGTGGCGGAGACCGTCGAGACCGCGGTGCAGTTCGCCCGCCAGGCCCTGTCCTGCCGGTACGCCGGGTTGGTGCTGATCGAGCGCGGCCAGACCCCGGTGATCGCGGCGGTCACGGCCCCGGTGATCACCCGCCTCTACCAACTGCAGCTCGACAGCGGCCAGGGCCCGCTGATGGCCAGCCTCGAGAGCCGCACCCCCGTCTCGGTCGCCGATGCGACGACCGACGACCGCTGGTCGCCGGAATGGGCCGCGCTCACCGCGTCGATCGGGATCCGCAGCGTCCTGCACCTGCCACTGATGCCTGCGAGCCAGCCGGTGGGGGTGCTCAGCCTGTTCGGCGAGCAACCGAACAGTTTCGACTCCGACGACCTGGCGATCGGCCACATCCTGGCCCGGCACGCGTCGATCGCCGTCGCGAACGCCCGCAACGAGGAGACGATGGCCCAGGCCGTCGACGCCCGCAAGCTGGTCGGCCAGGCGATGGGCATCCTGATGGAGCGCTTCGACCTGGACGCCGACCGGGCCTTCGGCGTACTGCGCCGCTACTCCCAGGACAGCAACACCAAGCTCCGCGACGTGGCCCAGCAGCTCATCGACACCCGCAAACTGCCACCGGTCAGCCAGTGAAGAAGTCGGCCGCCGGGACGGTGAAGTTGAGCAGCGCGCCGTCGCGCTCCACCCGCGCGCTCGGCCAGCGGCGCCGGACCATCCGCAGCACCTTGTCGTTCATCGCACTGACCATCACCAGGAACTGACCAGCGCCGGCCGCCAAGGCGTGCCGACCAGACTCCGTCATCAGCTGTACGCCGAGCCCGCGGCGCTGCTCCGCCTCGGCGACGATCACGGCCAACTCCACAGTCGGTACTTCGACGCCCGCGACCCACGCCCACATCGAGTGACCGATCACCCGGCCGTCGCGCTCGGCGACCCAGGCAGCGCCGTTCGGCTCGAGCATCTGCTGCAGCAACTCCGGCCGCGGCGGACTCCCGATCGCGGTCTGGAAGCGCATGTAGAGACTCCACTCCGGCAGCCCCAGCAACATCTCCGACAGCGACGCCGCATCCGCGCCACCCGCCGGCCGGAGTACCAGCTGATGCGTGGCCGGCGGCTCGATCACCTGAGTCTGATTCACGGATTCAGCTTGGCCCGACTTGGCTGAGTCTGTCAAGCAGACTTATCCTCGAACCATGAGCACAGCAGAGCACGCGGTACCGGAGGCCATGCACTGGTCGACCGAGAACTGCACGATCTCCCGCACGATGGAGATCCTCGGCGAGAAGTGGACCTTCCACGTGCTGCGTGAGGTGTTCGTCGGCGTCCGGCGATTCGAGGACATCCGAGCCCGCGCGATCATCCCGCGCCAAGTGCTGACCGACCGGCTGGCGTCACTGATCGATCGCGGACTGCTCCGCCGCGAGGCGTACCGCACCCCGGGTCAACGCGAACGCTACGAGTACCGGCTGACCCAGGCCGGTCTCGACCTCTATCCGGTGATGGTCGCGCTGGTGCAGTGGGGCGACCAGTACCTACCGCTGGACGACGGCCCGCCGTTGCTGCCCGAGCATCGAGGCTGCGGCGGCGCGGTGACGGTCACTCTCCAGTGCGATGCCGGCCATGTCCCGACGCCCCGCGAGGTCGCCTTCCGCCCCGGCCCCGGAGCAACTCCCCGCGCGGTCAGCTGACGGGGACGCGGGCCAGCTCGGCCGTGGAGTCGCGGACGATCAAGCGGGTCGCCAGCTCGACGTGATGGGAGTCGACCTTCTCGCCGGCCGCCAACTGCAACGCGGTCCGCAGCGCGACGGCGCCCATGTCACGCAGCGGCTGGCGAATGGTCGTCAACTGCGGCGATGCGAGGCGCGCCACCTGGGTGTCGTCGAAGCCGATGACGCTGAGGTCCTCAGGGACCCGAAGCCCCCGAGCCCGGGCGGCCTCCATCAGGCCGAGGGCGGTCTCGTCACTGCCGGCGAAGATCGCGGTCGGCGGTTCGGGCAGGTCGAGCAGCGCGGCGCCGCCGGCCAGACCGTCGTCGTACAGGAACTCGCGGAGCCAGACATACTCCTTCGGTACTGCGACCCCCGCGGCCTCCATCGCGCCGCGGAAGCCGTTCAGCCTGGCCTGGTTGCAGCCTGAGCTCGGCGGCCCGCCCAGGTAGGCGATCCGCCGATGCCCGAGTGACAGCAGGTGCTGCGTCGCGGCCATCCCACCGGCGAAGTTCGTCGATCCCACGCTGATCACGTCGGGCTGCGCGATGCTGATCGGATCGACCACGACCAGCGGCAACCGGGCCCGCGACAACGCGGCGAGGTCGGCATCGGTCAGCTCGGAGGTGATCCCGATGACCGCGCGCCGTCCGGTCGCGGTCAGCTCGCGGATCCACTGCGCCGCCCGCCCCGTACTCCGGGGAGCAGTCGGCAGCGGCCGCGATCCGAGGACGACATCGACATCAGCCGCCTGCCCTGCCTCGACCACACCCTGGATCACCTCGACCGAGTAGCTGTTGAGGAATCCCTGGTAGAACAACTCGACCGTGATCCGCTCGACCTGCTCGGGCCGGCGGCCGACGTACTCGTGCTCACGCAGGATCTCCTGCACGCGGGCACGGGTCGATTCGGAGACGTCGCTGCGCCCGTTGAGAACCTTGGAGACGGTCGCGACCGAGACTCCCGCGGTGGCGGCAACGGTGGCCAACGTGACACGGCCGGTCAAGCGCGGCACCTCCTCACCCTTCTCGTCCTGTCGGGCGGATCTCGACAGGCGTGATCATCGTACGATCGTGGCCCACCACCCGCGTCGCACCGGTGACGCGCACGGTCGCGCGGCACGGCAGATCAGCCGACGAAGTCCCCACCAGTACTTCGAGCTCGCCCGCCTCGACGATGCGTCGCAGATCGGGCCCACTGTAAGCGGTCCGGTCGGCATGCACCTGGAAGGCGACCTCCGCCGAGTCGCCTGGCTGCAACGACACCCTGGCGAATCCGGTCAGCATCTTCAACGGCCTGGCCACCTGCGCGACCACGTCGTGCAGGTAGAGCTGGACGACCTCGTCACCGGCTCGCGTGCCGGTGTTGCGCACCCGAACGGTCGCTTCAAACGTGCCGTCGGTCGCGATCTCGTCCGCGCTGAGCCGCAGATCGTCGACCTCGAAGCTCGTGTACGACGCCCCGAATCCGAAGGGATACAGCGGCGACGCCTCCAACCCACTGATGCCTGCACTCTCCACGCTCCCAAGCGGAGGCTGCAGGTAGGTCCCCGGCTGGCCACCAAGCTGCCGTGGGATCTGCACCGGCAGCTTGCCGCTGGGCACGATCCGCCCACTCAGCACACCGGCGATCGCCGACCCACCCTCCTGGCCCGGGTAGAACGCCTGCACCAACCCAGCCACCCGCCCGGCAACATCTCCCAAGGCGTAGGGCCGACCGGAGACGACCACCACGACGACCGGAGTACCAGAGTCGAGCAGTGCCGCCAGCAACTCTCCTTGTACGCCGGGCAGCCGCAGATCCTCCGCGTCGCAGCCCTCCCCGGACGATCCCTGGCCGAACAAGCCGGACAGATCGCCAACACACGCGATCACCAGGTCGGCGCCTCGCGCCGCTTCGACCGCGGCAGCGAAGCCGGACCGGTCCTCACCGAGCACAGCGCTCCCGTGCTCGTGGACCAGCTCGACCCCGGGCAACTCCTTGCCCAAGGCATCAAACAGGGTGGGCACAGTGATGCCCATCGGGCGATCCGGGTAGCGCGGCAGGACGTGATTGGGGAAGGCGTAGCAGCCCATGAAGCTGCGCGGATCGCCGGCCGTCGGCCCGACCACCGCGATCTTGCGCAGCTCGAGGCTTTCCAGCGGCAAGGCGATCCCGGCGTCGAGCAGGACGACGGACCGCTCGGCCAACTCGAGCGCCAGCGCACGGTTCTCCGCCGAGTCGAAGTCGCGAGGCGCGACCGAACCTTCCGGCGTCCAGTCCGGATCGAGCAGACCCAGTTGCGCCTTCTGCAGCAGGACTCTGCGGACCGCGCGATCGATCAGGTCCTCGGAGAGTTCACCCGACTCGACCCGCTCGATCAGCCCGGCCCCGAAGCCGATCGTGTCCGGCAGCTCGACATCGGTGCCTGCGGCAAGGGCCAGCGCTCCGGCATCGTCGACGGTGGCCGCCACCCGATGCATCTTGGCCAAGAACGGCACGGCCCAGTAGTCCGAAACGACCGTGCCCGGGAAGCCCCACTCGTCGCGGAGTACCTGGGTGAACAGCCACGGATCAGCGCCGGCCGGCAGCCCGTCCAGGTCGGAGTACGAGGTCATCACCGAGCCCGCATCGGCGGTGGAGATGGCCATTTCGAAGGTCGGCAGCAGGATGTCGAGCAGCTCCCGCCGTCCGATCGACACCGGTCCGTGGTTGCGTCCGGCCCGCGAGGCGGAGTACCCGGCGAAGTGTTTGAGGGTCGCGATCACGCCTGCGCTCTGCAGCCCGCGCACATACGCGGAGCCCAGCATCCCTACCAGATAAGGGTCTTCGCCGATCGTCTCCTCGACCCGCCCCCACCGATAATCCCGTACTACGTCAAGCACCGGCGACAGCCCTTGCTGCACACCAGCGGCGGCCATGTCCCGCCCGATCGCCGCCGCCATCCGCTCGACCAGCGATGGATCGAAGGTCGCGCCCCAGGCCAGCGCTGTCGGATAAACCGTTGCACCGTACGTCGTGAAGCCGGTCAGACATTCCTCGTGCACCAGCGCCGGTACGCCGAGCCGCGACCCGGCCAGCACCACGTGATGCTGGCGAATCACCTCCGCGACGCCCTCCTCGACAGTCAGCGGCACGCTGCCCCAGACCCGGGTCAGCTGGCCGAGCCCGTCCCGGCTGGCATCCTCCAGCGAGATCGATCCGCCCGCGGCGAAGACGTCCTGCATCGGCGCGACGTTGAGCTGCTCCTCGACCGGCTGTTCGGTCTCGGCCATGTCGTTGCCGACCCAGCGGCTGCCGAGCTGGGCGACCTTCTCCGCCAGCGTCATCGCCTGCAAGAGCAGTTCGGCACGCTTTTCAGCCGGTAACGAGACATCACGCCAAGCGATAGTTTCGAAATGTTTCGTTACTCCGTCGTCACCCATATGTCTTAATCTGACTCATAAATACGGACTCTTCAAGCCCTTGACAGCAATACTCCCGAAATCTACGTTACGAAACATGACGACTTCTCGGCGCAATTTCCTTCGCCTGTCCGCCGGCAGCGCCGCGATGGCCGCCGGCCTCGCCGCCTGCGGGACATCCGGCCCCAAGACCACCGGCGGCACGACGGGCGGCGAAGCCACCGGTACCGGCGCTTCGTACTGGTACCTCACCGGACAGCCCCAGCAGGGCATCCGCGAAGCCCAGGTCAAGCGGTTCAACGAGGCCAACTCGGGCACCCAGCTGAAGACGAACACGTTCCAGAACGACGCCTTCAAGCAGAAGATCAAGACCGCGATCGGGGCCGGCCAGGGCCCGACCCTGATCTGGGGCTGGGGCGGTGGTGGCCTGAAGAGCTACGTCGACGCCGGCCAGGTCGAGGACCTGACCAGCTGGTTCGGCGAGAACGCCGCGCTGAAGGACTCGATCTTCCCGTCCGCGTTCGGCGCGGCCACCGTCGGCGGCAAGATCTACGCGATGCCGGTGGAGACCACCACGCCGATCGTCCTGTACTACAACAAGACCGCGTTCGAGAAGATCGGCGCCGAGCCGCCGCAGTCGTGGGGCGACATCCTGGATCTGGTGCCGAAGTTCAACGACAAGGGCATCGCGCCGTTCTCGCTCGGCGGCCAGTCGCGCTGGACCAACATGATGTGGCTGGAGTTCCTGTTCGACCGGATCGGCGGCAGCGAGGTCTTCCAGAACATCTTCGACGGCAAGGCCAACGGCTGGTCCGACCCGTCGGCGCTGAAGGCCCTCGAGGAGATGCAGAAGCTGATCAAGGCGAACGGCTTCATCAAGGGCTTCTCCTCGATCACCGCCGACTCCAACGCCGACCAGGCCCTGCTCTACACCGGCAAGGCCGCGATGATGGTGCACGGCGCCTGGACCTACGGCGGGATGAAGGCCGACGGCGGCAAGTTCGTCACCGACGGCCACCTCGGCTACATGAACTTCCCGCCGGTCGACGGCGGCAAGGGCGACCCGAGCAGCACGGTCGGTAACCCGGGCCAGTACCTGTCGATCTCCTCGAAGGCCAGCGACGCCGACAAGGCCGTCGCGAAGAAGTTCCTCGCCACCGCCACCCTCGACGACGCCTCGGTCGACGCCTGGGTGAAGAGCGGCAACATCCCGGTGGTGAAGAGCTCCAACGAGAAGCTCGGCTCGGTCACCGACAAGAACGACGCCGAGTGGCTGAAGTTCGTCTACGACACCTCCAGCAAGGCGAAGGTCTTCGCCCAGTCCTGGGACCAGGCGCTCAGCCCGACCGCGGCCGAGACGCTGCTGGACAACATCGCCAAGCTGTTCCAGCTCTCCATCTCGCCGCAGCAGTTCGCCGACAACATGAACAAGGTGATCGGCAAGTGACGGCGGCCGCTCCGACCGTCGTACGGGCGCGGCGGACGCCCTCGCACGCCGGCCGGAGCGGCTCGGTCGCGTGGATGGCCCTCCCCGCCCTCGCGATCTTCACGGTGTTCGGGGTCGTCCCGCTGGTCGGAGTACTGCTGCTCAGCTTCGTCCAGTGGGACGGCCTCGGCGCTCTGCACCCCGCCGGTTTCGCCAACTGGCGCACGGTGCTGAGCGATCCGGGGCTGCCGCACTCGCTGTTCGTGACGTTCGAGATCATGATCCTGTCCTGGGCCGCGCAGACCCCGATCAGCCTGTTGCTCGGCGTCTTCCTGGCCGGCCGGCAGCGCTACCGCGCCCTGCTCGCCGTCCTGTACTTCGTACCGCTGCTGCTCAGCTCGGCCGCGATCGCGATCACCTACAAGGCGCTGCTCGACCCGAACTTCGGTCTCGGCGCCGGCCTGCACCTGGAGTTCCTGACCCAGGACTGGCTCGGCCGGGACCACCTCGCGCTCGGCGTGGTGATCTTCGTCGTCTCCTGGCAGTTCATCCCGTTCCACTCGCTGATCTACCAGGGCGGCGTCCGGCAGATCCCCACCACGATGTACGAGGCCGCCTCGATCGACGGGGCCGGCCGGATCCGGCAGTTCTTCTCCATCACCGTGCCGCAGCTGAAGTACACGATCATCACCTCGTCCACCCTGATGGTGGTCGGCTCGCTGACCTTCTTCGACCTGATCTTCGTGCTCACCGCGGGTGGGCCCGGTGACGCCACCCGGGTGCTCGCGCTGGACATGTACAAACGCGGGTTCCAGGCCAACCTGATGGGACCGGCCAGCGTGATCGCGGTCCTGCTGGTCCTGATCGGTCTCGCCCTCGCCCTCCTGCTGCGCCGGCTCGGCGGCAGCACCACGGCCAGCCAGCAGGAAGGTGCCTGAGATGCGGTTGATCCGGCGGAACTGGCTGGGCGGCACGGCGGGCTGGCTGTGGCTGGTGATCGTGCTGATCCCGCTGTACTGGATCGTCGTCTCCAGCTTCAAGGACCAGGCCGGCTTCTTCATCCAGAACCCGTTCGCGTTACCGGCCGACCCGACCATCGAGAACTACAAACTCGTCATCCAGTCCGACTTCCCCCGGTACTTCGTGAACAGCGTGATCGTCACGGCCGGCACGATCCTCCCGGCCGTGGCGATCGCGTTCATGGCCGCGTACGCGATCGTCCGCGGAGCCGGCAGCCGGTTCCTGGCCGGCGCGAACGGACTGTTCCTGATGGGCCTGGCGATCCCGCTGCAGGCGACGATCATCCCGGTCTACCTGCTGATCATCAAGATGCAGCTGTACGACAGCCTGCTGGCGATCATCCTGCCGTCGATCGCGTTCTCCATCCCGCTGTCGGTGCTGGTGCTGACGAACTTCATCCGGGACGTGCCGAAGGAGCTGTTCGAGTCGATGCGGGTCGACGGCGCGACCGAGTGGGGGATGCTGCGCATGCTGGCGCTGCCGCTCACCCGGCCGGCCCTCGTCACGGTCAGCATCTACAACGGCCTCGGCGTCTGGAACGGCTTCCTGCTGCCGTTGATCCTGACCCAGAGCCCGGAGAAGCGGACCCTGCCGCTGGCCCTGTGGA
Organism: Kribbella sp. NPDC056861; assembly: GCF_040687575.1. NCBI lineage: Bacteria > Bacillati > Actinomycetota > Actinomycetes > Propionibacteriales > Kribbellaceae > Kribbella > Kribbella sp. NPDC056861. The sequence goes on along the minus strand of NZ_JBFBNQ010000003.1, from coordinate 1,035,631 downwards.
GCTTCCAGGGCCAGTACTCCGTGAACGTCCCGGCGGTGCTCGCCTCGGTCGTGCTGACCACGCTCCCGATCGTGATCCTCTACGCGCTCGGCCGTCGGCAGTTGCTCAGCGGCCTCACCGCGGGCTTCAGCCGCTGACCCCGTAACCCCCGTAGTACCCGAACCCCCGGCCTGCTCCTAGCAGACCGGGGGTTCACCATGTCCTCACTTCGAGCTTCTTTTTTTCTTGCCTGCGGCCACAACATTCCGGGCCTGTTCAGACGTCTATCTCGTAGCAGCAAAAAACCAATCCCCAACTTTTCCAGGGCCACGCCCGCCCTCAATACCGGTCTAGACCAGAACTGTCAAGACCTGAACGAAGTGAGGACGGCATGACTCCCCCACGGCTCCTGGGCGGGCTCCCCCGCAGGCAGTGGTTGCCCTTGCTGACGGCGGGAATCGTCGTCGTGGTGATCGCGCTGATCAGCGTGGTCCTGTCACCGCAGACCGCCTGGGGACCCCGGTCCGAACACGCGGCGAAGGTCGGCTCCAAGGCGATCCCGAGCGCCACCAGGCCGACCACTCCGGCCAAACCCGGCCAGGTGAAGCCGGCGACGTACGCCTGTCCGCAGTACAGCGGGATCGACACTCCCAACCCGTTGCCCCGGTTGTACGAGGACACCTTCCAGTGGAGCGTGCATCCGGCGTACCAGGTGGGGAACGGCAAGGGCGACATCAACTGGCGCTCGAACCCGTACAACCAGCCCAGCTGGTACATGTGGCTGCACTCGCTGCGCTGGCTCGGGCAGGGCATCGAGGCAGCGCGGGCCGGCGACAAGAAGGCGATGGCCCGGGTGACGACGATCATCCACGACTGGGTGAACGACAACCCGTACGACTGGAAGGGCGACGTCGGCGCGCACGAGGCGACGATGCACCGCACCAACGTGCTGATCTGCACCCGGCAGGCCATTCTCAGCGGCCTGAAGGTGAAGATGTTGCCGGCCGCCTACGCCTGGCTGGACCAGTCGCTGCTGGACCACGCCAGGTTCATGGAGATCAACTGGGGTGGCGAGGGCAACCACGGCACCGACGAGAGCATCGCGATGTTCGGGATCGGCTGCACGCTGGGCCGCGAGTCCTACAAGACTCTCGCCGAGCGACGGCTGGCCCGGGCGATCACCGTGTCGATCGACGCTCAGGGCGCGACCAACGAGCAGTCCACCGGCTACGCGATCTTCAACTACACGCTGTGGGGCCGCGCGATCAAGGCCCTGCAGGAGTGCGGCGCCGACCCGAGCCCGACCATCAAGGCCCGCCGCGCCGGGCTCGCGAACTTCATCGCGATGGCCACCGACTCCTTCGGCAAGCTGCACCAGCTCGGCGACTCCGAGCGGCTCAAGACGCCCACGCTGTTCCCCGGTACGCCGATGGAGTACGCCGGAACCCTTGGTGCGAAAGGGCGCCCGCCCGCCGAGCGAATCGCGATCTATGACGCCGGGTACATCTTCGGCCGGACCGGCTGGGGCCAACAGCGGCCCTTCGCCCAGGAGTCGACGTACAGCATCAGGTTCGGACCGGCCCGCACGTTGCACGGCCACGACGACCACATGTCGATCACCTACACCTCGCACGGCCGCGAGATCCTGGTCGACGGTGGGCACGCCGGCTACCAGGTCGACAAGTGGCGCAGCTGGGCCAAGAGCGAGTCCGCGCACAACGTGATGTCCAGCCCGCTGATGGCCGGCCGGGCGACCGAGACCAAGCTGGTCCGCTCGGACATCAAACCGACCTCGGAGTTCTACGAGCTGTCTGACACCCCCGGGCCAGGGATGTCGCGGAAGCGGTCGGTGCTGGTGCTCAAGGACCCGGACCTGATCGTCGCGCTCGACCGGGCAACCTCCGAGCAGGACCAGGAGTTCCAGACCCAGTGGCACCTGCCGATCGGCCAGCAGGTGACTGTCTCTTCGCCAACGACCACTGTCGCGATGAACCCGGCCGACAAGGTGAAGACCGTCTTGCTACAAATCCCTTACCAGGCGGCGCTTCCGGCTGACGCGACCAAGGTGACACGCGGCCAGGAGGATCCGGTCCAGGGCTGGCACTACCCGAGCACGAACACGAAGCAGCCGGCTTCGACGGTCAGCTTCAACCGCAATGGCAAGTCGGCGACCGTGCTGTCCGTCATCGTCCCGGCCGACTACCAGGCCGCGGTCAGCTACAAGACCCGCACGACCGGCTCGACGGTCTTCGTCGACCTCACCGTGGGCAAGCTGCGCACGACTGTCGCAGTACAGGCTGACGGAACGATCAGCCGAGTGAAATAACGGTCTAGACAGATATCCAACTTCTGGCGGCCGAGCGGCTTCTAAGCAGACAAGGGCCACAAAGGGGGGCTCTTCACAGGGGAGGGGATCTCATGTTCCGAAAGACCATCGCGCTCACGGGTGCAGCGGCGCTGGCCGTGACGCTCGGCGCGACCGCAGTACCGGCTCAGGCGGGCACCACCGCGGCCTGCACACTCGACCTCGGTTCGGTCACCACGGCCGGCGCGCAGACCACTCGTACCATCACGGCCGGCGCCCCGATCAGCGTCAGCGCCGTGCAGTCCGTCCCCGGCGTCTTCCCGGCGGGTTCGGTCAAGCACATCAGCACCTTCCGCGACGTGCCCGCCCCGCAGGCGGCCCGGGCCCGGTCCGGCCTGGTGGTGATGGGCGACGCCCTGTACGAGACCACCTACAACCTCAAGGACAACGGCCAGGTCGACCCGGCCAAGCCGGTCGTCAACCGCCGGGTCGGTGGCGGCTGGTCGAACTTCCGCTGGATCGAGCGGTCGGTCGAGCAGAAGGTCAGCGGCCCCACCCGGACCACGCTCTTCGCCCAGGACACCGCCGGCACCTTCGAGCGCTGGAACCTGGAGAGCAACGGCGGCTGGCGCGACACCGGCGGTGTCGGTGGGCTGAGCACGGTCAAGTCGATGACCCTGATCGGGCGCGACGACTTCTACGAGTCCTTCCTGACGAACACCCGCGCGGGTGCGCTGTCGGTGGTACTGGTCCCGGTCGGCACCTACCCGATGGAGACCTACGGCCGGACGGTCCGTAGCTCCACCTGGCAGGTCTTCGAGCAGCTCATCGCCACGCCCTGTGGTCCGGACGGATCCCTTGTCCTAGGCATCGATCGCGACACCAACTCCGCCTACCTGTACCAGTTCGGCCACGTCGGTAGCACCGAGACGGTGATCAAGAGCCTCGGGAAGGTGCCCGGCACCTTCAACGACCCGCACTACTTCCGCTGGGCCCCCGAGATCGACAACCTCACCGGCGAGTGATCGCGGTCAGGAGTGGTCCACGCGGAGGTCGCGGGACTGCTCCTGCCGCCAGGTAGTTCCGTTGTCGTTGCTGTAGAGCGCGGCGCCGCCGGCTAGCGGATCATGGTCGTTGTAGGCCAACCCGTAACAGCCGCCGGTCGTCGCGCTCTTCGCTACCACCGCGAATCGTTCGCCTGCGGTTGCCTGCACCTTGGCTGATACGACGATGCGCGACGGCGACCAGCTCACGTCCGCTTCTGCGACTGTGCGGCTGGCGATCGTTTGGCCCGGCATACCGTCTGCTACCAGTCGGGTCACCTTGAACTCCAGTGAAGCGTTCGGATGTCCCTTCTGGAAGGTGGTGAAGGCAACTTCCTTCAGCTCGCCGGTCTTGGCTGCCGTGAACGTCTGCGCCCTGGCAATGCCGGCTCCGATATCGCAGTACGAGTGGAAGCCTTCGTCTGCCGTCAACGCTCCGATGCCGTAGCGGGTGCCGCACTCGAGCGGCTCGATCGACCCGTCGGCGCGGAACCTCAGCGGCTCCCACTGATGCGTGGCCAGCGCCTCGTTCGGAGCGCGGTTGTTCCAGCGGTCGCTCTGGTAGAGATAGGTCGATCCGTTGGCGCCGGGGAGCTCGGCGACGTCGGCTGGTTGCCCGCCACAGGAGTCGGTGCTGATCTTCACGCCTTGCACGGCGGCCGCGGGCGGAGACCAAGCTTCGAGGTTGGTTTGGAAATCGTCAGCCAGCAAAGAGCTTCCGTCCGCTGCAGTGACCCGTACGTCGTCGAACCGCGCGCTCTCACCGTCACTCTCGCGGAACCCGACGCGGCCGGCGGCGTACGAGGTGTCGGTGGTGGTGTCCACCAAGGTGCCGTCCACCCAGGTCCGGATGGTGCTTCCGGTTACTTGCGTCCGGACGGCGTACGACTGACCGCTCACGATCGGCATCGGCGTCTTCACCACCTCCAGCCGCTGCACCGAGCCGTTGCGGAACACGGCTTTGGTGAGATTGCCGCCCTCAGCGCCGGGATGCGGATAGTTGCCCAGCATCCATACATAGCCGGTGCCCGCATCGGTGGCCCTGAAAGTCCACCCTGCTTGGGCGTAACTGCCGTTTTTTAGTGGCGTCGTGCGGAACGACAGATCGTAGTCGCTCCACTGCGCCCCGGCCTTGCTCAGCCCCACTCCGCCGCCAGTCACCTGCAGCGCTTGATCTTTGAGCTGCCACGCCGAGTTGCTTGTTGCCCCTTGCCACGGCCCGAGAGGCGCTGCTGCCCGGAAGTAGGACGTACCGGTGGTGCAGTAGCCGCAGTTCGGATCCGACAGCGTCAGGTAGTACACGCCGTTGCGCTTGAACATCGACGGAGCCTCGGTCGACCGCACCCCGAGCCTCGCGTGCTGCCCGGTCCCGGTCCGATACGACGGATCGAGCTTCTCCACGATGATGTCGCCGCCGGCTCGCCAGTCGGTGTAGGCGAGGTACGCCGTACCATCGGTGTCGCGGAACACGTCATGGTCGCCGTTGTTGACGCCTGGTGGAATATCGTTGTTCACGGCAAGCTTCGGAATCGCCTGCTCCACGAACGGCCCGGTCGGCGAGCTCGCCGTGAAGACGTGGTAGCCGACGCCGACGTCGTACGAGTTGATCCAGAGCACGTACTTCCCGGTGCTGGCGTTGTAGAGGACATGCGGCCGATAACACCCGTACGTCGCGCCGTTGCACCGCTGCTGCCAAGCCGCGGTCTTCGCATCGAAGAGGAATCCTTCGTCCCGCCAGTTCACCAGATCGGTCGAGCTGTACGACCGGAACCCACAGAACGGGCTCCCTGGCGTCTGCCACTCGAATCCGCAGCCGTAGCTGGTCCCGTACAGGTAATACCGCGAACCGAACTTCTGGATCTCCCCGTCATGCGCGTCCACCGCGTCACCACCCGGCACGAACCGCGCGGTCGCCCCGGCCTCGTCGCCGTTGACGATCGTCACCACCGGCGCCGGCGCCGCCTGTGCTTGCGCTTGTGCTGAACCAACCAGCAGCAACAACACCCCGAGCAACCCACGGATCCTCATCTGCCCGATGCTGCGTCGCCCCTCACCCCCGGTCAACCAACCTGACCGACATCGGCCATCGCGTTGATACGTTGAAGAAATGCCCCCGGCCCTGATCGCGGCATCGCTCTGCGCCACGAACTCAACGAACGCACCGGCCACATCGGCTATGGCATCCGCCCCTCAGCCCGAGGCCGCGGCCTGGCCACCTGGGCCCTCGGCCAGATTCTGCTGGAAGCCCAGGCCCGCGGGATGGACCGAGTGCTCCTCATCTGCCTGGCCGGCAACCCCGCCTCCGCGCGAACCATCGAACGCAACGGCGGCATCCTCGACCCGCGCCCCGACAGCGCAGTACTGCGCTACTGGATCACCCTCGGCCAAGACATAAGGGTGAGATAAGGGATTTCCTTGATGCCGCCAATAGCCCTGGTCGTGTTGAATCAAAGAAGTGGTGACGTCACTACGCCCGGCGGGCCGGGGATCGACCTCCGGGGGCGGAAGGTTCGAACTCCGGCCCGCATTCACCCGCACTTCGCGGTCATTGTCTCCGGGGTCCGCCGGAGCCGATATCCAACCCCCGGAACGGTTTCGATCAACGCCGGCGAACCGAGTTTCCGCCGCAGCGTCATCATCGTCACCCGGACAGCGTTCGTGAACGGATCCGCGTGCTCGTCCCACGCCTTCTCCAGCAACTCCTCCGCGCTGACCACCACGCCCGCGGCTCGCATCAGCACATCCAGTACGGCGAACTCCTTCGGCGACAACTGTAGGAACCGCCCCTCCCGACTGGCCTGATGCCGCGGCAGATCCAGTACGACGCCCTGCCACCGGCGTACCGGCGGCAACGCCCGCATCGACCGGCGCCCGAGCGCTTGGACCCGCGCCACCAACTCGACGGTCGCGAACGGCCACGACAGCACGTCATCCGCGCCTATCGCCAACCCCTCGACCCGATCCAGCACTTCCGCCGACCGGGTCAGCAACAGCAACCGCGGCCCTTCCCCCGACGCGACCACCTTCCTGACCACGTCGTCGGCCGCCACCTCCGGCAGTTCGCTGTCCAGCACGACCACGTCGTACGAATGCAGGCCGATGCGTTCCAGCGCGGCACTCCCATCGGCACAGACATCGACCGCCATCGACAACCTGCGCAGCTCTCGCGCGGTGGCTGCCACGAACTCCTGATCCACACCCGCAATCAGCACTCGCACCCCACGAGTATCGCCGAATTCCCCGCGGCCCGCCCCCGGAGTTCCGCGCGCCCCGCCTCGCGACGTGACGCTGGACACAATGGATAATTGATGCTTCAGTCAATTGTCCACAATATCCAGGTGCGCTTTCGATGGACCATTACTGATGAAATTCCCAGATTTCGATTTCTGAAACCGATGGTTTTTTGGCGCCGGCCGTCAGACCAGTGCGCGGAGAGGTCTCGCCGAACCGGATCACCGGACGCTACTCTTCGGTAAGCCTTTGGGGATGGGAGTACGGGATGGTCGAGGTCCGACTGCGGAGTCGCTGGGGAGCGATCGCCGCATTCGCCGTGGTGGGAGCGGCGACCCAGCTGGTCTGGCTGAACTTCGCCGGCGTGACCACAGTCGCCGCCGAGCGGTACGACGTCTCCGAGAACGCGATCGGCTGGCTGGCCCAGGTCTTCCCGCTCCTGTACGTCGTACTCGCGATCCCCGCTGGGTTGATTCTCGACAAGTGGTTCCGCAGCGGCCTGATCGCCGGCGCCGTACTGACCGCGCTCGGCGCCCTGCTGCGCCTCGGCGGCGACGACTACGGCTGGCTGCTGGCCGGCCAGATCGTTGCCTCGGTCGCTCAACCACTGGTACTGAACGCCGTCACCGGAATCACCGGCCGCTACCTCGCCGAGAAGGACCGCCCGACCGGAATCGCGGCTGGTACGGCGAGCATCTTCGCCGGCATGGTGATCGCCTTCCTGCTCTCCGCGGTGTTCGCCGACAGCAACGAACTCCCGACCATGCTGTGGCTGACGGCAATCTTCTCGGTGCTCGCCGCGGCCTACCTGATCGTTGCCCTCCGCAAGCCCGGCGAACACAAGGTCGAGCGCCGCGGCCCTTCTCGCGGCGCCTTGCAGACCGCCTGGGGCGACCCGTTGATCCGGCGACTGTGCGTGCTGGCGATCTTCCCGTTCGGCGTCTTCGTTGCCATGACCACCTTCTCCCAGGCACTGCTCGAACCGGCCGGAGTGAGCGCCGGCACCGCGTCGACAATCCTGCTGATCAATGTCGTTGCCGGAGTCATCGGCAGCGCCGTCGTACCGATCCTGGTGGTCCGCCGCCATGCCGAGTCAGCGTTGCTGGTGGCAAGCTTGTCTGTCACCGCCCTGGCCTGTGTCGCACTCGCGCTGTGGCCGGGCGTTGCAATGGGCTTCATTGCAATCACCGTGATCGGCTTCCTGCTGCTGCCGGCTCTCCCGATCGTGCTGGAACTCGTCGAACGGCGTACGGGCGAGGCCGAAGGCACCGCAGCCGGCCTGATCTGGATGGCAGGCAACCTCGGCGGCCTGCTGGTCGCGATCGCGGTCGGCGTACTGGTCGACCACCCGCTGGCAGCCTTCCTGGTGATGGCAGGAGTCGCGCTCATCGCAGTACCGGGGGCTCGGGCGCTGCGCCGACCTATCGCCGAGCTCGACGCGCCAAAGTAACCCCGGTAGCCGCCGTGGCGAGCAGCCCACCCACCCCTGCCGCGACAAAGGTCGTGCGCGCATCGGTGTGCTCCAGCAACAGCCCACCGAAGACATAAGACAGCCCTGCCGCCAGCCCGATCGCGCCGTACAGATTGCCGAAGACCCGCCCCAACATGCCCGCAGGCACCACCCGCTGCAGGTGAGTGTTGATTGCGACGTCCAGCGCAGCAATCCCCAGCCCGCGAATCGTCTGCATCGCCAACGCAGCCCAGATCGCCCACGCAAGCCCCGTGAACAGATTCCCCAAACTGCTCACCGCAAAGCCGACAACCAGCAGCACCGGCATCGCAAACCGCGTCGCATGCCTGGTGAGCAGCGCATACCCAGCAACCAGCCCGATCCCCACCCCGGCGTACAGCACAGCCGCCGCCGAGTCCCCACCCCGCAACTCGTCCTTGGCGAGAAACACCATCGCCACGTCATCAACCCCACTGAACGCCACCACCGCGAAGAACCCGAGCCCGATCACCCGCACGGCCTTCGTCCGCCAGATGTACCCCAACCCCTCCCTGGCATCAGCGATCACCGACGCCCCACTGTGCTCATTGGTAGGCGGCAAACTAGGCAACCCCCACAACAGAGCCGCCGACACGAAGAACGTCACCGCATCAATCACCAAGATCCCGCGCACATCCAGCACCAGAAACAACCCAGCCGCCACCAACGGCCCCACCGCATCCAACCCGTACGTCCCAGCCCCCAACGTCGAGTTGGCCGCCTCCAATTGCTCATCAGGCACCAGCCCCGGCACCGCACTCCGACTACTCGCCTGAAACACCTGAGCCATCAGGCTCCGCACCGCCACCAACACCAACAACACCGGCAACGGCGGCAACCACACCGCCATCGCCACCACCATCACCCCCTGCGCCAGATCACACCCCACCATCACCTTGCGCAGATCAACCCGATCCCCCACCACCCCCGCGAACGCCCCGAACAACCCCGGCGTGAAGTCCCCCGCCAACAGCAACAACGCCACCGCCAGCGCCGCCCCCGTCTCCGCCTCCATGAACAACAGCAACGCCACCAGCCCCAACGAGTCCCCCAAAAAGGACACCCCCCGAGCCAAAAACAACCGCCGAAACCCGCTGTTCCCCCGCAACACCCCCCTCGCACCCATCCCCCCACCCTCCCCCACCACCCACCCCACCCGCCTCCCATTTCCCATCCACTACGATGGACCCGCACTCCGGTGCACCAGCCGACGTGGCGCAATTGGTAGCGCACCGCTCTTGTAAAGCGGTGGTTAGGGGTTCGAGTCCCCTCGTCGGCCCTCTGAACTGCGGATATGCCTTCCTAGGCATCTTCCATCGGCCTGGTTTTCTTTCCCACGCATGCTCCGCAACTGCTCCTCCGTCGCAGCAGCTCCGCCTGCTCCCGCCCACCCTGCCTTTGGCGGGCTGCGCCCGCACTTGCGCGCTGCGCGCGCGATCAAACCCGGCACGTCGGCGCCGCGTCTTCCTAGGCACCAGATCTCCCGCTGCTGACCGGTCGTGTTCGTGGACGCTCCGCCTAACATCGTGCAGGCGGCCGCCACCTCCGCTCCAGTTGATGCCGAGGTGTGGAGCAGATCGCGTCGTGCCACTCCGGCGCATCCGCAGTGATCTCGTCGACGAGCTCGCGGGCTGCATTAGTCCAGTCGGTCACGAACTCGCGACCTCCCCTGCAGGACGGAACTCACCGCTTCTTGTGGTCGCCGGTTCTCGTGTCAGCTGATGTCCTGCGGCCACTCAGTCCACTCGAAGCCAGCCGGCCTCGTGCCGTTGCCCTCGACAAACTCCCGCACCGCCTGACGCAGCTGGTCGATACTGACCTCTGAGTCTTGCGGCCATCCCTCGTCATGCCCCTGGTAGTAGTAGAAGGTCTCGTCCCGCTCGCTAGGTGCGCCGGGGACGAACCAGACGCCTCGCGTCGTACCGTCGCTGCCGGCGTAGCGGATACCACCGACTTTGGCCTCTGCATACAGTGCAATGCGTAGTTCATGATCGGGATACCCCTGCTCGGTGAGCGCTCGATCATTGGAGTAGAGCGCGATCACCGAGTTCTCGAACGGCTGGGCCAACACGGCATCAACCAAAGCATCGACGTCCGCGGCTGACGACAGCATCGTCGCGCCAGCGCCGTTCTTGTAGTAGGCCTCGACGTTCGCCATCAGGCGTCACCCTTTCCGTAGTACGGCCGTCCGATCCCGTCCGGCCCGTAAACCACCAGGCGCGAGCCCGGTGGAAGGAACTCTTTCAGCATCTTTTCGCAGCTCCACCGGCCGTCGCAGGTGGCCTTGTTGATCACGATAGTTTCGTTGGTGAGACCGCGTTCGCGCATGATCAGTGCAGACTTGACCTCGACGTGCGATGTCACCGCCAGCCTGTGCCGGGGATCGCCCAGCTGATGCTCTCTTGCGAACTGATCGCCGATCTCACGGTATTGGTCGACCCCGCTGATCATGCGCTGGACGTAGCCGTTGGGATCTCGCCACGCACCGCTGACCTTCTCGCAGTGTCCGGGATCCAGTCGTACGGGTAGTTGTTCAAGAAGGCGACTGCCCCAGTTCGCTTGCGCCGCCGGCCGGAGACATCCTCTGGTCGGTGTGCGGGAGGATGGGACGTGCGTTGATACTGTCGTGGCGTGACAGCTGATGGTGGTACAGAGCCCACACTGTGGAAAATCCACGGCGAGCGCCTGGTTGACGACACTCGTCGGCTGCAGTTGAGCATCGCATCGGTGGAATTGCCAGATGGTGTGCAGTTCGAGCAGTACGTCCTCCGGATGCCCAAAGCCGCCATGATGATCGTGCTCGACGACAAGCAAGACAACGTACTGATGCTGTGGCGGCATCGCTTCATCATCGATCGCTGGGTGTGGGAACTCCCCGGCGGATATGTCGATCCGGATGAGGATCCAAGCGTCACTGCCGCGCGAGAGGTCGAAGAGGAGACCGGCTGGCGTCCTAGGAACGTGAAGCCGCTGGTCTCGCTCCAGCCCTCCGTGGGTACAACAGACGCCGAGAATCTGCTCTTCGTGTCGGACGGCGCTGACTACATCGGTGAACCGGAAGACATCAACGAAGCCGAACGCATCGACTGGGTTCCTCTGGCGTCGATCCGCCAACGCATCGAGGCCGGCGAGATTGTCGGCGCGGCATCTCTTGTCGGCCTGCTGCACGTGCTCGCGTTCGGTACTGGCTGACCTATTCGCCAGGTGAAATCCCGATCTCGATCAGGCCGTCGAACAGAGAGCTGACGACAGCGACGTCCTGGTACGGCGAGAGTTGCTTGCCGAGGTCCAGCAGATAGCTGGTACCTCGCATCGATCGTACGGATCTGGCTAGCGTCGCGGCCTCCATTCCAAGCGCGCAGGATTCCTCAAGCCGGCGTTGGTCTGCCAGAATGATTGCGAGCAATGCTGTGTTGAAGAGACGACCTCGCTCGTACCCCTCGGTCATCTCAAGAGATCGCCGAGCGAAGGGCTCGGCTTCGTGGGGCAAGCCCAAGTCGCGAAATGTGTGCGCGAATTTCGCAGCCAGATAGGCATGGTCGAAGTACGTGAGCCAGGGCGGTCTCTCTTCAGCGTCTGCCCGGTTGAAAGCCTCCTCCGCGCGGCTCAGAGCGGCGAGGCAGCTGGCCTTGTCGCCCTGCAGTGCGAGGCCGTGGGCTTCCATGACAGCAGCCTCGGCCTGCAAGGACTTCGAGCCGCATCGTTTCGCGCTGTGCTGAGCTGCGAGCGCGAGATCGACAGCGCCATCAGGTGCGCCATGGAATGCGGCCTGATGGCTCATACCGGCCAACATCTCACTCGCGAGTGCATCGTTGTCGGCTTCGTGACACAGACGCAACGCCTGACGTAGATGGCGATGACCATCGGCATGCTGACCGGTGTCGTAGGCCATCCAGCCGGCCAAGTGGTGGAGCTCCGCCGCGGCACCGAACAGCTCTGATCGGCCTCGATCGATCGCGGCGTTCTCCTTGAGTAATGGTGCGACCGTTGAGTTCAGATATGAGGTCACGACCGAGCGGCTGTGGCCGCCGCCGTAACGGTTGTCGAGTCTGCGGAACACCTGGGTCATCTCTTTGATCTCGGTGCCGACATCAGGAATCCCCCGCCCTGTACGTTTACTCGGGTACGGCGAGGTACCCACCAACAGGCTCGTTCCGACTGCTGATAGTCCGATGCCGGCCGACCTGATGAACTGTCTCCGCTGCACTTCGTCTCCTTCGTCGGGCGTTGGTGCCCGCACGATAGATCCGCTGTCGGACGACAAGGATGCACCGATGACATCGCTGCGCTTGCGTTGTGCATAAGGGCTCGGCAGATCAGCTCCGTCACCCTGATCTGTCGGGCGAACCATCAAGCTGAACCACAGCAGCTGCTGTGGAACATGCAGTGCTCGTGCCCAACGGTCGAGCTTGTCCAGATCACGCACGGGCATCGCGCTGCGTTCGATCCGGCTTACCTGTCCCTGTGTCAGTCCGAGCCATCTTCCGACCAGCGCCTGCGTTGGTTCGGGATGCTGCAGCTTGCGATAAGCCAAGAGGAACCTACCGAAATGCCGCTCGGTCGCGGCCTCAACAAGCGCCGCCGCCTCCCAGAAGTCACCAGCCAACCGAGGGGCATCAGCTGCAAGGTCCGGGGCATGCCGTCTACACGGCCCACACTGGTCGCCTCGGTTGTCTGCCGCCAGATATGCGCCGCATGAACGACAGGGCCGCCGCTCGGAACGCGTCACGAACTCAACACTACCGGTGACGCAGGGCCCGTATGCAGGTCGCGCATATCGCCCGATGTGCATATGAGGAAACGAGGTTTCCCATCACGGTCCGCTGTCGGATGGTGGTGCTCTACGAATCAACCGAACCGGGGACGTGAGGGCCGTGAACCACCAGATGTGGCTGCTGACGATCATCGCCGCCGTGCTGTACGGCTTCATCCTGCGCGATATCGCGCGAGAGGTGCGTGGCGAATGACGAGTCCTACCCAGCCTGTCCTACCGACGAGTCGTAAGGTGTGCGTCTGGTTCGGTGGTCACCTGATCGCCGACTACATCAGCGATCCGGAGTCGGCTGCCTCGTACGAAGCGGCGATGCGACGCCGCTTCCTCAGCCTTCGGGTGACGAACGAGCCGGCAAGCACGGTAGTACCAGATGCAGACCTTTCGTGAAGGGGCAGCGCCGTCGGCGCTGGTGGGAGGTGCTCTGGCGGCGTCTAGTCGCGAAGTTCCGGCAGTGGCAGGACGAGGAGCCTTGAGCGAGGTCGATTACACGCGTCCGCTCCTGCTCGGCTATGTACTGAAGCACCTGCTCATGACCGATGGCGAACTTGCCGACATCAGGTCCCAGCTCGAAGAGTTCGCGCGGATCGAGGGCTTCGCGATGGGCACCACCTACGTCGAGGAAACCGACACAACACCGGCCGCGTTCGAAGCCCTGATCGCAGCAGTCAACCGATACGAGGTGACGACCGTGGTCATCCCGAGTCGGCTTCACTTCGCCGCTCTGGCAATCACGCACAACGTCAAGGACACCTTCGAGCGAGCGACCGGCGCCCGAGTCGTCGTTGCGGCCTCCACTCCATGATCCGACGGAACCAGTGGAAGTCGTCGTCCTCATCTCCTCGGTGCGGTGCGATCTCTGCACGCCCTCGTCGGTTCAGTCCTCACGACGTCCCTGTCTGAGTCCCCACCCCTGTTTCTCCTGGCGGCTCAGACAGGGACTTCAAAGACCGGCTGGCGCGGATCAGTGGACGAGGCTGATCTGCGCCAGCCGCTCCAACCTCCCCGACACCGGAATCCGTTGGCAGTGACCGCGGTGTGTCGAACACCGGGATTCCCCTCCCCCAGTTGGAGACCACGCCGGCCTGATCTACGCCGTCCCTTATCGCCTGGCGAGGGACGGCGGGTGGGCCTGTTGATCGACCACTCTCGAGAAGTGAGGTAGCTATGTCGCAAGTCGAGCAGATGAAGATGCAGCTCCATGGTCTGGCCGACCAATCCCGCCAAGGAGCTGCCAGCCTGGCTGGGTTCAAGCAACGATTTGAGCAATCCGGCGAGCAAGTACAGGCGCTGATCCGTGGATCGGCAACCGGCGCGGACCGCGATATCTCCGCGGTCCTCGATGCTGCGGGAAAGTCCGTCGAATAGGCCGTCCAGGCGCTTCAGATCGCTGAGGCTGGATGTCGCAGCTACGCCGACCAGATCTAGCCGGCCGAGGCGGCGGCCATGCCTTCAGAGCTACAACGAGTCGCCCAGCAGCTGCTCGCCACCTTGGACGAGATTCCACGGGTCGTGGCGTATCTGCACGATCGCGCAGGTAAGTATCGGGAGTCGGCCGGGTGGATTGGCGGCATGAGCAACAACCCGAGTGCCCAGATGGCGGCGATGCAACTGGACGAAGCTGCGAGGCGCTGCGAAGAAGCCGCACATCACCTGTCCCTCGCCCCGTCTAAGGCGCGCGGCTGGGTCCAGGAGATGGTCAGCGGTCAGCGAACAGCTCCGGGCCGAAGCGACCGCACCCACCCCAGCCCGGCCGCCTGGCGCGATCCTGGCCGACGAGCATCGGAGCCCGAACCGGAAGATCCGTTCGACCCAACTGCCAGCCGGGTCATGCGCGATCTACCCGCACGAAAACCCAAGGACAAGACTCGGGGTGTCTGGGTCGACGAGACAGGCCGGCGTCATGAGTGGATCAGCGGATTCGACGAATACCGCAAGCAGGCCGACGACCTCGCAGTCGAACTAGGACTCGGCCGTCTCTGGACGACCTCTCACGTCGAGATAAAGTTCGCGATGTTCATGCGAGAGCGTGGCCTCACCAACGCACGCCTGATCCTGAACAACGTCCCCTGCGACGACGAAGAGTTCTCCTGCGAGAACCTCCTCAAGAGGTTCCTCCCACCAGGCGCGAAACTGACAATCTACGCACCCGACAACTTCAAACGCACCTACCCCACCTCAGAAGACGGGAGCAGCCGATGACCTACACAGCACGCGCCAACCACAAGCGGGGCCAAGCCACCAACCCAACCCAGATCACCGGTCCACAAGACATCGACGCCCTGATCCTCGACCTGTCCACCGACGACGGCGACAACACAATCGCCAGCATCTACATCAACGAACGCCACACCACACCCCAAGGCCTCCCGGACCACGAACTCCGCATCGCCATCGACGGCGAACGCAAAGTCGGAGCCATCCGCTACATGTCCGGCAACAACGCCTGGTACGCCGTCGGCCAACAGTCCAACCTCGACGAAGTCGTCTACTTCTACATGGGCCACGACGAGCAGTACCCCCAAGACTCCGAGATCACCATCGACGACATCCGCACAGCCACCAACGAGTTCCTCGCATCAGACGGCAACCGACCGACCTCCCCAATCTGGTCCGAATGGCCTTCGAACCTGTGACGAATCGCGGTCGATCTAGTCGACAACCTCTGGGATGTCGACCACGTGTCGGCCCACCTGGTCAGCGAGTAGGCCGTCACCTCCGCTACGACCCTCAAGCCGTCATCAACGGGTTCGCCAACCTTTACCAGGATCCATCCAGTCAATGAGCGCGCAGGCAGCGCGTGCGCTACGAGGTGGGCCGGTCGAACTCACCAGCCTTGACGCCTTCAAGGAAGGCAACCCATTCACCGGCGGTGTACCGCAGTGTGTGACCTGCACCATGGTCTTTGGTGTCGCGGACCGCCGCACCGCCGTCAGGTAGAAGCGCGATCTCGACACAGTTGTTCGAGTTGTTGCTGCGGCTGCTCTTGCGCCATACCGCGCCGCTGAGGTCGTTCACGTTGTTAGCTCCTTCGATGCGGTGGAGATGAACTTGCGTGGGAACCGGAGGATCACGAAGGGCCCGGAGACGATGCCCGCGTGAATGCCTGTGCTGTGCGGCATCACCTTGATATGGACGTTGGGACGGTGTCCGGTATCCAACAGATGGCTCAGCTGACCAACCAGCGACTTTCCATCGCCGACAGGCGGGCGCAGCACGGCTTCGACCGTCTCGTCGTCTCGCGTCCCGGACGGCAGTGGCTCGGTAGTCAGCATCGCCCAGGCGTACTCCTCGGTCTGCAGCAGCCCAGGGATCAGCTCGGACTCGTACCAGGCAAGGTCGGACGCCGCCTCCAGGCCGACACAGCCAGCGAAGTCCTCGTTGATGACGTCGTTGTAGCTGTGCCACCAGCCCTTTGCCTTCGTCTCTCGGGCACGGGCTATCAGCGACTGGGTGAGCTCTGGGTCAGAGCCGTAGATTGTCAACCGCGCCTGGTGAGGAAGCTCTCGCAACTGCCGGCCGAGCTGACGCCGAGGAACGGTTGAGCCCCGCGCTTCACTCATACGACTCCTGTCTCGCGGATCGACAGCACTTTATCTCTCAGTCTGAGAGCTTGCACACCTACACGATGACAGATGCGACAACGCCTCTTGCGACTCGTCACGGCCACGGTTGCCACCGGAGCTGTCGTGTCTGCTTCCTCCCGGAGCATCGCCGCATTGAACTCGGCCGACGGGCACGCCGCCTTGATGGCCGGCGATCTCGGCCGAGTGATCCGCTTGGCGAGAAAGGCGCTCAAGCGTGACCAAGCAGATCTGGCGCGCTTGCTGAACATCGGTCAGATGTCGGCGACATGGACAATCCGCGGCAGCAGGTCGAGAGTGCACGGAAGGCCGCCAGGCGGACAGCGGGTGCGGCCGCCCGGGTCGATCTGGCGAGCCACGGTGGTCCAGAAGACCAACCTCGCTCGGGAGATCGGCGAGCTGGGCAGCCGCCTCGAGACAGCGACCGCGGACCACGCTACTGCCGTAGCCCACCGGGACGATGCCGCCGGCCGGTTTCGGCGACTGACCGTCGGAACCTTCCCGATGGACAGCGATCTACCGAATGTCGCCGAGTTCAACGACGGATTGGCGGGGTCCGACGGGGTCCGCACGGCCCTCGACGCGGCACGACGGGTCGCAGCGGCATGGCCAAGCCTTCCGCACGCACCCAATCACCTCGCCGACGCGGTACGGCTCCTGGCACAAAGTGTCCACGAGTGCCGTGAAACTCTCCGTTCACGCGCCGACCTCGATGTCGAGACCGACGAAGAGGTCCAGGTGCTCGCGGCGATCGTTGACGGACTGCGGGTCGGGGCGGCCGAACTCCTGCGGATACTGCGTCACGACGCCGATCAGAGCCGTCTCGAGATCACCGATCAGGAACGTGAACTCTTCGACCGGACGCTCACCGGTGACACCCGTCGGCACTTGGCCAGCAGGATCAGGCAGGCGAACGAGATGGTCGACAAGATGAACCTCCGGCTCGCGCAGGTCAAGACGGCCTCCAAGGTGGCCGTTCAGCTGGTCTGGCAGGTTGCTCCCGAACTCGCCGCCGGCACCAGGTCTGCACGGCAGTTGCTGCTCAAGAATCCTGCCGACCTCTCCGACGCCGACCGCGAATCGCTCCACCGGTTCCTGCGTGATCGGGTGGAACTGGCCAGAACGGACGACACTGCCACCACCTGGGCAGAACAACTCGCTCAGGTCTTCGACTACACCGCCTGGCACCACTTCGTCGTCAAGGTCGACCGGGGCAGAGGCGATGGCTTGCAACCGCTGACCAGAAAACTGCACGGCGCACTGTCGGGCGGCGAGAAGGCGATAGCCCTGCACCTGCCGCTGTTCGCCGTGGTCGCCGCGCACTACGAGTCGGTGCTGGACGCACCACGCGTGATTCTTCTCGATGAGGTCTTCGTGGGCGTCGACTCGGCCAACCGCGGGCAGGTCTTCGCGCTCCTGGCCGCGCTGGATCTCGATCTGATGCTGACCTCGGACCATGAGTGGTGCACGTATGCGGAGCTGCCCGGAATCGGGATCCACCAGCTCGTCACCGCCGTTGATGGTGATGACGCCGTCACGACTGCCAGATTCACCTGGGACGGTCACGATCTGAGCGCCGACGAGGTCCAGGTTCCGACTTAGCTCCTCAAGCCGCTCGAATCAACGAACGTTGTAGGCGTCGATGATGGTTTGGGTGCTGCTGTTCCCGGCCGCGTCGGCTACCGACGACCTGAGTGAGATGGTCTTGGCCGTCGCCGGTGTGGTGAAGACAGCTTGGTAGTTGCCACTGCTCGTCGGTATGACCGTGGTGTTCGTCCAGGTCTTGCCGGCGTCGCCGGAGGTCTGGACCGTGATCTTCCGCAGGGCCGATGCCTTGGCACCCTTCTGCTGTTCCACCGTGAACGGCAGCCTGGTCACCGGCTCGCGTGGCAAGGAGTTGTCGGGGTCCACCGCGGGTCGGTAGCGAGTTGCCCAGAGCGGGAAAGTGACCGGTGCGTCGGTGAATTCCGTGCTGAACGCCCAGGTGTAGTCGATCTTCGTGGCCAGCTGAGCTCTCGGCCGGGTCATCGTGAAGTCCAGCCGGCAGCCGACCTTGTGGAGGGCAAGTATGTCGGCGCGGAACTGATTGGTGGAGTCGTTCGAGGCGATCAGTTTGCCGTCGCACAGCAACCGGGTGTCCGCAGCTGAGAAATCTGACGACGTGCCTTGATGGCCGTCCTGATCGGAGTTGGGCGGGAACTCGAAAGAGGCCTTGTTTCCCGTTCGAACCGAGAGGCCGGAGGTGTCCGGACCGTCGACGGCAGCCCCCCACCGCTCAGCCACTGATTCACCGGCTTGGTAGGTCCTTGGTTCGCTGCGCATGTCCTCGATGGGATAGTCCACGAGCTCCGACGGGTCGTCGTCGGCCGCCTCGACCTCGATCGGCGACATGATGGTTCGCCACACCGTCTCACCACTGTCGACGTGGCGTACGACCTTGGCCGGAGACCGAAAACGGAAGTTTCGTCCGCTGGCCGCGATCTCGGTTCCGGAGACCGAAGCTGCCCGTAACTCGGTGTTGAGCTGGCCGGGTCTGTCCGCGACGTACTGCGCCACCACTGTCGCCAGCTGACCATCGCGGACGACTCGTCGATAACCTGACCAGTACCGCCCACGGGTGGTCTGGAACAGCTCGTAAGTGTAGGGCGAGTCGGTGAAGCTGCCGTCCTTGCCCGGAACCCCCAAGCTCGACTCGATGTACGAAAGCATCTCTCCGGCCGGCGCCGGGATACCCATCGTGGCGACGAACAGCCGGTCCTGGTCGGGCGCGGTCAGGTAATTGGCAGCCTGCCGGTTCGGAATCGTCCGACTGTAACCAACTGTGACGCCGGCTGATCTGGCGCTCGTGGCAGGCACAGTGATCTTGATCGGTTTGGCCTTGCGTGCATCGGCAACGACAGTGGTCGGACCGTCGACGGTCAGAGCGGGCCAGACGAGTTGGTAGGTCCGGTCCGCTGTGTCACGCAGAGTCGCGTCGACCAGATAGCGGCCCTTCGGCAGCCGGATCTTCGCGGTCCCGTGGGCATCGGTCTGGAGCTCGGTTCTGAACGGCCGGTCGAGGCTGTAGATCCTGGTGGAGTTCTGGACCGCGCCCTGACCGTTGGGCAGCAGGTGCCGAACGGTGACGTCGTCGGTCTCGATCTCCTTGTCGACCACGAACGGCGTGCCGACCTCGATGCCGTCGTCATCGGTGGCGATCACCCGGCCCGAGTACAGGCCGTCAGCTCCCGCGTGCCGGGTGTTCGAGGTCACCGACGCCGTTGCCCGGCCACCGGCCGGGACCGACAGAGCCCTGACCGAGAGCTTGAGCGCGCCGACCGGCGCCCGGTGGCCGTCCTTGGTGGCGGCGACCACGTTCAGGGTGAGCTTCACCGGCTTCGTCCCGAGGTTGCGGTACGTCACTGTCCGGACGACTGGTTTGTCGTCACGGTGCGGCCACGCCGCCGTGCCGAAATTGAGGCTGCCTGGTTCGGACACCACCGTTCCGGCGACCGCTGTCGCTACGTCGATCCGGCCGGCTCCTTGCTCATAGGCGGTCTGCCCGGCGATCGACTTCGCCGTGCTCATCAACATCGCCTTCAACTCGGGCGCCTTCCACTGCGGGTGCTGCTGCGCGAGGATCGCGGCCGCTCCGGCCACATGCGGTGTCGCCATCGACGTGCCGTACAGATTGACGTAGTAGCGTCCGACCTGTTCGCCCGGAGGGGAGCTGTCCTTCGATCTGGCGGCAATGATGTCGACTCCCGGCGCGGTCACATCGGGCTTGATGGCACCGTCCTCGAGCCGCGGCCCCCGGCTGGAGAACCGGGCCAGCTGATCGTTCTTGTCCACCGCCCCGACAGCCAGCGCAGCATCGGCCGTCGCGGGAGAACCCAGGCCCGGGTCGGGTCCTGCGTTCCCGGCCGCGGTCACGAACAACACGCCGGTCCGCGCGGTCAGGCGGTTGACCGCCTCTTCGAGCGGATCGATTCCCGGCTCGTCGTCGTAGCCCAGACTCATACTGACGATCCTGGCCTTCTGTTCGACGGCAGCCCACTCCATCCCTGCCAGGATCGTGGACTCCTCACCGTCCTCCTCGGGATCGGCCAGGACCTTGCCGATCACCAGACTCGCGTCCGGAGCCACTCCGCGATACAGACCGTGGGAGAGCGCACCAGTCCCGGCCAGTGTCGACGCCACGTGAGTGCCGTGTCCGACTGAGTCGAGTGCGGAGTCCTTCGTGAAGTTCTTGTAGACCGCGATCCGGCCTCTCAGGTCCGGATGGGTGACATCGACCCCGGTGTCGAGAAGGGCGACTCTGACGCCCTTGCCGGTATAGCCGCCCTTCCAGGCCGTCGGCGCGCCGATGCGCGTCGCGCCACTCTCGTAGGCCGTAGTTCTCACCTTTCCGTCGAGCCAGATCCGACGCAACGGCGTACCACCTGCCTTCGCCCCAGGCCCGCCGACGAGCTGGCCGAGCAGTTCCGCACCGTCCCCCTTGGCGACCGTTACCGCGGCGCCGTCGATCACTGGCAGGGAGCGGGCGACCGTCGTACCCCGCAATGTCCCCGGCCGAGCCGATCGGGCTCCGGCCGCGCTGCCATAACTGACCAACAAGGAGATCTTCGACGTGTGTGCGTCGTCATAACCCATCTCGACCAGGCCGGCCACGTCGAACAGCCGCTGATCCAGCCGCCCTGCCGCGACCACCGCCTCCACGTCCGACGGCATCACGATCACCCGGCCGGCGTATCGCTCGACCCGAAAAACAATGTTCTGCCGTCCGGCGCCACGATCGATCCGCAACTGTTCGGTAGCGCCGCCGACCAGTGTGACCCTGTCACCGGTGATCAGCCTGACCACCTGATCGGGAAGCGCCGGCTTGGACACTGATCGCCCAGCAACGCTGTCAGCCGCCACCGGCCGACCGGTGCGACTGCCGCTCGCCGCCACGACAACGCAGCCGGCCGCAGCCACCGCGACAGTTGCCGTCATCAACCGCTTGTGAAAAATCCGCATCACGATCCTGTTCTCGGTCACCGTCCGCACTCGGACAATCGTAAGAATAGGGACACCGGGGCGCCGAGGAGCAACAATGCCGGGTGTGTCCAGAAACCTACGGCGAATCATGCTGTGCCGAAAACACGCAATCAGCCAGATCATTGCCGAGATCAACGACCAGGCGAGGAAGACGCCGTGCCGGCCAGGCGGATGTTCGCACAACGACGCCGTTCGCGACCCACGGCGGCGCCGTAGGTTTTCAGCGCAAGACCGTAGTTCTGTCACAGACAGGGAATGAACTATCGACAAGACGGTGCCGTCGAACCTTCAATGCTGTGAAGCCGGGCTGACCATTGTCCATCCGCTGCCCCACTGCCCCCGGAGGGGATTCTTGTGTCCAACCAGTCACATCATGCTGTAGTGAGAGGCCCTCGAGCAGGTCGCGCGCTGGCGCGGATCTCACTGGCACTGCTGACCGTCGCGGCAGCGACCGGGCTGACGGTCTCGTCCGCTCAGGCAGGCTACGTCCTGCTCGGGCGCTTCGAGAGTAAGTCCGCACCAGGGTGGTGCCTCGACTCGAATGACGCCGGACGTGTCTACCTGAAGCCGTGCGAAGCTCGTAACCAGTACCAGACCTGGCGAATCGAGCAGATCGGTTCGGAAGCCGGTCACGATCTGGTGGCGATCTGGAACGCCAAGAGCAGACGGTACCTCTTCATCGGCAGCGGCGGACTGGGCGCGGCGCTTACTCCTGCCTTGCAGGAGACCCGGATCGTCGCTGACGGGCCGAACTGGCGAAGCGTCCAGCTTGCCCGCCACGTCAACGGCAGCTATTACGATTGCATTCGCGTCCTCCGGACCGGAGACCCCGGCGAGGTCGGGCTGCAGAAATGCGATCCCGGCTGGTGGTCCCAGACCTGGAAACTCACCGACTGAGGGAGACCGATGCTTGTCGGCGGAGTGGTCGTTCTGATTCTCGGGCTGGTGCTGAAAACTCCAGCGATTTGTTTCATCGGTGTTGCTCTACTGGCCATCGGCGCCGTGATCTGGCTGCTTGGGGCAACCGGACGGGCGGTCGGTGGCCGCCGGCACTGGTACTGACAGCCGGAACGGATCGCCGCCGTTCTCACATCCGATCCAGCTGACCTGGAGTTGGTCCAGGCAGATGTGGCGGCCGTTCTCGAAGTAGCGTCGTGGCGCCGTGGTCACCCGATAATTGGGGTATCGGGCCAGCTCGCGCAGGACCGCGGCGAACTCGATCCGCGCGAGCCTGGCGCCGAGGCAGAAATGAATGCCGTGTCCGAAGGTCAGATGCCGCGCCAGGCCACGATCGAGGCGAAAGGTGTTGGGGTCGGAGTAGATCCGTGGGTCGCGGTTTGCCGCACCGGTCAGCAGGACGACGCGGGCGCCCGGCGGGATGCGCGTGTCGCCGATGACGACCTCGGTGGTCGTCACTCGGGTGCCATGGTCGACCGGCGACCACAGGCGCAGAGTCTCCTCGATCGCGACCGGGATGAGCTCCGGTGCTGCGCGCAGTTGCTCTTGGAGGTCCGGCCTGCGGCCGAGCTGCCACAGCAGGTGCGCGAGCGTGTTCATCGACGTTTCGTGGCCGGCGATGGCGAAAGCGACCAGCATGGCCTGCAGGTCCTCGTCAGAGACCGGCACGCCGTCGGGTTCGGCTCGTACGAGTTCCGACAAGTAGTCGTCACCCGGCTCACTGCGTGCGCGCGCGATCTCCTGGCGAAACAGTTCGGCGAACGGCGGCCAGAATCCCCCGGCGTCCCGGTCGACTGCCATTCGCGACCAGGTGTTCGTGGTCAGCTCGCGGATCCGGGCTTGCGCGTTCGCCGAGAACCCGACTGCCATCCCGACGACGGCCAGCGGCAACGGGACAGCAAGCTCTGCCACGAAATCGCCGGACCCGCGGTGCACGATCGGTGCGATCAGATCCCTGATCGTCCCGGACATCCGTGCCCGCACCCCGTCGACGGCTGCCGCGGAGAATGGCGGACGCATCAGCTTTCTGAACCGGGACTGCTCCGGCGGGTCGTATTCGAGCGGCGCGAACATCGGGGCTCCGGCCGCCCGCGGGAAGAACACCCCCGAGGCCGAGCTGTAGTTCACGTGATCGCGCAGCGCCGCGGCCACGTCGTCGTACCGTGACAGGATCCACAGACCGCCGTGAGCCCGGGAGAACCCGACCCGGGAACGCTCGCGGATCACATCGTGCACCTTGCGGGCAAGATCCGGGGTGAAAGCGGCGTCGTGGTGATCGAGGTCGGTTGCCAGCCGTTCCACCTCGGCGACATTCATGGAGTCATCACGGCCGCGCCAGGCGCCAGCTGGTCGAACGGATGGGCTCCGGGTGGCGGCTCCTCGTCCACGATCCAACGCATCATCCGTCGCGTCGGCTCGATCGCGTCCTGGGGCAGCTCCGGGCGAAAGTGGGTCGCGAACCCGAGCGGCACCAGCCGCTGGACGCCGTACAACGGAGCGGTGTCGCGGATCTTCAGCTTGAGCGATTCGGGATACACCCCGACCGTCTGGGTGTAGGTGTTCATGGCTCGCACAGCCTCCAGCGGATCAGCCACCGGTACGACGTTGACGACACGACCCGACAACGTCATCTGGAAGTCGACCGGCTCACTTGACTGGGACACGATCACCGCGCCCTCGTCGGTCGAGCCGCCGATCACCCGATACCAATCGGGGCTGGTCCGAAGTGCCTGGATGTCGGCGCGCAACGCGGGATCGAACCTGTACGCCGGTGCGCTGACCCGCTCCGGCAGCCGCGACAGCTCGGCATGAACCAGTTCTCCCCAGCGATTGGCACGCTCGATCCCCGCCGAATCCAGCCCTGCCGCCAGATAGATCACCCGCGCGTTGAAGCAGCCTTCCTGGTTGAGCAACCCCACATCGGCAGCAGCGAGAAACGCCGTCCTTCGCATGGTCTCCTCATCGGCCAGGGCCTCCGGGCCGATCACCGTCGCCGACAGCTTGGGATCCAGTGCGATCAGCTCCAGCCCCGGCTGGAGATAGCCGGTCACGTGACGAACCGACGCGAACCCACCCCACGCGACAATCTTCTCCAGCTGCGACGGGAGATACAGTCGCCGCTCGAAGTCCTCGTCACCCCCTTTCCAGTACGCCACGCTCAGGTGCCGTACCAGTGGGTGCTCCGGTGCGACCCCCGCCATCGTCCGGGCGATGGCCACCGCGGTGAACGGGTCGTTGGCCGGCAACTTGATGATCCCGTCACCACGGCAGATCGCGTTCCGCACCACGGTGATCGCGGCGATGATCGGATTGTTGCCAGCGATGACGTGGACGGCCCTGGCCCCGAAGGCGCGGACCCGGCCACGACCGTGATCAACCCAGCCGTCCAGGTACGCCGTACCGATCGTCCGCTCGGCTACCGCCCGCACCGTCTCGGCCTCGAACAGCGAAGGAATCTGCTCGTACGTCGCCCGCAGCACCCCGTCGGTCAGGTTGGAGAACGGCCGGAGCAGCTCCAGTGACTCCGCGAGCAACTCGTTGCGGTCCAGCACCAGCCGGGAACCGACCTCGGCCAACAGGTCGACGATCTCATCCGTGGTCAGCTGATGGACGTCGTTCAGGAGCACAGGATCCGTCAAGGTGATCCGGCCGGCTAGGAGGGCGGGATCGACCGCCTGGAAGCTCGTCGCGCCTGATCCGAAGCTGACGGTAGGGCCGTCGACCAGCTCGCCTCGAACGAAAGCACGAACCTTGGTCACGACAGCGCCCCGCTCAGAAAGTCGAGCGCGTCATCGAGTGCCTCGGTGCTCGCCGCGCAGGTGATCTTGTCGTCGCCGGACGCACCGCCGAATCTGCTGATCTCCGGGTGGATCCTCGGTGTCGTCCGCCCGCACGGACAAGGAGACCAGGTCGCCGTCACGCGATCCCCGGTGACGAACCCACCCCAGTGGATGTCAGCGGTCAGATCCAGGAAGGCCGCTCGGCCGCTCTGGGTTCCGGCCCGCGGTAGCGGCCTCCCGGTGTGTTCGTCGAGCAGATAGAAGACCAGCCAGGGCTCGAGGTGGTAGCCACCCGACGAGCACTGCAGATTGAGTGCGATCACTTCGACCATCGCGTAGACGAACTGCAGCGCGGGCACTCCCGCGAATCGGGCCATCTTGTCTGCCCAGTTGTCAGGAAGAACGCCGGCCTTGGATCCGCCACCAGGAAAGACCACCGAATCCGGCGCGAACAGCCCGGTCAGATTCTGCGCCGATCCGGCTTCAGCCATCCCGTGGAACACGTCCCACGTGCTCAGCGACGCAATCCGCCGGCCCCCGATGGTGTCGGCGAGGCGCTCGACGAACTCGGCCATCCCCGCGCCGCCGGAGCGGAGCGCGTCGTCGAACTCCGCCTTGCGCCGAGCCAGAGCCGCCGGGATCTCCACCCGGGCCGCCTCACCCTTCGCCGCCGCGGCCCGGAGGCGACCTGCCAGGAACATCACGTCGGCGCTCAGCAACCCCTGGTGCAGTGTGTGGAAGCGATCAGGAGTACCGGCGAGTTGCTCGGCCATCGCGGTCGCATGCCGGGCGATCCCACTCCGGCCGGTACGAAAGCTCGGCCAGACGACGTCGATCCCCTCCGGGGTCCGATCAGGGATCACGTCGAGCCGGACGATCTCGTAGAGCCGGTCGTACTGCGTTCTCGAGTGCGGCACGAACGACATCGCACCCGTCGTCCCTGACGAGTGCGCCAGCCTGAGCTCAGTAGTTGCGTCCAGCAACTCCAGCCAGCTGTCGATCGAGTCGCAGCCGGAAACGTCGAGGGTCGACAGGTCGAGAGTCGTCAGCCGGTCGAGCCAGCGGGTCAACTGGTCGAAGCGGTTGCCGAGCAGGAGCGAGACCGGGTATGACTTGTACACCGTGTGCGGGAACAACAGCGGGGCGGCATCGTCGAGCGATGCGACTTCTGTGATTCCCTGATCGGCTGCCATCGTCTGCAGGACCGGCAAGTGTGGTAGCAGCGATTCGAACCTCAGCTGGACAGCAGCGAGCTGCAGTTGCTCGAGTTCGGCTTGCGGAAGACTGTGCATCGCCACCCGCGAGTAGCCGAAGTACCGGATGGGATCGGAGGCAAAGCAGTCGAGGTCGGTGACACTCGGAACCAGGGTCATGACGAGATCCCCTCGGTGAACAGGTAGGTGGCGATGGCGTTGACGGTCGGGTGATGCCACAGCAGAGTCGGCTCCAGTCGTCTTCCCAGACGGGTCCCGAGTTCCCTGCGAAAAGATGCTGACAGCAACGAATCCAGCCCGAGTTTGGACAGTGCGGCATCATGGTCGAGTGTGGCGGTCTTGAGCATCTGAGCAGCCAGGTCAGCCACGGCTGAGGTCAGAAAACGCAGGCGTTGGTCGTCCGGCAGCTCCGTCCAGGCTGCTGGTTGGGCAGTTCGCCGAGCGGTGACGAGGTTCGTCAGTATCGGTGGGACGGCGACATCCGGTAGGACCCTGAGGAGGGCGAGATTGGCAGCAGCGCCAAGGCCGATCCGGCCCCAGGCACGAAGAGCCTGGTCAGGCGTCAGGTCGCCGGTCCCTTGCGCCGCCAGTTCCGCATCGATGGACGTCGACGAAGTGGACATGCCGAGGCCACGCCAGCTGGTCCAAGCCAGCGCGAGCGCGCCGTGGTCCCCGGCCGTACGTCGCTGTCTCGCCAATGCGTCGAGCACCGAGTTCGCCGCGGCGTACGCCCCCTGGCCTGGAAGGTGCAGCAACTGTCCAGCGGAGGAGAACAGCACGAAGAAGTCAACGCTGCCGACCGGGAACAGTTGGTGCAGCACGAGGGCGCCGTCCACCTTCGGCCGTAGTACTCGCCTGATCTCTTTCTGGCCGAGGAACTCGAGGTACCCGTTATCAGTGACACCAGCCGCGTGGACCACACCGGCTATCGGCGGAAGGGCCAGCTTCCTGAGATCCAGGCCGATCCGGACAGCATCGAGATCGGCCACATCCGCTCGGACAAGCCTGACCGTCACTCCCTTCACACGAAGTTCGTCGACCAGTTGACTGTCTGCCAGGCCAGTTCTGCTCAGCAGCACCAGTTGCCGTGCGCCTCGGTCTGCGAGCCAATGAGCGATGGGTCCTGCCAAGGCACCGCTGCCACCGGTGATCAGGTAGGTCTTGTCCGGCCGGCAGCGTGGTCCTTGCTGATCATCGGCTTCGCAGGCCGCCAGTCGTGCCGCCAGAATCCGGCCGTTCTCGATGGCGAAGACGTCCTCACCTGGCTGTTCGCTCCGGGCCAGGCCGCGGAGAACCGTCTTGTCCAGTTCGGACGGGTACTCCGGCAGGTCGACCACCCCACGGAACCGGTGCGGGAACTCCGAAGTCGCGATTCGACCCAGTCCCCACAGCGCTGCTTGCGCCAGTGAGTGATGTGTGGAGGCCGCCCGAACTCCCCTGGTGACACACCAGACTCCGCCGGACCCATCCGAACGCAGCGCGTCGAGCAGCTCGACCGACATCCGGGCCGCGGCCGCGCTGACCGACTCTCCCCTCCGAGCGCGAAGTTCGAGTAGCCCGGCTTCTGGCTGCGAAGACTCCTCGATGGTCACAGGCTGCCACTCGATGCGATGCACCAACGACCCCGCCGGCTCCGAATCCGGCTCAGCGAACCGCAGACCGTCGAGATACCCGATCACCACACCGTCCATCGCCGCGATGCTGACCTGGACGGTGTCCGGTCCGACCACCTCGACCTGGAGCAATGCCTCGGTCCTCGAACTGCCGAGCACCATCTCGCCGATCGCAGCCGGCATCCGCAGTACGGCGGGGCCCGGCAGGACGACGGATGCTGTCGACAGCACCGCGTCCAGCAGCGGCGCCCAGCCTGCCTCCCCAGTTCGGATCTGCGCCCGCAGACCAGTACCTACGCGCTGCAGGTTCTCGACAGACCAAGGGAATCCCATCGACACGACGCCGACCTCGGACAACCGGTCGAGCACGAAGCTCGCGGGGATCGGGGTACCGGGCTCTGTCGGCGGCAGGCGATCCTGGGCCAGCGACCTGGTCAGCTTTCGTCCCGTGGTGTGCGTCAGCCACTCGTTCCCGGTTGCCGACGAGAGGCGCAGATCGTCGCCCTGCAGGGTGATCTGGACATCTCGCTCCGGAGCAGTGGTGAGCGGCACCCTCAGCTCCACGTCCGCGAGAGCGTCACCGCCGGTCGCGGTCAGAAAGGTGTGCAGCAACACAGCTGCCGGCACGATCTCGCTTCCCGCAACCGGGTGGTCGCCGGGGTAGGGCCGAGTCGCGTGACTCAGCCGGGACTGCCAGCAGGTCAGAGGTCTGTCAGCGCCAATACTCAGGGCTGAGCCGCCGAGCAGGGTACGGGACGTTGGATCGTGTGGTCGGAGTCGTTCGGACGGCGGTGTGGACACCGCCCAGAGCGGGATGCGCTGCCATTGGGTTGTCGGTAGATCGACCAGCCCGCCACCGCGTTGGACTGCTGGCCAGTCGGGGTCGACGCCGCCTCGGTACAGGTCGGCCAACGCGGTCAGCAACGCTCGTCGCTCAGGTTCGGCTCGCCGCAAGCTGGTAACCACGACGGTGCCCGGTGCGGACTCTTCGATCGATTGAGCTACCACCGGGTGTGCGGACAGTTCGAGGAAACAATCATGGCCGTCCTCAACGGCTGCCAGAACTGCCGCCGCGAGGTGGACAGGATTGCGGAGGTTGGCCGCCCAGTAGCCGCCGTCGCGGACGGCATCGTCGCGAGAGTCGCTGAGAGCCGTCGTGTAGAGCGGGACATTCGGCTGACTGATGGTCAGATCGGCTACGCCGTCGGCCAGGCGCTCGACCAGTTGGTCCATCTGTGAGCTGTGGAACGCGACGTCGGTGTCGACCATCCGACTGTCCACACCTCGCTCAACCAAGCGGTGCCGGATCCGTTCGACCGCTTCAGGCGTTCCGGACAGCACCGTGGTGTGTGGACTCGACGAGATCGCGGCGCAGATCTCTGGATCGCCCGCCGTCATCTCCCCGGCTGTCGCGAACGGCAGCGGCACCATGACCATCGCCCCTTTGCCCGCCACCTCGGCCAGCAGCAGTGACCTGCGGCAGACAAGCCGAGCCCCGTCCTCGGCCGACAGCACTCCGGCGGTCACCGCAGCGGCGATCTCGCCGACCGAGTGACCGATCACGGCTGCCGGCTCGATTCCCCAGGACCGCCAGACCGCAGCGAGTCCGATCTGGACGACGTAGATGGCCGCCTGCGCCTCGGTGACGTACTCGAAATCCCCAGCTGCGAGCAGATCGCGCGCAGTTCGGCCGAGCTCGGCTTCGAAGACCTGCTCCAACCCGTCGACCGCAGCACTGAAGGCCGGCTCGTCGGTCAGCAACTGGCGACCCATCCCGATCCACTGCTGACCGTGGCCCGAGAAGACCCACACCGGGTTGCCGTGTGACCGGCGCGATTCCACGGCGCGGAGACCTGACACCATCTCTTGGTTGCTCTTAGCAACTATGGCGTACCGGACCGGCAGATGCTGGCGACGAACGCTGAGAGTGTGCGCGACGTCGTCCAGGTCGAGCTCTGCCACTACGTCGGTGAGAGCATCCGCGCTTGCCCTCACCCCTGATTCAGTTGCCGAGGACAACGGCAAGATCCGCGGTCCGCGGGACCGACCGGTCCTGGGCTGCGCTATGGCTGCAGGCGCCTGTTCCACCACCAGATGCGCGATCGTGCCGCCGTAGCCATAGCTGGCCACGCCGCCCCGTCGCGGCTCTCCCGGCCAGCGCTGGGCCTCTGTCGCCAACCTCAATCCGGTCTTCTGCCAATCCACCGCTGCGGTCGGCCCGGTCCTCAGGAGGGTCGGCGGGATGATCCCGTGGCGCAGGCCCTGAATCACCTTGATCAGACCCAGTACTCCGGACGCCGCCTCCAGGTGACCGATGTTTCCCTTCAGCGATCCGATCGCACAGGAGTCGAAGACCTCGGTCAACGCCGCTGCCTCTTCGGGATCACCCGCGATCGTGCCGGTGCCGTGTGCTTCGACGTATCCGACAGTGGCTGGATCGACGCCTGCGTTGCGATAAGCCACCCGCAGCAGGTGCGCCTGTGCCGGGCCGTGGGGGGTCATGATCCCGTCGGTCCGTCCATCCTGGCGAACGGCACCGCCACGGAGTACAGCGAGAACCCGGTCGTCGTCGCCCACCGCGTCGAGCCGTTTGAGTACGACGAACCCGCCACCTTCACCGCGTCCGTAGCCGTTCGCCGATGCGTCGAAGGGCTTACTGCGTCCGTCCGGGGCAGTGGCACCCGCCTCCGCCAGGACGACGGACAGCGCCGGACCTGCCATCAGCATCACACCACCGGCGATCGCCAACGGGATCTCGTCCAGCCACAGAGCCTGCATCGCTTGGTGGATCGCGACCAGCGACGACGAGCACGCGGTGTCGATCGCGACGCTCGGACCGCGGAGGTCGAGCGCATGGGAGATCCGGTTGGCCGCACCACACAGGCTTGCCCCGATGCCGGTCCACGGCTCGATCCGGGGCAGATCCTCCAGCAGGCGCCGTCCGTAGTCGTCGGAGCCGATACCGACGTAGACACCGGTGTCGGTACCGGTCAGCGTCGACGGCGGGATCCCCGCGTGTTCGAGAGCCTCCCAACCCAGCTCCAGACACAGCCGGTGCTGAGGATCCATCAGGCGCGCCTCTTGGGCGGACAGCCCGAAGAAGCCCGCCTCGAAGCCGGCGATGTCGCTCAGGTAGCAACCGTCGGCCGGGACACCACGTAGTACTCGCCGGGTCTGGTCACCCTGGTCCCGGTACTCCGACCACCGGCCGGCCGGAATCGGACCGACCGCGTCCGACCCGGCCAGCAGGAAGTCCCAGAGCTGGTCCGGTGAGGACAGGTCCGGCGCGCATCGACACGACATACCGACGACCGCGATCGGCATTCTCTCCGTCACCATCGTGAAGCCCTGGATCCGCGCTCAGCTCTCCCAGATGTCGCCGAACAGCCAGTTGCCGGCCGCGTCCGGATCGCTGCTGGTGTAGAAGTCCTTCCAGGCCTGCAGCAGTTCGTCCACCGACAGCGATCCGTCGCCGTCGCTGTCCAGACGATCGAAGGCGATCCGGCTGTTCTCCGGCGTCGTCCCGAACGCCTTGTGGAAGCCGGCGAACTCCTGCGGGCCGACGGTGCCGTCGTTGTTCTTGTCACAGATCGCCCAGAGCGCCTCGGCCAGTGGCTTGAACCCGCGCTCGAAGCCGGACTCGCTCTCCGCGAAGGCCTTCCGCAGCCCGTCGCGCCACTCCAGCGGAGTGATCTTGCCGTCCTTGTCCTGGTCGAACTGCACCGAGGCGTGCTCCCAGAAGGTCTCGAACGCCTTGAACAACGCGTGCGCCTTGTCCGAGCCGAACGGCTCACCCAGGTAGGCGACGATCCGGGCCGCGAGCGCCAACGCGTCGGCACCCTCCAGCACGCCGTCGCCGTTCTGGTCACCGTGACTGAAGCAGACGTCGATCTTGCGGTCCAGCAGGGAGATGGTGTCGGACACGGTCATGGCTGTCACCTTTCGTTGACTGATACTCGCCAAGCACGAACAGCTCTCATCTCATCACTCTGAGTAGCGGACACCAGGAATACTGGTGGAACACCGTAGGTCCTCGATCTGGACCCCACACTCTTTCCGACCGGCCGTGGACGCCCGAAAGCCTGAGGTTGACGATCGTCATTCCTGGGGTTGCCTTGTGGAAGCGGTCGATCGACAGCGAATCACCCACCTGTGGACCTTGCTCCGAACAGCTACCGACGAGGACCTGCTCACGCTGCTGGTCGACTCGCCGGCAGTACGCGCCGAGGTGCCGAATGTTTTGGTCGGGGACCACGGAGGTCTGCTGATCTTCCCACCGCACCTCGACGACATCACCGACGTCCTTCGAGGTCTCGGCCTGGTCGCCCAGCCTCCGGTGCCCAGCGTGGTCGTCGCAGGCCACTGCCGATGAAGATCACCGCCACCGACCATCTGCTCAGAACAGCTCATTCGGAGAAACCGCCGGTCGACCGCGAGGCGAAGTCGGCTCGCATGGGCAACTCAGGCGAAGAGGTACGGGCAAGATTGGCCAGACATTGGACAACTCTGAAGTGTGGAGTTTCCTCGGAAGCCATGGATCCGTCAACGCGAACCTACGGATCAAACCCTGAAAAACTGTGGAGCTCTTGATGAACCCCCCGTGTTTTCCAAGGCTGAAACTGACCTTTCCAGCCAGATGGTCTTGACCAGTTGACAACCCCTGGGAGACAGGTCTGTCCTAAGGGTGCACGCTGGCACCGACTGACCGATGAGGCCCACCTGACCTTGAAATCGGTGCCTCGCCCCCATCGGAGGAGTCCCCGTCATGAAGAACCACCACCGCAGGTACCGCTTCGTTCCGCAGGCCTTGGTCGCCACCCTCACGATGATCGCTTCCCTCGGGCTTTTCGCGCAGCCCGTCCAGGCCTGGACCACGTCCGGGTACTTCAAGAACTGGGCGACCGGAAAGTGCCTGGATTCCAACGGGTCGGCCGTCTACGAGAACCCGTGTCAGGTCGGATCCAACGTCTACCAGAAATGGGTGGCGACCAGTACCGGCGCCACTGAGAACGGCTTGGCCGTCATCACGTTGAAGCATGCCCAGAGCGGCAAGTTCCTGGTCCTTCAGAGGACCGCATGGAACACCTACCTCGGCCTGAACAACAACGACTCGATCAGCGAGACCCGGCTCACCGTCAGTGGCGGCGGCGACTGGCAGAACGTGACGTTCTGGCATCGCTACACCGATGCCTCGCACCAAGCGATCTGCCTGGACTCTGTCAGCCCGAACGGTCCGTACGCCTGGGCCGGCAACCCCAACTGCAACTTCGGCTTCAACCAGACCTGGCGCCGCCTGCAGTAATTGCGCCCGGATCTTCCACCAGGACAATTGGCCGGCGCGACGTGTGAACCAGGTGGCTCTCGAGGCTTGGCCGACAGCGTCGCGCCTAGTCAGGAGGTAAAGACCGGGGTCAGGTCGGCGAAGATGCGGTAGATGGTGATCGCTCGCCGAGCCAGGACGGCCTGCTGTGGTGGCGCGAACTGTGTCGTGCCACCACAGTCCATTGCGCTAGCGCACAGTTACGCCGGCGAATCCTCCACGTACCGCGTTGTTGCCGTCCCAGACCTCGATCCTGTACTGCTGCGAAGATCCGGACGGAGCCGTGGTGTC
This sequence comes from Kribbella sp. NPDC056861, assembly GCF_040687575.1. Lineage (NCBI taxonomy): Bacteria > Bacillati > Actinomycetota > Actinomycetes > Propionibacteriales > Kribbellaceae > Kribbella > Kribbella sp. NPDC056861. Next base: position 1,002,035 of record NZ_JBFBNQ010000003.1, on the reverse strand, counting down.
GGTCAGAGCGATGGTCGGGCGGTTCCAGAAAGTGGAGTTCGCCGTGGTGGTCGCGACGACCGTGTTGGAGACACCGCGCAGCAGCCGGTAGGTCAGGGTGATGTCGTCGTTGTCCAGCGAGGTCTGCACTGTCGCCTGCACTTGGCCGGTCGTGGTGCTGGACAGGGTCGGCAGCAGCGGACCGAGCGGCGCGGCGCCCGGTCCGCTGCGGCCGAATCGCGCGAGCCCCTGCTGATCGGCGCCTTGGACCTCCGTGAAGTCGCCACCCACCCAGAGATCCGAGCCACCGGTCGCCGAGACGAGTGGTCCGACCTCGGTCGGTGGGCCTGCGTTGGTGTTCGGGAACCAGGGACCGAGAGTTCCGTCGGCCGGGTTCTGCATCAGCAGGAAATGCGCTCCATAACCATCAGGGAAGGCACCCGGGCAGCTGTGCGCGTGCGAACCCTTGAAGAGCCACCCGTTGACCATGGAGATGGTCTCGGTGGCGCCGAAACAACTGCTCCGCCACCGGAGGTTGCCGGAGGCCACATCCGCCGCCCAGGTGCCGTCGAAGCAGCCTGCGCCGTCACCGGAGTTGGCGAAGTACACTACGTCGCCGCTGGTCTCGATGTCCTTCACGCGCGACTTGCACTGGCTGTCCGGCCTGGGCACCGCCGAAGAGGCGGCAAGAGGTAGCACGCCACCGGTCGAGTTGTTGACACTGGCAACGGCCCAGCTGCTGGTCCCGCCGATCGTCGTGAAGGTGCCACCCAGGTAGACCTTGGAGTTGTCGTCGGCCGCGTCGATCGCGTAGACGTCCGCGTCGGCGTTCGGGTTCCACGGCAGCAGGCTGCCGTCAACGGTGCTGATCGCCGCCGCGCGATTGCGGGCGACATTGTTGACCAGGCCGAAGGAGCCGCCGAAGTACAGGCTGTTGCCGCCGACCGCCAGTGCCTTCACCTGATAGGACACGTTGGGTTTGATGTTCGCCAGCAGGGCGCCGCTGGTCGCGTCGAAAGCGGCGATCCGGTTGCGGACCTGGCCGTCGACCCGGGTGAAGTCGCCGCCGACGTAGATCTTGGAGCCATCGGGCGAGGCGACGATCGACCACACCGGATTGTTCAGGGTGTGGACGAAGCCGGTGTCGAGTGCCCCGGTCGTCTGGTTGAACGCCGCCAGATAGGTCCGGACGGTCTGGTTGGTCCCGGGGGCGGCGCCAGGCGGGCGGACCTTGGTGAACTTGCCGCCGACGAAAGCCTTGCCCTTGGTCACAGCCAGGCCGAGAACACTGGCATCGGTCTGCCAGACCGATTGCGGCACAGCCGACAGGGAGGTGCCGACAGCGGGTGCGGGCAGTGACGGCATGAGTCCCACCACAAGACCGGCCGCCATCAGGGCGGCCGGCAACCTTCTCGATCGCATTTCTTTCCATTCCGCCGGACTGGCCGGCATCGCCTCACTAGTGCGCCCTGATCGGGCGCAGCTCAGCGTAGGTCCTGTCTTCGACGACAGAACCTGAATGTTCAAGATTTTTACTGTGGAGAGTCCACAGTGTTCAGAATCATCAAAGCACCGGTTCCAGAAGGAAGAGCGGGATCGCCCGTTCGGTCTTCTGCTGTAGGCCGGCGAAGGTCGGGAGACTTCGGCCGCGCACGACCACTATTCGTCTCGTTCACCGGCGTGACAGACGATGGTCGGCTTGGTCTAGCGACGACCCGCGCGAAGCGCTGCGAGGATCTGAGGAAGCCGCGCCAGTTGCACATGCCCGGGGAGACCGAACGCTGCCGATACGGTAACCCAGCGAAACTCCCGAAGGTAGAGCTTTCGTGCGGTTCCTGAGCGGCCGGTGACACCTTCGGGCGACCCCGCAATCGTGCCAGGTAAAACTTCTCCCACCCGTGGTACCGGGTTCCGCCCCACCAGGAGTCGCGGTACTCGGTGAAAAACCCTCGAGGACTTCCAGGTTCAACAGGCCCGTCTCCTCCTGAATCTCACGTCGGGCCGCCGCGAGCGGCATCTCGGCTCCGGCGATTCCGCCGCCGGGAGATCCCAGGCACGCGATCCGTCCACGGGGTCATGCCACCCGAGGAGCAGGATTCGGTCCCGATCGTCCAGGATCAGCACCCTGACGGTCGGCCGGGTGCTCATCGCGACAGCCGGCACCCACCACAACAGCAGAATGCCGTAGCAGACGATTGTCGCGACGAACCAGAGCGGGTCATGGGACGGAAAGACGAGGGCGATGACCAGGACCGGCCACAGCCCCCAGACCTGCCAGCGGACGGCGATGAGAACGAGCAGCAGCGCCAGTTCGGTGGGCGCTCCCCGGGGCGAGCCGGCCAGCACCACCGGTGCGTGCAGCACCACGATGATCGCGGTCGACCGCCATGGTCCGTGCCACCGAAGAGCGAACTGCGCGAATCCCTCGACGAGCAGGACTCCGCCCACGACGCGAAACGAAGGATCGGGTTGGCTTCCGAACAAGAAACCCAGAGCAGGTGGCACGGCCAGGAGCCACCTGGTGGTTGGCCGGACAGTCACCAGCCCCGCCTCCCGCCACCATCCGGTGAGTACGACGGCCACGATCGGGATCAGAGCGGCTGGGGTTCCACCGGCGATCAGGTTCGTTTCGTACCATGCCAGTGCCACTACCAGGACCGCCATTGCGGGGAATCGTGCCATCAATGACCTGGTGATTCTCACCAGATTCTGCCGCAATGCCAGTTCAGGCGCTCTGGAAGTAGCCGGGTTACTCTCTGTAGGCTGATTCCATGTCCACCGAAGACCGTGCACGGCACCGGTTCACCGAGTTGCGCGAGACGTTCGGCGCCGTTTCGCCGGCCGAGCTCGACGCGGTCTGGGCCCAGTTGCCTCCAGCAACTATTGGGGATCTGGCCGGCGAGTGGCGGGGCCGCGATTTCCGGACCGGCCACAGCGGCTCCGACCAGTTGGCCGGACTGCGTTGGTACGGGAAGACGATCCGTTCGGCGGTGGATGTCGATCCGGTCGTGTGCACGGCCGAGGACGGAGTCCGGACGGTCAACAAGGCGGCCGCCGGCGGTGGTGGCGCCAGCTTGTGGATGATCGAGTTCCGTGGTGAGGTGACGGCGACCATGGTGTACGACGCGCTGCCGATCCTCGACCACTTCAAAAGTGGTCGACGATGGACTGCTGCTCGGCATCATGAACGGCAAGGGCGAGCTCGAGCCGGCTGGTCACTTCTACTTCAGCCTCCAGCGGGACTGAGCCGTGCACGCGGCGATTCTGCGCGACAGGGGCGCGGCCTGGTCGGTCGAGTCCGTCGGCATCACGGGACCAGGCGTGGGGCAGGTACTGGTCCGGATCGCCGGTACCGGCTTCTGTCACACCGACACGGTGTTGCGAGCACCGGGATTCGCCCGGTTGCCGGTGATCGGCGGTCACGAAGGCGCTGGGGTGGTGGAGGCCGTCGGACCGAACGTGAGCAGTCCGGCCGTCGGCGATCACGTCGTACTCAGCTTCGACTGGTGCGGCAGCTGCCGCAACTGCGAGCGGGACCATCCGGCGTACTGCGTCGAGTTCGGTGCCCGGAACCTGAGCGGCTGGGACGCTGACGATTCGCCTCAGGTGACCGATACCAACGGCCGGGCCGTAGGCAACCGATGGTTCCAGCAGTCGTCCTTCGCAAGTCACGTGCTGGCGCCTGCCCGGAGCGCCGTCGTCGTGGACCGAGACCTACCGCTGGAGTTGATGGGGCCGCTCGGTTGCGGGGTACAGACCGGCGCGGGAGCGGTGTTGTCCGTCCTGAGGCCGGCGCTGGATACGGCGTTGCTGATCACCGGAGCGGGAGCGGTCGGTCTGTCAGCCGTGATGGCGGCCCGGATGATCGGTGTCCGAAGCATTGTGGTCTGTGATCGGCATCCGCATCGGCTGGAGCTCGCTCGTGAGCTGGGGGCGACACAACTCGTGTCGGCCGACGGCGAACTGCCGCCGGTCGACAACGCGTTGGACACCACCGGGTCTCCGGCGGTGATCGCCGCGACGATCACCGCCGTCCGACCGCCCGGGGTGGTCGGACTGGTCGGGATCCAGCAGGGCGATGTGACCATTCGGCCGCTGGACATCTCGGCCGGGCGCGGACTGGTCGGCATTCTCGAGGGCTGTTGGCATCGGACGACCTCCTGGCGCCTGACGCCGGATGCGCCAGCTCTTCCAGCGATGTTCATGGCCGCCCGCTCGCCGGTCCATGGCTCAGCCCGAAAACTGTGGAAGCACCGTGGTCTCCACGCCGTGACGACAGGTATCACCATCATCCGGGTGCTGCCGGTCGTCGTGGTCAGGTGGTCGATCAGGTCAGCCGATCCGGAATGCGTTGATCACCGTCTGAACGGCCGTGTTGCCGTCAGTGTCGGTCAGCGCCGATTTCAGCGATATGAGCTCGGTGTTCGCGGAGACCGCGAGACCGGCCCGGTAGCTGCCATCGGGTCGGCGCGTGACAGTCACCGCCTGCAAGGTCTTCCCGCTGTCGGCCGAGAGCCGCACGGTCAGCGTGCTTCTTGCCGTCCAACCAGATCCGGCCGGCCGGCCGTGACCGCCGCACTCACATCCATCGGCAGCACAGTCTGATTCATCAGGTTGTCAAGACTGTGGAGACACCGCAGGCGGCCGAGTCACTCGAGCCAGTCCTGTCGTACGGACGCCGTACTGGAGCCGGGTGCGGCGGGAGCGCTCGGCGTGGCCGGCGGCGTGCGGGAAAACCTCGGGGCCGGGGCCGCCTGCCAGACGCCGTCCAGCTCCAGCAAGGTGCCTCTAGCAACGATAGGAGGGTGAACGACAACCTCTTCAGGGGCCAGCACCGCGGTGACGCACGCCTCCGTACCGGCGAACAGTTCAACCCAGTGGTCGCGATCTTCGGCCAGGAAAGCAGCGGTGAACAAGTCCCGGAGGAGGGGCCCACCCCGCTCGATCCAGTTGGTCCAGCAGGGCAACCGGATCAAGGTCGAGTCCGGCCAGCAAGGCGCGGTAGAACGCGGCCTCGAGTGCGCCGACAGCGACATGGCGACCGTCCGCGCAGGAATAGGTGTCGTAGAAAGGAGCCCGCCATCCAGGAGATTCGTGCCGTGTGAACCTGCCCACACCTGCTGGCCTTGCATCGACCACCTGCCCCTGCCCAGATCTCTCGCGTTCCCACAAGGCAGAGAGCACTCCGGCCAGCAGCAGCATCGAGCCACCACCGAAGTCACCGACCAGATTGAGAGGCAGCAGCGGTGGCTGCCTGTTGTGCCAGCGGACCGTCTTGCCCACAGCCAGTGATTCGCCCGTAGACGAGCCGGGGATTCAACGCCAGACAGCTGTCGGGGCCGACGCCGAGACGTTCGGCCACTCCGGGGCGGTAACCCTTCAGCAGAACATCAGCCCGTGCGATCAGGCGTAGTACCGGGTCATGGCCATCGGCAGTCTTGAGATCCGCGTACACCGACCTTCGTCCTCGCAACAGCTGATCAGGCCTGCCGTTGCCCAGATCCAGCGCGCCGGCCAGCCGCTCGATCCGGAGGCCGGTCAACGGGCCGGTCATGTCAGGCCACCCCCGAACTCCGATCGACGGGCTCGTCGACCGCGCCGTCGGCCAGGAGCGCGAACTCGGTGGCCGTTCTGCGTACGTCGGCGCGCAGGTGCTCCTGTTCGAGCCGCCCGTCCAGGAACGTCAGATCCGTCCGCAGTTCCTCGACGTCGCTCGCCGTGAGATCCCACTGAGCAAGAAACGAGCTGCGCGGCTGCCCGTCCTGGCGCTTCTGGCAGTACTGCGCCAGCTGCTGACTCAGCAGGTCGTTGGTCCCGTCGAAGATCGTGAAAACCCTTGGCGTCGAGGAAGGCCTAGCCGGCGATGTCTACAGCAGCGCGAGGTCCGACCGCATGGGCGCTTCGCTTCAAAGGGGCATCGACGGAAAACTGTTCAACGGTAGGAAGTTTGTCGGTCAGTTCACAGCGAAGATTGCCCGGAGATCTGGAAACTGTGAGGGCAAGAAACCCCTGTGGTCCCACCGCAGTACGCCGTCGATCAGGCGACTTTTCGTCGCAATGATTCACCGGACTCGCCGATATTTCTCGCGGACGCAATCCTGGCGTGATCTTCTGGTTGCTCACGAAGAGTGACGGCGGGAGGTGAATTGGAGATGGTGACCAAGGTTCCAGGCACGCGAGCTGTCACGCTGCACAGGCTCTGGCGTACGCCGCCGGACGCCGGGTCGCTGCTCGACCTCCTCGATCACGAGCAACTGGACGAACTCGAAGACCTCGACTTCGGTCCGGTGACCGTTGCGGACGAAGCCGGGCTGTGGGTGCAGGGAAGCTTCCGTACCAGGGACGGCGAGTCAGCGGAATGGTGTCTGGCAGCACAGCGCACACTCGGTCGTGAGGTGCACTTCTCCGACTCCCGCTCGGCAGGGCTGCTGATGCTCATCGTCGACGGCCGTGCCTACGCTATCGGCTACGGGCAGGGCCACCGGTTGCTTCCCGGCGATCAGAAAGATCGCCGCTTCGGTCTGGAGTTCGCCACCCGCGCGCTGGACCCGACGCAGGTCCACAAACTCCTGCGCCGTCGGCCCGGAGCCCGCGGCCGGACCGAGACCACGTTGATGCCGAACGGATCCCCGATCTGGGCGTTCGAGGTGGGCGACGGCTATGCGGACCTGGTCGGCCGGGCCAGCGGGAAATCCCAGAGCATCCAGCTCAGCCGGTCCCGTCCGCTGCATCCAGTCTCCATCGACGGTGGGGTGGGGTTGCAGATCCGGCTCGCGACCGACCCGAAAGAACTCGTCGCGGACATCCGCACGATCGCTGAGGTACTGGACCGGAATCGCAGGCCGGAACTGGAGTACATCGACCGGATCAGATCGGTCCAGGACGACACATTGGCGGGCCTGCTCGACCTGGACCTCGAGGGCCTCCTGGGCAGCCCGGTGGATGCGGTGAGGCACTGCCTCAGCAGCGTCGTACCGATGGATCTGGCAGAACACACCGAAGAGATCCACGGTTACCTGGTGCGACTCGGCGCAGGGACGCGGAAAGCCAGCGAGATCACTCTGGAGGGTCTGCTCGACCGGGCCCACATCCTGCGCCCCGGGACCCGGCTACAAGGCTTCCGGGAGGGCAGGGTGCAGGCCTACGCGGACGAGGCATGCACGCTCATGCTGGGCGGCAACCGGGCCGTGGAGTGGCTGGAAGCCGTTCTGTCCATGGACGATCGTCATTTCGCCATGGTCGACGGACACTGGTACGAGATCGACGCGGAGTACCGTGACCGGCTGCGCGAACGAGTCCGGCAAGTACTCGACGTGAGGTCCGCCCTCGAACTACCGCCGTGGCAGTCGGGCGATTCAGAACGTCAGTACAACGAGAACGCGGAACTCGACAAGGACCTCGGGTTGCTCTGCCTCGACCGCAAGGGCGTCAAGGACGAGTGGCACACCAAGTGGGGGTTCGAGGCCTGTGATCTGCTCGGTCCGGACAACGAACTCATTCACGTCAAACAGGCCACCGGCTCCGCGCCGCTCAGCCACCTCTTCACCCAGGCCTGCGTCGCCGTGCAGGCACTGGAAGGATCCACCGAAGCCCGGCTCCGATTCAGGGAACTCGTCCAGAAGCACGGCAAGGGCCGCGAACTGCCGCCGAGCTTCCTCCCGACGAAGGTCGTCTTCGGAATCCTGCTCAAGAAGGGTGATGTGGTCACGCCGGAAACACTGTTCCCCTTCGCTCAGGTGGCGCTGGTGCAAGCGGTCGGTGTGCTGCAGTCCGCGCGCACCCCGATCCAGGTCGAGGTACGGGCCATCGACCTGGAGGAGTCCGGGGCAGCCGCGGCGCACGTTGAGAGTCTGTAGGGAATCATCTCGACGGAGGGCCGATGACATGGCGTTCGCGAAGGACCAGTGGACCAAGCCGGTCCAGCAGGCTGATGGGACGACCCGGCGGGAGCGCGACGACAAACGCTGGGGACGGGGGAAGCGGTGGTTGGGCGTCTGGCGCGATCCGAGTGACCGGGAGCGCTCCCGAGCGTTCGAGACCAAGACGAAGGCGCTGCAGTTCGCCACGGCGATGGAAACCGATCGGGATCGTGGCGAGTACTTCGACCCAGCGGCCGGCAGTGTTCGGCTGAACACGATCGGCGCCCAGTGGCTGGCCGGTCGGCAGGTCGATCCTGCCACCGTCATCAGGTACGAGTACTGGTGGCGGCTGCACGTCCAGCCGACCTTCGGGTCGAGCCAGGTGAGAAGTGTCCGGCCATCGCAGATCGCGGTGTGGGTCACCGGACTGAACAACGCCTACGGTGTCTCGACGGCGCGCGGTGCGTTCGCCGTCTTGTTCGGCTGCCTTGAGATTGCTGTCGCGGACGGCATCCTGAAGAGCAATCCGGCCCGCTCCACAGTGATCAAGCTGCCCGCGGTCCGGCGGCCGCAGATCGTCGTGTGGCCGGACGAAACGGTTCAGCGGATCGTGGTCGCGCACCCGGAACGGTTCAGACCTATCCCCCTCATCGCCGCGGCCTGCGGACTGAGGCAAGGGGAACTCCTCGGGCTAGGGGCCGAGGACATCGACTTCGGGGCAGGCATGATCCACGTCCGCCGTCAACTGAAGCAGCTCGGCAAGCACTACGTGTTCGCCTTTCCGAAGAACGACCGAGAACGCGCCGTCCCCTTGTCGCCACTCGTTGCCCTGCACCTACTGCACCATCTGAAAGCCTTCCCCCACGCGCCGTTCGCCCTTCCGTGGGAGCGCGTGGATGGTGATCCGATCGCCGTGCAACTTCTGTTCCGCGGACCCGACGGCGGCTGTCTCAAGGCACGCACGTACAACGGTGGAGTCTGGCGGCCGGCCATCGCGGCGGCCGGCATCATTCCTGCGGCAACTCGGAACTCCAGAGGACGGATGGCGTACGTCGGAAGCCGCAAGGACGGCATCCACGCGCTGCGGCACTACTACGCGAGCGTCACCCTCACGGATGGCGTCAACATCAAGGAGCTGGCCGAGTACCTCGGGCACCGTAGCGCCGCCTTCACCCTGGAGCACTACCAGCACCTGCTCCCGACCTCGCACGACCGCGCCCGCAAAGCCGTCGACAACCGCCTGACCCGGATCGGACTGTCGAATCCCCAAGAGCTGGCAGGAAGTGGTCAGGTGGCCTAGCCGAATCAACGACACTCGACGCGGCTCACTGCGGTGGCCGGTTCCGGCAGATCGATGCCACACTGTGGGTTGCTTCGGACAACAGCCTGGGAGGCACCGTGGCGAACCTCGTGGCCGGACTGCTGCTCGGTCTGCCGTTGTGGTTGCTCATCGTTGCGGCCTTCATCGCCGCTGCCGCTGTGGTCAAGTTCGTCGTCCTCGACGGGCGTTCACTGAAGATCGGCCCGTTCGAACTCGGTTCCCGGCCGGACCGTGCGCCGGCCGTTCAGCCTGTCCCGGCTGGACCAGCTGATCAACGATGGCAGCGCTACGCCCTGCAGCACATCAACCACGACGAGCTTCTGGCCGCGGAAACCGTCATCGCGGAGATGAGCCGGGCCCTGCTCAGCGACTCGGCAGCGTGGGCCCTGACGGTGACGGGCGAAGGCGGGATCGGTAAGACCGCAGTCACCTACGAGGCCGTCAACCAGGTGGCCGAGGCCCAACGATTCAACCGCATCATCTGGGCCTCGGCGAAGGACGCGTCAGATCGTCCCGACAGCCTGCCTGCCGGCTCGCCGCTACTGATCGACTGGCACGACGTCGTCCGCAAGATCGCCGAGCAGTTCGACGTCAAGCTCGGACCACGTGACCTGCTGGATCTGTGGCTCAAGGAGCGACTCGAACGATCGCTGCGTGAGGAGCGGGTCCTGCTGGTGGTCGACAACCTCGAGAGTGTGCAGGATGCCGAGCAGGTCATCAGCAAGGTACGCGAACTCGGCTTCGCCAAGCCTCATCGGCTGGTGGCGGTCAGCCGGAAGGCAGTGGCCAAACGTCTCCTCGGCGGTGCCCCCGGTGATTTCGGCATCACCAACATCGCGATTCCTCCGCTGAGCGAAGAGAGCACGCTGCAACTGGCCCGCCTGATCGCGGGCGCTGACCGCGACGTCCAGGCCGCCGCCGACGACGTGCTCCGGCCGGTCCATGGCATCACCGAGGGAAACCCCTTCCTGATCAAGCTGATCATGAAGACGTACCTCGACAGTCATCGGCCGCTCGAGGCAGTCATCGACGACCTGAAGACGAAACAGGCCGAACTCGGCGACAGCGTCGACAAGTACCTGTACGCACAGGCTCTCAACGAGCTCGCCGATCGCTTCGACCCGCTGTCGGCCCAGCGGCTGATGGCGTCGTTCACCTTCTTCGTCCGCGGCGCAACCCTGAGTTTCGACGACATCATGGCCGAGAGCGGCATCGCCGATCCTGATCTCCTCGCGGAACTGATCGCCGGAGCGATCGACCTGTTCCTGATCACTCCGTCGAACATGAACACGAGGTACTCCATCCACAGCCTCCTGTTCACGTTCCTGGAGAGCTGACATCGACGAACTGGAACGCTGGCAGAGCAGCTTCGCCCGGACCAGGGCGGAACGCACGATAGCCAACGCACGGCAACAGCTCGCCCGGAGCACGACGGCCGCCCCTTTCGTCACCGACGTCGAGCACTTGGCCATGCTGCTGGATCGTGCCGCGGACTTCGTGCTCGACCTTGACGCCATTCCGACCACGGCACTCCTGGACCTGACACTGGAGCAGGTCACCCTGTCCGGAGGCGGCCCGGACTTCCGCCTGACCAGCCGGGTGATCTCCTCGGCAGAGAAGATCATCAATCGGCTGCAGGAGAACGGCCGGCCGGTCACGGACCTGCTGCTGAGCCTGGCGCGGTACCACGCCGCGTTCGCCAACGGCGGCGACCTGCGCCGGAAAGCCGTCGAGCGAGCTCGCGATGCGGCCCTGGACGACGACGAGCTTCTCAGAGCTCTGCTCGTTCTGGCGCGCGTCGAGATCGACACCAGCAACTACCGCAAGGCCGCTAAGCTCCTGGCGGCCTGCGGCGGGCTGCCACCGATGACGCGAGCGGCGTACCGTCAGCAGTTGCTGGTCACCTCCGCGATGGTGAGTTTCTATGATGACGTCGGCGAGACGGAACGCCTCTGCCACCTGGCGTTGGACGGTGATGACGACCCTCCCCGCACTGTCATCGGCAGACAACAGCCGCGGGCGGAAGCACTGCACTACCTCGGCCGGGTCGCGAAGTTCGACGGCCGTCATCAGGAGGCACTGGACTTCTACCTCAGGGCGCAGGAGCACTCCGAGGGACGTCTGACCGGCCGCGGGTTCCATCATGTCCGGATGGCGGAGGTTCTGATGAGCCACGACCTTCCCGACGAGATCGTCTACCACCTCTCCGAGGCACGACGAGATTTCCAGCAGGGACAGGAGGCGAGCGCGGGTGAGGCACAACTCGACGCCACTTACGCGGCCTATCTGTCCCGTCAGCAGCGCTTCGACGAAGCCACCGAGGTACTCACCAAAGCGAAGAGACGCTGTCGCGAGCACAACTACCCGCGCGGCGAACTCCAGTGCATAGCGCAACTGGCCATGATCGAGTGGACCCGCCGGCGCCCCGGCTCGGTGATCCGCCGAATCGGGCAGGCGGGCGTGGTCTTCCTGCGTGACGAACTCGCGGCGGACTGGCGTCATGCTGGTTCCAAGACGCTGACGGACCTCAGATTCGCCCGTGACTTCGTGTTCCCACGACGGGGTCGCCGTGACACCAGCGAGATTCACTGCCCCTGCGGCGCCGACCACCGGCAGGGTGAGATCGGCATCTGAATCAGCCGAACAGTAACGCCTGTCGTGGGGGCTTCCGAGGGACTGGCGGGCCCGTCGGGTGGGCCGGCCAGGTCGGCGGTTTCGACTTCGTGGCCACACCCGGCTGGCGCCAAAGTTCGTCTACGGCCAGGTATCGGCGATCACGGACATTTGCAACGGGTGCGCCCGGTGGGGGTCGCTGTCCACCCCACCGACGGCCCGGCCCAGTCCGGCGACGTCCGTGCGCCGACCACGCAGATGGATTTCTTCAATCCCGGCTCCCGGCCCGACGAGATTCAGCAGATGTGCCGCCGGAGATGAGGTGATGATGGACCTCTCCGGACTCGTGCCGCTGGTCACCAAGAACGCGGACCTGGCACTGCGCTAATGAGCAGGCCGTCCGTCCCGGCTCAACTCCTGGAGCGCGGCAGGAGCTGACTGCCGTAGTACGCCGGTTCTGCTTGCGCCAGTTGTGCCTGAGCCAGCGCGATCAAAGCTGCCGGCTCGAGCTTGGCGACCGTCGCGAGGGCGGTCGACCAGGGCTGTTCCACCCAGAGAGCTGCGACCAGCCGCCTTGCGACGGCAGACATCCCGCAGTCTGCCAGCGTGGAGGCCAGGACCTCTGTCAAACCAGTTCGCTGCCTGTGATCGTTGATTTTGGCAACGAGGCGCTCGGCTTGTTCAGCCAGCAACTGGGCCGGCTCCACCTGCCCGTCCTCGTTCAGGGCCGCGGAGATCATCACCAGCATGCGAGCCCGCGACGACGGGTCCGTGACCAGAGCGGTGAGCCGCTCTGCCTCGCCGGTGCGTCCAGATCGAACATAGGCGATGGCAAGGCGGGTCAATGCCCACGCATTGTGGTTGAAGCCATTCCGCAGTTGCTCAGCTTTCCGAACGACGTCCGCTGCCAGTTCGTCTTGTCCGGTATCGATCAAGAGCGCGGCGACCGCTGTCAACGCATCGGCACGCTGAAACTCGCTGTCGATGGTGGTAGCAGCCTGTTCTGCCTCGGCGTATCGGCCCGCTTCAGCGAGCACCATGGCGAGGCTCGTGGAGACTCGCCCTCGCCGATGACCATCGGGGATCATGTCGACCAACTGCCCGGCCGACTGGATCAGCCGCGCGACCCCGTCGGTGTCATCTGCTGTGATCAGGCGCGTTGCCACCGTCAGTAACACCTCCGCCTGATGATCGGGTCCTTCGACCTTGGTGGCCAGTTGTTCCGCGTCTTCGTACCGGCCGGAATCGGCCAAGGTCGCTGCCAATGCGGTCAATGCCCCGGCGAGAAGGTCAGGATCGGTAGTCTGCTCGATCTTGGCCATGATCGCGGCGGCTGCTTCATTCGCTCCGGACCTGATGTGCGCGACAGCGATGTCCGTCAACAAATCGACCCGCTGATGAGGCACGGAGCCGTCGGCGAAGCTTTCGGCCGCGGAGTAGTTTCCGGTGCGAATCAGGACCCCTGCCAGAGCCACCTTTGCTTCGCCGAACGCCCATCGATCAGCCAGCCTTTCGACCACACGTCGAGCCTGTTCAGCGAGTGGTCGAGCCTGCTCCACGGCCCCAGCTGACTCCAGAGCGCCGGCCAGGTCGGTCAACGCATGCGCCCGCCGGTAGGGGTCGGTGGTCTCGATGCCGAACTGTTCGACCAGATCGGCGACGGCCGCTGCCCGGAGATGGTCGCCGGCCTCGAGCAGCACAGCGGCCCGCGAGGTCTGGGCTTCGGCGTACGATGACGGGCCGGTCATTTTCGCGACGATCTCTTCGGCCGCGTCATGATGCCCAATCTCCGTCAGAGCGACCGCGATCTCGGCCAGTGCCTCGTCGTGCCAGAGGTCCGATCCCTGCAGGAAGGCAGTGGTCAGATCCACCACTTCGCCGACCACTGCTGTCGCGCCATCGACCTGGCCCGCCGCCGTCAAGGCCGACAACACCGGCAGCATCGCCTTCGCTCGCTGGGCGAGGTCCGCGATAGTGCCACAGACGCGCCGGGCTTCAGCAAACTGCCCGATCCCGGCCAGAGCTTCGACCAGACTGCCGAGAGGTCTGTACTTGTCCCGCTGAGGGAGTGTCTGAACAACCACCTCCACCTCGGCGGTGAACCTCGAGACCGTCGCTACCCGCCCAAGAGCCGCCATGGCGGGGATCAGCGCTGTCAGTACCTCGGCCCTGCTGTCCGGCTCTCCTACGGCCGCGACCAGCCGCAGTGCGTCATCTGCTGTGGTGGCGGCCTGTCCTGTCTCTCCGGCACGTGCCGAAACGGTCGCCATGACGGCCAGCGCCAGAACTTGCCGAGGTGGGTCCTCGATCATGGTGGCGATCCGATCGGCTTCGGCGGCGTGCCCGCGCTTCGCCAGCTCAGCCGACAACATCAACTGTGCTTCGGCGCGCACCTCGAGGTCGATGATGTCGCCCGCTATCCGTTCGGCCTCGACGAACTGGTCAGCCGATGCCAGCGCAGCAACCAGCCAGGCAAGTCCGCGGGCCGGAAATCTGAGTTGATACTCCGGCACCAGCGCAAGTTGTTCAGCCTCCCGGGCCGCTGCAACCGCTTGCCGGCCCTCGCCGACCTCGGCCAGGGACTCAGCGAGGGTCAACAGCGGGCCAAGCGCCGGCTGAGCCCGAACGGAGGCGGCGATCCGGCGGGCCTCGTCGTACTCACCCACACCCACCAGAGCTGCCACCAGGACCGAGCAGGACTTCAGAAACCAGACGTCGGCCTGGACGGTCTCGGCCTCTTGCTCAGCGCGAGCGAAATTCTTCCGGGCGTCCTCGAACAGGCCGGCTCGGCACTGGGCGACGGCGACCAGGACGAACGCCTCGACTCGGGCCACGGTGCCGATCACGGCTCCGGCGAGACTCTCGGCCTTGGCGTAATGGCCGAGATAGGCCCAGATCGCGGGCAGCATCGCAGGCATGACCTCGTTGCGCTGCTCCAACTGGTCGCGGTTCCAGACACATCTGGCCAACGCCACCAGGTCCGGCTCAGCAGCTGTGCAAAGTTCTGTCCCGGCGCAGTCCGCAGATGGCCGCGGATCGCTGATCAGCAACCGGATCGCGGCATTCAGATCTGCGAGAGCTATCGCATCGCCTCCAGTCATCGCCCGAACCCGGATCTGCCATTGCCGGTCCGTCACGATAGGGACCAGCCGGTCCGCGTCCCGCTCGGCGCGCAGCATGCCGAGATAGCCGGTCAGCAGGTACGGCGGGGTTTCCTCCGGCCAGTTCTGGTCGGCATAGCCATCGGCCCAGAGGTGCAGGTCCTCGCGGTACGCGGGCAGGTCCCCGGCGAACGACGATCGGGCGTACTCGCGCAATGCATCATGTGAGAACTCGTAGCCGTGCCCGCCGCTGCTGCTTGTCAGAGTCCGCGCGAGGTACCTGTTCCAGACCAGGCGGATATCTGATGCGTAGACGCCAGGATTTCGGCTCTTGATCAGAGCTGTCAGATCATCATGGCTGAGTGGCCCTTCGGCAGCAGCCAGCAGACCGACTATCCGGGCGTCGAGACGTCCGGGGTCCTGCAGGGCGTGATTGATCTCGTTCTCAGCCTGCCGCCGGAACTCTGCCGCGACCGGCGAGGACGTGAGCTGGGTCCGACGGAAGCGAAGCGGGTGATCGTCAGGGATTCCTGTGGGTGCCCCTAGCCGACTGCTGACCAGCAGGGCCGCATTCAGGGGCAGCGGCAGCGTCAGTGAGCCGGGAAGCCACTCAGCGACAGGAATCTGGCCGATGGGCTCATATTCGTCGAGGCCGTCGATCACGACCACCAGACGTCGGCAGCGTAGTGCCGCGCTCTCCAGCAGTTCCTCCAGCCGACTCAGCGCCGATGCATCGGCTGACTGCAGTTGTAGCGTGCGCAGCTCGGATGCCGGCAGCCCTGCTACCGCTCCGAGCTGAACCGTGAGTGTGCCGATCACGTCTTTCGCACTGTTCAGGCCGGCCGATCGACGAAGGAAAGCGGCAACGACCACCGTCTCCTGGTCCTGATGATGGGCCGACCACCAGGACAGCAACGCCGTCTTTCCAGCGAAGGCATCAGCGGAGTACCACCGCCAGCGTTCGGTCCCGGCAGCAAACTCGTCCAGCGCGGTCAGGTCCTTGGACCGACCTGAAAGGACCGCGGGCGCCAGTCTGCGGGCCACCCGCTGGTAGGTCGTCTGCACCATCCGAGCTCTTGAAGAAATCAGCGCGGGACGGTCGAGGTTGGGCACCTGGGTCCGCCAGGTCCGGGGTGAGTCGGCTTGCCCACCCGACCGTGAAAGCGGATGGACCGTGAGACTGCCCGTTCCTTCGGCCAGGTGGTGCTGAGCGACAACCCCGATGACCAGGTCGCCGGCCCAGACAGCAGCGCCCGACATCCCCTCCCAGATCGACCGCTCCGTGGTCTGTGGAGCCGGCGCGCCGACGATGGCCATCGTCAACGTGCCGGTTCGCTGGTTGCCCATCGGCCTGATCTCTGCGCCGAAAGCGCCGATTTCACGCAGCATGTCCCGTGGTGGCTGCGATGACTCGTCGGCTCTTCGGAGCGGTTCTCGCAGCTTGAACCTCGGCATCCCCAAAGCGATCACCGGGATCGGCTCGTCCGAGGTCCGGTCAACCTCCGCGAACAACACCGGCACGAAACCTTCCGGTGGCTCGTGATCAGGCACCGGAACGAGTGCCCAGTCCGCCCCGTCTCCAGCGAGCCGGATCCCGGCCACGTCGACGGAACACTCGTCGCTCGTCCTGAGTCTCAGCTGTGGATCGACCCAGACCCGCACCGAGGTCATGCCCCGTACAACGTGCGCCGAGGTCAGTACCCAGCCGCGATCGACCAGATATCCCGAGCCCACTCTGGTGATTCCATCGGAACCCGAGACGCGTAGTTCGGCGACGCACCTGCCGGACGGATGTGTGAGCCGGGGAACCCCAACTGATCCGTCTTTCACGAGCTGCGCTCCCCCGTCGTCCTGCACACGCCACCACCGGGCGCAACCAGTCTGTCACCCGTAGGCCGGTACCGGAGACACCACAGGCTGAGGCTCGGATATCCACAGATGTCCCAAGACGGGGTGTTGTTTCCCGGTTCCGGCCGTCAGACTCGTATCTGCCCCTGAAAGCCCCGCGATCTGCCCTGTTCATCCGAATCAGTGGGGAACAGACTTGTCTGGAGAGTGACCTCGACGCTGTTCGACCCGTTGAGCTAAGTGTTAGATCTGTGTAAAGGTGCGATATCAGTGATTACTCCGCGTAGCCCGTTGCCGCTGGTCGGCTGCGATAAATGTCAGGCTCATGCCACAACCAGCCGCTGAGGGGGACGACATGGAACCGTCGTGGGAGATGACCGGTGCCGATCGGGCGATAGCGGCGGCGAACGATCCGGACGGATACTTCGCCCAGGTGCACGCCGAGAGCAAAGCCGCGGCGGTGGCCGAGCTGAGGGCGCGCGACAAGCGTCGCGCGCTCGAGGTGAAGGCCAGGCTTCTGCGTCTCATCGGTTTGGGCGGGCTAAACGACCGACTCGCCGGTGAACGCTGAGAAAGGTCGCGTACTGCTCGGCCACCAACTGAATGATCCGCAGATCCTGCGTTCGGGCAAAGGCCGAAGGAATGGCCGCGTTCAGCGTGATCATGCCGTAGAGAGTCTCCTGAGAGCCAACAGCCACCGCTACGAACGCCCGATGATGCTCGCCTGGGGACCAGCCGGCCGGATGTTCGGACAAGTTGCCACTGTTCCACTCGATCGGACGGCGATGATCCAAGGCGTCGAAGAAACGCTCTCCGATGCAGCCGTCGTTCTCGCTGATCTTGCAGGCCGCAAGTCGGCCGGCGCCATGGTGCTCCGTCGGGACGAGAACTCGAGGTTCCCCCGGGTCATCGAGCTTCCAGAAGCAGACGCGCACGTGCGCCGCGGCACCACCGAAGAAGTTGCACACCTCACCGAGAGCGGTCGCGGTGGCCTGACCCAAGATGTTGGCGTGACCATCGGCATCATCGGCCTGAAGTTCGGCGAGTCGTGCGATGTGGCCGTTCAGCGGAAGAACGAGTGTCAGCACAGTGTCCCGGGATTCGGTCAGCCGCTCCTCCTCGTCCCGCTTCGCCCTCCGCAGGCGAATCCCGTTGATCGTCGAGGCGACGTACGGGATCGCGGCCATCAGCAGGGTCGCACCGATCCCGATCCGGCGCATGATCTTGTGTCGCGATCCCTGAAAGATCCACCACCCTTCGCCGTCGGGGACGTTGTCGGAGATGTCCACCTGCATGGTCCAGGACAGAACAGCGCACAGGCCGATCGTCGCCAGCAGTGCGACCGGGCCCCAACTGAAGCGCCGGTACCAGGGCCGCTCGCCTGCAGACGAGGTCACCCCGCGCGAGGCGGATTTGGGCATGCCAGACTCCCACCGTCACTGGGGACGCCGGCCAGGCCCCATTCCTGCCAGACATTCGAGGGGAGCGATCACAACCTGGCAGGAATCGGCGTGGAAGCGATCGCAGCACCGGCTCAACGCTGGACTGACGAGGACTTTATCAGAACGAAACATTGTTCCTGATGCAGCACCCGGCCTCCCTGACGCCGACCGCCTTGCAGACAAAGGATCGCGCCGATCGACCGTTGGACGATGTTCAAAACTGCGCACGCTACCCGGACACTGAAACATTCAGTGAAGAATAGTTTCGAAAACCTCGCGATGGAATCTACGGTCGTGCTGGTGAAGTGTTCGGTGATTACAAGGTTGAGATCCATGTCGTCGACCCACGCCCGACCTGGCCGTCCTCAACGCGTTGCTGGGCGACTACGCCAAGTCTGAGACTCACGGCTGGTAGTCTGCGAGTTCAAGACGGGCAAGGGCCAGCAGAGGCGCAGGGTCAAGACAGACGAGCGTCTCGAGTGGAACGTCCCAGTCCTTCACTGTCCAGATGGCTGCGACCAGGCGTCGTGCCGTGGGCTGCGCACTGGTCCTGGCAAGCATCGGCACGAGAGCCACCATCTGATCCGTCCGATCATCGACATCGTCGATGTCGGCCAATGAACGCTCAACTTGCTCAGCCAGCCGGTCTGCCTCAGCGGGCTCCCCCAACTCGGAGTAAGCGACAACCATCGCGGCCAGCACCTGGCAGTGGCCGGCGGGTGTCCTCAGCATCGAAGGGATCGCTTCGGCATCAGCTCGCCGATCAGAGCGGACGAGTGCAGCTGCGAGGTCGGCCAGGCTCTCGGCGTAGAGATCTGGTTCCAGACGGGCTCGATCGGTCTTCTCCAGCAGTTCCATGGCCAGTTCCCGGTCACCCACCTCGATCAGCGAGGCGGCGATCGACACCCAACTCCCGGCCCGCAACTCATCGGACTCGACAGTGCCGGCGACCTGTTCCGCGTCGGCGTACTGACCGGCCTTGGCCAGCATCTTGACGACCGCCACCCGCGCCTGGTCTCTCAGATACGTACCACCGTCCACCGAGATCGCCGGTGCCACGGCTTTCATCATCGTCGCCGCCCTGACCGATTCGCCGGCTGCGAGCAGAACAGGCGCAAGGCCGGCAACTACCGTGCTCCGCCAGACTGGATCGTCGATCTCGGTCACCGTTTGCTCGGCCTGAGCGTACTGACCCTTCTCAGCCGCCAGCGTGGCGAATCCCAGGACAGCCGTGGCACTGAGTCGGCTGTCCTCGACCGAACTTCCGAGTTGCTCGATCCGCCGCTTGACACGGCCGAATCGCTTGGCTTCTCCGCCTCTGCCCAGAGACACTGCCAACTCGATCAAGGCTTCCAGGCGCTCGGTGGGTTCACTGATGCCGTCAGCGACGCGTTCTGCATCCCGGTAGCGTCCGATGCGAGCGAAGAGGATGGCGAACGCGCAGTTGAGCACTGAAAGCTCGTCCGGGTCGCTGATCGTACCGACGGCTCGTTCGATGTGTTCAGCCAGGCACCGGGCCTGGGTGACCTCTCCGGCCATTGCCAGTGAATCGGCCAGCCGGATCATGTTGCGAGTACGCCAGTAGGTGTTGGTGGCTGCGGCGGCGGACTGCGCGATCCTCTCGGCCAACGCTGTCGCCTGCTGGTGCTCCCCGGCTTCGATCAGCGCCATCGCCCGTTCGGTCCGAACCTCGGCAGAGAACTCGGGCGGAGTGACATCGGCGAGAACCTGTTCGGATTCGGCATGATGACCGGCCTTGGTCAGCGTCGTGACGATTTCGATCAGGGCATCTCTGTCCCACAGCGCAGCCTCGTGTGCCACCTCGGATCCGAGTCGTGCGACGTCGCCGGCCATCACCTTGGCCCGCTCGACCTGACCCTGCTCGCTCAGTGCCCGGCAGACAGACAGAAACGCCCTGGCTCGCCAAAGAGGGACGGTGATGGCCGCCGCGACACGCGCTGCCTCGCTGATCTCTCCCACCTTGGCGAGCTCGTCCGCCAAAGGGTAGAGCATCTCGGCCTTCGCATGAGGGTTGGAGAGCCGCGCGATGCCATCCTCGACCTGGTCGCACAGCGCCGCGACCGCGGCGCGCTGGTCGACTGCGGCCCGCGTCTCGATCAGGGCGGTCAGCGCCCTCTCCCGGTCACGGCTGCCGAGCAAGCCGGCCACCCGCTCCGCCTCATCAGTGATCGTCCTGGCACGAGAGGTCAGACCGGTTCGCGCGAGCAGCGTGGCAGCTCGGACCTGAGTCAGCACCCGACAGGCCGGGTCGTCGATGGTTGCCGCGATCCGCTCAGCATCAGCGAAGCGACCAGCTTCGGCGAACGCCGTGGCCACCGTCGCCAGTGCCTTGGCCCTGATCTCCGCGAAACCGATGCGATCCGCGAACCACTCCCCCTCGGCAGGTCGACCTGTCTGGGCCAAGGCTGTCGCGATCCGTGCCAGGTCGTGCATCTGGGACCAGAAGATCCTGTCGGATCCGTACGCGAGGCGGTGCACTTCTCGACCGACCTCGACGGCTTGCCGGATCTCGCCCATCCGGGCCAAAGCCTCGGCCAGCGCAGCCAGTATCTCGGAGCGGTCGTCATCAGCGAGGAGCGTCGCGATTCTCCTGGCATCATCGATCTGGCCGGCCTCGACCTGCGCGGTGACCAGCGCGACCCAGGCCCGCAGATTCTGGGAACGGCCGATCAGCGGGGCGGTGGCCTGGCCGGCCAGCAGAAGGTTCGCGCGTGCCTCCCTGACCAATCCAGCTCGGGTCTGGGCGACAGCGACCATGGCCAGCGCCTCGACCCGATCCGGGCCGGAGGTGATCGCGCCCGCGAGATTCTCTGCCCGCGTGTGGTGTCCGAGTTCAGCCCACACTGCGGGAAGCCTGACCGGCGTCGCGGTGTTCCGATCGCGGAGTCGCTCCTGATACCAGACGACCTTTGCCAGCGCGACGAGATCGACCTCTTCATTGACGCAAATGCCGGGTAGAGCGGCCGGCTTGTCGGGATACCGCGGATCGCTGGTCAGCAGTTGGGCGGCGGCCCGCAGGTCCGCCAGCGCGATGGCGTCACCACCCGTTGCCGTCCTGAGACGAGTCTGCCGTGCAGGGTCGATTGCGACCGCGACGAGCCGGGCGGGGTCTCGCTCGGCCGCGAGCATGCCGGCGTAGCCAGTGAGAAGGTACGGCGGGGTGTCGGCCGGCCAGCCGCGGGTCGCGTGATCATGCGCCCAGTCGTGCAGATCTTGGCGGTAGACCGGCAGATCGCCGGCGAACGTAGTACGGGCGTGCTCGCGCAGCGCGTCGTGGGAGAATTCGTAGCCGTCGCCTCTGGCGGTGGGAGTAAGTGTTCGCGCGAGCCGCCTCTTCCACACCAGCTGGACATCAGAGGCATAGACGCCCGGATTCCTCGCCCTGATCAAAGAAGTCAGGTCATCATGGGTAAGTGGCCCATCTGCCGCCGCCAAGAAGCCCACGATGCGGGCATCGAGCCGGCTGGGATCCTGCAGAGCGTGGTTGATCTCGTCCTCGGCGCGCCGCTGAAGTCGTCCCGCTGTCAACGAACTGGACAGGCTCGTCCGGTGCTCACGCAGCGGATGGTCATCAGGAATTCCGGTCGGTGCACCTGCCCGGCTGGTGACGAGCAGTGCTGCGTTGGGAGGGAGCGGCAGGGTCTGTGAGCCGGGAAGCCATTCAGCGACAGGGATCTGCCCCACCGGCTCGTACTCGTCGAGACCGTCGATCAGGACCACCAGCCGGTGGCACCGGCGGGCGGCGGCTTCCAGCAACTCGTCCAGGCGGCTCAAGGCTGAGGCGTCCGCAGATTGAAGCTGCGGCTGTCGCAACTCCCCCTCGGGCAAGCCCGCAATGGCGCCCAGTTGGGTGAGCAGCGTCCCGATCACGTCCCTGGCCGTGTTCAGACCGGCCGACCGGCGCAAGAAGCAACTGACGGCCACGACGTCGTGGAGCTGGTTGTTCGCCGTCCACCAGGCGAGTAGCGCTGTCTTGCCCGCGAAGGCGTTCGCCGTGTACCACCGCCATCGGTCCGGGCCGGAGGCAAATTCGTTGAACTCGGCAACTTCTTCGATTCGCCCCGACAGGATGGCCGGCGACAGACGCCGGGCGACGCGCTGATAGTTGGCCGCGATCATCTTCGTAGGCGAGGCGATGGGAACAGACTGACTGAGGCCTGATAGCACTGCCCCGAGCTGATTGCCCGCGGGCCTCGGCTGGAGGGTGAGACTGCCGGCACCTTCCGTGGCATGGTGTCGATCGACTACACCGACGATTCTGTCCCCTGCCCAGACAGCTGCGCCCGACATGCCCTCCCAGACCGAACGCTTGCGGTCCTTGTGGGTTGCTAGAGTCTGCGGTGCGCCGACGACAGTCATCGCGAAGGTGCCGGTCCTGGTGTTGCCCATCGGCAGGATCTCGCCGCCGACGACGGCGATCTCCCGTACCGAACCGCGGTTCACCTGCGCCTCGTGGCGCGGTTCGCGCAGCTTGAACCACGGCATTCCCAGTGCGATGACCGAGATCGGCACGACCGACGTACGGTCAACCGTGGCGAACTCTGCCGCGCGGAAGCCGACCGGCGGCTCATGTTCCGGTACCGGAATCAGCGCCCAGTCCGCGTCGTACTGGACGCCCGAGAGGTCGACGCGGGTTTCGTCCTGCGGCAGAAGCTGGACCTGGGAATTCACCCAAGCCCGGACCGATGTCATTTCCCGGACGACATGCGCCGCCGTGAGGACCCAGCCTCGATCGACCAGATATCCCGACCCTATTCGGCCGGCGCCGTCAGCATCCGTTACGCGCAGCTCCACGACGCACTGAACGGCCGGATGCGAGAATCTCGGCAGTCCGCTCATGTGTCACCGCCCCGGCCGAACGGCTCAGTTGTGGATCGGCGGGGGCGGCTGCTGCTCGTCAGGCCCGACCTCGCCGTACACATCGAGACCCCGACGCGTGGTTGCCCCTTGCTCGTCGGTCGACTCCAGCCGGGGCCGCAGGGTCAGCGTCAACGTCTGGGTGCCAGACCGCTTCGCCTCGTGCCCAGCCGTGCCCGAGGCCTCGGCCGACCCGAACACCCAGAACTTCCCGCTGATCTTGCCGCCCAGTTCCGCGGTCGTGGTGCGCTCATGGACGACCTCCAGCGTGACCGACACCTCCTCCACGCCCAGCCGTAACTCGCCGCCCTCGTTCACCGCCGCGACCCGGGCCGCCTCCAGGTCGGCTCGCAGGTCGGCCAGAAACTCCACCAACTCCAGCCGGGTTGTCGATCCGTCTGCCACGTGACCCCCTTCGATTGCACAGCACCCTACAGCCGGCCGAGATTCTCCCGCTTGCTCTTCGATGCTTTTCGCCGAAACCCTTCGTTCGTCGTCATGCGGCTGTTCGCGCTGGCCGTCGCCGCTGCTTCGGATTGGACCCGCTCGAGGCAGTGGACGTCAGTGTGATCTCGCCTCCTTTGCCGCGTTCCCGAAGACAATCGTGGAGGCTCCGAAGGATTCTGCAGCCCTCCGTAGCTTTTCGGCACTCCCGGCCCACCCCTCGACACTGCACGCCGTAGGTCCGTTCAATGCTGGGGAGATCTAAAGGGGGCGATTCACATGGATCCCATCGCCATTATCGGTATCGGCTGCCGCTTTCCGGGTGGTGGTAACTCACCCGGAGCTCTGTGGGAACAACTCCTGGCCGGCGTCGACGCGCTCGGCGATGTTCCGGCAGATCGCTGGCGGACGGACCTGTTCTATGCTGCCGACCCGTCGAGTCCGGGGGAAACCCCGGTGCGGCAGGGTGGATTTCTCGATCAGTCCATCGATCGCTTCGATGCCGCCTTCTTCGGGATGACGCCGCGCGAGGCCACTCCGCTGGATCCGCAACAGCGGTTGCTGCTCGAGGTCGCCTGGGAGGCGCTGGAGGATGCCGGCATCCCGCCCAGCACGCTGGCCGGACGCGGCATCGGCACGTTTGTCGGGGGCTTCATCAACGACTCGATGCACCTGCAGGTCGCCGAGGCGAACCGCGGCCTGATCGGCAACCAGACGGCGACCGCCGCCAGTACGACGCTGCTGTCCGCACGCCTGGCCTTCGTCTTCGACTGGCAAGGGCCCTGCCTGACCATCGAGACCGCCTGTTCTTCAAGTCTCGTCGCGTTGCATTACGCCTGTACCGCGATCGCTTCCGGTGAATGCGAGATGGCGGTGGCCGGCGGCGTCAACCTGATGCTGAACCCGGTCACCACAGTGGTGATGTCCAAGGGGCACTTCCTGTCACCCGATGCACGTTGCAAGGCGTTCGACAGCCGCGCGAACGGCTATGCCCGTGGCGAAGGCGCCGGACTCGTCGTGCTGAAACCACTGAGCCTCGCCGAGCGAGATGGCGACCGGATCCATGCTGTCGTCCGTGGTACCGCCGTCAACCAGGACGGTCGCACATCCGGGATCACGGTGCCCAGCGGAGATGCACAGTTGTCTGTGATCCGGGAGGCCTGCCGTCGAGGCGATGTCGATCCGCTGACGGTCGGGTACTTCGAAGCGGATGGTACCGGAACTCCTGACGCTGATCCGGTCGAGGCCGGGGCGATCGGACGTGCTCTGGCGGCCTCTCCGCATCGCCACCTGATCGGCTCGATCAAGACCAACATCGGCCACCTGGAGGCCGCTGCCGGCATCGCCGGAGTCATCAAGGCGGCATTGTGTGTCCAGCACGGCGTGGTTCCGCCGAACCTGCACTGCGAGAACCCCAATCCGAACATTCCGTTCGACGTCCTTCCGCTTCAGGTGCCGACCGAGACAATGCCCTTCCCGTCAACGCCGGGCCCTCGACGGGCCGGTGTGAACTCGTTCGGTTTCGGCGGCATCAATGCTCACGCCATCCTCGAACAGGGTCCCAGTGCCGCCGGCGCCGAGGAGGAATCCGCCCCGACGGCGATGGTGCTGCCGATCTCGGCGCGCAGTACGGCGGCGCTGCGGCAACTGGTCAACGAGTACGCCGGTCTGCTCGAACGCCCTCTGCCACCATCCCTGGGCGCGGTCTGCCGCGCGGCGAGCCGGGGTCGCGATCATCACCCGTTCCGGACCTTCGTCCTGACCGCTGAAGCCTCTCACGCCGCAAGGGAGCTCCGCGAACTGCATCTGGCCGACCAGCCTGTACGGCGACATTCAGGCATCGCTTTCGTGTACACCGGGATGGGTCCTAAGGTGGGGCATGGGCCGGGACCTGATCCACACCGAGCCGTTGTTCGCCAGCGTCGTCGAGGACTACGACCGGACCCTGAGTCGCTTCGGTATCTCGATGACCGAGGAGTTCGGCCGGGAGGAAAAGAACTCGCGACTCACTCAGACGGTGTACGCGCAGGTGGGCAACTTCGTCCTCCAAGCCGGTCTCACCGCGATCTGGCGGTCCTGGGGATGTCTTCCCTTCACCGTCGTCGGCCACATCGTGGGCGAGGTCGCCGCCGCCTACGCGGCCGGCGTCTACTCGCTGGAGGATGCCCTCACGATCAGCTTCCACCGCGCTTCTCTGCAGGCCACCCAGGCCGGCCTCGGTGCGATGATGGCCATCGGGCTGCCTGTCACGGAACTCGAGCCGCTCCTCGAGCAGGGTGTGAGTGTCGCCGCCGTCAACAGCCCCACCACGACGACGTTGTCCGGTGACGAGGCGGCGCTGGGTAAACTTGCGAATCACATGGACCGTGCCGACGTCTTCTATCGGTTGCTCCAGGTCGAGGTGGCCTATCACAGCCATCACATGGACGCCATTCAGGACGAACTGCGCGCGGCGCTCGCGACGATCGAGCCGCGACGGGCCGAGTCCCGTTCTTCTCCACTGTTGCCGGCGACGAGGTGGACGGAAAGGATCTGGACGCCGCCTACTGGTGGCGAAACGTTCGGCAGCCGGTTCGGTTCAGCGCGGCGATCACCAAGATCATCGATCAGAACCCCGCGGTGGTTCTGGAGGTCGGACCGCATCCAGTCCTCGCGTCAGCCATCGAGGAGGCACTCTCCGCGGCCGACTGCGACGCTGCGGTGATCGCTTCGCAGCGACGGCACCGAGCGGACGGACTGACCCTGCGAAACGCCTTGGGCGCGGTGTACTGCGCCGGTGGACCAGTTGACTGGAACCTTGTTCACCCCGGCCAACCGCGGCACGTCGACTTGCCGACCTACGCCTGGCAGCGCGAGTAACACTGGCACGAGTCCGCAGAAGCAAGAAGCGTTCGGTTCGGCGCCGAGAGTAGTCCGCGTCTGCTCGGCCGTAGCATCGACGGGCCGCTGCCGATTTGGGAGACCGAACTCTCGCCGGCCGCCTTTCCGTACCTCGGCGACCATCGCGTCGGCGAGAACGTGGTGTTCCCCGGTGCGGGCTACGTCGAGGCCGCGCTCGCGATGTTCGACGACGAAACGCCTTGCCGGATCGAGAACCTGGCCTTCCATCGGCTGCTCGTGCTCGACCCTGCGACGATCAACACCCTGCGGTTGAGCTTCGACCCGACGACGCGTGAGATCACCATGTACGGCCGGCGTACCGGCGATGATCCGGCCTGGGTTCTTCATGCCAACGGCCGACGATCCGGGCTCGCGGATCCGACTCCTCCCGGACCGCGCTCATTGTCTCTGGAGGTTCTCACCGCAGGCTTGAACGAGGTCGAACGAGCATCGATCTACGCACGCTTCGAGCGGGCAGGCCTTCGCTACGGGCCGGCCTTCCAAGATTTGCGACGACTCTGGTTAGGTACTGAGGAGGTGGTCGCCGAGATCGAGGTCGAGGGCCTCGACGTCAACCGGTACCAGTTGCACCCCGCTGTTCTGGACGCTGCATTTCAGGCCTTGCTGGCGGTGCTGCGTCCGCAGGCCGACGGCACCAGCATTCTGGTGCCGGTGGAGATGGCGGAGATCCGGTTCAGCGAGCTCCCGGTGCGGGTCAACTGTGGGCTCACGGCACCAGGAGCAGCCGCTCGACGGCCGAGCGGCCGGCCGGGGATCTTGTGCTGTTCACCGCTGACGGCGAGAAGTCGCCGAGGCGCACGTCGAACTCCATTCGCTGGTCGGGCGCTGGGCAACCAGCATCCGGTGGGGCGTTAGATCCCCAAGATTCACCGCAACATTCCTCGTGGTCACTCACCCTCCACTCTGCCTATCTATGCAAGGCTCTCGTTGTGACAGATTGTTGACATTTCGGGATGATTCACCATCTTTGAAGGAGGATCAGTGGACAGACTGGCAGGAAAGGTCGCCTTGGTGACGGGTGCCGCACGCGGGCAGGGACGCGCTCACGCGGTGGCCCTGGCTCGCGAGGGTGCCGACGTCGTCGCGATCGACATCTGCACGCAGATTCCCTCGGTGCCGTACCCGATGGCGGGGGCCGGCGACCTCGATCAGACGCTCGCCGAAGTGGAGAAGACTGGCCGGCGGGCCCTGGGCAGCACAACCGATGTGCGGGACCAGAGCCAGTTGAACGCAGCGGTTGCCGCCGGCATCGAGGAATTCGGCAGGATCGACATTGTGGTCATCAATCACGGCATCTGGACTCGCGGCCCGCTGTGGGAGCTGACGGACGACAGCTGGCACGACATGCTCGACGTCAACCTGACCGGTGTCTGGCGCACTCTCAAGGCGGTGGCGCCAGGAATGATCGCTCAGCATTCAGGCTCTGTCATCATCGCTTCGTCGGCGAGCGCGGTACGGGGACAGCCAGGAGCGGCGCACTACAGCGCCGCCAAACACGGCGCGAACGGTTTGATGAAGGCCGCGGCGCAAGAACTCGCGCCCCACGGAGTTCGCGTCAACGCGATCATGCCCGGCTTGGTGGACACCGGGATGACGGACTGGCAGGGCTGCTACGAGGTGACCGGTGGACATCCTGGCGCCACTCGAGCCGAGCACGAACAGGGGGCGCACTACCTGCATGCCGACGGCGGCCTGATCAGGCCCGACGAGGTGAGCGGGATCGTCGTCTTCCTCGCATCCGACGACTCGGCGCGCATCACCGGGGCCGAGATCCCGGTGGACGGCGGCAACCTGCTCCTGCCGGGATTCAACCCTGTCCCGATCAGATCCGTAGAAGTCACAGAGTCTCCGTAAGTCGCATCAGGATGCTTCACAGTCTTCTGCGGCCGACTCGGCCACAGAAGACTGCGCGGACATCATCGTGAGGGAGAGTTTGCCCTGGTGGGGTGTCGTGACCCCCACCAGGACAAAATCGTCCAGCCGGCGGTTGGTCATCGTCGGAACCGGCCGCTGTGGCGCAACCTGGCGCGTCGCCAAGCTTGCTCAGAGCGGCCCAGGCGCAGCACGGTTGCCCTTCGGCTTCGGACGGTCGGCGATCCCGATCAGAACGTCCTTAGCCAGGTGCTCCTTGATCAGATAGACCAGGCGGTCACCATCGATGAGCTCCATCCGCCCGTGCTCGCGGGCCTTGTCCCAGCATTTCGCGGTGAACCAGGAGGTGGTGACGAGGATTCCCCAACCGGCCCGCTTCTCCTCCATCGCGCCTGCCAACTCACGGACGTGGCTGATGCCCACCACCTTGCTCCATCGCTTGGCCTGGACGATACTCAGGCCGCCCATCAACGGCGTTCGCCGCGCGATGACGGCGTCCACGCCGTCGTCGTTGCTCTGCTCGGTGTTCCAGCCCTCACAGCCCTGGGCAACGAAGATCTGACGCACCAAGTGCTCGAAGTTGGTGGGCGACATCTCCATCAGATCTGGCCGCGAATCGAGCGTCGACACGGCGTCGAATCCCTCGATGAACGAGTACTTGCTGAGATCGAAGTCGAGGATCGGCTCGATCGGCTCCAGCTCGTACGGGTGCGCTGAAACAATCGCGTTGAGGTGTCTCACACACTGTGCGGGGTCGACCTTCCGCAGGTTGGCGTTCGGCGGGAAGTCCGCCCGCTCCACGTTCAGGCTGACAATGCACGGGTACTCCTTCTGTCCCGTCCCCGGGTTCAGCGCGTGCACGTGGCCGTTGAAGGCCACGGTCGCCAACTTCGGATCGCTGTCGAACAGATCCCGGACGAACAGCAGAGCGACCTGGCTGATGATGTCCCGGTACAGACTCGCGGTCTCCTTCGGGGCACGCTGCACGGGCCTGATCTCGTCCTTGGTGGGCAGATAGCGGTAAGAGGCCACAGTCGGCACGATGCTCCTCGGGGGAAGCTCGACCTGGACGACCACCTGCTCGGTCCGCGGGCTGAACGTCAGTTCGACCTTGCGCGGGAACGCGGACGGCAACGGGGTGACCTGCAGGACTCGGCGAAGATACTTCTCGACCGCGGCTTTGTCCCGGTCCCGAAGCCGAGTTGCAAGGGCCTCGACCGCCCGGTTGTGGCGTCTGGTCTCTTCGGCGCCGCTCGCGACCTGTTCAGCGTGAGCGCGCCGCAACCGCGCCACCTCCCGGAGCCGGCGCATTTCCCGGTCCGTGTGCTCAGCCGTCGCGCTCTGGAAGGAGCGCTCTGCCCACGCACGTTTGTCCTCGTACCTGGCTTGACCGCCGAAGAACTTCGACACGGCTCCGGGCGCACGGGGCGCGAACTCATGCCACACCGGTGCGGAGGATGCCGTGCCGTACTCGCCCAGGTCCAATGACGGAGCACTGAACGTTCGCCTGGTGGCGAGGATGTCGAACTTGGCCGAGCGGGCAATACCTCCCGCGAGAATCCCCCGCAGTTGCCTCACGGCGGCTTCCAGCCGTGCATTGTCCGTCTCGACCTTCTGGCTCCGGCTGATCAGGTGCTGACGTTTGCGCTCCTTCTCAGCTTCCCGAACCTCCCGCTCCCTGGCCTTTCGTTCCTTCTCGGCATTCCGTGCCTGTGCAGCCGCCTGCCGCTGCCGATCGCTCTGCGAAACCCGTCTACGCGCCATTGACCCTCCCAAGTACCTGAACCCGCGCAGGTGCGAACAATTGGACCGCTAGCAACTACACAATGTTACGAGATGTCTCAGGTTCTGAAGAAGTCGTAGAGACTACGGAGGCTCCGTAGGTCGAAACCTGAACCCCGTAGTCTTCTGGTCGCCGAGGCCGAGGCCTCGACAATGCGTGCGACCGATTCTTCAATGCTGGGGAGGCCGCGACGCATTTCACCGGCCTACCCGGTCCGGTTGCGTGGAAGGAAAATGTCATGGCCGTTCGAAGTCCTCGAGGACTCGGTCCACAACGTCGTTTCGGGCGTGCTTCTCTGCGGGTCGTGGTCACATTGGTGACGCTGGTGGCTACGACCGGCATGAGTGTTTCGGTTGCGCAGGCCGCCGACCTGGTGGGCAGACTGGAGAGTTGGTCGCCCGCAGGCTGGTGTCTCGACTCGAACCCCGCCGGGGACGTCTACATCAAACCGTGCCAGAGCGGCAACGGGTACCAGCGCTGGACCATTCGCGTGGTCGGTTCGGAGGAAGGCAGCGATCTCGTCCAGTTGACGAACGGAGCGACCGGGCGGCTCCTCAGCATCGGGAGCGCCGGAGTACGGACGCAAACCAACAGTGCCCCAGAGACCAGGCTCCGTGCGGTCGGGCCAGGGTGGAGCGGCGCGCGGTTGTGCCGAACCCAGAACGGCACCCTCGAGTGCATTCAAACGACCCAGAGTGCGGCTCCGGATATCCGGAGCGTGTTCCTGCACGAATACGAGCAAGGCTGGTGGTCGATGACCTGGAAGCGGATAACTCCCTGAGCTCGGCAGACTTCTGGTTGCCGAGGCCGGCACTCGACACAATGCCTGCCATCGATTCTTCGATGCAGTAGAGCCCGCAAGAACCTTCACCGGCTTCTCCGTTTTCAGTCGCACGGAAGGAGATGTCATGGTCGTTCGAGTTCCTCGAGGTGCCGACCGGCGATGCCGTCTGAAGCGCGCTTCCCTGCCGATCGCGGTCACGTTGGTGACGTTGGCGGCTACAACCGGCCTGAGTGCCTCGGTCGCGCAGGCTGCCACCCTGACCGGCAGACTGGAGAGTTGGTCGCCGGCGGGCTGGTGTCTCGACTCGGATTTTGGAGGAAATGTCTACATCAAACCGTGCCAGGCCGGCAACCTGCACCAGAAGTGGGAAATCAGCGTGGTCGGTCAAGAAGACGGGAGCGATATCGTACAGGTGAAAAACGCCGCCACAGATGGATACCTCACCGTCGCATCCAACGCAGTGCGGGCGCAAGACGACAGGAAGGCGCCGCAGACCAGACTCATTGCGGTAGGGACAGGGTGGCGCGGCGCACGGCTGTGCCGGCCACAGAGCGGCAGCCACGTGTGCGTTCAAACGGTGCAGAGTGCCGATCCGGGTTTCCGCAAAGTGTTTGTGCACGAATACGAACCAAGCTGGTGGTCGATGACCTGGAAGCGGATCGCTCCCTGACACTTCGTCAGGACGAGTCCGAGGCAACCCGAGACGAGTTCGGGCAGACGGAGCAGCCACGGAGCAGGACCGTCATATCTCCCCTGATGACGCTGCGTACAACGCCTGAAGAGCAGGTCAGCAGGCTTTGGTGGTGGAGATGTGCCAGTTCTCGTCCGCCGACCACCGGAGGTCCTCGTCCTGGTGGGCCCGGCGGGGCTCCACGAACTCGCTCAGATGCTCGACAACCTCCACCGGCGGTACCACCGCCACAAACAGTCGCATCCCCCGATCTTAGGGAACCTGTCCATCGGATAGCCGGTTCAGCAGCCGGGAAGTGTTAGTGGCGTAGGCGCTGGGCCGCGGTGGATCAGGACCAGCCAGCCGTCGGTGTGCACCTGGTCGGCGGTGGCGAGCAGGGGGCAGAGGGTGGCGGGCTGGTTGGCAAAGGCCAGGATCCAGTCGGTTTCCGTGGCGTGCGGGAGCAGATAGACCGTCGTCCGGCTGGTGAGTTGCGGAGCCAGCACGTTCTCGGTGGCGACCGTCGCGCCGTCAGGGATGTGAGCCATCAGCCGCTTGGCCGCTGCGGCGTACTCCGGCGGCTTGTTGAACGCCGGGTCGCGCAGCGGAGTCGGCGTACCGGCGAAGGGGCCGAGCATCACCAGTACCGCGCCGAGGAACGCGCGCGCCCACGGTGATGCGGCTGTGCCGCGGGTGACGCGCATCAGGCGTGGGCGGAGGAGAACGAGGCCGTGGACGAGTGCGCAGAACAGGATCGGCATCAGAACGGCGTCGTAGTGGAACATCGGGGTCCAGTAGAACTCGTACGTGCCGAGCAGCCGCCAGGCCAGCGTGGGCAGCGCGAGGAGCAGGAGCGGTGATCGCAAGGCGATGAAGGCGGTCGGGAGCAGGAGGAGTACCAGCAGGACGAGCTTCGAAGGGTCCAGCCGGTCGCCGTGCACTACGCCGTACGGGTTGACGCCACCGGCGTGCAGGTACTGATAGTTGCCGTCGGCACTGAATGCGGGGATCACCACCAGGACGGTGAGCGCGGTCGTGGCGGCGCCGGCCAGCGCGGTGCAGACCCCGAGCCGGCGGGTCGGGCGATACAGCGCGAGCAGTACTCCGAGCGCGGCGAGGGTCAGGCCGAGATCCTCCTTGACCAGCACGATCGGCGTGGCGATCGCCACGGCGGCGGAGTACCGGCCGCGGAGGAGTTTCTCGAGCGCGAAGGCCAGCAGCGGTACGGCGAACGCGACCTCGTGGAAGTCGAAGCGCAGCGTGTTCTGCAGTCCCCAGGACAGGCCGTAGGCGACACCGATCGTCACGCCCAGCCAGCGGCCCATCATCGAGCAGGCGATCCGGGTGATCGGCAGCACCGACGCGGCCAGCAGCAGTGCCTGCGCGACGAGCAGTGTCTCGGCCGACGGGAAGAGCCGGTAGAAGGGCGCGAGAACGGCCAGGATCGGGTGGAAATGGTCGCCGAGCAGGTTGAGGCCTGGTGCGCGGATCGTGGAGGTCGGCCAGTGGCCGTGGGCGTAGCTGCCGACCGCCTGCTCGAAGATGCCGAGGTCGAACCCCGTGGTAGCGAAGGCGCGATGGCGCCCGAGCGAGTAGATCAGGTAGATCGCGGCGAAGACGGCTGCTACGGCGACGGCGGTCCAGGTCGTCGTACGGGTCGGACGGCCGATGGCGATGGCCGGCTGGGTTCGCCGGACCGGCGGCGCACTGACCGGCCGGCTCTCGACCGACAGACTCACCGGCGCGCCCGACGCAGGACGGCACGGATCTCCCACAGCACAAGGGGAATGACGACGGCGCCCAGTCCACCCAGCAGCAAGGAAGTCATCGGCGGACCGTACCTCGCGGGTGCTGAAGGAACGCCGCTGAATTCTGAAGCCGGCTTCAGGATTCGGCTCGGCCGGTCATGGCATGCTGGGGCCATGCGGCTCTTGGTCGTCGAGGACGAGCGCCGGCTCGCCGAGGCGCTGAAATGGGGGCTCGAGGCCCATGGCTTCGAGGTCGACGTCCGGCACGACGGCCTCGAGGCGGTCCAGGCGGCCGAGACGAACGTCTACGCCGCGATCCTGCTCGATCTCCAACTGCCCGGGCTGAGCGGCTACCGGGTCTGCGCCGAGATCAGGCGCACCGGTAACGACGTTCCGATCCTGATGCTGACCGCCAAGAGCGGTGAGTACGACGAGGTGGAGGGGCTCGACACGGGTGCCGACGACTACCTGACCAAGCCGTTCTCGTACGTCGTCCTGGTGGCCCGGCTGCGCGCGCTGCTGCGGCGTACCGGCCAGGCGCCGACCCAGGTGGTGGTGGGCGATCTGGTCGTCGACGGCGCCGCCCGGCGGTGCTCCCGGGCCGGGCAGCGGATCGTGCTGACCGATCGGGAGTTCGCCGTTCTGGAGTTCCTCGGCGAGCACCGCGAGACCGTGGTGACCCGGCGCGAGATCCTCGAACAGGTCTGGGGCTGGGACTTCGTGGGCCAGGAGAACACGGTCGAGGTGCACATCAGCGCTCTGCGGCGGAAGATCGACCAGCCGTTCGGGCGACACTCGCTGCAGACGGTCCGGGGTGTGGGGTACCGCCTGTCGGGTCAGGACGAATGATGCGGCGACGCTGGTTCACGGTGTCGACGGCAGCCCGTACCGCGCTGGTGGCGGGACTCGTCGGCGCCGTACTGGCGGCCGGTTTCACCATCTGGTTGCGGCACACCGTCTATGCCGAGCGGTACGAGGCATCCAGCGAGCGGGCGGCGGCGGATCTGTACGCGATGCTGACCGACGGCGAGCGTCGGCAGGACTTCCCTGGTACGGCGGGTGAGCACGACCCGATCGATGCCACCTACGAGACCGTCGGCAGCGACGGCAAGGTGCTCGCCGTCTCGGAGCGGCTGGCGCCTTTCGCGGGCGCCGGTCCACTCAGCCCGATTCCGCCTCGGGCGACCACTTGGGGGCCGTATCGGGTGAAGCTGCGGCTCGGCCCGTATGCGGAGCAGGGGGTTTGCGCTCCGGAGCTTGGTAAAGCGCCGTACGCCTATTGTGATGACGCGAAAACCCTTGCAGGGCAGGAGATCGAGGTCTGGCGGATGATCCAGCCGGCCAGTTTCTACCGGCCTGGGCCCGGTGACGATTCGACCGTCTCGTTCTCCATGGCCATCCTGCCGTTCGACGCTCGGCAAGCGGTGGCCGGGGTGGACAGGGTGTTGCTGCCGACGATGCCGTTGGCCGTGCTGTTGATCATGCTGGGCGCGTATCTCGCCACCAGGCTGTCGCTGCGGCCGGTTGACCGGATGCGGACCGAGGCGGCCCGGATCAGCGCTCAGGACCTCCATCGGCGACTTCCTGTTCCGCCGTCGAACGACGCGATCGAACGGTTGGCGCTGGCCCTGAACGAGACGCTGGACCGGCTGGAGAGCTCGGCGGATCAGCAGCGCCGGTTCGTGGCCGACGCGGCGCACGAACTGCGTAATCCGATCGCCGGCCTGCGCGCGGTACTGGAGGTGGCTGAGCAGCACCCCGACAGCGTCGATCTCCAGAAGGTGGTCGCGAACGCGGCCGGCGACACCCGCCGCCTGCAGGAGCTGGCGAACGATCTACTGCTGGTGGCCGGCCTCGATGCTGATCGGGATCCGCCTGGTCAGCTGGTCGACCTGGCGGAGCTTGTCCGGCTGCAGGTGGCACGTCGTTGGCCTGAGCGGGTCGAGCTCGAGGTGGACGTGGTACCCGCGGCGCTCGTCCGTGGGAACGCGGTGCAGCTCGATCGGCTGGTGCGGAACCTGCTGGACAACGCGATCCGGCATGCGCGGACCGCCGTCGCCATTGGTGTCTCGGCCGGTGTCTGCGTGGTACTGCGGGTGGCGGATGACGGACCGGGGATTCCGGTCGAGGCTCGGGGGGTTGTGTTCGAGCGCTTTACTCGGCTGGATGATTCGCGCACGCGGGACGCTGGTGGTGCTGATGGAGCTGGTGGCGCTGGTGGCGCTGGTGGCGCTGGTCTCGGCCTGGCGATTGCTCGCGAGATCGCTGTCCGGCACGGCGCGACCTTGACGATCACCGACTCCCCCATCGGCGGGGCTTGTCTGGTTGCGGAGTTCGCTCAGCAGTCCATCGCCGGGAAGGTGTAGCCCTGGGCGGTCAGGGTCTGCAGGGCCTGGTCGAGGGCGGCGACGGTCTGGCTGCGGTTGCCGCCGGCGTCGTGCATGAGGGCGACACTGCCGCTGCGGGCCTGGGTGAGGATCGTGTTGACGATCGCCTGCTTGCCCGGGCGCTGCCAGTCGAGGGTGTCGATGTCCCAGAGGACCGGGGTCATGCCGGCCGCCTTGATGTCGGCCCGGACGCTCGCGTTGGCGGCGCCGTACGGGGGGCGGAAGCATTTCGACTGCGGACCGTCGAAGATCTCGTGGTGGCGTTTGGTGGCCGAGACCTTGGTCAGCTGGGCGTGCGAGATCGAGTGGTTGCCGATTGTGTTGCCTGCGGCAAGGATCTGGTCGCGGAGGGCGGGGTGCGCGGACTGCATGCTGCCGAGCTGAAAGAAGGTTGCGTGGGCGTTGTACTTCGCCAGTACCGCGAGCACCTGCGGGCTCCAGACCGGGTCGGGTCCGTCGTCGAAGGTGAGGAAGAGGGTTTTGTTGCCTTCAGCTACTGCTTCGGCGGTGGGGTTGTTGGTAGCTGTTGGCGCTGTGGACGGAGCCTTGGTCGGTGCCTTGGCTGACGCTTTGGCAGGCGTTGAGACCACCGAGCTGGTCGGCTCGGTGGCGGAGGCTTGATCCGCTTGTGCCATCCCGAAGGCCACTACCCCGGCGACGACGAAAGCTGCCGAGATACCGATGCCGGTGTTGATGAAGGCACCGAGTTTGCTGGCCATGACACTCCCCGTGAATCAGATCGACGCTTGCAACTGATGAGACGCCGGCAATCCCGATCTGGTTGGGAAAGTGTGAAACTGAGTTATGGAGGTCGAAGGACGGAATCTGCCGTCGCCGTGTGTGGTGGTGCTGGTCGGGCCGGGGGCGGCCGGGAAGTCGACGTGGGCGGCGGAGACGTTCTCGGGTGATCTCGTCGTGTCGAGTGACCGGTTACGGGCGCTGGTGGGGGCCGGTGAGGACGACCTGGCGGCCAGTGCTGATGCGTTCAGGTTGCTGGAAGACGTGGTGCGGCAGCGGATCGGGCGGCGGTTGACGACGGTGATCGACACGCTGGGGCTGGATCGGGACCGGCGGCTTGGGTGGCTGGCGGCGGCTCGGGAGGCTGGGGTGCCGTGTGTGGCAGTGGGGTTCGATACGCCGGCTGAGGAGTGCCGGCGGCGGAATCGGGAGCGGGTGAAGCGGATACCGGCTGACGTGCTGAGTGGTCAGCTCAAGGCGTGGGCCGCGGTGAAGAAGGAGTTGCCGGGTGAGGGATACGACGAGATCCTCGCACCGGGCGCGCTTCGCGTCGTACCGGAGGCGTTTGTCGGGGCCGGGGAGGCAGTGCGGCGGCAGGCTGAGCAGCCGACCGGGTTGAGGTTCGGGCTGCAGCTGGGGAGCTATACGCACAAGGGTGGCCGGGCAACGACCGGTGAGTGGGTACGCCGGGTCGGGCGCGCGGCGGAGGCGGCTGGGTTCGACGGGATCTATGTGATGGATCACTTCCGGCAGATCCCGCAGGTGGGGCGTGCCTGGGAGGACTTCCTGGAGAGCTGGACGACGCTGGCCTACCTCGCCGCTTGCACTGAGCGAGTGCGGCTCGGGACGCTGGTCAGCGGGATCACCTATCGCAACGTGGCGCATCTTGGGAAGATCGCGGCGACGCTCGACGTACTGAGTGGTGGTCGCGCGGTGTGCGGGGTGGGGTTGGCGTGGTTCGAGCAGGAGCACAAGGCGTACGGGTGGGAGTTTCCGTCTGTTGGTGATCGGTACGCGTTGCTTGAGGATGCGCTGCAGTTGCTGCCGGTGATGTGGGGACCGGGCAACAAACCTTGGCGCGGCAAGGTTCTCGACGTACCGGAGACTGCTTGCTATCCGCGCCCGTTGCAGGACCCGCTGCCGCTGCTGCTCGGCGGTAGCGGTCCACGCACGCTGCGGCTGGCGGCGCGGTACGCCGATGCCGCGAATGTGTTCGGCGACGCGGCGGCGGTCCGGCGGCATGCCTCTTATCTGGCGGCGCACACGCCGGCTGGTCGGGAGACTCCTCCGCAGCTCACGCATCTGTCGACCACGCTGATCGGGCGGCAACCCCGCGAGGTCGATGACCTCGTCGAGTTGCATCGGCCGCGCAATCAGAACCCAGCGAAGTATGCGGCGACTGTCAACGCCGGAAGTGTCTCCGACCAGATCGGCCGCTTCCGCGAACTCGCCGAGGCGGGCGCGACCGAGGTGATGATCAGTCTGCCCAACCTCGACGACGACCTCACCCCGCTCGAGACCGCCGGCGAGGTGATCGCCGCGTTCCGCTGAGCCGGTCTGCTACTTCTTGTTCTTGGTGAGCTTCAGGTTGAGCAGGGCGTTCTCGATCAGTTCGGGCATCGCCGGGTGGATCCAGTACTGGCCACGCGCCATCGTGTCGGCGTCCAGGCCGAAGCTCATCGCCTGGATGACCGGCTGAATCACGATCGATGCCTCCGGGCCGATCACGTGACAGCCGAGGATCAGGCCGGTGTCGGGGTCGGCGAGGATCTTGGCGAAGCCGGTGGTGTCCTCCATCGCCCAGCCGTAGGCGATGTCGGCGTACGCCTGGCTGCCGACGACGTACGAGACGCCCTTGGCGGTGGCTTCTTCCTCGGTCAGCCCGACCGAGGCGACCTGCGGTGAGCCGAAGACGGCGTGCGGGACGAAGCGGTGGTCGGACTCGATCCGGTCGTCCGGGTGCAGCAGGTTGTGCTGCACGACGCGCGCCTCGTGGTTGGCGACGTGCTTGAGCTGGTACTCCGAACTGACGTCGCCGAGCGCGTAGATGCCCTCGGCCCCTGTTTCCTGGAACTCGTCGACCACCACCCGGCCGTCCTTGTCCACCTCGATCTTGGTCACGTCGAGGTTCAGCAGGTCGGAGTTCGGTTGCCGCCCGACGGCGACCAGCAGCTCGTCGACGTACAGGTCCTCGGCGCCGTCCGGGCTCAGCGTCCGGATCGCGATGCCGTCCTTGGTCCGGTTGACGCCCATCGTCTCGCGGCGGGTCCGTACGTCGTACCGCTCCCGCGCGATCTCCGTGTAGCGCTTGGCGACCTCGGCGTCCTCGCCGCGGAGCAGCAGGTCGGACCGCGCGATCAGCGTGACCTCGACCCCGAGCGACGAGAACACGTGCGCGAACTCGGCCGCCACGAACCCGCTGCCGATGATGCCCAGCCGGCGCGGCAGCTCGTCGAGCCGCATGATCGTGTCCGAGGTGTGGAACCCGGTCTCCGTCAGCCCGAAGATCTCGGGAATGACCGGCCGGCTGCCCGCGGCGAGCACGAACTTGTCGGCGGTCAACACCTCGGTCCGGCCGCCCTCGTTCGCCGTGACGGTCAGCTCGCGCTCAGCGGTGAACCGCCCGGTGCCGTGGTACAGGGTGACGTTGACGTTGTTCGCGTGCTTCTCCCGGTACTCCTCGCCACCGGCCGAGATCGGGTCGATGCGCCCGAATACTCGATCCCGAATATCCGGCCAGCGAACCCCGGTCAGCTGCTCGTCCACACCCAACCGCGAACTGTGCGACGGCACCGCGGCCAGATCGGCGGTGTGCACGAACATCTTGGTCGGGATGCACCCCACGTTCAGACAGGTCCCACCGAAGGTGCCGCGTTCGACGATCGCCACTTTCCGGTCCGCGAACTGCTGGGTCACGATCGTATTGCCGGAGCCGGTGCCGACGACCACCAAGTCGTAATGAGTCACACCCCATTGTGCGCGTGGCGCTCAACAGGAACCCAGGGGGCTGCGGTTACCGGGTGCGAACGGGATCGCGGGGGTGTCGGAGGTCGGTCGGGGGTTTCGGCCCACCCGTGCTCGCGTTGCGGGTTGGAGCGGCGTGCCCACCCCGGGGCTGGTCGTGGGGCGGGGTGGGTGCGGATCGGCGCCGCGTTGCATGGCCTGCCGAGAGTGTTTGCCCCACCCGAACTCACGATGCGGCTGAAGCGGCGTGCCCACCCGGGCTACTTGCGGGGCAAGCTGATTGCGGATCTACTCCGCGTCGCTTGGCCTGCAAGGGTCTCGCCACACCCGTGCCTCGCTGCAGGTCGGAGTCACGTGCCCACTGTCATAGTCGTCGGTCACGGTCACGGCGACGGCGGCAGCGAGTAGCGAGGCGCTGGGCGTTTCCTTGTTGCCTGTCGAGGTGGCAACACGAACGGGCTGTTTGCCCGATGGTGAGGACGTGATCCTGAGGAGGACACCCACGGTGTGGCCCGAGCAGCCATCGACCGAGGGGCCTGTCCGCTCACAGTAAGGAGATGCTCATGTCGTCTGTCCACATTCGTCGAGCCGCTGGTCGGCTTGCGGCCACTGTCCTGGCGTCGACCGGTGCAATTGCGCTGGCCGGCTCGCCGGCCTTGGCCGCCGGTCCGTACATCGGTTCGAACTCGGGTGGCGCGAACGTCCGGACGTGCGCCAACACGGGGTGCGCCTCGGTCGCCTACCTCGGCAACGGGAGGGCGGTCACGATGGTCTGCTGGATCGACAGCCAGTGGGTCAGCCCACCGCAGTCGGACTACGGGTCGGCACGGTGGTTCCGGATCAGCAGCCCGGCCGGCGGGTACGTGCATTCCTCGCTCGTGGAGAGCCAGGTTTCCACGCCTCGCTGCTGACTCCGCGCAGTACAAAGGCGCGGGTGGATGGCGGGAACGCCGATCCGCCCGCGCCGTCGCATGCCGGAAGCCGTGTCATGTCGCCAGGCCGCACTCAGTCCGGATCGCCGTTCCCAGCCTGGCGACCGTCTCGGACCAAGAGAAGCGGCCAAGCAGAAGTTGTTGGATGCGGTGGGTCTCGGCGAACGCGGTGGGTAGATCGTCCAGAACTCGCTGGACCGCCTGCGACCACTTCCGCGCATCCCGTCCGGGGTCGTCGGTGATGTCGACGATCATGTTGTCCGCAGCGGAGCCCAGGTACTCCCTCAGCAGTTCGGCCAGACCGCTGTGTGCGCTGACAAGGATCGGGGTGCCTACAGCCAGCGCTTCCCACGCCGCGAGACCGAAGCCCTCGGCCCGGGACGGCATCAGGCACAGCGCGGCACGCCGTAGGTCACGACGCACCGCCATCCCGTCCTGGCAGAACGGCCGTACGTCCACTCGGCCGCGAGCGAGGCCGGAGAGTCCGGTGAGCGCGGCGCGTACCTGCTCGCACTGCTCAGCGGGAGCACCGCGAACGAACAGCACCGGGGCGGGCCGATCAGGCCGGGCCTGAAGGGCGGCAACCGCGCCGGCCGCGATATCAAGCCCCTTGAGTTCCAGGTCCCCGGTACGGCCGAGGACCATCACGTTGGGGCGCACCGGGATCTGGCGGACCCGGTCCAGCGGGTCCGGGTCGAGGCCCGGATCGAGGCGAAGCACGTTCCGGCCGCCGTACCCGTCATCCAAGAGGTGGGTGGCATATCGGGTGAGCCGGGGACCCACTCCGGCGACGACATCGGCCTGGCCCGCCAGATCCGCGGTATACGCCTCACGAGCCTCCACGCGGGCCGCCGCGTCGGCGGAGCCCTTGTAAGGTTCGATCTCGGCAGGCGCGGTGTGCACGAGGTGGACAAGCGCAGCGGTGCCGAACTTGCGGGCGTAGAGCCAGGCGATGTGCCCGGTCACGCGGTCGTGCCCGACGATGACGTCGGCTTGCTGCACGAGAACCTCGATCACC
This sequence comes from Kribbella sp. NPDC056861, assembly GCF_040687575.1. Taxonomy (NCBI): domain Bacteria; kingdom Bacillati; phylum Actinomycetota; class Actinomycetes; order Propionibacteriales; family Kribbellaceae; genus Kribbella; species Kribbella sp. NPDC056861. Next base: position 960,753 of record NZ_JBFBNQ010000003.1, on the reverse strand, counting down.
GGGAGGTGGAGGTTCGGACCCGCAGGAGTGTGGTCGGCTGTGAACAGCCGCACGCCGTGCCGGGCGGCGTCCGCACGCTCGACCTCCATGGCCTGCTCCACCAGGCACAGCACGGTGTCGCCGCGCTCGGCGAACCCAACGGCCAAGCTGCGGTTGAACGCGGAGATACCCCCTCTGGCCGGGAACCATTCGTCACAGATGAAACAGATGGTCAGCGGGGTCCGTGTCATGGCGGCAGCCGACCAACGAGAGAGAATGAATTCAATGCCGATCGAATGAAACTCGTTGGAGGGCGCCGATGACCGACGAAGCCGCCTGGCGGACTATGGCAAGCGGGCTGGTCACCGTCCGAGACGTCGTGCGCAAGGTGAACCGGGGCTGCACCAAGTCGGTAGAGCGCGCAGCGCTGACCAAAGTGGCGGATCACTCCGCGTTCGCGGGCTTGGGCCCGGACGGTCAGGACCGAGGCGCGTGGATCGCCGCCCGGGTCCGCAGCCGCCTGCTTGACCTCGAACGCAGCGCCAGCGAGTCGGCGGCAGACCGTGCGGTTCGATGCTGGGCCCGCTACATCGATGAGGGCCTGTTCCCAGTGGAATTGCACGACAGGCATCCCGGTCTGATCGTGAGCGATACCGTCGCGGAAACGCCGGTCGCCCGACGCACCCGCGTCCAGAGCCTGATGTGGGCCGGTGGCGCGCGCGGCGACAAGGACTCGCTCCCCGGCGTGCTGAGACTCGCTGCCGAGCTGCGTACGGCGCTGTCCACCGGCCTGCCCGACGGCACCCGAATGGACGAGACCACGTTCAAGTACGAGTGGGATCGCCTGGTCACCGTCGCGCCGGAGGCCCGGGATCTCCTGCAGGTGCTTGCCCGGCTGGCTCCGGAGCACCCGTTCTCGTTCTCGCTGCTTCGTGACGCGGGTGATTGCCTGCCGGGACTGGCGGAGCTCGCGTGCGCTTCCTCGGCCAAGCTGCGCGAGGCCTGCAAGGCATTGCAGAGTCGAGGCCTTCTGGAGCTGAACCGTGACGGCGCGGCGGTGCCGGCCGGTATTGCCGGTCACGTGGTCGGCCAGGTTACTGCGAAGCAGTCGGTCCACTGGACCGCGGCGGTAGTGCGCTTCCTCACCCACGCCCTGCGTCCCGATACTCACCACAGCGACTCGTGGACCGAGTGGGAGCAGGCATACCCACATGTGCTGATCGTGTGCGAGGCGGCGGAGCGAGACGAGGTGCAGCTCGGCGACGTCGCCTACCTGCTCGACCGAGCGTCGGTGTACCTGCGCGAAGGCATAGAGGATCCGGAGGCGGCGACCGCGATTGCGCAACGGGCCGTGACTATCGCCAGCGCCGCTGATGACCCTGAGCTGACCGGTGACAGCTTGGGGAACCTCGCGCTGGCGCATCGGGCGGCCGGTCGGATGACCGACGCTGTCCACGCTTCCACAGCATCGATCACGCACGTCGCCGAGAAGTGTGGAACGAACCACGAGAAGTACGCCGAAGGCCTCACCGTGCACGCTGGCGTTCTCGCCGCCGCTGGACAGACAGCCGAGGCCGGCCGAGCCCATGAGCAGGCAGTCGAGATTCTTCGGGCGCTGCATGTGGCACGGCCGACCGACCACATTCGTGGGCTGTTGGTCGAAGCCCTCAATGACCATGCGGCACATCTGCTCTCCGACGGCGGGTCGGCCACACTGGGTGCAGAGGTGTTGGCGGAGGCAAACATGCTGGTGCGGCGCGGCGAGTACGGCTGGACTCAGGTCACCTTGAATCTGGCCAGGGCGTGCCGCGCTGCCGGTGACCTTGTCGGCGCACGTGGTCATCTCGAGTCTTTGCGGGATCACTGCGTCGAGACCGGCCAGAATCAGTCGATCACCCAGCTCTGTGCCCTTGTGGACCTGGCCGAGATCTATGACGAGTTGGGCGACCGCCGCGCAGGACCGACTCTGCGTGAGGCGCACCGCATCGACAACGCGCTAGTCGGAGCACTGGACCGCCCACCCCGCCATGGCCGTAGCAGTTGAGCGCTACTGGGTCACCTAGGCTGCCTGGTGATCAGCTCACCGCAACCGCACCGCTCCCGATCTGACCAGTCCGCCCTGCGTACCCAGGCCGGTCCGAAGGGCGGCTGGCCTGCGCTCGTACGCAGAGCCAACCGCAGCCGCCACACCGCCTCTGCGAAGCGGTGATACGCAGCGTGGTAAGTCTGCGAATCGAGGTCCGCACCGGCGTTCACGGCGTTCCGCAGGTCGATCAACCGGAGGAAGACATCTTCCCCCGCCTCCACGACGGCCAGATCGGCGGAGATCAACAGCCGCTCTCTAGCGCTGTAGACGGCAGAGTCATGGACCACGCGGTTGGCGGCGTCCTGCCGCGCGTGCTCTCGCAGCGATGAACGTGCCACACCGCGCAAAGCGTTGTGGGCGCGGTCGACCGCAAGCACGAATGACACGCCTTCCTCGGGCTGCGTCGTCGGACCGGTCGATGGCGCCGCATCAGCCGGCGGCGGGCATATCACCCGGGCCAGCCGACCCAATGCACCATCGGCGCCGAGGGCCAGGTCGTACTGGTCCGCCAAACTGACGCTGCCAGGGGCGCGCCCGGTCTCAACCTTGCTGAGATATCCCCGGCTGTAGTTGACGCGACGCGCCATCTCCGCCAGTGACAGATTCGCCGACTCACGCCATCGGCGCATGCTGGCACCGAGCGATTCGTCGGCCTGATCGGCACGCTGCTCAATCTCGGTCACGTCAGTTCCCCTACCCGGTAAGCCCATGCCGTAAAGCGCGTAGCTCCAATCTCACCAACCACATCGCCAGACTGGCGGCGAAGCCATCGCCGAGGCACCGCGTAGCCCACACACATCATGATCTCGACCTGATGCGGCTGACACTGTGAAAAGCGGCAGGGAGCCGCGAGTTGGCAGACTCGAGCGCGAGCCCGGTGGGCGCTTGATCGCCATCGCCGAGGTCAGACGAAGCGGCGGTGCCCCGGGGGTGCACAATCGCGCGGGCGGCGGGCGACCCATCAGGCGCCAGCGAGGTGGCGCCCAGCGCCACGAGCCCGGACCGGCGACATGGGGTTGGTCGGCAGCCACGCTGCCCCGCTAACGGGTCGGGGTGGGCACGCCGCTCCGACCCGCAACGCGAGTACGGGTGGGGCGACACCCCGCGCGAAGGCAACACGACTTGGATTCCAACCACCCCGACCCGCCAAGAGGTCGGGGTGGGCACGCCGCTCCAGCCCGCAACGCGAGCACGGGTGGGGCGAAACCCTCGGCGGGGTTAAGCCACGCGAGGCTTGGCCGGCTCTGTCGGGGCGCCGGTCATGGTGGATTTCTCGCCCAGCAGGTCGGTGGTGGGCGAGAGGATGTCCAGCCGGGGACGGGGAAGCAAGTGCGGGCGGATGGCGAGGCCTCGGCGGTGGGAGAAGTACAGCACTGACGCCGTGGTGCCGAGGATCGTCAAACTCCCGCCGACGATCAGTGACCAGCGGGCGCCGAACTCCTGGCCGACCCAGCCGATCAGCGGGGAGCCGATCGGCGTACCGCCCATCAGGACCGTCATGTAGAGAGCCATTACCCGGCCGCGCATGGTGGGCTCGATGCCGAGCTGCATGGTGGCGTTGGCTGAGGTGAGCATGGTGAGGGCGGTGAAGCCGACGAGCGGGAGGACGAGAGCGAAGGTCAGGTACGTCGGCATCAGGCCGCTCACTACGACCATGCCGCCGAAGGCCAGGGCAGCGCCCATCACGAGGCGGCCGCGGGTGCGGACTCGGCGGGCGGCCAGTAGGGCGCCGGCCAGGGAGCCGATGGCCAGGATCGAGCCGAGGATGCCGTACTCGCCTGCGCCCTTGTGGAACTCGCTGACTGCCATCAGGGCCGAGGTCATCTGGAAGTTCAGGCCGAAGCAGCCGGCGAAGAAGACCGTGACCAGGACCATCATCAGGTCGGGGCGGCGCCACAGGTAGCGCATGCCGTCGCGGATCATGCCCTTGTCGCGGGCCGCCACCTTGGGGGTGTGCAGTTCGGCGGAGCGCATCAGGTGCAGGGACAGGATCACCGCGGCGTAGCTGAGGCCGTTGATGATGATCACCGGGCCGGTGCCGATCCAGTGGATCAGCAGGCCGGCCAGGCCGGGGCCGATCAGGCGGGCTGCGTTGAAGGAGGCCGAGTTGAGGCCGACGGCGTTGGACAGTTCGTCCTTGCCGACCATCTCGACCACGAACGCCTGCCGGGTCGGCGCGTCGAACGCGGTGCCGATGCCGAAGACGAAAGCCAGCGCGAAGACGTGCCAGGCCTCGACCAGTCCGGTGACGGTCAGCAGGCCCAGGAACAGGGCGACGGTGCCCATCGCGATCTGGGTGATGGTGAGCACCCGGCGCTTGGGGAAGCGGTCGGCGATCAGGCCGGCGTACGGGGAGATCAGCAGCGCCGGGAGGAACTGCAGGCCGGTGACGATGCCGAGCGCCGTACCGGAGTGGGTCAGCTCGAGGACCAGCCAGTCCTGGGCGACGCGCTGCATCCAGGTGCCGATGTTGGAGATGATCGCGCCGGTGGCGTAGAGCCGGAAGTTGCGGACCTTGAACGCGCGGAAGGTCGGGCTCACGTGGCCGCCAGCCGTTCCAGGACAGGTGCTGCCTTGCGCAGGATGTCGCGCTCCTCAGGGGTCAGTTTCTTCAGTTTCGTCTGCAGCCACTCGTCGCGGCGCCGGCGGTTGGCGTGCAGCAGATCGAGCGCGGCCTGGGTCAGCTCGACCACGATCTGCCGCTTGTCGGTCTCGTGCGGCCGGCGGGCGACCAGGCCGGCCTCCTCCATGTTCGACACGATCCGCGTCATCGACGGCGGCTTGACCTGCTCGTGCGCGGCCAGCTCGCCGATCGTCATCGCGTCGTGTTTGCCGAGCGCACCGAGTACCCCGAGCTGGTTCGCGGTCAGGTCGTGTCCCTCGACGCGCTGGCGGCGGATCTGCCGCGACAACCGCAACGTGGACGACCTCAGGGCGCTGGCCAGCCCGACGTCACTCTTCACCTGCTGGGCTACGACTTCGGGCATATCGTTAGCTTAACTCATTACCTTTGCTAAATAAAGCGGGTTACCAGGCGCCTACGCTAAGGTTCCGCGCATGGGGACACCACCGGAGTTGGCCCGGTACGAGCAGCGGTTCCGGCGCGCGGGGCTGCCGCTGTTCATCGAGGACTTCTCGCCGACGCACGACATCTTCAGCCGGGCGACGCCGCTGCTGGTGCTGGTCTTCATCTTCGAGCTGCTCGGCGCCACCTCGCTGGACTGGAGCTGGCAGCGCAACCTGATCACCGCGCTGGCCGGGCTGGCGATCCTGATCACCGGTTTCGGGCTGCTGAACCGCCTCCGCGGCCGCCGGTTCTGGTCCTTCCCGAACCGCTTCGGTACGCCGGAACTGGCGGTCTTCGTGCTGTTGCCCGCGCTGCTGCCGATCGTCACCGACGGTCAGTGGCACCAGTTCCTCGGCGTTGCCTTCGGCAATCTGCTGCTGGTCGGCGTGGTCTACCTGGTGGTCGGCTACGGCCTGATCGGTACGACGCTGTGGGGCCTGCACCGGCTCGGCACCGAGCTCGCGAACTCGGTCACCAGCCTGATCCGCGCCCTGCCGCTACTGCTGGTGTTCTCCCTCGTACTGTTCGTGAACACCGAGATGTGGCAGGTCTTCGCCGGCATGCCGGTCGCTTTTATCGTCATCTCGGCGATCGCCTTCACCCTGCTCAGCAGCCTGTTCCTGATGCTGCGGCTGCCGAAGGAGATGGACGCGATCGAGCGCGACGCCGGATCCGGGCCGCCGCTGACCCGGATCCAGCGTCTCAACCTGAGCGTCAGCCTGGTGATCCGGCAGTGGATGCAGGTGCTGGTGGTGAGCGCCGGCGTCGGCCTGTTCTTCATCGGCTTCGGGATGCTCGCCATCAGCCAGGGCATCTACGACTCCTGGGGAGTCGAGCCGGGCGCCTGGTCGCACCAGATCGGCTTGATGGATCACCAGTTGCTGATCAGCGCCGCGCTGGTGAAGGTTGCCGTCGGCATCGCCAACTTCACCGGCCTGTACTACTCGATCTCGCTGATGACGGACGCGACGTACCGTACCGACTTCCTCGACAACGTCACCACCGAGCTCCGTGAGTTGTTCACCGCCCGCACCGAGTACCTCGAACTACGCGCCCGGGTGCTCCCCACCGACCAGTAGCGCGGTCTTCAGGAAGTTGAGTTCGTGGTGCAGCAGACCGACGATCGCGGCCTCGTCCCGCACCGCGTGGGTCGCGTTCGACAGCGGCAGCACCTGATGCGGACGGCCCGCGGCGAGCAGGGCGGCCGAGAGGCGCAGGGTGTGGGCGGCGGTCACGTTGTCGTCGGCGAGGCCGTGCACCAGCAGCAGTGGGCGTTCGAGCTTGGCTGCTTCGTTGATGGTTGAGCAGCGGTCGTAGTCCTCGGGGTACTCGTCCGGGTGTCCCAGGAACCGCTCGCGCCAGTGAGTGTCGTATAGGCGTTGCTCGCTGGGCGCTGCTCCGGAGACCGCCGCATGGAAGACATCCGGCCGCCGCAGTACTGCGGTAGTCGCGAGCATGCCGCCGTAGCTCCAGCCGGTGATACCGACCCTGCTCAGGTCGAGATCCGGGCAGTACTCCGCTGCCGCGTGCAGCGCGGTGACCTGGTCCTCCAGCGGCGCCGACATGGTGTCGTGGTGGATCGCCTTGTCCCAGGCCGGCCCGCGGCCGGGCGTACCGCGGCCGTCGGCGATGACGACGGCGAACCCGGCTTCGGCGAACCACTGGGCCTTGTAGAACCAGGGGGCGCTGACCCGCATCACCAGGGACATCGCGGAGCCGCCGTACGGGGCCATCAGGACGGGGAGCTTGGCGGCGCCTGGCTGGTACCAGGACGGGAGTAGCAGGGCTGTGCGGATCTCCAGGTCGCCTGCGCGGAGCCAGGTGATTCGCGGGGCGACGGCCGGGGTGGCGCGGTGGGAGGTGATCAGGTGGTCGGGGCGACCGTCGCGGCGCACTGCGAAGGTTCGGCCGGCCTCGGTGTTGGAGGTGAGCAGGAGGGTGCTGCCGGCGCGGAGACCGTCGTGTGAGCCAGGGCCGTCACTCAACTGCTGGAGGTCTTGGTCGTAGAGCCAAAGGTGACACTCGGTCGGTTCGTCGTTGGCCAGGAAGAGGACCGACTCGCCGGAGACGTCGATGACGTACCGGAGTTGCAGGCCGTCGGGAGTCACCCGCTGGCCGTCGATCGTCAGGTGACGGGTCTCGCCGGCGTCCTCGAAGTAGACGAGCTTGCCGGCAGCAGTGCGCGCCGGAGTACCGGGGACGAGCTCTACCCAGGCAGGGTCGCGCTGCTCGTGCAGCAGCTCCGTCTGGCCGGTGGTGGGGTCGGCTGTGAGTACATGGACGGTCTGCTGGTCGCGGGACTGCACGGTGAGGAGGGGGCCGTGGGAGTCCCAGGTGACGTCCGCGAGGTACTCGTACGCCGTACTGTCCCACTGGAGCTGGGTAGCGGAGCCGGCAAGGTCGAAGGCATGCAGGGAGACGAGCGCGTTGGCTGTGCCTGCCACCGGGTAGGGGATCTCGAGTGGAGGTTTGGCCGGGTTGGCGGGGTCGGAGATCCACCAGCGCTGGACAGGGGTCTGGTCGACGCGGGTGGCGAGCAGGTGGGTGCCGTCCGGGGACCACCAGTGGCCGCGGGTCCGGCCCATCGACTCGGCGGCGACGTGCTCGGCCAGGCCCCAGCTGACCTCCGGGTCGTCGTCAGAGGCAACCAGTTGATCGTTGCCATCAGCAAGATTGATGACGCGGAGCGATCCATCGGTGACGTAGGCGATCCGCGCGCCGCTCGGGTCGAGGCGAGGGTCGACCACCGGTCCTGCGGTGGCCCACTTGCGCGGTTGTGCCGCAGGGTCGACGGCGACTGTCCAGAGGTCGCCGTTGAGCGCGAAGGCGACGGTGCGCAGGGCGGTGTCGGTCGAGAAGGCGACGATGCCGGCCGCGCCTTCGCGGGCTCGTTCGCGGCGGACCGCTTCCGCGGCGGGGATCAGGCCGTCGGGACCGAGGGATTCGGGGGCTACCAGGAGCTGTTCTTCGGTGCCGTCGAGGAGCCACAGGCAGGTGGACGGGTCCTCAGGGCCGCGGGTGCGGAGGAACAGCACGCGCTGACCGTCGGGCGAGAGCGTGAAGGCGCGCGGCACCCCGAGGGTGAAACGGCGGGTCCGGGCCGACTGGGTGGGAAATCCGTTGGTGTCCATAACCGAGAGTCTGGGCGGCCCCGAAGGAGCAACCCAGACACCCACATTCTAGCCCACGGCAGGGTCAGGTCAGCCAGTCGCCGAGCGGGCCGATCGCGAAGTACACCACGAACAGCGCCGAGACGACCCACATCAGCGGGTGGATCTGGCGGGCCTTGCCGCGGACCACCTTGAGCAGCACGTAGGAGACGAACCCGGCGCCGATACCGGCCGAGATCGAGTACGTGAACGGCATCAGGACGATGGTCAGGAAGGCCGGGATGCCCACCTCGAGGTCGTCGAAGTCGATCCCCTTCACCTGCATCATCATCAGGAAGCCGACCAGCACCAGGGCCGGCGTGGCCGCCTCGTACGGCACCAGCGTGACCAGCGGCGCGACCACCATCGAGATCAGGAAGCAGACCCCGGTCACCACGCTGGCCAGTCCGGTCCGGGCGCCTTCGCCGACCCCCGAGGCCGATTCGATGTACGACGTGTTGCTGGACACCGAGGCGGCGCCACCTGCGGCGGCCGCGACGCTGTCGACGATCAGGATGCGCTGCGCGTTGGGCGGGTTGCCGTCCTTGTCCAGCAGACCGGCCTCGGCGCCGATCGCCGTCATGGTGCCCATCGTGTCGAAGAAGTCGGCCAGCATCAGGGTGAAGATCAGCAGCAGCGCGGAGATCACGCCGACCTGCTCGAACGAGCCGAACAGGTTGAACTCGCCGATCGTGTCCAGGTTCGGGGTGCTGAACCACTGGTCCGGCAGCTTCGGCACGCTCAGGCCCCAGCCGCCCGGGTTCTCGGCGGTTCGGCCGCCGACGTCGAAGATCGCCTCGACCACGATCGCGAGCACCGTCGCGGCCAGGATGCCGATCAGGATGGCGCCCTTCACCTTGCGCGCGTACAGCGTGATGATCAGCACCAGGCCGACCACGAAGACCAGCACCGGCCAGCCGCGAAGGTTGCCGCCGACACCGAGTTCGACCGGCGGGCCGGAGGGCGCGGCGGGGCGCCGTACGAAGCCCGCGTCGATGACGCCGATGAACGCGATGAACAGGCCGATGCCGACGCTGATCGCGATCTTGAGCTGCCGGGGCACCGCCTCGAAGACCGCCTTGCGGAAGCCGGTCAGCACCAGGACCAGGATGATGACGCCCTCGATCACCACCAGGCCCATCGCGTCGGCCCAGGTCATCTTGGACGCCACGCTGAACGCGATGAAGGCGTTCAGGCCCAGGCCGGTGGCCAACGCGAGCGGGAAGTTCGCGACCAGGCCCATCAGGATGGTGAGCAGCCCGGCCACCAGTGCGGTCGCCACCGCGACCTTGGCGATCGCCAGGGTGGGGTCGGCGCCACCGCCGACGTACTGGCCGGAGCCGTCCTTGACGGTGCCGATGATCAGCGGGTTCAGCACCACGATGTAGGCCATCGTGAAGAACGTGACCAGACCGCCGCGGACCTCCCGGCCGAGCGTCGATCCGCGTTCGCTGATCTTGAAGAAGGAGTCGAGAGGGCCGGAACCGGGGCGGGCGAGGGCGCCCTGTCGCGAACTCATGACGGCATGGTGTCAGGTGGCGTCGCCCTCTGGCGAGTGAATCGGGAAGGCCGGGGCAGCTGGTTGCTCTAAGGTGGGGATCGTGGGAGATCAGGAGCAGGCACCGGCGTCGAAGAAGCGCAACGACCCGACCAGTCAGCTGGCGCGGGGTGAGATCGTGCACGCCGAGGTGAAGCCGCTCGACCTGTCCGGCATCCCGACGGTGCTGGTCGGGATCGCCGCCTGGGCCGTCGCGTTCGTCGTCGTGCTGATCTTCCGCGGTGAGCTGAAGAAGGACGGCGACGAGTGGTGGTTGTGGGTCACCGTGGCCGGCTTCGGACTCGGCTGGATCGGGCTGCTCTACTGCCGTCGCCGCTGGGCCGCCATTCAGGCGGGCGACCGGCCAGCGACCGAGGACTGAAAGCCAGGACCTAGTAGTTGGCGGAGGCTTCCGCTTCGATCTCGGCCGCGGTGGGCAGCGGGATGTCGAAGATCTCTTCCGCGGTGGTGGCCTGGACCTCGTCGTCCGACGGCGGCTCGGCGGCTGCCTCGACCTCTGCCTGTACTGCGTCGGCCTCTTGCACCTCGGCCTGGACGACATCCTCCACGCGCTCCGAGTCGGCGCCGACGTGCCCGGCCTCGACCTGCCCGGTCTCGACCTGCTCTGTCTTGGCCTGCTCCGTCTTGGCCTCGCCGCGCGGGATCGCCATTTCGTCGTACCCGGTGGTGTCGAAGGCGTGCTCGGTCGACGGGTGGTCGGGCGCCTCGATCACGGCGTCGGAGTGCGCGCCGCAGCCGTAGTCGTAGGACACGATCCGGCCGTCGCCGGGCGCCATCTCGTTGGTGCAGGCGCCGAACGCCTGACCGAGGCTGTCGTTCAGCCGGATCCAGTAGCCGCAGGCGAAGCACTTGTACGGAACGGCTTGCGCGATCGCCGACGCCGGACCGAAGTCACCGGCGTACCAGCGGTCGGCGGCCTCTTCGCGGCCGACCGGTGACAGCACCCGCTCGCGACCGAGGCCGAGCTCGTCGATGACGGCCAGCACCTCGTCGGGCGCGCCGGTGGTGTCGGTGTAACCGGGCTCGAGCCGCGGGTCCTCCGGCAGCGTCGGGAACAGGTCGCCGGGACGCAGGTCGCCCGGCTGGACACGCTCCGACCACGGCACCCACGCGGGGCCGACGATGGCCTCGTCGCCGGGCAGCATCACGACCTCGTTGATCGTGACGGTCTTGGCCCGCGAGGCGCGGGTCAGCGTGACCGCCCAGCGCCAGCCGCGGTACCCGGGGTGGGTCGAGGCGAAGTAGTGCGTGACGAGCCGTTCACCCTCGACGGAATGACCGAGGTATTCACCGACCTGGGCGGCGCCGGCTTCGACGATGGCCGCCTCGCGGGCGGGTTCGATCGCCCCGACACTGATGGCGTCGGACTTGGCGCGGACCGGTTCCGGAGTCTTGACGGGAGTCACAATCGGTCATTCTCGCATGCCCGTCACCACGATTCGAACCGCGTGGAGCCTCCGGTCTGTCCCCCGCACAAGGCAGGATGGTGACATGAACGGTCCCGACCCCGAGAACCACCCGCGCGACGGCGCCGGCGGCAGTCGCGAGCCGGGCCCGGAGCGGCCGCAAGGCCCGGCCGGCGGTCAGCGCGGCGGCGGGCAACACGGCGGCGAGCAGCGGGTCGGCGAGCAGCGCGGCGGCAGTGGGCAACGCGGTACCGGGGAGCGCGCAGGCGGTGGGCAGCGCGGTACCGGGGAGCGACTCGGCAAGGCCGGCAAGAAGGTTGGAGCAGCCGGGAAGAAGGTCGGGCACGCCTCGAAGGTGGGGGCGGCCGGGTTCGCGAGTGTCTCGAAGAAGACGGCCGGCGTGACCGGGCGAGCCGGCAAGGCGACCGGGCGGCGGATCCAGGGGCTGACCGGCGCGCAAGGGGCTCGTGAGTCGGGGCTTTCGCGGTTGATCGAGCTCGGGTTCGTGAACGCGGCAGGTGACACCGCCTTCGCGGTGTCGCTCGCGGGGACGGTGTTCTTCGCAGTACCGAGTTCGCAGGCGCGGGATCGGGTCGCGTTGTTCCTGCTGCTGACGATGGCGCCGTTCGCGTTGATGGCGCCGCTGATCGGTCCGGTGCTCGATCGCTTCCGGCACGGTCGTCGGTGGGCGATCGGCGCGACGCTCGGGCTGCGCGGGTTCCTCGTGTGGAGTCTGGCGGCCTCGATCCACAACAGCTCGGCCTGGTTGTATCCGGCCGCGCTCGGGTGTTTGGTCGCGTCCAAGGCGTACGGCGTGACGCGGGCCTCCGCAGTACCGCGGTTGCTGCCCAAGGAGATCGACCTCGTCACGGCCAACTCGCGGATTTCACTGGCAGGTGTGGCCGGCGCGACCGTCGGCGCGGGGATCGCGGGCGCGTTCGCCGCGATCGGTCCGCAGTGGTCGCTGCGCTGGGCCGCGGTGGTCTACACAGTCGGCCTGATTCTGGCGATCCGGTTGCCATCACGCGTCGACTCCCCCGCCGGCGAAGAGATGACCGGTACTGCGGGGCGCGAGGCCCGGCGCCGCGCGATCACTGCCGCGGTGTCCCGTGGCATCCGGTGCAACCTCGGCCTGCGGTTCGTGTCGGGCTTCCTGACCATGTACTTGGCGTTCCTGCTGCGGGACAAACCGATCAGCGGCATCGACGGCGCACTGGCCGCGGGGGCGGTGATCGCGGCGGCCGGGATCGGGAACAGCCTCGGCACCCTGACCGGATCGTTGCTCAAGGCCCGTAAACCGGAGAAGGTGGTGCTGGTCGTCCTGCTCGCGGACGCGATCGTCGCGGTCGCGGTGGCGGTGTTCTACGGCTTCCCGCTGCTGATCGTGCTCGGCCTGGTCGCAGGCTTGTGCAGTTCGCTGGGCAAGCTGTCGCTGGACGCGATGATCCAGCGCGACGTACCGGAGACCGTGCGGACGTCGGTGTTCGCCCGCTCGGAGACGGTGCTGCAGTTGTCCTGGGTGATCGGCGGCGGGTGCGGCATCCTGCTGCCGCTGATCCCGCGTCTCGGCTTCGGCTTCCTCGCCGCGGTGCTGGCGGTTGCTGTCTTCTTCGTACTGCGCCAGAAGCCGGCGCCGCAGCCGCCCTCGCAGCCGCGGCCTCGTGCTGATGGCTCCGGCGACTCAGGGCCACGTAGTACGACGGTTGTTCCGGCTGAGCACCACGAGACGCGCGCTGTCCATGAGCCTCGGCCGACCGATGAGGCCGGCACCACCCGGCCGGCCCGCGAGCCCGGCACCACGCGCACGATCCTCAGCAGCGAGCCTGAGCCTGAGTCGATCGCCGAGCGGCGTGCCGCGCGGGCCAGCTCCAGTTCCAGCCCGAACCCGCGGGTCAACGAGCCGACCGTCGAACTCCGCCTCGACTCAACCACCGCGCAGCCCACTGACCACGCGCCCCGCACCGGCAATCCCGCTGCTCCCCCGACCACCGGCCGCTGGTGGAGCGGCCAACCCGACGACGACGAAACAGCCGTCGACGAGGCCCCTTGGGCGGGCGAGAAGACCGTCGAGAACCACCCACCCGAACCACCACCGGCCCAGCGCAGGAACCCGTTCAGGCGCCGCTCTCGTCCGTAGCCGTCGTACCGCGAAGCACGAGGGTGACGGCCACCGCAGTGACGGTCAGCAGCACAGCGCCGACCAGCGCTGCGACATTCATGCTGTGACTGAACGAGTGCCGGGTAGCAGCGAGCAGTGCATCCGCTAGCTGAGCCGGGAGCTGCGCGGCGGCCGCAGTAGCGCCGGCCAGGCCTTCGCGGGCTGCCGTGGTTGCAGCAGCGGGCAGGTCCGACGGGAGCTGCAGGTCGCTGCGGTAGGCCGCAGTACCAATGCTCCCCAGTACTGCGATGCCAAGCGCCCCGCCGAACTCGCTGCAGGTCTCCATCAGCGCCGAAGCCGACCCGGCCCGCTCGGGAGCCACCGCCCCGACAACAGCCTCGGTGACCAGCGACATCACCATCACCAGCCCGGCAGCAAGCAGGCCCGCGCCGATCAGCAGTACTGCGAGGCTGCTGTCCACATGCATCTGAGTGAGTACTGCGAAGCCGCCAGCAGCGACTACGAAGCCCAGCCCAAGGACGTACGCACGGTCGAACTTGCGAGCCAACGCAGCCCCAAGCGGTGCAGCCCCGCCGACCACTACCGACGGAACCAGCGACCACAGCGCAGCCTTGAGCGGCCCCATCCCCAGCACCAACTGCAGGTACTGCGTCATGAAGATCGCGTTGCCCACCAGCGCCAGCGTGCCGATCGTGTTGGCCGCCAACGCCCCGCTGAACGCCCGGTTGCGGAACATCGCCAGCTCGATCATCGGGTGCTCAGCGGTCCGCTGCCGGCGAAGGAAGGCGTAACCCACGAGCAGTCCCGCCACGATGCTGACCACCGGCATCGCCTCGACACCGTGCGCGGCCAGCTCCTTGATCCCCCAGATCACCGGCAGCACCGCGGCCAGCGACAACACCGAGCTGAACAGATCGAAGCGGCCATTCACCGCGGTCCTGAACTCCGGCAGCAGCAGCGGCGCGAGGATCAGCAGCAACACCATCGCCGGGGTGTTGATCAGGAACACCGAACCCCACCAGAAGTGCTCGAGCAGCACCCCGCTGAGTACCGGGCCGAGCGAGATACCGCCCAGCATCACCGCGCTCCAGAACGCGATCGCCTTGCCGCGCTGCACCGGGTCGTGGAACAGGTTGCGGATCAGCGCCAGCGTCGACGGCATCAGCGTCGCGCCCCCGATGCCGAGCACCGCGCGGGCCGCGATCAACTGCTCCGGCGTCTGCGCGTACGCCGCGGCCAGCGACGCGAGCCCGAACGCGATCGCCCCGAAGATCAGCAGCCGGCGCCGGCCGATCCGGTCCCCCAGCGAGCCCATCGTGATCAGCAGACCGGCCAGCACGAACCCGTAGATGTCGAAGATCCAGAGCTGCTGGGTGGCGGTCACGCCGAGATCGGCACTGATGTACGGGACCGCGAAGTACAGCACCGAGACGTCCATCGAGACCAGCAGCAGCGGCAGCGCGAGCACGCCGAGAGCGATCCACTCCTTCCGGCCGGCCTTGCCGATGGTGAGCTCCGAGGTGCTCATATCCCCTCCAGATGATCTGTGTACGACACACACTGTGTGTGCCGTACGCAGACCATAACCGCCAACTGTCTATGATGTAAACAGATCAGCTTCGTGGAGGGATGACAGATGACCGCGGAAGACCTGCCGAGGGTGCTGCAGCAGCTCTGGGGCCTGGAGGGCCCGGCCCGGCCGGGCCCGAAGCCGACGTTCCAGCTCAGCGACATCGGCGCGGCCGCGATCAAGCTCGCCGACACCGACGGCCTCGGCGCGGTCTCGATGAGCAAGGTGGCCGCCGCGCTCGGCTTCACCACCATGTCGCTCTACCGGTACGTCGACTCCAAGGACGAGCTGTACGTCGTGATGCTGGAGCAGGCGTTCGGGCAGCCGGTCCCGGTCGAGCCGGGGACGACCTGGCGGGAACGGATCACCGCCTGGGCCGTCGCCTTCCGGGACGCGATCCGGCGGCACCCGTGGGTGCTCCAGGTGCCGATCACAGAGCCGCCGCTGTCACCGATGCAGCTGGAGTGGATGGAGCACGGGCTGCGCGCGTTCGAGGACACCGGGCTGAGCGCGGCCGACAGCCTGTCGGCGATGATCCTGGTGAACATCTACGTCCGCGGCGCCGGTGCGCTGAGCGTCGGCATGACTCCGGACGCACCGGAGTACTCCGAGGCCAACCGGCTCTACGTGCAGCGGCTGGCGATGCTCGCAGACCCGGACCGCTACCCCACGATCGCGACCAACCTGCAGAGCAGGCCGGCCGCGGACTTCGACGTCGACTACGACGCCGACGACTTCTTCTTCGGCCTCGACACCACGCTGGACGGCATCGAGGCGCTGATCGCCCGCCGGACCACGAGGTAGCCGGCGGGCGTCGTACGGGGCCACCGACCGATCGGGTCGTGGCCGGGTGGGGTCAGTAGTCGAGCTTGTCGGCGACGCCTCGCAGTACGGTGGCGGCGCCGCGGGCGGCCTTGTTGTCGGGGTGGCGGCCGCGGCGGTAGCCCTCGCCGAGGTTGTCGAGGAGCTTGATCAGGTCCTCGATCACCAGCGCCATGTCCTCCGGCTTCGGCCGCATCGCCTTGGCCACCGACGGCGGCGGGTCGATCAGCCGGACCTGCAGCGCCTGCTCGCCCTTGCGGCCCTCGACGACGCCGAACTCGACCTTCTGCCCCGGCTTCAGATTGGCCACCCCGGCCGGTAGCGCCTCCGCACGAACATAGACGTCCCCGCCCTCCTCTTTGCTGAGGAAGCCGAACCCCTTCTCGGAGTCATACCACTTGACCTTGCCAACAGGCACGGGAACCTCTTCGGTGTTATTCGACGGAACAGGACGGAGTTCGGGCCGGGACAGGCTGCCCGGACCGATTACCCAGCGTACGTGACCCGGGAGTCCTACGCCCCTGGAAACTATCTGATGAGGCAACGATTCCGCACCCATCGGTCTCGTATTCCGCGGTGTCCGGGGTGGCGGAGGGGGTAGGGGTAGTGGTCGGGGATCGGTCTCGTATTCCGCTCCACTCGGGGTAGCGGGAGGGGTTAGGGGTGGTGGTCGAAGCTCAGCGGTAGTGGTCGGGGTTTGCCAGGCGCTCGTTCATCGAGCCGGAGCGGAAGCCCCGGGCGTCCACCGCGGCAGCAGCGAAGCCTTCGGCGCGGACCAGCTCGACCAGCGCCGCGTTGTCGACCGTGCCGAGCAGCGCGGCGTCGATCTCGATGCTCGCCGACTCCCCCAGATCGCGGACCCGGACGTTCTGCACGCCGTACGGCGCGAGGTGCTGGCGGACCGCCTGCTCGGCGCGGTCGACCCGGGCGAGCAAATTCGGCGTGATCCGGATCCCGTAGGCGATCCGGCTGGACAGACAGGCGGCGGCCGGCTTGTCGGAGGTCTCCAGACCCCAGCTGCGCGACGCCTCCCGGATCTGCGCCTTGGTCAGCCGCGCGTCGCGTAGCGGAGTGATCGCGCCGCGCTCGAAGGCCGCCTTGATGCCCGGCCGGAAGCCGGCGATCGCGTCGTCCGCGTTCGTCCCGGTCGCGATCGCCGTGATGCCGAACTCGTCCGCGATCGGCTGCAGCGTCTCGACCAGCTCGGCCTTGCAGAAGTAGCAGCGGTCACCGGCATTGGCCTGGTACCCCTCGCGGTCCATCTCGTGCGTGTGCGGCGTGACATGGCGTACGCCGATGCTGTCGGCGAAGCGAGCAGCCGGCTCCAGCTCAGCCACCGGCAGGCTCGGGCTGACGGCAGTGGCGGCTACTACGTTCGCCGGGCCGATGGCACGCGCCGCAGCAGCCAGCAGGAAGGCAGAGTCGGCACCGCCGCTGAAGGCGACTACCAGGCTCTCGTAGCCGCTCAGCCGCTCCATGAGCGCTTCGAGCCGCTGCTCGAGCACATAGGCGTCCAGCCAGGCCGGGAACTCGGTCATGTCGTTCAGTACGACGTCTGCTCCGTAGGCACGCAGCTCGTCCGCAGCGAACGGCCCGGTCGCCACCGACACCGCCACTGCTCCAGCAGCGCGCGCACCGTCAATGTCTGCCGTGTGGTCGCCGACATAGATCGTCGCCGCGTGCTCCCGCAGCGCAATGCCCTTGTCGGCGCCGTGCAGGTCACCGACAGGCTCGTCGACGTCCAGACCGAGGTGCTGCAGGTGCAGCTCGACACTCGGCTTGTACTTCGCCGACACCACCACAGTGCGCCCCCGCAGCGCCCGTACTGCGGCCAGCGAGTCCTCGACACCCGGCAGCGGCAGACTGCCGGTGATCGCGTACTCCGGGTAGTGGTGGCGGTAGCGGGCGACTATCTCGTCGACCCGGTCGGCCGGGAACCAGTTGGCCACCTCCCAGGCGAGCGGCGGGCCGAGCCGGCTCACCGCGAGCTCCGAGTCGATCGCCACGCCGGTCTCGGCGGCGATCAGGTCCCAGACCGCCTTGATCCCCGGCCGGGAGTCGATCAGCGTCATGTCCAGGTCGAACCCGACAACCAGCTCCGGCACATCGGTGGTCAGGGAGCTGGGCTGGATTTCGGCGGTTGACACGTCCCCAACCTTACTTTGCCCGCTCCGGCCCCGGGTCTCGCATCCCGAAACGCCGGGTAAGTCCAGTAAATCAGTTGGAATATAGATCTATGACCACACACCTCGAAGCACCCACGATCACCGTCACCAAGGCCGGCGGCGCGATCGGCGCCGTGATCGGCAACGTCGCGCTCGGCGGCGACCTGGCTCCGCAGACCGTCGCCGCGATCCGGCAGGCGCTGCTCGACCACAAAGTGATCTTCTTCCGCGACCAGCAGCACCTGGACGACGCCGGCCAGTTCGCCTTCGCCAAGCTGCTCGGCACCCCGACCCTCGCGCACCCGACGTCGACGGGTCTCGACGGCAACGAGCACGTGCTGCCAATCGACTCCGACTACGGCAAGGCGAACAGCTGGCACACCGACGTCACGTTCGTCGACCGGATCCCAGCGATCAGCCTGCTGCGCGCGGTCACGCTGCCGTCGTACGGCGGAGCGACCACTTGGGCCAACACCGTCAGGGCGTACGCGAAGCTGCCCGTGCCGCTGCAGGCGCTGGTCGACAAGCTGTGGGCGGTGCACAGCAACGTCTACGACTACGTGGGCGCGGCGGACGAAGTACGGGTCGGCGGTGTCGATGTGAAGGTCGAGGAGCATCGCAAGCAGTTCGTCTCGAAGCTGTTCGAGACCGAGCACCCGGTTGTCCGCGTGCACCCGGAGACCGGTGAGCGGTCGTTGGTGCTCGGGCATTTCGTACGCCGCTTCGTCGGCTTCAACTCGGCCGAGACGACTGCGTTGTTCCAGCTGCTGCAGAACCGGGTGACGAACCTCGACAACACCGTCCGCTGGCAGTGGCAGCCGGGCGACCTGGCGATCTGGGACAACCGCGCGACCCAGCACTACGGCGTCGCCGACTACGACGACCAACCGCGCCGGCTGCACCGGATCACGCTGGCCGGCGACGTCCCGGTGAGCGTCGACGGCGTCCGCAGTACGCCGAGAACGGGCGACGCCAGCCACTTCTCAGCTTGACGTTAACTGCTGGGATGTCTTGGCTCTTGACATTTTGGGGTGAGATGTAAACCCTAGATCGCATGGACTCCTTCGGTGACCGGACCAAGCGACGGTTGCGGGACGAACTGCTCGACTCGGCTTATGACGCGATCGTCGCCGGTGGGTACGACGGGTTGCGGATGGCTGAGGTCGGGCGGCGTACTGGGGTGTCTCGGCAGACCGTCTACAACGAGTTCGGGGACAAGTGGGGGGTGTTGCAGGCCGTCGTGGTGCGGGAGACCGAGGCGTTTCTGGTCGACGTGAACGACGCGCTGGCCGCGGCCGGTGATCCGATCGACGGGCTGCGGGCCGCGGTTGAGCGGGCGCTGAGTCTTGCTTCGGACAACCCGTTGGTGAAGGCAGCGCTTGGTCAGCCGGGGTCCGATCAGGCGAGTCAGTTGCTGACCACGCGTGGGCAGCAGGTTTTGGAGTTGTGTCATCAGCGGCTGGACGCGCATGTGCGGGAGCACTGGCCCGAAGTACCGGCTGGTGATGCGACGACCTGTGTGGATGTCGCGTTGCGGCTGGTGCTGAGCCACATCGTCAACCCCGGTGCGGCTCCGGCCGTGGTCGCTGATCAGGTCGCCCGGGTGCTCGGTCCCTTTCTCACCACCAGGAGGCTGTGATGACGGTCAATCCCCTTCACCGGCAGGGTTTCAGCTCGCTGCGGGAGGGCGGGCTGAACTGGGACTCGCTGCCGCTGCGGCTGTTCGACAAGGGCAATCGCAAGTTCTGGAATCCGCGGGACATCGACTTCAGCCAGGACGCGCTCGACTGGCAGGAGTTCACCGACAACGAACGCGAGGCCGCGCTGATGCTGTGCGCGCAGTTCATCGCCGGCGAGGAGGCGGTCACCGAGGACATCCAGCCGTTCCTGGCCGCGATGGCCGCCGAAGGGCGGCTCGGCGACGAGATGTACCTGACCCAGTTCTGCTTCGAGGAGGCCAAGCACACCGCGGTCTTCCGGATGTGGCTGGACGCGGTCGGGGTCAAGGACGACCTGCACAAGTACATCGAGCACAACCCCGGCTACCGCGCGATCTTCTACGAAGCGCTGCCGGTTGCCTTGAAGTCACTGGCCGCCGATCCGTCGCCGGCCAACCAGGTGAAGGCCTCGGTCACCTACAACCACGTAGTAGAAGGCACTCTGGCCCTCACCGGCTACCACGCCTGGAACCTGCTCTGTACTGCGCGCGGCGTCCTGCCCGGCATGCAGGAACTCGTCCGCCGCATCGGCGACGACGAACGCCGCCACATGGCCTGGGGCACGTTCACCTGCCGTCGCCACATCGCCGCCGACGAGTCCAACTGGCAGGTCGTCACCGACACCATGGAAGACCTGCTCCCGCACGCCCTCACCCAGATCCAGTGGGCGCTCGACAACATGCCGGAGATCCCGCCGGAGATCGACCCGACCGCGCTGATGACGTACGCCGGTGATCGCGCGACCCGGCGTCTCGGCGCGATCGAGTCGGCGGTCGGCGCCGACGTGGCGGGCATCGATCTCGACTACTCCCCCGAGAAGCTCGAAGACACCTTCGGAGAGGAAGACCACGCGGCGCTGGCCGCGGTTCGTTGAGGCGCTCTCACCAGTCGTAGTCGCAGATCGCGGCGTTCTTCGAGTAGAGCCACTGCTTGTCGAGGAACTCGGCGTTGAGCTGGGCGGCCGCGGCCTTGTTCTCGAGGAAGAATCCGTGGTCCTGGGTCGTGTCGGGGTACACGTTGCGGGAGCCGACGTAGAACGCCGTGTCGTCCACGACGACCAGTTTCGTGTGCAGGCGGTACTTGTACCCGCCCGGCCAAGTCTGTTCGTTCGACGCGCGGAACGGCGCCAGTTGCAGATTGCGCCTCAGCACCCGGTGGGCGTCCGCGTCGTAAGCGGTCCCGAGCCGGAGCCGGACCCGGTCGTGGAGCGACTTGTAGGCCACCGCCAGGCTGTCGATGTTGGAGTAGTCCGGGCGCCCGGGGTTGCTGATGACGATCCGGACCTTGACCCCGTCGACCAGTTTCGCGGCGAGCACGTCGAGCAGCCGGACGTCGAACAGGGCATGGCTGAGCGGGAGGCCGGCGAATCCGTTGATGTCCTGCTGGGACAGCACGATCTTCGTCTTCGCCTGGGAGAGCAACGCCCGCAGGGCGTTCGCGTCGGGGTTGACGGTCGCGAAGTCGCGGTCGGTGTTGGTCTCGTTGTTCGAGCCGGTCGCGGCCTGGCCCAGCTCCTGGGCGGGTGGCAGCACGTAGGTGGAGGCCTCGTCACGGACCTGGATGCCGTAGCCCAGGCTGCCGACGGAGATCACGTCGAGGTTCCCCGTCGGGGCCGGCTTGAGTCCCTGGTACAAGGACCAGAGCGAGGGGGAATCGGGTTCGGCGAGCGCCAGCCAGGCCGGGGAATAACGGGCGGTGATGGTCCGGCTTCCGTTGGCGTGCACCCATTTCCACAGCTCGTCGAGGAACCTGCCCGCGGAGGCGGCCACCGGGCCGCGCAGCGCGATGTCCAGGTCCGTCACCGGCGCGATACCGCCGTACCCGCGGCTGAACATCGGGCCGTCTTCGATGTAGTAGTTCGTCATCCAGTTCACACCACCGTGCAGGACGAACTCACCGTCCACGACGACGAGCTTGGTGTGGTTGTACGACGACATGCTGCGGGTCGTCATCGAGGCAACCCGGAGATCGACGACTTCGGCCTCCTTGCCGAGCCTCTCCTTCACCAGCTCGTGGAAAGCCCACGGATCGGCCCAGATGTCGATGGCCACCACCCCGGCCAGGAATCGTACGGTCAGCCGGGTGCCCTCCTTGGCCGCACGGATGGCCGCAAGTCTGAGTCCGGCGCACATGGCGTCCAGGAAGTTCCCGTCCGGAAACGGGCCTGCCGGTGAACCGACCAGGTCGGGCACCCCGAAGCCCGAGATGTCCACGGTCCTGCGCGCGCCGGCGATGCTGTGCTGCATCTTGAGGAGAAGGGTCTTGATCCCGGGCTTGCTCTCGCCCTTCGGAACACCCGTCTGCGGAGACCAGCCCCAGAGTCCGGGGACCTGCAAGATCCACGCTGCCGCGTCGTTACCTGTCGCGTCGAGACTGTTTCCGGAGGTCCGCTCCCACAGTCTCCCCTTCATCCCCGGTGACACTCGAAGGAGTTCTTGTTCGACCGCGTCCAGGTAAGCCATGCCCAATCGTCACATCTGACGAACAGGTCCGGGCCGAATCCCGGAGTGGTGCGGAGTCAGGTCGACAGGCCGCGGTCGACGAAGCCGACGAGCCAGGTGAAGCTTTCGTCGATGTCGGTGCCGAGCTGGAACACCTCGGACGCTTCGAGGGTTGCGAAGCCGTGCAGGAGACTGCGGAGCATCCGCAGTGCGTGGATGGTGTCGGCCTGCTCGATCCGGTAGCCGCGCAGTACTGCTGCGAGCGATTCGAACACCCGGGTCCCGGCGTCGGCGAGCGGGTCGCCTGGTTGCACGGAGGTGACGCGGACCGTGGCGGCGTACCGGCCGGGATGCTCGATGGCATAGGTCCGGAACGTCTGTGCTGCGGCCGACAAAGCGTCGGGGCCGGCGCGGCCCTGGAGGGCGTCGCGCAAGGCATCGCCCAGCTCGGTGAGCGCTAGGGTCGCGATCCGCCGGGTGAGGTCGGCTTGGCCGTCGACGTGCTTGTACAGCGACGGCGCTCGGACACCGAGCCGCTCGGCGAGCGAACCCATCGTCACGTTGCCGAGACCGGCCTCGTCGGCGAGCTCGGCGGCGGCAGCGACCACTACTGCCGGGTCGAGACCGGCCCTAGGCACCGGCGTGCGCCTTCAGGAACGGCAGCAGCAGCGCGACGGTCTCGTCCGGGAACTGGGTGTGCGGGTAGTGGCCCGCGCCCTCGATCACCTCGAGGGTGGCGATCCCGGCCGGCATCGCGGCGACGATGGCCGCACCCTCGGCGAGCGGGTCGGCCCAATCGGGGTCGAGCGATCCCTCGACGATCAGCGCCGGGCAGGTCACGTTGGCGAGCTGCTTACCCGCGTCGGCCGGTGAGACCCGGGTCATCCGCTGCAGGGCCTTCATCCGGCCGGAATCGGCGAGCTCGGTGGCGTTGCGCTGCAACTGCTCGGACCAGTCAGCGGGCTTGCGGCCGGGGACGGCCAGGTCGAGGTACGAGTGCCACCAGCTGACGCTGCCCAGGATGCTGGTCATCATCATCCGGGTCGTGCCGGTGCGATAGCTCTTGACCCGCAGATCGCCCAGCTTGATCGCCTGAGCGCGGGTGAACGGGCCGAGCTCGACGATGCCGGTGACGAGCTCGGGTGCCTGGGCGGCGGCGATGGTGACCGCACCGCCTGCGATCGAGTGCCCGACCAGTACGGCGGGTCCGCCGAGGTGGCGCACGAGCGCGATCAGATCGCCCGCGATGTCAGTCCGGCTGTAGCCGGCCCACCCGGTGCTCGACTCTCCGCAGCCCCGGAGGTCGAGAGCGGCCACGCGGTACCCCGCGGCCACCAGCTCCGGTACGACGAACCGGTACGCCGCGCGACTGTCGCCCAGGCCGTGGGCCAGCACGACCAGCGGACCGCTGCCGGTCACCTCATAGGCGAGCGTGCCGCCGTCGACGGCCAGGAACTCGGTCATGAAAACCTCCAGATGGCTAATGTTGTTAGCTAAAAGCTAACGTCGTTAGCCAGCCTTGTCAAACCACTCCCCGATGACGAGATCGCCGCGGACGAGTCAGCGCGGCGTCATCGACAGTTCCTAGCTTCTGGTGACGACCAACCCACCAGAAGGGCTTCCCATGCGTATCTCGAGAGTGCTTCCTGTCGGCCTGCTCGCTTTGGCCGGTCTTGCGATCGTGCCCATGAGCGTCACCACCGCGTCCGCGACGGTGAGCGGATCCACCTGTGCGGCGCGACCCACGCCGGGCATCTACGGCGACTACCAGAGCTACTGCCCGGCCGGCAACGAGGCGTACTGGCATCGCGTGGTGGTTGTCTGCGTCGGCTACAACGCGGCCGGGCGCTGGGTGCCGTCCAATCAGATCTCGCGGGCCTCCTGTGGTCAGCCGAGGAGCTATCACGTCGAGACCTGGGTGGGGCGGCCTCCGGGGGCCTGAGTCCTGCCGCGGCCTGTTCGGGCTACTCGAGTCCGAGCAGGCCGAGGGACTTCTCGCGCATCTCGACCTTGCGGATCTTGCCGGTGACGGTCATCGGGAAGTCGTCGACCAGCAGCACGTGGCGCGGGATCTTGTAGTGCGCGAGCTTGCCGGTGGCGAACTCCCTGACGGCGGCAGCGTCGAGCGGGGCGGCGCCGTCCTTGAGTTTGATCCAGGCGCACAGTTCCTCGCCGTACCGGTCGTCGGGGACGCCGATCACCTGGACGTCGGCGATCGCGGGGTGGGTGTAGAGGAACTCCTCGATCTCGCGCGGGTAGACGTTCTCGCCGCCGCGGATGACCATGTCCTTGATCCGGCCGACGATGTTCACGTAGTCGTCGTCGCGCATCACCGCGAGGTCGCCGGTGTGCATCCAGCGGGCCGCGTCGATCGCCTCGGCGGTCTTCTCGGGGTCGTCCCAGTAGCCGAGCATCACGGAGTAGCCGCGGGTGCAGAGCTCGCCCGGTTCGCCGCGCGGTACGACGAGTCCGGTGGCGGGGTCGACCAGCTTCACCTCGACGTGCGGCATCACGCGACCGACAGTCGACGTACGGCGGTCGAGGTCGTCGTCGCGGCGGGTCTGGGTGGAGACCGGCGAGGTCTCGGTCATCCCGTAGCAGATCGCCACCTCGGCCATGTGCATGTCGGCGACGCAGCGCTTCATCACCTCGACCGGGCAGGGCGAGCCGGCCATCACGCCGGTACGCAGCGAGGTCAGGTCGTAGGAGGCGAAGTCCGGCAGGCCGAGCTCGGCGATGAACATCGTCGGTACGCCGTACAGGCCGGTGCAGCGCTCGTCCTGGACCGCCTTGAGCGTCGCGGCGGGGTCGAAAGCCGGGCCGGGGATCACCATGCACGCGCCGTGCGTCGTACAGCCGAGGTTGGCCATCACCATCCCGAAGCAGTGGTAGAACGGCACCGGGATGCAGAGCCGGTCGTCCGGGCCGAAGCCGATCGTCTCGGTGACGAAGAAGCCGTTGTTGAGGATGTTGTGGTGGCTCAGGGTGGCGCCCTTGGGGAAGCCGGTGGTGCCTGACGTGTACTGGATGTTGATCGGGTCGTCGAAGCTGAGCTGCGCCGCGCGCTCGTCCAATTGCTCTTGGGTCACCTGCGCAGCAGCCTCGACGACGGCGTCCCAGTCCGGCGTACCGATGTAGACGACCGCCTCCAGGGCCGCGCAGTCCGGCCGGACCTCGTCGACCATCCTGCGGTAGTCACTGGTCTTGAACTCGGTCGCCGAGATCAGCAGCTTCACCCCGGACTGGTTGAGCGCGTAGGCGAGCTCGTGCGTCCGGTACGCCGGATTGATGTTCACCAGGATCGCGCCGATCGAGGCCGTCGCGTACTGCGTGATCGTCCACTCGGCACAGTTCGGCGCCCAGATCCCGACCCGATCGCCCTTCGCGATCCCGCGTGCCAGCAAGCCACGCGCGAACTCGTCGACCGCCGCCCCGAACTCGGCGTACGTCCAGCGCCGCCCGGTCGCCACCTCGACCAACGCCTCCTGGCCACCGTGCTCGGCGACCGTCCGCCGGAGGTTCGCCCCGATCGTGTCCCCCAGCAACGAAACCTCGGAAACCCCGGACGCGTAGGAAGGCAGGCTCATCCCGCCATCGTCACCCGCCATCCCGCCCCCGACAAGACGACACAGGTAGGGCCATCGCCCACCCAGGTGGTCATATGGCCAAAATAGTATCCATATGACCGGTATAGTGGTCATAGGAGAGGTGATCGAATGGAGTTCTCGGATCCGCTGTCCTCGACTTTTCCCGGACTGCACGGTCGTGTGCTCAGCGTGCTGGTCAGGACCGACCGAGCCCTGACCGGTCGTGGCGTCGCGGAGTTGCTGCACCCGCCCGCGAGCTACAGCGGAGTACAGAAGGTTCTGGATGGTCTGGTGCGTAGCGGACTGGTTCTGGCCGAGCCTGCCGGGCGGGCAAAGCTCTACACGCTGAACCGCGAGCATGTCGCCGCCGCTTCGATCGGAGAGCTCGCAAGCCTTCGAGACCGTTTCATCAGCCGCCTTCAAGCCGAAGCCGGGACCTGGGAGGTGCCCGCTGTGGCCGTCTGGCTGTTCGGCTCGAGTTCTCGCGGGGAGGGCGGGCCTGACAGCGACATCGACCTTTTAGTGGTACGACCGGACGAGGTCTCCGACTCGGACCCCCGATGGCTCGTCCAGCTTGAAACGCTTGCCGAGCACGCCAGCCGCTGGACCGGCAACCGGTGCGAGATCGTCGAGTACAGCAGCGGCGAACTGCAGCGTCTCGTCCGCCGCCGCGAGCGACTCGTCACTGAACTCCGCCGCGATGCCCTCCCCATCGCCGGCGCCTCACCCCGCCAGACCCTGACCCGAAAGACCGCTTGATGACAGCACTGGAAGACGCTCGAGCCCACCTCGCCAAAGCTCGGGAGTTCCTCGAGGCCGCCGAACTGACGAACGACCTGCAACTCTTCAACGCGGCCGCCTCGAACGCGGTCACCTCAGGTATCAACTCGAAGGACGCGATCTGCCTGACGCTGACCGGAAGGACGCGCAAGACCGACAACCACACGGAGGCAGTCACAGAGTTGAAGTCGGCAGGTCCGGCTGGGCGCGAAGCCAGCAGCACGTTCTCGCGGCTACTCAGGCTCAAGTCGAAGTCGCAGTACCAGGCCGAGTCGATCTCAGCTGCCGATGCGAGCAAGAGTGTCGACTGGGCAACCAGACTGCTGCAGGTCGCGCAGCGCCAGGTCTCGGGCTGACGAGCGAATGGCTCAGGGTTTCAGGCGGTAGCCCATGCCTCGGATGGTCTGGATGCGGTCCTGGCCGAGTTTGCGGCGCAGGTAGCGGATGTAGACGTCGACGACGTTGGAGCCGGGGTCGAAGTCGAAGCCCCAGACCTGGGAGAGGAGTTGTTCGCGGGTGAGGACCTGGTCGGGGTGGCGGCAGAAGACCTCGGCGAGCAGGAACTCGCGGGCGGTCAGGTCGATCGCGCGGCCGTCGACGGTGGCGCGGCGGGTGCGGAGGTCGAGGCCGAGGTCGCCGACCTGCAGGACGTTGGCGTCCGCCGTACCGGAGCTGTCGCTGCGCAGGCGGAGCCTGATCCGGGCCAGCAGTTCCTCGAAGGCGAAGGGTTTGGCCAGGTAGTCGTCGGCGCCGCTCTCCAGGCCGGCCACCGTGTCGCCGACCGAGTCGCGGGCGGTCAGGATCACCACCGGCATCGTGACTCTTGCCTCGCGCAACCTTCGCAGTACGGTGAAGCCGTCCACCCGGGGCAGGCCGATGTCGAGCACCAGCAGGTCGTAGCTGCCGCTGACGCCCTCCGTGTACGCCGTCTCGCCGTCGCCGACCACGGTGGTCACGAAGCCGTTGCCGCGCAGGCCGCGTTCGACGAACGACGCGATCCGCTCCTCGTCCTCGGCGATCAGGATCCGGTTCACCCACGCACCTCCGGGAGAGTCAGTTCGAACCGCGCGCCGGGTCCGGCCTGCGGCGCCACCCGTACGTCGCCGCCGTGCGCCCGGGCGATCGAGCGGACGATCGACAACCCCAGCCCGGCGCCCTCGGTCCGGGTCTGGTCGTCGCCGCGGACGAACCGCTCGAAGATCCGCTCGGCGTCCCCGGCCTTGATCCCGCTGCCCGTGTCGGCGACCCACAACACCACCTGGCCGGCCGCCACCCGGGCGCCGACGCCGATCCGGTCGCCGTCGGCAGTGTGCCGGACCGCGTTCGACACCAGCTGCATCAGCGCCTGGGTCAATCGCTGGCCGTCGGCAACGATCACCACGTCGGCGGTCTCGTCCACCCGCCAGGTCCGCTCGGCCAGCGGCCGCGCCTTGGCGACCACCTCGACCACCAGCTCGGTCAGGTTGACCTCGGCCGGCGCGAGGAAGTCGGGCCGGTCGCTCTTGGCCAGCACCAGCAGGTCGTCGACCATCCGGTTCATCCGGGCCAGCTCGTCCAGCACCAGGGCCCTGGTCTCGGCCTGCTCGACCGGGTCGGCGCCCATCAGCTCCAGATGACCGCGGATCACCGTGATCGGCGTCCGCAGCTCGTGCCCGGCGTTGTCGGCGAACTCGCGCTGCGCCACGAACGCGACCTCCAGCCGGTCCAGCATCGTGTTGAAGGTCGCCGCCAGCTGCGCGAAATCATCGTTGCCGACTACCTCGATCCGGCGGCGCAGGTCCGATTCACCGATCTTCTCAGCAGTACTGCGCAACTGCCGGATCGGCGCCAGCACCCGGCCGGTCACCAGCCAGCAAGCCCCCGCGGCCAACGCCAACGTGATGGCCCCGATCACCGCAAGCGCCCGGGCCGCGTCACGCGACGGCTTGGCCAGCACGTCCCGGAACTCGAGCACCACCAACTGCGCGCGCACAGGCTGGGCGCCGACCTGCACCGGCAGTACGCCGTACCGGACTCGGCCGGCGTCACTCTCGACCCACCCGTACTCCGGTCCGCCGGCGCCCGCCACCCGCTTGACGAAGGCGGGGTCAAGGTCAAGCCTGGCCGGCGGCGACCCGTGCCCGCGGCGGTACGGCCGGCCGTCGACGATGCTGAAGAACGTCTCGGAGTCATTGGGCAGATTGAGCTGCAAGTAGTGCTCCAGCAAGGTTTCGGGGGTGCGATAAGCCGCGGCCGCCGGGGACGCCGCATAGGTGCGGAACTTGGTGGCCTCGTGGCCGAGCTCCTTGTCGGCGGCGGAGTCGGCACGGGTGGCCAGCACCTGCCAGGTCGCGAAGACGACGGCGACCAGCGCCAGGGCGAGGACACCGAGCATCCAGGAGATGATCCGCAGCCGGGCACTGATCACCGGCCACCTCAACCGGACCACCGGCAGGACAATCGGCCGAGCGACTGGCCGAGCGACCGGTCAGTCATCGTCGTCCAGGTCGTCGGGATCGTCACGGTCGTCGTCGCCGGCGGTTCTGACCGGGCGGGGCGAGACCGGCTCGGCCCCCTCGTCGTCGTCCGGGTCATCGGTCGGCCTGACGGTCGGCCCAGGCGTCGGAGTGGGCGTGGCGCTCGACGAGGCCGGGATGACGATGGTGTCGCCGAGCTCAGGAGCGGACCGATCGGCCAGGTACCGCGGCAGCACGAAGCCGGCCACCACGAGAATCGCGGCGACAACCCCGTAGACCAGCCGTGGAGATCGCATACTCACAGTCTGCGATCCCTCCCGAAGAACCGCATGAGCCGAACATTACAGATCTCTCATCTCGCCACGGCCTGGCAGACTGGCCGGATGGACTCTGGGATCACAGTGACGGGTACTGGCCAAGCTACCGCCGCAGCCGATCTGCTGCGGCTGACACTGAGCGTCGGGCACGACGCGGCCGACGTGGCCGCCGCTGTCCAGCAGGTCGCCGAGAAGACCGATCTGGTGCACGCCGCGCTGAGCGGGCAGGGCGTGGCGGCCGGCGACATCGAGACCAGCTCGGTGAACGTCTACCCGCAGTACGCCGACGGCATGTCGGTGGCGGGCTATCGCGCGTCCCACTCGCTGACCGTGACGACCCGGGACCTGACCGGCTTCGGCCGGTTGCTGAACGCCGCGGTGGATGCCGCAGGCAACAGTCTTGGACTGGACCACCTGCAGTTCGACATCGCGGACAAGCTGCCGCTGATGGTGCAGGCGCGCGAGCTCGCCTTCCAGCAGGCCCGCGAGAAGGCCGCTCAGCTGGCCGAGCTGGCCGGCCAGTCGCTGGGCTCCATCGCGGCCGTTGCCGAGAGCTACGGCCACGGGCCGATCCCGATGGCGGCGGCCGCGGGCAAGTTCGACAGCCAGCGTGCGGAGGTCAGGATCGCCCCGGGCGAGCAGACGATCGAGGTCTCGCTGGATGTCCGCTGGTCCTGGGCCTGACCCCTTCGGCGCCGCCGCGGAACCGACAGGTATGGACCGGTTCCGCGATAAGGTGCGCCATGGCGACCAAGCGTTCCCTCGTAACTCTCACGATCGCCACCGCGCTCGCGCTGGTGGCCACGTCCTGCGGCGACTCCGGCAAGGACAAAGCCGGTACCACGCCGAGCAGCAGCGCCAGCAGCTCCTCGACCCCGGCCCCGCCGAGCGCCACGCCGACGCCGTCCGCCCCGACGCCTTCCGCCGTACCGTCGGCGCCCGTGCCGCCGGCGGCCAAGGCGCGCACCGCGGCCGAGCTGACCAAGGCCCTGCTCGAGCTGACCGACCTGCCGGCCGGGCTCTCGATCGACAAGAACGCCGAGGAGGACGACACCAAGCTGTCCTCGGCGGACGTCCGCTGCAAGGACCTGGTGCTGCTCTTCAACTCCAAGACCTCGCCCGGCGCGAAGGTCACCGTGGACCGCGGCTTCACCGGCGGGCAGAACGGCCCGTTCTTCGACGAGACGCTGGAGGCGATGGGCACGCCGGCGGCGGCGACCGCGCTGCTCACCCGGACCCGGACCGCGATCAAGTCCTGCAAGCTGGCCAAGCTCACCATCCCCGGCGTCGGCAGCTCGTCGATGGCGGTCAGCGAGATCTCCGCCCCGAAGGTCGGCACCAACCCGGTCGCCGGACGGTTCACCGCCGAGGGTGGCGCGCTGGAGGGCCTGGAGGTGAACTTCGTCTTCACCGGCGTCGGTGACGTCGTGCTCACGATGACGTTCGACGAAGCCGGTGACCTGGAAGGCGCGATGACGGCCGCGACCGGCAAGGCGACCAAGGTGCTCGGCGCCGCCAAGAGCGGCACCTGAGGAACTGTCTCAAACCGAGACAGACGCCTGATCAGGTCTCGGTCAGACTGCTGCCATGTACGCACCCGCGCCGCTGAAGCGACAGCTGAATCGCTCGGGTCTGCTGTTACTCGGCCCCGCCTTCGTGGCGGCGGTCGCGTACGTGGACCCGGGCAACTTCGCGACCAACGTCGCGGCCGGCGCGACGTACGGGTATCTGCTCTGCTGGGTGGTGGTCGGCGCCAACCTGATGGCCGTGCTGGTCCAGTACCTCGCGGCGAAGGCGAGTATCGCGACCGGGATGACCCTGCCGCAGCTGTGCCGGGAGCACTTCAAGCGATCCACCTCGACCGGGTTGTGGGCGCAGGCCGAGCTGGTCGCGGTCGCCACCGACCTGGCCGAGGTTGTCGGTGGCGCGATCGCGCTCAACCTGCTGTTCGGCATCCCGCTGTTGCTCGGCGGCGTGATCACCGGTGCGGTCTCGTTCGCCTTGCTGATCTACCAGTCCAAGCGCGGGCAGCGGCCGTTCGAGGCGGCGATCGTCGGGTTGCTGGCCGTCGTACTGGTCGGGTTCGTGGTGTCGACGATCCAATCGCAGCCGTCCGCGTCCGGCATCGTCGGCGGGCTGGTGCCGCGGCTCGACGGCACGCAGTCCCTCGTGCTGGCGGCCGGCATGCTCGGCGCGACCGTGATGCCACACGCGATCTGGCTGCACGGCGCGTTGGTCACGGATCGGCACGGCAAGTCGATCCGCTCCGAGAAAGGCAAGCAGCGCGTACTGCGTGCCACCCGGATGGACGTGGCGGTCGCGATGGCCCTGGCCGGCGCGGTCAACCTGGCGATGGTGGTGCTCGCGGCCGCCGCGCTGAAGGGCTCCGGCGCGGACTCACTGGACGCGGCGCATGTCGCGATCGGCGACCGGCTCGGGCACACGGCCGCGCTGCTGTTCGCGCTCGCGCTGCTGGCCAGCGGTTTCGCGTCGTCCTCGGTCGGCACCTACGCCGGCTCGGTGATCCTCGAAGGCTTCTGGAAGCGGCACGTCCCGCTCGCCACCCGGCGGCTGATCACCTTGGCGCCGGCTCTGATCATCCTGGCGATCGGGATCGACCCGAGCCGTGCGCTGGTCGTTTCGCAGGTCGTGCTGAGCTTCGGCATCCCCTGCGCGCTGTGGCCGTTGGTGCGACTCACCGCCTCCCGGCGCGTCATGGGCGACCTGGTCAACCGGTTGCCGACTACTCTCACCGCATGCCTGGTCGCCACCGCCGTCACGGCCCTCAACGTCGTACTGATCGTGCTGACGCTGCGCGGGTGAGCCACGCGTGACCGCGACGTACGCGGTCAGCGACATCCACGGCCACCCGGAGAAGCTCGCTGCCGCGCTGCACGAGGCGGGACTGACTGACGCCGAAGGCAACTGGTCCGGCGAAGATGCCAGGTTGTGGGTGCTGGGCGACTTCTTCGACCGTGGACCGGACGGCGTCGGCGTGCTGGCGCTGGTCCGCCGGCTGGTGGCGCAGACCGAGGCCGGGCCGGGTGAGGTCCGGGTGCTGCTCGGCAACCACGAAATCCTGGCGCTCGGGATGCGCAAGTTCGGCGACACGTTCGTCCCGCACGAGGGCATCACCTCGCGCAGCTTCGAGCGCAGCTGGGCGCTGAACGGCGGCCAGGACCGCGACCAGGAGCTGCTCACCGACGACGATGTGGACTGGCTGCTGGACCAGCCGCTGCTCGGCGTCGACGCGGATCACCTGTTGATGCACTCCGACACCGAGGAGTACCTGTCCTGGGGTGACTCGATCGACGAGATCAACGAGACCATCCGGGCCGAGCTGCACACCGACGACATCACTGTCTGGTGGGAGATCTGGCGCCGGATGACGTCGCGCTACGCGTTCCGCGGCGCCGAGGGCCCGGTGGTCGCGGCCGAACTGCTCGACCGGCTCGGCGGCCGCCGGATCGTGCACGGGCACAGCATCGTGGCCGACCAGCTCGGCATCTCCCCGGCGTACCTGACCGGGCCGTTGCTGTACGCCGACGGGCTGGTGCTCGGCATCGACGGCGGCGCGTTCGACGGCGGACCGTGCCTGGTCGTCAAACTGCTGCCGGTCTGACGGAATGCTTTCCGGCGACGTGTGGTTGTCGCTACAGGTAGATGCCGTACGCCCTTTGGAGCTGAGCCATGTCTGACAAGCCGGTCCTGATCCCGGGTCCCGACCACCCGATCACGGTCGTGAAGAACCCCGACCGCGTCGTCGTCAAGGTCGCCGGCAAGGTGATCGCCGACAGCCGGGACGCGCTGTCGCTGCAGGAGGCCAACTACCCGGCCGCGCAGTACATCCCACGCAAGGACGTCGACCTGACCCAGCTCGAGCGCACCGGTCACGAGACGTACTGCCCCTACAAGGGCAACGCCAACTACTTCAGCATCCCGGCCGGCGGCGACCAGACGGCGAACTCGGTCTGGACCTACGAGGCCCCGTACGACGCGGTCGCCGACATCCGCGACCACGTCGCCTTCTACCCCGACCGGGTCGACTCGATCGAGATCATCGCCGACTGACGTCACCGGCGAGGAACTCGGCCAGCACCGGCGCCAGCACGTCGGCCGGTACTACGTGGTGCTGCCCGTCGAGCTCGGTGAGCCGGCCGTTCGGCAGCGCCTTCGAGGCAGCGCGAGCCGCCTCGGTCATGAACGGCGGACTCCCCGAGCCGGCCAGCACCAAGGTCGGCTGCACGATCCGGGCCAGTAGGCCGAGCGGCACTGTGCCCCCGCGCGCACCTTCGTCCATGACCGCGAAGTCGTAGGCGATGGTGGGCGCGACCTCTGCCATGCCTGGCGACTTGGCGTACTCGGCCGCGTCGCTCTCGGGCATCCCCGCCATCGTGAGGAACGTCTGAACGGCCTCGGTCCGGCGGGACTCGGCCAGCAGACGCAGTACTGCGGCAGCGCTCTCGTCGGCCTGCCGCTGCGATTCCTCGTCGTCCTGACCGTACGGCGGCTCGTGCAAGATCACCTTGCTGATCGGCAGGCTCGGGGCGGCGACTGCGACCAGCGCTGCGCCTGACGAGTGCCCGTAGACGGCAGCTTGGCCACCGACAGCCTTGATGATCGCAGCGAGGTCTTCCACCTCACGGGCGACGGAGTACGGCTGGGTGTCGCCGCTGTTGCCGCGACCGCGCCGGTCGTACGAGATGGTGGTGTACGACGGCGCGAGGGCCTCGGCCAGGAGTGCGGTGGAGGTGCGGTCGCAGAGTGCTCCGCCGACCAGGATGAGCGGCGTACCGGCGCCGGCCCGGTCGTAGGCGATCGTCGTACCGTCTGCTGAGTGTGTGGTCTCCATGCCGGGGACGTCGGAGCCGCTGCAGGTCACTCGACATAATCGGTTGTGGTGAATTCGGCGGACTGCTTCACTGCGCGGTGATGTCATATCTCTCACGCGTCGACGACTACCTGCACGCGGCCCCGTTGTCCGGGGCGACCGGCCAGCAGGTGGGCCCTTTCACGCTCTTCCGGACCACCACCATCTGGCCGTACTACGCCCGCCCGATCCCGGGGTCCGGCGCGACGATCACTGCCGCCGACCTGGCGACCCTGCGGGCTCGCTGCGAAGAGCTTGAGCTGCCGCTGGCCCTGGAGTGGGTGGTCGAGACGTGTCCTTCTCTCGGCCCAGCAGCGGCCGAGGCAGGGCTGGGGGTGCACAAGTACCCGCTGCTGGTGCTCGAGCGGGCTGACTTCACCCCGGTCGAGACAACCCTTGACTGCCGGATCCTGCCCGCCTCCCCCGACATACTGCGGGAGGCCCGCGCAGTCGCCGGCGTCGGCTTCGGCACACCCGGTACTGCGGTCGGCGACGGCGGTGTCGAGGCGCGTGATGCCGCGGTAGCCGAGGTGTCGGACGAGACTGTCGCGGCCCTGGTCGAGCGGGCCGAGGCAGGTGTGTCGGTCACGGCCGGTGTCTTCGGTGAGCAGGGCATGGTCGCCAGCGGTGTTCACCAGCCGGTCGGCAGCACCAGCGAGGTCGTCGGCGTCGCCACCCTGCCTGCGATGCGTCGCCAGGGCCTCGGCGCTGCGGTGACCAGTCGCCTGGTCGAGCACGCCTTCGGCCACGGGGTCGAGCTGATTCTGCTGTCCGCCGCGGACGATGCCGTGGCCGCTGTCTACGAGCGGGTCGGATTCCGGCGGATCGGCCACGCGGGCGGGGCCGAACCCGCCGAATAGCGACAAGAGTTGGGCCGCGAATCGCTCGGGCTGGACTTGGGGCCGTACCGTTGGAGGGATGAGCAATACCGAGCGGACCCGCCCACGCACCCTCGCCGAGGCCTTGCGCGGCTGGGACGACCTTGCCCTCGGCCTGTTGCTCCGGCACCGGCCCGACCTGGCGACACCGATCCCAGCCGACACCGGCCAGCTTGCGGCCCGTGCCACCACCAACGCCTCCGCGGCCCGCGCGATCAACCGGCTCGACGAGTTCAGTGTCGACCTGCTGGAGGCACTGTCCGCGCTGACCGAGCCGGTGGACCTGGCCAAGCTGGCCAAGGGCGTCGACCAGTCGATCGAGACCGTCCAGCCGCGGGTGACCGAGCTGCTGGCGCTCGCCCTGGTCTGGGGCAACGAGGACGACCTGCGCCCGATCCGGGCCGTGCACGAACTGCTCGGCCCGACCCCTGCCGGGCTCGGACCGCTCACCACCCGGCACTTCGGTGACCTGGACCAGCTGATCGAGGACGCCGGACCGGAAGCCCGCGAGGTGCTGGACAAGCTCACCTGGGGACCGCCGACCGGCACGGTCGAGAAGGCGGAGCGCCCGGTGACGATCGCCTCGGCCCGCTCCCCCATCGAGCAACTGCTCGCCCGCGGCCTCGTAGTACCGAAGGACGCGACCACTGTCGTGCTGCCCCGGCAGATCGGGCTGCACCTGCGGGGTGGCCGAGTGCTGGCCACCACCCGGCCGACACCGCCACCGCTCGATGGCAAGCCGGTGTCGAACTCGATAGCCGACCGCGCCGCCGCTGGTGCCGCGCTCGACCTGGTGCGCCAGGTGGACCGCACACTGGAGCAGCTGGCAACAGAGCCACCGCCTGTACTGCGTACCGGCGGCATCGGCGTCCGTGAGCTCCGCACCCTCGCCACCAAGATCGGTGCCGAGGAGCAGACCGCGGGCGCAGTACTGGAGATCGCATACTCCGCTGGGCTCGTTGCGGCCGTCGAGGTCGCCAACAGCGAGATGTGGTTGCCCACTGGCGCGTACGACGACTGGCTGGAGCTCGACACCGCGCACCGCTGGGCCGTGCTGGTCAATGCCTGGTTCACCGGGCTGCGGGCGATCGGGTTGATCGGCAAGCGCGACAGCGGCGGCGCGACCGCTGCTGCTCGCGAGCGGCTCGTCAACGCGTTGGCGCCCGACCTGGAGCGCCTGCTGGCTCCCGAGATTCGCCTGCTCACGTTGCAGGCGCTGTCCAGCGCAGCTGAGGGCACGTCGCCTGCGATCGAGTCAGTCGTGACCTGGGTTGCCTGGCACCGGCCGCGTCGCGGTGGGCAGTTCCGGGACGACCTGGTCGAGTGGACCATCACCGAGGCCGCCCTGCTCGGGTTGACCGGGCTCGGCACGCTGGCCGCGCATGCTGCTCCACTGTTGAAGGAAGAGCCGTCGGTTGACGAGCTGGCAGCTGCTATCCAGCCGCTGGTGCCTGAGCCGGTCTCCGAGGTACTGCTGCAGGCAGACCTGACTGCCGTCGCGCCTGGGCCGCTGGTGCGCGAAGTACAGGACGAGTTGGCTTCCATGGCCGACATGGAGTCACACGGTGGTGGCGGGGTCTACCGCTTCAGCGAGAGCTCCGTACGCCGTGCCTTCGACCTCGGGCGCACCAGCGACCAGCTGCACAAGTGGCTGGCGGAGCACTCGCGGACTCCCGTCCCGCAGCCGCTGACCTACCTGATCGACGACATCGCCCGGCGGCACGGCGTACTGCGGATCGGCGCGGCCTCGACGTACCTGCGCTGTGACGACGAGAACGTGCTCGCCGGCCTGCTGAGCGCCAACCTGCCCGGCATCCGGTTCCGCCGGCTCGCTCCGACGGTGGTCGTCTCGCCGTCGCCGCCTGACATGGTGCTGGCCCGGCTGCGCAACGCGGGGCTGGCTCCGCTCGGCGAGAGCTTCGACGGGGTTGTCCATGTGACCGCGGCAGGTAACCGTCGTGGCGAGCCGCCGCGTCGGCGTACCAGCCGGGACTTCGCCGACAACACGGTCGATCTGACCGAGGACCAGGTCAAGGCGGTGATCGAGAAGGTCCGCTCCGGCGACCGGGTCGCGGCCGAGCGGCCGGCCGAGCACACCTCCGGGGACACCATCGCGCCGGCCGAGACGATCAGCGTGCTCAGCGAGGCGGCCGAGGCGCACACCCGGACGTGGATCTCGTACGTCGACCACAACGGCACCCCGGCGGAACGCATCGTCGAGCCGGTCCGGGTGGCCGACGGCTGGCTGACGGCGTACGACGAGGATGCGGACCAGCCGCGGACCTACGCGCTGCACCGGATCGCGACGGCCCGGCCGGTGGAGAAGTAGCCGACTGCTGACGAGTTCCTGACATCACGGGCGTACCGTCTGAAGCGGGTGTATGAGGCACCCAAATCCTGTTCCCGCCCGAATACGGAGCTTCCGTCGTGTCCCTGCCTGTATCCCGTCGTGCCGTTTTGCTGGGTGTCCCTGCTACGGCCGCCGTTGTGGCATCCCCGAGTCTGCTGTCGAGTGCTTCGGCGCAGCTCCCGCACCAGAGCCCGATCGACATCCGCACGCAGCACGCCGTCCACAGCCCGGCGCTGCCCGCGCTGCACGTGCACTACCCGCACTCGCTCGACCTGTCGGTGCACTACGAGAGCAAGGACGGCGGCCAGAGCGGCGGCTGTGAGACTCGTACCGCCGAGGAGACCGTGCTCGCCCAGATCCCGGCCGGCGCGGCCTGGGTGACCGTGGCCGGGGTGCGGTACGACCTGGTCAACTTCCACTTCCACACTCGCTCCGAGCACCGGCTGAACGGGCACCAGTTCCCGCTCGAGCAGCACTTCGTGCACAGCGGTCCCAGCGGCGAGAAGCTGGTCATCGCGCTGTTCATCACCACCGGCGGCCACGGCGGAACCCTGCAGGACAAGGTGCTCGCGACGGTCCCGGCGGAGTGCGACGAGGACGTGCACCTCGTGCGCGCCAACCTGGCGACTGCGCTGCCGCACGACCTCTCGACGTACCGCTACCAGGGCTCGCTGACCACCACGCCGTTCACCGAGCCGGTCTCGTGGTTCGTGCTCAACCACATCCGCGAGATCCTGCCGGCGTCGCTGGCGCACTTCCAGACCCGCTTCCCGGACGGCGACAGCCGTACGCTGCAGCCGCTGAACGGCCGCACGGTCAAGTACCACGCGCAGCACTGAGTCAGCTACCTTTCCCCCGTGCCGCAGAGCCCGATCAACATCCACAGCATCCACGCGGTGACCAGCCCAGGGCTTCCCGCCCTGCAGGTGCACTACCCGCCCGCGCTGGATCTGGCTCTGCGGTACGAGAGCAAGGACCGGACCGTACTGGCCGCCATCCCGCCAGGCGCCGCCTGGATCACGCTCGGCGGGACGCGGTACGACCTGGTGAACTTCCACTTCCACACCTTCTCCGAGCACCGGCTGGACGGCCGCCAGTTCCCACTGGAGCAGCACTTCGTGCATACCGGACCACGCGGCGAGGCGTTGGTCATCGGGCTGTTCCTCACCCCTGGTGGCAAGGGCGGGGCGTTGCAGGACCAGGTGCTCGCCACGGTGCCGGCGCAGGGTGACCCCGAGGTGCTGATCCCAGGTGCTGCCCTGGCCTCCGCACTGCCGGACGACCTGTCGACCTTCCGGTACGAGGGTTCGCTGACGACACCGCCGTACAGCGAGCCGGTGTCGTGGCTGGTGCTCAAACAGCACCACGCGATCCAGGCGGCGTCGCTCTACCGGCTGCAGCTCCGTTTCCCGGACGGCGACAGCCGCATGCTCCAACCCCTGGGCAACCGCACGGTCACCTACCGCCCCCAGCCCAGCTGACACCAGCCACCGCCGGTGCCGGCGGTTGCTGGTGGTTGGGGCTAGCGGGCTGCGATGAAGGTGACTGCCGCGAGCAGGAGAAGGGCCGCCGCGAGAGCGACCTCGGCGATGCCGCGGTGCTTCAGCCAGAGGGCTCGGAGTTGAGCGGTGGTGCGGTAGAAGGCCCCGACAGTGGGGACAGCCGGCACGTCGACGGGCGCCGGGGTAGTGAGTGTTGCGGTGTTACTGGCGGCCACAGGGCTCTGCTTTCGGTGGTGTCAGATGGGCGGCAGTTCTGCACCCGGATGACTACTTGCCAGGTTCGGGTGGGTTCAAACGTTGGGGTGAGGATCGGGATCGGACCGTGGCCGTTTGCAGGCACGGGGCACAATGGAGGGTCGGGTGGGGTGTTCTGCCTGGTAGCTGGTGACGGGAGAAGCTGTAGTGACTGACGGGCCGTTGATTGTTCAGTCCGACAAGACGTTGTTGCTGGAGACCGCACATCCGGAGGCGAGTGACTGCCGCAAGGCGATCGCTCCGTTCGCGGAGTTGGAGCGAGCCCCGGAGCACGTGCACACCTATCGGTTGACTCCGCTGGGGCTGTGGAACGCTCGCGCGGCCGGGCACGACGCCGAGCAGGTGATCGACGTACTGCTGCGCTACAGCCGGTACCCGGTCCCACACTCGCTCCTGGTCGACATCGCCGAGACCCTGGACCGCTACGGGCGGCTGCGGCTGGAGAAGAACCCGGAGCACGGCCTGGTGCTCGTCACCACCGACCGGCCGGTGCTGGAGGAGGTGCTGCGCTCCGCCAAGATCAAGCCGATGATCGGCGACCGGATCGACGCCGACACGGTGGCGGTGCACCCGTCCGAGCGCGGCCACCTGAAGCAGACCCTGCTGAAGATCGGCTGGCCGGCCGAGGATCTCGCCGGGTACGTCGACGGTGAGGCGCACAAGATCGACCTGGTCAAGGACGGCTGGGATCTGCGGCCGTACCAGCAGCAGGCGACCGACGCGTTCTGGCACGGCGGCTCCGGCGTCGTCGTACTGCCCTGTGGCGCCGGCAAGACGATCGTCGGCGCGGCCGCGATGGCGCAGGCGTCCGCGACCACGCTGATCCTGGTGACGAACACGGTCTCCGCCCGGCAGTGGAAGGACGAGCTGCTCAAGCGCACCACGCTGACCGAGGACGAGATCGGCGAGTACTCCGGTGCCCGCAAGGAGGTCCGGCCGGTCACCATCGCGACGTACCAGGTGATGACGACCCGCAGGAAGGGCGTCTACACCCACCTGGAGCTGCTCGACGCCCGCGACTGGGGCCTGATCGTGTACGACGAGGTGCACCTGCTGCCGGCCCCGATCTTCCGGATGACGGCGGACCTGCAGACCCGGCGCCGGATCGGCCTGACCGCGACGCTGGTCCGCGAGGACGGCCGCGAAGGTGACGTCTTCTCACTGATCGGGCCGAAGCGCTACGACGCGCCCTGGAAGGACATCGAGGCGCAGGGCTGGATCGCGCCGGCCGACTGCGTCGAGGTACGGGTCGACCTGGAGCAGACCGAGCGGTTCGTCTACGCGACCGCCGAGCCGGAGGACCGGTACCGGCTGGCCGCGTCGACCCCGGCCAAGTCGCGGCTGGTGCGCCGGATCGCGGATCACCACAAGGGCGAGCCGATGCTGGTGATCGGCCAGTACATCGACCAGTTGGACGAGCTCGGCGAGCGGCTCGAGTGTCCGGTGATCAAGGGCGAGACGACGGTGAAGGAACGCCAGCGCCTCTTCCAGGCGTTCCGCACCGGCGAGATCGACCGCCTGGTGGTCAGCAAGGTCGCCAACTTCTCCATCGACCTGCCGGAGGCCTCGGTCGCCGTCCAGGTCTCCGGCACCTTCGGCTCCCGCCAGGAAGAGGCCCAACGCCTCGGCCGCGTACTGCGCCCGAAGGGTGACGGCCGTACGGCCCGCTTCTACTCGATCGTCGCCCGCGACACCGTGGACGCCGAGTTCGCCGCCCACCGGCAACGCTTCCTGGCCGAGCAGGGCTACGCCTACACGATCGTCGACGCCGAGAACTTGTTCGAGGGCACCAAGGAAAAGGACGGCGGCGAACCCCTCGCCTAAAGCAGGTCGTCGCAGGGGACGAGTGGGCAAGGGACTCGTTTGAGGTAGGGGCCTGCGGAGCGGTCGCCGTGGGCTGCGTCGTGGGCCGGTTGCCAGTGGGTGCGGCCCAGGACGACGGGGTGGGTGGCGTGGTCGGCGAGAGCGGCTCGGGCGAGGGCGTCCGGGCCGGCGCCGGCTGCGGTGAGGACTCGGCGTAGTACCGGGGTGGTGATGTCGGGCTTGTTGACCATGTGGAGCAGGGCGACCTCGGCGTCGGGTTGGGCCAGGGCCCAGGTGAGTCCGGCTCGGACCGAGGCCGAGAGGCCGAGTTGCCAGTCCGACGGGACCGTGACGACCGACGAGTCGGCGAGGAGTGCGGCGACCTCGGGAGCCGAGGCCCCGACGACCACGGCGATCCGGTCGCAGCCTGCCGCTCGCATCACCTCGACGGAGCGCTCGGCCCACGACATCCCGTCCGGGTGACGCTGCAGAGCGGCCGGACCGCCGAGGCGGGTGCCGGGGCCGGCCGCGAGCAGAACACCGAGAAGAGTCATCCTGTCGGACCCTACCGGCGGCGTACTGGTGTGGGGAATGGACCAGCCGCCGCGCGGGTTGCCACAAAGAGGGCTGTTGGCAACGACCGGAGAGGGGTGACGGGGCGGTCACAACGAGTGTCTCAGGGGTTGCCCAGGGCAACATCAGGGCTCAGCCTGGGCCATTCCGGAGGCTCTGACCGGTACCGTCGAGGGGTATGGGGATACAGGCACTTGAGCGGGTGGAACCGGCTGCCGACCAGGGGCGGGTCCCCTCGGGAGCCGCGCCGGTGGTGTGGCGGGTGGTGCGGGAAGCAGTCCTGCTGGCGACCATGTTCCTGGTCTACACAGCGGGCCGGCAGTTCGCCGCCAAGCACACCGGGTCGGCCTTCGACCATGCGCGCGAGGTGCTGTCGTGGCAACGCTGGCTGCACCTGCCCGACGAGGCGGCGCTCCAGCACGCGGCCCTCCAGGTGCCGCATCTGGTCGAGGGAGCCAACCTGTACTACGCCTCCGTCCACGCCCCGCTGACCGGCGCGGTCCTGCTCTGGTTGAGCATCTGGCGCCCCAAGGCCTATCCCCGGGTGCGCTGGACGATCGTGGCGCTGACCGGTCTCGCGCTGATCGGGCACATCGTCTTCCCGCTCGCGCCGCCCCGGATGATGCCGGGCTTCGTCGACACCGGGCTGCGGTTCGGCCAGTCGGTCTACGGACCGGACGCCTCGGGCGGCGTGGCCAACCAGTTCGCCGCGATGCCGAGCCTGCACGTCGGCTGGGCTGCCCTGATCGCCCTGGCGATGATCCTGATCACCCGGACCAAGTGGCGCTGGCTGTGGCTGCTGCACCCGATCATCACGTTCGCCGTGGTGGTGATGACCGCGAACCACTACTGGCTCGACGGCATCGTCGTCCTGATCCTGCTCGGCGTCACCCTGCCGCTGCTGCTCCGGCCAGGCCTGCGCAGCGACAAGCCGGCGACGACGCGAGGTAAATCAGTCGCTCCGGAGCTCGCACTCAAGTAACGTGGCCGGGCTTCCCCGACCCCCTCGACCGCTGTGCGGAGGTCCCTGCATGCCCCCGAACGACCCCATCCTGCTGGCCGAGAAAAACTACCTGAGCACATCGCGCGCCGCGCTCGCGGTGATGCGTGAGAAGACCGGATCGCTGGAGATCGCCAGCGCCGACCCGGTCAACACCGAGTTCCTGAAGGCGGCCATCTGGCGCCGGATGAAGGAGCTCGAGGACGACCCCGACGTGCCGCTGTTCTTCGGCCGGCTGGACTACCTCGAGCCGACCGAGGAGACCTTCCACATCGGCCGCCGGCACGTCAACGACGAGGCCGGCGAGCCGCTGGTGGTGGACTGGCGGGCCGACATCTCGGTGCCGTTCTACCGGGCCAGCAAGACCGAGCCGATGGGTGTCGGCTCCCGTCGCCGGTTCGGTTTCACGCACGGCGAGATGACCGCGTTCGAGGACGAGGACCTGACCAGCCCGGCGGCCGCCGCCGAGCACAGCAACATCCTGGACGCCGAGATCGAGCGGCCCCGTTCCGGCCCGATGCGCGACATCGTCGCCACCATCCAGCCCGAACAGGACGTCATCGTCCGGGCCGGTGTCGAGGACACGATCTGCGTCCAGGGTGCCCCCGGCACCGGGAAGACCGCTGTCGGCCTGCACCGCGCGGCGTACCTGCTCTACGCGTACCGCGACCAGCTCAGCCGGGCCGGTGTCCTGGTGGTCGGCCCGAACGCGAGCTTCCTGCGCTACATCGGCGACGTGCTCCCCGCGCTGGGTGAGATCGAGGCGAAGCAGACCACCGTCGAGGAGATGGTGGCCCGGGTGAAGGTCGCCGGGCCCGGTCCGGCCGCCCTGGACGTGCTCAAGGGCGATGCGCGCTTGGCCGAAGTACTGCGCCGGGCGGTCTGGTCCCAGGTCCAGTTGCCCAAGGAGCCCCTGGTGGTCCCTAGGGGATCCCACCGATGGCGAGTAGCGGCGTACCAGGCCGAGGAGCTCGTCAACGAGCTGCGCACCCGCGGCATCCGGTACGGCGCCGGCCGGTCGATGCTGCCGCAGCGGCTCGCCCATGCGGTCCTCCTGCGGATGGAA
The DNA here is from genome assembly GCF_040687575.1 of Kribbella sp. NPDC056861. Lineage (NCBI taxonomy): Bacteria > Bacillati > Actinomycetota > Actinomycetes > Propionibacteriales > Kribbellaceae > Kribbella > Kribbella sp. NPDC056861. The sequence continues at coordinate 917,236 of NZ_JBFBNQ010000003.1, read as the reverse complement.
GCCGCCGGGGACTCCCCCGACGACCGCGTGCAGGACTCGGTGGCCAGGAGCCGCCCGGTGAAGCAGTACGCCGAGGCGCTGTGGCCCGCGATCGACCCGGCCAAGCTGCTGTTCCAGCTGTTCACCGATCCGGAGCTGCTCGCTGAGCACGCGGCCGGCGTACTGACCGAGGAAGAGCAGGCGCTGCTGATCTGGGAGAAGCCGGCCCGGTCGGCAGGCGCCGCCAAGTGGTCCGTCGCCGATGCCACCCTGATCGACGAGATCGGCGACCTGATCGACCGGACGCCGAGCCTCGGCCACGTGGTACTGGACGAGGCGCAGGACCTGTCCGCGATGCAGCTCCGAGCAGTAGGGCGCAGGTGTTCGACCGGCTCGATGACAGTGCTCGGCGACATCGCGCAGGGCACCACACCGTGGGCGACACCGTCGTGGGACGAGGCACTTGGTCACCTAGGGAAGAGCGGTGCTCACACAGAGGAGCTGACCGCCGGGTTCCGCGTGCCAGGCCAGGTGATCGAGTACGCCGCCCGCCTGCTGCCGCAGATCGCGCCCCACCTGACCCCGCCCACCGCAGTACGGCGTGCGCGCGGTGAGCTCGCCATCACCCGGGTGCCCGACAGTCTGGCCGCGGCCGTCGACACGGTCGCCCAGGTGCTGGACCGGCCGGGATCGATCGGGCTGATCGTGCCGGACGCGCTGGTCCCGGCGGCCCGGAAAGCCTTGCAGCGCAAGGGGTTGAGCTTCGCCGTACTGGGTGACGAGGACGATGTCGAGTCGCACGTGGACGTCGTACCGGCCGGGCTGGCGAAGGGTCTCGAGTTCGACCACGTGGTGCTGGTCGAACCGGCCGGGATCGTCTCCGGTGAGGCCGACGAGCGGACCGGGCTGCGGCGGCTCTACGTCTGCCTGACCCGTGCGGTCACCTCGCTCGCAGTACTGCACAGCGAGGACCTACCTCCCGTTCTGGCAGGTTGAAAAGTACGCTGTCGAGGTGAGCACCGATCTGGACGAGGCGGCAGTCGACTTCGCGCGGGTGCGCCCGCGCCTGTTCGGGATCGCCTACCGGATGCTGAGCAGCGTCCAGGAGGCCGAGGACCTGGTCCAGGACGTGTGGGTCAAGTGGCAGGCCTACGACCGCAGTACGGTCCGGGAGCCGGCCGCCTTCCTGGCCACTATGACCACCCGGCTGGCGATCAACGAGAGCCAGTCCGCGCGGGCCCGGCGGGAGACGTACGTCGGGCCGTGGCTGCCGGAGCCGGTCGACACCAGCGCCGACCCGACCCTGGGCGCCGAGCGGGGCGAGGCGCTGGAGCTCGCCATGCTGGTGATCCTGGAGAAGCTGTCGCCGACCCAGCGCGCGGCGTACATCCTGCGCGAGGCGTTCGACTACCCGTACGACCAGATCGCCGAGATCGTCCAGCTCTCCGAGTCGAACGTGCGGCAGCTGGTCAGCCGGTCGCGCAAGCGGCTGGCCGACGAGCGGCGCGAGACGGTCAGCACCGCCGAGCAGCGGAAGTTGCTGGCGGCCTTCATGGAGGCGGCGCAGGAAGGCAACTTCGACACACTGGTCGAGCTGCTGGCCGCCGACGCGGTCAGCTACTCCGACGGCGGCGGCATCGTGCGCGCCACCCGGGTCGAGCTGTTCGGCGGCGAGGTCATCGCGAAGGTCACCGTCGGCTACTCGGGCAACTTCTGGGCTGGGGCGAAGGTCAGCTACGCGGAGTACAACGGCAGCTGGTCCGCCGTGGCCTCGCGCGACGGTCAGGTGTTCATGGTGATCAGCATCAGCGCCTCGGCCGACGGCATCGACCAGGTGCAGTGGATGCTCAACCCGGAGAAGCTGGCCGGGCTCACGCCGCCCGACTGACCCAGCAGCTAGAAGCCGCGGGAGCCACCGGAACGGCGTGATGAGCGCCGGGACGAGCCGCCACCACTTGACCTGGTTCGCGACGAGTAGGAGCGACGGCGCGACGACCCGGAGCTCCCCGAGTTGTTGCTGCTGCCGCTCGTGGACACCCAGCCGTCGAAGGCGTCCCCGACGTCGTCGGTGAAGCTCGTCATCCGCGCACCCGGCCGCCGTGCCCGCCAGCGAGCCCGCATCCGATCCCCTGCCCGGCGGACCTCGTCATCCGGGTAGCGCCAGCGCCTGCCGTCGCCCTGCGACCAGTAGCCGTCGATGTACGAGCCGAGCTCCTCGCCCAGCGTCCAGTACGGCCGGGGCGTGTTCCGCACCGTCACCATCATCACGGCGGGTTCCTGCCTGGCTGCCACTCGCGCTGCGCAGGTAGTACAGATCTCGACCTTGCGGGTGGATCCGCCTTCCGGTGCCCAGTCGGTCTCGGCAGTGCTCGGCCCATGCCGTGGGTCGAAGAAGCAGGGCGGTGTCGGCTCCGGCATCGGCCGACCAGCCCGTACTGCGTCCAGGCAGGCGAGCCCGTAGCGGGCGGAGCCGAGCAGCGTCGCCACTGCTTCGGTATCGCTGTCCCCCTCGGCCGCGTCGAGCCGCTGGCGTGCCTTCTCGATCGTGTCGAGCACATCCCTGAGCAGCTTCGACTGCTGGGGTTCGGCCGTCACCTGCCGGGCAGCGATCCGTTCCGACAGGGCGATGATCTCCAGGTTGAGCACCGGCCGGACGACCTCCAGGTTCCGCTGCTCGTCGGCCCTGCGGACCCGGCGCGCGCCGAACGCGGTGACGCCCCACCACAGCGCGACCAGGCCGGCCACGCCACCGGCGTACGGGGCGGCGTCGACGTAGAACGGCTGGTCGACCTGCTGGGCCCGTTCGATGAACTTCGCCAGCATCTCGTCGTAGTACGGCGAGCAGCAGTCGACGGCCTGATCCACGGCACTCTCGACGTGGTACGTCGGTCCCTTGTCGGCCCGCTGCACCGCGTGCAGGCCACGCCCGGCGGTCTCGGACCGCGCATGCGTCAGTACGACGTACACGCCTTCCACGCCGACCCGGTCGTACAGCTGGTCGGCGATCTCCTCCCCCTTCCAGGCGAGATTGGTCTTGTACGTCGACATCGTGCCCGACGGGCTGATGCTGATCTCGCTGGCCGGGAACACCGCGATCCGGATCGGCACCCTGGCCGCCTTGGCCGCCCGGTCCAGCTCGGCGATCTCGGTCTTGTCGAGCGACTTGACCTCCGGGTCCACCCAGATGCCGGGCTCGCCGAGCTTGGCGGCCACGCCGTTCATGTACTGCGCCGCCTTCGCCTGAGCCAGCTTGCGCTCACCGGCGAGGTCCGGCGGGGTGTAGCGGTAGGTAGGCCTGGTCTTGGACGGTGTCGGCGTCGGGCTTGGTGTCGCTGCTTGAGCGGCGAGACCGGGAAGAGTCGCAACAGCAATCACCGCTGCAGCGACCAGCAGACGAGCACAGCGGTTCATCGCGTTCCTCCCGAGAGCCGCTGCTGGCAGGAGCCGCACACCGGGATCTCCCGGGCCCGCCCGCCGACCGGCGTGTACATCCAGTCCGTCACCGACATGCCGTGCGCCGGGTCGAAGAAGCAGGCTGCTCGTCGCGCAGGTGCCGGAGTACCGGCAATCAGCGCCTGGGCCTTGGCTAGCCGCCAACGCCCGTAGGCCACGGTGTCCCGCACTCCCCGCAGCCGCAGGTCGTCCGGTTCGCCGTCGACCACCCGACCGGCCTCGGAATACGCGTCGATCGCCGCCTGTACATCCGATGCCGTGTCCACGCCGTCCAGACGCACGTCGGCGGCATCCAGTTCCTCGCCGAACCGCGTCACGTCCTCACGCGCCAGCTTCCGCCGCTCGTCCAGGGTGTCCGCCTCGTCCGGCAGTACGTCGTACGACGGCCGGTAGAGCGCCGGGCCTTCGTCCTTGCCGGGGCGGCGCTTCCACCACCGCAGACCGAGTCCCAACCCCAGCAGGACGACCAGCACGATCACCAGTGGCCACAACCAGCCCGGTGAACCTCCCGGCGAGCCGGGGACCTTCAGCTGATCCAGTACGCCGTCCAGCAACCCCACTGGGTCCGAGCGGCTGTGCTTGGTCAGCTCGTCGGTCAGGATCTCGTCGATCGGCGTATCGACGCCGACCGCACTCCCCCAGGTGATCGAGCCGCCGAAGACCACCAGGTAGACCCCGTCGGCCTGCTGGACATCCACCACCGTGTCGACGAACCGCTCGGCCGCCTCTTCCTTCGTCCCCAGCCCTAGTGCAGCGGTCGGCACTACCGCGATCCGGATGGCCGGCTCATGCCCAGCCACCCGCTTGGCCAGCCGCTCGGCGTCGACGGCCGGGAGCAACGCCTGCTGCGTCGGATCGACGTACACGGGTGAGGTCTTCCACCCCTCGACGACGTCCAGCGGGCTCACCTCTGCCGCCATCGCGACGCCGGGTAGAGCCCAAGAGATCGCGACAAGGAGGAGTGCAGCCGGCCAACGCATGCGCGTTACCTTGCCTTACGCCGGGTGCCGGCCCGGCGTAAGGGGTCAATCGGCGACGGCGGTCAATTGCTCGTCGGCGGGCTCAAGGTGCTCGACCTGTTGCAGCGCTGGGTTGCGGCGCAGTGTCACCAGGAGACCGATGACCACCAGGCCAAGGGCCGCGGCGATCGGCGGGAGCAGCTGGACGCCGACGAGCTTGATCACCACACCACCGGCGATAGCGGACAGCCCAGCGCCCAAGTAGATCGCGGACGCGTTCATGGCCAGCAGCAGGCCGCCGCCTTCACCCAGCTCCAGCAGCAGGTTCTGGATGGGCGGGTTGAACGCCCAGGTGAACACGCTCCACACGAACAGGGCGATGGCCGCACCCTCCACAGTGGTGGCGGTCAGGGTCAGAGTCGCGATGACCAGGGTGAAGCCGGTCAGTGTGACCGTCAGCGTCCGCAGGCTGCCGAAGCGGTCAGTGGCTCGGCCTCCCAACAGGTTGCCCAGCACTGCGCCAACGCCGTACACGAGCAGCAGTACTCCGACAGTGCCGCCCTTGAGGTCGGCAGTCTCCGCCAGCAGCGGTACTACGTAGATGTAGACGCTCATGGTCGCCAGCACGGCCAGGACCGTCATCGCGAGCACTGTCTGCACCCGGCGATCAGTCAGCCCGGCGAAGCGCTCCCGCAGGCTCACGGCCGCAGGCGCCTCGACAGTCGGTAGTGCCGCCCGGACGGCGATCGTGACCACCAGGCAGACGACTGCGATCAGCGCGAACACCCCGCGATACCCGAGCGGCTCACCGAGCAGAGACCCCGCCGGTACGCCGAGCACGAGCGCGAAGGTCAAGCCACCGAACACCACCGCGACCGCCCGTCCCCGCTCCTCCGGCGGCAGGAACTTGGTCGCGAACAGCGTCGCCGCCGGTGTGTACGCCGCCGCGCCGAGCGCCGCCACGATCCGGCCGACGATCAGGATCGGGTAGCTGGTCGCGATCGCCGCGATCCCGTTGCCGACGGCGGCCAGCAGCAGCGCCGCGATCAGCAGCGTGCGGCGCTCCCAGCGGCCCGTCAACGTGGACAACAGCGGCGCGCCGACGGCGTACGAGAGGGCGAAGGCGGTGGCGAGCTGACCGGCCGCCGTCAGCGAGACGCCCAGCTCGGAGCTGACCGCCGGCAGCACTCCGGACACGACGTACGCGCTGGTGCCGACTGCGAAGGCTCCGGCGGCCAGCAGGTAGATCCGTGCGGACATGAAACAACCTTCCGAGGGACAGGGGGTGATTGTTCGATCGTCATCGTACTACGATCTCCATCGAACTTCGATGCCCGTCGTACTATGGACGTATGGCCACCTCGAAATCCCTGCCGCAGCCCGACCGCGAGGAGATCCGCGTCGAGGCTGTCCTGCAGGCCCTCGGCGAGCCGGTCCGGCTGCAGATCGTCCGGGCGCTCGCGGCCGCGCCCGAAGGCATCGCCTGCGGCGAGCTCGAACTGCCGGTGACCGCGTCGACCCGGGCCCACCACCTCCGCACCCTGCGCGAGGCCGGCGTCACCTCGACCCAGACCGAGGGCACCAAGAGGATCAGCAAGCTCCGCCGCGAGGACCTCGAGTCGCTCTACCCCGGGCTGCTCAACGGCGTGCTGGCCGCACCCCGCTGATCCCCGACCGCAAAGTGGTGGCCGCACAGGGCTGATCCCCAACCGCAAGCCAGAGGTGCGCCGATCGAGCGGCCACCGTTGTGGTCGTACTGGCAGACTGTGGCGGTGGTGGTTCTGCGGATGCGGTGGAGCGAGCCGGTTCCTGGCTCGGCGCCGCTGGCGGACGACCTGGTCGCGCGGTACGTCGAGCGGACCCGGCGCGCCTATCGCGACCAGTACCTCGAGGCCGTCCTGGACGCGCTCGACTCGCTGATCCAGCTCAGCACCGACCCGACCTCGGTGCGGCTCGCGGCCTGGTTCCACCGGGCCGTGCACCAGCCCGGCGGGGGCGCCGCCGAGGACGCGGAATCGTCCGCCCGGCTGGCCGAACAGACCCTTCCCGGCTACGGCGTGGACCCGATCCGGATCGCCGAGGTGGCCAGACTCGTCCGGCTGACCGGCGAGCTCGCGACCCCGCCGACCGACTCCTACGCGCCGCCCCGGCGCGACGCCAACGGCGACGTGCTGCTCGACGCCGTCAACGGCATCCTGGCGACCGCACCTGCTCGCTACACCGCCCACGCTTCCGAAGTACGCCGTGATGCCGGTGACCGCACTGTCGCGATCGGCCGCCGGTACGACGAAGTACGGCAGTTGCTGGACGGGCATCTCTACCGAACCCAGCTGGCTCGGCAGCGCATGGGCGGCGCGGCCCGCGCCAACCTGGAGTCGGAGCTTGCCGGGCTCGACAGTGAGCTGCCTGCGCCTTGGCGTGGGTGGCAGCAAGCAGCACTGGCTGCCACAGCGACCTTCTCGGCAGTAGCAGCAACGGTGGCCTCTATAGCCGCAGCAGGCGCTCCCTGGCAGGTCCCGACGGTAGAGCCCGAGGCTGGTTGGCCACCGATCGCCCTGGCCGTCTTCTCGCTCTTCTGTACGCCAGTGCTCTTCAGATCAGCTCGTAGCTCCAGCCAACGCTCGCGACTGATCGCTGGAGCAGTAGTGGCCATCGCAGTGACCGGGCTGCTGGTTGCCTGGGCGCAAGTCCCAGTGACCAACCCTGCCGTCGGTCTCGGCCTCCGCGTTCCGCTGATGATCTCTGCGCTCCTACTGCTCTTGCTGGCCGGCAGTGCGGCGCTGGTTGCCTCCCTGCTGCGCATCAGGAACGCGAGGTTCCTGCCGTCCCGGAATCTCGGCCAGCAGCTGTCCTGGCTCGCAGTACCGGGGGTGATCGCGCTCCTGCTCCTGCTGGTCGTGCAGCCGCTGGCGAGGAGCTATGTGCTGAATGCCAACGAGCGGTTGGAAGGGCCTCGCAAGTCCGCTGGCGAGCAGCCTGCTTCGGTGCTTGACGGTGGCGTTACCTGGGTCAGCCGGGGGCGGACCAACGCCGGCGCGGAGGAGGCCGTCGGGACGAAGTACGGGATCGCTGTTCCGCGGCAGAGCGGTGTGGTGGAGATGCTCGATGCGGCCACCGGCGAGCTGCGGTGGCGCTACAGCAGATCCGACTCGGACGAGAAGCCGGACATCGTCGCGACCGGCAACGGCGACTACGTGCTGGCCGAGTTCGCCGACATCGGCTATCTGCTGCTCAACGCGAACACCGGCAAGCGGGAAGCCGCCTGGCCGGGTGGCACGCGGGATCACAGCGTCCAGCAGGCCGACCCGCTGCTGACGGGCGAGCGTGTCTCCCGCGGCTCCGACAAGCTGTACGGCGTCGACCCCGACGGCGGCAACCGGTGGACCTTCGCACCGGGGCGCTGCACCAACATCGGCGCGGTGGCGACCTCGGACACGGTGGTCACCTTCCTCGGGCACAGCTGCGGCAGCAAGCCCGACGAGGTGACCGGGCTCGACCTCAAGAGCGGGAAGACGCTCTGGACCAAGGCACCGGCCGACATGTACCGGCGGCCGGTCGTGGTCGGTGGGCTGGTGGTCGTGGCCGAGCCGGGCGGCGACTCCGACGTACCGGCCGCGCTGGTGGCGATCGAGCCGCGCACGGGTGAGACCAAGTGGCGCTGGAAGGTACCGCCGGGCTGGGCATGCCGGACCCTGCTGAAGGGCGCCGGGCAACTGTTGATCGTTGTGGACTGCCCTGGGCCGGAGACCCAGCAGAACATCAAGACAGTAGTGACGGCGATCGACACGACAACAGGTCAGACCGCCTGGCAGAACACGGCCCCGGTAGACCCCCGCACGAGAGTCGCCGTCACCACCGACGGCCGGGTGGTCACCCTGGCCACCAGCGGCAACGCCTGCTGGGCCAATGTCATCGACAAGACCGGACTTCGCCGGGTGAAGCTGCCAACCGGCATCTCCTGCAGCCGCGACCCGGTGGCGATCGGCAATCTGGTCCTGACCTCAGGGCAGGCCGGGATCATCGCCCTGCGCTGAGTTGCTCCTCCGCGGAGGCCAGTAGCTCCACCACTCGCCTACCGAAGGTGACATCCACCGGGTGGGAGTCGCCGGACTCTGCTGCGGCTACCAGCTCGGTGGCGGCCAGGGTGAAGGCATCGACGGCCGGGGTGTCGCTTCGCGGCAGGATCGCAGTACCGGTCTCTCCCCAGATGCCGGTCTCGAAGTTGGCGCCCTCGGGCGGTGCTGACAGCGACAGGCTGGCCGTGCTGGTCGCGCCCGAGTCGTGGATCAGGACCAGGTGGACGAGGTCGCCTTCGCCGCCGATCGCGCGAAGGTCGGCGATCGGGCCCAGCAGCCCGGTCAGGTTGGACAGCGCGTGCGGGCCGACGTCCCAGAGGGCGCCGCGCTGCTCCCGCCGCCAGGGTGACTCGCTGAACGGGTTGCCCGGGGCGTCGAGCGAGGCGAGCATCCGGGACCAGCCGCCCTTCCAGCCGCCGGTCGCCTGGACCTGGTCGAAGAAAGCGCGGGTCTGCGGCTCGAACCGGCCGGTGAAGAAGACCACCGAGGCGATCCCCTCGGCGGTGGCCTCGTCTGCCAGCGCCCGGGCGTCGGCGAGTGAGTCGGCGACGGGCTTGTCGAGCAGCAGGTGCTTGCCGACGGCCGCGGCCTCGAGCGCCATCGAAGCTTGAACTGCCGGTGGTACGGCGAAAGCGACCGCGTCGACGTCCGCGAGTAACGCTGCGTAGTCGCCATAGGCCGCTGTCTTTAAATCTGTAGCCAATGCACTCGTCTTGCCGGGATCACGCCCCCAAACGCCCACCAGATCGACTGGTCCGGCCGCCTGAAGACCCGGTCCATGGGTCAATTTCGCCCACGGCCCCGTCCCGACCAACCCGAAGCGCATTGGTGTCCTCCTTGTGACGAGCCGATATCGCTTTGGCCACGACCCTAACCGGGACCCCGGGATCGGTCGGCCCGGGCCGTCACCGAGTGCAAGACTCACCGGCATGGACCTGCGCGACCAGTGGAATCGCCTGCTGCCGCACGCGCAGCCGTTGGGCGAAGACCTGCTGGCCCGTTACGCAGAGCAACACCGGCACTATCACGACCAGCGGCACCTGACCGAGATGCTCGCCACCATCGACGAGCTGGCCGGTACCGCCGAGGACGTGGACGCGGTCCGGCTGGCCGCCTGGTTCCACGACGCGATCTACGACCCGCAGGCCGACCCGGGGGAGAACGAAGAGGTCTCCGCCCAGCTCGCCGAGCTCGAACTGTCGGCGTACGGCGTCGAGGCGGACCGGGTGGCCGAGATCGGCCGGCTGATCCGGCTGACCGCCAAACACGACTGCGCGCCGGACGACGCGAACGGCGCGGTCCTGTGCGACGCCGACCTGCGGGTGCTGAGCATGTCCGCGGCCCGCTACGACGAGTACTCCGTCGGCATCCGCGCGGAGTACGCCCATGTCGAGGACCGCGACTTCGCCCGCGGCCGGATGACGTTCCTGCAGAGCCTCTCCGAGACCAGCCTGTACGCGACCGACCACGGCCGCGAGCACTGGGAGCAGGACGCCCGGGACAACCTCCGGCGTGAGCTGAAGCAGTGGGGCCCCAAGGCGGCCCGCCCGATCGCCGGGCTGATCCCGATGATCTACCTGGGCGCAGCGCTCGGTGTGGTGATCGCAGCCTCCGTACTGCTCGGCCGCGGCCTCGGTGCGGCCGCACGCTGGCCCGCTGCTCCCGAAGACATCAACGGCTTCCCGGTCTGGGCGCCGATAGCCGGTACTGCGGTCGCCGCCGGGCTGACGTGCGCTTGGTTCCGGCGGGCGCAACCTCGGCTCGTGACGATCCCCGCGCTCGTGTTCGCGGTGGTCGGGGTGATTGCGATCGGGATCTGCTGGTGGCAGTGGCCATCGACCCAACCCGGCGCCGCCATGAGCGAGCGCTGGCCGTACCTGATGCTCGCCTCCGTGGCTCTACTGCTCGCCGGCGGACTCCTGGGACTGGCGCGACGGCTGCGGCTCGCCCCGCCGTACGCGATGGCACCGCCTTGGGCACTGAGTCTTGGCGTGACCGTGGTGTGTGCCTCCCTACTCGCCTGGATCGTGGTGTCGGCTGGTGAGCCGTTCGTCCAGGCGCGGCTCGAGACGGCCAACACGGTCAGCACCACGACCACCGTGCCGCCCGGCGTACTGCCGGTGCAGCTCGACGGCGGCGTCGCCTGGAGCCGGGAGGTGCCCGCGACGGGCGCTATCGCCGGGACCGTGGGCGGCGTGGCCGAGCTGCGGTCGGACGGGGTCGTGATGTCCGATGCGACTACCGGCCAGATCCGGTGGCGGTACACCCGGGCTGACGTGGACAACGCCGCATCGAGCGGCTCCGACGGGCTGCTGATCTCCAGTGACGGCCGGACGATCGCCGCTCATCTGCCTGACGACAACGGCCGGGCTCCCAGCGGGATCGACCTGCCGACGTACGCAGTACTGGATGCAGAGACCGGCAAGGTGCTCACCGAGGTCCACACCGACGGTATGGCGCTCGCTGTCGACGCGAACCAGTTGCTGGTCGCAGAGGGCAAAGACGTCGTTGCGCATGGCGTGAGCAACCCGACGCACTGGCGGGCGCGCCTGAAGTGCACCGTCACGCAGGGCGTGCTGCTGAGCGACCAGGCTGTCGTAGTGGACGCCTGTGGCGGCAACGGCGCCGTCGTACGAGGACTTGACCTGACCAGCGGGAAGCAGCGCTGGGAGGTCAACCTGGGCATCAAGTTCGAGCTGAGTGCCGAGCTGGACCCGTCCACCTGGATCGGCGAGCTTGTCGCAGTACCGGACACTCGTGAGGTCTCCGGGCTCGTGTGGACGGGCGCTGCCGGCGGCACGCTCTACCAGTGGTCAGTGGACGCCAACGAAGGCCGCATGCTGTGGGCCAGCCCAGTGCCCGGTACGCCGAGGCCACGGCTCGGCCGATCGTCCTGCGACGCGCAACTGGCCGCGACACACACCACGATCGTCCTGGTGACCTGCCGGACGAGCACCGAGGGCGGCGACGACCAGACGTACGACGTGTCTGCGCTCAGCCCGTCGGACGGCACACCGCAGTGGCACCACCTGCTCGAGGTCCCCCCGAAGCTCCAGCAACCCACGTTCCCCCGCGACGGCTTCGGCCTCCTCCCCGACGGCCGGGTGGTCACCTTGATGCCCCAGGAGGACGGCATGAGTTGCTCCCCCGTGATGGTCGGCACCACCGGCGTCCAGCCCCGCCCGTTGGTCCCTGGCGCAACCGCAGCTTCGGTAGCCGAGACCAAGAAGGTCACCTGCAACAAGCCCGCCGTCACAGTCGCCAGCGGCCGCCCGATCTTCAGCGACGGCACCAGGCTCTTCGCCCTCAACTAAGGTCCGAAGATGGACCTGACCGCCGCGGAGCTACTGGCTGCCTTGCAGACCCACGCCCGGCCGGGTGAGGTCGTGCACAAGCACTACCCCGGCACTGGCGCCGTGCTCGGCGTGCCGATGCGCAACACCTTCGACACCGCGAAAGCGTTCGCCAGCATGCCGTTCGCCGAGGTCGAGCGGCTGCTGGACGAGCCGTCGTACGAGGGACGGCTCGCGGGGTTCTGCGTGCTCGACTTCAAAGCCCGCGGCAAGAAAACCACGGACGACGAGCGGCGGACGGCGTACGAGCTGTATCTGCGGCGGCACGACGCCATCGACAGCTGGGACATGGTCGACCGGGCGGCGCCGCACGTGGTCGGGCGGTATCTCCTGCGGCGCGACCGAGCGCCGCTCTTCGAGCTGGCCAGGACGACCGACCCACTCCGTCGCCGGACGGCGATCACCGCACCCCTGTACTTCGCCCGCTTCGGCGCCCCCACGGACCTCACCGACCTGTTCGCACTCGCCGAACTGCTGCTCGCCGACCAGGATCCGGTGGTCTCCAAACCGGTCGGCATCGCCCTCAAGTACGCCGGTGTGCTGGACGAACAAGCGCTCCGAAGCTTCTTGCAAATGCACGAGCCGGCCATGCAACGACCGACGCTGCGCTACGCCAGGGAGAAGCTGAGCTAGCGGGAATATCCGTTGCCGTCACCATCGTTGACCAATAACGTGATGACCATGTACCGCGCGGATTCTGTTGCGTACCTGTCAGGCCTCAGCCTGTCAGGCGCTGCCGCGTGGACGTCAGACGATTCAGCTCTGTTCACCGGCGCGCGAAGCCGACCCTCCTCCTGCTGACGCAGGACCCGCGGAGGAGGGTGGCGCGTAACGGCCCCCTCCGACCGCGGTAGCGGTTCGGGTGGGCTCTCGGGTCCTGGTTCAGGCGATTCTTCTGACCAGCAAGGGACAACAGACATCATGGCCAAGAGCCAGTTCGTGCGGACCAAGCCGCACCTCAACATCGGCACCATGGGGCACGTCGACCATGGCAAGACGACGCTGACCGCCGCGATCACCAAGGTGCTCGCCGAGCGCTACCCGGAGCTCAACTCGTTCGTCGCGTTCGACGGGATCGACCGGGCGCCCGAGGAGGTCCAGCGCGGGATCACCATCAACATCTCGCACGTCGAGTACGAGACCGCCAACCGGCACTACGCGCACGTCGACATGCCCGGGCACGCCGACTACGTGAAGAACATGATCACCGGCGCCGCCCAGGTGGACGCCGCGATCCTGGTCGTGTCGGCGCAGGACGGCGCCATGCCGCAGACCCGTGAGCACGTGCTGCTCGCGCAACGCGTCGGCGTGCCGTACCTGGTCGTCGCGCTGAACAAGGCCGACGCCGTCGACGACCCCGAGCTGCTCGACCTGGTCGAGCTGGAGGTCCGCGAACTCCTGGCGGAGTACGGCTTCCCGGGCGATGAGGTGCCGGTGGTCCGGGTCTCCGGCCTGCGTGCGCTCGAGGGCGACCCCGAGTGGATGACGGCGATCGGCGACCTGCTCGACGCCGTCGACGACTACGTACCGGTCCCCGAGCGTGAGCTGGGCGAGCCGTTCCTGATGCCGATCGAGAACGTGCTCACCATCAGCGGTCGCGGCACCGTCGTCACCGGCGCGGTCGAGCAGGGTTCGCTCAAGCTCGGCGACGCGGTGGAGGTGGTGGGCCTCGGCCCGACGATCACCAGTACGGCGATCGGGCTGGAGACGTTCGGCAAGTCGTTGGCGGCCGCGGAGGCGGGTGACAACGCGGCCGTGCTGCTGCGTGGCATCAAGCGCGACGAGGTCCGTCGCGGCCAGGTGGTGGCGCTGCCGGGCAGTGTGCAGCCGCACCGGAAGTTCCGGGCGCAGCTGCACGCGCTGTCGACCGCCGAGGGTGGCCGGCACACGCCGTTCGCCGCGGACTACCGGCCGCAGTTCTACTTCCGGACCACGGACGTGTCGGGTGGTATCGACCTGGGCGACATCGCCCTGGTGATGCCCGGTGACTCGATCGAGCTGGGCGTGGAGCTGGAGAAGCCGATCGCGATGACGGTCGGCCTCGGCTTCGCGGTACGGGAGGGCGGCCACACGGTCGCCGCCGGCACCGTGACCGAACTCGTCGATTGAAGTGAGGGTGCCCCAGGCTAGTTGCCTGGGGCACCTTTCGTTACGCCGCGAAGTCGTTGATCAGACCAGCCATCGGTACGCCGGTCAGCGGCCGCTGCAGCTGGTCCAGGTACTGCGCGATGGCGGGCAGCGCGTCGGTGTCGCTCACCAGCATCACCGCGGCCCACTCGTGCTCCGGCGACAACAGCATCGCCGCGCGGTAGCCGTCCAGCCGGCCGTTCAAGTACAGCATCGGCCCGACCGCCCAGCCCAGACCGTAGTTCGCCACTCTCGGCCTGGAGATCTCAGCGAGTAAAGCCTTGTCCTGCAGGAGAAACTCGCAGAAGCCCAGCAGATCCGGCACGGTCGACCACAACCCGCCACTCGGCCGGCGAGCCCTCGGATACCCTTCCGCCGGCTCGAACCCCGTGTCGTTCATCCCCGCAGCGGCGATCAGTTCACCGAGCCCGTCCTCGAAGGTGCCCCCGGTCAGCCTCGCCAGCAGCGCGCCCGCGATGAAGTAGTTGCCGTTGTAGTAGGCCCATCGCTCCCCCGGCGGATACTCCTGCCCACCGGCAACCACCAGCTGAGCGGCCCGACCGAACACGTCATCGCCTTCACCCAAGCCAGCGGCATCCAAAGCACTGACGGTCTGCCGAAGACCCGATGACTGCGACAAGACCTGACCAATTGTCAGCTGGGTCTCCAACTCCGGCAGCACCTCAGCCACCGCCGTGTCCACCCCGAACCCTTTGCCTGACAAGGCCCGCACGGTCGCCGCAGCGGTCACCGTCTTCGTCAACGAAGCGATCCGCAACGGCGTACCGACCTCGACCCCGGTCGCCGCCACCTCCCGCCGCCCGCGATCCGACACCCCGACCACGGCGCCCAGCCCGGCAAACCCACCCAGCTCCATCTCAACTCCCCTTGCGATGCCTCAACCCCGACGCAAGCAACCGCTGCACCACCACCCGGCTCGACACCGGCACGGCTCCCGCCGCCACCAGGTCGTCGTACCGGTCGGACGGCACGTCGTAGTGATCCCGATCGAACCCCCGCGCCGGAATCCCCGCCGCACGAGCGAACTCGTGCAGCTCCTCGTACGACTCGTCGCTGACCAGATGCGACCACAACCGGTTGTGCGCCGCCCAGGCGGGCGGATCGATGTAGATCATGCCTTCTCGTCCTGAGCGTCGAGCAGGTTCCGCCACGACCGGACGAACCGCGAGTTCACATAGGCCTTGGTCCACGACCCGTCCTGCCGCACCGACGACCCGACGTGGAACCGTCGCACCCCGGCGCCGTACAACCAGGGCACGTGCTCCGGCTGCAGCGAGCCGCCCGCCATCATCACCTTCGCCACCTGCTCGTCGGACGACGCCAGCTTGAGCAGCTCGTCGAGCCCGTGCCCGACACCGAGCGACGAGCCGGCCGTCAGCACGCAGTCCAGCCCGTGCAGGGTACGCAGCGCCCGCCAGGCCTTCTGCTGCTCCAGCGTGTGGTCGACCGCTCGGTGGAAGGTCCAAGGGGTGTCGGCGAAGGTGCTCGCCAGCGCGGCCACCGACTCGGTGTCCACCTCGTTGTCCGGCGTCAGGAACCCGAACACGAACCCGTCCGCGCCGGCCGCCAGGTAGGACTGCGCCAGCGCGGTCAGCCGGTTCAGCTCGGCGCCGTCGGTGCCGAACGAGTCCGACAGCCGCAGCATCACCCGCAACGGCAGGTCGGTCACCCGGCGGACGGCGCTCACGGTCGAGACCGACGGGCACAGGCCGTCGGCCTCCATCGAGGCGCACAGCTCCAGCCGGTCCGCGCCGCCCTCCTGAGCCGCCTCGGCGTCCGCCGGATGCAAAGCGATGATCTCCAGCAACGAACCCATGCCAGCCATCATCCTGCATCGCCCCGGCCGCAGCCGCGGAAATAGCGGTTGCACTCTACAGCAGTCTTCTGTATCGTTTTTCTAGAACGATTTAGAAGATCGATCCAGAAGGAGGTCAGGACGATGGCACCGAGAGTCACCCTCAAGACCGTGGCGCAGGCCGCGGGAGTCTCGCCGTCGACCGTCTCCAACGCCTACAACAAGCCTGACCAGCTGTCCGCCGCAGTACGGGAGCGGATCCTGGCCACCGCCCAGGAGCTCGGGTACGCCGGTCCTGACGCCTCCGCTCGCGCGTTGCGCAGCGGCAAGGCGGGTTCGGTCGGCGTGCTGTTCACCAGTCAGCTCTCCTATGCCTTCTCCGATCCGTACGCGGTCGGCTTCCTGGCCGGCCTGGCCGAGATCGCCGAGGAGTTCGCCACCAGTCTGCTGCTGATGCCGGTCAGTTCGACCGACGTCCGGTCCGGGACCAACGCGGTCCGCCAGGCCGCGATCGACACCGCCGCGATCTTCTGCGTGGACCGCGGTCACCCGGCGCTCGAAGTACTGAAGAACCGCGGCATCCCGACCGTGTCGACGCAGCGCGGGCACGACCTGGCCGACGGCTGGGTCGCCATCAACGAGCTGGACGCGGCCGCGGCGATGGGCGAGCACCTGAGCCGCCTTGGTCACCGCGACGTGGTCGTGCTGGTCGACAACCACGAGGCGATCGGCGGCCGGCCGATCGAGCTGGACCTCGACCGGATCGACTGCGACGACTGCAGCCTGCGGATCCAGGGGCTGCGCAAGACGATGCCGGACGCCCAGTTCCGGGTCGTCTCCGGCGGCCACAACGCCTTCGACTCCGGGCTGGCGGCGGCGAGCTGGGTGCTCGACTCGCAGGACCGGCCGACCGCGATCGCCGGACTCAGCGACGTCCAGGCGCTCGGCGCGATCGAGGCGATGAAGGCCCGCGGCCTGGTCCCCGGCCGGGACCTGACCGTCACCGGCTTCGACGACATCCCCGCCGCCGAGGTGGCCGGGCTGACCACGGTCCGGCAGCCGATCAAGGACAAGGGCCGCGCCGTCGGCCGGCTGCTGCTCGACCCGGGCGAGACCCAGCGGCACATCACCCTGCCGACCGAGCTGGTCGTTCGCTCCAGCAGCGGTCCGGCACCCCGCAACTGAATCCAACCCACCTGGCTACCGATGGCCGTCCGGCCATGGGTTCTGATCACCACGCCCTTCGGAAGGGAGCACGACCATGACTTATTTCATCGCCGGCAACACCGCAGTGGAGAACGCGAGGTCCCTCGCCCAGTCCGCCCTGCCGAACGCTCCTCAGGAGGAGTACTACGAGCCGGCCCCGCGCCGCTCGTTCGCCCTCCGCGCCCGCCTCAGCGCCGTACTGCGGACCGCCGCCGAGCGTGAGCTCAAGCTCGCCGACCGGCTCGACCCGGCACCGCGCTGCGAGCCGCTCGCAGGCTGACCGCAGCAACCGGCGAAACCCCAAGTCGTTCCGGCTTGGGGTTTTGTCGGTTCCGTCTGGCACTCTGATGGGCGATGAACGAACCAGGCGTACTGCTGACGGCCCGCGCACAGGTGCTCCACGACCTGGCCGCGCGGGGATTCGACGACGCCGTGATGGTGTCCCTGCTGGAGGACGCCGTGGCCGGCCGGCAGTGGTGGCTGGACCAGTGGCCCGACGGCGCCGAGCACATCGCCGGCCTGGTCGCCCAGGACGTCCAGGACCGGCTGTCCGACTCAGGTGTCCGCTGGCCCCGCTGCACCGCCTGCGACGACCTGCACGACCACGAACTCCGAATCGAGCCCGAACTGGGCCCCGACCCCCACTGGGTCTGCGAACGCGCCGGCATCTCAGTCGCCGCCCTCGGCCGCCTAACCTGACCCAGGGGCCAGACGCCGCGCTCGCCCACCTGACCCCAGCGACCCGACGCTGCGCTCATCCACCACCCTCACCCCCACCTGCCCTGAATCGCCCCCCGGGGCGATTCAGGGCTTTACCTGGTCGCGCTACATGTAGACAGCCTACTACTTTCATCACCATGAAGTCCCTGGTGATGCTCCGCCTGCTCGCGGTGCTGCACGCCGTCGCGGTCTGCCTGCAACCCGTCCTCGCCGGCCTCTACCTCAACGGCTCCAGCGCCGCCATCCGCCTGCACGAGCCGATCGGCCTCGCACTCGCCTTCCTCGCCCTCGGACAGTTGCTACTAGCAACCATCTACTGGCGCTCCGGCGGCCGCGCCAGCGCAGTACTGGCCAGCCTGCTGCTCCTGACCGCGGAGGCCGTCCAGATCGCCATGGGCTACAGCCGCCAGCTAGCACTTCACATCCCGCTCGGCATCGCGATCGTCGCGATCGCCTGCGCCTTCGCCGTCTGGACCTTCCACCAGGAGGCCAACCAGTGATCACCCTCTGGCTCCTGCGGATCACCCTCCTGCTGCACGCGGCCCTGGTCGTCGCACAGCCGATCCTGGCCGGCTACTTCCTCTCCGGCGAGGTCGACGCGATGGCCTGGCACGGCCCGATCGGATCGTCGCTGTTCCTGATCGCGACACTCCAACTCGTCGCCGCCCTGCTCTACCGCTGGCCGGGTCGCGGCCGGCTCTGGCCCGCGCTCGTCACCCTCGTGCTGATCGTCGCCGAGCTGACCCAGGTCACCTTCGGCTACGCGCAGAACTTCGCCGTACACATCCCACTCGGCACCACCATCGTGATCACCGTCGTCTGGATGACGGTCTGGTCCTTCCGCCAGGAGGTCAAGCAGTGAAGCTGTCCCGCCGTGGATTCCTGGGCGCGGCCGGCGCGCTCACCCTGACCAGTTGCGGCCTCGACGCCTCCCCCGGCCAGACCGCCGAGCTGCTGACCAGCGAGGCGCCACTCCCGGAAGCCTTCAAGGTGCCGCTGCCGATCCCGCCGGTGAAGAAGCCACTCCGGACCGCCGCTGGTGTCGACTACTACCGCGTCGTCCAGCAAAAGGCGTCACTGGAGATCCTGCCTGGCTTGAAAACCGAGATCCTCGGGTACGACGGACTGTTGCCAGGCCCGACGTTCGACGTACGGAGCGGGCGAGCCACTGTGGTCGAGCAGGTCAACCAGCTCGACGTACCGACGGTTGTGCATCTTCACGGCGGCCACACGCCGGCCGCGAGCGACGGCTGGCCGCTCGACCTACTGATGCCCAACGGCGAGCACCACGAGCATGCCGGGCACAGCGGCATGACCGGCGGCGACGTGAAGTCGGGCAGCAGGACCTACACCTATCCAAATCAGCAACGGGCGGCAGCGCTCTGGTATCACGATCACCGGATGGACTACACCGCTCCGCAGGTCTATCGCGGGCTGTTCGGGCTGCACCTCATCCGCGACGCCGAGGAGGACGCGCTTTCCTTACCTGCGGGCGATCGCGAGGTCCCGTTGATCCTCGCGGATCGCGCCTTCGCGGCCGACGGATCGTTCCGCTACCCGGCCGCCGACGACGGGCCGGGCGTCACGGCGAAGTACATGGAAGGGGTGATCGGCGACGTCATCCTGGTCAACGGCGCGCCGTGGCCGGTGCTCGAGGTGGACGCGGCGCGCTACCGGTTCCGCATCCTCAACGCGTCGAACGCACGGCGCTACGAGTTGGCGCTCGACAAAGGACCTGCCCGGCTGACGCAGATCGGCAGCGACGGCGGGCTGCTCGGCGCACCCCTTGAGCACAAGACGTTGGTGGTCGCACCGGCCGAGCGATTCGACGTGGTGATCGACTTCACGCAGTACGAGCCGGGTACTGAGGTGACACTGCTCAACAAGCTCGACAGCGGTCGCACCGGGCAGGTGATGCGCTTCAAGGTCGCGCGCAAGGCACCCGACGACAGCTTCATCCCCGCCAGGCTTTCGGCGTACGCCGCAGTCCCGGAACCGTCAGGCCTGGTCCACCGCCAGTGGCGCTTCCGCCGAGGCAACGCCGGCACCCACCAGGGCTGGACGATCAACGGCAGACCCTTCGACCCCGAGAACATGCAGGCAACCGTCAAGCTCGACCAGTACGAGGTGTGGTCGTTCGTCACCGATGTCCACCACCCGGTGCACGTCCACCTCGCCCCCTTCCAGGTACTGCGTCGCGGCGGCGGCAAACCCGGCCCGTACGACGCCGGCTGGAAGGACACCGTCGACATCCGCCCCGCCGAGGTGGTCGAGGTCCTGGTCAGATTCACCGCCCACCGAGGCAAGTACCTGATCCACTGCCACAACCTCGAACACGAGGACATGGCCATGATGGCCGCCTTCGCAACCGTCTGAGCCGGACCGCTTGACCGGCGCCCAGCCGTCTGTTTATAGTCAACACATCAGTTGATCAACGGAATGGTTGATAAAGATGTCGGTTGACGAAGACGCGCTGGACCGGGCCTTCACTGCCCTCGGTGACCCGGTACGCCGGGCCCTGATCGCGCGGTTGTCGCGCGGCGAGGCGACGGTGAACGAGCTGGCCGAGCCGTTCGGGATCACCAAGCAGGCGGTGTCGCGGCACATTCAGGTGCTCGAAGCCGCCGGCCTGATCACCCGCAGCCGGGACGGCCAGCGCCGGCCCTGTCAGCTCGACCCGTCCGCGCTGGAGAGCCTGACCAGCTGGATCGACGGATACCGGCTGGCCGCGGAGGCCAGCTTCCGGCGCATCGACGCGCTACTCGAAACCGTGAAGGAGCAGGACCGATGAGCACCAACCCCACCACCATCAGCGCCCCCGCCGGTACGCCGTTCGTCTCGGTGACCCGGGACTTCGACGCCACCCCCGCGCAGTTGTTCCGGGTCCAGACCGACCCCGCACTGGTCGCCCAGTGGCTCGGCCCGCGCGGGCTGGAGATGACCATCGACGAGTACGACGTCCGCCCGGGCGGCCGGTACCGCTACGTCCACAAGGACGAGCACGGCGAGTACGCGTTCCGCGGTGTCTTCCACACCGTCGAGCCCGACACCCTGGTGATCCAGACCTTCGAGTGGGAGGGCGCCCCCGGCGAGGTCTGCCTGGAGCGCGCCCGCTACCACCGGACCGACACCGGCGTCCGGCTGCACACCGAGTCGGTCTTCCCGTCGGTGGAGGCCCGCGACGCCGCGGTCCAGAGCGGCATGGAGCACGGCATCAACGACTCGATGGACCGGCTCGCCGAGCTGCTCGCCAAGGGGGAGTCATGAGCGCGGTCGTCGTCGACATCTCGATGTCGCTGGACGGCTACGTCACCGGACCCGACGTGGATCTGGAGCACGGCCTCGGCCAGGGCGGTGAGGTGCTGCACGTCTGGGCGATCGACGGCGACGCGGCGGACCGCGCGGTACTCGACTCGTCGTTCCTCGAGACCGGCGCGGTGATCCAGGGCCGGACACTCTTCGACATCATCGACGGGCCGAACGGCTGGAGCGAGGAGATGGGCTACGGCGCCCAGGGTGCGGACAAGCACGTGCCGCCGATCTTCGTGCTCACCCACGAACCGCCCGCCACAACACGGCTCGGCGACCGGTTCCGGTTCGTCACCGACGGGCCGGCCAGCGCCCTCCGGCAGGCGCAAGAAGTTGCTGACGGCAAGGACATCGTGGTGATGGGAGGCGGCGAGACCTGCTACGCCTTCCTGGCCGCCGGGCTGGCCGACGTCGTCCGGCTGCACGTGGCACCCGTAGTACTGGGCGCCGGCACCCGGCTGTTCCCGGCGGAGTCCGCGGCCCGCATCAACCTCGAACTCACCGGCACCGTCTCGACTCCCGCCGCGCAACACCTCACCTACAAGGTTGTGAAATGAGCAAAGTCGTCGTCTCCGCCGCCGTCTCGCTGGACGGGTTCATCGCGGACTCCGCCGATGCTGTCGGCCCGCTCTTCGACTGGTACGAGAACGGCCCGGTGGAGTTCTACGGCACCGATCAGGGCCGCCCGTTCCACGTCAGCCAGGCGACCGCCGACTTCCTCGGCGGGCTCTGGCCGAAGGTCGGCGCGGTGGTGATCGGCCGCCGTCTGTTCGACCTGACCAACGGCTGGGGCGGCGTCCCCGCGGTCGGCGACCACGTCTTCGTCGTCACCCACGAGCCACCGACCGACTGGCCGTTCCCGGACGCGCCGTTCACCTTCGTCAACGGGGTCGAGGAGGCGATCGCGCAGGCCAAAGCACACAGCGGCGAGGACCGGATCGTCTCCGTCACCGCCGGCGACCTCGCCGGCCAGGCACTCGAAGCCGGACTCGTCGACGAACTGTCCCTCGCTCTGGTCCCCGTCGTCTTCGGCACCGGCGTCCGCTTCTTCGGCAACTACGCCGGCCGCCAGCAACTCTTCGACGACCCGACCGTCGTCCAAGGCGACCGCGTCACCCACCTGCACTACCGCATCAGCTAGAAAGGACCAATGGGAGCCAAGGACTGGATGCTGCTGTACGCCGAGGGCAACGTTGCCGAAGTACTCCGCTCGCATCCTCAACCTGATCGAGCCGCCACCCGCGCACTGGTCGAGCACCTCCACCCGGAGGCGCGCCTGGCCGAGACCGCGGACGGCACCCTGCTCGAGAGCTCGAACCCGCCGGACGATCTCGTGTATGCCGGAGTGTTCCCGGGCCTCACCGTCATCTGCAGCGGCGAGGTGGCCCTCGACCGGCCGTCGACGCTGCCGGCGATGTACCTGGCCGAAGCCAACGGCCGGACTGTCTATCTGCACGCGATGCACAGCGTGGTGGACTGGTTCGCCTACGCGATCTGGACGCCGGACAAGCAGTTGCTCAGGGCACTCAGCCTGGCACCGGACGGCGGGATCTTCGAGAACGTCGGCGACCCGCTGCCGTTCGAACGCTCCTACTGGGCAGGGGAACACCAGTTGGAGGCCGAGGACGGCGAGCCGCAGTACCCGCTGCCGTTCCACCCGCTGGAGCTCGCCGAGGACGCGTTACGCGCGCTGTTCGGCTTCAACTACGAGGGCTACCTGCTCGACGGCGATCCCGAGCTGGACGAGATCGTGCTCGCCGGATACCAGCTGAAGTAACGCCGGGCGCACCGCCGGGGGGCGCGGTACGCCCGGCAGCCCGTCAGAGCCCGCCGACGCTCCAGAAGAGATTGACCGGGCCCTGCCCACCGGACGAGATCACCACGTTGCGCCCGGTGCAGTTGGTGCCGGACCAGAACCGCTGTGCGGCGTTCGACTCGTTGTCGACGTAGTCGACAGCCTGGCCGAGCCGCTGGCACGCACCAGGATTGATCGGTGTTCCGAGGTTGAGGACCATGTTGCCCTGGTTGTAGCCGCACACCCGTCCCGGCGCGCACGCGTTGACGGTGGAGGTCGAGGCCGACGCCACCTGGCTGGTCGAACCCGACAGCAGCAGTGCTGCGGCAGCCATGGCTCCTGCGATCCCGCTGATTCGTCTGCTCATACCGGAAACGTAGTCACCGTGACCGGCCCGGCACGAACAGTTAGACAAGCACCGAACCGACCCCTGCCCGTGCTACCGCAGCGCGGGATGATCGGCGATCACCGTGTAGCTGCCAGGGTCGATCTCCGTGAAGCCCGCATCCTGTACGACGGGCAGCCCAGCCTCCATCAGCGTCTTCCACCGCGCCGCCGAAGCAGTGCGCACAGCCAGCCGGAAGTCGTCCTCCTGCCAAGCCTTCCGCTCACCGTCGGACAGCTCGAACCACGCCAGATGCGCCCCGTGCCCGACCTGCGCCATCGTCTTCCCGGTCGACATCTCCAACCCCGGATTCACCCACAACACCGGGACGCCGGCCACCAACTCAGGCAGCTCCTCCGGGTCCTCCAGATCGGTCCCGGTCACCTGCAACCTCGCCAGATCCTTCGGCACCTCATCCAGCAACTCCGGCGGAAACACCCGTACCACGGCCGCCGCGCCCGTCACCGTGATCCCCGGCAACGCGGCAGCCCGCCGCCACTCGGCACCCCGCGCCCGGCGTACCACCTTGCGGATCCGCGCGTCCTGCCAGCCACGCATCGCGTCGGCCCACTCCCCGTCGCCGACCGACCGCTCGTCCGCCAGAATCGCCAGCACAGCCCGGGCCGCGGTCTCCAGCGCATCGGTCTGCTCCGGCCGCTCGCCCTTCTCCACCTGCAGCACCAGCGTCAGCACATACTCGTCAGAACTCACCTGCCGAGTCTGTCAGGCCGCCGACTTCCAGGCCTGTACCGTGGGCCGCATGCGGCAGTATCTGGAGCTTCTCGACCACGTCCTCACCCACGGCGTCGAGAAGGGCGACCGCACCGGCACCGGAACGCTCAGCGTCTTCGGCCACCAGGCCCGCTACGACCTGACCGAGGGTTTCCCCGCCGTCACCACCAAGAAGCTGCACCTGCGCTCCGTGGTCGGCGAGCTGATCTGGTTCCTGAGCGGCTCCACCAACGTGAAGTGGCTGCACGAGAACAACATCTCGATCTGGGACGAGTGGGCCGACGCCGACGGCGAGCTGGGCCCGGTCTACGGCTACCAGTGGCGCTCCTGGCCGACCCCGGACGGCCGGCAGATCGACCAGATCTCCGCCGTGATCGAGTCGATCAAGAACAACCCGGACTCCCGCCGGCACATCGTCAACGCCTGGAACGTCGCCGACGTGGACGGGATGGCGCTGCCGCCCTGCCACACGATGTTCCAGTTCTACGTGGCCGACGGCAAGCTGTCCTGCCAGCTGTACCAGCGCTCGGCCGACATCTTCCTGGGCGTGCCGTTCAACATCGCGTCGTACGCGTTGCTGACTCACATGGTCGCCCAGCAGACCGGTCTCGAGGTCGGCGACTTCGTGCACACCCTCGGCGACGCGCACCTCTACCTGAACCACCTCGACCAGGCCAAGCTGCAGCTCACCCGCGAGCCCCGCCCGCTGCCGACGCTGCAACTGGCCGAGCGCGACTCGATCGACTCCTACGAGATCGCGGACGTCGTACTGGACGGTTACGACCCGCACCCCGGGATCAAGGCGCCGATCGCCGTATGACCGTGATCCTGATCGCCGCGGTCGGCGCCAACGGCGTGATCGGGCGGGACAACGACCTGCCCTGGCGGATCCGCGAGGACCTGCAGCACTTCAAGGCCCTCACCCTCGGCCACACCCTGGTGATGGGCCGCAAGACCTACGACTCGATCGGCCGCCCGCTGCCCGGCCGGCGCACGGTCGTCGTCACCCGGCAACGCGACTGGTCGGCCGCCGGCGTCGAGGTGGCGCACGACCTCGACGAGGCCCTCAAACTTGCTGAGGGCAACGATCTCTACGTCGCCGGCGGCGGCGAGATCTACCGCCAGGCCCTCCCGTACGCCGACCGCCTCGAACTCACCGAAGTCGCCCAGTCCCCCGACGGCGACGTCACCTTCCCGGCCTTCGACCGCACCGAGTGGCGCGAAACCGCCCGCACCGAGCACGACGGCTTCGCCTTCACCACCTACGAACGCTAGCCAGCGAAGGCGATCCCGACGTCAGCCGGTCGTCACCGGCGGTGTCAACGCGTCGAGGCTCTTCTCCAGGTCGTTGAGCAGAGCACCCACCGGCCCCCAGCACAGCATCACGCTGTCGCGATCGAAGGCCGGCTGATCGACCAGCTCCTTGCGCGGATGCACGAAGTTCCGGAAATCGCGGACGGTGTGCATGAACCTGGTGGCGTCGAACTGGATCAGCCCGCGCTCGGCCGCGCGATCGATCAGATGGACCAGCGCGGCCCGATCGGGCTTCACCGTCCTACCCGCCTGGTCTTTGGACCGCCCCTCGCGGAACTCCTGGTCCTGTTCGGTCAGGATCGCCATCAGGATGCCCTCCACCAGACTGCCGATCCCGATGATGGCGAAGGTATAGGCCCCGTTCGCCTCGCAGATCCGGGTCTCGGCCAGCCGGTTCATCAGGACGGCTACGGTCGCCTTGTCCGCGATCAGGGCGTCCAGGCGTCTCTGCAGATCGTCCGGCTCGCTGTAGACCGGATGCCTGCCGTCACCCGAGACACCGGCCAGTACCGGCCGCTGCCCCACGTAGGAGATCATCAACTGCTCGGGAGCGAGGATCGCGTTCACCAGTTCGGCGAAGTACCTGGCCATCTCCATCCCGCCGTCGTACTCCAGCGGGTCGCAGACCCGGCAGAGCAGTTGCTCGATGTCCTTCGTCCCGTTGCGCGCCTCGATCTGCTCCACCAGCCACGGGATCCGGGGCGTTCCGTCGTACTCCGGGGAGTCCGGCCACGCGGATCGCTGCAGCAGCTTCTCCAGCTCGTATCCCTTGCGCTCGCACGGACCACCCAGGTCGACGACAAGCTTCGCCAACCGGTCGATGGTCATCGAGTCGAGTGTCCGCTTCATCAGTGCGCTCCCTTGTACTGCGTCCGTGCGGTGTCGAAGGCCGCGGTCAGGCGGTCGATGATGTTCTTGCCCCGGCGGGAGAACCCCAGTTCCTTCATCCCCTGCTCGATCCGGGCCTCCCGGGTCAGGTAGAGCTCGTCCGACAGCAACCAGGTGAAGACACTCACGAGTTCGTAGTCGGTGTACTCGGTGATCTTCTGCCCGAAGGGGACGTCGGGGCGCGGCAGCGAACGGTGCTGCGTGGACGGAGCCTCCACCGGCGGGACAGGGGCGACCTGGCGCACGATCGGAGCAAGGGCCGGCACTTCGTCCTTCATGGCCTGCCGCCAGCTCTCCACAATGCGCTCGAGCTCGCCGCCGGGATCGGAGAACCAGGCCGTGGACCACAACCGGTGGAACCTCCAGCCCAGGTTCTCCAGGTGAGACTGCCGGAGCCGGTCGCGGTCCCGCGCGCTGTGCGCCAGGTGGTACTGCTCGCCGTCGGTCTCGACCGCCAGCACCATCTTGCCCTTCTGCTCAGGGTGGCCGAGCGCGAAGTCGATCCGGTATCCGTCCGAGAAGCCCCACTGGGGGTAGACCGGGATGCCCTCCTCGCGCAGGGCCGTGTAGACGCTGTCCTCGAAACCGTTCAGCTCCCCGTTGGTGATCCGGCCGACCCTGGTCAGGTCTCCACCGAGCTCGGCGAACTCCAGAAACCTCCGCAGCAGCTCGGCGCCGCTGCGGTCCGGACGTGGCTCGAGATCGGCATGCGAGAAGGAGGAGACGACCGTCATCCTGCGCTTCGCCCGGGTGACGGCGACGTTCAGCCGTCGCTCGCCGCCCTCCCGGTTCAACGGACCGAACGTCCTCGCGACCCGGCCGTCCGGCCGCTTCGCGTAACCGACGCTCAGGATGATCGCGTCGCGTTCGTCGCCTTGCACCCGCTCGAGGTTCTTGACGAAGAACCGCTTCGAAGCACCCATCTCGTCACCGAAGAACCGCTCCAGTTCAGGCCTCTCCCGCAGTGCGGCCCGCAGGGCGAGGTCGATCCGATCCGCGTGCTTCTGGCTCATCGCGATCACGCCGAGGCTCTCGTCCGGGCGTTCGGCGGCATGCTCCAGCACCCGCTCGACCACTTTCTCGACCTCGGCGACCGCGGAGCCGTCCTGACCCGGTACCGCCCTGCCGTCCACCACGTCGAGGGTGATCGGGCTGCCTTCGAGAACGCCGGGGAAGGTCACCAGTTGCCGGTCGTAGATCTCGTTGTTGGAGAAGGCGATCAACCGTTCGTCGCGGCTGCGATAGTGCCACCGCAGCATGTGCCGCTGGGTCAGCAGACTGCTGAGCCGGGCCAGGATCGACTCGTAGTCCTTCAGGCTCCCGGCGCTGTCCTCGTCCTCGTCGTCCTCCTCCGCCCCGCCGAGCATCCGCTGGAAGTACGTCGACGGCGGCAGCTGGCGATCGTCCCCGGCCACGACGATCCTTCGTCCGCGAACGATCGAGGTGATCGCGTCCTGGGGCAGGATCTGACTCGCCTCGTCGAAGATGACGATGTCGAACAGACACTCGGCCGGCAGTGTCTTGCTCACGAGCAATGGCGACATCGCCCAGCACGGCCGCAGCGCGAGCAAGACGTCAGAGGCGTTCTCGACCAGCTTGCGGATCGGCATGTGACCGGTCTTGCGCTTCGCCTGGTTCCGCACCAGGGTGCCTTGGTCGGGGTACTCGTCGCAGGCCTCGCTGAGCATTCGCGCGACCTCACGCCGGACCCGGCCGGGGGCTACCTCGCGCAACCGCACGTCGGCGGCGCAGAACTCGGTGACGGTGCGAGTGTGGAAGCCGGCCGCGAAGTCACGTAGTACCGGTGACGACACCTTGAACTGGTCGATCAACGACTGCAACCAGGCATGCCGCAGGATGTTCGCCGCCTGCTCCGCGTCCGCGTCGCGCTCCACGATCTCGTCGAGCAGAGCCCCCAGGCCGACCGCCTCGAACCGCTGCGTCAGTTCAGTCAGTCTCGGCATCCGGAACAACGTGTCCCGGTCGGCCTCGAGCTCCTCCAGTTGCGACTGAACATCCTCGGCCGGGCGTCGATCCAAGTCCTCGATGCGGGTGCACAGCGCGACTGCGGCGAGCTGGTTGCGCAGGTCCGTGTAGTGACTGACGATGTCCGCCAGGCCCTCTACTCCGGCGGGGTCGCTCTGCTGTCCGCCCAGGCGTTGCCACCGCTCCCGTTGGCGACAGACCTCGGAGATCGCCCGGTTGAGATCCTGCCGTCTCTTGATACCGCGTCTCGACATCGCTCGGGCGGCCTTGACCGCTCGCCGTCGGTCGCCGAAGGACAGCTTCCGCCCCTCCGCCTTCCGCACCGAGCGATCGGCGGTCGCCAGGTACAGCAGGTCGAGATCCTTGCGGAAGACCTCCTGACCGAACTCCGCCACCGCCTGCTCGATCCCGCCGAGCAGCTCCAGGACTTCGCTCCAGCCGTCGATCCCGGCCGGCTTGGCCAGGCCGGTCTGCCGGAGAACCAGCTCCATGTCCTGAGTACTGCGGTGCAAGGTCTTCGCGGTCAGGGCGTCCAGCTCGAGCAGAACCCGATCGATGTCCGCCTCGGTCCGTACCTCGGTCGCGTTCGACCACGGTGAGTCTCCGCGCCGGATCCTCGGCCCGCCGGACTCCACGTACTCCTGGAGGTCCTGCCTCACCTCGGACAGCACCCCCGCGCTGAGGGTCTGCAGGATCGGCCCCCGGAAGCGGAGCCGGGTCTGCGCCGCGGGCGAGAGCCGGAACGACTCCTCCATTGTCTGGAAGGCCGATATCTCCCAGGGAGACCGGACGACATGCAATTCCTTGGTGTAGGCAACCGCACGCCGGCGCCGGTCGGCGTACCCGGCGTTCAGTTCGTCGACCCTGACCGGACGCTCGGCGGCGGCCCGGTCGAGACTCTCGGCCAACTGCTGCGCGAGCTGCCGTTTGTTCAGCTTCTGCTGATGCAGATCGAAGACCAGGCCACCGAGGTCGACCTCGGCGAGGCGCTGGGTGACGGCCTCGATCGCGGCGCGCTTCTCGGCCACGAACAGGACCTTCTGCCCCTGGGCCGCGGCACCCGCGATGATATTGGCGATGGTCTGGCTCTTCCCCGTCCCCGGCGGGCCTTCGATCAGCACGTTGTGCCCGGCCAGGGCGGCGGAGATCGCCCTTTCCTGGGACGAATCCGCGTCCTGCACCAGGACTTCGTCCCGCGGGGAGATGTCGTCCACGCCGACGAACGTGAAGCCCCGGCCGTCCTGTTGAAGTGCGGTCAAGGCGCCGGTGTCGCCGGCCAGCGCGGAGACGACATCGTTGCCGGCCAGCAGTTGCGTTGCCTTGAGAAGATCCTCGACCATGGGCAACTTCTCGTAGCTGAACAGACCGATCACGGTCCTGGCCTCGAGTTCCAACTCGATGCCCCATGGCGCAACCTCCGTCCGCAGCGTCTCGTAGACCATCTGCAGCCGGGACTGCGGTCCGTCCGCCTCGGCCGCCACTGCGTTGAGCCGTTCGGTGAACTCCTCCAGCTTCAACTCCGCGCCGTGCTCGTGGACGAGCGAGTAGAGCAGCACCGGATTGATCTCCACCTCGTCCCCGGGCTGGAGGGTGTAGTCGCTCTCACTGACCGTCTTCGCGTTGATCTCCACGGCCCGCAGCAGGAGCGGGGCCCGCAGCGCCGGGGTGGATCGTCCGCTCGCACCAGGACGCGCGGCCAGCCGGACCAGGCCGTGCGCGATCCGCCCGGCCTCGATCCCCTGCTCCTCCTCCAGCGCCACGATCCGCCGCCGGATGTTCTTGGCCCGGACACACGCTTCCTTGAGTAGTTGCGGGTCCGGCTGCAAGGCACGCAAGGTCTCCGCCGAGCCGGACAGCAGCCGGTCCAGCGACGCCAGGGTGCCGCCGGACAGATCCAGACTCGCGGTCTTGGTGTCCTTGAAGTGCAGCAGAGTGTTCCGGTGCCCCAGATCCACCAGGCCCGCCGCCCAGTCCGCTGCTTTCCGGCTGACGAGCGCATAGCGGTCGTCGGTCACTGAATCAGACAAAACTGCTCCCCCTTGCACACAACGATCAGCCCGAGACGGCCGGAGCCTTCGCTGTGTACTGACGGACGACGGCCAGAGGCGGCGGAACACCACCTCTGGCCCGTCGGTCAGTTGCGCGGGTCGCTCGTACTCTCCGCTTGGTAGGAGTTGTACTGCGGTTTGGCGGTGCCGTCGGGGCGTAGCAGGTCGAAGGACTGGCCTGCGTGGGACGCGATGGTCGACTGGTTGGACAGCCAGACGCCATGGCTGCGCAGCATGGCGAACATGGCGTGGACGTAGAAGTCGCTCCACACCTGGTCGTCGTTGCCGGGCCAGGCGAGATCGATCGAGGCGTTCCACTCGGTGTCGGCAGGCTTCAGTTGGTCGGCGATCGGGTAGCCCTGGTCGGTCAGGCCGGTGAAGGTGGTGTCCACGTAAGCCTGCAGGTCGTCGTAGAAGGCGCCCCAGGAGTCGATCCGGGCCTGGGCGTGGGCCTGGGTGTCGTTCTCGGTCGGCGTGATCAGGTAGGTGTGGGTGGAGATGAAGTCCGGCAGCCAGTCGCGGTTGGACCCGTTCGCCAGGTACGCCGCTTTGGCCGCGCCGAGCCACACCTTCAACTCAGTCAGGCTGGCCGCGTCGCTGCTGGACCAGCCCGGTCCGCCGATGAAGATCTGGTGGCCGAGTGAGCGGGCGTAGGCCTTCAGCGTCGGCGCGTGCACCCAGAGCTCGTCGTAGTACCGCTGGCCGGTCATGCCGCAGTAGTGGTCCGGCTCGTTGCCCAGCTCGTAGAGCTTCACCCGGGTGCCGGCGGTGCGGATGATCCAGTCCTGCCAGGCGCGCGACCAGGCGTCGGGCGCACCCGTGCACTGCTGGTCCCAGATCGGTGGCAGGCCGACCAGCGGTTCGGCGCCGAGGCGGCGGATCCCATCGATCGCCGCGTTGAACTGTGCCTCGGTCTGGCAGTCGGTCGCCCGCAGCTCGCAGGGCGGCTTCCACATCTGCCACTTGATCACCCGGATCTTGGCGGCCTTGACGTTGGCCGCCGCGGTCGGGTTGTTGATCGCAGTACCGCCGTCCTGGTCCCACGCGCCGATGTGCGAACCGTAGATCAGGTTCGGCGCCTCGAAGAGAGGTCCGCGCGGATCCGACTTGGCCCAGCTCACGTCGTCCAGGTAGACCCTGCCGGCCCAGCCCCGGCTGTCGAACTCCAGGCCGAGGTGGTGCAGGCTCGGCACCGACGGGACCCGCCAGGTGAGGGTGGTCCACGATCCCGGGGTCAGCCGCGACCAGGGGCCGAAGTGCTCGACGTACGCGTTGTCGCTCACGTACGGCATCACCTGCAGCGGCCGGGCGTTCCGCGGTGTGTAGAGGTGGAACGTCACCACCGAGCCGACTGCCAGCCCAGCAGGTCGCGTCGGCGACCTGAAGCCGGGGTACTCGCGTCCTTCCACCGGCAGAGCCAGCGAGCGGCCACCAGTACGGGCGACCACCGGTGAGTTCGCCGGGTCCTCCCCACCCCAGTCGACGCTCCAGCCCTGGAGCGAGCCGTCCTCCCAGTTGTAACCGGGTCCGGCTGCGGCCTGTACAGCCCGCTCCCCGGTCGCGGTCAGCATCACCGCGAGAAACATGCCTGCCAGTACGAGTGTGAACAGCCGTCGGCCGCTCACTCCACGCTGTAACCGTTGCATCGAGGCCCCCCTCGGTCGTCACCGATTCTGGGGTGCTCGGTCGCTCCTGGCAATGGCCTGGTCACGGATCGGGGAAGGTTCCCCGCAGAAGACCGGGAACCGCGTAGATTGTGTGCGCGTCACGGAGTGTGTGACAGGGGACGCGGGCGCGGAGGCCCGCGGCAGGCCACCGGAGGGGAACGACGATGACCGAAGCTGACAACACACAGGGCGCCGCAGGGGGCACCGCGGCAGCACCGCAGGCAGCGGCAGCCGCGCCTGCGATCTCGCCGCTGCAGCCGCCGACCGCGACCGCACCGGGGCTGATCCTGACCGCACCCGCGCCGACGCAGCCAGTGGCCGCGACCGCCGCGCCGAGCCTGGCGCCTGCTGTCGACCCGGCCGCGCTGCCCGCGCTGGACTCGAAGGTCGACTCCTTCCTGACCTCGCTGATGACCGCCGCACCGCGCTCGCCGGAGTTCAGCCAGAAGGCCGGTGACGTCCGCAGCATGGGCGACGTCGACATCCGGCACGCCGCCGAGAGCTCGAACCGGCTGCTGCAGTCGCCGGTCAAGGCGCTCACCGCGGGCGGGCTGTCGGAGGGCTCGACGGTCGGCAAGACGCTGCTGGAGCTTCGCCGTACGGTCGAGAACCTGGACCCGAAGGAAGCCACCGGGCCGAAGAAGCTGCTCGGGATGATCCCGTTCGGGGACAAGATCGAGGACTACTTCCGCAAGTACCAGAGCGCCCAGAGCCACCTCGAGGGCATCCTGCACTCGCTGCGCAACGGCCAGGACGAGCTCGGCAAGGACAACGCCGCGCTGAACCTGGAGAAGCAGCAGCTCTGGGACGCGATGGGCCGGCTGAACCAGTACGTGTACGTCGCCGAGCGGCTGGACGCCCGGCTGTCGGCGACCATCGCCGAGCTGGAGGCGACCGACCCGGACAAGGCCCGGGCGCTGCGCGAGGACGTCTTGTTCTACGTCCGGCAGAAGCACCAGGACCTGCTGGTCCAGCTGGCCGTGTCGATTCAGAACTACCTGGCCATCGACATCGTGATCAAGAACAACATCGAGCTGATCAAGGGTGTCGACCGGGCCTCGACCACCACGGTCTCCGCGCTCCGTACGGCGGTCAT
The DNA here is from genome assembly GCF_040687575.1 of Kribbella sp. NPDC056861. Lineage (NCBI taxonomy): Bacteria > Bacillati > Actinomycetota > Actinomycetes > Propionibacteriales > Kribbellaceae > Kribbella > Kribbella sp. NPDC056861. The sequence goes on along the minus strand of NZ_JBFBNQ010000003.1, from coordinate 884,327 downwards.
CGTGGCCCAGGCGCTGGGCAACCAGAAGCTGGTGCTGGACCAGATCACCGCGCTGAACACCACCACCAGCGGGATGATCGAGCGCACCTCGCAGATGCTGCGGGACAACTCGGTCGCGATCCAGCAGCAGGCCGCCTCGGCCACCATCGGGCTGCCGCAGCTGCAGGCGGCGTTCGCGAACATCTACGCCACGATGGACGCGATCGACACCTTCAAGGTGGAGGCGCTGGACAACATGGCCGCCACCATCGGCACCCTCGAGGGCGAGGTGACCAAGTCCCGCAGCTACCTGGACCGGGTCGCCAAGCAGGACCAGCGGGTCGTCAGCGGCACGCTCGACCTCGGCCGCTGAGCTGAATTCTTCGAACGGGGAGCGGGCATTGCATGGCGCTGGGTGACTTCTTCGCGCGACTGACGGGTCGCAAGGCGGAGCCAGAGCCTGCACCGATCCCCCGCGCGCCGACCACCGACGACCTGCTGCAGGCCCTGGTCAGGGTCGAGCAGTTGGTCGCTGACGGCGCAGTACCGGCTGTGGTGGCGTCCCGGGTCAACCGGGTGGTCCGGGTCGTCCGGGAGACCATCCCGCGGCTCGGGAACCTGGGCGGCAGTGCCCAGGCGTACTCCGTGATGGCGACGGCTACTGACTATCTGCCGGAGGCGATCGGCGGCTACCTGCGCCTGCCGCGGCAGTGGGCCGACAGCCGGCCGGTGGACCGCGGCAAGACGTCGCTGATGATCCTGATCGACCAGTTGGACCTGCTGGGGTCGACGATGGACAAGGTGGCCGACGCGGTGAACCGGCACGACGCCGAAGCACTGATCGCACACGGCAGGTTCCTGCAGGAGAAGTTCGGCACCGGGTCGACCGGTGGCAGTCTCGCGCTGGGTCCGACCCAGTCGATGCCGCCGCCCGACACCGGGGGCGGTCCGCTACAACCACCATCAGGACGGGGAGGGTCATGAGCAGCGCCGGGGGTACTTCGCTGCAGGACGCACTGACGGGTCTGCTGACGGTCGCCGCGCGGGCCGGCGTCGCGGAGAACGTCGCGCGTGCTGAGGCGCTGTCACTGGCCGCAGCTCTGGCCGAGTCAGCGCCAGGCGCTCCGGCCGACTGGGCCGCGGTGACACCTGGTGCAGGGACTCAGGACTTCTTCGACTCCGCAGTACGGGGTCGGCGGTGGCGTGGGGCACCGACCGCAGTACTGACTGATCTTGTGGCGCAGGGCTCGGCGGAGAAGATCCCGTACGCCGAAGCGCTGGCTGAGGTCGCCTCTGCGGCTTGCAGCCTCGGCGAGCCGACCATGCGAGTCATCGGCAACGCCTCGGTGGCTGCTGCTGCACAGTTGCAGGCAGCGGGCGCAAGGCTGCAGCAGGTCGCAGCCACACCGACAGCACCTACAGCCGCCGTAGAAGCAAAGCCTGCAGTAGAAGAAGAAAAGCCTGCTGTGCCAGAGCGGACTGTCGAAGAGTTGCTGGCCGAGCTGGACGACCTGACCGGCCTGGCGAAGGTCAAGCGCGAGGTGCACCGCCAGGTCGCCGTACTGCGGGTCGAGAAGCTGCGGGTCGAGGCAGGGCTGAAGAGCCCGACCATCACCCGGCACCTCGTCTTCACCGGCAACCCCGGCACCGGCAAGACCACCGTGGCGCGACTCGTCAGCGGGATCTACAAAGCACTCGGCCTGCTCTCCAAGGGCCAGCTGATCGAGGTCGACCGCTCGGAGTTGGTCGCCGGCTATCTCGGCCAGACCGCGACGAAGACCGCCGAGGTGGTCGCATCCGCAGTCGGCGGCGTGCTGTTCATCGACGAGGCGTACAGCCTGACCGCCGGTGAGCTGGGTGCCGACCAGTACGGGCGCGAGGCCGTGGACACGCTGGTCAAGGAGATGGAGGACCGGCGCGACGACCTGGTCGTCATCGTGGCCGGCTACCCGGAGCCGATGGAGGACTTCATCGCCGCGAACCCTGGCCTGGCCAGCCGGTTCCGGACCACGATCGGGTTCGAGGACTACACCGACGACGAGCTGACCGACATCCTGACCGGCCTGGCCGAGGGCGCCGACTACGAGCTGACGCCGGAGGCGCTGGACCAGTTCAAGGTGGTGCTCGCCTCCACCCGGCGGGACCGCTCGTTCGGCAACGGCCGGTTCGCGCGGAACATGCTGGAGGCCGCGATCGGCCGGCACGCCTGGCGGCTGCGCGACGTGACGGCACCGACCACCGAGCAGCTGCGTCAGATCGTCGCCGAGGACCTCACCGACGAAGAGGCCAAGACCGTGGTACCGGACGAACCGGTGGCAGCAGAGTTGGCGCCTGAGCCTGGGCCCGAGCAAGGAGAGACGGCGTGACACAGACAGCCAGTGCGCCCCCCGCGACCAGAGCGCCGGCGGTCCCACAGGTCGCCGGATCGGGTCTGCCCGCAACACAGCCGGCCGCGCAGCCGCAGAGCCGGGTCGCCGCCTGGTTCGACGGTACGCCGGGCCGCATGCGCGCGCTGCTGATCGTCGCCGCCATCATCAGCGTGGTCTTCGGCCTCGCCGCCGCCCAGGGCTTCAACCAGTCCGACGGCGCCCTCAGCCGGGCCGAGGCGAACACCGCCCAGCTGGTCCGGATCCAGGCGATCCACACCAACCTGGTCAGCGCGAACGCCGACGCCACCAACGCCTTCCTGGTCGGCGGTCTGGAGCCGCCGGCCCAGCGCCAGCACTTCACCGACTCGATGAACACCGCCGCCAAGCTGATCGCCGAGGCCGCCACCGCGCAGCCCGCCGACCAGAAGGCACTCGGCGAGCTGAACGTCACGCTGCTCACCTACCAAGGCCTGATCGAGCAGGCCCGGGCGAACAACCGGCAGGGCCTGCCCCTCGGCTCGCAGTACCTGAAGGACGCCAGCGCGACCCTGCAGGAGGACTCGCTGCCGGTCCTGAACGAACTGGTCAAGGCCAACCAGGCCCGCGTCGACACCGAGTTCGACGGCATCGGCCGAGGCGGCATCTGGCTGGTGCTCGGCAGCCTGCTCGCACTCGCCGCGCTGATCGTGTCGCTGTGGTGGCTGGCCAAGCGCACCCACCGCTATCTCAACGTCCCGATCGCGGCCGCCGCGGTCGTCGTACTGCTGACCCTGGCGATCGGCGGCGGCGCCCTCGCGGGTGCGTCGAACTCGGCCAAGGACACCCGCAAGGTCTCGTACGCCGACACCCTCGCGCTGTCGCAGGCCCGGATCGCGGCGTACGACGCGAAGTCGAACGAGAGCCTGACGCTGATCGCCCGCGGCTCGGGCACCGCGTTCGAGGAAGCGTGGAAGAAGTCCGCGGCCACGGTCGACGAGGAGCTGGCCCGCGGCGGCACCACCAGCCCCGCGGTCCAGCAGCAGTGGAGGGCCTACAAGGACGCGCACACCAAGATCCGCGGCCTCGACAACGGCGGCCAGTGGGACAGCGCCGTCGACCTGGCGATCGGCACCGGCAAGTCGACCTCGAACGCCGCCTTCACCGCCTTCGACCAGGCCTCCGCCGAGCGCCTCGTCTCCCTGAGCGAATCGACCCAGTCCGAACTGGACTCCGCCGGCCACTCGCTCGGCGTCCTCGGCTGGCTCGGCCTGCCGATCGGCATCGTCACCGCCCTGCTCGCCGCCTGGGGCTTCTCCCAGCGACTGGAGGAGTACCGATGAACAAGACCCGCCTGATCGCAGGCTCGCTCGCTCTCCTGTTCGCCGCCACGGCTTGTGGCTCCAGCACGTACGACGCCACGCCGGTCCCGGTGAAGCCGACCCCGTCCGTCGCCAAGCCGGCTGCCCCGGTCGCGGAGACCTGCGACAACGCCCTGCAGTCCTACGCGCCCGACGGCGCACTTCCGGCACCCGGCGCGATGCCTGCCGGTACGACGATGGCCAGGATCCTGCAACGCAAGCGGCTGATTGCCGGTGTCTCGGCGGACAGCCTCAACCTCGGCTCGCGGAACCCGATCACCGGCGTCATCGAGGGCTTCGACATCGACATGATCAACGCCGTCGCCGACGCCATCTTCGGGACCCCCGCCCCAGGTAAGCCGCACCAGGTCGAACTCCGGGTGATCTCCAGCCCGCAGCGGATCCCAGCGCTGAAGGACGGCACGGTCGACATCGTCGCGCGCAACATGACGATCAACTGCGCCCGCTGGAACGAGATCGCCTTCTCCGCCGAGTACTACCGCTCCGGGCAGAAGCTGCTGGTCCAGCGGGACATGAAGGTCGAGAGCCTGGCACAACTGGACGGGCAGAAGATCTGCACGCCGGCCGGCTCGACCAGCTTCGACAACATGGTCAAGGCGAACTCGGAGATCATCGCGGTCACCGCGGACACCGACACCGGCTGCCTGGCGCTCTTCCAGCAGGGCAAGGTGGTCGGCATCTCCGGTGACGACACCGTGCTCGCCGGAGACGCCGCCCAGGACCCGTACGCGCGAGTGACGACCGCCGAGAAGATCAGCGAGGAGCCGTACGGCCTCGGGATCAACAAGGAGCAGGTCGACTTCGTGAAGTTCGTCAACGGCGTGCTGGAGCAGATGAAGACGGGACCGGCCTGGCAGGCCTCGTACAAGAAGTGGCTTCAGCCCGCCCTCGGCCCGGCCACGCCACCGAAGGCCGTCTACGGCAGAGTCGCCGGATGACCGTAGGCACCCCGACGGCCACCGCGCCGCCGCCCCCGGGACGGATCGGCAGCAGCATCCCCGCAAAGGATCTGCTGGCGTTCCTGACCGACCTCGGCAGCTGGCGGGACCGCCGCCGGGCGGAGCTCGACGAGCTCGACCAGGCCGCCCTCCAATCGGCCGACGCCGACGCGCTGAGCGGCGACGTCGTGCTGGCGATGGCCGTCTGGAAGGCCGTCTCCGACCGGTACGAGCTGATCCTGGTGACCTGGGACTCCGGCCGGGTCGGGGCGACCGAGACCGAGCGGATCTCGACCTTGATCTGGGGCGGGCTGGACACCGGCGACGCGGCCGGGTCGCTCGCCGTTTCGTTGCCTGAGGCATGCACTTTGTCGGACGCGCTGGCCTCGACCCTGCGGGCCCGGCTCGCGCTCGAGCCCGGTGACGCCGACCTGGCCGCCCGGCTGCGGCAACTCCGTGCGCAGGTGGAGCGGATCAAGGACCTGGTCGCGATCGAGCCGGCCGCGACCCGCAACGCGGCGATCGCGGAGCATCACGATCTCGATCGCCGGGTCACCGACCTGACTGACCGAGCCAAGCGGGGCGCCGACATCGGCGGGCTGATCGGCCCGCTGGAGATCGATGCCGCGCACAACGAACGCGACCTGATCGTCGGTGCCGCCACTCGGCGCGAGCGGGCTGCCGACGTGGCCCGGGCTCGCGCAGTACGGACCGAGCTAGAGGCGCAGGGACAGGCTGTCCGGGCCCTGGCCGATCGCTGCGTCGCCGCGGTCTCGCCTGCGCCGCGGCTCGCAGTACCGGATGTGACTGCGTTGGGGCCGGTGCCGAACACGGCAGCTGAGCTGGAGAAGTACCTGACCCGCCTGGACGCCGTACGGCGTGCGCTGGGGCAGGCGCAGACGGCGTACGGCTCCGCGCTGGAACGTAAAGACGAGTTGGCCGGGCGACTGGACGCGTATCAGGTGAAGGCCGGCAGCGTCCCCCGGACCAGTGGAACCACCGATGACCTGGCAGAGCTCTATCGACGCGGCCGGGAGGTGCTCGACGCGGAACCAGTGGACCTGGTTCGGCTCGGCGCGCTCGTGGCGGCGTACCAGACGTATCTGGGAGTGACGACATGACGACCAACGCGTGCACACAGCCGGGCTGTACCGGCACGATCCTGGACGGGTACTGCGACGTCTGCGGATCGCCGGCAGCTGCAGCCGCTGCTAGTGCTATTGCCAGCTCGACCACGGCACTAGGCAAGTGCGGCGAGCCTGGCTGCTCGGGAACCGTCGTAGACGGCTACTGCGATGTCTGCGGCACCCCTGGCGGCGGCGGTGGCAGTGCTGCCACCTATGCGCCAGACCCGATCAGTACTGCGTCAACGGTCTCCCGCGCCTCCAACCGGCTGGCCTCGACGCCACTCGGCTCGGCCCGGGCCACTGCAGCCGGGTCCAAGCTGACCCGCCGTCTCGGTACTTCGTCCACCCGCCTGCGCGGGGCGCGACTCGGTGCCGGCCTGACGCACGTGCCGCCGATCCCCGCGATCGACGCCAGCAAGGCGATCCTGGCCAACCCGATGGTCCCCGAGGACCGTCGCAACTGCCCCAGCTGCGGCAACCCGGTCGGGCGCTCGCGCGGCGACCAGGCGGGTCGTACCGATGGCTTCTGCCCCAAGTGCCGCAGCCCGTTCTCGTTCTCGCCGAAGCTGAAAGACGGTGACCTGGTCGGCGGCCAGTACCTGGTCCGCGGCTGCCTGGCGCACGGTGGTTTCGGCTGGATCTACATGGCCCAGGACCAGAACGTGTCCAACCGCTGGGTGGTGCTGAAGGGCCTGCTCAACTCGGAGGACCCGGACGCCGTCGCGGCCGCGATCGCCGAGCAGCAGTTCCTGGCCCGGGTCGAGCACCCGCTGATCGTCGAGATCTACAACTTCGTCACCCACGACGGCGCCGGCTACATCGTGATGGAGTACGTCGGCGGCACCTCACTGAAGACGCTGCTCAAGCAGCGGATGCAGGCCAACCACAACCAGTACGACGCGCTGCCGATCGACCAGGCGATCGCCTACCTGCTCGAGATCATGCCCGCGTTCTCCTACCTGCACGACCTCGGCCTGGTCTACTGCGACTTCAAGCCGGACAACATCATCCAGGTCGGCGACGCGGTCAAGCTGATCGACCTCGGCGGTGTCCGCCGGATCGACGACATGGACTCGGCCATCTACGGCACGGTCGGCTTCCAGGCGCCGGAGGTGGCCGAGGTCGGCCCGTCGATCGCCTCGGACATCTACACGCTCGGCCGGACCCTGTGTGTGCTCGCCTTCGAGTTCCGCGGCTACCAGTCCCGGTACGTCGGCTCCCTTCCGCCGGTGGGCGAGGTGCCGCTGTTCCAGCAGTACGACTCGGTCTACCGGCTGCTGGTGAAGGCCTGCGCGCCCGACCCCGCTGACCGCTTCGTGTCGGCCGACGAGTTCCGGGTCCAGCTCCTCGGCGTACTGCGTGAGGTGGTTGCCGACAAGCAGGGCGTCAAGGCTGCCCAGCACTCGACCTCGTCGATCCTGTTCGGCAGCCCGGGCGACCTCGCGGCCGGCCTCGGCGACGCTGCCGAGCCGTGGCGCCGGCTGCCGTCGCTGGCCAAGGACGACAGCGACAAGATGGCCGGCTGGCTGAAGACGGTCAGTGTGCCCGACCCGGAGCAGCGGCTCGAGCTACTGGTCGACGCGCCCGAGTCCTCCCCGCAGATCCTGCTGGAGATCGCCCAGACCGCACTGGAGATCGGGCCGTCGCGGTACGACATGGTCGACACCGCGGTCACCGACCTGCTCGCGGAGGACCCGTGGGAGTGGCGGGCGGTCTGGATGTCCGGACTGGTCGCCCTGGCTCGCCACGACGCCGCTGCGGCCCAGTCGGCGTTCAACGCCGTCTACGGCCAGGTGCCGGGCGAGCTGGCGCCGAAGCTCGCACTGGCGGTCTCCTGCGAGATCAGCGGCGAGTACGACGTAGCTGAGGGTCTCTACCTGACCTGTGCCCGCACCGACGCCAACTACATCGCCCCCTCCGCCTTCGGGCTGGCGGCGATCCGCTCGGCCCGTGGCGACCTCGACGGCGCCGTCGGCGCGCTCGACCTGGTGCCGCCGACCAGCGGGTCGTTCGTCCGGGCTCGCCGGATGCGAGCCGGTCTGCTGGCAGGATCAGGGCGTGGACTGTCCGCGCTGGCCGAGGCGATGAGCAATATCGAGAGCGTGACGATCGACCCGCTGGACCGGGCGAACCTGACCGCGAACATTTTCAAGACCGCGCTGGACGAGGTGCTCGGCAAGGGCCCACAGCCCGGGCTGAGGATCGCCGGCCGGGAGGCGGTCGAGCCGGACCTGCGGGACGGGCTCGAAGCGGCCTACCGTGAACTGGCCGGGCACGCGCGCAGCCCGCAGGAACGGATCGCCCTGGTCGACCTGGCCAACGATGTTCGAGGATGGACGCTGCGATGACGAGTACGACCCAGACGGCCTGCCCCAGCTGTGGCGGACCGATCTCCGACGCCGACCGCTTCTGCGAGGCGTGCGGGGCCGAGCTCACCCCCACCGCACCGGGCACACCCGCGATCGACACCGACACCGAGCCGACTGTCGAGCTGAACCCGGCGGCCGCCGCTGCCCGGGGTGCCGAGGCAGCGCCCGGCCCCTGCCGCTCCTGCGGCGGGGCGATCAGCGCCGACGGGTACTGCGAGACCTGCGGCACCAAGGCGACCAAGCCGCGCGACCACTTCAGCGAGCAGCCTGCTCCGTGGGTGGCCGCGGTGTGCGACCGAGGGATCCGGCACAGCCGCAACGAGGACGCCGTGGCGATCGCTGCCGACCAGGAGCCGGGCAGTCGCGCCCTGCTGGTGGTCTGCGACGGGGTCAGCTCCTCACTGGACTCCGACGTGGCCAGCCTGGCCGCTGCGCGCGCCGCACGCGACGTACTGGTGGCCGGGAACGCGCAGGGGATGGGTACTGAGTCCTCCCGGAACAGCGCGGTGATTGTGCGGCTCAAGGCTGCTGCGGATGCCGCTAGCGACGCAGTACTGGAGAACACTTCGCCGGACAGCCCCAATCCGGCTTCCTGCACGTTCGTGGCGACTGTGCTCGAGGGTGATCTGCTGGTGGCCGGGGTGGTCGGCGACAGCCGCGCGTACTGGTTCCCGGACGGTGCCGAGGCGGTGGGGCTGACTGTGGACGACTCCTGGGCGGCCGAGTTGATTGCGACCGGCGTACCGCGGCATGAGGCCGAGACCGGTCCGCAGGCGCATGCGATCACCCGCTGGCTGGGCAAGGACGCGCCCGACCACACACCTCGTACCACGTCGCTGAAGGTCTCCGGGCCTGGTTGGCTGCTGGTGTGCTCCGACGGTCTGTGGAACTACTGCTCCGAGGCGACACCGCTCGCGGAGCTGGTGCGTCAGACCGCTTCGGCCAACGGCGGCGAGCCGCTGGCCACCGCGTCCGCGCTGGTCGACTGGGCCAACGCCCAAGGCGGCATGGACAACATCACCGTCGCACTCGCTCGTATCTAGATTTTATTCACCGAAAGGACGTCTGAGATGGCCGAGTTCTCCGCCTCCGTGTACCAGAACGAGTTCCTGCCCGACGGCGGCACCGACGTCCACGCGATCGTCACGGTGTCCTGCACCGGCGCGGGCTCGGCCGGCCAGTCCGGCAGCGGTGACGCGGGCGAGATCATCATCGTCGACACCTCCGGCTCGATGGGCGCCGAGGGCGTCCGGGCCGCCGCGTTCGCCGCGCAGACCGCGCTCGACCAGATCCTGGACGGGGTCTGGTTCGCGGTGATCTCCGGCAACGACCGGGCCCAGCTGGCCTTCCCGCCGTCGCCGGAGCCGGTGATGGTGCGGATGGACCAGTTCACCCGGCAGGCGGCCAAGGACGCGGTGTCGCGCTTCTACGCCGACGGCGGGACCGCGATGGGCACCTGGCTGCGGCTCGCCTCGCGGGTCTTCGCGACCGTGCCGACGCTGACCCAGAAGCACGCGCTGCTGCTCACCGACGGCGAGAACCAGCACGAGTCGCCCGAGGTGCTGACCCAGACGATCCAGGCGGTCACCGGCCAGTTCCAGTGCGACTGCCGCGGTGTCGGCGTCGCCTGGCAGGTCGACGAGGTACGCCGGATCGCGACCGCGCTGCTCGGCACCGTCGACATCATCCCGGCGCAGGACCAGCTCGCCGCGGAGTTCGCGAAGATCATCCAGAACGCGATGAGCAAGGGCGTCGCCCAGGCCGAGATGCGGGTCTGGGCCCCGCAGGGCGCGCAGGTGCTGTTCGTCCGGCAGGTCGCCCCGACGGTGGACGACCTGACGGCCCGGCGTACCGAGGTGAACGCGCTGACCAGCGCCTACCCGACCGGTTCGTGGGGCGACGAGTCCCGCGACTACCACGTGGCGATCCGGCTCGCGGCCAAGGGCATCGGCCAGGAGCAGCTCGCCGCGCGGGTGCAGCTGGCGATCGGCGCCGACGTGGTCGCGCAGGGCCTGGTCCGGGCGCTGTGGTCCGAGGACGAGGCGCTGACCACCCGGATCAGCCCGGAGGTCGCCCACTACACCGGGCAGACCGAGCTGGCCGAGGCGATCCAGGACGGTCTGGCCGCGAAGGCCGCCGGCGACACCGCCACCGCGACCACGAAGCTCGGCCGCGCGGTCCAACTCGCCGCGCAGACCGGCAACGAGGAAGCCACCACCCGGCTCCGTAAGGTGGTCGACATCGACGACCAGGACAACGGCACCGTGCGGCTCAAGCGCACTGTCGAGAAGGCCGACGAGATGGCCCTCGACACCGCCTCCACCAAGACCACCCGGGTGAAGAAATGACCTCAGTGACGTGTCCGAGCGGACACCCGTCCGTCTCCACCGACTACTGCGACGTCTGCGGCCTGCCGATCGGCGCGGCCGCCGCTGTCGCGTCCTCGTCGATCCCGGCCCCCGCAGCCGCCGCGGCTCCTGCTGCGCCGACTACTCAGGCCTGCCCGAACTGCTCGGACCCGGCCGCGCCGGACGCGCTGTTCTGCGAGAACTGCGGCTACGACTACACCACGGGCACCATGCCCCGGGCAGCGTCGTCCCTTGACCTCGGTACGCCGCCCCCCGTCCCGCCTGCCCCGCAGGAGGTCGCTGACTGGGTGGTGGAGCGCTGGGTCGACCCCGACTGGTACGAGGTACAGCAGAGCGACGACCCGTGCCCGTCACCGGGCCTGCCGACAGTCATCCCTGTCACCGCCAAGAGCGTGCTGATCGGCCGCCCGTCCAAGAGCCGCGGCATCACCCCCGAGGTCGACTGCGGCGACGACACCGGCGTCAGCCGCCGTCAGGCCCAGCTGACCACCGACGGCCAGCGCTGGTGGGTGGAGGACCTGCAGTCCTCCAACGGCACCTTCGTCGGCCCGAACTCCGGTCCGCTGCCGGAAGACCCGATCCCCGCCGGCCAACGCCGCGAGCTCAACGCCGACGACCGCGTGTACGTCGGCGCCTGGACCCGCCTCGTCGTCCGCAAGTCCACCCCGGAGGAACAGGCCGGCCAGGCCTAGCCCTTCTCTACTTCGGTGTCTGCGTCCAGGTCTTGGCCGGGCGGAAACAGAACACCTCGATCAGCGCCGAGCCGACCACGACCGGGACCGCCCAGGTCCACGGCTGGTCGGCGGCGCTGACGACCAGGATCGCTGTCCACAAGGCGATCCAGCCACCGCCGTAGCCGCGGAGCACACCCCGGTACCAGAGGCCGCCGGGCGCCTCCGCCGCTCGCTGCCCGAGATAGACGAACAGGTACGACGCGAGCGAGATCGGCCAGAAGAACCAGAGCCGGGCCCAGTCGTAGGGCACCATCACCAGGGCGCTCAGGCAGACCAACGCCACTGCCCAGTGGAAGATCTCCCCGGCCCAGTGCAGTCGGCGTACCCGCAGCGTGAAGAGGATCGCCAGGGGTCCGAAGACCACACCGACTGCCCCCGCGACCACATGCACAATCAGAGCGATGTCACGCATCGGTCGAACTATCTGACATGTCAGCAACATAGGGGGCAGGGTGGCTCGTGTCTCCATCTCGCCCGGGATCTACCAACTACCTGCGCGCCTGACTGCTGCAGGCGCGCAGGTAGGTCAGCTACTCAGCTGGCCGGATAGCTGGCAACCATCCGCACCGCATGGTTGCGATACCCCAGCCGCTCGAAGCACGCCGCCATCGGCCGGTTCGTCAGGTCGGTGTCAGCCCGGATGCGCTCAGCCCCCGTCTCCACCAGCACATGCGTGATCTCGGCCAGCAGATCATCGCTGTACCCCTGCCCGCGATGCTCGGTCAGCACCCCGAGGTACCCCACCACCGGCCCACCGTTGTTGGCCGACGGCAACGCGAAGCCGACCAACTCGCCGGACGCGACGCTGTACGCCAACCGCCACCACGACCGCTCCCCCGGCATCGACTGATAAACCGCCAAGTCCTCCTTGGCCGAACCCTCCACGCCGACCTTCGCCACAGCGCGCGCAGTACCGGCGTCGAGGCTGCCCTCGATCACCCGCCGGAAGGCATCCAGGAACGCCTCGTCATCGCCCGGCTCAAACCGCAACCGCGTCGACCGCTCAGGCATCCCGTCGGCCGGCGTCCACTCGTAGCGCAGCCGCTCGGTGAACTCCGACAGACCAGCCGCCGCGGCAGCCTCGAGGCGAGGCTCCAACTCGGCGACGACGTCAGGCTGATCGCGCCAGCCGTTGGGCAGAAAGATGTGGTACTCCGGCTCCTCCGCCTCCGCGGGGAAGGTGCCGAGGGTGTGCCGGATCAGCTCGGTCCAGACGGCAACGCGATCAATCCCCGGTACGGCGTACAGGCCGTCGATGCTGAACGGGTGGTCGAACTGCTCCATGCCCCACCAGATGGCCAGGGCGATGACCCGGTCGTCGTCGTCCTCGACGACCCAGGTCCAGTCGTGGCGATACGCGCCGGAGACCAGGTACTCGTCCCAGCGCGGCCGCGTAACGGTGTTGAGCGACTGCTCGGTGATCAGGGTGTGGATGGTGCCGAGATCGTTCTCGACAGTGGTGCGGATCTTCACGAATCCTCCAACAGGAGGCGCGCGGCCGCTCAGTGCGAGATGTGCGAGCGGTCCGGGAGCGCCGGAATACAGGTCGGTGTCTTCATCGGTCGCTCCTTCCACTCGTGGTCGTGCTCGCTGCCGCAGACGATAGCTCGGTCGCGAGGTCATAGCTACCGATTAACCGCAGCTGTGATGTGCCAGCCGCGGTTGCGTCGGGAAGCCTCCGAGGATGCGACCCCCAGCGAACATCCTCCGGTCCGTCACCACCGCGCTCGCCGTCGCCGCGGCCCTCCTCTTCGGCCTCACCACCACCGCCAGCGCGGCCCTGTACTCCGCTTCGCCTGCCGCGCCGTCCACCGCCGCCTCCGCTCACCCCGCGGCTGCCACCCAAGCTCGCCTCGCCACCACCACCCCCGCTCACCTCGCGTACGCAGTACAGGCAATCCCTTCCTGCACCCTCAGCTCACTGCCCACCGAAGCCTCCGACACCCTCGCCCTGATCCACTCCGGCGGCCCGTTCCCCTACGACCAGGACGGCACCGTCTTCCAGAACCGCGAAGGCATCCTGCCGAGCGAATCAAGCGGCTACTACCACGAGTACACCGTCAAAACCCCCGGCTCCCCCGACCGCGGCGCCCGCCGCCTGATCGGCGGCGGAGCCACCACCACCCCCGTCCACGTCTACTACACCGACGACCACTACGAGTCCTTCTGCGAGGTCGACCAGGAAGGCTGAGATGATCCGTCAGTGACGGATTCGGTGGTGCGCAACCAGTTCGAGCTGACCTGGGCCCTGTTCGAGTACCACCTCGAACGGCTGACCCCCGAAGACCTCCTCTGGGAACCAGCCGAACTCTCCTGGACAGTCCGCCCCGACACCGCCGGCAACTGGCGAGCCGACTGGTCCGACGTAGCCCTCGACCCGATCCCCGTCCCCACCATCGGCTGGCTCACCTGGCACATCGGCTGGTGGTGGTCCACCGCCGCAGCCCACGCCCGCGGCGCCCTCCCCCCAGACCGAACTGCGGTCCTCTGGCCCGGCGACCTGGCCAAAACCCTCCGCTGGATGCGAGCCCTCCGAGACCAGTGGTCCCACATCCTCGAAGACACATCAGAAGACGAATTGGCCCGCCCAGCCGTCTTCCCCTGGCCCCCGGAGTCAGGCCGCTCAACCATCGACCAGTACGCCTGGGTCAACGTAGAACTGATGAAAAACGCCGCGGAGATAGGCCAACTCCGGCTGCTGAGAGCCGCACGCCACCCCGGGTAGCACCTGCTACCCGGGCCTGCCGCCCAGCTCTCCACCCACACCATCTGCCGCCTCGTGGCGCTTAGCGCCACCTCGGCTCCGCCCAGATGCTGACGCGCCCGAGCCGTCGATGCCGACCACCCAGTCCGTGCCCTACCGTCCGACCTTCGCCCACCAGCCAGGTGGGCTACGGACTACGGACCTTGCAGGCAAACCACCCAACTACTGTTGATGAAATGCCCGACTACGTGCGCGACCTACGAAAACTAGTCGGCAGCCGCCCCCTCCTACTAGTGGCCGCATGCACCATCGTGCAGAACCCCACCGGCGCCATCCTCCCGCAGCGCAACGCCGAAACCGGCCGCTGGGGCATCCCCGGAGGCGCCATGGAACTCGGCGAAACCCTCGAAGAAACAGCCCAACGCGAACTGCACGAAGAAACCGGCCTCACCGCCCACGACCTCACCCTCATAGACCTGTACTCCGGTCCGGAGTGGTTCCTGCAATACCCCAACGGCGACCAGGCCTACGTCGTCGGCGCAACCTTCCTCGTCACCCACACCGAAGGCAACGCCCGCCCCGACGGCATCGAGTGCGACAAGCTCGAGTACTTCGCACCAACCGCACTCCCACCCGCCATGGACGCCTACAACAAACGCCTCATCGACCGCTGCCTACCCAACCTGTAACCGACCAGCGAAACCCCCGAACCAGCGCCCTCAACCAGGCGTCCCACAAATTGCATCAACTCGCATGCCAACCCGACAGCAAGGAACGCTCAGTGCCGAAGACCGATTTCGACGATTTCGCAGCGGCGTACTCCGCGGACAACGAGACCAACCTGCTCAACGGCCACTACGAGCGTCCCGCGATGCTGGACCTCGCCGGCGACGTAGCCGGCCGTCACATCCTCGAAGCCGGCTGCGGCTCCGGCCCGCTGGCAGCAGCGCTCTGCGACAGAGGCGCGACCATCTCCGGCTTCGACCTGAGCGCCGCCATGATCGACCTGGCCCGCCAACGACTCGGCAACGACGCCGACCTGACCGTCGCCGACCTGGCCAAGCCACTCCCGTACCCCGACGCCACCTTCGACGACGTCACCGCTTCCCTCGTCCTGCACTACCTCGAGGACTGGACCGAACCCCTCGCCGAACTCCGCCGCGTACTGAAGCCCGGCGGACGCCTCATCCTGTCCCTGAACCACCCGTTCGTGTACACAGCGCTGAGCCCTGACGGCAACTACTTCGACATCACCGAGTTCTCCTTCGACGCCGAACACGGCGGCCACACAGTCACCTACACGATCTGGCACCGCCCCCTCCAGGCAATGACCGACGCCTTCACGGCAGCAGGCTTCCGCGTCTCAGCCATCAGCGAGCCAACAATCTCCCCGGACACCCCAACCGAGCTGCGCCCACAAGGCGTCGAGCACCCGGCAAGATTCATCAGCTTCATCTTCTTCGTCCTCGAGGCGCACTGACTCAAACGGACGCGTGATGGATCGCGCGCCCTGAGGCATCATCGTTCGATGGAGGAGATCGAGCTGGCGGAGTACTCCGCTCTCCGAACCGAGATCGAGCGCCGGGCCGGCATCCAGTGGAACGTGTTCGCGCTGCAGATCACCTCCGCCGGTGCGATCACCAGCCTGGCGGTCTCGAACGCCTCGAACTTCGTTCTGCTGCTGATCGTCCCGCTGAGTTCGTACATGCTGGGCAGCCGGTACATCCTGCACGACCACCACATCAAGCTGATCCAGCGGTACTTCCGCGAATCGCTGTCGCCGCGGCTGTCGGATCGATTGCAATGGGACACCTGGAAGTCCACGGCATCTGCCGACAGTGAAGCCGACGGTCGCGACCGAGTGACTCGCTGGAATCCCTTCCACCCAACCCGGCTCGCCTTCGAAGGCGTCGCAGTTCTCACCCTCGGCGCGGCGATCGGCTCAGGCCTGTACCGATGGCTCTCCGACCCGCCGCACTGGGCCGTGGTCACCGGCTTCGGACTCTTTACTGCGCTCGGGCTGCTCGCGATCTGGCAGCTCCACCAGCGCTTCACTGCCGCTACCGCTACAACCTGAATCGGCCGCACCGCACACCGCACACCGCACACCGCACACCGCACACCGCACACCGCACACCGCACACCGCACACCGCACACCGCACACCGCACACCGCACACCGCACCGAAGTCTCCAATACACCGCCTCCCTTGTGACGAAATATCGCGTGCGATATATTGCATATCGAAGTCAGTACTTCGCTGACTCTTCGCAGACATCCGCCCTGGGCTCTCCCCGGCGCGGGAGGGAGAGGACGAACCATGAGCACCGACCAGGAGATCAAGAACGTCGTACTGGTGCACGGCGCGTTCGCCGACGGCTCGGGATGGCGCGGCGTGTACGACAACCTGACCGCGCGCGGCTACCAGGTGGCGATCGTGCAGAACCCGCTCACCTCGCTGGAAGACGACGTCGCCGCAACCACCCGGGTCCTCGACCAGCAGGACGGCCCCACGATCCTCGTCGGCCACTCCTGGGGCGGCTCGGTCATCACCGAGGCCGGCGTCCACCCGAACGTGAGCGGCCTGGTCTACGTCTCCGCACTGGCCCCCGACGCCGGTGAGACCACCGCCCAGCAGTACGAGGGTTTCGCCGCCACACCGGAGTTCGTCATCGACGTCACCGAAGACGGCTACGGCTTCCTCAACCACGCCAAGTTCAAGAGCGGTTTCGCCCACGACGCAAGCGATGCGGACGCCGCCTTCCTGCGCGACTCGCAGGTCCCGGTCAACATGGCGGCCTTCGCCACCGCGCTGAAGAACGCCGCCTGGCAGGACAAACCCACCTGGGCCGTCATCGCCACCGACGACAAGGCATTCGACCAGGCCATGCTGCAACACATGGCGAAGCGCAGCGGCGCGACGATCACCAACGTCTCCACCAGCCACGCCGTCTTCCTGACCCAGCCCGCCGTCGTCGCCGACACCATCGCCACCGCCGCCAAGGACGCCGCGCACGCCGTACGGTGAACCGCTGATCCACTGACGACCAGGAGCCGGCTCGCTCCTCACTACGCGCCGGCTCCAGCACTTCGGCGCGCCGCCCGCCTGTCGGCTCCAGTACGCCGGCACCGCTCCAGTACTTCGGCGCAGCACCCCGCCACTCCCAGCTCCACACCAGCACTTCGGTGCGTTGCCCCGCCTCTGCAGCACCGCACCAGCACTTCGGCGTGGTGCCCCGCCTCTACAGCTCCGCATCGGCCTTCGGCGCGCCGCCCCGCCTCTCCAGTTCCAGGTCTCCAGCACCGCACCAGCACTTCGGCGCGGCACCCCGCCACGCCGGCTCCAGGCCTCCGGCACCGCTCCTTTACTTCGGAGGATCACATGTCGATCACCCCGTTCCAGGTGACCCTCTGGATCGAGCTCCTGGCCGCCGGCCTCGGCGGTCTGCAAGGAGCGCTGTTCGCCGCCCGCAGCCGGTCGGATCACAGTGCCGGCGGCGACAACGCCGCAGCTGCCGAGACCGGTGGCGGCACTAACGCCAGTACTGATGCTGGTGCCAGTGCTGATGTCGATGCTGCTGCCAGCGCTAGTACCGGTGCCGGTGCCAGCCCAAGTACAGGTGCCGGTTCCACCGCTAGTACCAGTGCCAGTGCCAGCCCGGGCACAGGTCCCGGTGCTAGTGCCAGCCCGGGTACAGGTGCCGGTGCCAGTGCCAGCCCGAGCACCAGTGCCGGTGCCGACGCCAGCCCGAGTGCCACCGCCACCGCTAGCGCCAATGCCGGTGCCAGTGACCCAACCTCCGGCCGCATCGACGTACTCGGCGTCATCGCGATCGGCCTCGCCGTCTCCCTCGGCGGCGGCCTGCTCCGCGATCTCGTCCTCAACCAGCCGCCGGTCGTGGTGTGGAGCAACTGGTACCTGCTCACGGCCGGCACGTCAGCAATCCTCGGCATGGTCCTGCAACCCGCGCTGGCCCGGGCAGACTGGCTGATCACCGTCCTCGACGCCGTCGTGATGGGCCTCTTCGCCGCCATCGGAGCCTCGAAAGCACTGTCCCTCGGCGTAGGCGTGGCGGGCGCCCTGGTGGTTGGCGTCATCGGAGCCATCGGTGGCGGCATGCTCCGCGACGTCATGCTGAGCCTCCCGTTCTCCTTCCTGCACGTCAGCACCCTGTACGCCGTCGCCGCTGGCGCCGGCACCGCAGTACTCATCCTGCTGGCCGGACTCGGCGTCCCGATCCCGATCGCCGGACTCGCCTGTGTACTGGTGACCACCCTCATCCGCCTGGCCGCCGTCCGCTTCGACTGGACCTTCCCGGAACAGTTCGCGGTGCGCCCTCGACGCCCGCGACACCAGTCCTGAAAGTTGCCTCCAGCAACCGCCAAGCGCGCGGTCCGGGCCGCTGACGCTCGCGAAACGCCTGTGCATGTACGCCGCCGAGTTGCATCGCGCGCTGGTCGAGACCGTACGAGTAGTTGTTGCTCCGGGTGGCCGGGCGCAGCCGAGTGCAGGCGGGAGCAGCCGGGCGCAGGCGGAAGGCAGCCAGGCGGAGGCGAGCGCAGGCAGAAGCAGGCGGGCGCAAGTCCTACTACCGCAGGCCGCCGCGTTCTTCCGAAGCGTTGCAGGCGCGCGTCACCATCATGTGCCGCTTGGTTCCTGATTCGAGGCGGTCGAGCATCCGGCCGCTCGCGGTACGGGCGAGGGAGTACGAGAGGTGATCGCCGAAACACGCGCCGGCGGCGGCCATCGCGATGACGCCGTACAGGTTGCTCCGAGGTGCCACACATCGGAGTACCAACCGCGTCAGCATCCAGCACAAAGCCGAGGTGGCGCCAAGCACCACGAAAACTGGTACCGCGATCGGCTGCAGGTAAACGGCGAGGCTCAACCACGGCACGGGCTGCCTCGAACTGGCGGAACAACCGCGTCAGCATCCAGCAGAGCCGAGGTGGCGCCCGGCGCCACAGGCCGAGCCGCGATCGGAGCGCCGCCGGGGAGCAGACCCGCACCACCACTCGGGGTGGCAGCCAACCGGCCGACCGATCGCGTCAGCATCCAGCGCGGGACCGAGGTGGCGCCAAGCGCCACGAGGACTGGTACCGCAATCGGCTGCAACTGAACGGCGAGACTCAACCACGGCAAGGGCTGCCTCGAACTGGCGGAACAATCGCGTCAGCATCCAGCAGAGCCGAGGTGGCGCCCAGCGCCACGAGGCCGACCCCGGGATCGGAGCGCCGCCGGGAAGCAGACCCGCACCACCGCTCGGAGTGGTAGCCAATTGAAGGACCGCTCGGGGTGGCAGATACATGGCGGGCCGATCGCGTCAGCACCCAGCGCGGACCGAGGTGGCGCCAAGCGCCACGAGGACTGGACCGCGATCGGCTGCAGCCACCGCGGCTGATCCCCGAGATCGTCATGCTCCCCGTTGCCCCACCAGGGTCACGAGATCGCCCTGAGGTCGGTGAACGACGAGACTCAACCACGCACGGGCCTGCCTCGAACTGGCGGACGAATCGCGTCAGCATCTAGCAGAGCCGAGGTGGCGCCCAGCGCCATGAGGCGGATCCTCAACAAAACAAAGCTGGCCCCGGGCAATCGCCCGGGGCCAGCTCCATGTCTTACAAAACCGAACTTCTACGAGATCAGAAGTCCATGCCGCCCATGTCGGGCGCGCCGCCGCCTGCGGCGGCACCGGCCTTCTCGGGCTTGTCGGCGATGACTGCCTCGGTGGTGAGGAACAGCGCCGCGATGGACGCGGCGTTCTGCAGCGCCGAGCGGGTGACCTTGGCCGGGTCGATGATGCCGGTCTTGATCAGGTCGACGTACTCACCGGTTGCGGCGTTGAGGCCCCAGCCCGGCTCGAGGTTGCGGACCTTCTCGACCACAACTCCGCCTTCGAGGCCGGCGTTGAAGGCGATCTGCTTCAACGGGGCCTCGACCGCGGAACGCACGATCGCGGCACCGGTGGCCTCGTCACCCTCGAGCTCCAGCTTCTCGAACGCGACGACCGAAGCCTGCAGCAGCGCCACGCCGCCACCGGCGACGATGCCCTCTTCGACGGCGGCCTTCGCGTTGCGAACGGCGTCCTCGATGCGGTGCTTGCGCTCCTTCAGCTCGACCTCGGTGGCCGCGCCGACCTTGATCACCGCGACGCCGCCGGCCAGCTTGGCCAGCCGCTCCTGCAGCTTCTCGCGGTCGTAGTCGGAGTCCGACTTCTCGATCTCGGCGCGGATCTGGTTCACCCGGCCGGAGATCTGGTCGGCGTCGCCGGAACCCTCGACGATGGTCGTCTCGTCCTTGGTGACGACGATCTTGCGGGCCTGGCCGAGCAGCTCCAGGTCCACGGTGTCGAGCTTGAGGCCGACCTCCTCGGAGATGACCTCACCGCCGGTCAGGACGGCGATGTCGACGAGCATGGCCTTGCGGCGGTCACCGAAGCCCGGCGCCTTGACGGCGACGGTCTTGAAGGTGCCCTTGATCTTGTTCACGACCAGGGTCGCGAGGGCTTCGCCCTCGAGGTCCTCGGCGATGATGGCCAGCGGCTTGCCGGTCTGCATGACCTTCTCCAGCACCGGGACCAGGTCCTTGATGCTCGAGATCTTGCTGTTCACCACGAGGATGTAGGGGTCTTCGAGGACCGCTTCCATCCGCTCGGTGTCGGTCACGAAGTACGGCGAGATGTAGCCCTTGTCGAAGCGCATGCCCTCGGTGAGCTCGAGCTCGAGACCGAAGGTGTTGCTCTCCTCGACGGTGATGACACCTTCCTTGCCGACCTTGTCCATCGCCTCGGCGATGATCTGGCCGACCTGGGTGTCAGCGGCGGAGATCGAGGCGGTGGAAGCGATCTGCTCCCGGGTCTCGACGTCCTTGGCCTGGGCCAGCAGCTGCTCGCTGATGGCGTCGACGGCCTTCTCGATGCCCTTCTTCAGGCCCATCGGGTTGGCGCCGGCGGCCACGTTGCGCAGTCCCTCGCGCACGAGCGCCTGGGCCAGCACGGTCGCCGTGGTGGTGCCGTCGCCCGCGACGTCGTCCGTCTTCTTGGCAACTTCCTTGACGAGCTCGGCCCCGATCTTCTCGTACGGGTCCTCCAGCTCGATCTCCTTGGCGATCGAAACACCGTCGTTGGTGATCGTGGGTGCGCCCCACTTCTTCTCCAGCACGACGTTGCGGCCCTTCGGGCCAAGCGTCACCTTTACGGCGTCGGCGAGGGTGTTCATACCCCGCTCGAGGCCGCGGCGCGCCTCTTCATTGAAAGCAATCAGCTTGGGCATTCTCCGCGAGTCCTCCCGCGTCGAGTTTTTTGTTCAGCCGGCCGGATGCCCGCGACGGACGGTGCCATCGGTACGGCGGTCACGTCCCGCCCTACGTCCAGCACCTCATCGAGGCCGTCTATGGTCACGCTCCAGGGCGCGAGCAGTTATCACTCTCGCCCATCGAGTGCTAACCAAGTATTAGCACTCGACCCAAGCGAGTGCAAGCCAGCCCGGTACTGCGAGCGCTCACGTCGCCGTCCGCAGTACTGTCCTCCGATGGCCCTGCAAGTCAGCCCAGCCACCCCGGACCGCTGGCCGGACGTCGCCACCGTGATGGGCGACCGAGGCGATCCGTCCCGCTGCTCCTGCCAGTACTTCCGCCTCCGCGGCAAGCAATGGTCGGACGCATCACCCGCCGCCAACCGCCTCGCGCTCGAGGAGCAGGTCGCCGCCGGGCCGCCACCCGGCGTACTCGCCACCGACGCCGGTACGCCGGTCGGCTGGTGCGCCGTGGCCCCTCGCAGCGCTTACCCCCGGGTGCTCGCCTCCCCCAACTGGCGCGGCGGCGACCCGGACGCCTGGGTCGTCACCTGCTTCGTCGTACCGGTCGGGCACCGCCGCCAGGGGATGGCCGGAGAGCTGCTCCAGGGAGCCGTCGACTTCGCCCGGGATCAAGGCGCCGCAGTACTGGAGGCCTGTGCGGTGGACACGGCCCAAGCAGGCAAGGTCCCCTCAGCTGACCTCTACCGCGGTCCCCTGTCGGTCTACCTGGACGCCGGCTTCAAGGAACTCAGCCGTACGTCGCCGCAGTGGGTGCTGGTCCGCAAGACGCTCAGCCGCTAGCCGCCTCGTGCTGGGCGATCAGCATCTTGGGGGCGGTCAACCTCCAGGCCTCGACCAGCAGCTCCTCCAGTTCCTCGTCGTCGGCGATCGCCAGCCTGACCTCCAGCCAGGCGAACCGCCCGGAGGCCCAGGACGGCGAGTAGATCTCCGGGTCCTCCGCCACCAGCGCCTCCTGCTCCTCGCGCAGCGCCTTCAGCATCACCGAGGTCTCGTCGGCCGACAGGTAGACGAACCCCTTCTTCCGCACCTTGAACGCCGGCTGCCCGGCCCACCCCACGTGCTCCTCGACCCCGGGCAGGGTGAGCAGCAGCCTCGTCACCGCCTCCGCATCCATCTCTCGACGGTAGAACGCCGCACCGACAATCCCGATAGACGAAAGTCGTCAGGGGTGGCGGCTGACCCCGGTCAGGGGTCGGACCAGGGTCCGGTCGGTACCGATCCTGATGTGGGAAGGGGGTCCGCGGCGGCAGAGTAGTGGACATGACGAACTCCAACGCACCGTTCTCGAACCTGTCCGGTAAGTCCCTTCGCCGCTCGCGTGACCAGCGGATGCTCTCCGGTGTGTCCGGCGGCCTGGCGGAGTACTTCAACATCGACGCGACGCTGGTCCGGCTGGGCATCGTGGGCCTCACCCTGATCACCGGCGGTACCGCGCTGATCGGCTACGTGATCGCCTGGATCGTGATGCCCGAGGCCGACGGCAAGGCCGTCTGGCAGTCGGTCCAGCAGAACCACCAGCAGACCCAGCAGCCCACCCCCGAGTCCGACATCGCCGCTCGCATCTACGACGACAAGCCGCCGGCGGCGTGACGGGCGGACGCACGGCAGCAAGGTGACCGCACTACCCAGATAGGCCACCCAGTGCGCTCATACTTGCTGCCGTGCCGACCGACCAAAGCCCGACCCGCTGTCCGCAGTGCGGCCAGCAGGTCCCCCAGGACGCCCAGTACGTCACCTGGTGCGACAGGTGCGACTGGAACGTGGACCCGACCGGCCCCACCGAGCAGCAGTCCGCCTGGCGCCGGCGACTCGAGCACCGCCTGACCGACACCCTGTACGCCGAGCTGCAACGCGGCGCGATCCAGCGTCCAGGCTGGGACGCCGCCCGGATCGCCGCCTACCTGCTGTCCGCTGTGATCCTGCTGCTCCCCCTGGCCGGCCTGCTCGGCGGAATCGCCCTCCTGGTGTTCTACCGGCCACTCTGGCTCAGCGCCCTGCTGTCGATCATCCCGCTGGCACTCGCCGTACTGCTCCGCCCACGCGTGAACACCCCGGACCCCGACACCCACCTGGTCTACCGGGAGCAGGCTCCACAGCTCTTCGCGCTGCTCGACAAGATCGCCACCGCCATCGGCACCAAGCCGGTAGCCGCTGTTGCCGTCGATGCCGAGCCCAACGTCTTCTTCGCCCGAATCGGCTGGCGTTTTGTGCCAGTGGTTGGCATCGGCCTGCCGTTGTGGGCGGGACTCCGGCCGCAGGAGCGGGTCGCAGTACTGGCTCATGAGCTCGGGCACGGCAAGAACGGCGACGCCCGGCACGGCTGGGTGGTCGGCTGGGCCACTGCGATCCTCGATGAGCTGTCCGAGACCTTCAGCGAGCAACCGCTCGACCAGTACCGGCAGGAGCTCGTCTACGCGACCGACTCCGATACAGGGCCAAGCCTCCTCACCAGGGTGGTCAACGCGACCGTGGGTGGCGCAGTCAGGGGTGTTCGCTGGGTCCTGACCAGGATCGACCTGCGCAGCGGGCAGCGGGCGGAGTACCTGGCTGACCGGCGGTCGGCCGAGATCGCCGGCTCGGAAGCGGCGGCTCGGGCCCTGGAGCAGCTGGTGCTCGCCGAGACCTCCTACCGAGCGCTGGAGCGAGCAGTGCGCTTCGGCGCGGATGTGGAGCCACTGCAGGCCGTCACCCGGGCTGTCAGCGCCGTCCCCGCGCGTGAGATCGAACGCCGACTCCGGGTCAGCCGCCTCCGCGACACCCGGATCGACGCCAGCCACCCACCGACGAACCTCCGCGTGAAGCTGATCCGGGCCCGACCGGCCACCAGTGCCCAGGTAGTGCTCGGCACCGACGAGAGCCGAGCCATCGACCGTGAGCTGTCGGCAACAGCCGAGGCAGTACTCAAGGAGCTGCGCTCGGAGCTTCGCTAGACCTTGAGGCTGGTCCTGGCCGCTGCGGCCACGGCGATGTCCGGGTGGTCGGCGAAGACACCGTCGACGCCGGTGGCGGCGAAGCGGGCCAGTTCGCCGGCCAGGTCGAGGCCGGTGGGCAGGAAGCGCCGCTCCGCCCGGAAGGTCCACAGCTGCACCGACAGACCGGCCCGATGCGCCTGCTCGACCAGCCGGGTCGGCTCGCCGAGACTGCCATCCGCAGTACGCGGGATGACCAGGTCCTTGTGCGGCGCCAGCACCTGCGCGTACGTCGAGATCTCGCGCAGCCCGGACGGCGCGATCAGGTCCGCGAAGGTCCGCGCGTCACCATGCCGGAGGAAGTCGTTCGGCGCGCTCTCCGAGTCGACGAGCTGCACCAGCGGGACGTCCGTCATCACCGCCAGCCGGCGCAGGCTGGTCGGCTCGAACGACTGGATCATCACCTCGCCCTTGTGCAGGCCCAGCGCGATCAGCCGCTCGGCGAGCAGCTCCTCCAGCGGCAGCCCGAGCCGCCGGAAGTACGCCGGGTGCTTGATCTCCGGGATCACCCCGATCGGCCGGCCGAGCCGGGCCGACTCCTGCCGGGCCAGCGCGACCACCTGGTCGAAGGTCTGGATCCCCTCCCTGCCGTCGTACGCCGTATTGCCGGCGCGCAGGGCAGGCATCCGCTCCCGGGCCCGCAGGACCTGCAGTTCCTCGTAGGTGAAGTCCTCGGCGAACCAGCCGGTGACGACCGCCCCGTCGACGATCTTGGTGATCCGCCGGTCCGCGAAGACCGCGTGCCGGGCGACGTCCGTAGTACCGGACAGCTCGTTCTCGTGCCGGACCACCAGGACCCCGTCGAGCGTGGCGACGAGGTCAGGCTCCAGGTAGTCGGCTCCCAGGGCCGCAGCGAGCCGGTAGGCCTGCGGCGTGTGTTCCGGACGGTAGCCACTCGCTCCCCGATGCGCGATCACCAACATGTCTCCAGGACAGGCGGCCGAGGTGGCGGCCGGGGAACTCGTTGCCCAACGCAAGGTGAAGCTCGCCCGCCAACTGCACTCCGCTCCCTTCGGCCAACCGCCCGATACCGAAGTCGGCTGCCGGGGGCCGGCGCCGCTTCTACCGTCGAAACATGACCCAGACCCGTACCTCGACCGGGCCGACAGCCATCTCCGCTCGAGCCCTGGGCCCAGACCTGGCCCGCGGCCTGCTACTGCTCTTCATCGCGCTCGCCAACACCCACGGCTTCCTGCACCCACCAGGCGTCAGCGACATCCGCGGTACGCCGATCGCCTCGGCGCTACCGGACCGCATAGCCGCCTTCCTGGAGACGACGCTCGTCGACGGCCGGTCGTACACCATGTTCGCGGCACTGTTCGGCTACGGCATGGTGCAGATCATGCGGCGCCAGGAGACCAACGGTGTCGAGTGGCGCGGCATCCGCAAGCTCCTGCGCCGCCGCGGCCGGTGGATGATCGTGCTGGGAGTGCTGCACGCAGTACTCCTGTACTACGGCGACATTCTCGCCGCCTACGGCCTGCTGGCCGTAGTACTCGTCCCGGCGGTCCGCTACGGCAACAAGCGGCTACTGATCTCTGCAGGCGTCTGGATCATCCTCGGCTCCACCTTCTACGCCTTCTTCTCCACCCCGACCGACGCGAGCACAGTGGCGACCGTCTACCCCTGGTCGGTCGAGCACAACCCACTGGAGGCCATGCTCGACCGCGCGGTCTCCATCGTGATCACCGCGCCGCTGCTCGCCGTCACTGCGGCCGGCGCCTTCCTCTTCGGGATCTGGGCCGCCCGGCTGCGCCTGTTCGAAGACGCGGAGCAGCACCAGCGGCTGCTGCGCCGGATGGCGACGATCGGGATCCCGATCTCGTTCCTGGGCGGCGTCCCGCTGGCTCTCTACACATCGGGCATCCTGCACGGCACGGGTGCGGACGTAGTACCGGTGGCGTTCCTGCATTCGATCGCAGGGTTCGCGGGCGGACCGGCGTACGCGGCACTGATCGCGCTGTGGGCCCTGCGCATCAAGCATCCCGGCCGAATCGTCACGGCGCTGCAGGCAACCGGGCAACGGTCGCTGACCTGCTATCTATTGCAGTCAGTCGTCTGGGCGGTCTGCTTCTTCCCGTACCTGCTTGATCTCGGCCACACCATGCATCAATGGCAGGCCGCCTTCCTGGCCCTCGGCACCTGGATCCTCACCGTATTGCTGGCTGATCTCATGCGTCGCCACGACATCCGCGGTCCCTTCGAGGTCCTGCTCCGCAGACTGACGTACCGCGGCTGAGGGTGCCCGTTAAACCACATGCTTTTGTCGGTGGGCCCGCATAGCCTCGAAGGGTTATGAGAAAGCTTCCACTGGCCGATCCCGGCATCCCAGATCACCGTTCGCCTGCTCGCTACCTCTGGTGGGTAGCGCGCGGGCAGAAGGCCACGCTCGCGGGCGGTGCGGCGTTCGGAATCCTGTGGATGGGGTCCCAGGCCTTCATCCCGGCCGTGCTGGGCAAGGCGATCGACGAAGGGATCGCCGGCGGTGACGTCGAGCGGCTGCTGCTGTGGACGAGCGTGCTGTTCGGGGTCGGCGTGCTGCAGGCACTGGCCGGCATCATGCGCCACCGGTTCGCGGTGGTGAACTGGCTGAGCGGCGCCTACCGCACGGTCCAGGTGGTCACCCGCAAGTCGGCGGAGCTCGGTGCCACCCTGCCCAAGCACCTGGCCACCGGCGAGGTCGTCAGCGTCGGATCGGGCGACCTCGCCTACATCGGCAACCTGCTGGACATCTCCGCCCGGTTCGCCGGTGCCATCGTCGCGTTCTTCATCGTCGCGGCGATCCTGCTCTCCTCCTCTCCGCTGCTCGGCCTGGTGGTACTGGTCGGCGTGCCGGTGATGCTGTTCTGCCTCGGCCCGATGCTCCGGCCACTCCACACCCGCCAACTGGCTCAACGGGAAGCGGTCAGCGAGCTGAACTCGCTCGGCTCCGACATCGTCGCGGGCCTGCGAGTACTGCGCGGCATCGGCGGCGAGGACTCCTTCTCCCGCAGATACCGGCGCGAGTCCCAACAGGTCCGTGCCGCCGGGGTGAAGGTGGCGCGAATCCAGTCGGTGCTCGACGCGGCGCAGGTGCTGCTGCCGGGCGTCTTCATCGTGGTCGTCGTCGGCCTCGGCGCGCACTTCGCGCTCCGCGGCGACCTCAGCGCGGGCAGCCTGGTCGCCTTCTACGGCTACGCGACCTTCCTGGTGATGCCCCTGCGTACTGCGACCGAGGCCGCCGACAAGCTGATGCGCGGCCTGGTCGCGGCCCGCCGGATCAACCGAGTGCTGTCCCTCACTCCCGATGTCGTCGACCCCGCTCAACCGGTGCGACTCCCGACCGCGGGCGATCTGGTCGACCCTGTCTCCGGCATCCGCGCGCGCAACGGCCTGCTGACCGCCATCGTGTCCGCCGAGCCCGACCGTGCCGCCGTGCTGGCCGACCGCCTCGGCCGGTACGACGACACCAGCGAGGTCCGGTACGGCGGAGTCACGCTGGCCAGCGCGACCCGGGCCGACATACGGGGCCGGATCCTGGTCAGCGACACCGGCTCGCAACTCTTCACCGGCACTCTGCGCCAGGAGCTCGACCCGGACCACCGGCGTACCGACGACGAACTGCTGACCGCGATCCGTACTGCGTCCGCCGAGGACGTGCTGGTCGCGTTGACGGACGGGCTCGACTCCGCCGTCGAGGAGAAGGGTCGCTCCTTCTCCGGTGGGCAGCGACAACGGCTGGTGCTGGTCCGCGCGTTGCTCGCCGACCCGTCGGTGCTGGTGCTGGTCGAGCCGACCTCCGCGGTCGACGCGCACACCGAGGCGCGGATCGCGGACCGGCTGCGCGAGCACCGGGCCGGCCGCAGCACGGTGGTGCTCACCTCGAGCCCGCTGCTGCTCGACCGGGTGGACGAGGTGATCTTCGTCGCCACCGGCCGTGTGGTTGCTGTTGGCAAGCATCGTGAGCTGCTGGAGAGCGACTCGCAGTACCGCTGGACCGTGACCAGACAGACCGAGGACGAGGAGGTGCGCGCATGACGCAGATTCTGCCGGTGGCGAGCACCGCCGAGGTCCGTCGGCATGCCCGGCGGTTGGCGCGGCGGCATCCCCGCGCGCTGATCACCACGCTGGGGCTGCACGCGCTCGCGGCAGTCTCCGGGCTGGCCGCGCCGCGACTGATCGGCACGCTGGTCGAGGACGTCCAGAACGGGACGACCGCGGTCAAGGTCAACCAGGTGATCCTGGTGATCGCCGTCTTCATCGTGGCGCAGACGCTGCTCACCCGCTGGGCGCGCTTCCGATCCTTCGCGCTCGGCGAGCAGGTGCTGGCTGAGCTGCGCGAGGAGTTCGTCGACAACGCGCTGGCGCTGCCGATCGGCACGGTCGAGCGAGCCGGCACCGGCGACCTGCTGTCCCGGACCTCACGCGATGTGGACGCCTTGTCGAGGACGGTGCGGTTCGCCGTACCGGAGACGATCGTCGCCTTCGTCACCGTGCTGTTCACGATCGGCGCGATGCTGCTGGTCGGCGCTTGGGTGGTCGTGCCTCTGGTCGCGATGGTGCCGGTGATCGCGCTGATCACCCGGTGGTACCTGCGCCGCGCCAAGGACGGCTATCTGCGCGAGAACGCGGCGTACGCGCAGATGACCAGCTCGCTCGCCGAGACGGTCGAGGGCGCTCGTACGGTCGAGGCGCTGCAACGCTACGAGGAGCGCGTACGGCGTACCGACGACGACATCCGTGGGTCGTACAACGCCGAGCGCTACACGTTGGGGCTGCGCACGGTGTTCTTCCCGGTCGTCGAGGTCGGGTATCTGCTGCCGATCGTCGGCACGCTGCTGTTCGGCGGCTGGCTGCACATCAACGGGCACGTCTCGCTCGGCGCGGTCACGGCCGGCGTGCTGTACGTGAACCAGCTGATCGACCCGGTCGACCGGCTGATCTCCTGGATGGACGAGCTGCAGGTCGGCGGTGCTTCGCTGGCCCGGCTGCTCGGTATCACCGACGTACCGGATGACCGGACGCCGTCGGGACGTGTTCCCGAGGGTGAGCTGGTCGAGGCGCGGGACGTGCGGTTCTCGTACGTCGAAGGTCGCGACGTGCTGCACGGTGTCGAGCTGACCGTCCAACCAGGTGAGCGGATCGCGATGGTCGGACCGTCGGGCGCCGGCAAGTCGACGCTCGGGCGGCTGGTCGCGGGGATTCATCCGCCGCGCACCGGATCGGTGACGGTCGGCGGAGTCGGGATGACCGAGTTGCCGCTGGACGAGCTGCGCAAGCAGGTCGCGCTGGTCACCCAGGAGCACCACGTCTTCGTCGGCACGCTGCGCGACAACCTCGCGATGGCTCGGCAGGACGCGACCGACGTCGAGCTGCTCGACGCGTTGGCCGCGGTCGATGCTCGGGAGTGGGCGGAGGCGCTGGAGGACGGTCTCGACACCCGGGTCGGGTCGGGGCAGGTCGCCTTGACTCCGGCTCAGGCTCAGCAGTTGGCGCTGGCCCGATTGGTGCTGGCCGATCCGCACACGCTGGTGCTCGACGAGGCGACCTCGTTGATCGACCCGCGGGCGGCGCGGCACATGGAGAGGTCGCTGGCCGCGGTGCTGGAAGGCCGGACAGTCATTGCCATCGCCCACCGGCTTTACACGGCGCACGATGCCGATCGGGTCGCCGTGGTCGAGGACGGTCGCATCTCCGAGCTCGGGAGCCACGACGAGCTGGTGGCCCGCCGTGGCTCCTACGCCGCGTTGTGGAACTCCTGGCACGGCTGAGGCTCTAGTTCCTCCTTTTCCGGATCAGCAGGACTGCGGAATCGACATGGGGTGGGGGCGAGAAAGCCTTGCGGGGAAGGCGAAGCCCGATCGACAGGTCGTAGTACCGGCTCCATCGGGAGGCTGCCGGCGCCTGGTGTCCGGCCCAGCGGTTCACCACTTGCCGCTGCAGCACGAGATCGGCCGACACCAGGCGCGAACCGGGCGCGAGCAATCTCTTCAGCAACAAGGCAGAGATCCCGTACGGCGGACTGGAGACCACCCGGAACGGCCGCGCCGGCAACCGGAGATCACCGGCATCGGCCCGGACCACCGTCACCGGGTCGTCCGCGAACCGCCGACGCAACCGGTCGGCACGGCCGGGATGAAGCTCCACGGCCACCACCTGGGCACCGGCCCGGACCAGCGGCGCGGTCAGCGCGCCGAGGCCGGCTCCGACATCGAGGACCAGCTCACCGGGTGAGACCCCGGCCGCGTCGACGATGCGTTGGGCCCAACGACTATCGAGCGGATGCCATCCCCAGGCACCCCTCGCCTGCCCGGAGGCGGGCACGACGGACCATCACGAAGAAGTTGATAGACATGCCGCGACCCTAGAACGCGGAGGCCGTTGCCCTCAAAGGGTTTTCAGGTCCGCGCCGAGGGCGGTCACGGTCGCACTGGTACGCCGCTGCGCCAGCTCGAGGCGAGCCTTCTTGGTGGCCGAGAGTCCTGGCTTGGCCAGTTCGCGCTGGACGTCGAGGACCCGGACGGGCAGCGTGTCGGTCATCAGCAGCGGCGCGTATTGCGCCTCGGCCTTCCAGCGGTCGCCGTCCTTGCGGAAGGTGAACTTGGTCAGCAGGCCTTCCGACTTGGTGCTCTCCGGCTTGCGGTGGGCGGCGACCAGGTTGCCCAGGCCGTAGACCACGAACTTGCCGTTGAGCTGCTCGATCGGCTGCACGACGTGCGCGTGGTGGCCGATGATCAGGTCGATGTTGCTGTCAGCAAGGAGTTCGCGGGCCACCGTGCGCTGCTGGCTGTTGGGGGTCTTGGAGTACTCGTCGCCCCAGTGCGCGCTGACCACGACGATCTCGGCGCCGTTGTCGCGGGCCTTCTGCGCCTTGGCCTTGATCTTGGCGACGTCGAGTTTGCCGGCCCGCCAGGTCTCGCCGTTCGGGTAGGGCATGCCGTTGAAGCCGTAGGTGTAGCTGAGCAGGCCGACCTTGACGCCTTGCACGGTGACGATCCTGGGCGTTTCGGCTTCTTCCTGGGTGCGCGCCGTTCCGGTGTGTTCGATCCCGGCCTGGTCGAGCAGCTTCAGGGTGCGGTCGATGCCGGCGGCGCCTTTGTCGAAGCTGTGGTTGCTGGCGGTGGAGCACGCGTCGTACCCGGTCGTGACCAGGGCAGGCACGATCTGCGGCGGGCCTTGGAAGAGCGGGTAGCCGGTGGGCGGCGTACCGAGCGGGGTTTCGAGGTGACAGAGCGCCAGATCGGCTTGCTGGATCAGCGGCTTGACGCCCTGCAAGAGCGGGGCGAAGTCCCAGTCGCCGTTGCCGCCGTCGCGCTTCGCGGTGTTCCAGAGGCGTTCGTGCAGGAGCACGTCGCCGGTCGCGACCAGGGTGAGCTGGTCCGGGGTTTTGTTGCCTGATGCCCCTGGTTTGGTTGCGGGCCGGCCGCTGGAGGCAGCGTTCGGCTGGTTCTCAGCCGCTTGGGTGTCCGCGATGCAGCCGGTCAACGCCAGCAGGCCGATCACCAGCGTGGCCGCCGCCACCGCACCTCGCCCGAGCTTGCGCATCCGTGTCCCCCAGAGTCCCCGATCCGCGACTGCGGACCTACCAGAGAGACGCTGCGACCAGCGAAAAGGTTGAGGAATGATAAAACCGGCATACCTACCCAGGAAGTTTGAGGACTCAGCAGATGGTGGATCTGAAGACCGCGGCCGAGATCGAGCAGATGCGCGCCGCTGGACGAGTGGTCGCGGCCGCGCTGACCGCGGTGAAGAAGGAGGCCGCCGTCGGCGTCTCGCTGCGGGAGCTGGACGAGGTGGCCCGGGACGTGCTGAAATCCGCCGGCGCGGTGTCGTTGTTCGAGGGGTACCAGCCCGGGTTCGCGACGAAGCCGTTCAGCGGAGTGATCTGCACGTCGGTGAACGACGCGGTGCTGCACGGTCTGCCCAGCAACCTTCGGCTGGCCGACGGTGACCTGCTGAACGTCGACTGCGGCGCCTCGGTCGACGGCTGGTGCGCCGACTCGGCCACCAGCTTCACGATCGGCACCCCACGCGCCGAGGACCTGGAGCTGATCGAGACGACGGAGCAGGCGCTGGCCGCCGGGATCGCGGCCGCCGTACCGGGCGCACGGCTGGGTGACGTCGGAGCAGCTATCGGCGAGATCGGCCGCCGGGCCGGCCTGGGCACCAACCTCGACTTCGGCGGCCACGGCATCGGCCGCCGGATGCACGAAGAGCCCCACGTCCCCAACGGCGGCCACCCCGGCCGCGGCCTGAAGCTCCGGGCCGGCCACGTGATCGCCATCGAGCCCTGGTTCTGGCACGGCCCCGGCTCTGTCTACGTGATCGACGACGACGGCTGGACCCTCCGCTCCGCCGACAAGACCCGAGGCGCCCACGCCGAGCACACCGTCGCCATCACGCCCGAAGGCCCCCAGATCCTCACCGCCCGCGGATGACCCACCACTGGCCGGAGAACTGGGCTGCCTTGGTGTCCGGCGAGGAATGCGACTTCTGCCAGGGCATGGGACAGGACCGCAACCCGTACGGCGCGCGCATCTTCGAGGGACGGTACGTCGACGGCTACCTGCAGAGCGCCAAGATGCAGACCGGCTACTCGCTGGCGATCTGGAAAGGCCGGCACGTCGTCGAGCCGACCGAACTGACCGACGAGGAAGCAGCCGGCTACTGGCTGGAGACCCTGCGGGTCGCCCGAGCGATCATCGCGGTCTACCAGCCGCTGAAGCTCAACTACGAGACCCTCGGCAACACCAGTCCGCACCTGCACACCCATCTGTTGCCGCGGTACGTCGAAGACCCACGGCCAGGCCAGCCGTTCCCGTTCCTCGCCAGTGACGGCCCCAAGCCTCAGATCCCGGAGCAACGTTTCTTGGCCGAGGTACGAACCCTCCGCGAACGGCTGGCCTGACCTGCACCCCCTGCTCAGAAAAGCGTTTGTTGGTCCGGCGGTGGAGTGATCGCCGGGACCGGCGCCGGCGCGCGGCGGTTGGTGCCCGCCGGGGCGCGGCGGCGGTTAGTGTCCGCCGGCGCGCCGCGGCGATTGCTGTCCGCCGGTGCGCGCCGGTTGGTGTAGTCGACCGGTTGGTCACCGAAGCGGTCAGCGGGCTCGCCCCGCGCACGGAAGCGGTCGGTGGGTTCACCCCAGCCGGAGGAAGACCCCGGCCCGGCGGCTTCAATCGCTCCCGACGACGAGCGGTGCCGGGAGCTGCGGCCGAAGCCATGCTTGCTGAGCAACGGGCGGACCTTGTCCTCGAAGGCGTTGCGATAGCTGGGCAGCGCGTTGGAGCCGTGGGAGTAGAGCTGGTCGTAGCGACTGACCAGGTCAGGCCGTTCTTCCGCCAGCCACTTCATGAACCAGTCCTTCACCCCCGGCCTCAGATGCAGGACCAGCGTCGTGACCCCGGTCGCGCCGGCCGCCGCCAGCTCACCGAAGAGGTGGTCCAGCTGCTCGGCCGAATCCGTCATCCAGGGCAGCACCGGCGCGACCATCACCCCGCACGGCAAACCCGCCTCGCGAACGGCACGGATCAGGTCCAGCCGCCCGCGCACCGACGGCACGCCAGGCTCCACCGTGCGGCGGAGATCCTCATCAGCCAAGGCCAACGAGATCCCTAGTCCAACCGGCACCTCGGCAGAGGCAGCCACCAGCACATCGAGGTCGCGCCGCAGCAGCGTCCCCTTGGTCAGGATCGACAACGGCGTCCCCGAGGCGGCCAGCGCCTCGATGATCCCCGGCATCAGCCGATAGCGCCCCTCCGCCCGTTGGTACGGATCGGTATTGGTGCCGAGGGCAACTTGTTCGAAGCGCCACGAAGGCCGCGCCAGCTCGCGGCGCAGTACGTCGGCGACATTGGTCTTGACCACGATCTGCTGATCGAAGTCCAGCCCGGTGTCCAGCTCCAGGTACCGGTGACTCGGCCGGGCAAAGCAGTACCGGCAGCCGTGCGTGCAGCCGCGGTACGGGTTGATCGTCCAGTTGAACGGCATCCCCGAGCCGGGCACCGAGTTCAGCGCCGAGCGCGCCAGCACCTCGTGGAACGTGACACCGCGGAACTCCGGCGTCGTCACGCTGCGCACCAGCCCGGCGATCGACCCCAACCCAGGCAAAGCCCCCGGCGCCTCCGCCTCGATCCCCTGCCCGGCCCATCTCATAGAGAATAGTCGAACACATGTTCGGCCAAAGATCAAAAGAAGGCGGCCGCGTTCCGCACAGCCCAGTCCCGATACGCCAACGGCGCCCGCCCGGTCACCTCGAGAACCGTCGGCGACGGCGACGCCCGGTACTCCGACATCATCCGAAACCCGTCCAGCATCCAGTTCGCCACGTCCGACCCCATCACCGGAGTCCACGCCGCCAGCGCCTCCTCGCGGGTCAGCTCCTCGAACCGCACCGGCCGCCCGATCGCCGCCGCGATCCACGCCACCTCCTCCGGCTGCGTGATCGCCTCCGGCCCGCTCATCACCAGCTTCTTCCCGGTATAGCTCTCATCCAGCAGTACGACGCGCGCCACCGCCGCGATGTCCGCCAGGTCGATCGGCGTCTGCACCGCCTCCGGGTACGGCGCCCGCACCACCCCCTCGGCCTTGATCGACGGCGCCCAGTCCAGCGTGTTGTTCATGAACTGCCCCGGCCGCAGGTGAGTCCACTCGAACCCCGCCTCCTCGATCGCCTTCTCCATCTTGGAGTAGTGCCACCCCGACGGATCCCCCTGCGCCTCGTAGTCCGCAGGCTCCCCCGACAGACAAACCACCCGCCGTACGCCGGCCTCCAGCGCGCAGGCCACGAAGTCGTCGACCAGAGCAGGCAGCGGCGCGAGATACACCGTGTCCACCCCCTTCAATGCCGCCGGCAGACTCGACGGCCGCCCCAGATACCCCTCGGCGACCTCCACCCCAGCCGGCAAAGCCGCCCGCGCGGGGTGATTCGTCAACGCCCGCACCCCTGAAACCCCAGCAGCCACCAGCTCGTCCACCAGCAACCGCCCCACACTGCCCGTCGCACCCGTCACCAGAATCGTCATTCCCGTAGGGTATACGAGAATAGCAAGCGAGCGCCTGTGAGAAAGTTCCCCGACAGCGGAAACCGAGGAGGGTCGATGGCAGAGCGGCACAGCGGCGGCGGACCGGCCGACCGGACCCTGGCCCTGCTCTGGCGCAACCACCAGCCGGTCACCGACGCCAAGCCCGCCCTCGGCCGACGCCCCACCCTTGACCTCAACAAGGTCGTCGACGCGGGCATCGGCCTGGCCGACGACAAGGGCCTCGCCGCCGCCTCGATGAGCGGCGTCGCCAAGGCGCTGGGCGTCGGCACCATGACGCTCTACACCTATGTGCCCTCCAAGGAGGAGCTGCTCGACCTGATGGTCGACCAGGTCCTCGCCGAGCGCGACCTGCCCGCCCCCGGCGTACCGCGGCCGAGCAGTTGGCGCGACCAGATCACCTTGTACTCCGACCAGACGCGCGCCATGTTCCAGCGGCACCCCTGGCTGGCGAGCATCTCCACGATCCGCCCGCCGATCGGCCCAGGCATGCTGGCCGCCCGCGAGTACCTGCTGTCAGCGTGCGCAGTACTGGGCCTCTCGCCACACCAGACCAACACCGCCGCGCTCGCGATCACGACGTACGTCGACTCGGCCGCCGGCCTGGACGCCGAGAGCGAGCAGCTGGAGCGGTCGACCGGCCAGACCCATGACGCGTGGTGGCACGAGCGTTGGGACCTCTGGGAGACGTACTTCGATGTCGAGCGGCACCCGACGATGACCGCGATCTGGAACGCCAACGGCTACGGCGACGGCACCCGCGAAGCCGCCGACGAGTCCTACCGCTTCGGCCTCGACCGCCTGCTCGACGGCATCGAACTGCTCAAGACTCGGAGTTGAGCCGCGCCTGCCGGTTCTCCACGTAATCGCGAGCGTTCGAAGCACTCTCCAACTGCCCAACCGACTCGTACAGACCAGCAGTGATCAGCGCCAGCTCAATCGCCTCAGGCAACCGCCCCTGCATGTCCCGCACCAACGCGAGCTCCCAATGCACCACCGCATCGCTGGTCGAGCTCCGCAGATCCTCTGCCGGCAACTCGTCGACCACCGACCGCGCCTCCGCCAGCAGACTCTCCGCCTGATCCAGCTCGCCGATGTACCGCGCCGACTGAGCCGCGAGCCGCAGTGCAGCCACCTGGTCATGCAGCAACTCCGCCAGCCCGTACTGCGCAGCAGCGGCGACCAACGCGTCTCGCGCCTCGGCATCCCGGTTCAGCTGCTCGAGCAGCTCGCCTTTCTTGCGCAGGATCATCCCGAGCCAGTCCGGCCCGGCGTCCGGCGGGATGTCGGCCAGCACCTTCTCGGCCTGCGGCAGCGCGGCCGCCGGCTCGTTGAGATCCAGGTAGGCCGCGAACAGCACGTTCCGCAGTACGCGCAGGCTTTCCGGCTGGGCCAGCTCGGCGATCCGCTCGTCGCCCAGCGAGGTGAGCGCCTGTTCGCCGATCTCGGCGGCCTCGACGTTGCGCTCGTCGAGGTGCATCCGGTGCGCCATCTCGATCTGCGCCTGCACCAGGTCCCAGGCCGCGAACGTGTCGTCGGGCCGAGCGCGCACGGCAGCCAGTTGCTCAGCGCATCCACCATCGCCGAACAGCTCCAACTGATCGACCCACTGCTTCTCGGTCAGCGCTTCCCGAACCAGTTCACCCTGGTACTTGTTGCCGTTGCGGCGATCGAACGACGCCACCAGCCGCCAAGCCTGCTCGGTGAACTCGCCCTCGCCGAGCGTGCGTCCGGCCGCCAGGCAGAACGCCAGCGCGTCGTACTCGGAGACATCCGCCTCAAGACCACCGCGATGCCGCTCGATCAGCTCCTCGGCGCGATCCTGGTTCCCCGTCAGCACGCAGAACCGGATGTGCTGGGCGTGCGCGAACAACTCGTCGGGATCCTCCCGCACCAGCCGGTACGCCGTCCGGTGGGCGTCCGCCGCCGCGTCCAGGTCACCGACCGCGACGTACGCCGGCAGCGCCGCGGCCAGCAACGCCTGTGGTTGCTGATGACAACCTTCAACCGGGGTCGCGAACGCCTGCTCGGCCACTGCGACAGCCTGTTCCGGCCGACCCGTCTCGATCAGGTGCCGGATCTGGTAGATCTGCTCGCAGCCCTCACACCAGGCGAAGTCGTCCCGCGGCGCGGCCAAGCAGGCCTGGTACTGCGCTTCTGCCGCCTCCGCGTCACCGAGATGCCGGGCCACCAGCCAGCGGCAGAAGTGCACGATCCGCAGACTGTTGCCCGCCTCGAGGTGCCGCCGTTCCAGGTCGTCGAGGATCTCCAGCGTCAGGGTCAGCGGCAGCCCAGCGTACTCGTCGAACTGCAGTGCGACGTACCCGAAGGTGGTCAGCAGTCCGTCCAGTTCGTCCGGATCCGGCTGTGCGTCGTACGCCGCCACCGCGCGCCCGAACGGCTCCAGGGCCTGGGCCGGGTTCGCCCCGAAGACCAGTCTGTCCGCCTGCGCGATGAGTTCAGCAAGATCGTCCACGCCCCGAACTGTAGGCGTAGCCGGCAAAAGCGGTCAGAGGTCCAGGGTGATCCAGGCCGGATCGTGGTCGGTGCCGTCCCGGGCGAGCTTCTTGCGGCGGCCGATGAAGGCGCCGGTGAGTCTCGGGACCAGCGCCGGTGACAGCCAGATCTGGTCGATCAGGTCGAAGGTGCGCGGCTGCCCGGAGGCCTTGAAGGTCGACGTCCAGGCGGGGCTCGCGGGCAGCTCGACCTTCGTCTTGACCGCGCCGACCTCGGTCGGGGCCGTGAGCGCGTTGACCAGGCCGGATTGCGCGTACGCGACCAGCGCGGACGAGTCCGGGGTGTCGTTCATGTCGCCGCAGAGCAGGTAGCGCTGGCGGCTGGACGTCCGGTTGGCGATGATCCGGGTGATCGTCTCGGCCTGCCGTTGCCGCAGCAACTGCGCCTCGGCGGCGGCCGCGATCGGGTCCTCGACGGTGAAGTCGACGAACTTCGACTTCAGGTGGGTGCCGAAGACGGTCAGGATCCGGCGGCCCTTCGCATCCAGGATCTCCGCCTCGACCAGGTCGCGGGAGAAGATCGGCCGCGTCGGCACGTCGGGATGGAACACCCGCTGGTAGCTGGTCACGCCGCCGATCGGCCGCCGGGACAGGATCCCGATGTCGATGAACCGGGTCGAGTCGTTGCCGTCGATCACCATCACGTGCTGGTACGCGCCGTTCAGGTGCTCGCGGTTGAACTCCCGCAGGACGTCGACGTTCTCGACCTCCTGCACCACCCAGACGTCGACATCCGCCGCCAGCAGCCGCTCCGCGATCCGGCCGGTGTCCGCCGCCGGTTTGGAGACCAGCAGCTTGCCCCGCCCGTCCAGCTGCAGCCGCCGCCGGTCCTCGGTATCGAACGTGTACGTCGCCGGCACCGAACTCGTACCGGCCGCCAGCGCCTCCACCGCACCGGCGAAGTTCCAGCGGTCGAACAGGTTGTTCAGGTTGAACGTCCCCACCGTGAGCACCATCAGCCCTCCCCAGGCTCAAGACTCTGTTCTCAAGGTAGCGTGTGCGGGCTTGGCTGGAGAGAGGCTGGGAATGGGTAGCGAGAAATTTCAGGTCGACCTGCACGGAATCGTCGATCTGCTGAGCAACCACCTGTACAGCAGCCCGCGGGTCTACCTGCGGGAGCTGCTGCAGAACGCCGTGGACGCGATTACCGCGCGCCGCGCGCTGGACGCCGACGCGCCCGGGCGGATCGACGTACAGGTGGACGAGCGGCGGATCAGCATCAGCGACTCCGGGATCGGGCTGCGGCCTGAGCAGGTGACGGAGCTGCTGGCAACGATCGGGCGGAGCTCCAAGCGCGACGAGATCGGCTTCGCGCGGACCGAGTTCCTCGGGCAGTTCGGGATCGGGTTGCTCTCGGCGTTCATGGTGGCCGAGGAGATCGAGGTGGTCACCCGCCCGGCCGACGGCCCCACCACCCTCTGGATCGGTACCGCGGACGGCCGCTACACGATCGAGCAGACCGGCGAGCGCGCGGAGATCGGCACCACGGTCACGCTGTCCGCCCGTCGCGGCGCCGAGCAGTGGTTCAAGCCGGCCACCGTCGTCGAGCTGATCCGCCTCTTCGGCGCGCTGCTCCCGCTGGAGATCCGGGTCAACGGCGAGCAGGTGACCGACGGCCGCTCCCCCTGGGAAGCCACCGGTACGACGCAACGCGCCGAGCTGGTCGGCTACGCGCAGGACAAGCTCGGCTTCACGCCGTTCGACGTGATCCCGCTCAACATCCCGGCCGCCGGGCTGACCGGTGTCGCCTTCGTCCTCCCCATCCCCGCCAACCCGGCCGAGCGCGCGACCCACCGCGTCTACCTGAAGCGCATGCTGCTGGCGGAAGGCGTCGAGGGCCTGTTGCCGGACTGGGCGTTCTTCGTCCGCGCCGTGATCGACACCTCCGAACTCCGCCCGACCGCGAGCCGCGAAGCGCTCTTCGACGACGGCAACCTCGAAGCCACCCGCGAAGCCCTCGGGGCTCAGCTACGCGGCTGGCTGGTCCGGCTCGGCAGTACCGACCCGCAGAAGCTCGACCGCTTCCTCGGCATCCACCAGCTCGGGGTGAAGGCGCTCGCGCTGCACGACGACGAGATGCTCCGGCTGGTCTATCGCTGGCTGCGCTTCGAGACCAACAACGGCCGGATGACCGCGGCTGACCTGCACGAACGGCATGGCGAGATCCGGTATGTGTCGACCACCGAGGAGTTTCGCCAGCTGGCTGCGGTCGCTGCTGCCCAGCAGATCACTGTGGTCAACGGCGGCTATACCTATGACAGCGAGCTGATCGAGCGGCTGCCGGAGGTCGTGCCTGACTTGACCGCGAGCCGGTTCGACCCGACCGAGTTGTCGACCAGCTTCGACAGTCTGGATCCGGCGACTGAGCTTGCGCTGCGGCCGTTCGTTCGGCTCGCTCAGGAGACGCTCGACGCCGTCGGTTGCGAGGTGGTGGTCCGCGCGTTCGACCCGGCCGGGTTGCCCGCGATCTACCTGGTCGACCGGTCGGCGCAGTTCGCCGCTGAGCTTCGCAGTACGAAGAGCAAGGCCGACGCGTTGTGGTCCGAGGTGCTCGGCGCACTCGACACCCATGACGACAGCCGACCGCAACTCGTGCTCAACCATCGGAGCCCGCTGGTACGGCGAATGGTCTCGCTGACCGATCCCGAGCTGACCCGGCTGGCCGTGGAAGGCCTGTACGGGCACGCGTTGATGCTCGGCTACCACCCGATCGGCCCGGCGGACTCCGCTCTGGTGAACCGATCGTTCCTTGGCCTGCTCGACCAGGCCGTCCCGCGTGCGGAGGACCTGCGATGAGTGACGATCTGCTGGAGCGGCTGCAGCGGGCCGAGAGTGCGCCGTACGGGAAGGCACGGTCGGCGCTGCTGGAGGACGTCGTACGCCGAGCCGATGCTGCGGGCAATCAGGAGTTGGGGTTCTACGCGCGACTCGGCCTGGTGACGGCGTACGTGATGGGCGGGGAGGCGCGGAAGTCGCTGGTGCCGTTCGCGCGGTGCGTGGCTGATTGGGATGCCGAGCCGGAGCGATACAGCGATCACACGCACACGTTCTTGTGGACATTCAAGTACGCGCCGAGCACGTTGAGCCAGTTTCCTGAGGTGCCGTTGGCGCAGACGTACGGCGTACTGGATGACATGGAGCGGCGGTGGCGGACCGGCGGGCACAGCATGCACGCGGTGCACCAGTATCGGTGGATGGTTGCCGACCACATCGGTGATGCCGAGACGGCGGCTGAGCAGTACCGGCTTTGGTCGACGGCGCCGCGGGATTCGTTGTCCGATTGCGTGGGGTGCGATCCGACGTCGAAGGTGCAGCACCTGATCGGGACCGGGCGGCCCGCTGATGCGGTGGCGTTGGCGGTCGGCGTACTGGATGGGACGTTGACGTGTGCCGAGCAGCCGCAACAGATGCTGACCGAGCTGCTGCCGGCTTATGTTGCCGAGGGCATGTATTCGGAGGCGGTGGATGCGCATCGGCGGGCCTATCGGGCGCTGCGGAATCTGCCGGGTGAGTTGAATG
This sequence comes from Kribbella sp. NPDC056861, assembly GCF_040687575.1. NCBI lineage: Bacteria > Bacillati > Actinomycetota > Actinomycetes > Propionibacteriales > Kribbellaceae > Kribbella > Kribbella sp. NPDC056861. Next base: position 843,041 of record NZ_JBFBNQ010000003.1, on the reverse strand, counting down.
CTTATGCGTCGCATGTGGTGTTCTGTGCGCGGACTGGTAATGAAACAAGGGCTGTCGAGCTGGTTGAGCGGCACTTGGGCGAGTTGGATGATCCGCCTAGCGCGTTGGCGGAGATGAACTTTGCGGCTGCGGCGTCGTTGGCCTTGAGTCGGGTGGACCTGATGGTTCGGCGGCCTCGCGGTGAGGATGTGCCGGCTGGGCAGCTCGCTGAGGAGTTGGCTGCGCGGGCGTTGGGGCTTGCGGCGCGGTTTGATGAGCGCAATGGGACTTCGCATCAGGGTGAGTTGGTGCGGGCGGTGTTGACGGCTGAGCCTTGGGTTGAGTATCTGCCGTTGTCGGAGACGGCTCGGCGGGCGCATGCTCGGCAGCAGGCTCGGGCTGTGGCACCGGGTGTTGATGATTTGCCGGGTGATGATGCGTCGTCGGTCTCGCCTGCGCCGGCGTCGCCGCCGGTTGGGCGGGAGTGGCTCGATCGAGCTGAGGAGGCTTGGCAGAACTATCGGCGCGACGAGTCTGTCGCCGCGTGGGAGGCCTTTGAGCGAGAGGTCGCCGAGGCCGACCGGACGCCGCTGGATCAGGCGCGACTGCTTGATTTGAAGGGCTTGGCGTCGTACGAGGATCCTGAGGCGGCGCTCGACTGTTGGCGTGAGGCGCTGACGATCTACTCCTCGCTCGGTGAGGAGGCCCGGTTGTTGCGGGATCGGGCGCGAATCTCGCGGCTGCTCGGCTACTTGGGCCAGATCGAGGAAGCGCTGGCTACGGGTGAGGCGCCGATGCGCTGGCTGATCGCCAACGACGAGCCGCGGCGCCGGGCCGGGTGGCAGGACTCGCTGGCGACGATGTACGCGCAGGCCGGGCGATTCGAGGAGGCTGTCGTGGAGTTGGCGGCTGCTCGGCAGCTGCCCGAGACCGACGGCGACCAGTTGGCGAACTCGGCGATCCTGCACAGCAACCTGCTGACCCAACTGGACCGGCTCGACGAGGCCGAGGACGCCGCCACCGCCGGGCTTTCGATCAGCGAGGACCTGCCGAGGTCGCTGGCGTATCGGCAACGCGGGCGGATCCGGACGATGCTGGAACGGCCGGCCGAGGCAATCGACGACCTCGAAGAAGCGATCGCGATCGCCGTCGGCCAGCCCGGGGCTGAGCTGCATATCGCCTTCTGTCAGGTCGATCTGGCGCGCGCCTACCTGCTCGGCGGGCGTGCTTTGGAGGCAGCCGAGACCGCTGAGGAGGCGTCGCCGTCTTTCGAGGGCGACCCTGATTTTGCGGGTGCATTGGCCGAGGCGCGCGGCGTACTGATTGATGCCTATCGCGCACTTGGTGAGCTGGACACGGCTTTGTCTTTCGTCCGTCTGCAGTTGACGGATGCGCCGGAAGACGCGCACCCCCATTGGCTCGGCCTGCTGCGCCAGGACGAGGGCATGCTGCTCGAGCGTTTGGATCGCGACCAGGAGGCGGTTGACGCGCTGCTGGCTGCTGCGGAGTACTTCGAGGCTGCCGAGCGTCCGATCGAGTTCGTCCAGGCGCTCCGGCTTGCTGGGCAGTCGGCCCGGTACTCCGGTGATTTCGACCTGGTCAGGCAGTTGCTCGACCGATGCCGGCCTGTCCTCGACGCGCTGCCCTCTGCAGACGACACTGTTGTCTTTCAGCAAGCTGGCGTCCACTGGGATCTTGCCCTGCTGGAACTCCAGGTGGGCGACGTTGGGTCGGCGGTCACCCAGGCGCGGCAGGCTGCGGAGTACTACGAACGCGGTGGCTTCGAAGGTCAGTTGATCAACGCGCGTCTGCTGGTTGCTGAGCACGGCACCACCGACGACACCTTGGTCCGCGAGATCTTCAACGCTCTTCCTGCCGGCGACCCCGCGTGGCACCGAGCCGGTTATCTCCTCGCCGACCGCCTACGTGCGTTGGGCCGCCCTGAAGAAGCCAGCACGTTGGAAGCTCAGCTCCGAGACAGCTGACTCCGACGCCCACGCCTGCTCCTTCGTCGCATGCTCCCCACCCCCCAGCTACCTCGCTCCTTCGTCGCTCGTCCCGCTGCCGTGAAAGCGCGGTGGTTGGTGCGGGCTGTCATCCCTTCCAAAGAGGCTTTGCGAGCCAGCCCCGGCTCAACATTTCCGATGCTTGCCCATGCCCACCTGGATGCCAACAGCCTTGAGCATGCGGCGGCTGTGACCGGATGCGCCTTGGACCTGGCAGCTGGTGTCGGATCAGCCAGGCCGGGTGGACGACTGCGTGGTGTACTTCAACGGCTTACGCAGTACGGCGGACCTGAGGTCTCGGCAGTACTGGAGAGGGCACGAAGTTAGTGCTTGGCTGTTGTGTGGTTCAGCCACTCAAAGTACCCCTCGGATCCTGCAACTAGCGGCACCGCTGCTACCTCCGGGTTTTTCCATGGGTGGTGCTGCAGGACGTGAGACTCCAGTTCGGCGTACCGGGCCTCGGTGGTTTTCAACAAGACCTGCCATTCCTCGCCTTCGCCGTACTGACCTTCGTGCCAGAACACCGAGGTGACGGGTCCGACGACCTGCGCGCCTGCCGCGAGTCCGGCCTTTACTGACGAACCTGCCAGACGAACTGCCTCAGCGCGGGACGGAGTAGCTGTCGAAACTTGCAGGTACTGAGCCATGCCTTGGAGTCTAGAACCCCTGCCGGAGTAGGTGTCGCGGCCCACCGGGGGATTCTTCGTCTCGCGTAATTCACTCTCACATCACGTGGTGTGCGTTTGAAGGTGACGGCCGTATCTGCTCTATGACACCTATCGCCGAGGTGACGCGAAGCATCACGAGGCTGCTCAGGGCGCCGGCAACAGCTCGCCCTGGTTGGTTGCGAGGTGACGCGCAGCGTCACGAGCCGGGTGAAGGGGCAGGCTATGCAGTCGGGCCGGAGCGGAGTACCGGCTTCCGCAGAGCCCTGAGGATCAGCTCATTGCGCCAGTGCTGCCCCAGCGGCACCGACGTATGCAACCCATCGCGCAGATACCGATGCGGGTATTTCACCTCGCCCAGAAACTCCGACCAGCGAACAACATTCAGGTTCGGATACCGCCGCGCCGCGTCGTCGAGTTGGCGGTTGATCCAGGCGCTGTTGCGGAGGTCGGCGCGTTGGGTCAGGTCTGATTCTCTGGTGCGGGAGACCTTGGTGTTGACCCAGTAGACGGTGCGGGTCGGGCCGGCGATCTGGAGGGCGCGGTCGACCTGGGGGCCGAAGGCGGGGGGCTTGAAGATGTCGTTGGTGCCGGTGGCCATCAGGATCCGGCTGGGGAGGCCGTACTGCGTTGCCCAGGTTTGCAGGGCATCCACAGCGCCTTCCGCCGGTTGGCCTGACCAGCAGTGGATGGCGAGCGCTTTGCCGGTCAGTTTGGTCAGGCGGAGGGCCAGGTCGTTGCCGTCCTGGACGCCGATGCTGTCGCCGAACATGAAGACGCCGTCGGTCTCGCGGACGCGGCGGATCTGTTCGTCGTTCGAGACCGCGTGGCGTAGTTCGCGCCACGGGCCGAGCTCGCCCGAGCCGTACGTGTCGGCCGATACCGATGCCGACGTACCGACCATCGTCGCGCCGGTCGCGGCCAGCACGGTGCCGGCTCCGAGCAACTGCCGACGACTGACCCTCACCCCACCCAGAGACTTCCCCACGGGGGATAACTCTGGGGGTACGAACGCCTACCCCACAAGCGCTCCCGCCGAATTGTGAAGGAACTCTCAGGAAGCAGGCAAAAAGCCCAGGAAGCGAACCTCCTGGGCTTTCGACATGGTCAGACCTCGGTGTCGTCGTCCGGGTCCTCGTCGGCGTCGGCCAGGCTCCACTTCAGCTGGAACTCGATCTCTTCCTCGTCGTCGCCGCGCTCGTGCTCGACGCTCACCTGCGCGTTCTTCGGCACGGTGAACCGCTCACCGGCCACCTGGATCCGGAACGGCTTGCCGGACTCCAGGGCATCAGCCAGCCGCCGCAGCTTCGCGGCGAAGTCGGCTACCGAATACTCCCGTTCAACATCTCTTTCAGCCATGCGGCCCATCCTCACAGGTGGGGGGTGTCACTCCCACTCGATGGTGCCCGGGGGCTTGCTGGTGATGTCGACGGTAACCCGGTTGATCTCGTCGACCTCGTTGGTGATCCGGGTGGAGATCTTCTCCAGTACGTCGTACGGCAGCCGCGCCCAGTCGGCGGTCATCGCGTCCTCGCTGGTGACCGGGCGCAGGACGACCGGGTGGCCGTAGGTGCGGCCGTCGCCCTGGACGCCGACCGAGCGGACGTCGGCGAGCAGCACCACCGGGAACTGCCAGATCTCGCGGTCCAGGCCGGCCGCGGTCAGCTCGGTGCGGGCGATCAGGTCGGCCGCGCGGAGGATCTCGAGGCGGTCCTTGGTGACCTCGCCGATGATCCGGATGGACAGGCCGGGGCCGGGGAACGGGTGCCGGTAGACCAGCGACTCGGGCAGGCCGAGGGCGATGCCGAGCTCGCGGACCTCGTCCTTGAACAGCGTCCGCAGCGGCTCGATCAGCGAGAACTGCAGGTCGTCCGGCAGGCCGCCGACGTTGTGGTGGGACTTGATGTTCGCCGTACCGGTGCCGCCGCCGGACTCGACCACGTCCGGGTAGAGGGTGCCCTGGACCAGGAACTCGATGTGCCGGTCCGCGTCGAGCTGGCGGGCGGTCGCCTCGAAGGTGCGGATGAACTCGCGGCCGACGATCTTGCGCTTCTGCTCCGGATCGGTGACCCCGGCCAGCGCGCCGAGGAACTGGTCCTCCGCGTCGACCACGACGAGGCGCGTACCGGTGACGGCGACGAAGTCCTTCTCGATCTGGTCGGATTCGCCGGAGCGCTGCAGCCCGTGGTCGACGTACACACAGGTCAGCTGGTCGCCGATAGCCTTGCTCACCAGGGCGGCCGCGACGGCGGAGTCGACGCCACCGGACAGCGCGCACAGCACCTGCTTGTCGCCGACCTGCTGACGGATCAGCTCGACCTGCTCCTCGACCACGTTGGTGGTCGTCCAGTCGCCCTTGAGACCGGCGATGTTGTGCAGGAAGTGCTCCAGCACGGCCTGGCCGGCCTGCGAGTGCAGCACCTCGGGGTGCCACTGCACGCCGGCGAGCCTGGCTTCCAGGTTTTCGAAGGCCGCGACCGGGGCGCCCGACGAAGCAGCCAGTACTTCGAAGCCGACCGGCGGCGCGTGCACGGCGTCACCGTGGGACATCCAGACGTTGAGGTCCGCAGGGATCCCGGCCAGCAGCGTGCCCGGCTCGCTCACAGTGACCGGCGTCCGGCCGAACTCCCGCAGCCCGGTACGCCGTACGTCGCCGCCCAGCGTCTGCGCCATCGCCTGGAAGCCGTAGCAGATCCCGAACGCGGGCACCCCGGCCTCGAACAGCGCCGAGTCGACCCGCGGCGCGCCCTCGGCGTACACCGACTGGGGTCCGCCGGACAGGACGATCGCCTTCGGGTTCCTGGCCAGCATCTCCTCGACCGGCATCGAGGACGGCACGATCTCGGAGTACACGTTCGCCTCGCGCACCCGGCGCGCGATCAACTGCGCGTACTGCGCCCCGAAGTCGACGACCAGAACCAGCTCATGCTCAGTCACCCGCAAAGGGTATCGGTGCAGGTCAGCAGGGCTGTAATCGCGTTCTCACCAGCACCCGGGCCGGCGCCCGGAACGAGAGCAGTTCGATCATCGGCGGTACTGCCTCGACCGCCTCCACAGCAGCCAGTAGCGGCCCGGTGACCTCCAGGGCAACTCGCGCCTCGAGCCGGGCCAGGCCGGCACCGAGGCAGCGATGAATCCCCAGCCCGAAGGCGAGATCCGCCGGCCCACCATGCCCGGACAGCCCGAGCAGGATCGGCGCACCGGCGGGCAACTCCACGTCGCCGACCATCGTGGCTTCGGCGGTGACCCGTCGCCAGGTGGGCACCGACGACGACTCACGAAGTACCTGATCCAGCTCCACTGACTCCGTCAGCGATCGGTACATCGCCGTGGAGATCAGCTGCGTCGTCGTCTCCTGGCCGGCGATCAGCAGGAAGTACGCGACCGCGCACACCTCTTCGTCGCTCAACCCCAGCCGCACCAGTACGCCGAACAGATCCTCACCCGGCAACCGCCGAGCGGCGACCACCCGCTCCCGCAACCAGCCGTAGAACTCCGCCGCGCTGTGCGCCAACTCCAACTGCCGGTCCTCGGAAGGCCAACCCCAGAACAGTTCCAGCGACTCGCGACTCCACGCCTTCAACGCCGGTACGTCGACGTCCCGCAACCCGAGCAGCTCCAGCAACACCAATGCGGGCGGCTCAGCGGCAACCAGCTCCACCAGATCGACCGCGCCAACCTCCAACGCGGCACGTGCCAACTCGACCCGCTCCGCCACCAGCCGACGCGTCAACGGCTCGACCGCAGCAACCCTTGCCGGGCTGAAGAACCGAGCCACCGCCGCCCGGATCGGCCGATGCGACTCTCCCGCGTTGTTCGCCAGCGTCGGCGGCAACGCGAACCCGGCGCCTTGCAGCACCCGCAACGCCTTCACACTCAGCGCGGTGTGCGCGACGACGGCGTTGTCCGGCCGGAACGTCGCCGGATCGAGGAGCACCGAACGCACCTCAGCCGGCTCGTCGACGACCCACATCCCGAGCGTTTCGTCGTACCGGGCCGGGCAGTGGGTCACCCGCCCGAGTTTAGGTCAGGGCAGGGAACTGGGGCGTCCCTAGGGACCGGCCCTAGGGCGTTCGGCCGGACCGGACGCGCATCGTTGCCTCACGCCACGACACGGGGAGGAACGATGGGACTTCGGGTTCCGGTCTACGCCTATTCGGCGGATCCGATCTCACGAGCGGGGGTGGAGAGCCAGTTGCGGTTCCAGCCCGATCTGCGGGTGGTGCCCGACGAACACCTGAGCGAGGCCGTCGTCGCGGTGGTCGCGGCGGAGACACCCGACGGCGCGACCCTGGAGATCCTGGGCGGGCTTCGGCGGCACGGTCTGGACAAGATCATCCTGGTGGTCGGATCACTCAACGACGGCGATCTGATCTCGGTGATCGAGGCCGGGGTCTGCGGTCTGGTCCGCCGGTCCGAAGTGACCTCGGACAAGCTCACCGATCTGGTGAAGCGCGCGGCCGTCGGCGAGGCGGAGCTACCGCCCGACCTGCTCAACCGACTGCTCAAACAGGTCTCCCACATGCAGAACGCGGTACTGACGCCGCGCGGGCTGCGCCTGGCCGGCCTGTCCGCCCGCGAGGTCGCGATCCTGCGCCTGGTCGCCGACGGCTTCGACACCGACGAGATCGCCGGGCAGCTGAGCTACTCGCCGCGGACGGTCAAGAACGTCCTGCACGGCGTCACCACCCGCTACCAGCTACGCAACCGCTCGCATGCCGTCGCCTACGCGTTGCGCGAGGGCATGATCTGAGCTCTGTCCTCAGACCAGCTGACCCGAGAAGGAGACCGACGGTGTGCAGCGCTCCGCGCCACCGCCGGGGACGGTGCAGTTGACCGAGACCGTCACCTCCTGTCCCGGTTCCGCGTGCAGCGGTTCGAGGTAGTGGTAGTCGAGGTCGCGGAAGTTGGCCAGCCCGGTCTCCAGCAGCACGTCCTTGCCGATGGAGATCCGCAGGATGCCGGTGTCACCGCGCGGGTTCTGCAGGACCAGGTCGGAGATGTTCACGCTCTTCTTGTCCGGCGCCGAGTAGCTGAAGGTGGCGAACGAGCCATCCGTGACGATCTTGGCCGTGGTGGCGACCCGGAAGCTCAGCGGTACCGGGCCGGTCGGGGTGACCGCGCTCGGCTTCGGGGTGGGCCTGGAACTCGGCTTGGCGCTCGGCTTCGGCGACGGAGTACCGGGTGCCGGCACGGATGGTTTGCTGCCCTGGGTCTCGCCTGGCTCCGGCGTCGGAGTGATCCCCGCCGCCAACTGCGCGACCGTCGCCGCGTTACCGGCCTTCGCCGCGGCCACCGTCGCCTTCGACGCCGCGGTCTCCGCGCGAGCGACCTGCTGCTCGGTCTTCTCGGTGGCCACCGATTCGACGGCCGGCTTCAGCAAGGCGAACCAGGCAGCGACCAGGGCCACCACCAGTACGGCGAACGCGGCCACCGCGGGCAGCAGCCACTTCGGGATCAACTGCTCCTGCAGAACCACCCCGCTGGACCTGATCGGCTCGTCGCCGGCGGCGGTGCTGACCACCTCGAACGGCAGCGTCCTCGGCTGACCGCGAAGGAAACGCCGGTGCGGAACAGCCCGGATCTTCACGATCGTGGCGGTGCCCGGCGCGGTGACGATCACCGGCTGGTCGGCCTCGAGCCGCAGGTCGTCCTCGGCATCCCGCAGGGTGATCTCGACGGTCGTCTCACTGTTGCCGAGGTTGTCCACCGCCAGCCGGAAGCGGGCCCGGCGCCGCGCCCGGCGCTTCCCGGGGACGAGCTCGGCCGCGAGTTCGCGGTACGGCCTCACCTCGACCGTGCCCTCTTCGACGACCGAGTCCGCCGGCGCCTCGCGCGAGGCCACCCGGACCCCGAAGGAGTGCTCACCGGCCGCCAGTTCGGACGACCTGGGCGGCGCGAAGACGAGCGTCACCGTCGCGCTGGTGGCCGGCATCAGGTTCACCGTGGCGGGTTCGATCGTCACCCAGTCGCCGGGGACGCCGACCAGCGTGATCGAGAACTGGTCGACCAGGCTCCCCGTGTTCGTGACGGCGAGCTCGCAGCGGCCGGTCTCGCCCGGCTCGATCGCGAGGTGGTCTTCCGACAAGGACGCTGTGGCTGCCATGCCGATCAGCCTGGCCCGGCGACGACCCGCCCGGCAGTCGTCCGGGGCTAACCGGACGCGATGTCTTTGCTGCCCGATCGGGCAGTCCGGGCTGCCTGCCGGCCGCGACCATCGGGCACCCGTCGCCACCTGCCCGTCCCTACGCTCGAAGCGATCCGAGCAGGAGGACCACCGTGCACCGACGGATTCCCAGAGCGCGCACCCTGATCCTGACCGGAGTGTTGCTCACCGCAACCATCAACCTCGGCGCCGTGGTACCGGTCGCGCTGGTGGCGTCCGCCGCCGAGGTCCAGGTGCTGTCGGTGCCGGACGGCGGCGGTGACCCGGCGGCCGCGAGCGCGCCGGCGATCTCCGGTAACGGCCGGTACGTCGCGTTCGAGTCCAAGACGCAGCTCGATCCCGGCGTGCGGCCGGTCCCCGGTGACCCGGTCAACGTCTACGTCCGGGATCGTCGGTCGCCAGGGCACACCGTGCTGATCAGCCGGGGCGTCCCGCAGACCGCGCTCGCTTCCTTCCGCGGCCGGGCCGCGCCGATCCGGCGTACGGCGGCCAACGAGGAGCTCGGCAACGGCGACAGCGGTCAGCCGTCGATCTCGGCCGACGGCCGGTACGTCGCGTTCGACAGCGTCGCGCGCAACCTGCAGGACGGCTACTGGCCCAGCGGGCGGCGCGTCCTGCTGTGTGACCGCGATCCCGACGGCGACGGCATCTTCGACGAACGCCGGCCGGACGAGTCGATGGACTACGCCTACGAGCACTTCAGCCCGGTGCCACTCTCCGGTACTCCGCCCGACGGCGCCAAGCCCAGTCTGTCCGCCGACGCGGACGTGATCAGCTGGCAGGAGACGGCAGATGACGCGGAGCTCTCCGATGTCGTGGTCGCCCGGATCGGCAAGGACCCAGCAGGCCGGCCCTACCCTCCTGATCCCGACCTCTTCACCAGGCCACTGCAGAACCTGCCGACCGCGCTGGGCACCGAGGAGGCTCCTCACGTGTCCGCCGACGGCGGCACCGTGGTGTTCACCGCTCTGGTCCCGACCCCTCCGATCGGCCGGCTCTCGACTGTCCAGGCCTTCGAGCTCGCGACGGCGAGGATCGACCGCGTGGACTACGGGCCGGACGGCGATCTGACCGGGCTCGGCCATCATCCGGTGATCTCGGCCGACGGCAGAGTGGTTGCCTTCGAGCAGGATCCCGGCATCGTCGGAGCGGTCAGTACCGTCGTCGTCGATCGTGATCCTGATGGCGACGGCGCGCTGGGACCGGGTGGCGGCGCGTCGGTGACGGCCTCGGTCGCCTCAGCAGATGTGAACGGGCTACCGCAGGAGGGTCGCGCTCCCGCGCTGTCGTCCGATGGGCGCTACGTGGCGTTCGAGAGCTCTGCGGCCAATATGCACGGTGACTACGGTGAATCCGGCCGTACCGCGATCGTGCTGCGGGACCTGACGGTGGATGCCGAGCGTGCCGTCGCGGGGCTGCCGCGGCTGGCCGGTGAGCTCGGTTCACCTGCCGCGGTGGCCGATTGCGGCAGCCAAGACGCATCCGCCTGTCCGGCCGAGGGACCGAGTCAGGCTCCGCAACTGTCCGCCGATGGCGCTGTCCTCACCTTCTCGTCGGCAGGTGATGATCTGCTACCGGAGCCTTGCTGTGCCGGCGCGGTGTTCGCGCGGGCGTTCCGTCCTGGTCTGCTCAGCGATCCTGTCGACTTCGGATCCGTTGTTGTCGGCACCACCGTGACGAGGACCGTCGTACTACGGCACATCGGCTTCGGGCCGGTTCGGGTGGGAGCCATCACGGTGACCGGACCTGATGCGCGGTACTTCGCTTTGACGGGGGCCGAGAACTGTGTCGGGGCAATGCTGCATGAGACCGGAACCTGTGCGGTGTCGGTGACCTTCACTCCGGGCGCGGGCGGGGAACAGCAGGCCGGCCTTCGGATCGAGCTGCCGGACGGGACCGCCACCACTGCACAATTGGTTGCTGTTGGCACCGATGCACCGGTGGATCCGCCGACCTCACCGCCGACCGAACCTCCACCTCCTGAACCGCCGGGCGAGAGCGGCGGGCTGGTGGTGTCGCCGGAGCCGGTGATCTTCGCCGGTGCCGGGACTGCGCTGGTCGCGCGTCCAGCTCAGACCCTGACCGTCCGGAACGCTGCCACCACGTCGATCACCGTGACCGAGGTCGTCGTACTGGAAGGTCCTCGCTTCACGGCCGGCGACTTCGCGGTCGCCGGAAACACCTGTGCGGGCACGGTTCTGAGCCCGGGTGGCAGCTGCACGATCCAGGTGACCACCACCCCGCAGAACGCCGGTCAGCGCAACGGCGTACTCGACATCGTGACGGCGGACCTCACCTATCGGCATCTGGTCGCGCTGCGCAGTACCGCGACCGCGCCGACCCTGACGACCGACCCGGCGGTGGTCCGGCCGAACCGGGTGGTGACTGTCAGCGGGCGCAACTTCCCGCCCGGGCAGGCGATCACCCTCACCTTCGTGACGCCTGGCGCTCGGAGTTCGTCGATCGCGTTGGCTCAGCCGGACGGGACCTTCTCCCAGCAGATGCTGGTTTTCCCGCAGACGAGCGCCGGCACGTGGCCGGTGACGGCGGGCGTTGGCGGGACGTCGGTCCGGGCCCAGAGCCCGCTGCTGGTGGTCCCTGGCAGCTACCAGCCGCCAGGCTTCACCTCCCGCCGCTGAGCACCCGCGCTCTCAGGCTGGGGTGTTCAGCGGTTCGACTCGAACTTCGTGCGGGACGTGCGCGGGTTTGGCGGCGTTCACGAGGTCGTCAACGGCGGCAGCACTCACGTCCGTACCGCGGATGACGACCGTCAGCCGCGCGGGCGGGTGGCCGGTGTGGTCGTCCACCGGCTCGAGTGACCAGCGGACACCGCCGGTGTCGGTGACCTCCACCTCGCCGCCGGTGGCCAACTCCAGTTGCCGGCTCAGCCCGCCGATGGTGCCGCGGCCACGATGCAACTCGACCGCTTGCGCGATCGCGGCGCGCTGCTGCTCGACACTCCAGGTCTCGTCCAGCTCGGTGCCGACCCAACCGGCCAGCCACCCGAGGTAGTCCGGCGGCGCGAGCGCAGGATCGACGTACGCGGCGAGACAGTCCAAGGTGGCGATGGCCGGCGCGATCAGCTCGTCGATGGCGGCGGTGAACCGGATCAGGAACTCGTCCTCCTGGAACACCCCAGGCAGCAGAGATCCCAGCGGGTACGGCGTACCGAGGCCGCCGGGTGTTCCTCTCATCCGTCCTCCTGGTTTGACGTGTGTGGTGGGTCTGGCCGGCGACTCAGCCGATGCCGAAGAGCTCGATCTCGGACAGGGCGACCGTCTTGGCGTCCTGCGCCGGGAAGACGTTGACGATGGTGACGGTGATGTTGCTGACACCGACCGCGTTCCGCAACGCGATCTCCTGCGGCTCGGGGGTGTCGGCCAGCTGCACGAGGTCGAACTTCTCGTTCGAGTACTTGAACATCAAGCTGGCCGGTCGCAGCTGCGCGGCGAAGGTCTTCCGGTCGCCGTTGCTGACGATCACCTTGCGCAACGCCACCGGGCGATCGAGCTGAACAGTTGCCGTAGGCACCTTCTTCGCATTCCAGACGGCCGTCCAGGAGGTATTGGTGAAGGTGTCGAACGCCGCCTTCGCGGGGTGATCGGCCGTCGTCCCGGCACCCTGCACGGAGGCCGGGCGGATCGGCGTCAGCGCGGTGTCGGCCACGCCGGCCACCTTCTGCTTGAGATTGCCGATCTGCTGGGTGACCACCGTCCGCAACGGCGGATAGAACCCGGCCAGCAGGCCGAAGACGAGGATCAGCACGCCGACCGCGGTACGGACCCGCATCATGGCGGTCTGGAGAACCCGCCGGCCCTTCGCATCACCAGGCCGGCGCGGACGTGCCCCGGCCGCCAACGTCCTGGGTTTGCGCCGAAGCCGCCGCCACCAACGAACCCGGACCACCTCGGCCTCGGCCAGCGAGTGCCCACACCGCCGGCAGAACTTCCGCGTGGGGGCGTTCCCCTCGCCGCACTCACCACAGATCAGCTCCCCCGGCCGCGGCTTACTGCTCGGCGCAGTACGCCGCGCCGGCGCCGGGCGCACCTTGGCCAGCTGAGGAACCACCTCGGGCGACGGCACCTCCTCGACAATCGGCGCAACCAACCGAGCAGACCGCTCGGCCGCGGGCGGCGGCCCACTCGGAGACGGCGGGGAGGCGACAGCGCCGACTGCCGGCGGGGAGGCGGGAGTACCGCGCGGGGGTGGCGGGGTGACGGTGGTACCACGCGGTGGTGGGGGTGGCGAAGCGCTCGGAGGTGGCGAAGAGCCGGCAACACGCCTTGGCGCTGCAGAACCAGCAGGTGGGGGTGGCGGCGGGGCGGCGCGCAGGGGCGGCGGAGGTGGTGGTGGTGGTGGTGGGGGCGCGGCGCCGAGAGGTGTTGGAGGCGCAGCGCCGGGAGGCGGCGGAGGCGGTGAGGGCGCAGCGCCGAGAGGCGGCGGAGGTGGCGGGGGCGCAGCGCCGAGAGGCGGCGGAGGTGGCGGGGGCGCAGCGCCGAGAGGCGGCGGGGGCGGTGGAGGCGGTGGGGGCGCGGCGCCGGGAGGAGGTGGTGGGGGTGGAGGCGCGGCGCCTGGGGGTGGGGGAATGGCGGGAGGTCCGCCGGCGGGAGCAGGGGCGGGCTGTTCGATGGTCGGACCAGCGATCAGTTCGGCGGTGGCACGCTGGATTCGGGTCAGCAGCGTTCGCCGTACGACGGGTTGTTCCGGCTCGGGTGGTGGCGCCGGCTCCTCGGTGCGGACCAGTTGGGCGTTCCACTCCAGGAAGTGGCCGCAGGAGCCGCAGAAGGTGTCTTTCGAACCGTTGTGGTGTCCACAGTCTCCACAGACCAGCATCAGTGTTCCTCCACCCTGATCTGGTGTTCGAACGAGAACACCAGGCTGTTGCGTTCCAGATCGACGCGCTGCTGCTCGGTCCCGCGTTCGCCGGTGACGGGGTTCGCCGTGAACAGCCGGATGTCCTCGACCGCCTGGACGCCACCGACCGCCTGCAGCACCGCGTAGACGTCACCGGTGCGCACCGGTCGGCCGAAGTCCCAGCCGCGGCCGTCGGAACCACCACCAGGCAAGGGATTCAAGAAGCGGTACAAGGCTGCTGTCGCCTCGGACTGGACCCGGTCGCGATCAACCCGCGGCCGGGCGACCAGCCGGGCCACCACAGTCACCCCCCGGTACTTCGGCGGCTCGACCGACACCTGTGTGCCCACCAGCCGCACCTGCTCCAGCCGGTTCGCCAGGCGTTCCATCAGCTCCGGCGACGGCACCAGGTCGGCGAAGGTGATCACGCCGTCGCGCTGCGCCGCGGCCGGCACCACAAGCACCCTCACCGTCCCCGCCGTACTCCGGTCGTCAGCCGTGATGCAGCGAACCCTCGCCGCTTCGGGCACCGCCTCCCGCGACAACGCCTCGTAGTCCTCCGCCGTGACCGCGCGAGTCCGGGTCCGCAGCAGGATCGGCGCCCGGTCACGCGCCTGCGCCAGCGTCTCGCCGTCGGTCCCGCCCTGGGCCGCCTGCCGGTTCTCCACCTCCGCGACGAACGGGATCGACGACTTCAGCGCGGCGATCGCGGCCCGAGGCACGTTGCCGATCGCTCCCCCACCGGTCGCATAGTCCCGGATCCGCAGGATCGCGCCCTCCGGCGGTACTGCGCCGTGCTGCCGCAGCCCACCGTCGGCCAACCGGACGACCGGCCCGAACGCGATCTCACCGATCACCGCGTCGAGCCGGAAATGCCGGTCCGCCGGCCCACTCGCGGCGAAGTCCTCGACCTCGGTCCAGTCCTGCCAGCCGTCGTCGGAGCTCACCTCGATCACCGGCGAGCCGAGCCCGGCAAGGACCGGCGCCGACCGGACGGTGAACACCTGCCCCGGTACGCCGTCCGACTTCCCCAGTACCTCGTCGCTCACCAGCTCCGCGTGCACCGACTCGACCGTCCCCCCGACGCTGCCCGCCTCGATCCGCCGTACGACGGGCGAAGCCGTGTAGATGGGCTGCCCTTCTTCCGCGGGCATCACCCGAGCGCGGATCCAGCCGGCCAGCTGCCCGTTGATGACACTGGTCTGGTGTTCAGGCGGCAGATGCAGCACGAGTGAACCGGACCGGTTGAGCCCGCCGGTCTCGTCCCGCTCGACCTCGCACCCGGTCCACGACGACCCGGTCCACGCCTGCCAGGCCAGTGGCGGGTTCCGCGGATCGATGCCAAGCCCTTCGGTCTGCCCGGCGAAGTCCAGCTGCACCGCCACCGAAGGCACCGCGCCATCGAGCCCGACCAGCAACTCGTCACCTGGCTGCGGTGGCGTCGAGAAGGCCTGCAGCAGCTCAGCTCCCGGCTCACGAGGGTCGGGATCGTCTGCCGATCGCGCCAGAACCCCAACCACCGAGCAGGGCGGAACAACCAGGTCCGCGGTCGACGAGAAGACCACTGACGCCGCGGCCTCGGTCCGGACGGTGCCGGTCTCCGTACCGCGGGCGATGGTGACCGCCGACCTGGCCGGTGACGCCAGCCAGAAGGTGACCAGCGCCTTCGCCGGCGTGGGCGGAACCAGCCGCAGCCCGATCAGTTCGAGGAACTTCAGGTGCAGCCGGTCCGGGACCTGGTTCAGCCGGCCGAACAGGTGGTCGGTGAGAAACGCATAGGCCTCGATCAGCGTCATCCCCGGATCGGACGGGTTCTCGTCGGTCCACTCCGGGCAGGAGCGGCGGACCAGCTTGACGGCGTCGGCCACCAGGTCGGCGTACCGGCGGTCGTCGAGGTCCGGAGCAGGCAGCGCCATCAGTTCCCGCCTGCGGACGGATGCCGGTCGGTGCGGAAGTCGACGACCAGTTCGGCAGCCTCGCCGGTCGCGCGCACCCGGTAGCCGACGACGATGTGCAGCAGGCCGTCCGCGCCGGCGTCCGCCGACGTGTCGACGCGCTCCACCTCGACCCGTGGCTCCCAGGCGCCGATCGCCCGCGCGACCTCGTCGGCCAGGCGCGCCGTGGTCGCCGGAGTGATCGCCTCGAACAGGAAGTCGCGCAGCCGGCTGCCGAAGTCGGGGCGCATCACCCGTTCGCCCGGATAGGTCTGCAGGATCAGCCGCATCCCCTGCTCCAGCTTGTCCGTACCGCGCGCCACGGCGAACCGGCCCAGCGGCGAACAGCCGGCCGGGAACCGCAGCCCGGCGACGATGTCGGTGGTGGTCATCGCATCTCCCCGTCCTCAGTTGAGCTTGATCGGTTTGCCCTTGACCTCTACCGGTCCGGTCCCGTTGACGGTGATCTGCGCGCCTTCGAGGTTCAGCCGCTGGGCCTTGAGATTCAGCGTCGCGCCGCCGTCGATCGTGATCGAGCCACCAGCGCCCGCCGAGATGTCGATCGCTCCGCCCGGCCCGCACTCGATGGCGATCCGGCCCTTCTCCCCCGGCCGGGTCGCCTGGCCCGGCAGGCAGCGCAGCGACACCGCGCCGCCGACCTGGTCGATCCGCAGGGTCAGGTTGCCGTCGCCGCTGCCGAGCAGGATCTCCCCCTGCTCGACCCGGCCCGGGCCGGTCACCTCGTCATGGAACGCCAGCCGGTTACCCGACGGCGCGACGATTCCGCGCCACTGCACGGCAGCGGTGGCCCCGATCGCCCGGACCGCCGGTGCGCCGAGGCTGTAGGTACTGCGGTTGTTCACGATTCCGCCCAGCACGTAGGGCCGCTGCAGGTCACCGAACTCGAAGCCCACCATCACCTCGTCGCCCGGGTCCGGCAGGAAGAGCGCACCGCTGCGCTCGCCGGCACCCGGCTGTACGACGCTCGCCCAGCCGGTCTCGTACTCCGGCGACAGCCACGGCAGGATCAGCTTCACCCTGCCCTTGGCGAGGGGATCGTGGTTGTTGCTGACGATCCCGCAGACGACTCCCGGGACCCGTCCGGCATCAGCCGGAGCCGCGGCGACGAGTCCGAGCAGACTCCGGTCCTGCTGCCCGCTGATCTCGAACCTGGTCCGGTAGCGACCGGACTCGAGTACGTGCCGGGTGCGGGTGAGCATCCACTGCCCGGCGAACGGCGCCGCGACTCCCGAGATGGTCACCACCCGGCCCGCGGCGGTCCAGGGATCGCCGACACACTCTCCGACTGCCTCGGCGAAGGTGCCTGCCATCCGGCCGGCCAGACCGGCCACCCGCTCGCGGGCGGTCGCGGCGGTCGCGGTACCGAAGGAAGCCGGCCGATCCGGTACGACGGTCGCCGTCTCCGACGGCGCGGGCCCGAGATCGCCCGCCGCCCCCGACGCCGGTGTGCCGGCCCGCGAGCCACCTGGCGCGCTGGTCGGCGAGCCGCCGGACGCCGGACCACCGGCCCCCGGTGCACCGGATCGGTTGCTCAGTGCAGCCAGTGCGGCCCGGATGTCGACACCGACCCGGGTGTCGGTCGCCGACACCGGATGGCGTTCGCTGACCACCTTGGCTGCCAGGGGATCCCACACCCGCACCTCCGCCTCGGGCGCGAGGTTGCCGGCCGTGATCCGCGGCGAGAAGGTCAGCAGATTCGTCCCCAGCATCAACGCCACCGGATCGCCCACCGTCGCCCGCCGGAAGTGGAACTTCCCGTCCGCCACCCCGACCTGGCAGCCGATCGCCGCCGCCCGGGCGGTCAGGAACTCCCAGTCGGTCTGGTTCACCTGACCGACGTGCTCGTGCACGGCCCGGCTGGGGGTGACCTCGCCGATCACCAAATTGTTGTCCTGGGCAACTTTCCTGGCGATGTCCGCGTCGGACATGTTGACGAACGTCCTGGTCCGCCGAGCCCGCTGCAGCCGGTGGTCCTGGGTGTAACCACGAACGCTGAGCAGCGAGGTCTCGCCGTACTCCGCCTCGAGGGCGGTCACCTCGCCCGAGATCAGCAGCCGGGGGTCACCGGGCCGCAGCGGTGAGGCGGCGGCGATCCCGACCTCGGTGCCGATCGCCAGCTCGGCCGGCAACCGGTGCGCCGGACCGCGGTCGTCGAAGACGATCTCGAACATCCCGGGCAGCTGCAGACTCTGGTCCACCACCACCCCGACGATGAGGTCCGACAGTTCGTCCGCCAGCAACCGGCGGGCGGCACCGACGTACACGGCAGCCTGGACGGCGGTCTGCGCCTCGGAGTACCAGCCTGGTGCCATCGTCACGGCCGACCTCCGATCCCGCCGCGCAGCGAGTCGTCCGGACGCGCGCCTGAGCCACGCGCGACCGGGGCGCGTTGCCGGCCGATCGAGACCGGACCGCGTGCGGAGGAGCCGGCAGGCCGCGCGCCCGCCCAGGACCGATGCTCCTGCAGCACGAGTTTCACCGTCGCCCGGCTCGGCTCACCGGCCGGCGTGAACCTGGTGAACTCCACGTCGAAGCTCTTGAGCAGCACCTTCTCCGGCAGGATCTCCCGGGCCTGCCCCCACCGCAGTACCAGCACTCTGGGCGATCCACCGGCCGACGGATCCTTCGGCGACGGCAGCCTCTGCTCACAGGCATCGCAGACCGGCGGCTTGCCTTCGGCCGTAGCCGGGGCGATCGCCGATCTGCCGGTGGCCGGCTCCAGGTCGAGCCATCTCGTCAGGTACTTGACCCCGGCCGCGACCTCCCGGCAGCCTTCGAGTCTGAGCTCGCCCAGGCTGATCTTGAGGCTGTTCGGGTCGACCACCGGCGGTTCCTTGTGCAGTTGCGTGTGCTTGCTCTCGGTCTCCCGCGACTTGCTCAGGCTGATCTTCATCGGGTTGTAGAGGAAGGCCAGCTGGTTCGTGGCGAGGGTCTCCTCGGTCAGCGTGAGCCTGCAGTCCGCGGCCGCCTCGGCGCTGTCGAGGAAACCGCTGTGCACCAGCGTGAGACTCTCGAGCGCGACGTCCCCACCCTTGGTGGTCAGCGGCGGCGCGGCCCAGGCGACCGGGATCGCGGCCTTGAGCACCCACCGATGGATCACTGCGTCCTGCAGACCGAGGCCGCTGCGCATCTCGACCGTCACGGACTGGTGCTGCCGCTCCGCCGCGCCTTTCCCGTCGGCCCACTGCTTCGTCTGGGCCTCGAGCCACTGGCGGACCATCCGGGTGCCCTGCGCGGTCATCGCCCGTTGCAGGACGACCTTGTTGTACGTGACCTGGCCCGGCAGGTACTGCGGCGTGCCGTAGTCGCCGCCGCTGATGAACGGTCCCTCAGGCGTCAGCTGGACCTCCAGGCCCGAACAGGCCGACCAGTAGCCGAGGGACGTCGTACCGGAACCGCGATCGAGGTCCGGCACGACGACGTTGAACCACATCGTCATGCCGAGCCGAGGGGCCCTGTCACCCGTGCCCGACCTGGCGCCCCGCAGACCGGCGGCAGCGGCGGCCGGGTTGGTCACGGTCTGCATGCTCAGCGCTTTCACGGCGCCTTGCTCTCGGCCTTGAGGAATCCGGTGTGGGTCAGTTCGAGCGTCTCGATCGCCGGCCGCGAACCGCCGGAGTCGAACTCGGTCAGCCGCCATCCGATCGGGAAGAACTCCCGCAGCTCCCAGGTCACGACGGGCAGCCCGAGGAAGTCGACCAGGTAGATCGCGCCACTCAGCGACCGGCGGTCCTGGCTGACCGTCACCAGCCACTTCTGCACCTTGCCGGAGTCGCGACCGGCCGCCCGGGAGAGGGTGATGTTGGTGTAGCTGACGTTGCCCGGCAGGATCGACTCGTAGGTCGCGTTACCGGCCCGGTAGGTGTGCTTCTGCCAGCTGACGCCCAGCCCGGCGGCCTTCGTCCAGGCGCCGAGTTCGTAGTCGGAGTCGTCGATCTGGATCACGTACCGGTGCGACATACCGACCTGGCCGGTCAGCTGCTCGAGCGGCTTACCGGCGGACAACGGGATCGAGGGCATCGCTGGTCTCCTAACGTAGATCGGCGAGAGTGCCGCGGCGCTCCCGGTCGATGAGCAACTCGCTGCGCAGCCGCTGCCGGAGGGTGGCGTAGAGACGGTCGGCCAGCCGGCCGATCACCCACGGCTGGTCGAACCGCACGGCGAAGTCGTCACCGGATTCCTCGAGTGCCGCCACGGAGGTCTCCAGCCGCTCGAGCCGCGCGAGCATCTGCTCGTCGTCCGCCGGGCTCTCTGCAGGGGCAGCACCGAAGTGGTCAGCGGCAGACCAACTGGAGAACGCGATCTCCTGGTTCGCGGTACTGCGGTGGGACCGGCCGGCCGCGGGATCACTGGCCGGACCGGCGTACTCCGGCACACCGCCGCCTGGGAACTGATCGGGAGGATCGGCGGTCCAGCTCGCGAACTCACTCTCGTGCTCGTGCTCGTGCTCGGCGATCGAGCTCGCCGCGATCGGCGCGAGCTGCACCCCCTGGTCGATCGCCGCGGTGGCCCCGGGCCGCCTGTGCACCAGCGGCGCTGACGCGCCCTGCGATCGAAACCACTGCTGGGTCTGTACTGCGGCCTCTTCCAGCTGCTGCCCCCAGGACGACTGCTCAGCAGGCAACTCCGCCCCCAGCCGCTGCTGCTGGACGACATGAACCAGCTCGTGGGCAACCAACGCCTGCGCTCCGGTCTCGCTGAGGTCACCTGCCTCATCCGGAAGATAGATCCCCCCGCCCACACTGAACGCCCGGGCCGACATCGCCGCCGCCCGAGCACCAACCGCCGGACCACGCCGTACCGCGAGGTCCCCGACAGCAACTCCAAGCCGCGCCCCTACCGCCTGCCCCACCCCAGCCGGCACCCGCTCCACCCACTCATCCACCCGCTGAACCGCTCCCCCACCGAAACGCTCTACCGCCGGCGGCTCTCCCCCAACAAACTCCTTACCGGCAAGCCAATCCACCCCGCTCAGCTGAGCACTTCCACGCCGGTAAACACCTCCACCCTCGCTCCAGCGGGCGTCCCCACGCTCGCCTCCACTCCCTCCTGCGTCCCCTTGCTCACTCTCACTCCACCCAGCTCCCTCACGCCCGCCTTCGCTCCAGCCGACGTCCCCCTGCTCACTCCCACTCCACCCGGCGCCCCCGCGCTCGCCGCCACTCCAGTCGGCGTCTCTACGCCCGCCCTCGCTCCAGCCGGAGTCCCCACGCCAGCGCAGATCACTACGCTCCACCTCGCGCTGCCCGATACCCGCCAGCCCGCTCCCAACCAAGCCGGTGCCAGCCGGCTGGGCGCCACCCGACTCGACTTCAGCAACAGCGTCTTCACCCCGCCCGACACTGCTCTGTCCGAGACCGCCCTGCCCGACACCGAGGTGCCCAACACCGCTCCGGCCGAGACCGCTCTGCTCGTCCCTCGCATCCTCAACATGGGGACGCCACGCACCGGCGTAGTCGACACCGCCGGGTTCGACGCGGGAGTGCACGCCGTGGGGGTGCTCGCCACCAAGCTGCCTGACCGCGCCAGGGTCGATCTCGGCGGACTCGACATCTGCCTGCTCGACCGCGGTGTTCCGCGACGGCGCATGCACCACCTCAGCTACCTCCGCGTGGTGCACCACCGGCTCGGCCTCCCCTGCGGCAGCACGCTCTACGACCTCGTCCGGATTCACCGCCGTGGGCTCCTGCGCCGGCTCCAGCGAAGAATCTGTTGCTTCGGGCATCGACTCCGGATCGGCGCGAAGGGCGCGTTTGCGGGTCTGGGCCAGCGTCGGACGCGTACGCCGTACCGGCTCCGGCGCGGCTTGCGGCACCGGAGCGACCGGCGCAGGCGGCGCCGGCGCGACGGAACTGAATCCGGTCAGCAACGCCAACCCGGCCACATCGTTCGCCTCGTACTCCGCCAGCATCCGCTCGAACTCGCCGATACTCCGGAACGGCGTCCCCGGCTCGGCCGGCGGGCCGACAAACTCGGGGCCAGCAGCAACAATCGACACCCGCGCGGGTATCTCCGTCCGCACCACCGCCGCACGCCGCCGCACCACCGGCACCTCGTCAGCTGTCGCCGCCTCCCCCTCGGCGGGGGCGTACTGCGGCTCTTCAACAGCCGGTTCGTCCACCACCACAAGCGATTCCGGTCGCTGAGAGCCACCACGTCTGCTCCAGCGGAAACGGCGAAACCTGAGCACTCTCTCCACCGGCCCCGACGGCTCGTCGGCCAGGAGCTCGTCCGCCGCGCACACGCGCACCAACCCGGACACCACCCCGATCGGCGGCTCGTCCTGCCCGCTCGCCCGGAGCACCGTGCTCAACGGACTCAACAACTCCCGGGTTCCAGCGACCTCAGGGCTTCCCAGCAACGACCTGGGGATCGGCGGCCGCAGCTCGACCACCGGAGTCAGCCGCGGCGCCCGCGCCCACGCACGAGGTCCAGGCGACGACTCCACCGGCAACTCGCCGAACACGACGGCAGACACCCCGCCGGCCTCAGCGGACGGCGCACCGGCGGACGCACCACCGGGCACCACACCACCGGCACGCCTCCACGGCCGATACCAAGCCATCTCCTCACCTCCACATCTGGTTCGGTTGCGCGCCGTCGAGTTGGGTGTTGATCCGGCCGATGCCCTCGATCACCGTCGATCTGGTGGCGTGGTCCAGATCGAGGATCTCGGCGTGCGACCAGTGCAGGTAGTAGGCGACGTACACGACCTCCTCCCAGAGGCGTTCGGCCGAGTACGTCGTCAGGCTTCCCCCGGGGCATCACCGGCGATGTCGACCGCGTAACCGTGCCCGCACGCCGGGCACGAGACGTCCACCTCGGTGTGCCCGCTCTGGTTGATCCGCCGGTACAGGTCCTGCAGGAACGCGAGATCCGACGCGAACAGGCACTCCACCACCAGCGTGTCCACGATCGGCAGCGCGCCGAGCCGGACCAGGGTTCGCTCGAGCAGCAGCACGGTCAGGTACGCCGGGTTCTGCCGGACCCGCGGATCGGTCTGGGTGGTGATCTCGTCCCGCGCCGTCGCCAGCCGCATCACACCTTCGCGGTGCAGCGTCCCCTGCTCGTCGACGAACCCGCGCGGCAGCACGAACGGGTACTCCGTGCGCAGTCCCTGGTCGGGCGGCGCGAGCGCCGTCACGAGCGGGTCCCGCTGATCTCCTCGCAGGTGATCTTGCACTCGATCATCGCGACGTCGGACGCACCGGCCTTCATCGACGAGATGACCACCTCGGACAGCCAGGCGTTGGTCAGGTAGTACATCGCCTGCAGGTTCTTGCCCGCGTCGTACACGCTCAGCGTGCCGGGCACCCGGGCGGTGGGATCGCCGCCGCGGGCCTTGGCGTGCCAGAGCAGGATGGCGTTGGTGCCGGCCTGGTCGACGGCGCGCTTCAGCGAGATGGTCGGCGGCTCGGTCTTGCCGAACTGCTTGGTGTGCACGGTGTTGCCGGTGGCATCGTTGTAGATGTACTCCTGCGAGGCCACCTTGGAGTTGATCCCGCCCAGCTCCGAGAACGCCATCCGCCCCACCGGCGAGCCGGGAAAGTCGACCACGAACCGGGCCGCGCTGACGACCTGGTCCTGGGTTTGGGTGTTACCTGCCATCGTCGGTTCCTTCCTGGCCGGGCGTCGCCGCCGGACCGGTCACAGCTGGATGATCGAGTCGCAGATGATGGTGGCGCGCATCATCACCACCGAGGCACCGCCGGCCTGGGCCGCGTCGAGCTCGAGCTTGGAGCACCACGCGTTCTCCAGCAGGCAGCTCATCGCCGGGTCCCCGGACTTGCCGAGGATGTCGAACGCGGCGGGCAGTTTGGCCAGCGGGTTGTTGGTCCGGGCCAGGTAGTGCCAGCCGTAGAGCTGGGCGAAGCCGTTGCGGTCCAGGCCACGTTCGAGCACGATCGACGGCGCCTTGGCCCGGCCGAACTGCTTGGTGTGCACGTTGCCGAGCCGACTGTTGTACGAGTACTCCTGGTGCTCGACCTCCGAGCTGAACCCGGCCAGCTTGGAGAACCCGAGCCCGGTAGTCCAGCCTTCGCACATCACCACGAACCGGGGCGCGCTGACCAGCGGCGGGTCCAGCACGGCCGCCACCGTCGGCGTCATTCCTGCAGCTCCGTGCCGTCGGCGAACTGCGACAGCCGGAAGACGACGAACTCCGCCGGCTTGACCGGCGCGATCCCGATGTCGACGGTGAGGATGCCAGCGTCGCGGTTCTCCGGCGGATTGTTCTCGGCGTCGCACTTCACGTAGTACGCCTCCTCGGGGGTCCGGCCGAACAGCGCCCCGGTCCGCCAGACCCGGCGCAGGAACATCGAGATGATCCGCTCCACCGAGGACCAGAGAAACTCGTCGTTCGGCTCGAAGACCACCCAGTGGGTGCCGCCGAGGATCGACTTCTCCAGGTAGTTGAAAAGCCTGCGTACGTTGAGATAACGCCACTCCGGATCACTCGACAACGTCCGCGCTCCCCAGATCCGGATGCCCTGCCCGGGGAAGAACCGCAGGCAGTTCACGCCGATCGGGTTGAGCTGGTCGTGCTCACCGCGGGTGAGTGTCGACTGCAGCTCCAGGACCCCACGCAGTACTTCGTTGGCGGGCGCCTTGTGTACTCCACGGGTGTCGTCGTTGCGCGCCCAGACGCCGGCCACGTGACCGCTCGGCGGCATCCACAACGGCTTGCCACTGCTCGGGTCCGACACCTGGACCCAGGGCCAGTACAAGGCGGCGTACTTCGAGTCGTAGCCGGCCGTGTTGAGCCGCCAGTCCTTCACCTGCTGCGGCCGCAGCCCGGGCGGCGGGTCGAGGATGGCGACCCGGTCGGACATCAGTTCACAGTGCGCGATCATCGCCAGCTGGACGGCCTTCACGCCGGCCAGGTCGAGAGTGCCGGCCTGGTACGCGGTCATCAGGTCGGGTACGCAGAGCATCGTGATGTCGTCGACGGCCTCGAGCCCGGAGAACCCGGTCCGCTCGTCGGCGTCACCGACATAGTCCTCGACTCCCGCGGTACGCCGGGCCGGCTCCGTCGTGGCGAGCGTGGTGACCCCCGGCTCGGGAACCGCGAGCGCCGCGCCCTTCACCTCGTCGGCCGTGACCAGCTTCGACTTCCGCAGCGCGGTGACCACGTTCGCCGCGCCCCGCCGGGTGGTCACGTTGTCGAAGACCTCCTCCTCGGGGCCGGACCTGACCACCAGCTTGAAGACGTCGTCACCGGGCTCGGACGGATCCTGGATCTCGACGCTCACCGGCGGACCTGCCTGCGCGCTCTCCAGCGACCTGATCACCAGCGGCTTGCCGTCGCCACGGCTCGGCAGCTCGGCCAGACCGCCCGGCCGGCTGCCGTTCAGCTCGGCCGGCTTGCCGGGACCGCCGGCGACCCGCACGACGTACGCCGTACCGCCGCCGTTGGTGAAGTAGCCGTAGACGGCGTGCGCGAGCAGCGCGCCTTCGGTGAACTGACCGAAGGTCTCCACGAACTGGGTCCAGTTCGTCACCAGCACGGGATCGTTCAGCGGGCCCTTCGCGGCGAATCCCACGAACGCGGCGACCGCCGTACCGACGCCCTCGATCGGTTTGGAGCCCGAGGAGACTTCCTCCACGTAGACACCCGGGGACATGTACGACGGCATCCGGACCTCCTGGCTGAGCAGCTGTTCCGATGAATCGGTGTGTCGCAACTGTGCGTCGGCACGCCCCCGGCGCACCACAAGACCCGGTGCACGAACAGCTGCCCCATCGGGCCAACCGGATCGCCCGGACCGCTGCACGCACCTTCCTGGCTGGTTGCCCACGGCCACCGGACAGTGGAGGCATGCTCGACGACCTGGGCCAGACCCTCACCGGCGTACTGCGCGGGCAGTTGCCGGCCGGGGTCGAGTTCCGGCTGGAGCCGCCGACCGAGGGGTGGCGGACCGGCGAGCAGGCACCGGCCGGAGCGCTGGGGCTGTTCCTGCATCGGGTGCTGGAGAACCGGGAGACCGGCTCGGCTGGGGTCTGGACCGAGGATCGCGGCGCCGACGGGCGGGTGGTCAGCCGCGCCGGAGCGGAACGACGCTACGACTTCTGCTTCCTGGTGACCGCGTGGGCCAGTGATCTCGCGGCGGAGTTCGCGCTGCTCGGCGGCGTCCTCCGAGCGGTCGCGAACAAACCCGTGCTCGGAACGGCCGACCTGGCCGGCTCCCTCAGCCGGGCCCGCGGCACGGTGACGCTTGCCATCGGCAACCCGGCTCTGCCGGCTGCCTCGGCGGACATCTGGACCGCTCTCGGCCTGAGCCCTCGCAGCAGTCTCGATCTGGTCGCGACCGCACCCCTGCCGGCACTGGACGACAGTGCCCTGGCCCGGCCGCCGGAGCTCATCGATCTCGGCGTCACCGGCCCCGCCGGTACGACGAAGTCCGCCGCCTTGGGCAGCGGCGGAACACTCCCTGCCGAGCTCGCCCGAGGTGGGGACCCGAGAGCCGCCGGCCGTCCTCCTCGACGGCCGGCGGCACGGATCACCGAAGGAGTCCGTGATGGCTAAGCCCGCGGCCAAGCTGGGTGATCAGGTCATCGGCACCGACATCCATGTGGTGATGGTGCCCTCGTCGGGCGGTCCGGTGCCGACACCGACGTCGATGCCGTTCGCCGGGCGGATCATGACGGGCTGCAGCACCGACGTACTGATCGAGGGCAAGCCGGCCGCCGTACACGGCAGCGTCGCGGTCAACCTGCCGCCACATGTCCCCACCGGTGGCTACTTCCAGCGTCCGCCGGACAACCGCGGCACGGTGATCGCCGTCAACCCGTTGGTACTGATCAACGGCAAGCCGGTCGCCGTTGCCGGCGACAAGGTTCTCACCTGCAACGATCCGGCGCCGGCGCCGACCGCCTCGATCGTTGCCGTCGGCCAGGTGATCGTCGGCTGACCCGGCGGTGAACGGCGGCGGTCGGCTCTGATCGTTGATCACGGATCGATAACTTGTGCCGGATATCGCGCCTCGGGCGTAACTTCGTTCCCTGAGGATCAGTTGGGCAGTTGACCTGCCATAGCTGGCAGGGATCGGCGAACCCCCCTCTTCGCCGATCCAGGGAGTTGAGGCGCCCATGATCCGAAACGTCGCCGCCCGGCCGTCCCGAGATTTCGTCGGCCGGACCGAAGAGCTGGCCCGGCTGGCCGAGCTGGCCGGAAAAGTGCGGGCCGGCCAGCACCAGACCGTGCTGGTCCAGGGTGCGCCGGGGATCGGCAAGTCCTTCCTGATCGCGCGGTTCCTCGACGGCCTGGACGACTTCACCGTGCTGTCCGCCAGCGGTGATCCCGCGGAACGCCTGCTGGAGCTGGGCATCGTCGACCAGTTGCTGACCCGGGTGCCGGCCGAGATCCGGTCCCGTACCCCCTCCCTCGGCACCGGGAACCTGCCGGCCGCGAACCCGATCGCCATCGGCGGCGGACTGCTCGACCTGATCGGCACCCTCAGTAGCCGGTCCCCGGTCGCCATCGTGGTCGACGACCTCCAGTGGGCCGACGACTCGTCCCTGCAGGTGCTGCGGTTCCTGCTCCGCCGGATGTGGGACCAGCAACTCCTGGTGGTGCTGATGGCCCGCTCCAGCGAGACCCCGGCCGGCGATCCGGCGCTGTCCCGGCTGATCCGTGCCGTCCCCGGCGACCTGCAGCTCGAGCTGAGTGGTCTGGACCTGATGGACGTCGCCGAGCTGGCCCGCAGCATGTCCGGCCGTCAGTTGCCAACAGCAACAGTACGGCGGTTCCACTCGTTCACCGGCGGTCATCCGCTGCTGCTGCGCACGATGTTGCAGGAGGTCGGCACCCAGTACTCCCCCGGGATCGACTGG
This sequence comes from Kribbella sp. NPDC056861, assembly GCF_040687575.1. Classification (NCBI taxonomy): domain Bacteria; kingdom Bacillati; phylum Actinomycetota; class Actinomycetes; order Propionibacteriales; family Kribbellaceae; genus Kribbella; species Kribbella sp. NPDC056861. The sequence goes on along the minus strand of NZ_JBFBNQ010000003.1, from coordinate 815,584 downwards.
GGACAGGCCGTGCCGCCGTCGGTCGCCACCGCGGTCCAGCGCGGTTTCGAGAGTCTGCCCGAGCCGTCCCAGGCTCTGCTCGAGGCGCTGGCCGTTCTCGGCGGCCGGCCGTCACTGGCCCAGGCCGCCGAGGTGGCCGGCGTCGAGGCGGCGACCGAGGCACTCGGCCCGGCGATCGAGGCCGGCCTCGCGACCTGGTTCCCCGAGGATCCGTCGTGTCCGGTCACCATCACCCACGACCTGCAGCGTGAGGCGATCTACACCTCGCTGAACCCGGTCCGGCGCGGCGAACTGCACGAACGGGCAGCCGCCACCGTCGAGCACCTGCTGGCCTGGCGGCACCGGGTCGCCGCGGTCAGCTCGACCGACGCGGTGCTGGCCGGCGAGCTGGAGCAGGCAGCCGCCGAAGAAGCTGCCGAGGGCAACCACGCGACGGCCGCGACCTTCCTGAGCTGGGCCGCCGACCTGGCGCCGTGGGGTCCGCTCAGCGAGAAGCTGCTGCTGATGTCGATCATCCACCTCATCTTCAGTCCCAGCCGCGGCCGGGCCAGAGCCCTGTATCCACGGGCCGGCCGCTGCGCGCCGTCGGCGCTGCGCAGCCTGGCCCTCGGACTGTGCGAGCTCTACCTGACCGGGGAACGTCGCGCCGCCGCCGATCACCTCCGGGAGGCGTTCACGGTCGCGCCGTCGAGCAGCAAGGACGCCTGGATCCGGGGCACCGCCGCGGCCGGTCTGACCGGTATCAGCGTCTGGCGCGGCGACATCGAGGAGGCCCTGGGGTATGCGGAGGTCGCGGTGGCCACCCCCGGAGTACCGGTGCAGCAACGGGACTACGTGATCTGTCTGCGTGCGGTCGCGCGCAGCCGCCGGGACGGTCTGCTGACCGGGTTGGAGGAGCTGAGACACCTGTCGGAGCACCCTTCCGACGTCTCCAGCCACGATCTGGAGTCGCTGGCCTGCCGGGGCGCCATCCGGGTCCTGACCGGTCTGATCGAGGAGGCAGAGGGCGACCTCACCGAGGTCGTCCGCCGCCAGGAGGCCGGCGTGCCGATGCTGTCCGGCGTACAACCGCACTGCTACCTGGCCGCGGCGCAGTTCCAGCTCGGCGACTGGGAGACCAGCCTGCTCACGATGCGCCGGGCGTCCCTGCTGGTGGACGAGGACCAGCCGGCGATGAACGAGGTGATCAGCTACCTGGCCCACTCGCTGGTGCCGTCCGCGCGCGGCGACTGGAAGACCGCGGACGCCCTGGTCCGGTCGGCCCAGATCGCCGCCCGCCGCGTCGGCGGACCGCAGGACCTCCGGTACGCCGCGATCGCCGCCGCCTCGCTGTGTGAAGCCCGTGGCGACTACCGCGGCGTACTGCGTGCCCTGAGCGCGGTGCCCGGTCTGCGAGGCGGAGGCGGCGACGTCGCCGGGCAGCACGAGTGGTGGAGCAGCTGGTGGGGACCTCTGCTGATCGACGCGTTGCAGCACAGCGGCCAGCTCGCGGAGGCGGCCACGGAGCTCGCGGCGCTGCGGGAGCGCGCGCAGTACAGCATGATGCTGGGCAGTACGGTTTGCCGGCTGACCGCCCGGCAGGCTGAGGCCGAGGGCAGCAAACAGCTCGCGATCACGCTGGCCGAGGACTATCTCGCGACGTTGCTCGACGCCCGCGCCCGGCTGGCGGACGGGCAGCTCTTCCATGACCACGGCCGGCGGCTGCTGAGTGCCGGCGACCGGGCCGGTGCCGCCAGATGGCTGACCGCGGCCGACCAGTGCTTCAGCGCGTTGTCGGCGGCGCCCTACCGCCGGCGGCTCGCCCCGGATCTGGCCGCCCTGGCCGCGCTCACCGCCGAGCCGACTCCCGACCGGCTGCCCGAACTGACCGACCGCGAACGACAGGTCACCGAACTGGTGCTCCGCGATCTCACCAATCGCGAGATCGCCGCCGAGCTCTTCGTCACCTCGAAGACGGTCGAGTACCACCTCAGCAACATCTTCGCCCGCCTCGGCATCGCCTCCCGGCGCGAGCTCCGCAACCTGTTCTGAGCGGCGTTCCCGGCGGCCGGGCCCCGGCCTGCTCCGATGGCCTGATCGGGCAGCCCCCGGTGCACGATCTCCCGTCCGGCGTCTTCCCCGCGTGCGGCCGATCGTTGCCGATAGTGAGGCGTGCCGCCAGTCAACGCACTCGGGCGTTCCGCCTTCGCGTTGGTCCGGCCGCGGTACGGACCTCGATCGAAGGGAGCATCCGGTGACCGATGCGGAGGCATTTCGCTGGGTCGGCGACGAACAGGAACGGTACCTCGAGGACAGCGCGTCATCTGCTTGGGAGAGCAGCTGGCCGGAGTACCTCGGCAGGTATCTGGACCACAGCTGGTCCGGCTGGCAGCAGGAGGACGACGAGCGCCGGCGGGACTGGCTGGACGAGCGCGTCCGGTCCATCGCGCTCGGCTGGCTCACCACCGAACAACGCAACGGCCTCGACCAACTGGCCGCGAACCGCGGCGACTGGCGCGAATGGGTCCCGCAGCAACTCGACCAGTGGTGGCCGGACTGGTCGAAGGCCGGCCCGGACGAGCTGACCACCTGGTTCGACAGCGCTCTCGCAAGCCTGATCCCGCAACCCGAAGCCGCTCCTCCAGCCGCCGTCGTACCGGCAACTGATCCGCGCGCCCTGGGTTGGCTCACGCCGGAGCAGCAGACCCAACTGGACACCCTCACCGTAACCCGCGGCGACTGGCACACCTGGCTGCCGCTCCAAATGGACGAGTGGTGGGCCGGCTGGGAACAATCCGACCCGGCCCAGCTCACCACCTGGTTCGAATCCGCCCTCCCCAGCCTCGTCGCCCCCGCGGTCGACGCCGCGGAGTCCCCTGCAGCAGCCGAGGAGTTCGACCCGAGATCGCTCGACTGGGTCACTGCCGAACAGCAGTCCAGTCTCGACGAGTTCGCTGAGATCCGCGGCGACTGGCGCGAGTGGCTGGCCGCTGACCTCGACCGCCGCCGGGAGGACTGGACCACCCTGCCGCCCGACGAGCTGGCACCGTGGCTCGACCTCCTGATTCCCCTGCTGGCGCTCCCGGAGGCGGACGACTTCCTGGACGCGATTCTCGGCGCGCTCGACCAGGACGAGGAGATGCTCGAGCTCGCCGCCGAGCTGACGCCGCAGGAGCTGGCCCAGGTCATCGAAGACGTCTACGCGGCCCTCGCGGCCTGAGAAGGAGAAGATGATGACCACCACGCAGCCCGAGACCGCGAAAGTCGCCCCCGGGGCCACGGAGAAGACCGACGGCAGAGCCGCCAAACTCACGAAGTACCTGATCGGAAACATCAAGGCGCTCCGGCCGACCGATCTGTTCACGAAGGTGGACTACGGCTGGGTCCAGCACGCCTCCGAGGACCTTGCCAGCAGCCTGGGCGTCGCCGTCGACCAGAAGGTCTCGAAGAAGAAGATCAAGAAGTCGGGCGAGCAGGCCGCGAAGGCCACCGAGGCCGATCTGGCGAAACATCCCGAGTCCTACACCTACGGTGGTCTCCGGCTGCAGCTGGATGCCTTCCGGCGGGAGTGGGAGATCGAGACGAAGAGCTACAACCAGCTTCGTAGCACTCTGGTCACCCTCCAGGGGCTGGAGATCATGCGGATGACCACCACCGGGCAGCGGGCGATGTCCCCGGCCCTCACGGTCCTGGACAGCCTCCTCAAGGTGATCAAGGCCGAACCCACGCGCTGGCACACGGTCGATGCCCCGATCCGCACCGGTGGTCCGGAGAACGAGAACAAGCCCGTAGACCTCGACACCGCCATCGCCTTCAAGCGCTACCTGGGCGAATCCATCGTCCGGGCCGAGACCATGATCCAGTGGCTGGAGAAGGTCGAGAACGACTGCGAGCGGGCGCTGACATTCGAGACCATCAAGGCCTATGTCATCAAGAATCCGGACGAGGCGCACCAGCAACTCGAACTCGACCTGGTTGTGGTCGAGCAGTCCTACGACGCCGCCGCGTCGGTGGTCGACCTCGCCGGTCAGGCTGCCCAGGTCAGTGGTGCCGCGCAGAACTCCATCTCGGCTGTCAAGGCGGTCGCCGACGCCGGCCTCGCGTTCGTCAAACGCGCCGTGGTTGCCGCTAGCAACGAGCGGCAGGTGAAGGCGATCCTGGCGAAGTCCAAGGAAGAGAAGGAAGCGGCGATGGCCGAGATCGTCCAGAACTTCGACAAGGACGAGTTCGCGGTCGCCGAGATGCTGGCCGACAAGTACGTCCGGCAGATCCAGTTCAACCTGGACATGATCGAGCCGCTCGCCTGCGCGAGTCTGATGGGAATCGGCGTGGGGCTGGACACCGTCGGCGCCGGTGCTGCGACCAAGGCGGGTGACATCATCTGGGGGCTGCTCAAGACCACCGTCATCGAGACCGCCACGGAGTTCCAGCAGGAGCGGCTGGTGCTGGCCAAGGCGCTGAAGGCGAAGGAAAAGGGCCAGTACGTCGAAGCCGCGGACAACTACTGGAAGAAGTGGTCGAGCGGCCTGATGGACAGCGTCGCCGGCAAGTTCAAGACCCGGCTGGTCAGCAGCACGCTCAACCTGCCGCAGACCCTGGCCGACAGCCTGTACGGATCGACCATCCGGGTCCTGGTGAAAGAAGCGCTCCAGCACGTCCAACTCGACCCAGCGCAGTCTTTCAGCGGCCAGGACTTTCTCCGGCACATCTCATCACTGCAGAACAACCGTCTTCGAGCTCAGCAAGCCGTCGACGCACCGAAGGTCGCGGCCCAGAACTGAGGTTCCGCGGACCCGGACGTCAGCTCCGTACGCCCGGGAGCCAGGTCGGCGCGGCTGCCTCGAACAGTTGCTGTGACAGGCGGCCGGCGCCCTCGGGAAGCTTTCCGATCACCGCTATCCCGGTGACAGCCGGCAGGTCGTCCAGGTTGCACTGGTCGGCGAGATCCGGCTCGGTCGGCCAGCTGCCGATGACGAGGCCATCGATCGGCAGGGCACGGGAACGCAGAGCTTCGACGGTCAGGCCGGTGTGATTGAGGGTGCCCAGGCCGGGGCGGGTGACGACGGTGAAGGCGAATGGGGTGGTCAGTGCGGCGGCGAGGTCGGCCAGGTTGTGGCCGGCCTCGTCGAGGCCTACCAGGAGGCCGCCGGCGCCTTCTACCAGGACGAGGTCGCGGGTGGTGGCCAGGTCGTCGATGAACTTCGCCTGGGCTTCGATCGGGGGCAGCGGGACGTCTTCACGGCGGGCTGCGGTGGTGGGGGCCAGTGGGTCGCGGAGGCGGACGCCCTCGTGCAGGTCGGTGAGGCCGGTCAGGCGGCGGATGTCTTCCAGGTCACCGGGTTCGTCGGGGGTGACTCCGGTCTGGGCCGGCTTGACGACGGCGACCGTGCCGCGGGTGGCCGCGACGACGGCGAGGGCGGCGGTGACGATCGTCTTGCCGACGCCGGTGTCGGTACCGGTGACGAAGATGACCCTGCTCAAGAGACCTCCTGGATCGCGGCGACGATCACGTCGCAGGCCCGGTCGAATTCCGCGGCAGACAGTCCGGCTCGGGCGGTCAGCCGCAGGCGGCTGATGCCGTCGGGGACTGATGGTGGACGGAAGACGCCCACTCGTACGCCGTTGGACAGGCACAGCTCGGCGGCTCGGACGGCTTCGCGTGGGCCCGGCATCGGCACGGACACCACGGCTCCGGCCGTGGGCTCGACGTCACAAGCTGCGGCAAGGCGCGCGGCGGTGCGGTGGATCTCGGCTGGTCTCGTCGGCTCGTCCTGCAGCACCCGCAGCGCGGCCAGCGCCGCAGCGCAGGCGGAGGGGGCCAGACCCGTGTCGAAGATGAAGGACCGGGCGCGGTTGACCAGGTGCTCACGCAGTACGGCGGGGCCGAGGACCATGCCGCCCTGGCTGGCCATTGCCTTGGACAACGTCATCGTGACGACGACATGATCCAGCCCAGCCAGCCCTGCTGCCGCGACTGAGCCGCGGCCGTCGCCGGTGACGCCGAGGCCGTGGGCCTCATCGACCATGAGCACCGCGTTGTTCTCCAATGCGACCGCGGCCAGCTCTCGCAGCGGAGCAGCGTCGCCGAGCACGCTGTAGACGGACTCGACCAGCACCAGCGCGTGCGGTTCCTTGCGCTCGGCAAGCGCTTTGCCGACGGCCTCGAGGTCGTTGTGGGGAACGATCTCCACCCGTGACCGAGCCAGTCGGCAGGCGTCCACGATCGACGCGTGCACGTGCTCGTCGGAGACCAGCAACGTCCCCGGCCCACCCAGCGCGGTGATCACACCGAGGTTGGCCAGGTAGCCGGAGGAGAAGACCAGACCAGCTTCGTGCCCGGCATACTCCGCGAGCGCCGCTTCCAGTTCGGCATGTAGAGCGGTGGTGCCGGTCACCAGGCGGGAGGCGGTGGCGCCGGTGCCCCAGTCGCGGAGGGCGGTTACGGCAGCTTCGATGACTCGGGGATCCCGGGCCAGCCCGAGGTAGTCGTTGCCTGCAAGGTCAATCAGCACCTCATCAGCAGGCCTGGGCCGCAGTCGCCGGGTCAACCCGCGAGCCTCGAGCGCCGCCGCCTTCGGTGCCAGCCATTCCTCCAACATCAGTTGCCCTCGGCAATTGCTTCGGTGATGGCGGAGGTGATGGTGGCAATCTCCTCAGCAGTGCAGACGTACGGCGGCATCGTGTAGACCAGATCGCGGAACGGCCGCACCCACACACCACGCCGCAGTACCGCGTCGGTCATCTTCACCATGTCCACCGGCCCAGCAAGCTGCACCACACCAACAGCGCCGAGCACCCGCACGTCCTTCACCCCAGGCAACTCAGCCGCCGGCGCCAACCCCGTCGAGAGACCAGCCGAGATCGACGCCACCCGCGCCGACCAGTCCTGGGAGAGCAGCAGGTCGACGCTCGCCAGCGAGACAGCGCACGCCAGCGGGTTGGCCATGAAGGTCGGCCCGTGCATGAGCGCCCCACCCGGACCACCCGACACGGTGCGCGCGACCTCCGTCGTACAAAGCGTTGCCGCCAACGACATGTAGCCACCGGTGAGCGCCTTGCCGACACACAAAATGTCCGGATCGATCCCCGCATGCTCAGACGCGAACAGCGTTCCAGTCCGGCCGAAACCAGTGGCGATCTCGTCGAGGATGAGCAGAAAACCGTGCTCGTCGGCCAACTCACGCAGCAACTTCAGGCAGGCCGGGCTGTACGCAGACATCCCGCCCGCGCCCTGCAGGATCGGCTCGACGATGATCGCCGCCACCTCGTCCCGGTACTGCGCCGCCAGCGCGCGCAGCTCCGCCGCCCAGGCCAGGTACTCCGGGTCGTCGTCAGCGCGATCGAACCCGGCCGGTGGCTGCGGCCCGAAGACCTGCTCCTTCAGTGCTCCGGTGAACAGCGAGTGCATCCCGTTCACCGGATCGCACACACTCATCGGCGCGAACGTGTCCCCGTGATACCCACCGCGAACGGTCAGCATCCGGGTCCGCCCACTGTTGCCGCGCGCAACTTGGTACTGCAGCGCGAGCTTGATCGCGACCTCGACCGAGACCGACCCGGAGTCGCAGAAGAAGACATGCCGGATCGGCTCCGGAGTGATCTCCACCAGCCGTTCGGCCAGCCGGATCGCCGGCTCGTGGGTGAGCCCGCCGAACATCACGTGGCTGAAGTCGTCGACCTGCGCCTTCAGCGCCGCGTCCAGCACCGGATGGCGGTAGCCGTGGATCATGCACCACCACGACGCCATCGCGTCGATCGCCTCGACCGTGCCGCCAGCGCCGTCGTCCAGCTGCAGCCGGACACCGGAGGCGCCCCGCACCAGCCGCATCGGCGCCGGCTCGATCAGCGACGAGTAGGGGTGCCAGAGCAGCTCGGCATCCCGGTCGAGCAGGCTCATGACGACAACAGCTCGCCGTGGGCCGAGCACTTCGCCGACCAGCCCATCGGGTGCACCTGGACGACCATCCGGCGGCGGCACTGCTCGCAGTACCGGGGTGGTTCCATCGCCAGCGACCGGCGGCAGTCCTCGTGACTGCCGTCGGCCGACTCACGGCCACAGTGGCCGCAGTAGAGCAAGGTGGTCATAGCGTCTTCTGGAGTTCCTTCACCGGCATCTTGAGCTCGGCCAGCAGATCCAGGTCGGCGGTCGCCGAGCGGCCCAGCGTGGTCAGGTAGTTGCCGACGATGACGGCGTTGATGCCGCCGAGCAACCCCTCGCGGGTGCCCAGGTCGCCCAGGGTCAGCTCACGGCCACCGGCGTAGCGCAGTACGGTCCGGGGCATCGCCAGCCGGAACGCGGCGATCGTCCGCAGCGCGTCCTTGCCGGCCATGATCTCCATGTCGCCGAACGGCGTGCCGGGGCGCGGGTTGAGGAAGTTCAGCGGGACCTCGTGCGGCTCCAGCTCGGCCAGCTGCGCGGCCAGCTCGGCGCGCTGCTCCAGCGACTCGCCCATCCCGACCAGACCGCCGCAGCACAGCTCCATGCCGGACTCGCGGACCATCACGCAGGTCTCCCAGCGCTCCTCGAAGGAGTGCGTGGTGACCACGTCGCCGAAGTACGAGCGGGCCGACTCCAGGTTGTGGTTGTAGCGGTGCACGCCCATCGCCTTGAGCTCGTCCACCTGCTCCTGGGTCAGCATCCCGAGCGAGCAGGCGATGTTGATCTCGACCTCGGCGCGGATCGCCTCGATGCCGGCCTTCACCTGCGACATCAGCCGGGCGTCCGGGCCGCGGACGGCGGCGACGATGCAGAACTCGGTCGCCCCGGTCTTCGCGGTCTCCTTGGCGGCCTCGACCAGCTCCGGGATGTTCAGCCAGACCGCGCGGACCGGCGAGGTGAACTGGCCGGACTGGGAGCAGAAGTGACAGTCCTCGGGGCAGCCGCCGGTCTTCAGCGAGATGATCCCCTCCACCTCGACCTCCTCACCGCACCACTTGACCCGTACTTCGTGGGCCAGCGCCAGCAGCGCGTCGAGCTGCTCGTCCGGCGAGCGCAGTACCTCGACCAGCTGCTCCTGAGTGAGGCCGATCCCTCGCTCCAGAACCTGCTCGCGCGCAACCTCGAGGATGTCGGTCATTGTTCTCCTGGTTCATCGAACGGTCGGCCCCACAGACGGAGCCACAGTAGGCCAGCCCGGACGGCGGCGCTGCGAGGGGCGTCACGGCCCAGAAAAAGTTTTTGGGAATCTCGTAACCCCTTGTGAGTGGCCTCGTTGATGTGTGCAGAGGCGATGAACGCAAGAACATCGCTTCCGGTTACGAGGAGCGACTGAAAGGTCGCACATTACGAACAGCACGCAGAGTGATTACGGTCACCGCGAACAGGTCGAAATGGCTCGAATCGGTAGTAGAGTGAGGATCACGAGCTCGGGTCGCCAGCTATGGTTGGCGACCCGATCCCAAAGCGCCGGGCGCCTCACCCCGGCTTGAGAAGGCCCCTTGGGAAACGATTTGGGCGGAAACGTTCCCGAGGGGTCTTCTCCCTTTTGGAAAAGGTCCAGGAGCAATCCTGGGCCTTTTTCATTTCCCCGGGGAGCACCCGGATAAGTTGACTGCCCGGTAACTTTTACCAGTTACCGGGCATTGTTGTCTTTGTGTCACGGCTTCGTTACAGCGCGTTCGGAGTTCGTGATCTCGACAATCGGCAGCCGCAGCGCACCCACCGACTCGGCCGGCACCACCGGGTTCTTCGGTGTGACAGCCGCCACCTTCCGGTACTCCGCACCGACCGCCGGCCGCGCGTCCTCGTCACCCCTATTCGGCCAGAACGCCAGCGCCCGCTCGGCCTGGGCCGTGATCGTCAGCGACGGGTTCACCCCGAGGTTCGCCGAGATGGTCGAGCCGTCCACGATGTGCAGCCCGTCGTAGCCGTAGACGCGGTGGTACGGATCGACCACGCCGGTCGCGGCCGAGTCGCCGATCGCGCAGCCGCCGATGAAGTGCGCGGTCATCGGCACGTTGAACGGCTCGCCGATGGTGCCGCCCGGGGTGCCGCCCATCAGCTTGGCCATCCGCCGGACCACCTCGTTGGCGACCGGGATCCAGGACGGGTTCGGGGCACCGTGGCCCTGTTTCGAGGTCAGCCGCCAGCGGCCGAACCGGTCCCGCTTGCCGTAGGTGGTGATCGAGTTGTCCGCGGTCTGCATCACCAGCGCGATCACGGTCCGCTCGGACCAGTGCCGCAGGTCGTACAGCCGGCGCAGTTGCGGGCTCTGCACGACCATCTCGCGCACCCAGGTCCGCCAGCGCGGCTTGTCGCCGCCGCCGTCGGTCAGCACGGTCTGCAGCAGCGACATCACGTTGCTGCCGCGGCCGTACCGGACCGGCTCGATATGGGTGATGTCGTCGGGGTGGAACGACGAGGTGATCGCGACGCCGGCGGTGTAGTCGACGTCCCGGTCCCTGGCGATTGCCCCGAGCAACGATTCGGAGTTGGTCCGGGTCAGCACGCCGAGCCGGTCGGACAGCCTTGGCAGCTTGCCCTCGTCCCGCAGCCGGTGCAGGAGCTTCGCGGTGCCGAGGGCGGAGGCAGCGAAGATCACCTGCTGGGCGGTGAACTTGCGGGTCGCCTTCCGGTTCGACGTACGCCGGGTCTCGATCGCGTAGCCGCCGCCGGGCAGCTCCTCGACCGAGGTCACCGTGGTCATCGGGTACACCTGGGCGCCGGCCTTCTCGGCCAGGTACAGGTAGTTCTTGGTCAGGGTGTTCTTCGCGTTGTGCCGGCAGCCGGTCATGCACTCGCCACAGTTGATACACCCGGTACGCCGGGGGCCGGCGCCGCCGAAGTACGGGTCGTCGACCTCGACGCCGGGCTCACCGAAGAAGACGCCGACCGGGGTCGGGTGGAAGGTCTCCCCCACGCCCATGTCCTCGGCGACCTGCTTCATCACCTTGTCGGCCGGGGTGAAGCCCGGGTAGGTGGTGACGCCGAGCATCCGCTTCGCCTGGTCGTAGTACGGGGCGAGCTCGTTCTTCCAGTCGGTGATGTGCGCCCACTGCTTGTCGGTGTAGAACGCGGGCAGCGGCTCGTAGAGGGTGTTGGCGTAGACCAGGCTGCCGCCGCCGACCCCGGCGCCGGACAGGATGATCACGTCCCGCAGCGCGCTGATCCGCTGGATCCCGTACCGGCCGATCGACGGGGCGAACAGAAACCGTTTGGTGTCCCAGGAGTTCTTCGCGAAGCCCTGGTCCTCGAACCGCGGGCCGGCCTCCAGCACGCCGACGTCGTAGCCCTTCTCGACCAGCCGCAGCGCCGAGACGCTGCCGCCGAAGCCGGAGCCGATGATCAGGACGTCGTGGTCGAAAATCATGCGCGGCCCAGTTTCTTCAGCACTCGCAGGGCGCCGGTCATGATCTCGGCGTACGCCTCGTCCTTGATCCCGTGCGAGGCGGCGATCGGGACCACTCGCTGAGTGGCGATCGCCTGCGGGTCGACGTACCGGCGGATGCCTTCGACGCCTTGCCGGCGACCGAGGCCGGACGAGCGCATCCCGCCCATCGGGGTGTCGATCGAGCCGAAGGTCGCGGCGTAGCCCTCGTTGACGTTGACCGTGCCGGCCACCAGTTGGGCCGCCACCGCGCGGCCGCGGCGGCCGTCCTTGGTCCAGACGCTCGCGTTCAGCCCGTACTCGCCCTCGTTGGCGCGCTCGATCGCCTCGGCCTCGTCGGAGAACCGGTAGATCGAGACCACCGGCCCGAACGTCTCGTGGTCGAAGCACTCCATCTCGGGCGTCACCCCGGACAGGATGGTCGGCTCGTAGAAGAGCGGGCCGATGTCCGGCCGCGCCTTGCCACCGGCCAGTACGACGGCACCGTGGTCCCGCGCGTTGTCGACGTGCCGGCTGACCGTGTCGAGCTGGGCCTTGGAGATCAGCGAGCCCATGTCGACGTCCCAGCCGGTGCCGGCCGACAGCTTGAGCTTCTTCACCCGGTCGACGAAGGCGGTCACGAACGCGTCGTAGATCTGGTCGGCGACGTAGAGCCGCTCCATCGAGACGCAGAGCTGACCGGCGCTGGAGAAGCAGGCCCGGATGGCCCCTTCGGCAGCGCGGTTCACGTCGGCGTCGCGTAGTACGAGCATCGGGTTCTTGCCGCCGAGCTCGAGGCTGCAGCCGATCAGCCGCTCACCGGCCTGCTGGGCGACCAGCTTGCCGGTCTTGGTCGAGCCGGTGAAACAGACGTAGTCGGTGTTCTGGATGATCGCGCCGCCGACCGTCGGGCCGTCGCCGTTCACCGGCTGCCAGGCGTCCCGCGGCAGGCCGGCCTCGTACAGCAGCTCGATCGCGCGCAGGGCGGTCAGCGGGGTCTGGCTGTCGGGTTTGTGGACGACGGTGTTGCCGGCCATGATCGCGGGCAGCCCGTCGGCCATCGCCATGCTGAGCGGGTAGTTCCAGGGCGAGATGATACCGACGACACCCTTCGGCACGAACCGCTGCTCGGCCCGGGTGAGCACCGGGAACATGCCCAGCTTGCGCTGCGGCGCGAGCAGCTCGGGGCCCTTGCGGCCGTAGTACCGGGCGGTCAGGGCGACGTGCGCGACCTCCTCGAAGGCCTGCTTGCGGGCCTTGCCGGACTCGATGATCACCAGGTCGACGAGTTCGTGCCGGTGGTCCAGGATCAGGTCGTGGTACCGCAACAGGATGGCGGCCCGGTCGGCGACCGAGGTGCCCTTCCAGCTCCGCTGCGTCTTGCGTGCCGACCGGACCGCGGCCAGCACGTCGTCCGGACCGGACAGCGGCAGCTCGGCGACCGGTTGCCCGGTGGCCGGCGCGTAGGAGGTTCGGGTACCGGCCGAGGCGCGCAACAGACCGGCCAGCCGACGGATGACCGATTGGTCGGTCGCGTACGACGCGGTCGGGTCGAGCTCGGGGTCGGCAGGAATCGAGGTCTGCTCGCTCATCTCCCCAGGCTACCTGCCGGTAACAGCTTGTGTCAGTAGTACGCCACGGCACTGATGTTCCGGTACCGAACACACACATCTGACGGCCGGTTGGCGCTAGGGTGAGCGATTGAACCTGTGAAGGGGTGGAACGTAAAGATGGTGGACAGCGGGGGGCTCTGGACGCCCCCTGAGGACGAGCTCGGCGAGGCTCTGCAGACAGCCCAGGTGCTGATCGAGGAGGGTCGCGCCGACGAGGCGGGGCCGTACCAGCAGCGCGTCATCGAGCTGGCCAGGGAGCGGGCCGGGGATCGCCCCGACCACTACGAGGCCAAGCACCTGATGGCGGCGACGCAGTACGAGCTGGCCGGATCCCTGAACGCGTCGGGCCGGCACGAGGAAGCGCTTGCCGCCCTGCACGAGGCGCAACTCGGCTACACGGAACTGAGCGACGCCGGCGTACTCGACTGCACCTCGGTCCTCGCCGACGTACGGGCCCGGCGCGCGATGACGCAGGCGCATCGCGGCTACGGCGCGACCGCGGTACTGGAGATGGACGGCGCGGTGATCGCCTACGGCCAGCTGGTCGGCGGCGAGGACGGCATCATGCACCAGCCCGACTTCGCCCGGGTGCTCGCGATGAACGCGCTCATCCTCCGCCGGTACGGCGACCCCGCGCTGGCCGTCGCGTCCGCCGACGCGGCCACCCAGTTGTTCCTCCAGTTGGCCGACCAGATCAACGCCAGCTCGCAGTCGCTGTCCTACGCGCGCTACCTCTGCTCCGCGACCGCCGTCTCGGCCGACATCCACGCCGCCGACGGCCGGCTGGACCTCGCGCTGGAGGCCGACGAGATCGGCCTGAACACCGCCGACACCCTGGCCGACTCGGAGTCGGCGACCGATCTGCGCACGCTGGTCTCCGCGCTGACCCGCAAGGGCAAGCACCTCGGCATCGTCGGCCGGGTGCTGGAGGGCGAGAACTGCCTGCGGACGGCGTTCGCGACCGACCCGGCGACGGCCGCGCTGGTCACCGAGGAGATCGATCGCGGCATCCCGCCGTCACTCGGCACCGCGCTGGAGACGGCCGAGATCAAGCTGGGACCGTACGAGCAGTACTACCGGCTGCTGGCGCTCGGTGAGCCGGCGCCGGGCATGACGCTGGCGACGGTTTCCGGCCGCACCGACCCGGAGTCGGCCGCGGTCCGCGCCACCGAACTCGCCGAACTGGTCCGCCCGATGCTCGCGCACGACGCCGAGACGGCGCTCACGCTCGGGCTCGAGGCGCACTACCTGTTCGCGATCTCGTCCGAACGCGAGTCGCACCGGATGCGGTACGAGACGAGCACCTACGCCCCGATCTGGGCCAAGGTGCTGCTCGACATCTCCGGCGCGTACCACGCGAGCGGGCAGACCGAGATGGCCCTCGACCTGGCCGGCTGGAGCGCCGAGGTCGCGACCGCGCTGATCCCGTTCACGATGACGGATCTGGACATGAAGGTGCTGGCCGGGGATTGCCTGCGCCACCACGGCGATCTACTGGCGGCGAAGGGTGACTTCACCGCGTCGCAGGACGCCCATGAGGCGGCCGCCCAGCTGTAGCCCGACCTGCTGGGTTCAGGAGTCCTGGGGTGAGTGGTTCTCGGCTCGGAGGGCGCCGACGAACAGGCCGGCCTCGAGCTCGGTCATGCCGGTCTCGCTGACCACCATCGCGGTGGCCTGGTGCAGTTCGCCGTTCGCCTTCAGCGCGCGCGCCCGCTCGGCCAGGTTGGTTCCCGGCGTCCGGAGTACGGGGGTGTCGGTGACGGGCGGGACGTAGCGGCCGAGCTGGATGTCCTCGACCAGGTCCTTCGCGTGCTTGAGGCTGATGCCGGTGCGGTCCATCACGTACTTGACCGCCATCAGCTTCTTCTTGGTGGTGAGCAGGAAGCGGATCTGGTCGACGTCCTCCGAGGTCAACCGGGTCCTGGCATCGGCGAGAACGACATTGTCGGTTTCGGTACGGCGGCTGCTGAACAGTCCCATGCGACCAATCCTTCCAGATTCATCCAAGCCAGGTCGCCGCCAAGCTACCCCGTCAGCGAGTCCCTGCCAGGACCAGCTCGACATCTGCCCAGACCTGCCCGCCGAAGGCCCGGTCGGCCTGCTCGCTCCCGCCACGCGCCATCCGCTGCCCGGCGGACTTCGGCTCCTCGCCGGGGAACACGATGCGGTGACCGGCCTCGGCCGAGCTCAGCACCTGCGTGGGGAGCGTTCCACGCCGCCGGACGAGCTGCTCGGCGAACTCCACCGACGGCCAGACCCGGTCATCGCCGCCGGCCAGCAACAGCAGGTCGCCCTTGAACCGTTCGGCTGGGATCTCAGCGGCCGCGGCCTGCTCGGCGTACCGGCGTAGGGACTGCCGATAGTGCTCGACGTAGCTCGGCGGGTTGTCGGTCGGCCGCCAGTCGAGGTCGAACGGGACGAACGGGAGCGGCTCGCCCTGCCAGGTCCACGGCGAGGTCTGTACGCCGCCCTCGCCGATCCAGCCCCACATGTACGCGGTGGGAGCGCACGCGATCACAGCGTCGATGCGGTCGTCGCGGGTGCCGAGCAGCAAGGCCGCCTCGGCACCGCGCGAGAGTCCCATCACCACCAGCCGGTCGTTGCGCTCGGCCAACTCGTCCAGCGGGAACGACTCCAGCGGGATCTCGCTGATCCTGTCCTCGAACCACTTCGGCGCGAGGACGTCGTACCCGGCGGCGGTCAGCATCCTGGCCCGACCGAGGTCGGGCGCGCCGCTCGAGCCGTGCAGCAGCAGGATGCCGGTGGTCACCCGACGACGACCTCGACCCGCTGGAACTCCTTGAGCTCCGTGTAGCCGGTGGTCGCCATCGCGCGCTTGAGCGCGCCGACGAGGTTCATCGTGCCGTCCGGGACGAAGGACGGGCCGAACAGGATCTGCTCCATCGTGCCGCTGACACCGAACTCGACGCGCTCACCACGGGGCAGATCGGCGTGCCAGGCCTCGGCACCCCAGTGGAAGCCGCCGCCGGGAGCGTCGCTCGCGCGGGCCAGCGGCGAGCCGACCATCACCGCGTCGGCGCCACAGGCGATCGCCTTGGCGAGGTCACCGGAGCGACCGACCGAGCCGTCGGCGATGACGTGCACATACCGACCGCCGGACTCGTCCATGTAGTCGCGGCGGGCCGCGGCCACGTCAGCAACCGCGCTGGCCATCGGCACCGCGACACCCAGCACCTTGCGGGTCGTGTGAGCGGCACCGCCACCGAAGCCGACCAGTACGCCGGCCGCGCCGGTCCGCATCAGGTGCAGCGCGGCCTGGTGCGTGGCGCATCCGCCGACGATGACCGGTACGTCGAGGTCGTAGATGAACTGCTTCAGGTTGAGCGGCTCGGCCTGACCCGAGACGTGCTCGGCCGACACAGTCGTGCCGCGGATGACGAACAGGTCGACGCCCGCGTCCACGACGTGCTTGGCGAACTGCTTGGTCCGCTGCGGCGACAGGGCGCCGGCCACGGTGACCCCGGAGTCCCGGATCTCCTGCACCCGCTGCGAGATCAGCTCGGGCTTGATCGGCGCCGAGTAGATCTCCTGCAGCCGGACGGTGGCCCGCTCCTTGCTGAGGGTGGTGATCTCCTCCAGCAGCGAGGTCGGGTCGTCGTACCTGGTCCAG
Organism: Kribbella sp. NPDC056861; assembly: GCF_040687575.1. Lineage (NCBI taxonomy): Bacteria > Bacillati > Actinomycetota > Actinomycetes > Propionibacteriales > Kribbellaceae > Kribbella > Kribbella sp. NPDC056861. Next base: position 799,055 of record NZ_JBFBNQ010000003.1, on the reverse strand, counting down.
AGACCCTCGAGGTTCAGCACGCCGACGCCGCCGGCCTTGCCGATCGCGATCGCGGTGGCCGGTGACATCACCGAGTCCATCGGCGCGGCCAGGATCGGCAGCTCGAACCGGTACGCGTCGATCTGCCAGGCGACCGAGACCTCCTCGGGGTCGCGGGTCCGCCGCGACGGCACGATCGCGATGTCGTCGAACGCGTAGGCCTGCCGCCCACGCTTCGCGCGGCCGATCTCGATCTCGGTCATCTGAATCCTTTGCTAGGCGGTGTCAGCGGCCGGAGTAGTTCGGCGCTTCGACCGTCATCTGGATGTCGTGCGGGTGGGACTCCTGCAGACCGGCCGAGGTGATCCGGACGAAGACGCCCTTGTCCTGCAGTTCCTTGACGGTGCGCGATCCGCAGTACCACATCGACTGGCGCAGGCCGCCGATCAGCTGGTGCGCGACGGCGGACAGCGGGCCGCGGTACGGGACCTGGCCCTCGACACCCTCGGCGATCAGCTTCTCGTCGCTGCCGACGTCGGACTGGAAGTAGCGGTCCTTGGAGTACGACTTGCGCAGGCCGCCGGACTGCATCGCGCCGAGCGAGCCCATCCCGCGGTACGCCTTGAACTGCTTGCCGTTGATGAAGACCAGGTCGCCGGGCGACTCCTCGCAACCGGCCAGCAGCGAGCCGAGCATCACGGTGTCGGCGCCGGCGACGAGCGCCTTCGCGATGTCACCGGAGTACTGCAGGCCGCCGTCGCCGATCACCGGCACACCGGCCGGCTTGCAGGCCAGCGAGGCCTCGTAGATCGCGGTGACCTGCGGGACGCCGACACCGGACACGACGCGCGTCGTACAGATCGAGCCGGGGCCCACGCCGACCTTGACGCCGTCGGCGCCGGCGTCGACCAGGGCCTGGGCGCCCGCGCGGGTGCCGACGTTGCCGCCGATGATGTCCACGCCGCGGGTGGCCGGGTCGGCCTTGAGCTTGCGGATGATCTCCAACTGGGCCTGCGAGTGACCGTGCGCGGTGTCGACCACCAGCACGTCGACGCCGGCCTCGATCAGCGTCATGCCGCGCTTCCAGGCCTCGCCGAAGAAGCCGATCGCGGCACCGACGACGAGCCGGCCGGAGGAGTCTTTGGTGGACAGCGGGAACTGGTCGCGCTTGACGAAGTCCTTCAGCGTGATCAGACCGGTCAGCTTGCCGGCCTCGTCGACCAGCGGCAGCTTCTCGATCTTGTGCTGGCTGAGCAGCTTGATCGCGTCGTCGGCCGAGATGCCGCGCGGCCCGGTGACCAGCGGCTGGCGGGTCATCACCTCGTGGATCGGCCGGTTTGGGTCGTTCTCGAAGCGCATGTCGCGGTTCGTCACGATGCCGACCAGGACGCCGGCGTTGTCGACCACCGGCACGCCGGAGATCCGGTACTGACCGCAGAGCGCGTCGGCCTCGCCGATGGTCGCGTCCGGGCCGATGGTGATCGGCTGGGCGATCATCCCGGACTCGGACCGCTTGACCAGATCGACCTGCTGGGCCTGGTCCTCGATCGAGTTGTTGCGGTGCAGCACGCCGAGACCGCCCTGGCGGGCCATCGCGATCGCCATCCGCGCCTCGGTGACGGTGTCCATCGCACTGGAGACCAGCGGGATGTTCACCTCGATGTTGCGGCTGACCTTCGACTTGGTGATCGCCTCCGACGGGATCACGTCGGACTCGTTCGGTTGCAGCAGCACGTCGTCGAACGTCAGGCCGAGGACGGCGAACTTGTCGGGAACTCCAGCGGGTGTGATGTCCATGAGGAAGGCAAGCACCTTTGCACGGCGAGAACGGGACCCCATCGTATGCCGCGCGGAGCCGCCGCCCCGAATCGGTCCTGCCCACCCGGTCAGCCGAGCGTCACCAACCAGGACCACTCCGCCGCCTGACGGTCACTCCCGGCGACGATTTCAGTTCTGGCCCGGCCGGTCGCCGGCAGGGTGCGCACTCGCCTGGACGCAGTCGCGCCGCCCGGGCTGCCGGAGGCAGTGGGCGGCGCGAATGTGCTGGTTCAGCGGTCGGTCATCGGGGTGTTGAGCAGCCCCAGGATCTGCCGGATGGTGACCGGCGCCATCGATCCGTGCGCCCGGGCGATGGCCGCGTGGCGACCCTCGGCGGGCTTGTTGCTGGCGTGCTTGCCCTTGGGGTACTGCGACTTGGCCCACCCCAGCACCGGCTTGCCGTTGGAGTGCTTGCCGATGTTCAGTCCCTTGCCGAAGTACTGCTGCAGCCGCTCCGGCTCCGCGATCGGCGCACCGGTCGGGGTCGGCAGGATCGGCGCAACGACGTCGACGATCTCCTTGACCGGGTCGGCCGGCTTCTCGTCACCCTGGTTGCCAGGCTGATCGCCGGTCTGGTTACCGGTCTCGGGAGCAGGCTGGTCGGTGCCAGGCTTGTCGTCGCCCTGCGGGTCGCCGGTCTGGTCACCACCCGGGCTGGTCTGGTCGTCGCCCGGGCTGGACTGCTCGCCACCGTTGTCGCCGGTGCTGGGCACCGACGGCGGTACGGACGGCGGCTGGCTGACCGGAGCGCTCGGGCTCTCGCCCGGGTTCTCCCCCGGGTTGCCGGTGGAGCCGTTGTCGCCACCCGGTACCGAGGTCGGCGGCGTGCTCGGCGGCGTCGTCGGCTCGCTGGTGGTCGGCGGCGGCGTGGTCGGAGTACTGGGCTCGTCCGTCGGCTTCGGGTCGACCGGAGTACTGGGCTCCTGGGTCGGCTCGCTCGTCGGCTCCTGCGTCGGCTCACTGGTGGTCGGCGCGGTCGGGTCGACCGACGGCTCGGGCTCCGGGTCGGCCGGCTTCTCCGGCACGACCGGCGTCGTCGGTTCGATCGGCGTCTCGATCAGCAACTGCTGCTCGGTCTGCGGCATCGCCCGGGCCAGCGGCGGCTTCGGCATGTCGACCGCTGCGGCCGGCTCTGCGGTGGTCTCCGCCTCGTCCTTGGTCTTCTCGCCGAGCTGACGCTCCTCGGCGGCCTTCTGGTAGTCCTTCGCGACCTTGACGATCTTGGTCTTGTCGACCACCGGCATGCCGTCGAGCTGTTCCTTCGGGAAGCTCGTCTCGTCCCGCAGGCCGTCGACGACCTTCTCGATCACCTTCTCGTACGGCGACAACGGGTTGCCGGTGACCGCCGCGGCCACCCCGGAGACCGACAACGCGGCCACCGCGGCAACCCCCAGCGCCAGGCTCCGGGCCGCCATCTTGCGGGCGAACGGATCCGTCACCGGGTTCAAGGCGGCACAGCGCGCCAGGAAACTCTCCGGGTCGTCGATGGTCTCCACCGGGAGCTCGTCCTCGACCTCGACCGCGAGCCGCAGACCGGCCAGCAGCATCAAGGCCGGGTCGTGCTCGCCCGCCTCCCAGGCGGACTCCCCTCCGGCTGCGAGCAGATCGAGCAGCGCGTCATCGGCTTCGATCGCTTCTAGATCAAAACGGTCAGCCATGTCGCTCCTCCCCTGCCCCTCGTTCGGACTTTGCCTCATGCCCCACAAACCCCCTGAGCGTGTTCAACGCCCGATGCTGTGCGACCCTCACCGCCCCCGGTGTCATCCCCAGTGCCCGGCCGGTCTCCTCGGCTGACATCCCCGCTACCACCCGGAGCCGCAGGATCTCCCGCAACTTCTCCGGCAATCTGTCCAGCAGCCCCACGATGTGCTGGACCTCTGAATGTCTGACCGCGTGCTCCTCCGGCGTCGGCGACTCGTCCGCCCCGTCCGGAAGATCCGGCGTGGACAGGTCCGCCACCGCGAACGCACGCTGCGCATCTGCGACCTTACGGGCCGCGATGCCGTAGACGAAGGCCTCGAACGGCCTTCCCTCGTCCCGGTACCGGCCCAACGCGCCGAACACCGCGACACAAACTTCCTGGGCGACGTCATCGACCATGTCGGCGCCGCCGGGGTACGTCCACAGCCTCGACCGCACGTAGCGGTGGGCAACGGCTCGCACCCGGGTGAGCAGATCGTTCAACGCGGTCCGGTCACCTGCGCCCGCCAACGCGGCGAGATCACGCAACTCCACGCGATCCTGGGTGTGCGGCACTTGCACCTCGGCCACCCCTCGCCCCCTTGTCCACGGACTGACCAACCTGCAAGAGAATACGACCCCGACCCCCCTTTGCCTAGTGGCAATCGGTGAGAACCGAGCTTTTTTCACTACAAAGGGTGATCATTGCGCCGAACGGTCGGTCGTACTGCGGACGCCCGCGCCGCAGGAGCCGCATGGAAAAGAACTGCCCGGCAGGTCCGAGGACCGGCCGGGCAGTTCGGGTGGTGCGCAGTACGAAGAATCAGTGACCGTGGCCGTGGCCGTGACCGGCTGCGGCGGGCTCTTCTTCTTCGGGCTTGTCGACGATCAGCGTCTCCGTGGTGAGCAGCAGAGCGGCGATGGAGCCGGCGTTGGCGAGCGCGGAACGCGTCACCTTGACCGGGTCCAGGACACCCTGGGCGAGCAGGTCGCCGTACTCACCGGTGGCGGCGTTGAAGCCGCTGCCGACCTCGAGCTCCGCGACCTTGGCGGTCACGACGTAGCCCTCGTAGCCACCGTTCTCGGCGATCCAGCGCAGCGGCTCGACGACCGCCTTGCGGACGATCCGGACGCCGGCGAGCTCGTCGCCCTCCAGGCCCAGGCCGTCGTCGAGGACCGCAGCGGCGTGGACGAGAGCGGAGCCGCCACCGGCGACGATGCCCTCTTCGATCGCCGCACGGGTCGCGGAGACCGCGTCCTCGATCCGGTGCTTCTTCTCCTTCAGCTCGACCTCGGTGGCCGCGCCGACCTTGATCACGCAGACGCCGCCGGCCAGCTTGGCCAACCGCTCCTGCAGCTTCTCGCGGTCCCAGTCGGAGTCCGTGCGCTCGATCTCGGCCTTGATCTGGTTGACCCGGGACTCGATCTCGTCGGACTTGCCGGCACCCTCGACAACGGTGGTGTTGTCCTTGGTGACGACGATCCGGCGGGCGGTGCCGAGCACCTCGAGACCGACCTGGTCCAGCTTGAGGCCGACCTCGGGCGCGATCACCTGGGCGCCGGTGAGCGCGGCCAGGTCCTCGAGCTGCGCCTTGCGACGGTCACCGAAGCCCGGCGCCTTGACGGCGACGGAGGTGAAGTTGCCGCGGATCTTGTTCACGACCAGGGTCGACAGCGCCTCGCCGTCGACGTCCTCGGCGATGATCAGCAGCGTCTTGCCGGACTGCACGACCTTCTCCAGCAGCGGCAGCAGGTCCGCGACAGCGGAGATCTTGCCCTGGTTGATCAGGATGTACGGGTCGTCCAGCACCGCTTCGCCACCCTCGGCGTCGGTGATGAAGTAGGGCGAGATGTAGCCCTTGTCGAACTGCATGCCCTCGGTGAAGTCCAGCTCGGTGCCGAAGGTGTTCGACTCCTCGACGGTGATGACGCCGTCCTTGCCGACCTTGTCGAACGCCTCCGCGATCAGCGCACCGATCTCGGCGTCGCGGGCGGAGATGGTGGCGACGTGGGACATGTCGCCCTTGTCGTCGACCGGGCGGGCGGTCTCGATCAGCTTCTTCGAGACGGCCTCGACGGCGGCCTCGATGCCCTTCTTCAGGCCCATCGGGTTGACGCCGGCGGCGACGGCCCGCAGGCCCTCGTGCACCAGTGCCTGCGCCAGCACGGTCGCGGTGGTCGTACCGTCACCGGCGACGTCGTTGGTCTTGGTGGCAACCTCCTTGGCCAGCTGCGCGCCGAGGTTCTCGAACGGGTCGTCCAGCTCGACCTCACGGGCGACGGTGACACCGTCGTTGGTGATGGTCGGGGCGCCCCACTTCTTGTCCAGCACGACGTAGCGGCCCTTGGGCCCCAGCGTCACCTTCACCGTGTTCGCGAGCTTGTCGACGCCGCGCTCCAGCGCGCGCCGCGCGTTCTCGTCGAACTCGAGGATCTTCGGCATAAAAACAAGTCCCTCTCTGAGTTTCAACAATGATGCCCGCGGGTCCCGCAAATCGACTCCGCTCCAGTGCCGGGATCCGGCACCGGAGCGGTATCAGTCAGGAAACGCGGGCAATCGTCACTTGGTGACGACTGCGAGGATGTCGCGGGCGCCCAGGATCAGGTAGTCCTGGCCGTCGTACTTGACCTCGGTGCCGCCGTACTTGGAGTAGATGACCTTGTCGCCGACGTTGACATCCAGCGGAACGCGGTTGCCGTTGTCGTCGATGCGGCCAGGGCCGACAGCGAGGATCTCGCCCTCCTGCGGCTTCTCCTTGGCGGTGTCCGGGATGACCAGGCCGGACTTCGTGGTCTGCTCGGCTTCGAGCGGCGCAACGAGGATACGGTCCTCGAGCGGCTTGATCGTGACCGACACTTGCTGACCTCCACGGTCGAGTTCTTGGTGAGTTCAAGGGTGCTGCTGGTGGCCGTTGCGCCGCTGCCGTCGCGGGGATCAGAGGCCGGGCCACCTGGCACCCTCGAGTGGAGAGTGCCAGTACCGAATCTAGGCCGCGATTAGCACTCGGTCAACTCGAGTGCCAGATTCTCTCCAGCAGCGAACACGCCGCGAACGTGATCGGCCGGGCACTTTCCGCCACCAGGGGCTGGGCTAACCCCACCTGGTCGTGGGACCGTCGGGTCTGTAGGGTTCCCGGCCGCCCCGGGATCGACCGCCCGAGGAGAGTCCCATGGCGCTGCATCTCCCGTCGTTGCCGAAGCTGAGCCCGCGCAAGTGGGTGGTGATCGCCGCCGTCGTGGCCAGCCCGTTCGTGGTGGCCGGCCTGGCCGCCAACGGCGCCAACGACTCCTCGTCCAGCCGCCCCGGCGACACTGCCCCGGGCGGCGGCGCGCCCGCAGTACAGGTGAAGGCGAAGGACACAGCTGCCACCAGTCAGCAGACCAACGCGGCTGCTGCGGCCATCCCGCAGTGCCTGAACGCCAGGCTGGTCCCTGTCGGCAGGACCGGGCTGGGGATCCCCATGCCGTCGGTGTGGAACAGCACGAGCACCACCTGCAACCTCATGTACGGCGACGACCCGTACCGGACCACCTCCCGCCGAGGCGACCCGGACACCGCCATCCGGACGCTCCAGCGCAACCTGAACTACTGCTACCACTACAAGCTCACGATGGACGGCGTCTACGGCAGCAACACCCGTGCGGTGGTCAAGGCGGTCCAGAAGCGCCACGGGTTGCCCGCCGACGGCATCTACGGTCCCAAGACCCGGTCCGCGATGGCCTGGCGTCTGTACGCCGCCAAGACGAACACCTGGACCAAGGCCTGCTCCAGCCCGCTCTAGCCCGCCAGGCAGACTTGGCCCGGTGGACCCCTCATCGATCACGTCACTGCTCACGGCAGACGGGTCCGCAGTACTAGCTGAGACCTGTGCCGCCTTCACCCCCGGCGGCGAACTGAAGCTGGTCGAACAACTCAGACGCCGGTACGACGCTGCCGTGGTGACCGCCGCGATCACGCAGGCGTCGCTGCGGCATCGGGCAGCCGCCAAGTTCGGCGCAGAGGACGCGGCGCGGATGTATTTCACGCCAGACGGCCTCGAACAAGCCACCCGGACAACAGTCGGGGTCCACCGGGCCGCGCGGATCGCCGAGACGCTCCCGGGGACCACTGTGGTCGACCTGGGCTGCGGGATCGGCGGCGACCTCATCAGCGCTGCTCGGGCCGGGTTGAGAGTCACTGGAGTCGAGCGCGACCCGGCGACGGCCGCAGCGGCTCGGGCGAACCTTGCCGCGCTGGGGCTGCCGGGGGAGGTCGTGGTGGGCGATGCCGAGGCGCAGGACGTCTCGCAGTACGACGTGGTTTTTGCGGATCCGGCACGGCGGGCAGACGGGCGGCGGGTGTTCGACCACAACGCGTACTCGCCACCCTGGTCCTTCATCACCGACCTCTTGAGCGGCACTGCCTGCGTGAAGGTCGCCCCGGGGATCCCCCACGAGGCCGTGCCGGAGGGGGTCGAGGCGGAGTGGGTGAGCGACGCAGGCGAGGTCAAAGAGGCCGCACTGTGGTCAGGCAAGCTCTACGCCGGTACTACGCGCCGCGCGACCCTGCTGCCCGGTGGTGCGACAGTGACGACCGCTCCCGAGGCAGAGAGCGCTCCGGTTGGGCAGTACATCTACGAGCCGGATGGGGCCGTCGTTCGAGCCGGCCTGGTGACAGCAGTGGCTGCAGCGGTTGACGGGTGGCTCCTGGATCCACGGATCGCGTATGTCAGCGGCGACACCCTAGTGAGTACACCGCTGGCTTCGGCGTACGAGGTGATCGAGGAGCTGCCCTACAAGGAGAAGGCGCTGCGCTCCTGGGTCCGCGCGGAGGGGATAGGCACCCTGGAGATCAAGAAGCGCGGCGTCGACTTCGACCCCGCCGTACTCCGCAAGAAGCTCTCCCCCAAGGGCTCTGCGAGCGCCACGCTGATCGTCACCCGGATCGGCCGCGACGCCGTCGCGTACTCCTGCCGCCGGATTGCGCCCTGATTTGCTATCGGAGTGCATTCGAACATATGATCGATACCACGAGCGGGCTCCTGGCCGGCTCGCCGACGGACGAGGTGCTGCGTCTGTTGCCGCTACCCGGTCAGGAGCCCGCCACTAACAAGGTGCCTTGAATTTCAGAGGCTTCGGCGGAGTACGTGGTGGCGCAGGCGGGCCTGGGCGATGTCAAGGACACCGTGAGCGGGGCCTTCGCCGCGGCCTGAGCGGGGTAGTTGGTCGACGTGGTCGCCGTCGGTGGTGAGCGTCGCCGTGGTGAGGGTGCCGGTGACGAAGTTGCGGACCAGGGCGTTCCAGTCCGCGCTGCGGCTGAGCATGGTGTGGTCCGAGCCCTCGACGGAGATCAGGGCGACCGGAGCGCCGTGGCCGCGGAGGCGTTTGGCGTAGGCGGCGGTCAGGGCGGGTGAGGTGATCCGGTCGGCAGTGCCGTGGGCCAGCACGACGGAGCCTTGCGGCTTGACCAGCGGTTCACCCGCGGGGAGCCAGGGGGCCAGCGCGAGTGTGCCGCCGACCAGCGGGTGGTTGCTGACGGCAACGACAGCGCGGCCGCCCATGGAGTGGCCGATCAGGAGCACACGGGTGATGCGGGGCGGAAGCTGGTCCAGGACTGCGCGGAGATCCACAGCGGCATGGGCTTCGGCGCCGTTCCAGCCCTGATAGCGGTAGCGCATCAGGCCGACCACGGCGGTGGGCGCGGCCGAGATCGCCACCGAGGCGAACGGCCACATCCGCAGGATCGGCGCTCCCCAGTCCTTCGTCGGCACCAGCGAAGACTCCTGGCCGCCGTGGGCCAGCAGCACCAGTTCGGTGGCGTCGGCGGGCGACCTCAGCAGATCGATCCGGGGGAAGGTCACGCTTGACCGTACAAGCTCGCCGCATCGCGCTGGACGACCAACAGGCTGCTCGGGTCCGCCGGGTCGTCGAAACCGTACGACCGGTACAGGTCGTGCGCATCGGCCGTGGCCAGCATCAGCCGTCGCAGGCCCTGCAGCTCCGGGTGCTCCAGCAGCGTCGACACCACGAAGCGGCCGAGCCCGAGGCCGCGATGCGACTCCAGCACGAACACGTCGGCGATCCAGGCGAAGGTCGCCCGATCGGTCGCGGCCCGGGCATAGCCGACCTGAGCGCCGGCGGCGTCGTACACACCGACGTTCAGCGATCCGTCGATCGCCTTCTGCATCAGCTCGCGCGAGATCCCCGGCGCCCAGTACGACGTACTGATGAAGCCGTGCACCACCTCGAGATCCACCCGCGCGACATCGTCGTCGGCGACGAACCCGTCACCCCGATCCCACTTCACGAGTTCAGCACCGTCGTGATCGGCATCGACGAGTCGGCTGGCAACCCGAGCGGCGACGGCTCCTTGCCGGCCCGCACCAACTCGGACCCGAGCGCCGCCACCATCGCGCCGTTGTCCGTGCACAACCCCGGCCGCGGAACCCGTACTGCGATCCCCGCCGCCGAGCAGCGCTCCTCGGCCATCGCCCGCAGCCGCGAGTTCGCCGCGACCCCGCCGCCGATCAACAGGTGCTCGTAGCCACGATCCTGGCAGGCGTCGATCGCCTTGCGGACCAGCACATCGCAGACCGCTTCCTGGAAGGCAGCGGCGACGTGGTTGATCGGGACCTCTTCGCCATCACGCCGCTTGGCCTCGACCCAGCGCGCGACCGCCGTCTTCAAACCGGAGAAGGAGAAGTCGAAACGATGCTCCTCAAGATCCTTCCGACTGGTCAGCCCACGCGGGAACCGGACGAACAACGCGTCCCCGCCGTCCCGTGCCGCCTTGTCGACATATGGACCTCCGGGGAACGGCAGCCCCAGCACTCGCGCGACCTTGTCGAAGGCCTCGCCCGCGGCGTCGTCGATGGTCGACCCCATCGGCTCCACGCCGACAGTGATGTCCTCGACGGCGAGCAGCGACGAGTGCCCACCCGAGACGAGCATCGCGATCGCACCCTTGGGGATGTCGCCGTGCTCCAAGGTGTCGACGGCAACATGCGCGGCCAGGTGATTCACGCCGTACAAGGGTTTCTCGAGCGAGAGCGCGAGTCCCTTGGCAGCCGCGACACCGACCAGCAACGCGCCGGCCAGGCCGGGACCGCTGGTGACGGCGATCGCGTCGACGTCCCGCGGTTTGATCCCGGCGGTCTCGCAGGCCCGCCGGATCGTCGGCACCATCGCCTCGAGGTGCGCGCGACTGGCCACCTCCGGTACCACGCCGCCGAACCGGGCGTGCTCCTCGACACTGGACGCGATCGCGTCGGCGAGCAGCGTCTGCCCGCGCACGATACCGACCCCGGTCTCGTCGCACGACGTCTCGATCCCGAGGATCAGGGGCTCGTTCTCACTCATGAAACCTTCTCCTGCCACCGCATGATCACTGCGTCTTCTCCACCGGCGTAGTACCCACGCCGGCGACTGATCTCCTCGAAGCCGAAGCCGCGATACAACACCCGGGCCGACTCATTGCCCGAGGCAACTTCCAGCAACACCTGCCGGCCGGCGCAGCGCTGCAACGCGGCCGCCATCAACTGCCCGCCGATCCCCGTACGCCGCTCCGCCGGCGCCACCGCGATCCGCAACAGATCCACCGGATCCTCCGTCACCGCAGGCACCAGCAGTACGACGTACCCGGCCACGGCTCCTTCGTCCGCCACCAGCACCACCCGGTCGGTGTCGAGCCGGGCGAACTCCCCGGCCCACGACTCGGCACTCCACGCGGAGTCGCCGAAACACACCTGGTCCAGCGCTGCCAGCGGGTCCAGGTCGGTCGCGGCGGCCGGGCGAATCGCTGGTCTCACTTCGGCAGCACGCTCTTGGGTCCACCGGACATCGTGACGTCGGGGCGGCGCAGGTAGAGCGGATCCGGCGCGACGAGCTGCAGCGTGCCGGTCGCCACCCCGAGAGCGAGTACTTCGGCCGACGGGTACTCGATCACGTCGCTGGTCTCCAGCCCGAGCGCTTCGCCGTACAGGACCGCGCCGCGGCCGATCACCGGCAAGCCGGCGAGCACGTGCGCGACATCGGCTGGGCGATCCACTGCCGGACCCTCCAGTCGCCGACGGCTGCCGTCAGCCGCGGGGCCGTCGTACAGGGACCAGTAGATCTCCTTGCGCCGGGCATCGGTCGCGACGGCGACCGGGAGGCCGAGGGACGACTGCCGCGCCAGGATGTCGAGGCTGCAGACTCCGGCGACCTCGATGCCGAGCACGTCGGCCATCGTCCGCGCGGTCACCAAGCCGACGCGCAACCCGGTGAACGGCCCCGGACCGACGCCCACGGCAATGCGAGTGAGGTCGCGAGGCGAGCAGCCGGCGGTCGCCATGGCTTCGGCGATGGCCGGTGCCAGCAACTCGCCGTGCCGCAGAGCATCAACGGTGGAAGAGGACGCGATGGTCGCGCCGGTGACGGGATCAGCCAGCGCGACCGTGACAGCAGCGCTGGAGGTGTCGAAAGCGAGCAGCATCTCAGCGCCTCTCCGGCGCCGCCGGAGCGGCGGAGGTGGTGGGTGGGGTGGGCGCCGCCGCAGAGGCGGAGGTGGTGGGTGGGGTGGCCGGCGACGCCGTGAGATGAACTCCGGTGTCCGCCCAGCGGGGGCCGGCGGGGGTGATGCGGAGCTGGCGGGTCTCGTCGGTGTCGTCGTCGCCGCGGGTGACCACGATGTCGAGGCGGTCGGGGGCGAGCGACTCGGCGAGGCCTTGGCCCCATTCGACGACGGTGACCGCGTCGTCGAGGCTGGCGTCGAGGTCCAGGTCGTCGAGCTCGGCCAGGCCGCCGAGGCGGTAGGCGTCGACGTGCACCAGCGCGGGGCCGCCGGACAGCGACGGGTGCACGCGGGAGATCACGAAGGTCGGCGAGGTGATGTCACCGCGGACCTTGAGACCGGCACCCAAGCCCTGGGTGAAAGTCGTCTTGCCTGCGCCGAGATCACCGGACAACACCAGTACGTCGCCCGCCCGCAACTGCCCGGCAAGCTCTTCGGCGATCGACCGCATGTCCGCGGCCGTCGGCACGGTGAGATTCAGCTGCATCGCCTTCGCGTAGATCAAGTCCTGTCCTTCACGTGCAACCACCGAGTACCCACGCCGCCGCCAGAACTCGACCGTGTCCGGCAGCTCGACCCGCGCGATCAACCGCACCAATCGCAACCCGCGAGCCCGCGCGGCATCCTCCGCGCAACCGACCATCGCCGACGCGACCCCACGCCCTTGGAAACGCGGATCGACGGAGACCCGGCGCAGGCCGAGCACATCGCCGGACACCTCGAACAGCATCGCGCCGGCCGGCTCACCGCCGATCAGCACCAGCAGCCCACCGTCCTTCGCCACAGCGGCGCCGACCGTCGAAGCGTTCTCCGACAGCGCGGTCGAGGGCGGGTCGAGAGTGCGGCGGGCGGCGAAGGCGTGGTGGATCACCGCGACGATCTCGTCCACGTGCTCCGCGGTCGCGTCCACCACGTGCAGGTCGGTCATGTCTGTCCCAGGGCTAGTTCGGCCCGCTCGATCATCCCGAGCAGGGCCGCGGTGAACTCACGATGATGCTCGATCAGGCCGAGGTGCCCGCAGTTGGCGACCTCGACCAGTTCCGCGCCCGGCACGTGCCGGACGATCTCCTCGGAGTGCTCGAACGGCGTCAGGTGGTCCTTGTCGCCACCGATCACCACGCACTCCACCTTCTGCAGCGGCTCCAGCGCGCCGTACTTGTCGTGCAGCGTGAAGATCGGGAAGAACTCCGCGATCACCGAGATCGGCGTCGCGGCGATCATCTCGTTGACGAACTCGGTGTACGCCGGCGGCACCTCGGAGCCGAACGAGTACTTCCGGGTCAGCAGGTAGCTGATGTCGGTGCCCGCCTTGCGGCTGCGCTCGACCACGTCCGGGATCCGCGCCAGCGCGGACACCGTCGGCGTCGCCAGGGTCCGGACCAGCATCCCGATCCGGCCGGGCAGCGCGATCGGCACCTTGTCCAGCCCGCCCGCGCTGGTCGAGCACAGCCCGACGCCGATCACCCGGTCGCCGAACAGCTCGGGGTGCGCCTGGGCCAGCGCCATGATCGACATCCCGCCCATCGAGTGCCCGATCAGCACCACCGGCCCGGTCGGCGCGAACTTCTCCAGGATCCCGTACAGGTCCCGGCCGAGCTGCTCGATGCTGACGTTCTCCTTCGGCGACCGCCCGGACCGGCCGTGCGAACGCTGGTCGTAGAAGACCATCGTGCCGATCCCGGCCAGGTCGCGGCGCTCGAAGTGCCAGCAGTCCATGTTCAGCCCGTAGCCGTGCAGGAAGATCAGGGTCAGATCCTCCAGCGGCGCCTGCGCCTTGCGCCGCAGCCGGCCCCGCTTGGGCGCGGCCGGCTCCGGCCGGCGAGAGCGCTTCAGCGAGTCGACCTCGACGTACAGTTCGACGCCGTCGTCGGCGGTGAACACGTGCGGCGTACCGCGCAGCGAGCCGAACGGCTCGGCCTCGAGCTGCGCGCGCTGTCCCGACCGGCGTCCGATCACCTGCCGCTCGACGGCCACACCCGCGGCGGCACCAGCCGCGAGCACACCGACCGCGGCGCCGATCAGACCGGCAGTGCGTCCTACCTTCGCCATCCCGGTCACCTCCCGCTGTCGACGTACCGGCGGGGGATGCGGGCGCCCAGCCGGGTCACGATCTCGTAGTTGATGGTTCCGGCCGCGTCGGCCCAGTCGTCCGCGGTCGGCTCCCCCTCGGTACCCGGGCCGAAAAGCACGACCTCGTCGCCGGCCTCGGCCTGGTCGTCGTCGAGATTGACCATGCACTGGTCCATGCAGATCCGGCCGACGATGGTACGACGCCGCCCGGCCACCTGAACCGGCGCACCGTTGGACGCGTGCCGCGGCAGGCCGTCGCCGTACCCGAGCGGGACCAGTCCGAGCGTCGACGGCTTCGGCGCGGTCCAGGTCAGCCCGTACGAGACCCCCGCCCCGGTCGGCACCCGCTTCACCATCGCGAACCGCGCGCGCAGCGTCATCGCCGGCCGCAACCCGAGCTCGGCCGACGGCAGCGCATGCCCGAACGGCGACAGCCCGTACGTCGCGATGCCCGGCCGGACCAGGTCGAAATGCGTCTCCGGCAACGCCAGCGTGCCCCCCGAGTTCGCCAGGTGCCGCAGCCCCGGATCGATCCCGAACGACTCCGCCACGTCGACGGCCGAGACGAACGTCGCCACCTGGGCCTCGTTGGCCGGACTCTTCGGCTCGTCCGAGGACGCCAGGTGCGACCAGATCCCGGCGATCTCGATCCGCCCGGCCTTGACCTCGGCCAGGGCGGCGCGGATCAGCGCCGGCCACTCCTCCGGTACTGCGCCACCGCGGCTCATCCCGGTGTCGATCTTCAGGTGCACCCGGGCCGGCCGGTCGTCGACGCCCGCTGCCAGTTCGGCGATCTCCCAGGGCGCGGACGCGGACAGGTCGATGCCGCTGGCAATGGCTCGCTCGAGCGGCTCGCCCGGCGTGGTCAGCCAGCAGAAGATCGGCCCGGTGTGACCCGCGTCGCGCAGGGTGAACGCCTCGTCCAGCACCGCGGTGCCGATCCAGTCCGCCCCGGCCTCCCGGGCAGCCCGGGCCACCGGCACGATCCCGTGACCGTAGGCGTCGGCCTTGACCACGGTCATCAACTGCGCGCTGCCCACGCGCGCACGCAGCGTGGCCACGTTGTGGCGAATCGCGCCGAGGTCGACGACCGCTTCAGCGCGAACCTTCGAGGGGGCTTCAAGCTCTGACATAGCCCCACCAGTGTCTCAGGCCGCGTAGATCAGCTCCGGCAGGGCGGTCATGTCGTGGAACACAGCGGTCGCGGTGGACAGTTTCGCCGGGTCGGTCATGGCGGCGAAACCGAAGACCCGCATGGCTGCCGCGTTGGCCGCGGCGACGCCCAGCGGGCTGTCCTCGACCACCACGCAGTCGGCCGGTTTGACGCCCATCGTGCTCGCCGCGTGCAGGAACAGGTCGGGCGCCGGTTTGCCGTGCTCGACGTCCTCGGAGCTGAAGATCCGGCCCTCGAAGCGGTCCCAGAAACCGACCGTGGTCAGCGCGGTGTGAATCCGGCGGTGCGTCCCGGACGAGGCCAGGCAGTAGGTGATGCCGTCGGCATCAAGCCGATCCAGCACCTCCCGGACGCCGGGCACCGGCTGCAGGTGGGCGAATCCGTCGAACAACCGCTCGTGGTACCGGTCCTCGAGATCGGCCGGCAACGGCGACCCGAGCATCGCCTCGGCCTTCTGCCGCATCGACACCATGCTGCCGCCCATGTAGTCGCGGACGGCCTCCTCGAGCGTGTAGGGCAGCCCCGCCTCGGTCAGCAGCTCGGCCAGGATCCCGTTCGCCAGCCGCTCCGAGTCCACCAGTACGCCGTCGTTGTCGAAGATCACCAATCCAGGTCCGGTCACCCGCCGACCCTACGACAGACGACGGCCCCGGGCGGGCCGCTGCACCGAGGTGCGGCGGTCGCCCGGGGCCGGGTCCGATCAGTACTACGGAACGTCCACCACCGGGCTGCCGGGCAGGCAGCGGGTCGGCAGCGGGTCGGTGTCACAGCCGGTCAGGATGCGGACGATCTGCGGATCGTGGTCGCTGGCCTGGTCGGAGAACTCGGCGTTGATGTGCACCACGCCGTACGAGTAGCCCTTGATCGCCGGGCTGACCGCGATGTGGTCGAGCACCTGCGAGTTGCCGTCGAAGATGTAGCTGTACCGCTCTTCGGCCGGCAGCGTGTCGATCAGCGTCTTCAGCTGGGTGCCGTTCTCGGTCAGGGTCGCCACCGACGGGCTGAACTGGTAGTCGTTCAGGTCGCCCAGGACGACGACCCGGGCCCGGCCGGCGCTCTTCTCGTTGAGGTCCTTGACGAAGTCGTGCACCTCGGTGGCCTGCTTGAGGCGCTGCACCTCGCTGGTCCGGTTCGGCGGCTGGACGGCCGCGCTCAGCGGCTGGTCGCCACCCTTGGAGTTGAAGTGGTTCGCGATCACGAACAGCTGCTTGTTGCCGTCGAACAGGAACTCGCCGACCAGCGGCTTGCGGCTCGAGGCCCAGGCGTCGCTGCCCGGGTCGATCCGGCCGGGCGAGACCGACAGCGAGACCTGGTTGCTGGTCGGCCGCGCGCGGACCACCGAGACAGCCGTGTTCGCGTCGCCACCGGGCCGGTCGACGAACGTCGTCCGGGCCGGGTTGAACAGGAACACCTGCCGGATGTTGCCGCCCGGCTCACCGCCGTCGGTGCCGTTGTTCGGGTTGATCGAGCGCGACGCGTACGCCGGTCCGCCGGCCGCCTGGATCGCCGCGACGAACTTGGCGACGGTCTGGTCGGAGGCGACGGTGCCGTCGTTGGTGGCGCCGTTGTTGTCCTGGATCTCCTCCAGCGCGAGGATGTCGGGCGATCCGAGGTTGGTGACGACGGCCTGGGCCAGCTTCGCGAACTTGGAGTCCGGGTTGGTGAAGGCCAGGTTCTCGACGTTGTAGGTGGCAACGGACAGGTCGCCGGTCTTCTTCGGCGGCAGCACCTTCTGCTTCTTCAGGCCGCCCTCGGTGATCGCGCCGAGCTGGGTCGCCTGCAGCACGTAGCCGCCGAACGACTGGTAGTCGATGACGCCGGTGGTGCCACCGGCCAGGGTCGAGCCGACGTTCGCCGCCGGTGCGCCGAGCAGGGCCTGGATCATCAGCCGGCCGCTGTTCTGGTCGTCGTACGACTTGTAGACGGTGCCGCCGCGCGGGGACCGGTTCTGGTTCGGCTTGAGCGTCACCCAGAGCTCGCCGAACTCGGTGTTGACCGGGCTGACCAGCCGGGTGTCCTGGACCACGGTGACCCGGGTGCCCTCGTAGGTCTCCAGCCAGTCGAGCACGTAGCTGGACGGCTCCAACGGCTGCGCCTCGAGCGAACCGGACTTCGTGTAGGCATCCGGGAACACGACCGGTACCGCGGCCGGCAGCGCGTTGCCACTGGTCAGCTTGATCGTGTTGACCGGGCCGCCGATCTCCGTGAGCGACTGCGCGCCCGCGGCCGGCCGGAACTCGGTCACCCGTCCGGTAGCCAGTACGGAGTCACCAACGGCGACTGCCGGGGTGGTCGAGCCGGTGAAGACGAACAGGCCCTCGCTGGTCAGCGGGTCCGCGTCGGCCGTCGGGTCCTGGAACCAGTAGCCGCGGGAGTTGCCGGTGACCCGGACCGCCGTGACGATGCCGGGCACGTTGGTGACGCTCTGGCCGACGATCGGCGAGATCCGGCCGGCGCCCTGGATGTCGTGGATCCGCGTCGTACCGGGCGTCGGGTCGCCGGGATCACCCGGGTCGCCCGCGCTGACGGTGACGCCGGCGCTGTTCGTCGCCTTGGGCACACCGGAGCTGAAGTCGACCGAGTTGTTGTCGGTGTCGATCATCGCGCCGGTGCGCGCGTTGGCCGTGGTGTTGCTCAGGCCCGGCGCTGCCAGCGTCTCGACGTTCGCGGTCGCGCCGTAGCCGACCAGGTCCTTCACGTTCGGCGCGGTCGCGCAGCTGATGCCGCAGCCAACCAGCGGGATCGCTGCCGTCGACAGAGCGACCACGCCGGAGGTGCCCGACATCGGGATCGAACCGGTCGCGTCCGGGGTCGGCAACGAGACCGTGCCGCCCGCACCGGCGGCCTGCTGGACCAGGTACTTGCCGTGGGCAGGGATGCTGCCGCTCAGCGTGGTCATCTGGAAGACGGCTCCGGCGGCGGACGCGTACTGGACCGACCAGCCGGTCACGTCGACCGGGCTGCCGCTCAGGTTCGCCAGCTCGATGTAGTCGTTCTTGAAGACCGCCCCTGAGTTGCCACCGCCGCCGTACACGCCGGAGATGACAACGTCGGTCGACAGGGCGTTCGCGGTACCGGAAAGGCCCGCCATCGCCACCAGGACGGCAACGGGCAGACCAGCTGCCACGATCCGTCGGCGCACTCTGCTCAGCGCCATAAGTTTGTTCCCCCCTCGGTCAAAATGGTGATTCCACCGAGGAGCATGGTGCTACGGAGCGGCGAGCGAAACCAGCGCTGGCAACAATTCTCCGGGAGTTCATTGCGGCGGCCACGCCCGGCCGCAACGCCCTGCAACGAGACGGTGACCTGTAGCGTCCTTAGGTTGTGAAGATGCGGATGGTGGTTGGGATCGCGACCGGATTGCTGCTGCTGAGCGCCTGCGGGAGCGAGTCGGGTGCCGGTGACCCAGGCAATGGCCCGGGCAGCGGTTCAGGCGGCGGGTCGCTCGACGGGAAGTCGTTCCTGTCCGTCTCGGTGACCGAGGACGGCAAGCCGAAGCAGCTGGCGCCGAACACCCGGATCGGCCTGCGGTTCGCCGACGGCACCGTGCACGCGGAGACCGGCTGCAACCAGCTGGGCGGCAAGGTCTCCACCGACGGCGGCAAGCTGAAGGTGGAGGCGCTGGGCGGCACGGACATGGGCTGCGACCCGGCCCGGCACGCTCAGGAGGACTGGGTCGGCAAGCTGCTGCAGGACGGGCCCGCTTGGAAGCTCGACGCCGACCAGCTCACCCTGACCCGCGACACCACCCGGGTCGTCCTGCAGGACCGCGAGACCGTGGAACGCGACAAGCCGCTGGACGGGACCAAGTGGCTGCTCAAGAGCGTCGTCACCGGGCAGACCGCGTCCCACACCGTGGGCTCGGAGAAGGCGTTTCTCACCATCAGCGGTGAGCGGATCACCGGCTCGACCGGGTGCAACGACTTCCAGGGCATGATCGCCAGGACCGGCGACAAGTTCACCCTCGGGGAGCTCAGCGTCACCCTGGTCGGCTGCAGCGGCGACGTCGCGAAACTCGAGCAGAGCGTGCTGGCCGTGCTGAAGGGCGAGCTGGCCTACACGATCGAGGCCAACCGTTTGCAGCTGCGCGCCGCAAACGGCAACGGCCTCGACCTCACCGCCGGCTGAGCCGTACGTCGTACGCCTGCACCTGGTTCTGCGCTGTCTCGAAGGAGACCAGCAGCCGGCCGTCCGCTGCCAGCTTGGCGCGTTGCGCCTTGCTGAGCGGGATGGCGAGGTGCTGCACGCCCCTCGTGATCTGCTGGCTGGTCTGCTTGACCACGTGGCCGCTCATGTCCGGCGACCACGGCGGATAGCCGCCGTCGGTGACAGCACAAGGCGTCAGGCCGTAGTCGGGGGCAGGATCGGCGGCCGGTGCGCAACTCGTCGTGTAGACCGGGATCGCGCCGATCTGACCGCTCCAGAGGAACAGGCGAGCCGTGCCGGGGGTGCCCGCCGCTGTGTAGACGTCCAGCGAGGCGCGACCCAGACCGGCGTACAGGATCTTGAGGTCGGAGGTCGGGACCCTGCCGGAGATCGGTACGCCGTTGCGCGCAGACTGCGCGATCGTCTGGGGTGACAGGGCGCCGTTGAGGTTGGGGTTGGACACGTTGGGCGGCGCCGGAGTGGTCGGGCGGTCGGCGGGTGGGGTGTAGCCGGTCAGCGATGCCTGACCCCAGCGGTACGGGTCGGACTGGACCGAGCCGATCGCTGACCAGCCGGTTCGCGTGCTCATGTCGATGTGCCGCAGGGTCGTCGTACCGGCTGCTGAGGTGTCGTCGTTGTCGTACGGCGTGATGTTCAGCCCGAGCTTGGCCGGATCGACCGCGGCGGGCAGGGCGGCGAGCGGGATCTTCACCTCGACGTCGTAGCCGCCACCGGCGTACGCGTGCGGGGTGGTGGTCTCGTTGCTGCCGACCCAGGTGGCATTGGTGGCGACCTGTACGCCGGGGGCGTTGCCGATACTGAGCGCGCCGGACGAGTAGCCCTGGTGGTTGTCGGCGTCGCGCTCCCAGCACGGGCCGTTGTTGTTGGCCGGGTCGTTGGTGAAGGGGAAGATGCCGAGTTTGAAGGTGTTCGCGGTGTCCTTGAGCACCTGCGACGCGGTGCCTCGGGGGTCGAGCAGGATCTCCACCGAGTCGGCCTGCCAGTGCCCGACGCACTCCTGCGGCGTGACGGCGTAGGACTGGTAGTCGTCGGTGACGTGGACGAAGAAGTAGAGGGCGTCGTCAGCCCAGGTGACCTTCGCGGTGCTGCCCGCGCCGCAGTCGTTGGCGTTGGAACAGGCGCCTTGCCAGACGCGGCTGATGTCGAGCGTCGGGCCGTCGTACTCGCCTGGTGTTGCGGTGCCGTCGACGGTCGGCGCGGTCGCGGCCTGTGAGATCGCCGTTTTGGGGACGAGTGAGAGGGTCAGGGTCTCGCTGCTCGCGTCCGTCGTGATCGGGATCGGCACGTTCTGCGTGGCCGGCAAGGTCGTGTCGGTGTTGGTGAGCTGGAACGTCACCGTGGTGTCGGCGCCCGGCTGCAGTACGCCGTACGGCTTGCTGGTCGTGTCGGCGGTGAAGTTGGCCGGCAAGGTGAGCCCGACCGTCCCGCTGCGCGGTTGGCTCGACCAGTTGTGGACGACGACGGGTAGCGCGAGCGTGCTGCCGATCGGCATCGACTGGATCGCGGCCGAGCGGCCGAGCCGGGTGGCCTGCGGTGCCGTGGTGCGCAGCCATTCGTCGTACTCCTGCCAGTTGCCCCAGCGCTGGAACCGGCCTTCGGTCGGCGGGACGATCCGGACGAGGTTGTCGGTGTAGCCGGTCTTGGTGCCGCTGGTGAAGAGGGCGGAGATCTTGAAGTTCTGGTTGACGGCTGCCGTGGCGCTCGGCGTGACGGTGAAGGTCACGTCTATGCTGCCGTTGAACTTGCCGAGGTTCTGCGGGGCGCTGGTGGTCCACCCCGGCGGCACCGTCAGCTCGACCTTGCCCGCCTTCAGGGAGCCCTGCAGATGCAGGGTTGCCTGGAACGGCTCGCCCGCGACGTTGAGGAAGCGGGAGAAGGTCAGGTACTCGAGCGTCCCCTTCGGCAGGCCGCCGGGATCTGGCTGCGTCGCCCCGAACAGGATCGCGTTGTCCAGACCGCCTGCCGGACTGCTGTTCGGCTGGAACGGCACGAACGACTGCGTCATCCCGAACCGCGGACAGGCGGGTGCCGAAACGCCCTTGTACATCACGCGACTCTGGGTCGGATAAGCCGCGCGCCCCTCGTCGGCGACCTGCTGCCAGATCTTCGCCTCGCCGGCCGGTTTGCCTTGCAGGTTCCCGGCTGGCCACTTGTACGGCGAGTCGTAACCGGTCCAGACGCCGGCCACCGTGTCCAGGCCGGTCGGGATGAAGCCGGTGGTGCAGTTCGCCGCTGTGGTGGTGCCGCCGGTGCCCGCCGTACTGCCGCCCGAGAAGACCTTCTTGACCTGCCAGGTGCTCAGCGCGTTCTTGCCCTTGAGTTGCTCGGGGAACTTGGTCGGATCGGCAGCCGCGAGCACGCCTTCCCAGATCAGCCGGCCCGCCTGCTGATGGTTGCCGTGTCCCGCGTTGAGCGTCGGGGTGAAGCCGATGTAGATCTCCGGCTGCGTCGTCCGGATCACCCGGGTGACGCGGCGCAGCGTCTCCTGCTCGTCCCAGAAGTACTGCGTCAGCGGCGCGCTCTGGTTGTAGAAGAAGTCGACCCGGTCCAGGTTGAAGATGTCGACGGTGCCCGAGCGGTAGTGCGCGACCCGGTCCTCGTTCTCCCGGCGCAGGCCGAGGTCGGGGCCGAGTTCGTTGCCGGCGCTGTTGCCGCCACCCTCACCGCGGGTGACCATGATGATCCCGCACTTGGTGCCGTAGCGCTGATGCCAGACACCGCAGGGGCCGATGATGCTGGTGTCGTCGTCGGGGTGCGCCCACTCCCCCATCACGTCGATCTTGGTGGCCCGGTCCGCGACGTACGGCGTACCGGCGCGGTCGGCCGCGTCGGCTGCGGCTGTGGTCGCGGGCAGGCCTGCGGCGAGCAGCAGGACGGTCGCGAGCAGGACGAGAATGCGCTTCATCTGCGGATCTCCTCGGGCGGTGGAGGCGCTGGCACTTCTCGTCCTACCTGGCTATTTACTCTTCAAGCAAGACCTGGCGGGTCGCCTCCGCCACCTTGGCAGCTACTTGCATCGCGGTGACCGGCCCGCCGTTGGAGGCCAGGTTGGCCGCCGCGGCGTGCAGATAGGCGCCGACTGCGGCGGCATCGAGCGGGTTGAGGCCCGCAGCCAGGAGCGCGCCGCAGAGTCCGGCCAGTACGTCGCCCGCGCCGGCGGTGGCGAGCCAGGCGCCGGCGTTGGTGTTGACGCGGGTCTGGCCGTCGGGTGCTGCGATGACTGTCGTGGAGCCCTTCAGAAGGACGGTGACGTCGAAGCGTTCGGCGGCTTGGCGAGCGTGCTTGAGGCGCTCGGCCTCGACCAGGGAGCGCTCGACGCCGAGGAGGCGGGCGAGTTCGCCGGCGTGGGGGGTGATCAGGACGTTCACGTGATCGCCGGAGTCGTCGAGGGCTTTCAGGCCGTCCGCGTCGAGCAGCACCGGTACTTCGGCGTCGAGAAGGTCCTTGACCTTGGCTTTGTCGAGCTCATCACCAAGCCCGGATCCGATCGCCCATGCCTGGACGCGACCTTCGCCGGCCACCACCTCGGGGTGCTGAGCCCTGACCGCCTCCGCGACCGCGTCGGGTCCGACGTACCGGAGCATGCCGATCGGCCCGGCGAGCGCACCGGAGGTCGCGATGACCGCGGCTCCCGGGTACTGCGTCGAGCCGGCCATCAGCCCGAGGACGCCGCGCGAGTACTTGTCTGACTCGGCGGTCGGAGTCGGGTAGAGGTCTCGGATATCTGCTGTTTGGAGCGATTCGACAGCGGCGGGCGGCAGGTCGAGGCCGATGTCCACCAGATGCACCGGTCCGCACGCTGTGGCGGCTGGATCGATCAGATGACAGACCTTGTGAGTGCCGAAGGTGACGGTAAGTGCTGCTTTGACATGCTCAGCAGGCGTCTCGCCGCTGTCGACATCCACTCCAGACGGCATATCAACGGCGATGATCGGCACACCCTGCTCTTCAACCGCCCGCACCACATCCAAGGCCCGCCCCCGCAACCCTGGCCGACCACCAATCCCAACGATGCCGTCGACAACAACGTCGGCACCAACAATCACCTCCGCGAAGGTGGGCTGGTCCCCCGCGAAGCCGGGCTCACCTCCCGCGTCAGCTCCGGGCTCACCGCCCGCGGCGACTCGGCCTCCGGCCGCGACCAGCGCGGCAAGCCCCTCCCGGTGGTACTTCTCCGACAACAGCACCGCAGTCACCTTCGCCCCGCGCCGCGCCAGCTTCGCACCGGCGTACAGGGCATCACCGCCGTTGTCCCCCGAGCCCACCAGCAGCACCACGCGCGCGCCGTACGAGAACCCAAGAAAGTTGCTGACAGCAACCGCCAGCCCGGAGGTGGCGCGATCCATCAACGTCCCGGCCGGCAGCTTCGCCATCAGCTCGGCCTCGGCCGACCGGACCTGCTCGACGGTGTGCGCCCGGCGCATCTCAACCCTCCAGTACGACGACCGCCGACGCGATCCCGGCATCGTGGCTCAGCGACAGATGCAGACTCTGTACTCCGAGCCGCGCCGCCTGCTCGGCGACCGTCCCGGTGATCTCCAGCCACGGCCGGCCGGAGTCGTCGGTCCACACCTCGGCGTCGTGCCAGTGCATCCCGGCCGGCGCGCCGAGCGCCTTGGCGAGCGCTTCCTTGGCCGCGAACCGGGCCGCCAGCGAGGCCGGCGGCTTCTTCGCCTCGGCCGGGGTGAAGACCCGGTCACGCAGCGTCGGGGTCCGTTCGAGCGTTTTCATGAACCGCTCGACGTCCACCACATCGATGCCCACGCCGACGATCATCGGGCTCCCCGTGTGACAACCGCCACAGCCGCAGTCTCATTGCCGCACATGCCGGTCAGCGTATCCCCGCCAGGTGTGGGAAGAATGGGCCCCATGCTGCAGCCGTCGCGGGAGGTGACCCCGTACACCGAGCTGGACCGCGCCGCCTGGGCCCAGTTGGCCGAGACGACCGAGTCACCGCTGACGGCCGAGGAGATCGAGCGGCTGCGCGGTCTCGGTGACGAGATCGACATCGACGAGGTCCGCGAGGTCTATCTGCCGCTGTCGCGGATCCTGTCGCTGTACGTCCGGCACGCCCGGGCGCTGCAGTCGGACACCGAGGCGTTCCTGGGCAAACCCGCCGCCGCCCGGACACCGTTCGTGATCGGCATCGGCGGGTCGGTTGCCGTCGGCAAGTCCACCACCGCCCGGCTGCTCCGCGAACTGCTGGCCCGCTGGCCCGAGCACCCCCGCGTCGCCCTGGTCACCACCGACGGCTTCCTCTGGCCGAACGCCGAGCTGGAGCGCCGCGACCTGATGCTCCGCAAAGGCTTCCCGGAGTCCTACGACCGCAAGTCGCTGCTGCGTTTCGTGGTCGAGGTCAAGTCCGGCATGGACAACGTCGAGGCGCCGGTCTACTCACACCTGCACTACGACCGGATGCCCGACGTACGCACGACCGTCGAGCAACCCGACATCCTGCTCCTCGAAGGCCTCAACGTCCTCCAGCCGGCGCCCCGGCACGCCGACGGCAAAAGCGGTCTCGCCGTCAGCGACTTCTTCGACTTCTCGGTCTACGTCGACGCCGCTGCCGCCGACATCCGCTCCTGGTACGTGCACCGCTTCCTCAAACTCTGGGAAACGGCCTTCCGCAACCCCGAGTCGTACTTCGTCCGCTACGGCGAACTCAGCCATGGCGAAGCAGTCGCCAAAGCCGAATCCCTCTGGGACGGCATCAACGGCCCCAACCTCCGCGAAAACATCCTCCCCACCCGCTCCCGCGCCACCCTCGTACTCCGCAAGGGCCCCGACCACGCAGTCCGCTGGGTACGCCTCCGCAAACTGTAGGTTTCGCCCCCGCGCCACCTATCCCCCGCATATCAAAAACTCCATACACCCCAGCAACACCGCATCTTCTTGACTACCTGCATGATCCTCAGCGAATTCTGTCCGGCGTGAACTTGACCGTCGGCCCGATCAGCGCCGCCGAGCACCTGGCCTTCATCCGGAACCAGCCATCGGTCAGCTTTCTGCAGACCCCCGCCTGGGGGCGGGTCAAAACCGAATGGCGGAGTGAGTCGATCGGCTGGTACGACGGCCAGCAGTTGATCGGCGCCGGTCTGGTGCTCCACCGTCCGGTACCGCGGCTCGAGCGCTACACGCTCGCCTACCTGGCAGAGGGACCGGCAATTGACTGGTCCAGCGACCTCAGCGACTGGCTGGACCCACTGGCGACATACCTCAAAAAGCATGGTGCCTTCGCGATCCGGCTAGTTCCGCCGATACCTACCGACATCTGGAATGCCGCACAGGTCAAGGAAGGCATCGCCGATCCGGCCGTCCAGCGCCTGACCGACTTGCCCAGCCAAAGAACGAACCCAACCGGCACTCACGTGACCAACCATCTCAGGAACGCCGGCTGGCTGGCTCAGAGTCCTGAGGACGGGTTCGGGGTGGGGCAGCCGCAGTTCAGGTACGAGGTCCCGCTGGCCGGCAAGACCGAGGACGATCTCCTTGCAGGGATGAACAAACTCTGGCGGCGCAACATCAAGAAGGCCGCCAAGGAAGGTGTCGAGGTCTCGGTCGGCACGGGCCTGAAGTCGTTCCACGATCTGTACGTCCACACCGCCGAGCGCGACGGCTTCACACCGCGGCCGCTGCGCTACTTCGAGACCATGTTCGCGGAGCTCACCGCCGAGGACCACGAGCGGATCAAGCTCTATCTGGCCCACCACCAAGGCGAGCTGGTCGCCGCGGCCATCATGGTTCGCGTCGGCACCCGGGCCTGGTACTCGTACGGCGCGTCTTCCACCGACAAGCGTGAGGTGCGTGGCTCCAACGCCTGTCAGTGGGCCATGATCCGCGATTCGCTCGCGGCCGGCTGTGACGTCTACGACCTGCGGGGCATCACACCCACGCTCGACGCGGACGACTCGCACGTCGGGCTGGTGCAGTTCAAGGTCGGTACCGGTGGTGAGGCGGTCCGGTACGTCGGCGAGTGGGACTTGCCGCTGCGGCCGATCATCTATCGCGCGTTCGATCACTACCTGCGGCAGCGCGGCGCTGCCGGACAAGGATCTGCAGCACCCGGAGCACGAAGCCGACGGCGAGCACGATGAGGAAGAGAGCCAGGGTCACGCTGCTGATTCAACGCAGCCGGGTGTTGCCAGGGCATATCGGGAAATCCATACGTAGCGGCTACACCCGGCTGCCTTGACTGGAGTCATGAACTCCAGCGAACCGGCCATCGGCATCACGGTCTTCGGCTGCGAGCCCGACGAGGCCGAGCTGATCCAGCAGCTGGCGCCCCGCCTCGGGGTCGAGCCGACCATCACAGCGGCAGCGGTCTCCGCGGCCAATCACCAACTGGCGTTGGGGAATCGGTGCATCAGTGTCGGCCACAAGAGCCCGATCACCGACGCCACCCTGCTCGCGCTCAGCCGGGCCGGGGTGGAGTACATCTCCACCCGCAGTATCGGGGTCAACCACATCGACCTCGAGTACGCCGACAGCGTCGGCATCTCCGTCGGGAACGTTGCCTACTCCCCCGATGGGGTGGCGGACTACACGCTGATGTTGATGCTGATGGCTGTCCGGCAAGCGAAATCCGTCGTCCGCCGGACGGATGTGCACGACTACCGGCTGGACGAGGTCCGCGGCAAAGAGCTGCGCGAACTGACCGTCGGAGTGATCGGCACCGGACGGATCGGCCGAGCGGTGATGGACCGGCTCCGTGGCTTCGGTTGCCAAGTAGTTGCCTATGACAATTACCCGGCCAGCTCCGCGGACTATGTCCCGCTCGACGAGCTGCTGAGACTGAGCGACATCGTCACTCTGCACACGCCGCTGACGGCGGACACGCACCACCTGCTGAACCGGCAGCGGCTCGGGCTGCTGCGCGACGGCGCGTTCGTCATCAACACCGGGCGCGGCCAACTGCTCGACACTGAAGCCCTGCTGGCGGGACTGGAGAGCGGGCGGCTGGGCGGCGCGGCACTCGACGTCCTCGAGGGCGAGGAAGGAATCTTCTACGCCGACTGCCGGAACCAGGCGATCGCCAGCAAGACGCTGCTTCGGCTGCAGGAGCTGCCGAACGTACTGATCAGCCCACACACCGCCTACTACACCGACGGCGCCCTCCGGGAGACCGTCGAGAACTCTCTGCTCAACTGCCTGACCTTCATCGACAGAAAGCGGCAATGGATATGAAGCTCGGAATCCTGTTCGGAGGTTGCTCCGAGGAGCACCCCATCTCGGTCAAGTCCGCCCAGCAGGTCGCGGAGAGCCTCGACCGGGACAGGTACGAACCGTTCTACATCGGGATCACGGGAAGCGGCGAGTGGCTGCTGTGCGACGGACCCGAACCCCAATGGGAGCAGGGCAACTGTCGCCCGGTCGTCCTGTCGCCGGACCGCAGTACCAGCGGACTGCTGGTGCTCGACGAGGGCAAGTACGAGACGATCGCCCTGGACGTCGTGCTGCCGGTGCTGCACGGCAAGCTCGGCGAGGACGGCGCGATCCAGGGTCTGCTCGAGTTGTCCGGAATCCCCTATGTCGGATGCGATATCCAGAGTTCCGCACTCTGCATGGACAAATCGCTGGCCTACCTGGTGGCGCGCAGCGCGGGAATCGCCACGCCGGCCTTCCGGACTCTCGCGGCGGGCGAGACCCTCGATCCCGGCCAACTCAACTACCCCGTGTTCGTGAAGCCGGCCCGGTCCGGGTCGTCGTTCGGCGTCAGCAAGGTGGCCGGACCGGAGGAACTCCCGAGCGCGGTGGCGACGGCCAGGCAGTACGACGCGAAGGTGCTGATCGAGGAAGCGGTGGTCGGCGCGGAGATCGGCTGCGCCATTCTGGGAGACGGCGCGGATCTGCTCGCCGGCGAGGTGGACCACATCGCGCTCTCGCACGGGTTCTTCCGGATCCATCAGGAAAGTACGCCGGAGACCGGTTCCGACAACTCGGTCGCCATCGTCCCCGCCGACATCCCGGCAGCGGCCCGCACGCTGGTCCGAGAAACAGCAAAGACCATCTACCGGGCGCTGGGATGTCGCGGACTCGCGCGGGTGGACCTGTTCCTCACCGACGACGGGCGGGTGGTGCTCAACGAGGTCAACACGCTGCCCGGGCTCACGTCGTACAGTCGCTATCCGCGGATGATGGCGGCCGCCGGGCTGCCGCTGGTCGAGGTGATCGACCGGCTGGTCTCGCTGGCGTTGACGGGCAAGATCCGATGAACGCCGACTTCGTCTTCGTCGACGAACTGGTGCCCGGCCTGCGCTGGGACGCGAAGTACGCGACCTGGGACAACTTCACTGGTAAGCCGCTCGACGGCTATCTGGCCAATCGGATCGTCGGGACCAGGGCACTGTGCGCGGCGCTGGACAGCGCACAGGAGAAGGCCGCAACCCTGGGCCTCGGCTTGCTGCTCTGGGACGGCTACCGCCCTCAACGCGCCGTCGACCGCTTCGCGAGCTGGTCGAGGCAGCCGGAGGATGGTCGGACCAAGCAGCGGCACTATCCGAACATCGACCGGACCGAGATGTTCGAGCGCGGCTACGTGTCCGCCCGGTCCGGGCACAGCCGGGGCAGCACCGTCGACCTGACGCTCTACCACCTGGCGACCGGCGAGCTCGCCGCGATGGGTGGCGACCACGACCTGATGGACCCGATCTCCCACCATGGCGCCGAGGGCATCACTGAGGCCGAGGCGCAGAACCGACAGCACCTCTGTGCGGTCATGGAGGACTGCGGATTCAGCCGGTATGACCGCGAGTGGTGGCACTACACACTGCTGAACGAGCCGCATCCGGACACCTATTTCGACTTCCCCATCACGGGCTCAGGCCGATCGTGACGGCAGTCCGGGTGGTGGTGGCCGGCGGGCATTCGGCCGGGCACATCGAGCCCATGCTGAACTTCGCCGACGCGCTCCGCCGGCTGGAGCCCGCGGCCGAGGTGACCGCCCTCGGCACCGTCCGCGGCCTGGACACCACGCTCATCCCGGCCCGCGGCTACCGGCTCGAGCTCATCCCGCCGATACCGCTGCCACGCAAGCTGAGCCGGGCGCTGCTGGCCACGCCTGGGCGGCTGCACGAATCCGTCCGGGCGGCCGAAGAAGTGCTCACGCGGGTTCAGGCCGAGGTGGTTGTGGGCTTCGGCGGGTACGTCGCTGGTCCGGCTTATCTGGCGGCCCGCAAGCTGGGTCTGCCGATTGTCGTGCACGAGGCGAACGCCCGGCCCGGAGTGGCCAACCGGCTGGCAGCCCGGATGACGACCCACGTGTTCACCGCGGCACCGAGTGTCCAGTTGGCCCACGCGACCGCGATCGGAATCCCGCTGCGGCCGGCGATCACCGGGCTTGATCGAGCTGTACTGCGCGCCGAGGCTCGGCGGAGGTTCGGTCTGCGACCCGATGGGCCGGTGCTGCTGGTCACCGGTGGTTCGCAGGGCGCGGGGGCGATCAACGCTGCGGTGTCCGGCGCGGGCGCGGTGCTCCGGGCAGCCGGTGTGCAGGTCCTGCACATCACCGGCCCGCAGCACGTGCTCGAGGTCCAGCCCGCCGCACCCGCCGACCGACCCCACGGCGCCCCCGCCGATCCGCCGTACGTCGTCGTCCCTTACGTCAACGAGATGCACTACGCCTACGCTGCCGCCGACTTCGTGATCTGCCGCTCAGGCGCGATGACCTGCGCCGAACTGGCCGCCGTCGGCCTGCCCGCGGCCTACGTCCCGCTGCCGCTGCGTGGCGGTGAGCAACGACTCAACGCCGAACCCGTCGTCGCGGCAGGCGGCGCACTCCTCGTCGACAACAGCGATCTCACCCCAGCCTGGATCGAGCACACCCTGCTCCCGGTGCTCACCAACCCCGAGCGGATCGCCGCGATGTCGGCCAAGGCGTCAGCAGCCGGCGCGACGGACGCGGACGTAGTACTGGCCAAGCACGTCCTCGCCGCGATCACCGTACGACGGAGACCCGTCTCGTGAGCACCTACCCGTACTGCGGTGGCGCGGCGCGAAACCGCACGGTCACGCGCAGCCCGCCCTCGGGCCGGGGTACCAGCTCGAGCTCTCCGTCGTGCGCCTGGGTGATGCTCTTCACGATCGCCAGGCCGAGGCCGACCCCCGCGTGATCGGTGCGCACGCGTTGGGTGCCGCGCTGGAAGGGCTCGGTCAGGGTCGAGAGCAGTTGCGGGGTGACCTTCTCGCCGGTGTTCTCGACCGTCAGCTCGACCAGGTCGGGTTCGGCCTTGGTGGTGACCCAGACGGCGCCGCCGGCCGGCAGGTTGTGGACGATCGCGTTGTGCACGAGGTTCGTGGTCAGCTGGAGCAGCAGCGCGTGCGAGCCGATGGTGCGAGCCAGGTCGCCCGAGGCCACCAGGGTGACGTCGTTCTCCTCCGCGAGAGCGAGCAGCGTCTCGGTGGCCTCGTCCGCGGCCAGCGACAGATCGACCCGCTCCCGGGTGAACGCGCGCTGGTTCGCCCGGCTGAGCAGCAGCAGCGCCTCGGTGAGCTCGATCGCCCGGTTGTTGACGTAGTGCAGACGCTCGACCAGCTCGCCGTTGTCGTGCTCGGGATCCCGGCGGGCGACGTCGAGCAGGGTCTGCGTGATCGCCAGCGGGGTGCGCAGTTCGTGCGAGGCGTTCGCCGCGAACCTCTTCTGCTCGGCGTCGTGGGCTTCGAGCCGGGCGAGCATGAAGTCGAAGGCGTCGGCGAGCTCGCGGAACTCGTCGTTGCGGCCCTCCAGCAGGATCCGGTGGGCTAGCGATCCGTTCGCCGCCAGCCGGGCTGCGTTGGTGACCCTGGTCATCGGCGCGAGCATGCTGCCCGCCAGCAGCCAGCCGCCCAGCAGACCGAACACCAGCAGCATCCCCAGCATCAGGCCGGCCATCGGGAAGAAGGCCGCCTGCAGGTCGGTGCGATCAGGCCCCATCGGGTACGGGCCTCTGCCCATCAGCAACTCTGGGACATAACGCAGCAGGAAGAACCACACGACCGACAGCAGCCCGGCGCCGGTGATGAGGACCACCGCCGCATAGCTGAGGGTGAGCTTGAGGCGAACGCTCAGGCCCGGCGCCCTATCCACGGTCCCCTTCCGCAGCGCCGCTGCCGGCCGTCTCGATCCGGTAGCCGACGCCGAGCACGGTGCCGATGATCGACGGCTCGCCGAGGCGTTTGCGCAACGCCGAGACGGTGATCCGGACCGCGTTGGTGAATGGATCGGCGTTCTCGTCCCAGGCCCGAGCCAACAGGTCCTCGGCGCTGATCACGCCGCCCTCAGCGGCGACCAGCACCTCCAGTACGGCGAACTGCTTGCGGGTCAGCGCGACGTACCGGCCGTCGCGGTAGACCTCACGGCGGAACGGATCCAGCCGCAGCCCCGCGATCTCCCACACCGGCGGCCGGTTGAGCGAGCGCCGGCGGTCGAGAGCGCGCAGCCGGAGTGCCAGCTCCTGCAGCTCGAACGGCTTGGTGAGGTAGTCGTCGGCGCCGAGCTCGAAGCCGGAGGCCTTGTCGTTGATCCGGTCGGCGGCGGTGAGCATCAAGATCAGCATTCCGCTGCCGGAGGCAACGATCCTTCGGGCGACCTCGTCACCGGAGGGCCCGGGAATGTCCCGGTCGAGGACGGCGATGTCGTAGCTGTTGACGCTCAGCAGCTCCAGCGCGGTGTCACCGTCACCGGCGATGTCGGCCGCGATCGCCTCCAACCGCAGCCCGTCCCTGATGCCGGCCGCCATCAGGGGCTCGTCCTCGACGATCAGTACGCGCATGGCCTCCATGTTACGAGTCGGCATGTATCGCCTACGTATCGAAAACCACCTACGTACTGACAACACCGCAAGGCCTTGGCTGGCATCATGAGCCGAACCACTGCACCCCGACCGACGGCCCTCCGGACCCGCGGGCCCGGCGCGATCGCTGTGGTCGTGGCCGTCGCCGCGATCGTCGGCGCCCTGTTCTACCAGTCGGCGGCGTCCTCGATCAGCGAGGTACTGCACGGCGGCCGGGCCACCGAGGCCGATGGCGTTCTCCCCGACGACGCGACCGTTTTCGCCGAGCAGTACCCCGGTGTGGAGAACCTCGAGCCAGATCTCCGGCGAGCCCTGCAGAAGGCCGCAACCGCGGCCGCCGGCGAGGGCATCGAGTTCTACGTCAACAGCGGCTGGCGCTCACCGGCGTACCAGGATCAGTTGCTGCGGCAGGCGGTCTCGAAGTACGGCTCGGAAGAGGAGGCGGCCCGCTGGGTCGCCACGCCGGACACGTCCCCGCACGTGTCCGGCGCCGCGGCGGACATCGGGCACTCCGACGCCACGACCTGGTTGTCGGACCATGGCGCGGAGTACGGCCTGTGCCAGATCTACCGCAACGAACCCTGGCACTACGAACTACGCCCGAAAGCAACGAGCCTTGGGTGTCCGGCTCCGTACGCCGATCCCACCCAAGACCCGAGAATGCGGTGAAACCTGCTGCTACTCCCCGACCAACTGGTCGTAGTGCGTGGTGAACGACGTAGTGGTGGTGCCGTCGAAGACGACCGGGATCGTCCCGTACGCCGTCATCGCGGTCGCCGCGCCGTTGAACTTGCTGAACGCGTACTGGACACCGGAGTCGGTGTCATGGTCGATCCCGGTGACGAGCGAGCCGCCACGTTCGCCGCAAGTGTTCGCGGTGAGTGCCTCGTACGCCGCGAACCCGGTGCTGCGAACCAACTTCAGGACCGGCTTCGTGGTTGCCGCGACGGGGATCCGGACGGTGTAGAGCGCACCGGCGGTCGTTGTCATCAGCAACGTGTCGTAGGTGGCCGTCTCGCTGATCACGGTCATCGCCTTGAACGACTTGAAGCCGGGGAACGAGCCGAGCGCCTTGAACGCGGTGCCGACCTGCGCGTAGCGGTAGAGGCTGCCGTTGGCGTTCAAGCCGTAGACATAGGCATGCCGCGGCTGCGCGATGCTGTAGTTCGAGGTCGCGATGGTCTTGAAGCTGGTCCAGCCGGAGCCGACCTTGGTCGCCGTCGGCGTGATCACGCCGGAGTCCGCGATGGCCGTCGAGTGCCGGTACAGATTGCCGCCCTGCAGGAACAGGCCGTACATGTACAGCCGATCCGCCGCGTCGAACGCCAGGTACCAGTTACCGGCAGCGCGGGCGCCGACGAACTTGAACTCGAGACTGGGCTCGGCCGTCGGCGGCTTGGCCGGGTAGACGTCGTTCGACTTCACGAATCCGGTGGCATCCACCGAGCCGACCCAGCTGCTGCAGGGCTCCGCCACGGCCGACTTCGCCGACGCCCGCTGCTGCGCCTCGGCGACCTTCGCCTTGGCGGTCTTCACGGTCAAGGACGGCTTCGGATCGGCGGCCACGGCCGAACCGGAGACAGCGGTAGCGGCGAGCAGTCCGGCACCGGACAGCGCCAGCGCGAGGCGCTGAAATTTCATCAAGAGTTCCCCCTCCAGGGAAAGCGTGGTGCATGGTCCCGAGACCGCGGGACTATAGCTCGCCGCGGTGTCACCTAGAGGTGGTCTTTGATGAGGGCTGCCAACCGGTCGAGGCCGACCTCGATCTGGGCTGGGGTCACTGAGCTGCACGACAGCCGCAGAGCATGGATCGGGGCGTCGCCGTCGTAGAAGTGGTGCATCGGGGTCCACAGCACGCCGTACTCGTGCGCCGACTTCTCCAGCAACGCGTCGTCCACCAAGAACGGCACCGTGACGACGACGAAGAAGCCACCCGACGGAACCGTCCAGCTGACCTCGCCGGCCGGGAAGCGCGCGGCAAGACCGTCAGTGATCGCCTGCAGGTTCTCGGCGTAGATCTTCCGTTCGCGGGTGCTGGCGGCGACCAGGCTGCAGTCGTTCTGCAGGAGCTTGCCACCGATGATCGCCTGGGCCACCGCCGAGGTGTTGACCGTGAGCATGCTCTTGATCTTCGACAGCTCGTCGGCGAGCAAGCCCTCGGAGCCGTCAGGAGAGGCGACCGTCTGGTCCGCCACCACATAACCGACCCGGGCACCAGGCAGTGCGGTCTTGGCGAAGGAGCCGAGATAGATCACCCGACGCTCGGTGTCGAGCGCCTTCAGCGTCGGCAGCCGCTCGACGCCGGCCGCGGGGAACAGTCCGTACGGGTTGTCCTCGAGCAGCAGGAGATCTTCCGAGGCGGCCAGTGCCAGCAGTCGTTGCCGAGTCTCCAGATCGAGGCTGAGGCCGGACGGGTTGGCGAAGTCAGGCATCACATAGCAAGCGCGCGGACGCAGACCCTCGGCTCGCGCGCGTTTGACCACGGCAACGAGATCATCGAGATCCACCCCTCCGTTGCCACCGGCAACAGGAAGCACGGGCAGATCGACCAGCCGGGCAGCGCCGGTGATACCGACGTACGCCGGGGAGACCGCGAGCAGCACATCGGCCGGAGCCGCGCGGAGCGCGCGGAGTACCAGGACCATCGCCTCCTGGCAGCCGACCGTCACCACGACCGCGTCAGGGTCGACCGTGATGCCCTCGTCGGCGACCAGGTTGCGGGCGATCAGCGGGTGGATGATGCCCTTGGTCCGGCCGTACTGGAAGATCGTCCGCCGCACCCCGGCCTCGTCGTAGCCGAGCTCCTCGCGCAGGTACTGCCCGAAGGTGTCGAGGTAGCCGTGCAGGTCCTCCAGCGCGTAGAACTCCTCGTACGGCCGCCCGGCGGCGAGCGAGATCGCGTCCGGGTAGTGGTTGGCGACCTCGTTGAGGAAGTTCATCGAGTTCAGCGCGCGATCGGTGAGCGAACCGTGCAGGTCCGCCACGTTCAGATCAGCCATCAGGCCCTCCCCGTGGTGAGTCGTGCCGCGGACGCGACGTCCGCGCAACCGGCCAGCAGCATCGCGTCGGCCAGCTCTCTGTGCAGCAGGTCCAGTGCTTCACCGCAGGCGTCGACGGCCAGCGCCCAGAGCAACGGACGCCCAACCAGTACGCCGGAAGCGCCGAGCGCCAGCGCACGCAGCACATCGGTGCCACTACGGACGCCACTGTCCAGCAGCACCGAACACTCCTTGCCAACAGCATCGACCACACCAGGCAAAGCGTTGATCGAGGCAACAGCCCCGTCCAGTTGCCGCCCACCGTGATTCGACACAACGATGCCATCAGCACCTATCTGCACAGCCCGGACGGCGTCCCGCGGATCGAGAATCCCCTTCACCACCAGGGGAAGATCGGTCCGGCTCTTCAACCACTCGAGATCACGCCAGGACACAGCAGGCTCGAACGCCGACGCGGTGTGAGCAGCAACAGCAGACAACCCCGGTACCCCGACGTGCGCTTCACTCACGCTGCCGACAAGATTGGCGGCCACCACATCCGACGGCAACGCAAAAGCATTCCGTACGTCGCGCAGCCGCCGACCCATCACCGGCACGTCCACCGTCACCATCAACGCCCCGCAGCCGGCTGCCTCGGCCCGCTCGACCAGCGACTCGACCATCGCCCGATCCCGCAGCCAGTACAGCTGGAACCACGACGGCGCCGCCTTCGCGATCTCCTCCAACGGATAGCTGCTCAACGTGCTGATCACGTACGGTGCTCCCGCGGCAGCGGCAGCGCGCGCCAGCAGCATCTCCCCCTCGGGATGCAGCAACCGCTGATACGCCATCGGCGCCACGGCGACAGGCATCGAGGCAGCACCACCGAACAACCGGCAGGACGTGTCGGCGCTCTCTGCGCCGGCCAGCACCCGGGGAACCACGGTCACGGCGTCCAGCGCAGTACGGTTCAGCCACAGCGTCGTCTCGGTGCCACTCCCGCCCGCAACGAAGTCCCGGACCGCGGCGGGCAGGACAGCCGCCGCGAGGCTTTCGTAGTCGGCGAACGATTCAGGCATCGTCGAACGTTCTTCGGAGCCAGCCGGCCGACTCGGTCAGGGCCTTGCGGGCGGTCGGCAGGACACCCGACATCGTGTAGAAGCCGTGGGCCATCCCGTCGTACCGGGTCAGCTCGGTCGGGACGCCTGCCGCATAGAGCTTCTCGGCGTAGAACTCGCCCTCGTCGCGCAACGGGTCGAACTCGGCCGTGATGATGAAGGCCGGTGGCAGGCCGGCGTGGCTGGCGGCCAGCAGCGGCGAGGCCAGCGGGTTGGTGCCGTCGGCCTCGTCGGTCAGGTAGTGCTGCCAGTACCAGTTCACCGAGGTGCGGTTGAAGAGGTACGGGTCGTCCCCGGCTCGCATGGACGCGGTGTCCGAGCCGTAGAGGGTGTTCGGGTAGACCAGCAGCTGAGCGGCCAGCGCAGGGCCGGACTCCCTGGCCAGCAAGGTGGTCGCGGCCGCGAGGTTGCCCCCGGCACTGTCGCCGCCGACCGCGATCCGGGCGACGTCGACGCCCAGCTCCACCGCATGCGCGGCGATCCACTGGGTCGCGCGATGGCAGTCGTTCACAGCGGTGGGGAAAGGATTCTCCGGCGCGAGCCGATAGCCGACGGTGATCACCTGGCACGGCACCAGATTGGCGAGCTGGCGGCAGACTCCGTCGGAGGTCTCGATGCTGCCGAGCGTCCAGCCACCGCCGAAGAAGTACACCAGCGTGGGCAGCGGCCCGTCGCCGGCCGGCCGGTAGATCCGCAACGGGATCCCGGACTCCTCCATCACCAGGTCGCGGACGTGCCGCACCGGCTCGACCTCGCCGCCACCGGCTTGGATCGAGGCCAGGTCGGCAGCGCGAGCCTCGGCCAGCGACTGCGTGTAGAGCGGCGGCACGTTCTCCGCTTCGCGCTTCGCGCGCATCTCCACCAACAGCGGGTCCAGCGGCATGGTCGTACCTCTCACCTCAGGGTCACGGGCATGGTGGCGAAGCCCCGCAGGGCCAGGCCGGCACTCTGCACCGGCGCTTCCGCCAGCGCGAGATCGGGGAAACGCTGGAACAACCGCGGCAGCGCGAGCCGCCCCTCGGCCCGCGCGAGCACCGCACCGATGCAGAAGTAGGCACCGGCGCCGAAGGTGATGTGCCGCTTGTCCGGCCGCTCCGGATCGAAGACCTCGGGCGCCGGGAAGCGCGCCGGATCCCGGTTGGCCGCGCCGAGGATGACCAGCACCAGTCCACCGGCCGGGATCGTCACGCCACCCACTTCGAGATCCTCCGAAGCAGTCCGTACGACGAGTTGCGCGGTCCCGTCCCAGCGCAGTACTTCCTCGACACAGGCCTCGGCCACCGACGGATCGGCGGCCAGCGCCTTGACCAACTCCGGCTGCTCGAGCAGCGGCGGCAACGCGTTGCCCAGCAGGTTGATCGTGGTCACGAAGCTGGCGTTGAAGAGCACCAGCAGGTTGCCCACCAGCTCCTCGTCGGTCAGCGTGCCGTCACCGGCATCGATCACCTGGACCAGCCCGCTGATCAGGTCGTTGCCCGGCGCAACCCGGCGGTCGTCGATCAACCGTTGGTAATAAGTCGACATCTCGACAGCGGCCTCGTTGGCGGCGGCAACCTTCTCCGGCGTCCGGCCGCCGAAGTCCAGGTAGTCCTCCACCCGCTGCACCCGGGTCCGGAACCAGTCCAGGTCCGGTGCCGGGATGCCGAGCAGCGCGCTCATCACCCCGGCCGGCAGCAGGTAGCCGAACTCGGCGATGAAGTCGACCGGCCCGTCGGCGCCCAGCGCCGCGAGCCGATCCAGCAACGAGTCGGTCAGCTCAAGGATGGCCGGCTCCAGCTCCTGCACCCGGCGCGGGGTGAAGGCCTGATGGAAGGCACGCCGCATCCGGCCGTGATCGGGCTCGGTCCGGAACATCATCGAGTTGCCCAGCGCCGTACTGACCGGATCGGCGTCCGGAGCGGGCGCCGGGCCGCCCTTCACAAACCGGGGGTCGCGCAGGATCTGGTCCACCGCCGCGTACCCGTTGGCCACCGCCGCGTACGCCGGGCTGGCGGGGGTCAGGTTGACCGGGCCGAGCTCGTGCAGCCTTTCGTACAAGGGGTACGGCGCTCGCCGGCCCTCGTCGGTCTGCAGCAGGGCGAGGATCTCGTCGGCGGTCATGTTGTCACCGGCATCGACTTGTAGCCGCGCAGGAACTGCTGCGGATTGCGGATCGGCGGACGAGCCGATCGCAACGACGGGAACCGCTCCAGCAACTGCGGGAAGGCGATCCGTGCCTCGGCCCGGGCCAGCGCGGCACCGAGACAGTAGTGCGGGCCGGCCCCGAAGCTCAACGGCTTGAGGTCGGCCCGGCTGACATCGAAGACATCGGGATCAGGGAACCGCTGGGAGTCCCGATTGGCTGCACCGAGCATCACCAGCACCACCTCCTTGGGTGGGATCACCGCACCGGCCAACTCCGTCTCCTCCTCCGACCAGCGCGCCACGAACTGCACCGGCGCCTCGTACCGCAGGACCTCCTCGACGAAGGCCGGCGTACCGGCGGCGGGGCGCAGGTCGGGCCGGTCGAGCAACGTCCACATCCCGTTGCCGATCAGGTGGATCGTGGTGACGAAGCTGGCGTTGAAGAGCACCAGCAGGTTGCAGACCAGGTCGTAGTCCGACACCTCG
Source organism: Kribbella sp. NPDC056861 (assembly GCF_040687575.1). NCBI lineage: Bacteria > Bacillati > Actinomycetota > Actinomycetes > Propionibacteriales > Kribbellaceae > Kribbella > Kribbella sp. NPDC056861. The sequence continues at coordinate 760,164 of NZ_JBFBNQ010000003.1, read as the reverse complement.
TGCAGCCCGGCGTCGATCGCCTCGACCAGCTGGCTGATCAGGTCGTCGCTGGGCGTCTTGCGCCGCTCGTCGATCAGCGTGCTGTAGTAGTCCGACAGCTCGCGGGTCGCCTGGTCGGCGGCCGCCAGGATCTCGTCGGTCTTGCCCGTGACGTCGAGGAAGTCGTTGATTCGTTCGACTCTGGGCCGGAACCAGGCCAGGTCGTCCTGCGGGATACCGAGCAGCGCGGCGACCACGCTGCTCGGCAACGGGTAGGCGAACTCCGTCATGAAGTCCGCCTCCCCGTCCTGGTCCAGCCGGTCGGCCAGACCGTCCAGCAGGCCGTCGACCAACTGGCCGACGGCCGGTTCCAGCTCGGCCACCCGGCGCGGGGTGAACACCTGGTGGAACAGGCGTCTGGCCTGCAGGTGCCGGGGACCGTTGCTGTACATCATCGAGTTGTTGAGCACCGCGAGCAGCGGATGCTGCCGCCACTCGGTGCCGCCGTGATCATCGCTGAACACGTCGTCGGTGACCCGGAACCGCGGGTCCCGCAGCAGCTGATCGGCTGCTTCGTAGCCGGTGACCACCGCCGCATAGCCGCCATTTCCTCCGAGGAGGGAGACGGGACCTAGCTTGTGGAGTTCGGCGTAGTACCGGTACGGATCTTCCAGACCGGCTTCGCTGAAGAGTCCCTTGAGCACAAGATCTGCGGCGGTGGTCATCAGCGGCTCACCGCACCAGCTTCAGCGGGATCGCGTTGGCCATCGCCTGGTAGCCGGCGTCGCTCATGTGGATGTGGTCGCCACCGTCGTACGCCGCCAGCAGCTTCTCCGGCGCGGCAGGGTCCCGGACGGCCTTGTCGAAGTCGATGATGCCGTCGAACTCCTGCTGGGTGCGCAGCCACTGGTTCACCGCGACCCGGGTCGCCTCCTTCTCCGGCGACCAGCCGCCCGGCGTGGTGAAGCCGCCGTACGGGGTGATGGTGGCGCCGATGCTGCCGATGTTCTTCTCCAGCAGCTGGCTGTTGATCTGCTTCAGGGCGGCGATGATCTGGTCGGCGCTGGCGCCGTTCATCCAGATGTCGTTCACCCCGAGGTGGGTGATCACGGTGCGGACGTCGGTCTGCGCGTAGACGTCCTCGTTCAGCCGGGCCAGCGCGTTCAGGCCGAGCTGCTCGGTGCCGCTCGGGCCGCCGAGGATGAGTCCGCTGCTGTCCTGCAGCAGCCGGTTGCCGGCCTCGCCGACGTTCAGCACACCGGGCGCCTTCTTGCCACGCTCGGCGACCAGCCGCTCGGCGAACTGGTCGGGCCAGCGGTTGTTGGCGTTCGCCGTGCTGAGCAGGCCGTCCGCGATCGAGTCGCCGAGCACGACGATCGAGCCGGAGGGCTTGTCGGTGAGCACGTCGACACCGGACAGGAACGTCCAGCAGCACGCACGCGTAGTGATGTACGGCGTACCGTCCGCAGCGTTGGTCAGGTCACCCGGACCGAAGAAGTTCTGCTGGTTGGACGACGCGTGCCAGCTGGTCGGGCCGGTCGCGGTCGGGTAGAAGACGCTGATCACCAGCGTGCTCAGGTCCGGCACCTTCAGGTTGACCGGGTCGCTGAGCAGCTCGGCGCCGGTGTTCATCACCGCGGTCGGCGAGCCGCCGTTGAAGGTCAGCGTGCGCTTGGACGCCACCGTGATGTCGGACTGCACCGGCGTGCTGGTGTCGGCGAAGGCGACGGTCGCCGCGCCGATCTGCACCGGCCGGTCACCGTAGATGTTGGTGAACCGGATCCGGACCTTGTCGCCCCCCACGGACGGCCGGACCACGTAGCGGGCGCTCTGGTTGTTGAGGCCGGTGGCGGTGAAGCCGGCGGTCTCCGGCTTGACGATGCCGGTGGACCAACTGCCCACCCAATCGTCGCCGCTGCCGGAGGCGGCCGTCTGGGCCGACGATCCGGTGAAGACCAGGGCCGAGCCGGCCAGGGAAACGGCGGCCGCGAGTGCGGCCGATCTGACGGTACTGGGAATGCGCATGGAACAACCCCCCAATGGGTTGGCGCGCGACGGGTAAGAAAAACCCTGCGCGAGTGGCGGTGACGGAAACCTAGTTCCGGATTCCTGACACGTCAACGGGCGCATTGAATTGTTCGCTTGAATTGACGAAGGACTGGCCGCCGGGAAATTCCCGCAGTACAGTCGCCCGGATACCGAAAGGGTGGGGCGCCATGTCGGTCGATGCCGTGCTGGACGAAAATCTGGAGCAGTCCAGTTCATATGTCGTCACCGCTCTCGGACTGTTCGCGCGGTACGGCGAGGCCGAGGCGATCGTGGCGGGCGGACGGCGGCTGACCTTCGCGCAGCTGCGGGCCCAGGTGCTCGACCTGGCCGCGACGCTGCAGGACCGCGGGGTCGGCCCGGACACCGGCGTCCTGGTGCTGGCCGGCAACACCCTCGAGCTGCCGGCGCTCCAGCTCGCGCTGCACCTGATCGGCGCCCGGACGATGTGGATCGCGCCGATCGCGGGCCGCCGCGAGATCGAGGCGTTCGCGCGGCTGTCCGAGGCGGACGTGTTCGTCTACGACGCGCGGACCAAGGCCGTGGTCGGCGAGCGGCTGGCCGTCAGCCTCGGAGTACCGGTGCACTGCCTGGGCGAAGGCGGCCTGGGCCCGGACCTGCTGGCGCCGTCGACAGCCACCTTCCAGCCGGAGTACGCCGACCTGACGCCGGCCACCTGCCTGCAGACCAGCGGCACCACCGGCGAGCCCAAGCTGGTGCACCACCGGCAGGCGTTCTACGAGCAGATCCTGACGCTGGCCGCCGACTACCTGGCCGCCGGACTGCCCGTACTACGGCACCTGTCGCACTCGCCGATGGCGTTCGCGAGCGGGCAGATCACCAGCTTCTTCAACCTGTTCATGGGCGGCGTGCTGTTCCTGGAGGACGAGTGGGACGCCGGCCGCGCGCTGGCCACGATCGAGCGTGAGCGGATCAACTCGACCTACGTCTCGCCGCCGCTGCTCTACCAACTTCTCGACCACCCGGACCTGCCGACCACCGACGTGAGCAGCCTGTTCATGCTCAACGTGGGCGCCGGGCCCGCTGCGCCGTCCCGGCTGCGGCAGGCCATCGCCCGCTTCGGACCGGTACTGCGGATCGTCTACGGGCTCAGCGAGGTCATCGTGGTCACGGCCCAGCCGGGACTCACGGAGGACCCGGCGCACCCCGAGCGGCTGCGGTCGTCGGGTGCGCCGTACGGGGATGTCCGGGTGGAGATCCGGGACGCCGACGGCCGCCCTGTCCCGCCCGGCCAGACAGGCGAGATCTACGCGACCAGCAAGCTGCGCTTCGTCGGGTACTGGGGTCGCCCGGACCTGACCGAGCGGGCCATCGTCGACGACTGGGTGCGGACCGGCGACCTGGGCTACCTGGACGCCGACGGCTACCTGTACGTGGTGGATCGGGTGCAGGACACGATCGTCACCGGGTCGAGCAACTGGAACGTGTACTGCCGCCCGATCGAGGACCTGCTGCAGTCGCACCCCGGGGTGCGCGCGGCGGCTGTCATCGGCGTACCGGATGAGGCGTTCGGCGAGGTGCCGCACGCGTACGTGGTCCGGTACGACGGGGCCGTGGTGACCGAGCAGGAGCTGCAGAAGCTGGTCCGGGACGAGTTCAACGAGATGTGGACGCCGCAGCAGGTCGACTTCCTGGCCGAGCTGCCGCTGACCTCGGCGCACAAGATCGACAAGGTGGCGCTGCGGGCCCGACACGTTGCGCCTGGGGTATGAACCGCCGTCGAGCCGGCCTGATCGCGCTCTTCAGCGCGGACGTGCTGTCGGTCCTCGGCGACCGGGTGTCGATGGTGGCGATCCCCTGGCTGGTGCTGACCACCACCGGCAGCCCGGCGAAGATGGGACTGGTCGCCGGCGCGGAGATGCTCCCGTACGTCGTCTCGGGGGTGCTCGCGGCGCCACTGGCCGACCGGTTCGGGCTGCGCCGGACGTCGATCGTGACGGATCTCGGCAGCGCGGCCGCGATGCTGGCGATCGTGCTGACGCCTGGTTCGCCGTTCGGGGTGTTGTGCCTGATGGTCGCGGTCGCCGGGGCATTGCGAGGCTGTGGCGACCGGGTCAAGCACGTGATGCTCAAGCCGATGGCGGACGCGGCCGGGGTCAAGATGATTCGAGTGACCTCGTCGTACGAGGGCTTCACCCGGACCGCGACGCTGATCGGGGCGCCGCTCGGCGGGCTGCTGATCAGCTGGATCGGGCCGAACCAGGCGATCATCGTGGACGCGATCTCGTTCCTGGTCTGCGCGGCGCTGATCGGGCTGCTGGTCCGGCTGCCCGCGACGGTGCAGGACGACACCCCGGCGCCGGTGCGGGAGCCGTACTTCCAGGCGCTGCGGGGCGGGTTCAGCTACCTGCGCAAGGACCAGTTGCTGCTCGGGATGATCGTGATGATCTTCTTCCTGAACGTCTTCAACCAGGCCAGTACTGCGGTGTTCGTGCCGCTGTGGGTCGAGCAGGTGCTCAAGTCGCCGGCCGCGCTCGGACTGCTGTTCGGCGGGTTCGCGGCGGGCGCGCTGCTCGGGAACGTGATCTTCACGGTGCTCGGGCCGCGGCTGCCGCAGTACTCGTCGTTCGTGATCGGGGCGGCGATCGGTGGCGCGCCCCGGCTGTTCACGCTGGGGCTGTCGGACCACCTGTGGCTGGTGATCACGGTCAGCTTCTGCTGCGGGGTCGCGAACGCGGCGGTCAACCCGGTGATGGGCGTGACGCTGTACGAGCGGGTGCCGGCCGCGCTGCAGACGCGGGTGTTCGGGGTGACCGGGGCGATCGCCTTCATCGGGATCCCGATCGGCGGCGTACTGGCCGGCTGGAGCGCCGCGACGTTCGGGCTGCGTCCCGCAGTGATCGGCTCCGGGGTGGTCCTGCTGCTGGTCACGCTGGTGCCCGTGTACCGCTGGTGGCGGCATCCGGTCGAACTACCCCGCTACGAGGAGGCAGCATGATCACTGAGGCAACCGACGAGTACTGCCTGGCCGACGGTGAGGCCGCGAAGCTACTGGCAGGACACCCGTGGCGGCGCTTCGCAGTACTGGGTGACAGCGTGGCGGAGGGCCTCTGCTCGCCCGTACCGGGGTACTCCGAGCTGCAGTGGGCCGACCGGCTCGCTGCCGAGCTCCAGGTCCCTGACTACCTGAACCTGGGCGTCAGCGGCCTCCGGGCCCACGAGATCCACGCGACCCAGCTAGAGGCGGCCCTGGCCTTCCAGCCCGACCTAGCCCTGGTGGTCGGCGGCGGCAACGACGCCTTCTCCGCCCGCTACAACCCCGACAAGGTCGACGCCGAGCTGACGGCGATGATCACCGCCCTGCAGCTGTCCGGCGCCGAAGTAATCACCCTGGGCATGTTCAACGTCTCCTACTCCCCCGCAGTGGCCGACTGGCTCCGCCCCGGCCTCCGCACCCGGATGGAGACCCTGTCCGCCCGCACGCGTGCCCTGTCGGAGCGCCTGAACACGATCCACGTGCACCTCACCGACCACCCCCTCTCCTCGGACCCCACCCTCTACTCCCCCGACGGCCGCCACGGCACAGCCCGCAGCGACGCCGTAGCCGCCGCCGAAACCATCCGCCGCCTAGGCACCCACCTCACCCGCTAGGCCGTGGTCCAGGGCGATCTTCTCGACGTCTGCTGGGGTGCCGGTGAAGATGGTGTGGGCGTGTTCGGTGACCAGTTCGACCGGCCAGTCCCACCAGGCAGCGCGGAGTAGCCGGGCTACGTCGTCCTCCGCGTAGCGGTGCTTGATGACCCGCGCGGGGTTGCCGCCTGCGACGCAGTACGGCGGGATGTCGGTGGTGACCACCGCACCGGTGGCGATGATCGCCCCGTCGCCGATCGTGACGCCGGGCATGACCGTGACGCCGTAGCCGATCCAGACGTCGTTGCCGACCACCGTGTCGCCCTTGCGGGGTGCCTCCAGGGCAGGCGCGAGGGTCTGGTCCGCCCAGGCGCCGCCGAAGATGAAGAACGGGTACGCCGAGACTCCCACCAGCGGGTGGTTGGCCGAGGAGAGCAGGAAGGTCGCCTTGGCGGCGATCGGGCAGTACTTGCCGATGATCAGCTTCTCCGGCCCGAACGGATACAGCACGTTGTTGCGCTCGAAACCGGCCGCGTCGTCCGGGTCGTCGTAATAGGTGAATTCCCCGATTTGGACATAGGGCACCGTAATCAGGGGTTTCAGGAATACAGTGCGCCGACGATCGTTAAACGGATAGACGACATTTGGGTTGGGCGCACTCGACACTGGTTGCTCCGCTCTCCTGGACTGCCTCGGATCCTGATTTCCGAACACTGCCGAAATGCCGTCACTTCGTCTACAGTCCGGCCATGGCCGACAACGACGCGATCCTGATCTCCGGCGCCACCGGCTGCATCGGCAGCACGCTGGCCCGGTCCCTGTACTCCGACGGCCGGGCGCTGGTCCTGTTCGGCCGCAACGCCGAGAGCCTGGAGAAGCTGGCCGGCGAACTGCCCGGCAGCCAGGTGCTGGTCGGCGACATCGGCGACGCCGACAGCCTCGCGGGCAGCCTGGAGTTCCCCGACCGGCTCGGCGGCGTCGTGCACGCGGCCGGCATCTGCCAGGGCCGCCCGTTCGGCGAGAGCGACCCGGCGCTGATCCGCGAGCACCTCGAGGTCAACCTGGTCGGCCCGTCCGAGCTGACCCGCCTGGCCCTGCCCGCGCTGCGCGAAGCCAGGGGCACCGTCGTACTGGTCAACTCGCTGGTCGGCCTCTACCCGTGGCCCGGCTGGATCGGCTACGCGATGAGCAAGTACGGCCTGCGCGCCTTCGCCGAGACGCTGCGGCTGGAGGAGTTCACCACCGGCGTCCGGGTGAGCAGCATCTACGCGAGCCGCGTCGCGACGCCGCTGCAGGCCAAGGTGCACGCCCAGGAAGGCAAGGAGTACGTGCCGGACGAGTGGGTGCAGCCCGAGACGATGGCACACACCATTCGCAGCATCCTGGACACGCCCCGGGACGCGGAACTGAAGGACATCACCCTGATGCATCAGCACTACCCCCGGCCTTGACCAGCACCCGGTCGGCCACGGTGATCGGCAACGACCGGAAGCCACGCAGGATCAGCTGATCGGTCCGCACCGGCTCACTGCCGAGCGCGAGCTGCGGGAACCGCTCGAGCACCATCGGCAACGCCACCTGCGCCTCGGACCGCGCCAACGCGGCACCGAGGCAGTAGTGCGCCCCAGCGCCGAAGCTGATCGGCTGGTTGTCCGTCCTCGCCGGGTCGAACCGGTCGGGCTCCGCGAACCGCTGCGGATCCCGGTTGGCCGCCCCGGTCAGGACCGCGATCAGCTCGCCCTCCTTGAGCTGCACCCCGAGGAACTCCGTGTCCGCGCTCGCGACCCGGATGAACACGTGTGCCGGGGTGTCGTAGCGCAGGACCTCCTCGACGTACGCGGGCATCAACTCCGGCGTACTGCGGATCGCCGGCCGCTCGAGCAGCAGCGGCAGCGCGTTGCCGAAGAGGTGGATCGTCGTGCTGAAGCTCGCGTTGAAGAGGACCAGCAGGTTGCCGACCAGCTCCAGGTCGGTGACCTCGTGCAGCCCGCTGTCGACGGCCTGGGTGAGGTCGCTGATCAGATCGGCCTGCGGCTCCTTGCGGCGCTGGGCGATCAGCTCCAGGTAGTACTCCGTGATCCGGGCCGCCGCCTCGTTCGCGGCCGTCATCACCTCGGGGCCCTTGCGGCGGAAGTCGAGCCAGTCGTTGATCAGGTCGACCTGCGAGCGGAACCAGCTGATGTCCTCGTCCGGCAACCCGAGCAGCTGACCGACCACCCGGGCCGGCAGCAGGTACGCGAACTCGGCCATGTAGTCGACCTCGGACCCGTCAGCCCCGAGCTCGGCGACCCGGTCCAGCAGCTCGGCGGTGATCCGGACGATCTCCGGCTCCATCGTCAGCACCCGCCGGGGCGTGAACACCTTGCGGAACAGCCCGCGCATCCGGCCGTGCCGGTCGCCGTTGCTGAACATCATCGAGTTCATCAGCGTCACCAGCACCGGGTGATCGCGCCAGGTCGGCGTCATCGACTCCATCCGGAGCGCGTCGTGAACCTCGAACGAGGCGTCCCGCATCATCCGGTCGACCGCCCGGTAGCCGAACACGGCCGCCGAGTACGGCAGCTCCGGAGCAGTCAGCGCCAGCGCCTCCCCGAGCTGGTGCAGCTGCGCGTAGAGCGGGTACGGATCGGCCGTCCCACCCGCGGCCAAGGCTCTGACAATGTCGTCCCCACCCATTGTTTCCCCCAACTTTTCGGCGTGCCGAAAGCGCATTGTCTGCTTTCTTGCCGCTGTTTGAATCTGCCCAGCGGAACACTTACCTTCACCTGATCCGTGCCGTACCCTGACTGCCGGGGGAGGACGCGACGAACATGGGGGCGAATGTGATTCAGCAACGGCGAATCGGGCTTTACGCATTGCTCACCGCCGACGTATTCTCGGCGTTCGGCAGCCGGTTCTCCGTGGTCGCCATTCCGTGGCTGGTGCTGATCAGCACCGGCAGTCCGGCGAAAATGGGGCTGGTCGCCGCGGCGGAGATGATTCCGTACTTGATGACGAGCGTGCTGGCGGCGCCGATCGCGGACCGGTTCGGGATGCGCCGGACCTCGATCGCCTGCGACCTGAGCTCGGCGGCGACGATGGCGCTGGTGGCCGCGATGCCCAGTTTCGGGTTCTGGCAGCTGTGCCTGCTGATCGCGGTCAGCGGCGGGATGCGCGGTGTGGGAGACCGGGTGAAACACGTCCTGCTGCGGCCGGTGACGGCCGAGTCGGGGATCCCGATGATCCGTGTGACCAGCGCATATGAGGCGATGAACCGTACCGCGGGGCTGATCGGGGCGCCGCTCGCGGGCATCCTGGTGGCGACCCTCGGGGCCCGCCACACGATCTGGCTGGACGCCGGCACGTTCGCGATCGCGGCGCTGCTGGTGTGGGCGCTGGTGCGGCCGAAGCCGGAGGAGGTCGAGGTCGCTCCGGTCAAGGAGCCGTACTTCCAGGCGCTGCGCGGCGGGTTCGCGTTCCTGCGCACCGACAAACTGCTGCTCGGGATGATCTCGACCTTGTTCCTGATCAATTTCTTCCAGCAGGCGGCGAGCACGGTATTGCTGCCGCTGTGGGTGCAGGACGTGTTCGGCTCGCCGACCCGGCTCGGCATCATCCTGGGTGTTTTTGCGGCCGGGTCACTGGCCGGGAACGTGGTATTCACCATCTTTGCGACAAAGCTGCCGCAAATGCTTTCCTTTTTCATCGGAGCGGCGATCGGTGGGGCGCCGAGAATTCTGGTGCTCGGGTTGAGCGACAGCCTGATCGTCGTCCTGCTGGTGACATTCTTCGCCGGCTTCGGAATGGCGAGCGTGAACCCGATCGTGGGCGCGGTGCTGTACGAGCGGATCCCGGTCGAGCTGCAAACCCGGGTGTTCGGCGTGGTCGCCGCGGTGGCGGTCTCCGGCATCCCGATCGGCTCCGCGCTGGCCGGCGTCGCCGCAGCCGGCATCGGGCTGCGCCCCACCATCCTGATCGGCAGCCTGGTGCTGCTCACCCTCACGCTGATCCCGCTGCTCAGGTACCGCCGCTCGTCCGAGCCGTCGGTCAAAGAGCCGCTACCCACCACAGGAGACCCCGCATGACCGCGCAGTCGAAGCCCGGGCCCGCTGAGTTGGCGGCGATGAGCGATCTCGTCATGCCGATGGCCATCCGCGTCGCTGCCACCCTGCGCTTGGCTGACCTGCTCGCCGACGGCCCCCTCACAGCCGAGGCCCTCGCCGAAAAGTCCGGCGCTGACGCCGCTGCCCTCCACCGCCTGATGCGCTATCTCGTCGCTCGCGGCCTCTTCGAGGCCGCGAGCGAAGAAGAAGGCGGCGGGTCCGGGGGTGCCGCTCGGTTTGCTTTGGGTGACGGTGCGAAGTGGCTGCTGGACGATGCTCCGGGCAGCCCACGGAAGTGGCTTGACCTCGACGGGTTCGGCGGTCACATGGATCGTGCGTTCGTCGACCTGCTTCCCACCATCCGCGCCGGCGGGCCGGCCGCGGCGGGGAACAAGACCAGCCTCTCGCCCGCCGCCGCCGCGTCGTACGACGAGCTGATGGCCGAGCGCGCCACGACCGAAGGCCCAGCGCTCGCGGAGGCGCTCGACTGGAGTCGCTTCAGCCAGGTGGTCGACATCGGCGGTGGCACCGGCGCTCAGCTGATCGCGCTGCTCAGCGCTCACCCGCAGCTGAAGGGCACGCTGGTCGAGCTGCCGGCCAGCATCGAGACCGCCCAGCGCAACTTCACCAACGCCGGTGTCGAGGCAGACGTCATCGGCGGCAACCTCTTCGAGCTGGAGCTCCCCAAGGCCGACGTCTTCGTACTGCGCTACCTCCTGCACTCCTTCGAGGACGACCAAGCAGTCGAGGCACTCACCAAGTGCCGGAAAGCCCTGCAGCACAACGGTTCCGTGCTCGTCCTGGAGGCCTCCGACACCGTCCCGGCGGTCTTCGCCACGATGGACCTGCTGATGCTCGTCCTCGGCCACGGTCGCGAGCGCACCCTCACCGAGTACGACGACGCCGCCACGGCCGCCGGTCTCCGACGAGCGGCCATCCACCTCCCGAAGGCCGGCCCCCGGGTGCTGGAGTACGTCGTCGCCTGACATCACGCGCCGCCGAGCAGCAACGACCCTGTGACGTGGACGTTGCGCTTGAGGTTGAGAACCTCCCCCTCGCCCTGGCTGCCGATCCGCACGTAGCAGCCGGCCCCGCGCCGCCCGAAGGTGTACGGCCCGATCGAGAACGGCACCTCGGCCCGCTCGTGCGCGCCACCGCCCAGCCCCACGAAGTCCATCACCATCCGGTCGGGCTTCGAGTAGTCCTGCACCAGGCGCAACCCCTCGGCCGCCCCGCGCTCGATCAGCTCACGCCACTCCTCGTCCGACGCCTCCCGCCCGACCACGACCCCCGAGCCGCCGAACTCGTCCGCCGGCTTGAGCACCAGCAACTCCCGCTCAGCCAGCACTGACGAGACCAGCGCGGGCGTGAGCAACCGAGTCCGCGGCAGGTGGGTCCGGATCAGCGCGGCATCCTCCGCCGGCAGCGAAGCGGCGTCCTCCCACAGCCAAGCGAAGACCACCTTGTTGCTGATCAGCCACGAAGCCGCCGAGGTGAACAGCCGCGCCGCACCGCCCTTCAGCGCATCCTTGATCGCCTGCAACCCGACGGTCGGCGGCATCTCCGAGCAGACGAACAGCCGCAGGATCGTCTCGACCCGCCGCCCTCGCCCGACCAGCTCGCCGTTCTCGTCCAGGGTCAGCCAGTCGACCGGCTGCACGTCCATGTCGAAGCCGTTGTCCCGGCCGCGATCGGCGAACGGCTGCAGCAGCTCCACCAGCTTCTCCGGGTCGTGCGACTCCGGGTACTCGCCGTCGGTCCGGAACACCATCGTCAGCCGGGCACCCGGCTCCAGCCCATGTGCCTCGCGGATCGCGGCGTACCGCCGATCGACCGCCGACACCGGCGCCTCGACCGGCAGGATCGACGCGACGCCGGACTTCTCGAACAGCGCGAGGAACCGCGCCGACACCTTCTCGGAGTCCCAGACACTGCCCACATCGCTGCCTACGTTGAACTCGACGAACTTCGGCACCCCGTCGGTCAGCAGGATGTCCGGCCGCCCGGAGACCACCAGGTGATCCCCGAGCAGCTCGTCGTCGTCCAGGAACTCGACTCGCCCGGCCGGGATCCCCAGCAGCTCTCGCAGCTCGCCAGCGGTCGAAGCCCGTCGCTGGCAGCACTCCAGCAGCAACTGCAGCATCCGGTCGCTCAAGCTGTAGAGCTCCTCGAGCCACGCCTTGCTCATCAGCACCGGCCGCAGCGGCCGCCAGGTCTCGTTGTAGGTAGCGATCTCGTCGAAGACGTCCTGCCACCCCGCCTCACCAGCTGCCAGCACCGCGGCCCGTACGTCGTCCGACAGGTTGCCCCAGGCATCAAATCCCGGCTGCCCTGCCCAGTCGTACCCGGTCACGTCGAGACCAGCAACGGCCCGGTGACGTGGATGGCCCGTTTGAGGTTCAGCACCTCACCCTGCTCATGACACCCGACCCGCAGGAAGCACCCGAACGACTTGCGCCCGAACGTGTACGGCCCGACGGAGTACGGCACCTCGGCGGCCAGGTGCTCACCGGTCTCGATGTTGACGAAGTCCATTGACAACCGGTCCGGCCGCACATAGTCCTGCAACAGGAAGCCACCTCGACGGACGGCCTCCTCCAGCCCTTCCCGCCAAGCACCCGGGTCGGTCTCATGCCCGACCAGTACTCCGGCGCCGCCGTACTCGTCGGCAGGCTTCAGCACCAGTGAAGCCTGCTGGGCAACGGCATCGTCCAGCATCTCGCTGGTCAGCCGCCGGCTCCACGGCACGTGCTGACGAACCAGTTCCTGGTCCTCGGCGGACAGCAACTCGATGTCGTCCCACAGCCAGGTGAAGACCAGCTTGTTGGCGAGCAACCAGCCTGCGGACGAGGTGAAGAGCTTCGTCTTGCCGGAGGCAACCGCCTCCTTGAGCGCAGCCTGACCGGGGATCTGCGGCATGTCCGTGCAGACGAACAACCGGAAGACCGCGTCCACGCGTCGTCCCTGAGTGACCAGCTCGCCGTCCTCGTCGGCCTCGAGCCAGATCAGCGGCGAGACGTCCCCGTCGATCCCGAAACCCTTGCCCCGCTCGATGAACGGGTCGAGCGACCGGACGATCGCCTCCAGGTTGTCGCTGCCCGGATACACGCCCTCAGTGCGCAGTACGGTCGTCAGGCGGTCGCCCGGCTTGAGCCCGAGCGTGTCGACGATCGCCTGGTAGCGCCCGTCGACCGGCGAGGGCGGTTCCACCACCTGCACCGGACCGTCCACCCCGTCGAGCGTCTGCAGCCCGTGGTCGGCGAACACCGACAGGAACCGCGTCGACACCCGCTCGGTGTCCCAGACGCACCCGGCCTCGCTGCCGATGTTGAACTCGACGAACTTCGGCACTCCGCCGCTGATCAGGATGTCCGGGCGACCGGACTGGATCAGCTGCTCGCCGAGCACCTCGTCGTCGTCCAGGTACTCGATCAGGCCCTCCGGCGTACCGAGCAGCTTGCGCAGTTCGCCGGCCGTCTTCGCCCGCCGCTGCCCGGTGGCCAGCAGCAGCCCCAGCAGCCGGTCCATCACCTGGGCCAGTTCGTCGTACGTGGTCTGGTGGATCATCACCGGCCGCAGCGGCCGCCAGGACTTGTTGAAGGTCAGGACGCCGCTGAAGACGTCCTTCCAGTCCTCCGAGCCGGCTGCCAGCACCTTCTCCTTGCTTGCCTGCGGCAACTCGTTCCAGTAGTCGAACGAGGTGTTCTGCCAGTCGAAGCTCATCGGTTCTCCCCCACGTTCACTTGCAGCAGGCCGCCGGTCAGCGCGCCTTGGGTCAGGTTCACCACGCCCCCCGCGCCGGGTGGCGAGAAGCGGGTGAAGACACCCGCCGGAATCCGGTCGAACAGGTACGTCGAGACGCAGTACGAGACGTCGGCCTCGACCACGTCGCCGCTGTCCGGCTGGAAGAACTGCATCGTCAGCGGTTCCGCGTCGATCAGCTCCTGGACGATGTGCGGTCCGGTGGCGCCGTCGATCGCCGCGATCCAGTCCTCCGGCGAGGTCAGCGGGCCGATGAAGACACCGTGGCCGCCGTAGTCGTCGGTCGGCTTGAACACCAGCCGCTCGCGGTCGTCGATCACCCGCTGCCGCAGCCCCGGTTCGTAGACCCAGGTCCGCGGGATGTTGGCGCGGACGATCTCCGCGTCCTCGGCCGGCAGCCGGTCGAGGTCGTCCCACAGCCAGGCGAAGATCGTCTTGTTGCTCAGCAGCCAGACAGCCGTCGGCAGATACATCCGGACGGTTCCGGCCGCGTCCGCCGCCCGCAGCGCGGCCATCCCGTCGAGGTCGGCATCGACGGTGGGGACGAACATCCGCCAGACCGCGTCGAGCGTCCGGTCCCCCGCCGTCAGCCGGCCGGCCTCGTCCTGCTTCAGCCACTCGAGTGGATAGACGACCAGGTCGACGCCCAGCTCGCGGCCCCGATCGGCGAACGGCCGCAGCCGGTTGATCATGTACTCCGCGTCGTGCGCCCCCGGGTAGCCGCCACCGGAGGTGTAGATCATCCCGGTCACCTTGCCCGGCCCGACGTCGGCGCGGATCGCGTCGAACCGTGCGTCGACCGGCGACGGCGGCGCGGTGGCACCCATCGCGGCGAACAACGGCTCGTCGCGGTAGACCTCCGCCCACCGCCTGATCACGCCGTCGGCGTCCAGCACTCCGCCCAGCGCGCTCTCCACGTTGCACTCGACCATCCGCGGTACCCCGCGTTCGATCAGCAGGTCGGAGCGGATCGCGTTGATCAGCCGCCCGGTCAGCGGCTCACTGTCGTCCAGCAACTGGATCCGGTCGTCCGGGACCTGCAGGACCGCGCGCAGCTCCCCCGCGGTACGGGCCCTGCGGCGACAGGCGTCGAGCACCAACTGCGAGACCCGCTGGGTGATCCGGTTCATCTCGTCGACCCCGGCATAGGTCCCGATCGGCGTACGGAGCGGCAGCCAGTGCTGGCTGTGCAACGCCACGTCCTCGTAGACCTGCGCCCAGTGCTTGTGGCCGTAGTCGAGGAACTTCTGCCGGACCTCGTCCGGCAGCACCGGCCAGAGGTCGGCCGCGGATGGTCGGGTGGTCACTTCTTCTCCCCCTCCAGTACGCCGCGGATCGCCGCGACCAGGTCATCGCGTCCCGGCTGGACCGCCCGGTCGAGCGCCAGCGCGAACGGCAGCACAGCTCCATCGGGCCGGGTCACCCGGCGCGGCGGCGCGACCAGCTCGAACCGCTCGGCCGCCACCGCCAGTACCTCGGCAGCGAACCCGCTGGTCCGGTTCGAGTCGTCGATCACCACCAGCCGCCCGGTCCGCGCCACCGACGCGGCCAGCCCCTCGACGTCCAGCGGATAGACCGTGCGCGGGTCGAACACCTCGATCGACGCCTCACCGGCCAGCTCGTCGGCCACCGCCAGCGCGTCCTGGACAAGGTGGCCCAGGGCAACGACTGTGAGATCGGAGCCGGCCCGCGCGATCCGGCCGACGCCGAGCGGCACCGGCGCCAGGGTCGAGAAGTCGACATCCTCCCGGAAGCCGAGCGCGCCGGCCGGCGCGAACACCACCACCGGGTCGTCGTCCCTGATGGCCGAGAGCAACAATCCGTAGGCGTCCGCCGGGTTCGACGGCACCACCGTCTTCACCCCGACGTGCGCGAACAGGCTGTAAGGGTGGTCGGAGTGCTGCCCGGCCCATCCGGTCCGCGAGCCCGATCCCGGGACGACGTACGTCACCGGGACCTTGCACTGGCCGCCGGACATCAACGACATCTTGTGCGCCTGGTTGGCGATCTGCTCGAAGACCAGGAAGAGCAGCGACGGGATCTGGAACTCGATCACCGGCCGCAGCCCGGCCATCGCCGCGCCGGTGGCGAAGTTGGTGAAGGCCTGCTCCGACAACGGGGTGTCGAGCACCCGGTCCGGACCGAACCGGCCGAACAGCCCGGCGGTCAGGTTCGAGGCCGCGACCCGGATATCCTCGCCGAGCAGGAACACCCGGTCGTCGGCCTCGAGCTCGTCGCCGAGCGCCCGGTTCATCGCCTTCAGATACGAGAGCTTGGGCATCAGCTGAACACCTCCGGCGAGTTGTAGAGGTACTCGAGCGCGGCGGCCGGGTCGGGATGGGCGCTGCCCAGCGCGATCCCGGCCGCCGCGTCGAGCAGTGCCTCGACCTCGGCGTCGACGGCGGCCCGATCCTCCGCGGCCAGCCGCGCGCCCTGGATCTCCACCGGGTCCCGCGACCACCCGGCGGACAGTTCCTCGGTCGAGCGATAGGTGAGCCGGGTCCGGTGCTCGAAGGTGTGGTGCGCGTCGAACCGGTACGTCGTGCACTCCAGGAAGGTCGGGCCCTTGCCGGCCCGGGCCCGGTCGACCGCGGCGGTCGTTGCCGCCAGCACCTTTTCTGGATCCTGGCCGTCGATGGTGAAGGCCGGGATGCCGAACGCCTTGGCCCGGCCGGTGATACTGCCGGCCACCGCCGAGTCGACCGGCATGGTGGTGGCGTAGCCGTTGTTCTCGCAGACGAACACCACCGGAACACGCCAGAGCGCGGCCAGGTTGAAGGCCTCCAGCAACATTCCCTCGTTGACCGCGCCGTCACCGAAGAAGGTGGCCGCGACGGTCGACTTGCCCTGCTTGCGGTGCGCCCAGGCCGCGCCGGTGGCGATCGAGCCGGCCGCCCCGACGATGGCGTTGGCGCCCAGGATGCCGAGCCCGAAGTCGGCCGCGTGCATCGAGCCGCCGCGGCCCTTGTTCAGGCCCGACTCCCGGCCCATCAGTTCGGCGAACATCCGGGCCGGGTTCACCCCCTTGGCCAGCACGTGCCCGTGTCCCCGGTGCGTGCTGGTGATCAGGTCGTCCGGCCGCAGGGCGGCGCAGACTCCGGCCGCGATCGCCTCCTGGCCGACGTACGGGTGAATCCCCCCGACGATCTCGCCGGACCGGACGAACTCGATCGCGCGCTCCTCGAAGCGGCGGATCAGCCGCACGGTCCGGTAGAGATCGATGGAGGTCATCTGTCAGTCCTCAGCCCTTGATCGCGGCAAGGATGCCGTCCCACAGCCGGGCGCGGGCGGCGAGCGCGGTGTTGATGGTGTCCGCGCACTCGTCCCACTTCTGCTGGTCGTCGCCGCACAGGTCCGCGACCATCTGCATCGCCATCGGGGTGTGGAACTCGCCGTCCACCTCGATGTGCCGCTCCAGGTAGTCCACGAACGTGTTCAGCTTCTTGGAGCGCTCGTTCACCGCGACCACCTGGGTGAACATGTCCGGGATCAGGTCCTCGCGGCCGAAGGCGAAGGCCGCTGCCTGGCAGTGCACCGGGGCGTTCTCGATGATGCCCCAGGTGGTGCCGGCGAAGTCGATCGAGACCTGCGGGACGCCGCCCGCGGTGAGCGACTCGACCACCTGGCCGCCGTCGCGGAGCAGGTCGATCAGCTTGTCGATCGCGGCGGTGTCGGCGCCGGCCTCGTGCATGCCGTCGACGTACAGCTCGAAGTGGCTGATGAAGGCCGGCTTGCCGTCGTCGCCGCCCAGCTCGTCGCTCTCCTCGA
Organism: Kribbella sp. NPDC056861; assembly: GCF_040687575.1. Lineage (NCBI taxonomy): Bacteria > Bacillati > Actinomycetota > Actinomycetes > Propionibacteriales > Kribbellaceae > Kribbella > Kribbella sp. NPDC056861. The sequence goes on along the minus strand of NZ_JBFBNQ010000003.1, from coordinate 742,936 downwards.
CCATCACGATGTCGTTGATCAGCCGGCGGCTGTTGCGGTGCTCGGTCGGGATCCACGGGACCGTGACACAGGTGAGCTCGCGCTGCAGGGACTTCAGCAGGGACATGAAGTCCCAGACCGCGAAGACGTGGTGCTCCATGAAGGTGACCAGCGACTCGTGCGTGTCCAGGTTGGCGTAGAGCGGGTGCTGGACGACCTTGTCGCGGGCCTCGCTGACGGCCTTCTCCAGCTGCTCGATGCCCGGGTGGGTCTGACCCCAGTCGTAACGTGACATGTTCCTTCTCCTTGTGTTAGCGGTCGGCCCAGAGAGTGGGGCAGAAGTCCGGGTCGGCGTAGTCAGGCCTGCCGTCCGGGGTCCGGCGGACCAGGGCGTCGTGGTTGTACGCCGCGAGGGTGCCGTCGGAGAGCGGGAACTCCCGGTAGGAGTTGCCGCCGTCCTGAAGGTGCAGCGAGATCGCCCGGCGCGGGCGGTCGCTGACGTTCGCGCCGCTGCCGTGGTAGGTCCGGCAGTGGTGGAAGTTCATGTGGCCGCGGGGAATCGTGATCGGCAGCTTGACCACCTCGACGCCGTTGAAGGCGGCGTTCTCGGCCAGCATCTCGTCCAGCTCGGACTTGTCCCGCTCGGCGAAGTGCCGCACCACGGTGTCGTTGGCGCCGATCTCCTTCCACCGGTGACTGCCGTCGACCATCGTGATGGTGCCCATCTCGGGCGGGCAGTCGTGGAACGGGATGAACGCGGTCAGCATCCGGTCCGACGACGAGGACGACCAGTAGTGCTTGTCGAAGTGCCAGGGCACGATGTTCGACGGCTCGCCCTCGATCGGCGGCTTGTAGATCAGGGTGGACTGGAAGATCCGGATCTCCTCGACCTGCGCCAGCCGGGCCGCGACGGCCCCGATCAGCGGCTTGCCGAGGATCTTGGCCAGCCCGTCGTGCTCGTAGTGCACGTAGTCGTTGTGCCGCTGGACGTCGCCCTTGGACGGGTCCCAGTAGGCCAGCTTGGCCGGCGCGGCCGGCAGGTTCCGGTCGCGTTCGCCGGCGTAGTACCGCTCACTGGCGTTGACCAGCTCGTCGGTCTCGTCGTCGGTGAGCAGCTTCTTGGACAGGTACCAGCCGTGCTCTTGGTAGAACGCCACGTCCTCGTCCGAAGGCAGCAACTCGATCTCTTCGGCCGACAAGGTGAACTCGAGGCCGCTCATACCTCGACCCCCTGCAGCTCGCGCTCCTTCGCCTCGTACAGCGCCTTGATGTTGCCGCTGCCGAACGTCATCGCGCCGCGCCGCTCGATGATCTCCAGGAACAGCGTCCGGCGGACGTGCATCGACTCGGTGAAGATCTGCAGCAGCTGGCCCCAGTGGTCCTTGTCGACCAGGATGCCGAGCTCCTCCAGGTCGGCGATCGGCGTCTCCACCTCGCCGACCCGGTCCGGCAGCGCCTTGTAGTACGCCGACGGCGAGGCGAGGAAGTTGACCCCGCGCTCCTTCAGGGTGCCGACCGCCTCGACGATGTCGCTGGTCCGCAGCGCGACGTGCTGCACCCCGGCCCCGGCGTGCCAGGTGAGGAAGTCGTTGATCTGCCCCGGCCGGCGGTTCGGGTCGGGCTCGATCAGCGTGAAGGTGACGTGCTTCGACGGGCTCTGGACGACCGTCGACTCCATCCCCTGACCGGCCACCTCGATGTACTCGTCGAAGATCGGCAGGAAGCCGAAGACGTTCTCGTAGAACTCGACGGTCGACTTCAGCTCGCCCGACGGCACGCAGATCGCCAGGTGGTCGATCTCGCTGAACAGCTTCTCGTCCGGGCCCTTCGACGGCTCGGTGATGGTGTACGCGCCGGGCAGGAACTCCCGCCGCGGTCCGTGCCGCTCGACCAGCCGGTGGATCACGTCGCCGAAGCCGGCCACCTCCGCGATCACCACCGTGGTCTCGTGCTCGTCGGAGTACGTCACCGGCTCGCGCACCGACTCGGCGCCGCGGCCGAGCAGCTCGGTGTAGGCGACCGAGGCGTTGTCCACCTCGATGCCCACCACGGCGACCCCGTCACCGTGCCGCTGGACGTACTCGGCGGCGGGGTGGTCGGCGGCCAGCCCCGAGGTCAACACGATCTGTACGGCGCTCTCCCGCAGCAGCAGCGAGCGCTGGTCGGTCAACCCGGTCTCCGGGCCGCCCTGACCGTGCACCTGCAAGCCGAACGCGTGCGTCAGATAGAACGCCGCCTGCTTGGCGTCGCCCACGTACATCTCCACGTGGTCGATCCCGTAGATCTCCATCACCAGACCTTCCCCTCACTTTTGATCTCTGTGCTCGGAGGTCCGAACAGCAGGCTGACGTTCTGGCCGCCGAACCCGAAGGAGTTCGACAACCCGTACTGCGCACGCGCCTCGCGCGGCTCGTTGCGGATGTGATCCAGCGGGCAGGCCGGATCGGGGTCCTCGAGGTTGTAGGTCGGCGGCAGCAACCCGGTGTTGATCGCCAGGGCCGTGGCGGCCGCCTCGACCACCCCCGAGGTCCCGAGCATGTGACCGGTGAGCGCCTTGGTGGAGCTCACCGCCGGGCTGGACCCGTTGAACGCCAGGCCGATCGCGACCGACTCGGCGACGTCGCCGAGCTTGGTGCTGGTGCCGTGCGCGTTGACGTAGCCGACCTGCTCCGGCGAAACCTTGCCTGAGGCAAATGCTTGGCGCATGCAGGCGGCGGCTCCGGTGCCGTCGGGACGCGGCGCCGTCGGGTGGTGGGCGTCCGCGTTGACGCCGTACCCGGCGAGGTCGGCGTACCCGGTGGCTCCGCGCTGGTTCGCGTGCTCGGTGTTCTCCAGGACCAGCAGCGCGGCGCCTTCGGAGAGCACGAAACCGTTCCTGCGCAGGTCGAACGGGCGGCTCGCGTCGGTCGGGTCGTCCCAGCCTCTGGCGAGCGCTCGCGCGTTGGCGAAGGTCTCGGCGAAGGTCGGGAACAACGGCGCCTCGCTCGCGCCGCAGATCACCACATCCGCCTCACCACCACGGATCAGCCGTACCGCGTCCGCGATCGCCTGCGCGCCGGACGCGCACGCCGTACCGACCGACGAGGTGTAGCCGCGGATCCCGAACCGGATCGCCACCCGGGCGGCCGGCATGTTCGGGAGGATGCCGGTCAGCAGGTAGGGGCTGACCGCGGCCCGGCCACGCTCGGCCCTGGCCAGCACCTGGTTCTCCAGCGTCGCCATCCCGCCGACACCGCCGATGATGACGCCGATCCGGTCCTCTTGGACGTTCTCGCCGACGACGATCCCGGCATCGGCGAGGGCCTCCTCGGCGGTGAGCTGGGCCAGGATCACGGTCCGGTCCATCACCTTGCCGTCGGGGCCGCTCGCGATTGCTCCCGGGTCGAACTCCGGCAGGAAGCCGGCCAGCTCGACGGAGTTCGCCACCGGATGTCCGGCCGGCGGCCGGCTGATCCCGGACTTCCCCTTCAGCAGACTCCCGAAGACCTGCTCGACCCCCCGGCCCACGGGCGTCATCAGCCCCATGCCGGTGATCGTCACGCCGGTCATGACGGAACCCCGGACAAGCGGTCCTGCCGGAGGGCGACCTTGCGGACCTTGCCGGTCACCGTCACCGGAACCTCGTCCTCGGCCACCACGCTGATATTGCGAATGGTCGCGGCGACCTCTTCACCTACCGCTTCGCGGACCTGAGCGTCGCGGTCCGCCGTCGGGTCCGCGTCGGCCGCGAGTTCGAGCATCACGTCGGTGACGAACCGTCCGTCCTCCGCGACGATGATCACCGTGCAGTCCTGCACCTCGGGCAGCGCCGCCAAGATGCGCTCCTCGGACATCGAGGTGTAGAGCTGCGGTCCGTCGAAGCCGGCCACCGCGTCGGGCACCCGGTCCAGGTGGAAGAAGTGGCCGGTGTCGTCGCGGTAGACCAGGTCACCGGTCAGGAACCAGCCGTTCAGCCGGAACTTGTAGGTGTTGACCGAGTCGTTCCAGTACCCCGGGGAGACGGTCGGCGAGCGGAACCCGAGCAGGCCGACCTTGCCGACCGGCAGCTCCTCGCCGTTCGCGTCCAGCACGGTCGCCTCGGCGAACTGGTACGGCTTGCCGATACAGCGGCCGTAGTGGTCGGAGTCGATCGTGTGGGTGATGTGGAAGCCGTTGTGCCCCATCTCGCTGGAGCCGAGACCGTCGACGAAGTGCGAACCACGGATCGTCGTCCGGCCGCCCCGGCCGACCGTCTCGCGGGTGCCGACGGCCACCAGCTTGCGGATGTGCGGCTCGTGCGCGCAGTCGCCGGTGTTGAACCACATCCGGACCGAGTCCATCTCGTGCGCGGCCAGGTCCTCACGGGCCAGCCCGGCCCAGGTGACCGCGAATCCGTAGACACCGTGCGGTTTCCAGCGCTCGATCTGCGCCAGTACGACGGACGCGTCCTGGCTGGACAGCAGCAGCATCTCGGCCCGGTTGCCGAGCACCTGGTTGACCATCAGGATCGTCGCGGTGTGCGGGATCGGCAGCGCGTTGAGGATCCTGTCGGTGCCCTGCGACTGCGGCATGGTGAGCAGGTGCTTCAGCGCGGCGTACAGGGTCTTGTGGGTGTGCAGCACCGCCTTGGGCACCCCGGTCGTGCCGGAGGTGTGGGTGATCACGATCGGGTCGTCCTGGTGGTGCCGGTACTGCGCCGGCGCCTTCGCCGGATCGCCCGTGCCGAGCTCCTTGGGCTCGCCCAGAATCGGTGCTTCCTGCAACAGTTCGCGATGCGCGGCGTCGGCCAGCACGCCGGTCACCCGCAGCCGGCGGATGTACTCCTCGGCGATCGCCGGCGCCATCTTGCCGTTCAGCAAGGCGGGGATCGCCCCGACCCGGGTCAGCGCCAGGAAGCTCAGCACGATGTCGGCGGCGTCGGTGGCCCAGATCGCCACCACGTCGCGCCGACCGATGCCCTGGTCGCGCAACCACGACGTGCGCGCCTGGACCCGGTCGTCGAGCTCCCCGAGAGTGAGTGGATGTTCGGCCGGGTAGTCGTCGACAGCGGTGTCGAAGGTCAACCCCGGCCCGTTCAGATCGGCGCCGTGAGCGATCACGGTCGCCAGCACGTTGCCCGCCCCGATGGCCGGATCGGCCGCCAGCCGGGCTCTCAGACTCTTCACAACAGATCTCCCCCACTCACCAAGAGGGCGACGGCGGTGTCGCCCTGACTTGCCTGTTCCACCAGCACGACCAGCACCTGGTCCGCGTCGCCGTCGGCGATCAGCAGCGCGGCCTGGTCGAAACCGGCCTGCCGGGCGGTGCTGGGCGCGTGCCCCGGCGGATTGAGACAGACGACCGGCCCGTGCAGACCCCACCGGGCCGCGACGTAACCGGCCACGCTGTTCGGCACCGACTGGAAGAAGTGCAGCGGCCCAACTCGCTTGCCGTCAGCAACTATCTGCCGGACCTGCTCGGCGGCGACCCGGTCACCGGTCCGGCTGACCAGCACGATGCCGACCTTCTCGCCTTGTTTCGCGGCGACCTCGCCGTACAGGGACTGCAGGCAACGATCCGCGACCACGGCGACCAACGGGCTGAACGACGACCCGATGAAGCCGGGCAGCGCCGGCGGGCCTGCCAGCGCGTCGTCACCCAACTGCGGCCAGTGACCGTCCGCGATCACATGGACTTCCGGAATCTCGACCAGTTGGCTCATCCAGCACGCACCAGCAAGGCCGTGTTCGCGCCGCCGAAGGCCGCGTTCAGCGTCAGCCCGTACTGCGCTGTCGCGGGTCGGGGCGCGTCCAGGATCAGATCCAGCGGGCAACTCGGATCGGGACTGGTGAAACCGGCGTTGACGGGCAGCTTGCCGGCCCGCAACGCGAGCACGGTCATCAGCAACTCGAGCAGGCCGGAGGCTTCCAGCGTGTGACCGTGGACCGACTTCGTCGAACTGACCGGCACGTCGGTCGGGAAGACCGTGCGAATCGCGGCTGCCTCCGAGGCGTCGCTGAACGCAGTACCGGTGGCGTTGGCGTTGATGTAGCCGACGACATCGGTGGGCAGCTCCGCCTTGCGCAGCGCAGCCTCGATCGCCGCGGCCAGCCCTTGCCCGTCCGGGGCCGGCTGACACGGGTGATAGGCGTCGCCCGCTCGTCCCCAGCCGGCGATCTCGGCCAGTCCTTCGCCGCTCTGCAGAACGACCGCGACGACGGCGTCGCCGAGCAGCAGTCCTCTGCGGTCCAGGCTGAACGGCCGGACCGTGCTGTCGTCGGACAGCGCCCGGCCCGCGTCGAACAGGGCGAACTGGTCGGACTCGACCAGGTACCCGGCTGCCACCACGATCCGTTCCGCGTAGCCGTTGCGGATCAGCGCGGCCGCGTCGGCGACCGCGGTACTGGCCGAGACGCAGGCGCTGGTGTAGATCTTCGCCGCTCTGGTGGCCAGGCCGCGGACGCCGGCGCGTCCGTGCACCGCGAGGAACAGCGGCGTCGTCGCCCGCTGCGCCGGAGTCAGACCGGCGTCGGCGCAGGCGTCGATGACCGCGTCGAGCAGTTCCTCCTCCAGCGAGCGGGCGTCCGGCGCGGTGGCCGCGCGGGTCACCCGGCGGTTCGAGGTGTCGAACCGCCGGACCTCGCCGAACGCGGCCGCGCCGGGCAGCGCCGCGGCCAGTTGCGCCTCGGCGCCCCGGCCGAGCGCGCTCAGCACCGAGAAGCCCGTGACGGAGACCTGGCTGGGCTCAGACATGACTCTTGAGCGCTTCCGCGAGCACCGCGACGGCGTCGTCGATGGTCTTGATCCGGTCCAGCTGGTCGTCGTCGAGTTCCAGCTCGTAGCGCTGCTCGACCTGATGGACCAGCCAGGCCAGTTCCATCGAGTCGATCCGTTCCCGGACGTCGCCGGGCTGGCGATCGCCCAGCGCTGCCAGCCAGTCGACGATTTCGGCTCTCCCGGGCGGGGGGAGGCTGCTCATCAGACCTGCGTCGCTACCCGGCCGGCCACCGCGGTGGTGAACTCGCCGACGGTCATCAGGGCCAGCTCCTCGGACTCGTCGTCGGAGAACCGGACGCCGAACTTGTCCTCGACCCGCACCGACAGGTCCGCCAGCGCGAGCGACTCCAGGTCGACCCCGGCCGGGCCGAGGGTGGTCTCGTCGTCGATGCCCTCGACGTCGTAGTTCATGTCCTGCAACTGCGCGAGGACGAACTCGCGAACCTCTTCCCTCATCGGGATACCTTCTTTCTGTGAATCTGCGTCCGGGAACCGATCTGGCCCCCGTGCACGTCTGGCTGGCACCGTCCGACCGCGATCAGCGGCGCGCTGCCCACGAGCTCCTGCTCGACCTGGCCGAATCCCTGCTCGGCGCCCGGCCGGTCCTGCACCACGACGACCTCGGTCGCCCACTGCTGCCGCCGCTCTGGGTGAGCGTCAGCCATACCCCGGACCTGGTCGCCGTCGCGGCCGGGCGGCAGGGCCCGGTCGGGGTCGACGTCGAGAACCAGCACGCCCGCGAAGTGGCCGTGGTGGCCCGGCGCTGGTTCGATCCGGTCGAGCTGGCCTGGATGGCCGGTCAACCCGACGGTCTGCAGGCTTTTCTGCGCCTGTGGACCGCCAAGGAAGCTGTCGGAAAAGCGTTGGGCAAAGGCCTGCGGAACTCCGGCCTCCGCCGCCTGATGCCGCTCGAGGGCGGCACGATCGAATCGGAGCCGACCTTGACCGTGCAGTGGCCGGCGCTGCGAACCGACGGAGTACTCGCCGTCGCCGTGCCCACCAGCACCACATCCATCGAAGTTGTCGAGCATCACGGGGCGGCCTTGCGCAGGACGGTGGTGTCGCGGACGAGCTTCCCGGTGGTTGTCCGGGGCAACTGATCCAGCACCCGCACCGAGCGCGGCCGCTTGTAGGACGCCAGCAGCTGCGCCAGGTCGGACTCGATCCGCGCCACGTCGCGCTGCTCGTTCAGCTGCACGTACGCCGTGATCGCGCCGTCGTGGACGACCACTGCCGCCTCGACGCCGCGGAGCGTGCCGATCGTGTACTCGACCTCGGTCAGGTCGACCTTCAGCCCGCCGACCGACACCTGGGAGTCCAGCCGGCCCTTGATCGACACCAGGCCGGTCTCCGGGTCGATGACGCCGGCGTCCTTGGTGTGCAGCCAGCCGTCGGACCAGCGACTCGGGTCCGACAACCCCAGGTACGGCGACTCCGGCCGCCGGATGTGCAGCTCGCCGTCGACGGCTCGCACCTCGATCCCCGGCGCCGGCCGGATCGACGGGCGGTGGGCGCCGTACAGGTCGGTGCCGATCACCCCGACCTCGGTCATCCCGTACATGTTGCCCAGCGACGCGCCGAACTTCGCGACGAACGCCTCCGCGATCGCCGCCGGCACCAGCTCGCCACCGGTCGTCATCCGCTTGAACTGCGGCAGCCGCGGCGGCTCCTGCACCGAGGCGAGCAGGCCGATGTGGAACGGCACCCCGAGCACGGTCGCCGGGCTGGTCTCGCTCGCGATCGCCTGGACGATGGCGTCGCCGGTCAACCGCGCCGGCGGGACCAGCTCGACCCCGGCGTGCAGGCCGTACATCAACCCGCCGACCAGACCGAGCACGTGCACCATCGACGGCAGCAGGATGATCCGCTCGCCGCGGGTCGGCACCCCGTCGATCTGGGTGTACCGCAGCACCTCTTCGATCAGGTCCTCGGCGGTCCGCCCGATCACCTTCGACGGTCCGGTCGAGCCCGAGCTCAGCTGGACCACGGCGTGCGCCGTGTTGGCCGGGTGACCCGAGTAGCTGGCCACGTCGGTGTCGATCTCCACGAACGTCCGCAACCCGGCCGGCACCGGCCCGTCCGGCGACACCACGACCTGGGGAACGAGTCGCTCGATCGCCCGCCGGACCTCGTAGTCGGTCAGCCGGTGATCCAGCAGGATCGCCTGACCACCGCTGCGCCAAATCGCCAGCAAATGCGTAATGAACGCCATTGACGGCGGTAAACGCAATGCGGCAGCGCCACCTGGGCGCAAACCCGATTCAGCCAATTCGGACTGCCTGTCCCGGACCAGCCGGCGCAGCATTCCGCGATCAATTGGAGTAGGGAGTCTGAAACACACGTCACTGGCCGCACCGGCCAGCAACACGTCATCGACCCACTGGGCACCCATAGTGGTTCCGGGCACCACGACAGTACCGTCCATGGTCATCCGAGCTCCGAAGTTCGCCTTGAACACAAAGGATTCAGAGCACCAGCACCCCCACCAAGGCCTGGCGATGACGTGACGATACGACACGATTACGCGGTCCCGCTATGGACCGAAAGTGATGAGCTAGCTACCCTTCGCGACGTGGCCCGGATCGCTTTTCTTTCCGGTCCGAATCAGCCATGCTGCTCCGTTTTGCATCGCATCGAAATCAAACACCCGGGATGCCCACAAACCGGTGGATCAGCAGTGTTCGGTTAGCTTTTACGTTCACAAACACGGCGCCGAAGGGTTCCCCGCGCCCGATTCAAGCCATCGTTTATCGGACTATTCCACTATCCCGGGGCCAGAATTTTTTTCAGATTCGGCGCTGCCACTCCTCGGTCAGCTCCACCGGCCGGAACCCGAGCCGCTCGTTGACCGCGTTCATCGCGGTGTTCTGCTCGGCGTTCCAGGTGTGCAGCACCCGGCGGCCGGTCTCGGTGCGCTGCAGTTCGAGCTGATTGCGGGCCTTCAGCGCGAGCCCGAGCCGGTGCCCGCGGTGCGCTGCAGCGACCAGAGTGCCCGACTGGTACGCGTTAGCCGGGTCGTGGCTGGGGATGAACAGCTCGGTCTGCCCGACCAGGGCGCCGTCCGGCGCGATCGCCACAGTGACCCAGGACTGCCGGCCCTGAGCCAGCGCCTGATCCTCCCGGAACCGAATCCGGGCCGCGTCGTAGACCTCGTTCTCCATCTCCAGGTCCCCCATCGGCGCCTCGCTGAGGAACGTGCCCTCCAGTACGGCGTACGCGTCGACCAGGTGATCGGGGCAACGATCCCGCCAGGTGACCAGCTGGTAGTCGCGATGGTGATCGGCGACCTCGGCGGCCAGGCTCTCCAGGTACGCGTTGTCGACCGGCACCTGGAGCACCCGGTGCATGTCGACGATGCCCACCTTCATCCCGTGGGCCAGCGCGAAGGGGCGGCCCGGAGCGGCGCCGTCGAGCGGGTTGTGCACCATGGCCTGCACGATCTCGCGGCCGTGGTGGGCCATCCGCTCCTCGACCAGCTTGGCCAGGGCAGACCCGTAGCCCTGCCGGCGATGCTCGGCCAGCACCCCGAGGTCGGCCGAGACGAGGCTCGTGTTGTCGAGCAACGGAAGGTGGAGGTGGAGGAAGCCGGCAGGCTGCCCGTCGTCGGTCCGGACGATCCAGATTTCCGACGCCGCATACGGCGAGTCCCGGGTCAGCGCGACCCGCATCTCCGCCAGCGACCAGATCGCGGGGTACTCGCGGCCCTCCCCGGTGGCAGCGGCCATCACCGCATGCCATTCGCCGAAAGCAGCCGGGTCGCGTGGGTCGATGCGCTCAGTGATCACCCAACCGACTGTAGGGATCAGCCCGGTCCGCGGCGAACAGTTTTACGCAGAGGCGCTGAGCAGCCCTAGAGCCACGGCTACGCGCCCGTTGGCCTGGGACAGGGCCCGGCGGGCCTCCGGGACCGGAGAGCCCGTCAGAAGGTGCACGAGAGCCGGTTTGAGCTCACCGTCGGCCTCGGCCAGAGCGGTGGCGCAGGCCTCGGGGTCGGCGCCGGTGGCCTCCCCCAGGATGCGCAGCATCCGGCCGCGGAGCTTCTGGTTGGTGGCGACCATGTCGACCATCAGGTTCGACCAGGTGCGGCCGAGCTTGATCATCAGCGTGGTGGAGAAGCTGTTCAGGATCAGCTTCTGCGCCGTGCCGGCCTTCAGCCGGGTGGAGCCCGCGATCACCTCGGGGCCGGTGTCGGCGGCGATCACGATGTCGGCCAGCGGAGCCAACGGCGCCGACGGGTTGGAGGTGACCAGGGCCGTGGTCGCGCCGACCGCCCGGGCAGCGCGCAACGCGCCCGCGACGTACGGCGTACTGCCGGAGGCGGCGAGTCCGATCACGACGTCGCGGCCGGTGACGGTGGCCGCGTCGGCGGCGCCACCCTCCTCGGAGTCCTCGACGTTCTCGACCGCGCGCAGCAGCGCCTCCATGCCACCGGCGTGGTGAGCGACCACCAGGTCGTCGGGAGCGTGGAAGGTCGGCAGCAACTCGGCCGCGTCCAGGACGGCCAGCCGCCCGGAGGTGCCGGCGCCGAAGTAGTGCACCCGCCCGCCGTTGCGGACGGCCTCGACGGCGGCATCCACCGCTCGCGCCAGCTCGGGGATCACAGCGGCCACCGCACCCGCGACCCGAGCGTCCTCCGCGTTGACCATCCGAAGAATCTCGGTGGTGCCCACCGCATCGATCGCGAGCGTCCTGGGGTTGCGCTGCTCCGTGGGTGTGATCACAACTACGATGTTAGTTTTCTACTGAAGAATTTTCAATTCTGTTGATCATTGACAGAACTCTTCAACCGGTGCCCGCGGACCGCGGTGGCGGTTTCTTCCAGGGCCTTCCGGGCGTCCGGCAGAACCGATTGAGCGACGCCGATGAACAGGCAATCGATCACCATTAATTGCGCAATCCGGCTGGACATCGCGCCGGAACGATAAGTCGTCTCCCGCGCGGCGGTGGTGAGCACAAGATCTGCGGTCCGGGCCAGTGGCGACCGGGGAAAGTTCGTCACCGCGACGGTGGTGGCGCCGTGCTTGGCGGCCTCCTCGAGCGCCTCGACGACCTCGACCGTGGTCCCGGTGTGCGAGATGCCGATCGCCACATCGCCCTCGCCGAGCAGCGCGGCACTGGTCAGCGCGACGTGCACGTCCGACCAGGCGAACGCGACCCGGCGGATCCGGTGCAGCTTCTGCTGCAGGTCGAGCGCCACGAACGCGCTGGCGCCGGTCCCGTACAGGTCGACCCGGGGCGCCTTGGCGACCGCCGCGACCACCTTGCTCAGGGCCTCGACATCCAGCTGCTGCGCGGTCTCCCGGACGGCCTTCTCGTCCGCGAAGGCGACCTTGCCGACGACGTCGGCCAGCGAGTCACCCGGCTCGATGTCACCGCCGACCTCGGGCCGGATGTTCTCCGTTGCCGACTGAGCCGCCAGTTGCAGGCGGAGCTGCGGATAGCCGGGGACGCCGATCTGCTTGCAGAACCGGATGACCGTGGTCTCCGAGGTGGACGCCACCTCGGCCAGTTCGGAGATCGTCATCGCCGCCACTCCGCCCGGGTCCGCGAGGACCGCGTTCGCCACCCGCTGCTCGGCCGGAGCCAGCGCGGGCATCACCGCGCGGACCCGGACCAGCAGCGGCCCCGTGGGTTCTGGAGAGGTAACTGAAGTCATGACGCCACCGTACGGCGATTAAGCACCGAGCGGGGTCATCGACGCGAAAGTCTCCAACCAGAGGCGGTAAATGACTCCGGATGCCGCTCGCCGTCGAACAGAACCTGCCGCCCCGAGGAGATCTTCACACCGTCCACGTAGACGCCGCGGCCTTGGTACAAAGGATCCGAGGTGTAGCGCCAGCGCAACGTCTGGTCACCGGCGCCGAGGTCCGCGGTCACCTGGTGCCAGTGCCGATCGCCGGAACCGCTGATGGTCCCGTCGGTGTCGGTCACCGAGCCCCGATCGCGAACGGTGAAAGGCACTTTGGTCCAGGTGGCGCCGTCCGCGGACGTCTCCAGCCAGAGCAGATCCGAGTCCTCGGTGTCGACGAACAGGTCGAACGAGACCTTCGCGCCGGCAGCCGGTACGGCGACCTTCGCCGCCAGCGTCGACGTACTGGCATCCGTCGTACCGGAGAACCAGGCATCCTTGCCATGCTGCGGCCCAACACCCAACGACAACGCCAACCCTTGTACTACGGCCCTGCGGGCAGGGTTGTTGCTGCCCCAGTTACGGCTCGGGTGCACCCGGTTGGTGAGCAGGATCGCGAACGACCGCGAGTCGAAGTCGATCACCACCGACGTCCCCGTGTAGCCGGTGTGCCCCGCCGAACGCGGACTGGACAGACCACCCATGTACCACCGCTGGTTCAGCTCGAAGCCGAGCCCGTGGTCGTTGCCCGGGAAGCCCTGGTTGAAGTTGGTGACCATCGCGGTGACGGTGTCGGTCTTCAGGATCCGCGCGCCGCGGTAGCTACCGCCGTTGAGGAAGGTCTGCGCCAGCACGGCCAGATCGTCGGCCGTCGAGAAGACGCCGGCGTGCCCGGCGACCCCGTTCAGCGACCAGGCGTTCTCGTCGTGTACCGAGCCCCAGACCATTCCGCGGGCAGGCGCCGTCTGGTACTCCGTGGCGGCGATCCGCGGCTTCTTCTTCACGTCGGGGTTGTAGCCGGTGTCGCGCATCTGCAGCGGCTTGGTGATGCCGTCGGCGACCAGCTTGTCGAGCGTCTTGCCACTCACCCGGTGGGCCAGCTCGCCCAGCGAGATCAGGTTGAGATCGCTGTAGAGATAGGTGCTGCCGCTCGGGTTGACCAGCTTCGCGGTCAACGCCGCGTTCAGCCTGAGCTCCGGCGTGGGGTAGTCCCGCCACAGCGGCAGGAACGCGGGCAGTCCGGTGGTGTGGGTGAGCGCCTGCCGGACGGTGATCGCGGCCTTGCCGTTCTCGGCGAACTCCGGCACGTAGGTCGCGATCGGGGTGTCCAGCCCGACCTTGCCCTTCTCGACCAGCTGCATCACCACGATCGAGGTGAACAGCTTCGAGACCGAGGCCATGTCGAAGATGGTGTCGGTGCGCATCGGGATCTGCTGGTCGGGCGGCAACTCGGTGCCCGAACCGTCGGAGTACTTGAGGGCCAGGCCGGTCGCCGTCCTGGTGACCACCTTGCCGTCGTGGCCGAGCAGCGTGACCGCGCCGGCGTACAGGGGTTTGGTGGTGCCGGAGGGTTGGGTCCAGCCGGCCACCTGGGCCAGCGCGGCGTCGATCGGCGCGGGGTCGAGACCGGCCTTGGCCGGGGTCGCGTCGCGCAGCAGGGTGGACTTCGGCGCGTAGCCGTCGTACGGGTGGTCGAACCGCCCGGATTTGTTGCCCGAAGCAACCGCGGGAGTGGTCATGGTGAGCATCAGGACAGAGACTATCGCGATCGGCCGGAGCAGTTTCACCGATGATCTCCCTTGTACAGCAGGTACTTCGCCCGCCGGGCGGTCCACGCGTCGGTCTCGCTCTTCCAGGCCGCCACGATCGCCTCCGCGGTGGCGCCACCGTCCAGCATGGTGCGGAACCGATCCGATCCGGTCAGCAGGTCGATCCAGCGCCCGGGCGGGTTGTCACCGGTACGCCAGGCGAAACCGGGGTACAGCTTCTTGGCCTCCACGATCATGTGCGTCGCGGCCACGATCGCCTCGACCTTGGTCGGGTCGGTGATCTGGATCTGGACGCCGCCGCACAGCACGTTCGCGTTCTTGGAGATGAACGGCGTGAAGTAGGCCTCGCGGAAATCGATGCCCGGGATGTTCTTGGCCTGCAACGCCTGCGCCCACTTGTAGTCGACGTACGGCGCGCCGATCAGCTCGAACGGCCGCGTGGTCCCGCGTCCCTCGGACATGTTGGTGGCCTCGAACAGGCAGGCGCCCGGGTAGAGCAGCGCGGTGTCCGGGGTCGGCATGTTCGGGCTCGGCATCACCCAGGTCAGGCCGGTGTCGGCGAACAGCTGGTCGCGCTTCCACCCCTTCACCTGGATCACCTGCAGCTCCTTGAGCCGGGCGCCGTTCGCGTCCAGCGGCAGGTACTCCGCGTTGAAGAGCCGGGCCAGCTCGCCCACGGTCATCCCGTGCTGCTGGATGATCTCCTCCTTGCCGACACCCGAGGTGTAGCCGGGCTTCAGCATCGGACCGCGGGCGTAACCGCCGACCGGGTTCGGCCGGTCCAGCACGACGAACTTCGCGCCGGTCTGGACCGCGGCCAGCATCGCCTCGTACATGGTCCAGATGTAGGTGTAGAACCGGGCGCCGACGTCCTGGATGTCGAAGACGACCGTCTCCACGCCGGACTTCTGGTAGAGCGTGACGAGCTTGGCCGCGTTCGCGCCGTACGCGTCGTAGACCTGGATACCGGTCCGCGGGTCGACGTGGTCACCCTCGGAGCCACCGGCCTGCGCGCTGCCGCGGAAGCCGTGCTCGGGACCGAAGACCGCGACCACGTTGACCTTGCCGGAGGCGTGCATGGTGTCGACGATGTGGTTGAGGTCGTCGAGGATGCCGGTCGGGTTGCTGATCACGCCGACCTTCTGGCCGGCCAGCGCCTTCCAGCCGTCCTTGGCCAGCGCCTGCGCGCCGGTGGTGACGCCCTTGCCGTGCTTGGCCGGCGCGGCGGCGGCCGCACCCTGGACATCGATCAGCGGGGCGGCGGCGAGGGCTCCCGCGCCGGCGAGCAGACTGCGGCGCTTCATCGGTTCTCCTTCGTGGAAGTACGAGTCACCAGGACAGTCCGTGGCCGAACTTGTAGAGCGGCGTGGCGGGCTGACCCGCGACCGGGATGTCGACCGGGAGCTTGCCGGTGGGCTTGATCTCGCCGTACAGGACCTTGGCCAGCGACTCCATCGAGACGGCCGCGTAGCCGTAGGTGGCCAGGTACGTCGGCGCCGCGTCGAAGTACGCGATGTCGTAGGGGTCGCGGACCGCCACCACGATCACGGTCTTGCCGGTGGCGAGCAGGTCCTTGACCAGCTTCTGCTGCTTGGCGAGCTTGTCGGTGACCGTGGTGTCCCAGGCCTTCTGGGTGAGGACCACGGTGACGTCGTTGGCCTGCGCCTTGGTGACCGCGTCGGTGATCGCCGCGTCGGTCGGCGTCGCGCCGGTCTGGGCGACCGTGGTGGTCGCGCCGCGGGCAGTGAGGCTGGTCGCCAGCGCCTGGGTGGTGGTGACTCCCCAGCCGGTGACGAGCACCTTGCGCGGGGTGTTGCTCAGAGGCAGCGCGGCGGCGTCGTTCTTGACCAGCGTGACCGACTTGTCGACGATCTTCTGCGCGGTGGCCAGGCTGGCCGGGGTGCCGACCGTCTTGACGACCTTGGCCGGGTCGACGTACGGCTGGAACAGGACGCCGTTCTTGAGCTTCAGCAGCAGCACCCGGAGCACGCTCTCGTTGATCTGGCGCTCGCTGATCCGGCCCGACTTCACCGCGTCGACGACGGCCTTGAACTGCACGTCGGGCGCCGGCGGCAGCAGCAACTGGTCGGCGCCGGCCTCGATCGCCCGGACCGCCACCTCGGCGTCACCGTACTTCGCCCGGACCGCGGCCATCTCCAGCGCGTCGGTGATGATCAGGCCCTTGAAGCCGAGCTGCTGGCGCAGTACGCCTGTCAGGATCGGCTTGCTCAGCGTTGCCGGGTCACCGGACGGGTCGAGCGACGGAACCACGATGTGCGCGGTCATGATCGAGTCGATGCCGGCCTTGATCGCGGCCTTGAACGGCGGCGCGTCGATCGTGTTCCACTCCTGCAGCGAGTGGTTGATCACCGGGAGGCCGGTGTGGCTGTCGGTCGCGGTGTCACCGTGGCCCGGAAAGTGCTTCGCGGTCGCGGTGATACCGGCGTCGTTCTGGTAGCCCTTGACCTGCGCGACCGTCATGTCCGAGACCAGCTTCGGGTCGCTGGAGTACGAGCGGACACCGATCACCGGGTTGAGCGCGTTCACGTTGACGTCGGCGTCCGGGGCGTAGTCCTGCCGGATGCCCATCGCCTTCAGCTCACGGCCGGTGATGCCGGCCGCAGTACGGGCGTCGGCGGTGTTGCGGGTCGCGCCGTGGGCCATGTTGCCGCCGAACTGGGTGGCGGGCGGGCCGATCCGGACCACCACGCCCTGCTCCTGGTCGGTGGCGATCGTCAGCGGGAGGTGCAGGCCGGTCTTGAGCGCGGCCTGCTGGAGCTGGTTGGAGTACGTCGCGAGCTGGGTCGGGTTCTGCACGTTGTCACGCGCGTTGAAGTAGATCCAGCCACCCGGCTTGTACTTCGCGACCACCTCGGCGGGCGTGCTCACGCCGTACAGGGTGGTGTTGCGGGCATCCGGTGTCGCGGCGTCCGGCCCGTAGGCGAACAGCACGAACAGCTGCCCGATCTTGTCCTCCAGCGTCATCCCCTGCAGCGCCTTGGTGGCCTGCTGCAGGTTCGTGAACGCGGCGGGCGTCTTCGGCTCGGGCGGTGGCGCACTGACGGCAACACCCGGCGTCAGGGAAGCGATGGTCGCCAGACCAAGGCTGGCAACGGCAAAACGGCGCAAGGCGGACATGACCGACCCCTCAAGGTAATTGAATTACAACCAGGCTCCCGCACGCGAAAGTTACCCACGCATGGGAGCCTGGTCAAGGGGAAACTACCGCTTGATACACCGTTCTCGTCGCTGGAACGATGTTTCAGCGGCCGACGTCGACAGAGCTGACGATGTTCCCGGCCGCGTCGTAGCCGGTCACCGTGGCATCCATCCGGGCCAGCCGATCGCCGTTCCCCCAGTAGAGACTGAACCAGCCGTTGGTGATCGTGAGCTCGTGCGTCCGGCCGTTCGCGGCCTTGATCACTACCCGGGTGATGACCGGGTCGATCCGTCCGGCGTTGACATAGACCCAGCCGGTGCAGCGTTCGGTCCGGCACTTGCTGCCGCCGCCGCGCGCGGCGAGGCCCCGCAAGGTGTACTGGCGCGAGAAGCCCTCGGTGAAGATCGTCGCGGAGGAGGCGCCGATGGAACGACCGGTGGTGACGGGGAGGGTCAGCTCGCAGTCGGCAGCGCTGCGGCCGGTCGGGGAGACGGCCAGCACCTTGATCCTGGTGTCGTCGATCGGCGCGGTAGCGACCACGCGCCACTTCGTCAGGTCGTGCCACAAGGCCACCGAGCAAGCGAGCAGCTGCCCCTCAGCTGAGCGGACCGGATCGACCTTCATCCTGGCGATCGCCGTGGCCGTCGGTCGCGAGTCACCGGGGATTTTGCAGGTGTCCCTCGGCGTTCCCAGCTTCTCGTAGCTGCCCGGGATCGTCATCGCCGCCCGATAGAGATTGGGCTGGACCTTCTTCAGCTTCTGCTGGCCGTAGCGGAGGGCACAGCGGCGAAGGGCTTCCTGCTCAGGCATCTTGTCCAGAGCCGACTCCCCCTGCGGCACCCCGGGCAATGGGGTGAACAGCGCCTGGGCGGTCTGGGGCGACGTCGCCGCGACCTCCGGTTTGCGATCGACAGCACCGACGCCCGCGCCCGGCAACAGCGTGGCGCCCAGCGCGATGGCGGCGACTCCGGCCGTCACACCGGCGACCGAGAACACCCTGCGCCGGCGACGACCCCGGCGGCCACGCTCGAGCAGGATGGTCGCGTCGATCGGGGCCAGCGGGTCGGTGGCCGCCAAGCGGTGGAGTTCGGCGCCGAGCTCCTGGTCGTCCTGCATGTCGTTCTCCTTCACGAGAGCCGCCCGGTCGAGCGGGTCCGGTTGATGGCGTGACGGAGAGTTTCGAGTCCGCGGGCGGCCTGGCTCTTCACCGTGCCCGGCGAGCAGTCCAGGATCTCGGCGGTCTGGTCGACCGAGAGGTCCTCGTAGTACCGCAGTACTACGCAGGCTCGCTGCCTCGGGGCCAGCTCGGCCAGGGCCGTCAGGACCTCGTCGCGGTCGGCCTGGGTGCCGGCCGGATCATCGGTCCGGGGCAGCTCGGGTGGACGGTCGGTCGGCACTTCCCGGCGCCAGGGGCGCCGACCGTTGTCCAGGGCCGCGTTGATCACGACGCGGCGGGCGTAGCCGAGTGGATTGCCACTGCGATCCACCTTGGACCAGGACAGGTACAGCTTGTACAGCGCGTCCTGGACCACGTCGTCGGCACGATGCCAGTCGCCGCAGACCAGGTAGGCGGTCCGGCGCAGCGTCGTACTCGACGTCTCGACGAACTCGACGTAGTCCCGATCCCGATCCTGCATCGTGCCTCCACTCTCCTCTGTCCCCCTTAGTACGGAAAGCAGAGGAGGCGGAGTTGCATCGCATCGACCCCGGTGACCGGGTCAGCTGAGGGCCCGGTAGGCGCGGCCCACCTCGTTGGGAGTGGCGCCGTTGTAGAGGCCAGTGCCGGAGCGGTCGGTCGGCAGCGCGAACCAGGCGTAGCGCTCGACCGCGGCGTGTGCCTTCAGCATCGCGCCGGAGTTGGTGGCGAAGCGGGCCAGCTGCGCCTGGCTGGGATAGCGCGCGGTCCCGGTGCTCCAGTCGATCAGGCTGAACTCGGTCAGCCAGATCTTCACGTGGTACTTGTTCCAGACCGCGTCGATGTAGCTCTTCAGGTGCCCGACCGCCGCGTCGCTGAAGTCGGAGCCGTACCAGTGCAGGGTGATGAAGTCGACGCGATAGCCGCGGGACCGGGCGCCCGCCAGGAACCGGTCGAGCCAGCCGCCGGCCCGGTCACCGCCATACGCGACCGACGGGCTGCCGAGTCGCAGTCCGGTCGACTGCAACCGGGGCCAGAGATTCAGGGCCTGCTCGACGGTCATGTTGGACTGGCCGGCCATGTCCGGCTCGTTGAAGCCGAGCAACGTCGTACCGGAGCTCTTGGCCTCGTTGAGGCGCTGGTCGGTGACGTGGTTCGGCCCCCAGATCATCGGCACGAACTCCACTCCGGCCGGCGAGGTGATGCCCGCGCGACCGGAGTCCCAGTTGTAGTACCAACTGACCTGGGAATCCTGCAGGGCCTGGGTGACGCCGTTCATGTTCCAGGTGCTGACGCCCTTCTTCGGGACGGTGGCAGCCTCGGCGGCGGTGATCGGAGACAGCAGGGCGATCGTCGTCACGATCGCCAGTAGGGCTCGACTGATTCTCACGGTGGTACTCCTTCTCTGACGGGCATGGGGCGTGCTGCAGAGATGATGAGAGCGTTCTCACGTCGAGTATCGCCGAACGCGAAAACCCCCGCTGACGACGCGCGTCAGCGGGGGTTCAGGACTTGCTTCAGAGCTTGAGCGACGTCTCCACGATGCCGGCCAGGTCGTGCGCGACCTCGTGGGCGGTGGCGGAGGACTCGGCCTCGACCATCACCCGGACCAGCGGCTCGGTGCCCGACGGACGCAGCAGGACTCGACCGGTGTCACCCAGGCGAGCGGTGGCAGCGGCCACTGCGGCCTGTACGTCGGAATCGGTGCCGGCCCGGCTCTTGTCGACGTTGGGAACGTTGACCAGAACCTGCGGCAGGCGGGTCATCACCGCGGCCAGGTCGGCCAGACCCTTGCCGGTGTCGGCGATCCGGGCCAGCAGCATGACCGCGGTCAGCGTGCCGTCACCGGTGGTCGCGTGGTCCGAGAGGATCACGTGACCGGACTGCTCGCCGCCGAGCTTGTGCCCGCCGGCCTTCATCGCCTCCAGCACGTACCGGTCGCCGACCTTGGTCTGCTCGACCGCGATCCGCTCCCGCACCATCGCCTGGACGAAGCCCAGGTTGCTCATCACGGTCGCCACCACGGTGTCGTTGGACAGCCTGCCCGAGTCGCGCATCGCCAGGGCGAGCACGGCCAGGATCTGGTCGCCGTCGACGAACTCGCCGGCCGCGTCCACCGCCAGGCAGCGATCGGCGTCACCGTCGAGCGCGATGCCGAGGTCGGCGCCGTGCCCGATCACCTCACGGCGCAGACCCTCCATGTGGGTCGAACCGCAGTTGAGGTTGATGTTCAGGCCGTCGGGCGCGGCGGCGTACGTGATCACCTCGGCGCCGAGCCGGCGCAGCGCTTCGGGAGCGGTCAGCGAGGCCGCGCCGTTGGCGCAGTCGATGACCACCTTCACGCCGTCGAACCGGTTCGGGGCCGACCGGACCAAGTGCGAGACATAGGTCTCGAACCCCTGCCCGTCGTCGAGCACCCGGCCGACCTTGGCGCCGGTCGGACGCTGCCACTCCTCGCCGGTCCGGACCTCGATCGCGTCCTCGATCACGTCGTCGAGCTTGATCCCGCCACGGGCCAGGAACTTGATGCCGTTGTCGGGCATCGGGTTGTGGCTGGCCGACAGCATCACGCCGAGATCGGAACCGGTCGAGCCGGTCAGGTAGGCGACGGCCGGGGTCGGCAGCACGCCGAGCCGGACGACATCGACGCCGGCGGAGGCCAGACCGGCCACCACGGCTGCTTCGAGGAACTCACCACTGGCTCGCGGATCCCGCCCCACAACGGCGCGTGGCCGGTGCCCTTCGAAGGCACCGGCCTCGCCGAGTACGTGAGCTGCCGCGACCGAGAGGTCGAGCGCCAGCTCCGCGGTGAGATCCACGTTCGCCAGGCCACGGACTCCGTCCGTACCGAACAAACGCGACATCAGGTGATCAGCGCTTGCTGTACTGCGGAGCCTTACGGGCCTTCTTGAGACCGGCCTTCTTGCGCTCCTTGATGCGGGCGTCGCGGGTGAGCAGACCGGCCTTCTTCAGTCCGGGCCGGTTCGCCTCCTCGTCCGCGGCGTTCAGGCAGCGGGCGATCCCGAGCTGCAGCGCACCGGCCTGGCCGGTGATGCCACCGCCGTTGATCCGGGCGATGACGTCGTAGGAGCCCTCCAGGCCGGCCACGACGAACGGCTCGTTCACGTGCTGCTGGTGAACCTTGTTCGGGAAGTACACGTCGATCGGCTTGCCGTTGACGGTGATGGTGCCCGTCCCCGGAACGAGCCGGACGCGCGCCACGGCTTCCTTGCGGCGACCGGTCGCACCGGCCGGGTTGATCACCGCGACGCGACCGGACTCGGCGCGCTGCTCCGGGCTCGGGTTCGTCTCGGAGGTGTAGGCAACCGGGCCCTCGGTGTCGATGGGGACCTCGGTGTCGAGTGCTTCGGTCTCGGTGGTGATGTCGCTCACGCTGTGAATCCTCGTTTACCTGGCTCGTCGATCGCTACTACTGAGCGATCTGGGTGATCTCGAACGGCTTCGGCTGCTGGGCCGTGTGCGGGTGCTCCGGACCGGCGTAGACCTTCAGCTTGCCCAGCAGCTGACGGCTCAGACGGTTCTTCGGGAGCATGCCCCAGACAGCCTTCTCGACGGCCTTGCGAGGATCCTTCTCGAGGATCTCGCCGACCGGCGTGGCCGTCAGACCACCCGGGTGACCCGAGTGGCGGTACGCGAGCTTGTCGGTCCGCTTGTTGCCGGACAGGGCGATCTTCGACGCGTTCACGACGACGACGAAGTCACCGCCGTCGACATGCGGCGCGAACGTCGGCTTGTGCTTGCCACGCAGCAGGGTGGCAATCTGGACGGCGAGCCGACCGAGCACGACGTCGGTGGCGTCGATCACATGCCACTCACGGGTGACGTCAGCAGGTTTCGGGCTGTACGTGCGCACGGTCGTTGACCTTCGTTTCTCAGAGGGTGACAAAACTAGAACTGGTACGTCGGCGAGCGGCCCGCAATCACACCGGCGAGGACCAGGAACGCACAACAGCAGCCCAGAATACCGGCGCGGACGCCTCGGGGTCAAAGCGAGCCTGAGCCGGTAGGAGACCCCGGCTTGGAAGCAGCCACGGTCCGCACTAGTTTAGCGGTGAAGATTGCAGTCCGATCCGCGTCCCGCCGGCGACGATGACCCTCACTCACTCCGGCGATGCGCCAGCTTCCGAAGAGGGCATTGTGACCGAACAGTCGCTCACCGTCCGGGACAACCGGACCGGCAAGGACTACGACCTTGCCATCACCGATGGCACCATCCGTGCCGCCGATCTCAAGCAGATCAGCGCATCCGACGGAGACGGTGGCCTGGCCACCTACGACCCCGGCTTCGTCAACACCGCCTCGACCCGCTCCTCGGTGACCTTCATCGACGGCGACAAGGGCATCCTGGAGTACCGCGGCTATCCGATCGAGCAGCTCGCGGAGCAGTCGAACTACCTGGAGGTCGCGTACCTGCTGGTGAACGGCGCGCTGCCGGACAAGACGCAGTACGAGGCGTGGGTGCACGACGTGACGTATCACACGTTCGTGCACGAGAACCTGAAGACCTTCATGCAGGGCTTCCGGTACGACGCGCACCCGATGGGCATGCTGCTGGCCTCGGTCGGCGCACTGTCCACCTTCTACCCGGAGTCGCGCGACATCTTCGACGAGGAGTCGCGCAACCTGCAGATCCGCCGACTGATCGCCAAGATGCCGACGCTCGGCGCGTTCGCCTACCGGCACGCGCAGGGCAAGCCGTACGTCTACCCCGACAACGAGCTGAGCTACGCGGCCAACTTCTTGTCGATGCTGTTCAAGATGAGCGAGCCCAAGTACGCCGCCGACGACCGGCTGGTGCGCGCGCTGGAGATCCTGTTCATCCTGCACGCCGACCACGAGCAGAACGCCTCCACCAACGCGGTCCGGGCGATCGGCTCCACCCAGGTCGACCCGTACTCCGCGGTCACCGGCGGCATCGCGGCCCTCTACGGCCCGCTGCACGGCGGCGCCAACGAGGCGGTGCTGAAGATGCTGCGCCGGATCGGCACCGTCGACAACGTGCCGTCGTTCATCGAGGGCGTGAAGAACGGCGAAGAGCGGCTGATGGGCTTCGGCCACCGGGTCTACAAGAACTACGACCCGCGCGCCAAGATCATCAAGAAGGCCGCCGACGACGTGTTCGAGGTGACGGGTATCAACCCGCTGCTGAAGATCGCCGTCGAGCTGGAGAAGATCGCGCTGGAGGACGAGTACTTCGTCTCCCGCAAGCTCTACCCGAACGTGGACTTCTACTCCGGCCTGATCTACGAGGCCCTGCAGTTCCCGCCGGAGATGTTCACCGTGCTGTTCGCCATCCCGCGCACCTCGGGCTGGCTGGCGCAGTGGTCGGAGTCGCTCACCGACACCGACCAGAAGATCGCGCGCCCGAAGCAGATCTACACCGGCGCCCGCGGCGTCCAGTACGTCCCGATGGGCGATCGCTGACCGCCAGCGCTCCTTGGGAACGGCCCCGATCCGGCTTCACTGCCAGGGATCGGGGCCGTTTCTGCGCTTCTGGGACTACGACGCATCCCGCGCGGGAGCCGGTTCCCGCAGCACCGCGATGAGTTCGTCCAGCCGGCCACGCGCCCGCGCCATCGCCATGTGGTCGATGTAGAGCTCTTCAGGAGTCATCAGGCCGTCAAAGACATGGAGTGATTACTCCGTTTACAACCTCTGGAGGATTTCCGGCGTCTCCTAGGCTGTCGGGTGCCGACCACAGCTAGGAGTGCGATGAGGCCGTTGCGTGCGGATGCCCGGGACAACCGGGCCAGGATCCTGGCTGCCGCCGAGGACGTGTTCGGCCAGTCGCCGAACGCCTCGACCGATGAGGTCGCGAAGCTCGCCGAGGTGGGGATCGCGACGGTCTTCCGGCACTTCCCGACCAAGGTCGAGCTGCTCGAGGCGGTGCTGACCGATCGGCTGGAGCGGCTGCGTGACCGCGCCGCCGACCTGTCGCGCGACGATGACGCCGGCGCCGCGTTCTTCGGGTTCTTCACCCAGGTGGTGTCCGAGTCGGCCTCCAAGCTGGCCATCGCCGAGGCACTCAGCGCCGCCGGGACCGTCGCCGGGGAAGCAGCCAAGCAGGCCGGCGCGGGGATGCGCGAGGCCTTCGGAGTACTGCTCGATCGAGCGCAGCAAGCGGGCGCAGTACGACGTGATGCCGGCTTCCCCGAGGTCTACGCGCTGCTGGTCGGCTGCTCCCGGGGCGCGACCGCGACAGGTCTCACTCCGGAGGCTCGTGGCCGGATGCTCGGGCTGGTCTACGACGGTCTACGGACAGGAAGCACCTCGTGAAGCGCTGGAAGTCCTGGTCGCGTCGACGGCGGGTGCTGATCAGCCTGGCACTGGCCTTCGTCCTGCTGATCCCCTTGCCATTGGGCGCATTGGCGGTCTCGCTCCGGCTCGCCTACACCGGCGACGCGACCGCGCTGAGCCGCGGCAAGGACGCCATCTGGCTCGGCCACGCCTGGGTCGACGGACGGAAGACCGACGCCGACGTCACAGCGCTGGCCAAGCAGTTGCAGGGCACCGGGATCCGCGACCTCTACGTCCACACCGGCCCACTCGAGCACGACGGCTCGTTGCCATTGGCAACAGTTGCCCCGAAGGCGAAGTGGTTCACCGATGCCGTCCACCGAGCGCTGCCGAAGGTTCGCGTGCAGGCCTGGCTCGGCGACGTCCTGCAGCCGGAGAAGAACCCCGGGATGGACCTGGACGACGCCGCCGTCCGGAGCCGGGTGAACACCTCCTCCGAGCAGGTTCTCGACCAGGGTTTCGACGGCATCCACTTCGATGTGGAGCCGGTCCGCTCCGGCTCCAAGGGCTTCCTGGCTCTGCTCGACCAGGTGCACGTGATGACCGCCGCCCGCGGCGTACCGCTGTCGGTCGCCGCCGCCCAGCTCAACCCGGCTCCCGGCATGAACGGCCTGCTGGTCGGCGTCACCGGGATGAGCAAGTGGTGGACGAAGGAGTACTTCGGCGCCGTCGCGAGCCGGGTCGAGCAGATCGCCGTGATGTCCTACGACACCTGGACCCCACTGGAATCCCTGTACGGCGGCTACGTCGCGCAGCAGACCGAGATGGCGCTGGAGGTCACCCCCGCGCACGTCGACCTGCTGATGGGCCTGCCCTTCTACTGGGAGGACAACTTCTCCCACCGCGGCTCCGCCGAAACCGTCCAGGCCGCCATCCGCGGCGCCCAGCTGGGCCTCGGCACCTCGAAGCGCGAGAACTTCGGCCTCGCCCTGTACGTCGACTTCGCCGCCACCCCCGAGCACTGGGCGACCTACCGCGACACCTGGTGCTCCGACCTCAGCTGATCGCCTGGCGCCGAAGTGTCTCGAACACACCGGCGACCTCCAGCAGCCGGTCCTCGGGGATGCGCGCGATGACGTGCCAAGCCTTACCAGTGGTCAGCGTCACCAGGCCCTCCTCGATCTCCACCACCTCGACGTCGCGCCAGTCGATGGTCCGGGTGAAGAGGCCGGTCCGGATCCGCAGACCGGTCGACGTCACCACCACCCGCTGGAACCTCTCCACGAGATTCCACCGATCAGGTGGCGACAACGGGAGCTGCCACGGCAGGTCCTGCCGTACTGCGACCGGCTCCGGCCGCACGGGCTCCGGCTCCGCGTCCGGGTCCGGCTCCGCGTCCGGCTCCGGCTCGTCGTCGGGCGGCAGATCCAGTAGCCGCAGGCCTGGCTCCTCCGTTCCCCACGGCGACCGCCGGGGTGTCCGGAAGGGCGTCGCCGGGCGGAGGATCTGCTCACCGAGCACAAAGGTGGGCCAGGCCCCCTCGGTCAGATCGCCCACCAGCAAGGCCTCCCCGCGGTAGCCGGCCAGCACCATGCTCCACTCCAGCCGCGCGGCGGCGGGCGGCGGTGGGTCATCCTCCTCCTCGCCGAAGCCCTCCAGTACGCCGTACGCGGCACTCAACCGATCGGCGGCCTCCTCGTCGTCGAGTTCCAGCGCGATGAAGCCGAGCACTCGCTCACTGCCCTCCGCCGGCAGGACGCTGAAGCCCATCGACCCGTCCGGCTCGATCCACACCGGCAGGCCGGACGCCGACCAGGTACGCCGAGGTCGCGCGCGTCGGAGTAGCAGGTGTCGGCGTAGTACCAGCAGGGCGATCAGCCACGCACCACCGGCCACTGTCGACCAGGGCGTGTAGTCGGCGAGCTCGGCTTGGAGGCGAACCCAGTCGGCGTCCCTGGGATCCACCAGGACCGGCAGCTCATCACCCTTGTCATGCGAGTCCAGCGACGAGATCCTGCGGCTACTGCCGTCGGGGAGCTCCAGGATGAGCTCATCGTCCTTGAAGCCCACCACCACGGCAGTCGCCTTGACGGCCCGGTCGAGGTGCACCTGCTCCTGGTCGAGCTGCCAGCGCATGACCCCGAGTGCTGCGAACCCGGCGGCCACCAGGCCCACTACTGCGACCAGGGCGATCACGGGACTGACCGGACTCGCGGGGCCGATCACCACCGGCACCCGCTGAACCCGCGACAGCAGCTCCCAGCGACGCAACCGGCTCCAGGTCAGCGCGACGAGGATCGCCAGGCAGCCGGCGCCGTAGATCGTCCAGGCCGTCTTCACGGACTGCGCGTCGTCGTACCAGAGGTCGAGGACCATGAACACCAGCCCGGCGACGGCGGCCAGTCTGGGGAGCCGCCACCAGCACGCGAGTGAGGCCAGACAAGCAATCATGGCCAGCGAGTACGTCAGGTCGGGTCCGCAGAACGCCGGATCCTCCACCGAGCAGGGCCGATCGGAGCCGATCACCGACGTGACGATCGCCGCCACCCAGGCGATCGGCATCAGCCAGCGGTAGAGCCAGCTCGGTACTCCGGTGTTCAGCCACTTCTCGGCCAGCTCGTCCCCCACCGGAGCAGGCTAGCGGGCGCGCTGCACCCGCGCCTCGTCCCAGACCGGCTCGGGCGCCTCGTAGACGTTGCCGTCGCTGCCGAAGACCAGGTAGCGGTCGAAGCCACGGGAGAACCAGCGGTCGTGGGTGACCGCCAGCACCGTGCCGTCGAAGGAGTCCAGGCCCTCCTCCAGCGCCTCGGCGGACTCGACGTCCAGGTTGTCGGTCGGCTCGTCGAGCAGCAGCATGGTCGCGCCGGACAGCTCCAGCAGCAGGATCTGGAACCGCGCCTGCTGACCACCAGAGAGCGAGTCGAAGGACTGCTCGGCGGCGTGTGCCAGCTCGTACCGGTCGAGTTTGCGCGAGGCCAGTTCGCGGCCCATCCCGTCGCGGTGCTCGTCGCCGCGGTGCAGGATCTCCAGCAGCGTCTTGCCGGCCAGCTCGGGGTGCTCGTGCGTCTGCGCGAACCAGCCGGGACGGACCCGGGCGCCGAGCTTGGCGCTGCCGGTGTGCGCGACCGACGGGATCACCATCTCCCCCACCGGCCGGTGCTCGATGTCGGGATCGGAGCCGCCGTTCGCGAGCAGCCGCAGGAAGTGCGACTTGCCCGAGCCGTTCGAGCCGAGCACGGCCACGCGTTCGCCGTACCAGACCTCGAGGTCGAAGGGCTTCATCAGACCGGTCAGCTCCAGGCCCTCGCAGACCACGGCGCGCTTGCCGGTCCGGCCGCCGGTCAGCCGCATGCTGACCTTCTGCTCGCGCGGGATCGCCTGCGGCGGGCCGGCCTCCTCGAACTTCGCCAGCCGGGTCTGCGCCGCCTTGTAGCGCGACGCGAGCCCGTCGTTGTAGGCCGCCTTCTGCTTGTACATCAGCACCAGCGCCTTGAGCTTGGCGTGCTCCTCGTCCCAGCGCCGGCGCAGCTCCTCCAGCCGCTCGAACCGGTGCTTGCGCGCCTCGTGGTAGGTCTTGAATCCACCGCCGTGCGTCCAGATACTGTTGCCTGCAGCACCTAGTTCGACGGTGACGATCCGGGTCGCGGTGTTGGCCAGCAACTCCCGGTCGTGGCTGATGTAGAGCACCGTCTTCTGGGTGGTCTTGAGCTGCTCCTCGAGCCAGCGCTTGGCCGGCACGTCGAGGTAGTTGTCCGGCTCGTCCAGCATCAGTACCTCGTCCGGACCGCGCAGCAGCGCCTCCAGCACGAGCCGCTTCTGCTCGCCGCCGGACAGCGTCTTGACCTCACGCCACCGGCAGTTGTCGAACGGCATCCCGAGCGCGGCCATCGTGCAGACGTCCCAGAGCACCTCGGCGTCGTACCCGCCGACCTCGCCCCAGTCGGAGACCGCCTGCGCGTAGCGCAGCTGGGTCTTCTCGTCGTCGGCCTCCATCATCGCCAACTCGGCCTGGTCGAGCTTCGCCGCGGCCTCCCGCAGCGGCTCCGGCGCGACCCCGAGCAGCAGGTCGCGCACGTTCGTGTCGTCCCGCACCGACCCGACGAACTGCCGCATCACGCCCAGCCCACCGGACCGCGCGACGCTGCCGGCGTGCGCCTTGAGATCCCCCGCGATGATCTTGGTCAACGTCGTCTTCCCCGACCCGTTGGCCCCCACCAACGCGACCTTGGCCCCGTCCCCGACCCGGAACGTGATGTCGTCCAGCAACACCCGCCCGTCCGGCAACTCGAACCCGACACCCGCAACCTCGACGTGACCCATACCCCCAGTCTGACGGGCCCCGCTGGCCGCCGCGAACAGTTATCGTCGTCCCGAGCCGAACAGGGAGCCCGATGACCGAGAAGCCAGTCGACTACGAAGCCGTCGAGGCCGAACTGCAGCGCCTGCTGGACAACTTGAAGGGCGCCTCGCCCGAGGTGATCGAGGCCGAGAGCGCGCGGCTGCGGGCGATGGCGGACCAGGTCGAGGACGAGCGGGGCCGGGAGAACGCCCAGGGGCGGGCCGCCGAGCTCCAGCGACTCTTGGCCGGCCCGCCCAAGGCGACCAGCGAGCAGTTCCACCAAGCCCAGATCCTGTTCGCACGGGCGATCAACAGCGAAGACCCCGCCCAGGTCCGGATCCCGCAGATCGAGCGGACCATCCAGGAGATCGGTGCACTGGCAGCCCAGGCACCGCATCGGGAGGCCGGCGCGATCCGCAGACTCAACAGCCCGCTGTCCCGGCTCATCACCCACTTGGCGAAGACGGCCGAATGAACCTCGGCCAGGCCGTCCCCAAGAACAGCAACGAGTACCAATGGGTCCGCAGCGTCATCCAGTCGGTGGAGAAACTGTCCGGTCGGCCGACCCGGTGGAACGGCGAGCTGAACGAGGAGACCGAGGCGAACGTGCTCGGTAGCGCACTCGACGACGGCGGCATGACCGTCAGTCGCGCGGCAGTCCTCCAGCCGGTCGCTGAGGCCTACACAGCAGGCCGGCCACTGTCGACGACGGAGCTGATCGACGCCCGAGACGCCGTGCTCACAGTGGTGCACGAGAGCAAGCACCTGCTCAACACCCTCGGAGACGAAGCCGCCCCAGGTGCGATCCCGGTCTACTCCGCCGATGCCGTAGCGGTGGAGGAGGGGCTGACCGAGACCTGGGCGCATCGCCATGTCAACGCGGTCATCCGGGACATCGGCATGGATCGGGTCCAGCCGGACCTGCTCACCGTCGCCTCACCCGACTCCTACCCGGCGTACACCGCCGCCACCGACGAACTGGTTCGCGGTACGGCGGAGATCACCGGGTTGCCGCAAGACCAGGTGCGCAGCCAGCTGGACCAATCGGACCGCACCCAGCGCCTGGCAACAGCAGCCGACCTCGTGATCGACGAACGCCTCGCAGACGTCCTCCCACCCGAGGACCGCGAAGCCGTCCGAACCCAGCTCATCCAGACCATGCGCCCACATCTCGCCGACGTCGAGACCACCCAGCAGAGCAACCAACTCACGGACGTGGCCAAGACCATCGGCGGACACCAGGCAGCCGGCCGGGCGATCACCGCGTTGAGCACCACCACAGCCGACCTCGAAGACCAGTACCGCGACGCAGCGAGCACCAAATCCCCGCAGTCGGCCGAGGTCGACCACCTCCGGAAGTTCCTGGGCAACGCCACCCCACAAACCGGCACCTACCGCGCGACCGACGGCGCCAAGCCTGACAACGTCCGGCACCTGCCACAGCGCGGGCAGGGCCAGAGCCGGGAGTAGCTACCAGCCCTTCAGCCGGTTGAGATACACACCGGTGGTGGGACGAACGGAGCCCTTCAGGAACAACTTCAGCGGCGCGGCGTACAGGCCGTAGGTGCGGGTGCCCGTGAAGAAACCGGCCGACGAGCAGCCGTCGTACCCAACCCAGATCTCGCGGATACCGGTCGCGGTGTTGAAGCGCAGCACGATCGCTTCCTTCGGGACAGCTGTCTCCGGGGTGCACTTGAAGACCGGCAGGCTCGGGTTGCGTTCCGGCAGCACCTTGATCGCGTCGACCACCTGCTGGGCGGTGGTCGCGGTGAAGGTCGCTGAGCCGAGCAGCAACTGGTCCCCCGCCACCAGCTGGTAGCGGCAGACCTCCAGCCCGTAGACCTGGGTGTCCAGGTCCAGCCCAGTGCCGGGCGGTACAGCCTCGTGACTGCCGGCTGTGAGGATCGGGTGGTCGGCCGGGCAGGAGCTAGTGGCTGTGGGATGGCTAGGCGCCGCCTTCTCTGCCACGCCACCAGCCGAGCTGGCGCTGTCGCTCGAGCTGGTACTGACCGGCGAAGGCCCTCCGATGACGCCCCACACCCCACCGATCGCCACGACGACCACTACCGCCGCCGCAGCCGTGGCGAGCCGCTGACGTCGCTTGTGAACCCTCTTGCGTGCCTCGCGGGCCAGGCCAGTCGCCCGGAGCCCCTGCACGGTGTGGGCCTTACTCTGGAAGGCATCCGCGAGCTGAGGGCCGAACTCCTGCTCATCCGGCTCAGGCATCTTCGGCTCCTTCCTTGCTCAGCGTGTCCTTCAGTACTGCGAGGGCTCGGTGCACGTGCGATCTGGCGGTCGCCTCCGCGCAGTGCAGTAGCCCTGCGATCTCGGCGTACGAGAGGTCCTCGTAGAAGCGCAGTACGACGGCAGCGCGCTGCTTGTCCGGCAGCGTCGCGCACAGCGCCCAGACGGCCTCCGCGTTCGCCCTGCCCGCTGTGCCGTCAGGAGCTGCGGCAGCTGCCCTGGTCGGCTCCGCGACCGGCGCCTCCCGCTTGCGGAAGCGGCGCCACCAGGAGATGTGGGCGTTGACCACCATGCGCTTCACGTAGGCCTCGGGGTCGTCCGCCTGGCTGACCCGGCCCCAGCGCGCACAGGCTGTCGTCAGGGCGTCCTGGACCGCATCCTCCGCCAGCGTGTGATCGCCGGTCAGCACATAGGCGAACCGCAGCAGCGCGTCGGCCTTCTCGCTCACCCAGAGCTCGAAGTCGATCGCGCTGGACTGCGCTTCCACGCCCGCCAAGGCTGCCTCCATACCCTCAGGACGGCGCTGGAGCCTCGTCCGTTGCAGTGACCCGCAGAACTCTGAAGCCCTTGGCGCTGGCGGTCCGCTGACAGGGATACCCCTGGTCGGTCAGCCAGCGCTGCAGCGAGTCCGCACCGAGGTTCTTGCCGACGACGAACCATCCCACGCCGCCGGGGGCAAGCCTGGCCAGCCAGTGCAGCAGCATCTTGTGCAGCTCGGGCTTGCCGATGTGGATCGCCGGGTTCGACCAGATCTGGTCGAACCGCACCTCCGCCGGTACGTCGTCCACCAGCCGGGGGTGCACGCGATCGCCGACCCCGGCCGTCTTGGCGTTCTCCGCCGTGAGCTCCAGAGCCCGGTTGTTCACGTCGACCGCCCAGACCTGAGCCTTGGGGTCCTCCACTGCCAGCGCACACGCGATCGGCCCGTAGCCGGTGCCCAGGTCGAGGTAGGTGCCGCCAGTGGTCGGCGCCGGCACCTCCCGCAGCAGGATCGACGTACCGCGGTCCAGCCGGTCCCGGGAGAAGACACCGGTCGACGTCGTGAAGGCGTAGGGCTTCCCCCAGATCTGGCAGCCGACAGTACGCCGTACGTCGTCCGAGGTCGGCTCTGCCGAGAAGTAGTGGTCAGCCACGCGTGTGTACCTCTCCTCTGGTGTTGCGGGCCTCTGTGGCCCGCGCCGCCAGTTGGTCGTCTGCTGGATACCGCACTTCTTCCAGGGTGAGTCCATGTGCGGGCAATACGGTCACTGCCGAGTCCCGGACCTTCCCGGCCAGCACGGTGGCCGGCCAGTCGATCCCACGGCGCCCGTCGCCCACCGGGACGATCGAACCCACCAGCGCCCGGACCATCGAGTGGCAGAACGCATCGGCGATCACCGTCGCCTCGACCAGGCCGGGCGCAGTACGGGTCCAGCTGAACTCCCGCAGCGTACGCACTGTGGTCGCTCCCACCCGACGCCGGCAGAACGCAGCGAAGTCGTGTTCGCCGAGCAGCCGCGTCGACGCCTCGTTCATCCGGTCCACGTCGAGGGGCGCCAGCACTCGCAGTACGTGGTTCCTGGTCAGCGGGTCCTTGGCGATGTTGTCGTCGCAGATCCGGTAGACGTAGCGGCGCCACAGAGCCGAGAAGCGGGCGTCGAAACCCTCTGCGGCCTCGCTGGCGCCACTGACCCACACATCGTCCGGCAGTACGCCGTTGAGCCGGTGCACCAGGTCCCTGGCCACCTGGCCGTCGGGCAGCCAGACGTGCACCACCTGTCCCCTGGCATGGACGCCGGTGTCGGTCCGGCCGGCGCAGGTCACCGTCGGGAGCTCCTGCTGCCGCAGGACGGTGGCGAGCGACTGCTCAAGCACCCCCTGAACGGTCCTGAGGCCCGCCTGACGGGCCCAGCCGTGGAATTCGGTGCCGTCATACCTGAGATCAATCCGCCAACGCACAGGGCAATCTAACGCAGCAGCGCCCCTCCACCCGAAGGCGGAGGGGCGCTGCTGGTGGAACTGGGTGACTACTTGTCCTCGGCGGTCTCGCCGGCCTTGGTGAAGCCGGCGGCCTTCGCGGCGTCCTCGGTCTTGAACCAGACCTCGGCGACGGTCTGGTCGTACCACGGCGAGTCGGTGCCGTGGTACTTCATCGAGTCCTCGTTGCCCTTGATGTCGTAGCCCTCGGGAGCGGCGCCGCCGTCGAGCGGGGCGGCCGAGCCCTCGTACTTGCCGGCCACGACGTCCTCGACCTTGGTGTCCGCGACCGGAGCCGCGTCAGCCTTGGTCTCGTCCTTGGCGGCCGCCTTCTTCGCGGTCGCCTTCTTGGCCGGAGCGGCCTTCTTCGCCGCGGCCTTGGCCTTCGGCGAGTCGGCCAGGGCCTCGACCAGCTCGATCTTCACCATGGGGGCGTTGTCGCCCTTGCGGGGGCCGAGCTTGATGATCCGGGTGTAGCCGCCCGGACGGTCGGAGTACCGCTCGCCGATCTCGGTGAACAGCACGTGCACGACGGACTTGTCGCGAATGCGCTTCATCACCTGGCGACGGGAGTTCAGGTCACCGCGCTTGGCCTTGGTGATCAGCGACTCCGCCAGCGGCTGCAGGCGCTTGGCCTTGGTCGCGGTGGTGGTGATGGCACCGTGCTCGAACAGCGAGGTGGCCAGGTTGCTGAGGATCAGCTTCTGGTGCGCCGCGCTGCCGCCGAGGCGGGATCCCTTGGTCGGGGTAGGCATCTCTCTTTACTCCAGGAAATCTCAGGCCCGGGTGAGGGCCTTGGATGGGCCTTGCTAGCTCAGTACTGCTCGGTCTCGGCGAAGCTCTCGTCCTCGTCCTCAGCGTCGTCGCCGTACGCCTCAGCGGCGGCGCGCAGGTCGAAGCCGGGGGGCGAGTCCTTCAGCGACAGGCCCATCTCGGCCAGCTTCAGCTTGACCTCGTCGATCGACTTGGAGCCGAAGTTGCGGATGTCCAGCAGGTCCTGCTCGCTGCGCGAGATCAGTTCACCCACGGTGTGGATGCCCTCACGCTTGAGGCAGTTGTAGGACCGGACCGTCAGCTGCAGGTCCTCGACCGGCAGGGCCAGGTCGGCCGCCATCTGCTCGTCGACCGGCGACGGGCCGATGTCGATGCCCTCGGCCTCGACGTTCAGCTCACGGGCCAGACCGAACAGCTCGACCAGCGTCTTGCCTGCCGACGCGACGGCGTCCCGCGGCAGCATCGACGGCTTGGTCTCGACGTCGACGACCAGCCGGTCGAAGTCGGTGCGCTGCTCGACCCGGGTCGCCTCGACCTTGTAGGTGACCTTCAGGACCGGGGAGTAGATCGAGTCGACCGGCATCCGGCCGATCTCGGCGTCCGCGGACTTGTTCTGCACCGCGGAGACGTAACCGCGGCCCCGCTCGACGACCAGCTCCATCTCGAGCCGGCCCTTCTCGTTCAGGGTGGCGATCTTCAGGTCCGGGTTGTGCACCTCGACACCGGCCGGCGGCGCGATGTCGGCGGCGGTCACGTCACCGGGGCCCTGCTTGCGCAGGTACATGGTGACGGGCTCGTCGTGCTCGGAGGAGACGACCAGGTCCTTGAGGTTCAGGATCAGCTGGGTGGCGTCCTCCTTCACCCCGGCGACGGTGGAGAACTCGTGCAGTACCCCGTCGACCTTGATGCTGGTCACCGCCGCGCCCGGGATGGACGACAGCAGGGTACGGCGGATGGAGTTGCCGAGGGTGTAACCGAAGCCCGGCTCCAGCGGCTCGATCACGAACCGCGAGCGGTGCTCGTCGACGACCTCTTCGGCCAGGGTGGGACGCTGCGCAATAAGCACTGTGTGTTCTTCCTTCTGGATTTTCCGCGACGACCACTATTTGAGGTCGCGAACCGAAGAACCGAAAGACCCGCGCCGCCGGTGGCCTGGGCCACCGGCGGCGACGGAGTCAGTTCTTCGAGTAGAGCTCGACGATCAGGTGCTCGGCGACCTGGGTGTCGATCTGCGCCCGGGTGGGCAGCTGGTGCACGAGGATCCGCAGCCGCTCGGGCAGGGCCTCGAGCCAGGCCGGCACCACTCGCTCCGAGTGGGCCTCCCTGGCGATGATGAACGGCGTCATCTCGACCGACTTCGGCCGGACGTCGATCACGTCGTGCGCGGAGACGCGGTACGACGGGATGTTCACCTTGATGCCGTTCACGGTGAAGTGACCGTGCACGACGAGCTGACGCGCCTGCCGACGGGTCCGGGCCAGGCCGGAGCGGTAGACGACGTTGTCGAGACGCGACTCGAGGATGATCAGCAGGTTGTCACCGGTCTTACCAGGACGGCGCGAGGCCTCCTTGTAGTACAGGCTGAACTGCTTCTCGAGCACGCCGTAGGCGTAACGAGCCTTCTGCTTCTCACGCAGCTGGAGCAGGTACTCGCTCTCCTTGGGACGGCCGCGGCCGTGCATACCCGGGGGGTACGGACGACGCTCGAACGCCTTGTCGCCACCGACGAGGTCGACCCCGAGACGGCGCGACTTCTTGGTCATGGGTCCGGTGTAACGGGCCATTGTTAGCTACCTGCCTCTCTCTGGATCAGACCCGGCGCCGCTTGGGAGGGCGGCAGCCGTTGTGGGCGGTCGGGGTGACGTCCTGGATGGTGCCGACCTCGAGGCCGACCGCGCCCAGCGAACGGATCGCGGTCTCACGGCCGGAGCCGGGGCCCTTGACGAAGACGTCGATCTTCTTCATGCCGTGCTCCATCGCGCGCCGGCCGGCCGCCTCGGCAGCCATCTGCGCGGCGAACGGGGTCGACTTGCGCGAACCCTTGAAGCCGACGGTGCCGGCCGAGGCCCACGCGATGACCGCGCCGGTCGGGTCGGTGATCGTCACGATCGTGTTGTTGAACGTGCTCTTGATGTGCGCGTGGCCGACGGCCACGTTCTTCTTCTCCTTGCGGCGCACCTTCTTCGCGCCGGCCGCTGTGCGGCTCTTGGGAGGCATAAGTCAGTTGCTCCTGGAAAGCTCGAGGGCGTGGATCATCCGGGTCACTTCTTCTTCTTGCCGGCGATCGCCTTACGACGACCCTTCCGGGTACGGGCGTTGGTGCGGGTGCGCTGACCGCGCACCGGCAGACCGCTGCGGTGCCGGCGACCCTGGTACGACCCGATCTCGATCTTGCGGCGGATGTCCGCGGTGACCTCACGACGGAGGTCACCTTCGATCTTGTAGTTGCCTTCGATGAAGTCCCGGAGCTTGACCAGTTCTTCGTCGCCCAGTTCCTGGACGCGCTTGTCACCGGAGATGCCGGTGGCTTCGAGCGTCTTCAGGGCGCGAGTACGACCTACACCGAAGATGTAGGTGAGAGCGACCTCGATGCGCTTGTCGCGCGGAAGGTCAACTCCTACGAGGCGTGCCATGTGGCGGTGTTCCTTTCGTCGGCAGAGGTGTGGTGGCGCGCCGCGTCCTTGCCCGCCTCGGTGAAGTCGGTGCTCACCGGCAAGGCCCCGGCCTCTGTTCCGGGGGCAGCATCCAGCGTGGTGCGGTGCTGGACGAGCGTGCGCGCTGTGTGGTGCGAAAGTGCAGGAAACGCGAGTGGGGCTGGATCAGCCTTGCCGCTGCTTGTGCCGCGGGTTCTCGCAGATCACCATGACCCGGCCGTGACGGCGGATCACCTTGCACTTGTCGCAGATCTTCTTGACGCTCGGATTGACCTTCATCGAGCTTCTTTCTTCGACAGGTGGCTTGGTTACTTGTACCGGTAGACGATGCGACCCCGGGTGAGGTCGTACGGCGACAGCTCCACGACGACCCGGTCCTCGGGGAGGATCCGGATGTAGTGCTGCCTCATCTTGCCGCTGATGTGCGCGAGCACCTTGTGCCCGTTGGACAGCTCAACACGGAACATCGCGTTCGGCAGGGCCTCGACGATGGTGCCCTCGAGTTCGATTACTCCCTCTTTTTTGGGCATGTCCTCGCACTTCTGTAGACGACAACTGAATGGTGGTACTACCTTCCGGCACCGCACTGGGCAGCACGAGAAGAGGCCACGAAGGGCCAAGGAAAGAGTTTACGCCACTCCCCCAGGAAAAACCCAATCGGGTCCCAGCGGCACCCCTCGAGGTGTGCTAGAGGGGTCTGGTGGCCAGCCATTGCTCGCCTGCTTGCCAGACGTGTTCCGGCATCAGGTCGAGCAGGTCGCAGGCGGCGTCGAGCTGGGCGAGCGCGGTATCGGAGTCACGGTAGGCGGGCAGGATGACGACGAAACGGCGGCCCTCGCAGCTGAAACCGAAGGGCGGGACCTTCGCCAGCGCCTCGGCCGCGCGTGGGTGCAGCACCTGGACGGCCAGGTCCTCCCGGCCGTTGAAGAGCTGGTACGAGCCCGGCAGGCCGTCGATGCTGAGCTTGATCGGCAGCAGACTGGCCGCGGCGACCGGCGCCAGCGAGCCCGGCAGGATCTGCAGCGGCGGCAGCGGCCGATCGACGGCGAGGTCGAGAAAGTCGAAGCCCAGTTGGCGTCTGCGGACCTGATGCCGGAAGCAACCGGTCACCAGCTGGCGGCCGCGATGCCGGCCGGTGGTGAGGTCGAAGACCTCAGCCGCGGGATCGGTGCTGAACGGCGGGAACGGCCAGCGCTCCAGCACCTCCTGCCCGGCCAGGTCGACCTCCCAGCCGAGCTGCTCCGCGACGCCTTCCCAGGCTCGCCGCTGCTTGCGGTCGGCCAGCCGGGTCGCCACCGTGAACACCACCAGGACCAGGAACCAGCCCAGCACCATCCAGCCGACCCAGCGCGGCTCCAGCAGCAGGCCGACGACCACCAGCGGGACCGCGATCACGAACCACAGGACGTAGACCAGTGCCGACCCCTGCCGCAGTTGCCACACCCAGTCCGGCCGCAGCCGCGGGGTGTGGCGACGGACCGGGGCCGGAGTCAACGTCGCTTTCCGAGCTGACCCATGATGATGATCGCCCACGGGATCAGCAGCCAGACCGGCCAGAAGTGCGGCCAGTGGCCGCCGTTGGCCAGGCCGATGACACCCCAGATGATCACGTTGATCGCCACCACGCCGGTGAAGCCACCGCCGAGGTTGCGCAGCCCGTGCTGCTCGGCCTGCTTGCTCTTCTGCCGCTCCGGGAAATCACCGGGGGCCGGAGCCGCAGTGGTGTTCTGCACGACCGCCGGGGTCTGATAGGTCCGCACCGGGGGCAGGTCCCGCACCAGCGGCTCCAGCTCGCCGTACGTCTGGACGGCGTACAGCTGGTCGAGCCGCGAGCTGAACTCGGGCTGGTCCAGCCGGCCGTCGGCGAAGGCGTCCCGCAACCGCCCGGCGATCTTCTCGCGGTCGGCCTCGGTGAAACGCTGGTGCGGCTGGTACTGACTCGGCATGCCCCAAGTGTGCCTCAGCCGGGGACCGTGTGCGTCCCCCGATGGACGGACCTCGGGGTACTTGAGTCAGTCGGCGAGCGGGCCGAAGGTGACGCCGAGCTCCTTGAGCTTGGCCTCGCCGCCGTCCAGGGCGGTCAGCACCCACGGACCCTGCGGGGTCAGCGTGAAGGTGTGCTCGGTGTGGGCCGCGGCCAGACCGTCGTCGGTGATCACGGTCCAGTCGTCCTCGAGCGTGTGGTTGTCCTGCTTGCCGAGGGTGATCATCGGCTCGACCGCCAGCGCGAGGCCCTCGACCAGCTTCGGGCCCTTGCCGGCCTTGCCGAAGTTCGGCACGTTCGGCGGCTGGTGCATCGCCGTCCCGATCCCGTGCCCGACGAAGTCCTCGACGATCCCGTACGCCGAATTGGCGCGCACGTAGCTCTCGACCGCCGCCGAGATGTCGGTCAGCCGGCCCCCGAGCTTCGCGGCGGCGAACCCACGCCACATCGACTCTTCGCAGATCCGGGCCAGTTCGAGCAGCTCCGGAGCGGCCTCGCCGACCGGCACCGTGATGGCCGCGTCGCCGTGCCAGCCGTCCACGATCGCGCCGCAGTCGATCGAGATCAGATCGCCCTCGGCCAGTACCCGGCCGCCGGGGATGCCGTGCACGATCTCCTCGTTCACCGACGCGCAGATCGAGCCGGTGAAGCCGTGGTAGCCCTTGAACGAGGGCTGCGCACCCGCTGAGCGGATGGCGTCCTCCGCGATCGCGTCGAGGTCACCGGTGCTGACACCGGGCTTGACCTCGCCGCGGAGCAGTTCCAGCGTGCGGCCGACGACCAGGCCGGCCGCACGCATGGAGATGATCTGGTCGCGGGTCTTGATCTCGATCCCGCGGTCTTTAAAGATCACAGCAGATCACTTCGTTCGAACTACCCTTCCAGGGTTTTCA
Organism: Kribbella sp. NPDC056861; assembly: GCF_040687575.1. Lineage (NCBI taxonomy): Bacteria > Bacillati > Actinomycetota > Actinomycetes > Propionibacteriales > Kribbellaceae > Kribbella > Kribbella sp. NPDC056861. The sequence goes on along the minus strand of NZ_JBFBNQ010000003.1, from coordinate 703,427 downwards.
GGGCAGTGAGCACGCGCTCGCTGACCTCTTCGATCTCGCCCACGCCGTCGACCTCGACCAGCAGATCGCGCTGCGCGTACACCTGCAGCAGCGGCTTGGTCTCGGCGGCGTAGACCTCCTGGCGATGCCGGATGACATCCTCGGAGTCGTCGCTGCGGCCGTCCACCTTGGCCCGGCGCAGCATCCGGTCGACCAGCACGTCGATGTCCGCGACCAGCGCGACCACCGCGTCCAGCTCGTGGCCGTGCTCGGCCAGGATGTCGTCCAGCGTGCCGACCTGGGGCAACGTGCGGGGGTACCCGTCGAGCAGGAACCCCTCACCCGCGTCCGCCTCCGACAACCGGTCGCGCACCATTGCGTTGGTGACCTCGTCGGGGACGTAGTTGCCCGCGTCCATGTAGCGCTTCGCCTCGAGACCGAGCTCGGTCTCGTCCTTCACGTTCGCGCGGAAGATGTCGCCGGTGGATACGGCCGGGATTCCGAGCCGGTCCGCAAGCACCTTTGCCTGCGTACCTTTACCCGCTCCGGGCGGACCCATCAGCAACAGTCTCATCAGCGCAGGAACCCTTCGTAATTACGTTGCTGCAGCTGCGACTCGATCTGCTTCACCGTGTCCAGTCCGACGCCGACCATGATCAGGATCGACGTACCGCCGAACGGGAAGTTCTGGCTGGCGTTCAGCAGGACGAGGGCGACCAGCGGAATCATCGAGATGATCGCCAGGTAGATCGCGCCGGGCAACGTGATGCGGGACAGAACGTAGGAGAGGTACTCCTCGGTCGGCCGGCCCGCCCGGATCCCGGGGATGAAGCCGCCGTACTTCTTCATGTTGTCTGCAACTTCCTTCGGATTGAAGGTAATCGAGACGTAGAAGTACGTGAAGAAGATGATCAGGGCGACATACGTCACCATGTAGATCGGGTGATCGCCCTTGACCAGGTTGCCCTGGATCCACTGCGCCCACGGTTTGTCTTGTCGGAACTGACTGACCAGGACCGGGAGATACAGCAGGCTGGAGGCGAAGATGACCGGGATGACGCCGGCCTGGTTCACCTTCAGCGGGATGTAGGTCGAGGTGCCGCCGAACATCTTCCGGCCGACCATCCGCTTGGCGTACTGCACCGGGATCCGGCGCTGCGCCTGCTCGATGAAGATGACCGCGGCCATGATCACCAGACCGATGGCGATCACCACGACGAAGGTCGGGATGCCCTTGGCCTTGCGGATACCCCACAGCTGCGACGGGAAGGTCGCGACGATCTGGGTGAAGATCAGGATCGACATGCCGTTGCCGACACCGCGATCGGTGATCAGCTCGCCGAGCCACATCACGACGCCGGTGCCGGCGGTCATGGTGAGCACCATCACGACGACCGGGAACCAGCCGTCCTTGTAGAGCAGCGGCTCGTTACAGCCCTGGAACAGCCGGCCGGGCGTCCGGGCGAGCGCGACGAACGCGGTCGCCTGCAGGATCGCCAGTCCGACGGTCAGGAACCGGGTGTACTGGGTGATCTTGGTCTGGCCCGCCTGGCCCTCCTTCTTCAGCGACTCCAACCGCGGGATGACCACGGTGAGCAGCTGCAGAATGATGCTGGCGGTGATGTACGGCATGATGCCCAGCGCGAAGATCGCGAGCTGCAGCAGTGCCCCACCCGAGAAGAGATTGATCAGGTTGTACAGGTTCGCGTTCGTACCTGACTGACTCAGCTTGATGCAGGTGTCCAGCGACTTGACGTTGACGCCAGGCGCCGGCACGACCGAGCCGATCCGGAAGATCACGACAATGAAGAGCACGAACAAGATCTTCCGGCGCAGGTCCGGAGTCTTGAACGCGTTGGCAAAGGCGCCTAACACCCTGTCCTCCCACATGTTTTCCTTGCCCCGGGCAGGGCAGGGCACTAGCAAAGCAGCTGGGCAAGAGACGAACCAGGGCCCGTCCGAACTCCAGCGCACAATATACAAGCGCTGGCTCGCACGAGCCCTGGATACTCACACCTCGGTAGTGGTTCCTCCGGCCGCCGTGATCTTCTCCTTGGCGGACTTCGAGAACTTGTGTACCGAAACTTGCAGAGCAACCGTGAGCTCGCCGTCGCCCAGCACCTTCACCGGGAGACTGTCACGGACCGCACCCTTGGCGACCAGGTCGGCTACGCCGATCTCGCCCCCTTCGGGGAACAGCTGTCCGAGCTTGTCCAGGTTAACGACCTGGAACTCCACTCGGTTCCTGCTCTTGAAGCCCTTCAGCTTCGGGAGCCGCATGTGCAACGGCATCTGGCCACCCTCGAAGTTCTCGGGGATGTTGTTACGGGCCTTGCTGCCCTTGGTACCGCGGCCGGCCGTCTTGCCCTTGGAGCCCTCACCACGACCCACACGGGTCTTGGCGGTCTTGGCTCCGGGCGCCGGGCGCAGGTGATGAACCTTGAGCACCATGTCAGTCAACCTCTTCAACGGTGATGAGGTGGCGAACCGCACGGACCATTCCGCGAACCTCGGGCTTGTCTTCGTGGACGGCGGTGTCGCCGATCCGCTTGACGCCCAGGGTGCGCAGCGTGTCGCGCTGGTTCTGCTTGCCACCGATGCCGGAACGGGTCTGGGTCACCTTCAAGCGTGCCATCAGGAGATACCCTCCGCCCGCGCCTTCAGCAGCGCCGCCGGGGCGACGTGCTCGACCGGCATGCCACGGCGCGCGGCCACGGCTTCCGGGGTCTCCAGGGCCTGCAGCGCGGCCACCGTGGCGTGCACCACGTTGATCGCGTTGGAGGAACCCAGCGACTTGCTCAGGATGTCGTGGATCCCGGCGCACTCCAGTACTGCGCGCGCCGAACCACCCGCGATCACACCGGTACCAGGAGCGGCCGGACGCAGCATCACAACGCCTGCGGCCTTCTCGCCCTGCACCGGGTGCGGGATGGTGCCCTGGATCCTCGGCACCTTGAAGAACGACTTCTTGGCCTCCTCGACACCCTTGGCGATCGCCGCGGGCACCTCCTTGGCCTTTCCGTATCCAACACCGACGGTGCCTTCACCGTCGCCGACGACCACGAGGGCGGTGAAGCTGAAGCGACGACCACCCTTCACGACCTTGGCAACACGGTTGATGGCTACCACGCGCTCGATGTAGGCGGTCTTGTCAGCTGCCGCACCACGACCACCGTCGCGGTTACGGCGCTCACCACCGGCGCCGCCTCCGCGACGCTGCTGGCCTCCGCTCATTTCGAACTACCTTCTTCCTTTTGTGTCGCCATGTCAGAAGCCAAGGCCGCCCTCGCGGGCGGCGTCAGCCAGGGCCGCGATGCGGCCGTGGTACTTGTTCCCGGCCCGGTCGAAAACGACCGAGTCGATGCCCGCGGCCTTGGCCCGGTCGGCGATCAGGCCGCCGACGGTCTTGGCCTTGTCCGTCTTGTTCGCCTCCGCACCGCGCAGGTCGGCCTCCATGGTGGAAGCCGACACCAGCGTGACGCCGGCGACGTCGTCGATGACCTGAGCGAACAGGTGCTTCGAGGACTTGCTGACCACCAGGCGCGGCCGGACAGCCGTGCCGTTGACCTTCTTGCGGACGCGAATCTGGCGACGCAGCCGGGAAGAGGTCTTCTTGGCGGAGTGCTTGTTGTGACGCAGTCCGATCGCCATTACTTACCAGCCTTTCCGACCTTGCGGCGCACCTGCTCGCCCGCGTACCGCACACCCTTGCCCTTGTAGGGCTCCGGCTTACGCAGCTTGCGGATGTTGGCGGCGACCTCGCCGACCGACTGCTTGTCGATTCCCTGCACCGAGAACTTGGTCGGCGCCTCGACCACGAAGGTGATGCCCTCAGGGGCGTCCACCGTGATCGAGTGGCTGTAGCCGAGCGCGAACTCGAGCTGCGTCGGGCCCTTGGCCACCACGCGGTACCCGACGCCGACGATCTCGAGCTTCTTCTCGTAGCCGTCCGTCACGCCGGTCACCAGGTTGGCGATCAGGGTGCGGGACAGGCCGTGCAGTTCCTTGCTCTTGCGCTGGTCATCCGGACGCGAGACGGCGATCGTGCCGTCCTCGTCCCGGTTGACCACGATGGGCTCAGCAACGCTGTGCGTGAGTTGACCCTTGGGGCCCTTCACGGTGACCGTCTGGCCGTCGATCGTGACGTCGACGCCGGCCGGGACCGTGATCGGGAGCTTACCGATGCGAGACATGAGAGTGGTCCTCCTTCCGGTTCTTCGTCACCAGACGTAGGCGAGGACTTCCCCGCCAACGCCCTTGTTCTTGGCCTGCCGGTCGGTCAGGAGTCCCTGTGACGTCGAGATGATCGCGACGCCGAGGCCACCGAGCACCTTGGGCAGATTGGTCGACTTCGCGTACACCCGCAGGCCGGGCTTGCTGATCCGCCGAACTCCGGCGATCGAGCGCTCACGGCTCGGGCCGAACTTCAGGTCAACGACCAGGGTCTTACCGACGGTGCCCTCTTTGGGCTCCTCGACCTGGTAGGAGGAGATGTAACCCTCCTGCTGGAGGATGTCGGCGATGCCTTGCTTGATCTTGCTGTAAGGCATCTGGGTCGACTCGTGATACGCCTGGTTGGCGTTGCGCAGACGTGTCAACATGTCTGCGATCGGGTCGGTCATCGTCATGGCCTGGGGCCTCTTTCCCGCCGTGGTTTCGCCTCAAGGCGACCTACGGTGACTAGATTTTGAGTAAAGAAAAGAACGGTGCTGGCAGTGCGGATGGTCACCAGCTGGACTTGGTGACACCGGGCAGCTCGCCCCGGTGTGCCATCTCGCGCAGGCAGATCCGGCACAGGCCGAACTTGCGGAAGACGGCCTTGGGCCGGCCGCAGCGCTGGCAGCGCGTGTAACCACGCACCGCGAACTTCGGCGTACGGGCCTGCTTGACCTTGAGTGCTGTCTTCGCCACGTCAGTTCTCCTTGAACGGGAAGCCGAGCTGCCGCAGCAGCGCGCGCCCCTCGTCGTCGTTCTTGGCGGTGGTCACCACGGTGATGTCCATTCCGCGAACCCGGTCGATCTTGTCCTGGTTGATCTCGTGGAACATCACCTGCTCGGTCAGACCGAAGGTGTAGTTGCCGTTGCCGTCGAACTGCTTCGGGGACAGACCGCGGAAGTCGCGGATCCGGGGCAGTGCGAGCGAGAGCAACCGGTCCAGGAACTCCCACATCCGGTCGCCGCGCAGCGTGACGTGCGCGCCGATCGGCATGCCCTCACGCAGCTTGAACTGCGCGATCGACTTGCGGGCTTTGGTCACCGACGGCTTCTGGCCGGTGATCGCGGCCAGGTCCTTGATCGCGCCGTCGATCAGCTTGGAGTCACGCGCCGCCTCGCCGACACCCATGTTCACCACGATCTTGGTGAGCCCGGGCACCTGCATGACGTTGTCGAAGCTGAACTCCTCGTTCAGCTTCGCGACGATCTCTTCGCGGTACTTGGTCTTCAGCCGGGGCAACGTCTTCGCCTCGGGAGCTGCGGTGGTCATCAGATCTCCTCGCCGGTACGCCGCGAGATTCGAACGCTCCGGAAACCGGTGTACGTCGAGCCGTCGGGGCGCCGCTTCTGCACCTCGACGCGGTTGTAACCGACGCGGGTGGTCACCTTCTGCTTCTTGCCGTCCTTCTCGATCTCGACCAGAAGCATCACGTTGGAGACGTGGATCGGGGCTTCCTGGGTGACGATGCCACCCGTGGTGCCGCCGCGCTGGGCCTGCTGCACCTTGGTGTGCTTCTTGACCCGGTTGACGCCTTCGACGATGACCTTCTCGGCCTCAGGAAGCACCGAGATGATCTTGCCCTCGAGGCCCTTGGACTTGCCGGCGATCACGCGAACGAGATCACCCTTCTTGACGTGCAGCGAACGCTGCACCTTCTGCTGCGGCTTGTTAGCCATCTCAGAGCACCTCCGGAGCCAGCGAGATGATCTTCATGAACTTCTTCTCACGCAATTCGCGGCCGACCGGCCCGAAGATGCGGGTACCGCGCGGCTCGCCGTCGGCCTTGAGGATCACCGCGGCGTTCTCGTCGAACCGGATGTAGGAGCCGTCCGGACGCCGGCGCTCCTTCACGGTGCGCACGATGACAGCCTTGACGACGTCGCCCTTCTTGACGCCGCCACCCGGGATCGCATCCTTGACGGTGGCGACGATCGTGTCACCGACACCGGCGTAGCGCCGACCGGAGCCACCGAGAACGCGGATGCACAAGATCTCCTTGGCACCCGTGTTGTCGGCGACCTTCAGTCGCGACTCCTGCTGGATCATCTGTTGATCTCCTGGTTGTCTCGCTGGTTCTCACGCGGGGTGAGCCTTGCGGAACGAATGATTTCGATTGGGTACTGCGAGGCGAGGCTGGTCACTTCGCCTTTTCGAGGATCTCCACGATGCGCCAACGCTTGGTCGCCGACAGCGGCCGGGTCTCCATCAGGAGAACCCGGTCGCCGATGCCGGCGGCGTTCTGCTCGTCGTGGGCCTTGAGCTTGCGAGTGCGGCGGATGACCTTGCCGTACAGCTTGTGCTTGACCCGGTCCTCGACCTCGACCGTGACGGTCTTGTCCATCTTGTCGCTCAGCACCAGGCCCTCACGGGTCTTGCGGCTGCTGCGCGGCTGCTCGGTCGTCACGGTCTCGTCCTTGGCTACGTTCTCGGTCATGCCTTGCTCCCGGCCTTCTCGCTGTCGTCCGCATCCGCGGTCTCGTCAACCTCGACCTCGGCGTCTGCCGCGGCCACGGGTGCGTCAACCTCTTCGGTGATGCCGAGCGCCCGCTCGGTCAGCACCGTGTAGATGCGAGCAATGTCCTTGCGGACGGCGCGCAGCCGGCCGTGGGACTCCAGCTGACCCGTGGCAGCCTGGAAACGGAGGTTGAACAGCTCCTCCTTGGCCTCGGCCAGCTTCGCCAGAAGCTCGTCCTTGCCCAGGTTCCGCAGTTCGGCGGCAGTCAGGATAGCCATCAGTTCTCACCTGACTCTCGGCTGATGAAGCGGCACTTCATCGGCAACTTGTGAATCGCGCGGCGCATGGCCTCGCGAGCGACGTCCTCGTCGACACCGGAGAGCTCGAACAGAACCCGGCCGGTCTTGACGTTCGCGATCCACCACTCGGGCGAACCCTTACCGGAACCCATCCGGGTCTCGGCCGGCTTCTTGGTCAGCGGGCGGTCCGGGTAGATGTTGATCCAGACCTTTCCGCCGCGCTTGATGTGCCGGGTCATCGCGATACGAGCGGACTCGATCTGCCGGTTGGTGACGTAGTGGTTCTCCAGCGCCTGGATACCGAACTCACCGAACGCCAGCGTGGTACCGCCCTTGGCAGCGCCGGAGCGCTTCGGGTGGTGCTGCTTGCGGTGCTTGACCTTGCGGGGGATGAGCACGGTTCAGCTCTCCGTTCCGGTCGTCTCGGCCGGCTTGTCGGTCGCCGGGGCGTCAGCCTTGGGGGCCTCGGCCTTCGCGGCCGGGGCGCCACCGTCACGACGGTCGCCACCGCGACCGCCACGGTCACCACCGCGACCACCACGGTCACGGTCGCCACCGCCACCACCGTCGCGGCGGGCCGGACGGCCACGCTGCTGGGTGGCGGCACGAGCGGCTGCCTGCGCCTCGCGCTCAGCGCGGGTGCCGGCGACGTCGCCCTTGTAGATCCAGACCTTCACGCCGATCCGGCCGAAGGTCGTACGGGCCTCGTAGAAGCCGTAGTCGATGTCCGCGCGCAGGGTGTGCAGCGGAACCCGGCCTTCGCGGTAGAACTCCGACCGCGACATCTCCGCGCCACCCAGACGACCGGAGCACTGGATCCGGATGCCGAGGGCGCCGCCACGCATGGTGGTCTGCATCGCCTTCCGCATCGCGCGGCGGAACGCCACCCGGCCGGACAGCTGCTCGGCCACGCCCTGGGCGACCAGCTGCGCGTCGACCTCGGCGTTCTTGACCTCGAGGATGTTCAGCTGCACCTGCTTGCCGGTGAGCTCCTCGAGGCTGCCCCGGATCCGGTCCGCCTCGGCGCCGCGGCGACCGATCACGATGCCCGGACGGGCGGTGTGGATGTCCACCCGGACCCGGTCACGGGTGCGCTCGATCTCCACGCGGGAGATGCCGGCGCGCTCCATGCCCTTGCCCAGCAGGCGACGGATCTTGACGTCCTCGCCCACGTAGTCCTTGTAGAGCTTGTCGGCGTACCAACGGCTCTTGTGGTCCGTGCTGATGCCGAGTCGGAACCCGTGCGGGTTAACCTTCTGGCCCACTATCGGGTCTCCTTCTTCTCAGCCTTTTTGGCGGTCGCCTTCTTGGCCGGCGCCTTCTTGGCGGGGGCCTTCTTGGCCACCGTCTTCTTGACGTCGTCCTGCTTGGCTTCTGCCTGCTTGGCGTCGGCCTTCTTGGCCGGCTTCTCGGCTTCGACCTTCGGGCCGACCACGATGGTGATGTGGCTGGTCCGCTTGTCGATCCTGGTCGCCCGGCCCTGTGCACGCGGGCGGTGACGCTTCAGCGTCGGTCCCTCGTCCACGAAGGCCTTCGTCACGACCAGGTCGGTCCGGCTCAGGTGCTCGGTGCCCTCGGCGTTCGCCGCGGCGCTGTCGACGACCTTGTACACGGTCGCGGCAGCGGCCTGCGGGGCGAACTTCAGAGTGGCGAGTGCATCGTCGATGCCCATGCCGCGCACCAGGTCGACCACGCGGCGCGCCTTCATAGGCGTCACGCGGACGAAGCGCGCGACCGCGAAGGCCCCGGGCTCGTCGCCCAACAGGCTCTCGCGACGGGCACTGACGGCCCTACGCTCTTGAACGCTCATGATGTTCGAATCTCTCCGTAGGTTGCTTGCGCGTCGTCAACTGACCGAGGTCAGCGACGCCGTGCCTTGCGGTCGTCCTTCTCGTGACCCTTGAACGTCCGGGTCGGGGCGAACTCGCCGAGCTTGTGCCCGACCATCGCGTCCGTCACGAACACCGGGACGTGCTTGCGCCCGTCGTGCACCGCAAGCGTGTGGCCGATCATGTCGGGAATGATCATCGATCGGCGCGACCAGGTCTTGATGACGTTCTTGGTGCCCTTTTCGTTCTGCACCTCCACCTTCTTGAGCAGGTGGTGGTCGACGAACGGGCCCTTCTTCAGGCTGCGTGGCATTCTGTCCGGCTCCTATCAGCGCTTCTTGCCGGCCTTGCGGCGCCGGACGATCATGCGGTCGCTTTCCTTGCGGCCGCGGGTGCGGCCTTCAGGCTGGCCCCATGGGGACACCGGGTGACGTCCACCGGAGGTCTTACCCTCACCACCACCGTGCGGGTGGTCAACCGGGTTCATCGCGACACCACGGACGGTCGGGCGCTTGCCCTTCCAGCGCATCCGGCCGGCCTTGCCCCAGTTGATGTTCGACTGCTCGCCGTTGCCGACCTCACCGAGGGTGGCGCGGCAGCGCACGTCGACCATCCGGACCTCGCCGGACGGCATCCGCAGGGTGGCCATCCGGCCCTCCTTGGCGACCAGCTGAACGCTGGCGCCGGCGGAGCGGGCCATCTTGGCGCCGCCACCGGGACGAAGCTCGACCGCGTGGATCGTCGAACCGACCGGGATGTTGCGCAGCGGCAGGTTGTTGCCGACCTTGATGTCCGCGGCCGGACCGTTCTCGATGATCGTGCCCTGCTCCAGCTTGGCCGGGGCGAGGATGTAGCGCTTCTCGCCGTCGACGTAGTGCAGCAGCGCGATCCGCGCGGTGCGGTTCGGGTCGTACTCGATCTCGGCGACCTTGGCCGGCACGCCGTCCTTGTCGTACCGCTTGAAGTCGATCAGGCGGTACGCCCGCTTGTGACCGCCACCGTGGTGCCGGGTGGTGATCTTGCCGGAGCTGTTCCGGCCGCCCTTCTTGGGCAGCGGGCGCAGCAGCGACTTCTCGGGGGTCGAACGGGTGAGCTCGACGAAGTCGGCCACGCTCGAGCCACGACGGCCCGGGGTCGTCGGCTTGTATTTGCGGATACCCATTACGACTGGCCTCCGAAGATGTCGATGCGGTCGTCGCCGTCCAGGCTGACGATCGCCCGCTTGGTGTCGGGACGCTTGCCCCAGCCCGTACGGGTACGGCGGCGCTTGCCCTTGCGGTTGAGCGTGTTGACGCTGGTCACGCGGACCTTGAACACCTTCTCGACCGCGAGCTTGATCTCGGTCTTGTTGGCGTCCGGGGCGACCTCGAACGTGTACTTCTGCTCGTCCAGCAGGCCGTAGCTCTTCTCGCTCACGACCGGCCGCAGCAGCACGTCACGCGCGTCTTTGTTGACTCCGTGGCTCATGCTTCTACCTCCTGCTCGGCTTCGGTCGACGTCGCGACAGCCTTGACGGACTTGCCCTTCGGCGAACCGGCGACGAAGGTGTCCAGCGACGCCTTGGTGAAGATCACCGCGTCGTTGCACAGCACGTCGTACGCGTTCAGCTGGTCGGCCGCGATCAGGTGCACGGTCGGCACGTTGCGCAGGCTGAGCAGCGCCACGTCGTCGTCGCGCTCGACCACCACGAGCACCTTGAGGAACTCGGTGATCTCGGCCAGCACCTTCTTGGCGACCTTGGTGGAGGGCACGTCGCCGTCCACGAACTGGTCGACCACGAGGACGCGGCCTTCACGGGCCCGGTCCGAGAGCGCTCCGCGCAGGGCGGCGGCGATCATCTTCTTCGGGGTCCGCTGGCTGTAGTCACGCGGGGTCGGGCCGTGCACCACGCCACCACCGGTGAACTGCGGCGCGCGGGTCGAGCCCTGACGGGCGCGGCCGGTGCCCTTCTGGCGGTACGGCTTGGCGCCACCACCGGACACCTCGCCCCGGCGCTTGACCTTGTGCGTGCCCTGACGGGCGGCGGCCAGCTGCGCCACGACGACCTGGTGGATCAACGGGATGTTGACCTGGACGTCGAACAGCTCGGCGGGGAGCTCCGCGGAGCCCTTCTTGCTGACCTTGTCGCCCTTCACGACGACGATGTCAACGGTGCTCATTTGGTAGCTCCCTTCGCGGCGTTGCGGATCAGCACGAGGCCGCCACGGGGGCCGGGAACGGCACCCTTGAGCAGGATCAGGCCACGCTCGGTGTCGATCGCGTGGACCGTCACGTTCTGCGTGGTGACCTTCTCGTTGCCCATCCGGCCGGCCATCTTCATTCCCTTGAAGACACGACCAGGGGTCGCGCAACCGCCGATGGATCCCGGCGAACGGTGCTTCTTGTGCACACCGTGGGTGGCGCGGAGGCCGTGGAAGCCGTGTCGCTTCATGACACCGGCAAAGCCCTTGCCCTTGCTGGTGGCGGACACATCGACGATCTCGCCCGCGGCGAACGCCTCGGCCTTGATCTCCTGGCCGAGGGTGTACTCGCTGGCGTCAGCGGTGCGCAGTTCGAGCAGGTGGCGGCGAGGAGTCACGCCGGCCTTCTCGAAGTGGCCGCGCATCGGCGAGGTCACCTTGCGGGGGTCGATGTCGCCGAACGCGATCTGCACGCCGTCGTAGCCGTGGCTGGACGAGGTGCGAACCTCGGTCACCACGCACGGACCGGCCTGGATCACGGTGACGGGGACGACTCGGTTGTTCTCGTCCCAGGTCTGGGTCATGCCGAGCTTGGTGCCCAGCAGACCTCGCGTGTTCTTTTGAATGCTCATTGGTTTCGCGTTTTCCCTCAGAGCTTGATCTCGATGTCGACACCGGCCGGCAGGTCGAGACGCATCAGCGAGTCGACGGTCTTCGGCGTGGGGTCGATGATGTCGATGAGCCGCTTGTGGGTGCGCATCTCGAAGTGCTCGCGGCTGTCCTTGTACTTGTGCGGCGAGCGGATGACGCAGAACACGTTCTTTTCCGTCGGCAACGGCACCGGGCCAGCAACCTTCGCACCAGTACGCGTCACCGTGTCGACGATCTTGCGCGCCGAACTGTCGATGACCTCGTGGTCGTAGGCCTTCAGCCGGATGCGGATCTTTTGTCCCGCCATCGCTTCGCTACGTCCTTCTCTTCGTCTTCGTCTTTGTCGCTCCGACCCCCGCGGTCGGGTGTGTCGCGGACGCGGCACGCGCGTCACCACACACATTCGACCCTGGGATGGAGATCGGGGCTCGGTCTCGGACCGGACCTCGGCATGGTCTCCGGTCCGGCGCACCAGCCAGAAAACCTCTCTGGGGCGCGCCCCGGCAACCTCGCCTGAGCAACCTGAATATTGTGCCAGAGATCGGCATCGGAATGCCAATCGAGGTGGCTTCAGGCGATATCCGCCTAAAGCAGAGATCCGCGAGGGCTCAACGTGCGAGCCCTCGCGGACCTCATGAAATCACTTGAGGATCTTGGTGACCCGGCCGGCGCCGACGGTGCGGCCACCTTCACGGATCGCGAACTTCAGGCCCTCTTCCATGGCGATCGGCTGGATCAGCTCGACCGACATGTCGGTGTTGTCGCCCGGCATGACCATCTCGGTGCCCTCGGGCAGCGTGACGACGCCGGTGACGTCCGTGGTGCGGAAGTAGAACTGGGGCCGGTAGTTCTGGAAGAACGGCGTGTGACGGCCGCCCTCCTCCTTCGACAGGATGTAGACCGACGCGTCGAAGTTGGTGTGCGGCGTCGTGGTGCCCGGCTTGATGACGACCATGCCGCGCTCGACGTCTTCGCGCTTGGTGCCACGAAGCAGCAGACCGACGTTCTCGCCGGCCTCACCGGTGTCGAGCAGCTTGCGGAACATCTCGATACCGGTGACCGTGGTGGTCTGCTTCTCGGTACGGATACCGATCAGGTCGACGGTCTCGTTGACCTTGACCACGCCACGCTCGATCCGGCCGGTGATGACGGTGCCGCGACCCGTGATGGTGAAGACGTCCTCCACCGGCATCAGGAACGGCTTGTCGATCTCGCGAACCGGCTGCGGGATGTAGGCGTCGACCGCATCCATCAGCTTCAGGATCGACTCACCCCACTTCTCGTCACCCTGCAGGGCCGGGTGCGCCGCGACCTGGACGACCGGCGCGTTGTCGCCGTCGAACTCCTGCTCGGAGAGCAGCTCGCGAACCTCGAGCTCGACGAGCTCCAGGATCTCCTCGTCGTCGACCATGTCGCACTTGTTCAGGGCGACGACCATCGCCGGCACGCCGACCTGGCGGGCGAGCAGCACGTGCTCACGCGTCTGGGGCATCGGGCCGTCGGTGGCGGCGACAACCAGGATCGCACCGTCCATCTGAGCCGCACCGGTGATCATGTTCTTGATGTAGTCCGCGTGCCCGGGGCAGTCAACGTGGGCGTAGTGCCGGGCCTCGGTCTGGTACTCGACGTGCGCGATGGAGATGGTGATACCGCGCTGACGCTCTTCCGGCGCCTTGTCGATCTGATCGAAGGCCGACGCCTCGTTGAGGGTCGGGTACTTGTCGTGCAGCACCTTGGTGATCGCCGCGGTAAGAGTGGTCTTACCGTGGTCGATGTGACCGATGGTGCCGATGTTGACGTGCGGCTTAGTCCGCTCGAACTTCGCCTTAGCCACTGGGGCCCTCCTGGAAAATGTTGACTTACGCCGTACGCCGACGCGCTGTGGGTTGGTTGGGCCGGAGCGAGATTACTCGCCGCGAGCCTTCTTGATGATCTCTTCCGCCACGTTCTTCGGAACCTCGGCGTAGGAATCGAACTGCATCGAGTACGACGCGCGGCCCTGGGTCTTCGACCGAAGGTCACCGACGTACCCGAACATCTCGGACAACGGCACGGTGGCCTTGATGGCCCGTGAGCCACCAGGTCCGTCAGCCATCGACTGGATCGAGCCTCGACGTGAGTTGAGGTCACCGATCACTTCACCCATGTAGTCCTCGGGGGTGAGCACCTCGACCGCGAACATCGGCTCGAGGATGATCGGGGTCGCCCGGCGGGCGGCGTCCTTGAACGCCATCGAACCGGCGATCTTGAAGGCCAGCTCGGACGAGTCGACGTCGTGGTAGGCGCCGTCGGTCAGGGTGACCTTGACGTCCACCATCGGGTAGCCGGCCAGGACGCCGAACTCCATGGCTTCCTGAGCACCCTCGTCCACCGACGGGATGTACTCCCGGGGGATGCGGCCACCGGTGACGGCGTTGACGAACTCGTAACCGCCCTCGCCACCGGCCTCGACGGAAGTCGGCTCGATGTTGATGATCACACGCGCGAACTGACCCGAACCGCCGGTCTGCTTCTTGTGCGTGTAGTCGACCTTCTCGACCTTCTTCTTGATCGTCTCGCGGTAGGCGACCTGGGGCTTGCCGACGTTGGCCTCGACGCGGAACTCGCGCTTCATCCGGTCGACCAGCACCTCGAGGTGCAGCTCACCCATGCCTGCGATGATCGTCTGGCCGGTGTCCTCGTCGGTCCGGACCTGGAAGGTCGGGTCCTCGTCGGCCAGCCGCTGGATCGCGACGCCGAGCTTCTCCTGGTCGGCCTTCGACTTCGGCTCGATGGCCACCGAGATGACCGGCGCCGGGAACGTCATCGACTCGAGCAGGACCGGCTTGGCCGGGTCGCACAGCGTCTCACCGGTGGTGGTGTCCTTCAGACCCATCACGGCGACGATGTGGCCGGCGCCGACCGACGCGATCTCCTCACGCTTGTTCGCGTGCATGCGGTAGATCTTGCCGATCCGCTCCTTGCGGCCCTTGGTCGGGTTCAGCACCTGGGTGCCGGTCTCGAGCTTGCCCGAGTAGACCCGGATGAAGGTCAGCTTGCCCAGGTGCGGGTCGGCCGCGATCTTGAAGGCCAGCGCCGAGAAGGGCTCGGAGTCGTCCGGCTTGCGCAGCACGACGGTGCTGCCGTCCTTGATGTCGTGACCCTCGATGTCGGGGACGTCGAGCGGGCTCGGCAGGTAGGCGTTGATCGCGTCGAGCAGGGGCTGGACGCCCTTGTTCTTGAACGCGGTACCGGTCAGCACGGGGGTCAGCTTGGAGGCGATCGTCGCGCGGCGGATGCCGGCCACGATCTGCTCCTGGGTCGGCTGCTCGCCTTCCAGGTACTGCTCCATGATCTCGTCGTCGCCCTCGGCGAGCGTCTCGATCAGCTTGTCGCGCCACTCGGCGGCGAGCTCGGCGTGACTGGCCGGGATCTCCTCGACGGTGTAGTCCTCACCCATCGTGGTCTCGCCACGCCAGGTCAGGGCACGCATGCCGACCAGGTCGATGACGCCGATGAAGTCGGCCTCGGAGCCGATCGGCAGCTGCAGCACCAGCGGCACCGCGGCCAGCCGGTCGACGATCATGTCGACGCAGCGCATGAACTCGGCGCCGGTGCGGTCGAGCTTGTTGACGAAGCAGATCCGCGGTACGCCGTACCGGTCCGCCTGGCGCCACACGGTCTCGGACTGCGGCTCGACACCCGCGACACCGTCGAACACCGCGACGGCCCCGTCGAGGACGCGCAGCGAGCGCTCCACCTCGACGGTGAAGTCGACGTGCCCAGGGGTGTCGATGATGTTGATGGTGTGGTCTTTCCAGGTGCAGGTCGTCGCGGCGGACGTGATGGTGATGCCGCGCTCCTGCTCCTGCTCCATCCAGTCCATCGTGGCGGCGCCGTCGTGGACCTCACCGATCTTGTACGTAATACCGGTGTAGAACAGGATCCGCTCGGTCGTCGTCGTCTTGCCGGCGTCGATGTGGGCCATGATGCCGATGTTGCGCACCATGCTCAGGTCGGTGGTGATTTGTACGGCCACCTCGGTGGTCTACCTCTCGCTTCTGTCTAGCTTCAAAGAGTGAACGCGGGGGCCCGGGACCGGGCCCCGGCTCACCAGCGGTAGTGGGCGAAAGCCTTGTTGGCTTCGGCCATCTTGTGCGTGTCCTCGCGGCGCTTGACTGCGGCACCGAGACCGTTCGACGCGTCCAGCAGCTCGTTCATCAGGCGCTCGGACATCGTCTTCTCGCGACGGGCGCGGGAGTACGACGTGAGCCAGCGCAGGGCGAGCGTGGTCGAGCGGTTGGGCTTGACCTCGATCGGCACCTGGTAGGTGGCGCCACCGACGCGGCGGCTCTTCACCTCGATGCTGGGCTTCACGTTGTCGAGCGCGCGCTTCAGCGTGATGACGGGATCGGTGCCGGTCTTCGTCCGGGTGCCTTCGAGCGCCGAGTAGACGATGCTCTGGGCGATCTGCTTCTTGCCGTCGACCAGGATCTTGGAGATCAACTGGGTGACGAGCGGCGAGCCGTAGACCGGGTCGATGATGACCGGCCGCTTCGGGGCCGGACCCTTACGCGGCATTAGCTCTTCTCCTTCTTCGCGCCGTAACGGCTGCGAGCCTGCTTGCGGTTCTTGACACCCTGGGTGTCGAGGGAACCGCGAATGATCTTGTACCGGACACCCGGAAGGTCCTTAACACGACCACCACGCACGAGCACGATGGAGTGCTCCTGCAGGTTGTGGCCGACGCCGGGAATGTAGGCGGTGACCTCGATGCCGCTGGTGAGGCGGACGCGAGCGACCTTACGAAGGGCCGAGTTCGGCTTCTTCGGGGTGGTCGTGTAGACGCGCGTGCACACACCACGACGCTGAGGGGAACCCTTCAGGGCCGGCGTCTTGTTCTTGGACACCTTGTCCTGGCGGCCCTTGCGGACCAACTGCTGGATGGTGGGCACCGCGTAGGTCTCTTTCTGTCGTCCGGTCGGTTGCTGCGCACCTGACCCCCGCGGTCGGGTGTGTCGCATGGGCACGGACAAGCCGGAGTCATAAACTTTCTGACTGTCGGCAGAAGTCCCGTGCCACGCGCTGACCCAAAAATATCGAGGGGCACGCATGACGGCCCAGGATGACCCGGGCACGATCGTTAAGACTAGCGGCTGCCTCTAGCACGGTCAAAACAGCTCACCGTTCGCTGCAAAGGCGCAGCCGCGCTGTCAGTCTACCGGATCCCGGACGGCACTCTTGACGCGGCCGGGCCGGGCCATTGCGATTCCGAATGTCTGATCGACGTAAAAGTCCCGGACCGGCGGTTCCAGACCGCGGAGTTTGCGGCATAGTCACGCTCGTCGGGTGTAACGACCCGATAACGGGGCCCTGTCGTAACCGCCGCACTTGCCTGGAGAAACGCCCGTGGATCACGGTCCCGCCCCCTCGAACCGTCCCCGCCTCACCGCGGACGAGCAACCGCCGCCAGGTCCTTCCGCCCCCAGGACCCTGTCGCCGGTGGCCCGCCGGGCGGCCATTGGAGCCGTCGCCGGCACCTTGGCCGCCGGCGGGCTTGCAGCGGAGATCATCAGCCGCCCCGATTCGCTCCAGAACCGGGTGCTGGCCGCGTCTCCCCCCGACGGCTCAGCCCGTACCACGGCAGCCCGCGCCAAGATCGCCCAGCAGCCGAGTCTCGCCACCGCCGGCGAGGATCGCGACTCCAGCTTCGTCGCCGCCAAGGGCTCCAAGCCCGCAGCGCAGACCGGCAAGCCCCAGGAGTACGCCGGTTACGCGGCCGCCGCCAAGGCCGGCCACGCCTCCCCCGGCTTGCTGGTCAGCAAGGGCGGACCGCTGACGGACGCACAGGCCCGTCGCCATCTGCTCAACCGGGCCACCTTCGGCCCGCGTCCTTCCGACGTACAGAGTCTGGAGAAGCTCGGGATCGACAAGTGGCTGGCGGCTCAGTTGTCGCCGACAGCGAAGGACCCGGCCGGCGACCAGGTGTGGAAGGCAGTGTCACTGGCCGGTGCGGATCCGGCGACTGTCCGGCGGTCGATCCCGGAGTACTCGTGGGAGGCCATGTTCCACACGGGGACGGCGACGCTGGGCCGGCAGGTGTTCGGCAGCAGGCAACTCTTCGAGGTCGTCGTCGACGTCTTCGCCAACCATCTGCACGTCGCGACGCCGTCGGACCGTGGCTGGGACGTCGCGCCGCAGTACGCGGTGTCGGTGATCCGGCGGCACGCCTTCGGTCGGTACAGCGACATGTTGAAGGCCGCGATGCGGCACCCCGCGATGCTGCGGTTCCTCGACAACGACCAGTCGACCCGCGACAGCGTCAACGAGAACCTCGGCCGCGAGTTGCTGGAATTGCACACGGTCGGAGTGTCTTCCGGTTATACAGAGAAGGACGTACGGGCCAGTGCCTATGTACTGAGTGGCCGCAGCGCCACCAAGGAAGGCACCTTCGAGTACGTCGCCGACAAGCACCGCACCGGCCGGGTGAAGGTGCTCGGCTGGTCTGCGGCCAATACCTCGGGCAAAGGCGGCCTGGCCACCGGCGACCGCTACCTCGACTACTTGGCCAAGCACCCGGCGACTGCCAAGACCATCGCGCGCAAACTCGTCGTACGGTTCGTCTCCGACTCTCCCCCGGCCGAACTGGTCAACCGGCTCGCACAGATCTATCTGACCAACAACACCGCGATCCTGCCGATGCTGACCGCGCTGTTCCGCAGCAGCGAGTTCTGGAACTCCCTTGGGCAGAAGACGAAACGGCCGCTCGAAGACGTGGTCAGTAGCGCACGTGCCCTCGACCTGCCGTTCGGACCTGCCACCGCCAAGGGACTGGAAGCCGTCTACTGGGAGCTCAACAACCTCGGCCATGCACCGCTGGCCTGGCCCTCCCCCAACGGCTACCCCGATGTCGCTCCGGCCTGGGCGTCCGCCGGCCAGATGCTGGAGCGCTGGTCGATGCACCGGGCCCTCACCTACGGCTGGTGGGACGGGATGAAGCAGGCCAAGCTGCCGTCGGCGCTGCGTCCTCGCAAGGGCGATACCTACAAAGAGTGGTTCGACCGGCTGGGTGAGCGACTGATCGGGCAACGGCCCGACACCCGGCAACGCACGGCCCTGTCGACCTTCGTCCAGGCCAAGCCCACCGCCCGCGTCGACCAGGGGCGGATGGAGTGGCAAGCAGGGCACGTCGTTGCCCTGGTTCTCGACTCCCCGCAGTTCCTGGCCCGGTGAAGGAGTACCAGCCCATGAGAGACACACTCGCCTCCCTGCACCCCGACTGCCCGGACTGGCGACGCCTCGGCCCGACACCGGCTGACGCAGTACTGCGGGCGCAGGCTGCTGCAGTAGCGGCTGATGGAGAGGACAGGGAGTCGCAATGGAGTAGGGGCTTCACCCGGCGTCGCCTGTTGGCAGGTGGCATGGGAGTGGGCGTTGCCGCCATGGCTTCGCAACTGGTGACCACTCGGATCTCCTGGGCGGCACCTGGCGCTGACCCGGGTGGCACGTTGATCGTCATCTTCCTGCGGGGCGGCATGGACGGGTTGTCGGTGGTAGTGCCTGCTGACGATCCCGAACTGCTGAAGGCTCGGCCGTCGATCGCAGTACGGGCTGCTTCGTTGATCAATGTGCAGCGTGGGTTCGGGATGCACCCGGCGCTTGGTCCGCTGCTGCCGCTGATGACGGCGGGCAAGGTGGCCGCAGTACCGGCTGTGTCTACGCCGGATCTGACGCGCAGCCACTTCCAGGCGCAGGACTGTCTGGAGCGCGGTGGAGCTGCACGGTCGTCGGTGCAGTCCGGCTGGCTCGACAGAGTCCTGCAGGAGCTGGGCCCCGGTACTACGTTCCGCGGGCTGGGGATCGGCGCCCGGATGAGCCGGTCGCTGCTGGGTGACTCCAACCCGGTGATGCTGACTTCGCTGAAGGACTTCACCGTCAAGGGGATCGACGGAGTGGCGCCGCAGACGCTGGCGGCGCTCAAGACGCTCTACACGGGAATCGATCATCCGCTGGGTGTGCAGGGGCTGGATGCCTTGCAGGCTTCGGCGCAGGCGCAGAGCTATGCCAAGCAGCAGGTGACGCCGGCGAAGGATCGCGGCTACCCGGATGGAGAGTTCGGGGCGGCTCTGGCGACGTTGGCGCAGCTGATCAAGTCGAAGGCCGGAGTACGGGTGGCCACTGTGGACCTTGGTGGCTGGGACATGCACACCGGCCTCGGCACGGTCGACGGTGGCGACATGACCAACTCACTGAAGACGGTCGCGGGTGCCCTTGCTGCGTTTGCGGCGGAGCTCGGGCCTGACCTGGACAACACCACGGTGGTGACGATGAGCGAGTTCGGCCGGCGGGTGGAGCAGAACGCGAACAGCGGGACCGACCACGGGCACGGCGGCGTCGCGCTGGTGCTGGGTGGCGGGGTCAAGGGCGGGGTGCACGGGAAGTGGGAGGGGTTGGCGTCCGGCGTACTGGATCAGGGTGATGTGCCGGGGACCAACGACTACCGCGACGTGCTGTCGGAGATCGTGATGCGGCGGCTCGGGCTCAGCGAAGGGCAAGCGGGCAAGGTCTTCCCGGGCTGGAAGCCTTCGCCGCTCGGCATCATGGCCTGAACCAGTTCGAGCGCACCGCGATGGTGGTCGCGGTGCGCTCGAACTGCTAGCTGGACCAGCGGTCAGGCCAGGAAGCGGACCTCGGTGATCAGGCCGTCCTGTACTTGGTAGAGCGCCACCGTCGGGGTGCCGTTGGTCAGGGTCTGCTCGATCACCCAGTCACCGACCAGCATCCGCTGCACCAGCACCCGCTCGCACTCCCCCGCCTCGAACTGCGGGCGGTAGTGCTCACGCAGCGAACGGCGGCCGCGCATCACCGGGCCGTCGGCGAACTGCAGCTGAGCCGTCGGCGAGTACATCGCCAGGAACGCCTCGAGGTCATGCGCCTCGAACGCCGCATGCACCCGCCCGACCACCCGCGAGGCCGCGGTCTCGGTCGCGGTGGCCGCAGCTTGCTGGCTGGCGGGCGCAGCAGGCTTCTCGGCCGGCACGAACCCAGCCGACCGACTCGGCTCGACAACAGCCTCGGTCCGAGCCGCTGCCGGAGCGGTGTCCCCCGCGGCAGGCGGAGCGACCAGGCCGGAGGCAGCCGTCGGTGCGGCGGTGCCGCTGGCGGCAGTCGAGCGAGCCGATGCCACAGCCGCCTCGCCTCGCTCACCACCGGAGGTCTGGCGCGGAGCCGGCGGCGCGACCAGGCCCGTCGTGGACGGGGCGGCCGTGCCAGCAGCTGACCGTGCAGTGGCGGGGGTTTTGCTGGGTTGCTGGGTGGGGGCCGGGATGGTGGTGGCTGGGATGGGGAGCTGACTGGGAGCAGTGGGGTCTTCGCCCAGGTGGGCGATGGCCCAGTCCAAGGCTTTGGTCACCGCGGCGCGGGACTCTTCGCTGTGGTCGAGCATGTCGAAGCCGTGTTGCCCTTTCGGTACGTCGATGATGTCCAGCGCGGTACCGCCGGCGGAGACGAACTCCGCCACCGGTCGGGCGAGTTCTTCACGCTCGCGGCCGACTCTCGTCAGCAGCACCGGCAGGTCCTTGTGTTTGCCGATCACTTCGGCGGCGGAAACCAGTTCGTCGACACCGGGCGGAGTGGCGAGCATCGGATAGGTCAGGACGACGGCGCGCAGCCAGTCGGGGCGGCTGTCCAGCCACTCCCCCGCCAGCAGTCCACCGCCGGAGAAGAACCACAGCACGACCCGCTCCGGGTCCACCTGCGGATCGGCGCGCAGTACGCCGACAGCGGCCTCCACGTCGTCCGCCGCGGTCGCCAGCTGGTCGAGTCCGCGGATCAGGCTGTGGTCGACCGTGACAGCCACCTGACCGCGCTGAGCGATCGCCGCGGCATACCCCTGGAAGACCGGCCAGTCCCGCGGCTGCACCTCGAGCTCCGGCGGCATCGGACCGCCGTGGACCAACAGCACGGCGCCGGTCCGCGCGGTCCCGGCGGGCCGGTGGAAGTCCAGCTGCCCGACCCGATCGGTACTGCGCTCCGCCCCCTGCTCGACGTCCAGCACGAACGGTTGCAGGTAGGGCGGGAGGTCCGTCATACGCGTCATCTTCGCGCATCCCGCCGACACTTCCACGCCCACCCCTCGCAACACTCCGGAGCCGACCGACCACCCTCGGCGTGTCGCCCCACCAGCAACACCCGTAACCCCTGCCGGTACGTCGATCCGGCCGGTACTTCCCTTGTTGCCAAGGGCAACCAGGGTCTCGGCCGGCCCGGACTCAGCCGTTGCGGGCCGCCGCGATCGACGCAACGAGCAGCTCGGCCAGTACCTCGGGATCGGCGTCCGCCAGCCGCTTGAGATGGAGGCAGGAGACGGTGTGCTTGTGCGGCCCGAGCCGCGCCAGCAGTTCGGCGTACCCGTCGAAACCGTCGGACAGGTAGAGGGTCAGTGAGGTCTTCCGCGGCGAGTAGCCGACGTCGAACCAGTCCAGTTCCTTACCGCTCGCGTAGACCAGCCGCCGGTCGCCGAAGCCGACGATCGACGGGCCCCACATGGCCGGCTCGCAACCGGCCAGCTCGGTCAGCAGCGTGTTGAGTTCCCGCGCGTCGGAGCGGCGCGGCTCGGGCACCGACGAGAGGAACTCGTCGACGGAGGCGCCGGTACGGACGGTCTTGTTCTCGGCCATGAGGCAATCGTGCTGCAAACGCCGCGAGGGCGGCACCCCCTGGTGGGAGTGCCGCCCTCGACGGGTACTGCGATGACCTACTTCTGGTACGAGCCCAGATCGAAGTCGTCGAGCGGGACCGACTGCCCGGCGGACGGACCGAAGTCGTAGTCGTACGACTCGTAGCCGACCATCGAGTACATCGCGGCCTTCGCCTCCTCGGTGGGCTCCACCCGGATGTTGCGGTACCGGTCCATGCCGGTACCCGCCGGGATCAGCTTTCCGATGATGACGTTCTCCTTCAGACCGACCAGCGAGTCGGACTTGCCGTGGATCGCGGCCTCGGTCAGGACCCTGGTCGTCTCCTGGAAGGAGGCGGCCGACAGCCACGACTCGGTCGCGAGCGACGCCTTGGTGATACCCATCAGCACCGGACGACCCGAGGCCGGCGTACCGCCCTCGGACACGACCCGACGGTTCTCGGCCTCGAACAGCAGCCGGTCCGCCAGCTCGCCCGGCAGCAGGTTCGCCTCGCCGGACTCGATCACCGTGACCCGGCGCAGCATCTGCCGGACGATGATCTCGATGTGCTTGTCGTGGATCGCCACACCCTGCGACCGGTACACGGCCTGTACCTCGTCGACCAGGTGCTCCTGCGCCTTGCGGATACCCAGGATTCGCAGCACTTCCTGCGGGTCCGGCGTACCTTGCGTCAACTGCTGGCCGACCTCGACCTGCTGACCGTCCTCGATCAGCAGACGGGCCCGCTTCGACACCGGGTAGGCGACCTCCTCGGAACCGTCGTCCGGGGTGAGCACCAGCTTCCGGGTCTTGTCGGTGTCCTCGATCGCGATCCGGCCGGCAGCTTCACCGATCGGCGCCTTGCCCTTGGGCTGGCGAGCCTCGAAGAGCTCGACCACCCGCGGCAGACCGTGGGTGATGTCATCACCCGCGACACCACCGGTGTGGAAGGTCCGCATGGTCAGCTGCGTACCGGGCTCACCGATGGACTGCGCCGCGATGATACCGACGGCCTCACCGATGTCGACCGGCTTGCCGGTCGCCAGCGAACGGCCGTAGCACTTCGCGCAGGTTCCCGTCTTGGCGTCACAGGTCAGCACGGAGCGGACCTTGACCTGCTCGATCCCGGCTGCCACCAGAGCGGCGATGGAGACATCGCCCAGGTCGCTGCCAGCGGCGAGCACCAGCGTGCCCTTCGCGTCGAACGTGTCGGTGGCCAGGGTGCGTGCGTACGCGCTGGTCTCCACGTTCTCGGCGTGCACGATCTTGCCGTCCGGACCGGGCTCGCCGATCAGCTTCGGCAGACCGCGCTCGGTGCCGCAGTCCTCCTCGCGGATGATGACGTCCTGCGAGACGTCCACCAGACGACGGGTCAGGTACCCCGAGTCGGCGGTCCGCAGCGCGGTGTCGGCAAGACCCTTACGAGCACCGTGGGTGGCGATGAAGTACTCGACCACCGACAGGCCCTCGCGGAAGTTGGACTTGATCGGCCGGGCGATGATCTCGCCCTTCGGGTTGGCCACCAGACCACGCATACCGGCGATCTGCCGGATCTGCATCATGTTTCCACGGGCGCCCGAGTGCACCATCATCCAGATCGGGTTGGCCTTGGCGAAGTTCTCCTCCATCGCCTTGCCGACCTCGGCGTTGGCGCCGGTCCAGATCTCGATCAGTTCCTGCCGCCGCTCGGACGAGGTGATCAGACCCCGCTCGAACTGCTTCTGGACCTTCTCGGCCTGGGCCTCGTAGCGCGCCATGATCTCGGGCTTGCTCGGCGGCGTACTGAAGTCGTCGATCGACACCGTGACACCCGACCGGGTGGCCCAGCGGAAACCGAGGTCCTTCAGCGCGTCCAGGCAGTAGGCCACCTGGACCTTGGAGTAGCGCTCGGCCAGATCGTTGACGATCGAGCCCAGCTGCTTCTTGCCGACCTCGACGTCCACGAAGGTGTAGTCGCTCGGCAGCGCCTCGTTGAACAGGGCGCGACCCAGCGTGGTCTCCAGCGAGAACCCACCGTTCGGGCGCTCGGTCGAACCGGCCGGCGCACCGGCCTGGTCGAGCCGGAGCGTGATCTTGGCCTGCAGCGACAGCTCCTTGCGGTCGAAGGCCATCAGGGCCTCCGCCAGCGAGCTGAACGCCCGGCCCTCGCCGAGCTCGCCTTCCTTGAGCATCGTCAGGAAGTAGATGCCGATGATCATGTCCTGGGTCGGCATCGTGACCGGACGGCCGTCAGCAGGCTTCAGGATGTTGTTCGTCGACAGCATCAGGATCCGCGCCTCGGCCTGGGCCTCGGCCGACAGCGGCAGGTGCACCGCCATCTGGTCACCGTCGAAGTCCGCGTTGAACGCGGAGCAGACGAGCGGGTGGATCTGGATCGCCTTGCCCTCGATCAGCTGCGGCTCGAACGCCTGGATCCCCAGTCGGTGCAGGGTGGGCGCGCGGTTCAGCAGCACCGGGTGCTCGGTGATGACCTCTTCCAGCACGTCCCAGACCTGGGACCGCTGGCGCTCGACCATCCGCTTGGCGGACTTGATGTTCTGCGCGTGGTTGAGATCGACCAGCCGCTTCATCACGAACGGCTTGAACAGCTCCAGCGCCATCGCCTTCGGCAGACCGCACTGGTGCAGCTTCAGCTGCGGGCCGACCACGATGACCGAACGGCCGGAGTAGTCGACGCGCTTGCCCAGCAGGTTCTGACGGAACCGGCCCTGCTTGCCCTTGAGCATGTCGGACAGCGACTTCAGCGGCCGGTTGCCCGGGCCGGTGACGGGACGTCCACGGCGGCCGTTGTCGAACAGCGCGTCGACGGCCTCCTGGAGCATCCGCTTCTCGTTGTTGACGATGATCTCCGGCGCGCCCAGGTCGAGCAGCCGCTTGAGCCGGTTGTTCCGGTTGATCACCCGGCGGTACAGGTCGTTCAGGTCGGAGGTGGCGAACCGGCCACCGTCGAGCTGGACCATCGGCCGCAGGTCCGGCGGGATCACCGGAACGCAGTCGAGCACCATGCCCATCGGGCTGTTGTTGGTCGCCAGGAACGCGGTGACGACCTTGAGCCGCTTCAGGGCCCGCGTCTTGCGCTGGCCCTTACCGGTCTTGATCGTCTCGCGCAGGCTGGCGGCCTCGGCCTTCAGGTCGAAGGTCTGCAGCCGGCGCTGGATCGCGGCGGCGCCCATCGAGCCGGAGAAGTACTTGCCGAACCGCTCCTTCATGGCGCGGTACAGGATCTCGTCACCCTCGAGGTCCTGGACCTTGAGCGACTTGAACCGGCTCCACACCTCGTCCAGGCGGTCGATCTCGCGCTGCGCACGGTCGCGCAGCTGCTTGACCTCACGCTCGGCGCCTTCCTTCACCTTGCGGCGAACGTCGGCCTTCGCGCCCTCGGCCTCGAGCTGGGCGAGGTCCTCCTCGAGCTTCTTCATCCGGGTCTCGATGTCGTTGTCGCGCCGGCCCTCGAGCTGCTTGCGCTCGACATCGGTCCGGCCCTCCAACGACGAGAGGTCGCGGTGCCGCGCCTCGTCGTCGACGTCGGTGATCATGTACGCCGCGAAGTAGATGACCTTCTCGAGGTCCTTCGGGGCGAGGTCGAGCAGGTAACCGAGTCGCGACGGGACACCCTTGAAGTACCAGATGTGGGTGACCGGCGCGGCCAGCTCGATGTGGCCCATCCGCTCGCGACGCACCTTGGACCGGGTGACCTCTACGCCACACCGCTCACAGATGATGCCCTTGAAGCGGACACGCTTGTACTTACCGCAGTAGCACTCCCAGTCCCGGGTGGGACCGAAGATCTTCTCGCAGAACAGACCGTCACGCTCGGGCTTGAGCGTCCGGTAGTTGATCGTCTCGGGCTTCTTGACCTCGCCGTGCGACCACTGGCGGATCTCATCCGCGGTCGCCAGGCCGATCCGAAGCTCGTCGAAGAAGTTCACGTCGAGCACGATGTGTTATCTCCCGATTGTCAAAAGTTGGGTCTGAGTGAGTTGGTTGTTGATCGAAAGCGGCAACCCGCTCAGACCTCTTCGACGCTGTTCGGCTCGCGCCGGGACAGATCGATTCCCAGTTCCTCCGCCGCGCGGAAGACGTCCTCTTCGCTGTCGCGCATCTCGACCCGGCTTCCGTCGGACGAGAGCACCTCAACGTTCAGGCACAGGGACTGCATTTCCTTGACGAGAACCTTGAAGGACTCGGGGATACCCGGTTCCGGGATGTTCTCGCCCTTGACGATCGCTTCGTACACCTTGACGCGACCGACGACGTCATCGGACTTGATGGTGAGCAGCTCCTGCAGCGCGAAGGCGGCACCGTAGGCCTCGAGGGCCCACACCTCCATCTCGCCGAACCGCTGACCACCGAACTGCGCCTTACCACCCAGCGGCTGCTGCGTGATCATCGAGTACGGACCGGTCGAGCGGGCGTGGATCTTGTCGTCCACCAGGTGGTGCAGCTTCAGCAGGTACATGTACCCGACGCCGACCGGCTGCGGGAAAGGCTCACCCGAGCGGCCGTCGAACAGGTTGGCCTTGCCGGTGCTGTTGACCAGGCGGTCGCCGTCACGGTTCGGCAGGGTCGAGCCGAGCAGGCCGGTGACCTCTTCCTCACGTGCACCGTCGAAGACCGGGGTGGCGACGTTCGTGAACGGCTCGGCTTCGCCGGCGCCGATCTTGATCAGCCGCTGGGCCCACTCCTCGGTGCTGTCCGGGTCGACCTTCCAGCCGCGGCTGGCAACCCAGCCGAGGTGGGTCTCGAGCACCTGACCGACGTTCATCCGGCCGGGCACGCCCAGCGGGTTCAGGATGATGTCGACCTGGGTGCCGTCCTCCATGAACGGCATGTCCTCGACCGGCAGGATCTTCGAGATGACGCCCTTGTTGCCGTGGCGTCCGGCGAGCTTGTCGCCGACGGAGATCTTGCGCTTCTGCGCGACGTACACGCGGACCAGCTGGTTCACGCCCGGCGGCAGCTCGTCGCCGTTGTCGCGGTCGAAGACGCGGACCCCGATGACGGTTCCGTTCTCACCGTGCGGCACCTTCAGCGAGGTGTCGCGCACCTCGCGCGCCTTCTCACCGAAGATCGCCCGGAGCAGCCGCTCCTCCGGGGTCAGCTCGGTCTCACCCTTGGGCGTGACCTTGCCGACCAGGATGTCACCGGTGGTGACCTCGGCGCCGATCCGGATGATGCCCCGCTCGTCCAGGTCCGCCAGCATCTCGTCGGAGACGTTGGGGATGTCGCGGGTGATCTCCTCCGGGCCCAGCTTGGTGTCGCGGGCGTCGACCTCGTGCTCCTCGATGTGGATCGAGGTCAGCAGGTCCTGCTGCACGACGCGCTGGCTGAGGATGATCGCGTCCTCGTAGTTGTGACCCTCCCACGGCATGAACGCCACGAGCAGGTTCCGGCCGAGGGCCATCTCGCCCTCGTCGGTGCACGGACCGTCGGCCAGCGGCGAGCCGACCTCGACCCGCTGCCCGGCGTCGACCAACGGACGCTGGTTGATGCAGGTGCCCTGGTTCGAGCGACGGAACTTCTGCAGCCGGTAGGTCTGGTACGTGCCGTCGTCGGCGGCGACCTCGATCAGGTCGGCCGAGACCTCCTTGATCACACCGGCCTTCTCCGA
The DNA here is from genome assembly GCF_040687575.1 of Kribbella sp. NPDC056861. Taxonomy (NCBI): domain Bacteria; kingdom Bacillati; phylum Actinomycetota; class Actinomycetes; order Propionibacteriales; family Kribbellaceae; genus Kribbella; species Kribbella sp. NPDC056861. The sequence goes on along the minus strand of NZ_JBFBNQ010000003.1, from coordinate 675,549 downwards.
CACCAGCACGTCACCGGCGTCGACCGCTCCGCGGAACTCCATGCCGGTACCGACCAGGGGGGCGTCCGCGGTGATCAGCGGAACGGCCTGGCGCTGCATGTTGGAGCCCATCAGGGCGCGGTTGGCGTCGTCGTGCTCGAGGAACGGGATCATCGCGGTCGCGACCGACACCATCTGGCGCGGCGAGACGTCCATGTAGTCGACGTCGTCGACCAGCACGAGCTCGACCTCACCGTGACGCCGGCGAACCAGCACCCGGTCCTCGGCGAACACGTCGTCGTCGGTCAGCGCCGCGTTGGCCTGAGCGATGACGAACCGGTCCTCCTCGTCCGCGGTCAGGTAGTCGACCTGGTCGGTGACCCGGCCGTCGACGACCTTGCGGTACGGCGTCTCGACGAAGCCGAACGGGTTCACCCGGCCGTACGTCGCGAGCGAGCCGATCAGGCCGATGTTCGGGCCTTCCGGGGTCTCGATCGGGCACATCCGGCCGTAGTGCGACGGGTGCACGTCCCGGACCTCGAAGCCGGCCCGCTCACGCGACAGACCACCCGGGCCGAGTGCCGACAGGCGGCGCTTGTGGGTCAGACCCGCGATCGGGTTCGTCTGGTCCATGAACTGCGACAGCTGGGAGGTTCCGAAGAACTCCTTCAGCGCCGCGACCACCGGGCGGATGTTGATCAGGGTCTGCGGCGTGATCGCCTCGACGTCCTGGGTCGTCATCCGCTCGCGGACCACCCGCTCCATCCGGGCCAGGCCGGTGCGGAGCTGGTTCTGGATCAGCTCGCCGACCGTGCGCAGACGGCGGTTGCCGAAGTGGTCGATGTCGTCCTCTTCGACGACGATCTCGCCCTGCGGCGCGGTCAGCTCGGTCTTGCCCTCGTGCAGCGCGACGATGTACTTGATCGTCGCCACGATGTCGTTGATGGTCAGAACGGCGGTGTCGTGGGTCTCGTCACGGCCGAGCTTCTTGTTGATCTTGTACCGGCCGACCTTGGCCAGGTCGTAGCGCTTGCCGTTGAAGTAGTAGTTGTCCAGCAGCGCCTGGGCAGCCTCGCGCGTCGGCGGTTCGCCGGGGCGCAGCTTGCGGTAGATGTCCAGCAGCGCGTCGTCCTGCCCGGAGGTGTGGTCCTTCTCCAGGGTGAGCCGGATCGACTCGTACTCGCCGAACTCCTCGAGGATCTGCGCGTCGGTCCAGCCGAGCGCCTTGAGCAGCACGGTGACGTTCTGCTTGCGCTTGCGGTCCAGCCGCACGCCCACCAGATCGCGCTTGTCGATCTCGAACTCCAGCCACGCACCGCGTGACGGGATGATCTTCGCGGTGAAGATGTCCTTGTCCGACGTCTTGTCCGGCGTGCGCTCGAAGTACACACCGGGCGAGCGAACCAGCTGGGACACGACGACACGCTCGGTGCCGTTGATCACGAACGTGCCCTTGCGCGTCATCAACGGGAAGTCACCCATGAAGACGGTCTGGCTCTTGATCTCGCCGGTCTCGTTGTTCATGAACTCGGCGGTGACGAACAGCGGCGCCGAGTAGGTGACGTCACGCTCCTTGCACTCGTCGACCGTGTTCTTCGGGGGCTCGAACCGGTGGTCACGGAACGACAGCGACATGGTTCCGCTGAAGTCCTCGATCGGGGAGATCTCTTCGAAGATCTCCTCGAGGCCGGACGGGGAGGACAGATCTGTCCGTCCCTCCGCCTCGGCGGCGGCCACCCTGGCCTGCCAGGTTTCGTTTCCGACCAGCCAGTCGAAACTGTCCACCTGCAACGCAAGAAGATCCGGAACCTCGAGAGGCTCGGAGATCTTTGCGAAGGAGATGCGACGGGGTGCGCCGGAAACGTTCGTAATGCTGTCGGACTGGGGGTTGCGCGAGGCGACCAAGGGGCGTCCTTCCACGGGCTCGCAAAGTAACTTCGAAAGCGGCACTTCGGTGCTGGGAGCGCATGCCAAACGACCCTCGTCAAGTTCTGAGGATGAACAAGGGTGCGGTTAAAGGCAGCGCAAAGCAATAGGCTACCCGATCAGGGCAAGCCTGTCCAATGGGGTCCGACACTATGCCTTCGGACCACCCACTCCGTCAAGAAAGACCCGGGTTCTCCAGCGGGTAACCAACCCGCGAGCCGCCCGGAACATCCTCTCCGGAGTCACCAGCAGACTACAGTCCGGCGATCTCCTGGACCAGCCATTGCGTGCCGTTTCGGACCATCGTGAATCTGGTCCGGTTCTGGTCGATCCGGGGTTTACCCTCCGTGATCGTGCTGGTGGTGGTCTGGTTGACGAAGATGATCAGCGTCACCCGGTCGGCGTCGCCGTCGCGGACCCCGACGTCGCGCACCTCGGCCCGGACCGTCGCCTTGGTCTTGGTGGCGATCTCGCCGGCCACCTTGGCGGTGGCGTCGAACTGGCCGGCGAACTCCGGCGTCATCGTCGCCCGGGCGTCCGCGAAACTCTTGTCCAGCGTGCGGTAGTCGTAGCTGAGCGCGGTTTCGGCGGCCTTCCGCCCAGCCGCGGACGCCTGGTCACGGGCATCCTCGGCCTCCTTGCCCTTCCAGGCCTTCACCCCGAGGATCCCGGTCAGCGCCAGGATCACCACCAGCAACACCCCGAGCGCAGCCGACAGCACGACGCTGACCCGGGAGACCGGGGCCGCGGCCCGCTCAACGGGCACCACGGTCGCGCCGGAGGCCTTCGCTGGAGCCGGCTCGGCGGCCAGCGCAGCGCCACCTTCGTCACCCTCGGTCACCGTCGGCGTGTCGCCGGAGGCCGGTGAATCCTCCTGCAAACGCTTGGATGTGGCCTGAGTCACTGGCTCCGAAACAGCGTTTTCGGGGTTGACTTCGGCCGGAACTTCGGCCTTCCGGCGCTGGCCGGCGATCTTGCGGGGCATCAGCCGACCGCCTGCAGGTCGGCGGTCAGCCAGCGGTCCTGCTCGCGGACCAGGTCCAGCTTGATCCGGTAGCGGCGGGCCACCCCGTCCTTGGAGGCGGTGTTGGTGACGACCGCGTTGACGATCACCAGCACCTGGGCCGAGTCCTTGTCGTTGGACACCACTCCGGCCTCTTTCACCTCGCCGGTGGAGGTTGCCTTGTTAGTGACCACCTCGGTCTTGATCGTCTCCGAGGCAGCCTTGAACTCCTCCTTGAACTGCCCGGTGGAGCCGTCCTGTACCCGCTTCACATCGGCGTCCCAGCTCGTGTAGTTGTACGTCGTGAAGTCCAGCGCCAGCTGCCGCGCGGCCTTCAACGCGCCGTCGCGCTCACTGTCCCGGGCGTCCTGCCCGCGCAGCGCGACCACCGACAGCGTCGCCCCGGCCAGCGCGACCACCAACAGCACGCTCAACCCCCAGGCCAGGATCACCGGCCCACGGCCGGCCGGCCGCCGGACCTGCTGCCGGATCCCCAGCACGATGACGGTGACCAGGAAGATGCCGAGGCCGATCGCGAGCCCCAAAGGTCCGCTCACTTGCCGCTCACCGGGCCGAGGATGAGGGCCTTCCAGGAGTCCTTGCCGAGCAACTCCTCCTGGCCGCCGGTCGAGCCGAGCACCATTTCGGGCATTCCGTCCTTGCCGCCGGCCGCACCGGTCGCTGCGTCGTACCCGATGCCGTAGCCGATCCGGTTCGCGTTCCGCGACGACGGGGCCGGCTTGTTCTGGGAGCCGCGGACGTCGATACCGGAGCCCGGCGACGCCGTACAGCCGGCTTTGGTGTTCGCGGGCTTGCTGGTGGTGTCCTGCGGGACCCGCTTGTCGGTGCCGTTGTAACCGGCCCGGCAGGCCGGCGGGCTGAAGCCGAGCACCAGGCCGAAGTGCGCGTCGTAGTGCCCCGTCCCCGGATCCTTCGCCGGTACGACGTACCCGCCCATCGCCACCGCCGGATAGACCACCAGCAGCTGCTCGACCGCATCCAGCCGTACTGCGGTCAGCTCGCTCACCGTCAGCAGGTTGCCGAGCAGCACCGCGATGTCGGCCCGGTTCTCGGTGATCAGCGCGGTCAGCTGGACCGAGGCGCCGGAGCCGTTGTCGATCACGGACCGCAGGTTGGTGTCCGAGCTGACCAGCGTGTCGGACAGCAGCGCCAGGTTCTTCGCCCAGGTCTTGATCGCGCTGCCGCTGGCCACCTGGGTGGCCAGCACGGTGTTGCCGTCGTTGATCAGCTTGATCGTCTGCAAAATGTTCGCGTCGGCGTCGGTGATCAGCGCGCCGGAGCTGTCGATGATCTTCTGCAGATCGGTGCCGCGGCCGCGGAGCGCGTCGCCGAGCTCCTTGACGGTGGTCTTCAGGCTGTTCTTGTCGACCGAGTTCACCAACTGGTCCAGGTTCAGCAGCAGCTCGGTGGTGTCGATCGGCAGCGCGGTGTTCTGCCGGGAGATCTTCGAGTTGTCCTGCAGGAACGGGCCGCCGTCGCGGCGCGGCTGCAGGTCGACGTACTGCTCGCCGATCGCGGACCGGTTCGCGACCACGGCCAGCAGGTCGTTCGGGATCTTGGTCTTCTTCTCGATGTCCAGGTCGACCTCGACGCCGTCCGGCAGCAGCTTGAGCTCGCCGACCCGGCCGACCGGCTGACCGCGGTACGTCACCTCGGCGCCGGAGAAGATGCCGCCGGACTCGGCGAAGCTGGCGCTGACCGTGTAGTCGTCGTCGAACAGCAACTGGTCGACCTGGGCGTACTTGCCGCCGACGTAGGCGACGCCGACCAGGGTGATCAGCAGGAAGACCATCAGCTGGATCCGGACCATTCTGGTGATCACTTGGCCACCCCCGGCATCAGGACCTTGGCGAGCTCGGGATCGAACCCGGAGCGGTTCAGCTTCGGCGTACAGACCGGCAGCACCAGGATCGTCACGCAGGTGGTCGCGGTCCCGGTCGGCAGCGGCAACGACGGCAGCCCGCCGGTCGGGTTGCCGGTCGGGAACTTCGGCGAGTTGTGCAGCGGCACGCTGACCGGGATGGTCGGGATGGTCAGACCGACGTTCGGCAGGTTCAGCCCGAGCAGTCCCTTCAGGGCCTTCTGGGTGTTCACGTCCAGGGTGATGTTCAGGTTGGTGAAGTCGCCCTTGACCGCCTTGGCCGCCTCGTCCGGGAACGGGTAGGTGAGCAGCAGCTCAAGCGACTTGGGCAGGTTCTCCCCGGCCTCGGCGAGCTTGGTCAGCAACGGGTAGAGCGACTGCAGGTTGGCGACCAGGTCCTTCTGCGACGCCGTGATCACCCGGGTCGCGGTGTTGCCCAGCGAGGCCAGCGCCTGCAGCGTCTTGACCAGCGCCGCGCGTTGCTTGTCCAGGGCGGCGATCGACTTCGGCAGCGAGTCGATCGCGGCCGCCAGGGTCGTCTTCTGCGCGTTCAGCTGCTTGGCCAGCTGGTCGACGGCGGTGATCGCGGTGACGATCTTCTGCTTGTTCGCGTCCAGGGTGCCGACGAAGGTGTTCAGCTGGGTCAGCACGCTGCGGATGGCCGGCTCGTTCCCGGTCAGCGCCTTGTTCAGCTCCTGGGTGATGATCTGCAGCTGGGCCACGCCACCGCCGTTGAGCAGCAGCGACAGCGCCGACAGGACCTCTTCGACCTCGACGTTGCTGGTGGTCCGCGACAGCGGGATCAGCTCGCCGTTCTCCAGCTTGCCGCGCGGCTGCTCCGACCCCGACGGCGGTGCGAGCGAGACGAACTTCTCGCCCAGCAGGCTGGTCTGGCGGATCGTCGCGCGGGCGTTGTCCGGCAGCTCCAGGCTCTTCGGCAGCTTGACCCGGACCTTGGCGGTGTAGCCGTCCAGCCAGACCTTCTCGACCGTGCCGACGGTGACGTCGTCGACCTTGACCGTCGACTTCGGCACCAGATCCAGTACGTCGGTGAACTCCACCGTGACGGTGTACGCGTCGCCCTTGATCTTCGCGCCACCCGGCAACGGCAGGGAGTAGACGCTGAAGTCGCAGCCGCTCAGCAAGGTCGCCATCGCGACGACGCCGGCGACGACCGCAGTACTGCGGAGCCGCCTCATCGGTCGCCTCCCGGGACCAGGCCGCCGAGCGTCTCGTCGACCGGGTCAGGGCTGGGCAGCTTGGGCTTCGGGGCCGGCGCCCACGGCGTACCGGCTGGTCCGCCGGAACCGGTGATCGCGCTCAGCAGCGGGAGCTTGGGCAGCGCGCTGAGGACCGGCTTGAGCGCAGTACAGGTCGAGAGCGGCTGGTTGGCCTGGATCAGCAGCGAGCAGATGAAGGTCGCCGGGTCGTCCAGCTGGGCCAGGTTGATCCGCTGGTCCAGGGTGCCGAACTGCGGGTTGTAGACCCGGGCCAGGTTGCCCAGGCCGAGCGGCGCGGTGTCGATGATCTCGGCCAGCGCCGCCTTCTCCTTGACCAGGATCTGGGAGATGTCGGTGGCGCCGGAGATGGTGGTCTTCAGCAGCCCGCGGTTGTCCTTGACGAAGGTGGCGACCTCGCCGAGCGCGGTGGCCAGCAGGGACAGCGCGGCCGCGAGGTCCTTGCGTTCACCGGCCAGCGTGGTCGAGGTGGCCGCGAAGTTCGTGTTGAACTGCTTCACCAGGCCGTCGTTCGCGGCCAGCGCGGAGACGAAGGTCTGCAGCTGCTTGATCGTGGTGAACAGACTCTTGGAGTTGCTCGACAGCGTCTGGGTCAGGGTCGAGACATCGGTGATGGTCTGGTTCAGCTTCGCGCCCTGACCGTTCAGGTTGGCCGCCGACACGTCCAGCAGCCGCGACAGCGCGCCCTGGTCGTTGGCGCCCTTCGGCCCGAGCGCGACCGACAGGTCGTTCAGGCTCTGGTAGATCTGGTCCAGCTCCAGCGGTACGGCGGTCCGGTCCAGCGGGATCTCCGCGCCGTCGGCCATCACCGTCCCCTTGGAGTACGCCGGGGTGAGCTGGATGTAGCGGTCGGCAACGATCGACGGCGAGGCGATCACCGCCTTCGCGTTCGACGGCACCTTGTGCTTGGCCTCCCACCAGAACTTCACCCGTACCGCGCGCCCGGCCGGCGTCACGCTCTCGATCTCGCCGACCTTGATCCCGAGGATCCGGACGTCGGACCCCGGGTAGACGCTGACCGCCCGCGGGAAGTACGCGGTCGCCGACACCCGCTCGGGGTGCGGCCACAACGCGATCACACTGACGGCGAGCACCACGATGACGACACCGAAGGCGATCAGCCGGGACAGCGCGGCAACCTTCATCGGCCCGTCCCCCCGGTCAGTCCGCTCAGGATCGGCGGCAGCCCCGGAATCGGGATGGTCGGCAACGGGATCTCCGGCACCGGCACCAGGTTCTGCACGTAGGTGTCGAACCACGGCCCGGTGCCGAGCGTGTTGGTGAACACCCGCGCGTACGGCGCGAGCCCCTTGATGCTGGCGTCCAGCGCGTTCTGGTTCTTCAGCAGCGTGGCCAGCACGGCGTTCACCTTGGTCAGCGTCGGCGCCAGGTCCTTGCGGTTCTCCCGGACCAGCGCGGTGATCTGCGCGGACAGCTTCTGGGTCGAGACGAGCAGCTGGTGGATCAGCACCCGGCGGGCCTGCACGGCCTGGAACACGGTGTTGCCGTCCTTCATCAGCTTGACCAGCTGCTGGTTGCGGTCGGCAAGGACCTTGGTGACCACCTCGGAGTGCTGCAGCAGCTTCTTCAGCTCCTCGTCGCGCTTGGCGACGTTGCGCGACAGCCGGGACAGCCCGGTCAGTGACGCCTGCACCTCTTCGGGGGTGTTCTTGAAGGTGGTCGACAGGGTGTCCAGCGCCTTCGCCAGCTGCGCGGTGTCGATCCGCTCGGTGGTGTTGGCCAGATCGGTGAACGCGTCCACCACGTCGTACGCCGAGACCGTCCGGGCCAGCGGGATCTCCGAGCCCTCCTTCAGCTCGCCGTCACCTGCCGGGTCCAGCTTCAGGTACTTCTGCCCGAGCAGCGTCTTGATCTTCATCTCAGCGCCGGTCTGGTCACCGAGCTTGACGCCCCGGTCGACCACGAAGTCGACCCGGACGTGGGTGCCGGCCAGCTCGACCTTACGGACCTGGCCGACCCGGACACCGGCCACCCGGATCTCGTCCTTCGGCTTCAGCCCACCGGCCTCGGAGAACTGCGCGGAGTACTTCGTGCCGCCACCGATCAGCGGCAGGTCCTGCACCTTGAACGCCGCCAGCATGATCAGCCCGAGCACGGTCAGGCCGACCACGCCGATGGTGACCTGGTTCTGTTCTCTGAACGGCTTCACTTCGCACACCTCGCGGAGTTCACGTCATGGCTGATCGGGATCCGGGTGCCCAGCGGCAGCGTGACGTTGCCGTCGAAGCCGCACAGGTAGAAGTTGAACCAGGACCCGTACGACGCGGTCCGGGTCATCGTCTCGAGCTTGCCCGGCATGTTCTGCAGCGTCTTGACCCAGATCGCCTGGGTGTCGTCGAGGGTGGTCGAGACCTCCCGCAGCCGGTCCAGGTCCGCCTTGATCGGCACCCTGGTCTGCTGCAGCAGGCCGGCCGTCTTGGTGTTCAGCGAGTTGATCGAGGTCAGCGAGCCGAGGATCGGGTTGATGTCCTGGCTCAGCCCGGTGATGAACTGCTGCAGGTTGACCAGCAGCTGGGAGAAGTTCGCCTGCCGCTGCGAGACGATCTGCAGGGTCGAGGTCAGGTTGGTGATCAGGTCGCCGATCACCTGGTCGGAGTCGGCCAGCGTGGTGGTCAGCGACGCGGTCCGGGCCAGCAGGCTCTCGATCGTGCCGCCCTCGCCCTGCAGCACCTTGATCACCTCGAACGCGAACTGGTTCACGTCCTTCGGGGTCAGCGCGGTGAACAGCGGCTTGAACCCGTTGAAGAGCACCGACAGGTCCAGCGCGGGGGCGGTCCGGTCCTTTCCGATGATGCCGTTCGCCTTCATCCGGCTGCCGCCACCGACACCTTCGGTGAGCGCGATGTAGCGGTTGCCGACCAGGTTCCGGTAGCGCATCGTCGCCCGGGTCGAGGTGTCCACGACCTGGCCGGAGTCGACGCTGAAGCTGATCATCGCCAGTTTGTCCTGGTAGATCTCGATCTTGTCGACCTGCCCGACCCGGACCCCGGCGATCCGGATGTCGTCGCCCTTGTTCAGCCCGACCACGTCGGTGAACACGGCCCGGTACTTCGTGGTCGCGGTGAAGCTGATGTTGCCGATGGTGACCGCCAGCAGCGCGGTCGCGACGGTGGTGACGACCACGAAGATCGCCAGCCGCACGGTGTCGATCGAGGTCTTCCTGTCCAGCAGCTTCATTTCAGGTTCACCTGCCCACCACGTACGAGGGGCCCGATCATCAGGGTGGTCAGATCCGGTACGTCGCCGGCCGGGATGCCCATCGCGGGTCCGGCGAAGGAGTCGATCACCTTCTGCTCGGCCGGCGTACCGGCGCCGCCGGTGTCCATCGCGAAGCCGGGCATCGCCCGGTTCAGCTGCAGGTTGACCGGGAAGCGGGTCTTCTTGCCGTGGTCGCCGACCACGCCGTCCTCGCCGGTGACGTACGGCGCCGGGTTCTGCTGGGTGTACGGGCCGGGCTTCTCCCCCGGCACGCTGTAGTTCTTGCCGACACAGGTCGGACCGCGGTGGTCGTCGTACCTCGGGGTCTCGTTCGGCTGGTACGGCGTGGGCTGGTTGGTGACCAGCTCCAGGTTGATGTGCAGGATGCCGTCGCGGAACGTGTCGTTCAGGATCGGCGCGGTGTCGGTCATCACCTTGAGGAAGCAGGGGAACTCGGGCGAGTAGCGCTCCAGCAGGTCGAGCACCGGCCGGCTCACCTCGCCGAGCCGGATCACCCGGTCCTCGTTCTCCTTCAGGAAGGTGTTCCCGGTGGCCGACAGGGTCTGCACGTCGGTGAAGAAGGTCTGCAGCTGCTTCTCCTTCTCGACCACCGTGTTTCCGGTGATGGTCAGGTTGCGCAGCGCCCGGGCCAGCTCGGGGGTGACGTCGCCGTAGATGTTCGAGACCTGGGTCAGCTTGGTCAGCGCCGCGATCAGGTTCGGCACGTTCGGGTTCAGCTTCTTCAGGTAGCCGTCGAGCTGGGTCAGGGTCGAGGCGATCTCGGTACCGCGTCCCTCCAGCGCCGTGGCCAGCGTGTTCAGCGTCGCGTTCAGGTCGGCCGGGTCGACCGCCTGCAGCAACGGCAGCGCGTCGTTCAGCACCTTCTCGATCTCGATGCCGACCGCGGTCTTGTCCCGGGCGATCACGTCGCCGGCCCGGATCGCCCGGCCCGCCTGACCGGCCGGCGGCACCAGCGCGACGTACTTCTCGCCGAACAGCGTCTTCGGCAGGATCCGGGCGCTGACCTGGCTGGAGATCTCCTTCACCTGATCCGGCTTCAGCGACAGGCGCACGGTGGCGAACTCGCCGTCGGTGGAGACGTCGCTGACCTCGCCGACGATGATGCCGCGCAGCTTCACGTCCGCGTGCCGGTTCAGCTGCAGGCCGATGTGGCTGGTCTGCAGCTTCACCTCGACGGTGTCGGTGAAGACCTTGGCGTAGAAGGCGTAGGTGAGCCAGAGCAGGAAGCAGAGCATCCCGATGAAGGCGGTCCCGAGGATTCGTCTGGTCATCGCTATCCCGCCAGCCTGACGGTGGTCGTGGTTCCCCAGATCGCCATCGACAGCAGCAGGTCGACCACGTTGATCACCACGATCGACGTCCGGACCGCGCGGCCGACGGCGACGCCGACGCCCGCGGGACCGCCGGTCGCGTGGTACCCGTGGTAGCAGTGCACCAGGATCACCAGGACCGAGAAGACCAGCACCTTGCCGAACGACCAGAGCACGTCCCCTGGTGGTAAGAACAGATGGAAATAGTGGTCGTACGTGCCGGTGCTCTGCCCGTAGAAGGTGGTCACGGTCAGCCGGGTGGCGAAGTACGACGACAGCAACCCCACGACGTACAGGGGGACGACGGCGATCAGCCCGGCGATGATCCGGGTGGTGACCAGGTACGGCAGGGACGGGATCGCCATCACCTCGAGGGCGTCGATCTCCTCGCTGATCCGCATCGCGCCGAGCTGGGCGGTGAAACCGCAGCCGACCGTCGCGGCCAGCGCGATACCGGCGATCAGCGGGCCGATCTCGCGGGTGTTGATGTAGGCGCTGACGAAGCCGGCGAAGGCCGAGGTGCCGATCTGGTTCAGCGCCGAGTAGCCCTGCAGGCCGACCTCGGTGCCGGTGAAGAAGGCCAGGAAGGTGATCACGCCGACGGTGCCGCCGATCACCGCCAGCGCGCCGGTGCCGAGCGTCACCTCGGCCAGCAGCCGGAGGATCTCGCGCCGGTAGCGGGTGACGGACTTACCCGACCAGGCCAGGGCCTTCAGGTAGAAGGCGAGCTGCTCCCCCAGCCGGTCCAGGGAGTTCAGCGGCTTCTTCACCAGCACGTCGACCAGGACGGACACGTCACGCCCCCTTCGGCGGGACGAGCTGGAAGTAGATCGCCGTCATCGCGAAGTTCGCGACGAACAGCAGCATGAAGGTGATCACGACGGACTGGTTCACCGCGTCGCCGACGCCCTTCGGGCCGCCACCGGCGTTCATCCCCTTGTACGACGCGACCACTGCGGCGATGAAGCCGAAGACCAGCGCCTTCGCCTGGCCCTGCCACAGGTCGGGCAGGTGCGCGAGCGCGGTGAACGAGGCGATGTAACTGCCTGGCGTGCCGTCCTGCAGGACGACGTTGAAGACGTAGCCGCCCATCACGCCGACCACGCTGACGAAACCGTTCAGGAAGAACGCGACCATCATGGTGGCCAGCACCCGCGGGACGACCAGGCGCTGGATCGGGTCGATGCCGAGCACCATCATCGCGTCGAGCTCTTCGCGGATCTTCCGCGCGCCCAGGTCGGCACAGATCGCCGAGCCGCCGGCGCCCGCGATCAGCAGCGCGGTCGCGATCGGCGACGCCTCCCGGACCACGGCCAGGACGGCGGCCGACCCGGTGAAGGCCTGCGCGCCGAACTGCTTGATCAGTCCGCCGACCTGCAGCGCGATCACCGCGCCGAACGGGATCGCCACCAGCGCGGTCGGGATGATCGTCACGCTGGCCACGAACCAGGCCTGCTGCAGGAACTCGCGCAGCTGGAACGGCCGGCGGACCGAGGCCCGGGCCGTGTCCAGCGCGAAAGCGAACAGTGATCCTGCTGCTTTCAGCGGGGCGGTCGCCGAAAGGCTCACGAAGCCCCCACGGTCGCGGAGGCGAAGGAACCCGGCGGTGGCGTCACGCCGTTCTCTTCACACCACTGCCCCGGCGGGCGCTGCGTCGGACGCAGTACGCCGCTGCTGGGCAGTTGCTGGATCGGGATCGGCGGCAGCGGTGGCAGCTCCTGATCGGCCTCGGCGGCCAGCTCGTCGGCGTCCTTCTCCTCCGACATGCCGATCGGGCCGATCCGCTGCGCGTTCAGGAACTGGCGGACCACCGGCTCCTCGCTGGACAGCAGCATCTCGCGCGGGCCGAACATCGCCAGGTGCCGGTGGTACAGCAGGCCGATGTTGTCCGGCACCGTGCGCGCGGTGTTGATGTCGTGGGTGACGATCAGGCAGGTGGCCTGGGTCATCTCGTTCAGGTCGATGATCAGCTGGTTCAGGAACGCGGTCCGGACCGGGTCGAGACCGGAGTCGGGCTCGTCGAAGAGCAGGATCTCGGGCTCCAGCACCAGCGCGCGGGCCAGCCCGGCCCGCTTGCGCATCCCGCCGGAGATCTCGCCGGGCAGCTTCTTCTCCGCGCCGACCAGGCCGACCATCTCCATCTTCTCCATCACGATGGAGCGGACCTCGGACTCGGACTTCTTGGTGTGCTCGCGCAGCGGGAAGGCGACGTTGTCGTACAGGTTCATCGAGCCGAACATGGCGCCGTCCTGGAACAGCACCCCGAACAGCTTGCGGATCTCGTACAGCGAGCGCTCCGAGCAGGTGGCGATGTCGACACCCTCGATGTGCACGTGACCCTTGTCCGGCTTGAGCAGACCGATCAGCGTCTTCAGGAATACGGACTTCCCGGTGCCGGAAGGGCCCAGCATCACGCAGATCTCACCGGCGGGCAGCGTCAGGGACACGTCGCCCCAGATCAGCTGACTTCCGAAGGACTTGGACAGTCCCTCGACGCGGACTTCTACGCCCACCGGTCCTCCTCACGGGTAGATCGTGCAGCCCCGACCGACGTGCTTTCGCCAGTTCAACGAGGGCGCGGTTGCTTAGGTTACGCACGAGTACGGTTTTACGTAACCCCTGTCTGTCAAGTGATGACGACCCGGGAGTCACAACCTGATCACGCACCGGAATCACCGGGGATCCTAGTCCGGTCCGGACATGCCGAAGGGCGGCCCGGTAGGACCGCCCTTCAACTGGTATCACTTCGTTGTGCGGCTAGGCCGCACAGGTCACTTGACGGAGACGGTGGCCCCGGCGCCCTCGAGGGCCTCCTTGGCCTTCTCCGCGGCAGCCTTGTCGACCTTCTCGAGGATGGCCTTCGGGGCGCTCTCGACGAGGTCCTTGGCCTCCTTCAGGCCGAGGCTCGTGAGGCCGCGCACCTCCTTGATGACCTGGATCTTCTTGTCGCCGGCCGACTCCAGGACGACGTCGAACTCGTCCTGCTCGAAGGCCTCTTCGGCCGGGGCGCCGGGGACACCGGCGGCGGCGACGGCGACGGGAGCGGCGGCGGTCACGCCGAACTCCTCCTCGAAGGCCTTCACGAACTCAGAGAGCTCGAGCAGGGTGAGGTCCTTGAACTGACCGAGCAGCTCTTCGGTGCTGAGCTTCGCCATGGTGGCGGTCCTTCCTTCAACGTGTTGCTGGGGTGATCACTGATTGGGGTACTGCGTGAAGCGAACGCGTCAGCTGTCAGCTGAAGCGGTCTCCTCGGTGCTCGCCTCTTCGGCAGGTGCGTCGACCGTGTCCTGCACAGCCTCCGCAGCCGGAGCCTCGTCCGCCACGGGGGCGTCGTCGGCCGGCAGCTTGTCCTGCAGCGCAGCGAACAGGCGCGCGGCCTGTGCGAGCGGAGCAGCGAACAACGACACCGCTTGCTGCGGGGCCGCCTTCATCGCACCTGCGAGCTTCGAGAGGAGGACCTCACGCGACTCCAGGTCAGCGAGCTTCTTGATCTCGTCGGAGCCGAGTGCCTTGCCGTCCAGCACACCGCCCTTGATGACGAGAAGGGGATTGGCCTTGGCGAAGTCACGCAGCCCCTTGGCCGCGACCACCGGGTCGCCCTTGATGAAGGCGATGGCCGACGGACCCTCGAGCAGGGAGTCGAACGACTCCACACCCGCGTCCTTGGCCGCGATCTTGGTCAGCGTGTTCTTCACCACGGCGTAGTGCACGTCGTCACCGAGCGTAGTGCGCAACTGCCGCAACTGCGCCACGGTGAGTCCGCGGTACTCGGTCAGTACGGCGGCGCCTGAGCTCCTGAAGTTCTCAGTGAGCTCCGCGACGTCGGCTGCCTTGTCCGGCCTCGCCATGGTTCTCCTTCCGCCCTGCAAGAGCAGGGTTGGGCTTCTCTTGCCGCGCCGGCCAAGGACCCAGAACATCGAAAACGCCCCTGCGCAGGCGCAAGGGCGTGAAAGTAACTACTTCACTGACTTGTCACCTGCGCGGGCCGTCCACGAGTTGTGGACCTTCAGCTGCTCCGGGAGCAACGACCAGCGGTCTTCGGCAGGGTCCATTGAAACATCGGAAGCCGGGCGAACCAAATCGGTTACTCCGGCGGCCTCGGCCGAGCCGGGATCCAGCGGTTCATCGCGGTCGCCGCAGCCCAGCCGGTGAGGCCCATGAACAGCACCGCGGGGGCCAGCCCGGCCAGAGCCGTGACGCCGGCAATCAGCAAAGGGCCGGCGCTGCTACCGGTGTCTGAAAACAATCGGAAGGCGCCCAGGAACTGCGCTCTGCCCACCGCGGGCGAGGCGTCGGCGCCCAACGTCATGATCACCCCCGCCCCTAGGCCGTTGCCGACCCCCATCAGCAGCGCGACCGCCGTCAGCGTCGTCACCGAATGAGTCAGCGGCAGCAACAGATGTGCCAGCCCCAACACGAACATCGACGGTACTGCGACCCACTTGCGGCCGAAGCGGTCCATCACCGAGCCGGCCGGATAGAAGAGCAGCATGTCGACCGCGCCGGAGACCCCGAAGATGATGCTGGTGGTCTGCGCGTCGAGCCCGATGTGCTCGGCCCAGAGCGGGACCACCACCTGACGGGAGGCGCGGACCGCGCCGACCAGCAGCGCGCCGGTGCCGAGCGTTCGCAGTACGGGGAGGTGTTCGCGGATCACCGCGGCGGTGGACTGCAGCACGACCGGGTTGGCCGCGCGGCTGCGGCGTACGGACTCGAGGTCGGGGAGGCTGAGCAGCACGATGCAGGCGAGCGCGGCCGCGACCAGGTGCACCCAGTAGGCGCCGTCGGTGCCGAGGAACTTCATCGCGAAGGCGCCGACGAAGGGCCCGATGAACGAGCCGATCCGGCCGACTCCCCCGAGCGTCGACAGCGCTCGGGCGCGCATCTGCAGCGGCACCGCTTCGCTGAGGTAGGCCTGGCGGGCCAGATTCCAGACGGCTCCGGCGACCCCGGTCAGGCCGATGGCGAGGGCGAGACTCCACACACTCGGAGCGACCAGACAGATGGCGAGCGCGCACGAGACCAGCAGCGTGGCCAGCACCATCGCGCGGCGCTCGCCGACCTTGGTGGCCAGCGCGCCGGCCGGGATGTCGCCGATCACCTGCCCCACCCCGGCCGCGGCGACGACCAAGCTGGCGACCGCGATCGGGGCGCCCAGTTGCAGCGCCGACAGCGCGACCACGGGAGCGATCGCGCCCGAACCGATGCCGTACAGCAGCGCCGGCAGGTACACCGAAGGCGCGATCTTCCAGAGGCTGACGGGGTCTGCCATTAAGGCTCGGCTGTCTCCAAGGCGGTCATCAGTTGCTTGAACTCAGCCAAAATATCCCGCTCCACCGTCGCCAACGACCGCGTCTCACCGTCGGCGATCCACTGCCCGAAGGCGACGGCGAAGACGGTGACGCAAGTCTCGGCGGCGAGGGCGGCGGCCGGGTCGGGGACGCCCCGCTGCCGGAACGCCTCGGCGATGGCGGCGGTCAGGCTCGCGAGCTTCAGCAGCTCACGCTCCTTGAGCGGCTGATTGGCGGCGATCACCTGGTTGCGCTTGCGCGACCAGGGGCGGCGCTCCTCGAGGTGCTGCGCGGTCGAGGCCAGCGCGGCCGCGACCACCTCCAGCGGCGCGCTCCCCGGCGGCGCGGCGGCGACCGCGGCCACGAAGGCGTGCTGTAGCAGGTCCTCGCCGTCGAACAGCACTTCCCGCTTGTCGGCGAAGTGCCGGAAGAACGTCCGCTCGGTCAGCCCGACGCTCTTGGCGATCTCTCCCACCGTCGTCTGCTCGTAGCCCTGCTGAACGTAGAGCTCCAGCGCGGCGACGCGCAGCCGGTCCGTCGCGCCCGGCTCCCATCGCACCATGCCGCCAGTCTAGTTGATGACAGGGACTGACATAGCGAGGTACGGTGGTTGATGTCAGGCACTGACATCAACCTTCCAAGGAGTACACCATGCGCGTCTTCGTCACCGGAGCCTCCGGCTGGATCGGCTCGATCGCCGTCGACGAACTGCTCGCCGACGGCCATCAGATCGTCGGGCTGGCCCGCTCGGACAAGTCCGCCGCGGCACTCGCGGCCAAGGGCGTCGAGGTACTGCGCGGCGACCTCGACGACCTGGACAGCATCCGGACCGGCGCGGCCGCCGCCGACGCCGTCATCAACCTCGCCAACAAGCACGACTTCGGCCCGGCTTCGAATGCGGCCGAGCGCGCCGCGGTCCAGACGATCGGCGACGAACTCGCCGGCTCGAACCGCCCGTTCCTGATGGCCGCGGGCATCAACCCCGTCCCCGGCCGCTCATCGACCGAGGCCGACCTCTCACCCCACCACGGCCCCGACACCCCGCGCGGCGGTGCGGAGAACCTCGCGCTTTCCTTTCAGGACAAGGGCGTTCACCCGATCGTCGCGCGTTTCGCCCCGACCGTGCACGGCGCCGGCGACCTCGGCCTGATCCCCATGCTGGTCACCCGGGCCCGCGCCCTCGGCTTCGTCCCGTACGTCGGCGACGGCGCCAACCGCTGGCCCGCGGTCCACCGCTCGGACGCCGGCAAACTAGTTGCCCTCGGCATCACCAAGGCCCCGGCCGGCGCCATCCTGCACGCCACCGCCGAGGAAGGCGTCCCCACCCGCGCGATCGCCGAAGCCATCGCCGCCGGCCTCAACCTCCCGGCCACCTCCGTCACCCCCGACGAGGCCCTCACTCACCTCGGCTGGCTGGGCGGCTTCTTCGCCCTGGACCTGCCCACCACCAGCACAGCCACCCAGACCCTGCTGGGTTGGACCCCCACCGGCCCAACCCTGCTGGAAGACCTCGAAACAGACAGCTACTACCGCAGCTGAGGTCAGGACAGGACTGCGAGGGCGTCGATCTCGACCAGCATCTCGGCGCGCGGGAGTTCGCACATGACGGTGGTGCGGGACGGCAGGACGCCGCTGGTGGAGCGGGGCAGGACGAAGTCGCCGTAGGCGTCGTTCATCTCGGCGAAGTGGTCGCGGGTGGTCAGGTAGACGCGCAGCATCACGACGTCGTCGAAGGTGGCGCCGCCGGCCTTGAGGATCGCCTCGACGTTCTCCAGCACCTTGACGGTCTGGGCCTTCACGTCGCCGGGGTACAGGTACTCGTTGGTGGCCGCGTCGACCGGGCCCTGGCCGGAGATCTGCAGCAGGTTGCCCTTGCGGACGCCCTGCGAGAAGACGTGCGCCGGGGCCGGGGCGTCGGTGGTGAGGACGGCGGTCTTGTCTGACATCTGGGGAGTGCCTCTCAGTGGTAGTCGGCTCAGTTGTAGTCGGCGCCGATGGCGGCCGTGGTGGTGAGCAGGTCGGGCAGCAGCTCCAGCACCTGTTCGTAGTTGAGCAGGACGTCCGGCACCGACACCGAGACCGCGCCCACCACCCGGCCGGAGCGCTCGGTGATCGGCGCCCCGATGCAGTTGATGAACGATTCGTGCTCGGCCCGGTCATGCGCCCAGCCCTGCGACCGGACCAGGTCGAGCTCGTCGCGCAGCTCGTCCGGTCCGGAGATCGTGTTCGGCGTGAACCGGTGGTACTCGATGGTGGTCAGCAGGCCCTCGCGCTGACGCTTCGGCTGCGCGGCCAGCAACACCTTGCCGACCGCGGTGCAGTGCAACGCTGCCGGCACACCGATCTGGCTGTACATCCGCACCGACTGCACGCTGTCGAGCTTGTCGATGTAGATGACCTGCCCGTTCTCGTACGCCGCCAGGTGGACCGTCTGCCCGGTCCGCTGGTTCAGCTGCCGTAGATGCGGAGCAGCGACAGCCCGTACGACGTGCTGCTCCCGCGCCGCGTCGGCCAGCGAGAACAGCCGCGAGCCCAACCGGTAGCGGTGCGCGTCGTCCCGGCGTACGAAGCGCTCGGTCTCCATGGTTCGCAACAGCCGAAGCACTGTCGTCTTGTGCACGTCCAGCTCGGTCGCGAGCTGGTCGAGCGAGCGGTCACCCTCCCCCAGGCTGACCAGGATCTGCAGGGCTCTGGCGAGACTCTGACTCACACCGCACCTTCCACTAGGGCTGGTGACCTTATACCTGCCGGGCCTACGTGGGTGCCGGCCCAGTCCTCATCGGAGCAGTCGAGCAACGCCTGCCGGGTGGAGGCATCAGGCGGCGTCGCATGGTCATCGGGAACCGCCAGCACGGCCGCGGCGCTCAGGTGTCCCAGCCGCAGCCGCTGCTCCATCGGCAACCCCTGCAGCGTCCCAGCCAGGTAGCCAGCGGCAAACGCGTCTCCGGCGCCGACAGGCTCTACTACCTCGACAGTGAGCGCCGGCACCTCCGTACGCCGTCCGTCAGGCTCCAACGCCAGTGCCACATGGGAATCCGACTTCACCACGATCGTCGCGCGCGGCCCGAACAGTTCTCGCAGCTCAGCAGGGTCACTGGTGCCCGCGAACACCAACGCCTCATCCGCACCAATCAGTACTACGTCCGCCGCCCGCAGCAGTCGCCACAGCGGAGCCGGGTCGGTGTCGCGCCACAACGCCGGTCGCCAGTTGAGGTCGACACTCAAGGTGAACCCCACTGTGTCGCGCAGTGAGGCCAGGCGATCCAGCAGCTCAGCAGCAGTCGTCGAAATCGCAGCAGTGATCCCGGTGGTGTGCACAAGCTCGGCACCAACCAACCGATTGCGTACTGCGGGCCGGTCCAGGAAGTCGGCATCCATCGCCGCTGCGGCCGAGCCAGAGCGGTAGTAGTGCATCCGCGTCCGGCCGTTGATCGTGTGCTTCACATACAGCCCGGTTGGCCGGGTCGAGTCGTCCTCGACTCCACCCACCTCTACCCCGCGACTCCCCAGATCACGCAGTACATGCCGGCCGAAGCCGTCGGCACCGAGCCGCGAGATCCAGCCGGTCGGCACTCCCAGCGCGGCCAGCCCGCCGGCCACGTTGCACTCCGCGCCGCCGACCGACCGCCGGAACGTCTCGACGTCCTCCAGCGGGGCCCCGGTCTCGGCGGCGAGCATGATCATCGCCTCGCCCAGACAGACCGCCCGAGGTACCAGATCGGCCATCGATGAGTCCTCTCGGGCGGGATGTCGTTGACGGAAGTTCTGGCACGATGCTACAACCGAGACATCAGAATGCGCAACGCGCGTTGCGCAGAACGCAACCCAGTGCAGAGGACGTCATGTCAGCTTCGTACGATGCCGCCGCCGTCGCAGCCCTGGCCGACCAGCCGGTGAGCTGGCAGGACAAGGCGTTGCCGCCCGCCTTCTGGGGCCGGACCGTCGCCGACGTACTGGCCGGCAAGCCACGCCTGTCCGACCTGCCGACTCCCCTCCTCACTCTGTCCGCGCCCGGCCTGCAGCACAACGTCGAGACGCTCGCCCGCTGGTGCACCGAGCACGGCGTCCAGCTGGCGCCGCACGGCAAGACGACGATGGCGCCGGCACTTTGGGCCAAGCAGCTCGACGCGGGCGCCTGGGGCATCACGCTCGCGAACGTCTTCCAGCTCGGCGTCGCCCGTGCGTACGGCGTGAGCCGGGTGATGATCGCCAACTCGGTGGTGTCGCCGCTGCAGCTCCGTTGGATCGCCGACGAGCTGGCCGCTGACCCGGCGTTCGAGGTGATGGTGTGGGCCGACTCGGTGCGCACTGTCGAGATCCTGCAAGCCGCGAGGTCGGCGTACGTCGACGCCGACGCCCGGCCGCTCGACGTACTGGTGGAGGTCGGCGGAGCGGGTGGACGGACCGGCGCGCGTGACGTCGAGACCGGGCTGGCAATCGGCGCTGCCATCGCCGATGCATCGACACTGCGGCTCGCTGGAGTCGCCGGCTACGAAGGGGCGATTGCGCACGGCGCCGACGAGGCGGGGCTCGAGCACGTCCGCTCCTACCTCCGCGACCTCGCTGCTGTGCACCGCGGGCTGCACTACGAGGCTGACGTCGTACCGGTGGTCAGTGCAGGCGGCAGCGCGTACTTCGAGCAGGTGGCACAGGTACTCGCCCCACTCGCCAACGACGGCGCCCGAGTCGTACTGCGCTCCGGCGCCTACATTGCCCACGACGACGGCTATTACCGCGAGGTCTCGCCGCTGGGCTCCACCCCGCGGACCAACGGCGACGGCCTCATCCCAGCCATGCACGGCTGGGTCCGGATCACCTCGCAACCCGAGGCCGGCTTGGCGATCTTCGACGCGGGCAAGCGCGATCTGCCGTATGACGAAGGGCTTCCCGAGCCGCAGCTGCTCCGGCCGCGCTACTCGCGGCAGCGCCCCCGCCCGCTCGAGGGGATGACCGTGACCAAGCTGAACGACCAGCACGGCTTCCTGCGCTTCTCCCCCGACGGCGAGCCGCCGGTGGTGATCGGCGACGAGCTGCGGGTCGGCCTCTCCCACCCCTGTACCGCGTTCGACAAGTGGGGCCTGATCCCGGTCATCGACGACCCCGACGCCGACGACCCCGTGGTGGTCGACCTGGTCCGGACGTTCTTCTGATGACCGATCTGCTGATCACCGGCGGCACCGTCATCGACGGCACCGGTACCGCGGGTGTCCGCGCCGACGTCGCCGTCGACGCCGGCCGGATCGTGGCCATCGGCAACTACCTGCCGGGCAACGAGGTGCGGGCCGACCGCACGATCGACGCCACCGGGCTGGTGGTCGCCCCCGGTTTCATCGACATGCACGCGCACTCCGACCTGCAGATCCTGGCCAACCCGGACCACACGGCCAAGGTCAGCCAGGGCGTCACGCTGGAGGTGCTCGGCCAGGACGGCTTGTCCTTCGCACCGATCGACGACCCGACCCGGATCGCTGTCCGGCGGCAGATCGCGGGCTGGAACGGGGAGCCGGACGACTTCGACTTCTCCTGGTCGAGCGTCGCCGGGTACCTGGAGCGCCTCGATCAGGGGATCGCCTGCAACGCGGCGTACCTGGTCCCGCAGGGCACGCTGCGATTGATGGTCGTCGGTACGGCGAACCGCCCCGCCAGCACTGCTGAGCTCGAGCAGATGAAGAGCCTGCTCGCCGAAGGACTGCAGCAAGGCGCGGTCGGGATGAGCAGTGGGCTCACCTACACGCCCGGGATGTTCGCCGACACCACCGAACTGGTCGAGCTGTGCAAGGTCGTCGCGGAGTACGGCGGCTACTACAGCCCGCATCAGCGCTCGTACGGCAAAGGCGCACTGGAGGCGTACGGCGAGATGATCGAGATCGCCCGGGAGTCCGGCTGCGCACTGCACCTGACCCACGCGACGATGAACTTCGAGCCGAACAAGGGCCGCGGCGTCGACCTGCTGGCGATGATCGACCAGGCCCTCGCGGACGGCGTCGACATCACCACCGACACCTACCCTTACTTGCCGGGAGCAACGACTCTGTCGGCGATCCTGCCGAGCTGGAGCGCCGAGGGCGGTTCGGACGCGCTGGTTGCGCGGCTGGCCGATCCGGCGGACCGGGAGCGGATCACCTACGAGCTGGAGCAGGTCGGCACCGACGGCTGCCACGGCTGCGTGACCGACTGGAACACCATCGAGATCGGCGGCGTGAAGAACCCCGAGCTCAGCGGCGCGGTCGGCCATACGGTCGCGGCGCTTGCCGTCGAAGCCGGCCAGACCCCGGCCGAGGTGTTCTTCGACCTGCTGATCCGGGACAACCTGGCGACCACGATCCTGCAGCACGTCGGCCACGAGGAGAACGTGCAGGCGATCATGAAGCACCCGACCCACACGGGTGGCTCGGACGCGATCCTGGTCGGCGGCAAGCCGCATCCGCGGGCTTGGGGGACCTTCCCCCGGTACCTCGCGCACTACGTCCGCGACCTGGGCGTCCTCGAGTTGGCCGACTGCATCCACCACTTGACCGGGCGTCCTGCCCAGCGGCTGCGGCTGGCCGACCGAGGGCTGGTCCGCGAGGGGTACCACGCGGATCTGGTGCTCTTCGATCCCGCCGCGGTCCGGGACGCCGCGACCTTCGACAACCCTCGCCAGCAGGCCGAAGGCATTCCGTGGGTGCTGGTCGGCGGTGTGCCCGTCATCGAGGACGGGCATCGCACCAACGCGCTGCCCGGCCGCGCCATCCGTCGCAGTACTCAGGAGGAAACTAGATGACCACGCTGGACCTGCTCCGGGCCGACCGGGTGCTGAGCGTCGTCCGGGCGCCCGCGCTCGACGACGCCCGTGACCTCTGCTCCGCACTCGTTGCCGGTGGCATCCATGTGATCGAGCTGACGTTCACCACGCCGGACCTGCCCAGACACCTGGAGTGGGCAGCGTCCGGCGACACCGGCGCGGTGGTCGGCGCGGGCACCGTGCAGACCGCTGCCCAGGCCCGCTCGGCCATCGATGCGGGCGCTGCGTTCTTGGTCACCCCCGGCCAGGGGCCCGAGGCGGCGGAGATCGTCAAGGCTGCCCACGACGCCGGGATCCCCATCGTGCTGGGGTCTTTCACGCCGTCCGAGGTGATGACCGCACTCGCGCTCGGGGCTGACGCGGTCAAGATCTTCCCCGCGCACCACCTCGGCCCGAAGTACCTGAAGGACCTCAACGGTCCCTTCCCCGGTGTCCCACTGGTGCCCTCCGGTGGGGTCAACGCAAGCAACGCCCGGCAGTTCCTGGACGCCGGGGCGCTGGCCGTCAGCGCCGGCACCGATGTCGTCTCCCCCGCTGACATCACCGCGGAGAACTGGTCCCAGATCACCACCAACGCCAAGGCTTTCTGCGCCGCATTGAGCTGATCCATTCGTCCTGCCCACCCCTCGGGAGTGTCCCCCCATGTCCGGAGCCATCGACTGGCTGCACCACGACACCGCAGGTCTGCTGCTGCTGTGCCTGGTGGCCATCGCGCTGCTGCTGTTCCTGATCATCAAGATCAAGCTCGAACCCTTCATCTCACTGCTGGCCACCGGCCTGTTCCTGGCGCTGGCCGCCGGGCTGAACGTCAGAACCATCGTCGGTACGGCGCTCAAGTCGAACGAATCCGTGCTGGAGAAGGGTTTCGGCGGCATCCTCGGCCACATCGCGGTGATCATCGGACTCGGCACCGTGCTCGGCGCGCTGCTGGAGAAGTCCGGTGGCGCCGACGTGCTCAGCCGCCGGCTGCTGAAGCTGTTCGGACCCAAGGGCACCCCGGTCGCGATGGGCCTGGTCGGCGTCATCTTCGGCATCCCGGTCTTCTTCGACATCGGCATCTTCGTGCTCGCCCCGCTGGTGTACGTCGCGGCGAAGCGCGGCGGCAAGTCGCTGGTGCTCTACGCGCTGCCGGTGCTGGCCGGTCTGTCCATGACCCATGCGTTCCTGCCACCACACCCCGGCCCGACCGCCGTCGCCGGCCTGCTGCACGTCGACATGGGCTGGCTCATCATCATCGGTCTGGCCTGCGGTCTGCCGGCCTTCGCCGTGGCCGGCATCCTCTGGCCGCTGTACATCGCACCGCGGGTGCCGGTCAGCGTGCCGGACGAGTTCCTGGTCGCCGACGAGAACGCCGAAGAGCGGCCCGAGCCGTCGCTCGGCCTGGTCATGTCGGTCATCCTGCTGCCACTGCTGCTGATCCTCGGCGCGACCTTCGGCACCCTGATCCTCGACCCGGACCGCGATCTGCTCAGCGTGCTGACCTTCCTCGGTACTCCGGCCGTCGCGCTGCTGATCGCAGTACTGCTGGCCTACTACCTGCTCGGCGTACGGCGTGGCATGACGAACGCCGAGTTCAGCGAACTGAGCAGCAACTCGCTCAAGCCGGTCGGCATGATCCTGCTCGTGGTCGGCGCGGGTGCCTTCTTCGGCGCGGTCATCTCGGCCACCGGGGTCGGCGCCGCACTCGCCAAGAGCCTGTCGAGCGCCGGTCTTCCAGTTCTGCTGCTCGCCTACGTCATCTCGTGTGGTCTGCGGATCGCGCAGGGCTCGGCGACCGTGGCGATCGTGACGACCGGCGGCATCGTCGGTCCGCTGCTCGTCAACGAGGGCTACTCGCAGGCGCATCTGGCGCTGATCGCGGCGGCCATCTGCGCCGGCTCGATCATCCTCAGCCACGTCAACGACGGCGGCTTCTGGATCGTCGCGAAGTACTTCAACATGACCGTCAAGGAGACCCTGCTGACCTGGTCGGTGCTGGAAACCGTCCTGTCTCTGGTCGGCTTCGGGATGGCCTCCCTGCTCTGGGTGATCATCTAGCCGGGTGTGCCGTGGGGCGCACTTCTTGTGGCCCCACGGCACCGCCGGCTATCGGCCGATCAATTCCAGTACTGATCCCTCGTGAAGTGCCGAGTAGACCCGATCGCGCAGCTCATTGGCCTCGGTATCGGTCAGTGTCCGGTCGAGTGGCCTGAGGACCAGCCGGATCAGCACGTTGCGCTGGCCCGGCTCGAGCTTCAGCCGTTCCCGCGCGGAGACCGGCAGTTCGTCGTACGACGTTTCGCCGCGAACCTCAACGGACTCGGCCGCATCGGCGTCGCTGCCCAACGCTTGGCGGACCCGGTCGCCGAGCAACTCGTCCGACAGTTCGACCTCGGGCCCGACCACGACCGACAGGTCGCGGCGTACCGCCGGCATCGCCGAGACCGGCTTGTACGGCGAGAGATCCAGCAGCTGCTCGGCCACTCGAGGATCGGTTGACCGAAGCAACCGAATGTCGCGGATCCCCTTGCGCAGCATGAGAAGCCGGTCGAGTCCGGGACCCATCGCGAGTCCCGTCCAGCTCTCGTCGAGACCGGCCTTCCGCAGTACGGCGGGAGCGGCGACGCCACACTCGCCGATCTCGATCCACTGGTCGTCGAGCAGCACGTCGATCTGACGGCCGTGGGTCGTGTACGGATGCACGGCGGGGACCGTGCGATAGGTCTGGCCGGGCAGGACGGTGGCGACCAGCTTGGCGATCATGTCCTCCAGCTCGGGCTCGCCGAGGGTGACGTTGCGGCTGATCCGCCACAGGTCGAGCTGATGCGGAGTACCGGTGTGCTGCCAGTCGACCGAATCGCGCCGGTAGCAGATGCCGGCACAGACCATCAGTACGTCGGATGCCGCCGAACCGGCCAGTTCGCGCAGCGCGGGCGGGATCATCGCGGAGGTGTGACTCCGCAGTACCTGGTCGGCCGAGGCGTAGCGGGTGTAGCGCTCCTCCCGGGTGACCGCGCCGGCGGCGTACCCGAGATTGTCGTAGTTGTCGGCCAGCGAGACGACCGGATGATCGCGCCGGGTCCAGATCTCCGTGTACGGCCAGGCCGTGCCGAGCGCGGTTCGGATCTGATCGACGACCAGCTGGATCGCGTGCGGTCCTTGGGCCGGATCGGCCAGGTCGCGTAGCGCGAGGGTGGAGTGCAGTTCTTCGATGCTGAGTACAGCCATGGTGATCTCTCCTGTGAGCAGTCGGTCCGAGGGAACAGACACCCCGACCGGCCGCGGTCACCTCAGGAGAGAGCGCAGCAGCAGCTCACCCCGTCGGCACCACTGTGCCGGCCGGGGCGCGGAAATCGCTGCCCGTGGTAACTCACAAGACCCAGAATACCTTGAGGTGGAAGGATCTGGCCCATGCGATGGATCGACGGTCTGGAAGCGGCTGCCGCCGAGAAGCTGCCGGAGGCCGTGCATCGGTACTTCCGGCAGGGGTCCGCCGGTGGGATCAGTGTCGGCGAAGCGACGACGGCGTGGAGCTCGTACCGGTTCCGGCCGCGGGTGTTGACCGACGTGTCGACGGTGGATCTCTCGACGACGGTGCTCGGGACGCGGGTCGACGTACCGGTGCTGG
Organism: Kribbella sp. NPDC056861; assembly: GCF_040687575.1. Classification (NCBI taxonomy): domain Bacteria; kingdom Bacillati; phylum Actinomycetota; class Actinomycetes; order Propionibacteriales; family Kribbellaceae; genus Kribbella; species Kribbella sp. NPDC056861. The sequence goes on along the minus strand of NZ_JBFBNQ010000003.1, from coordinate 649,289 downwards.
TGGCTCCGACGACTCTGCAACGCCAGGCTGATCCTGGTGGCGAGGCGGCGATGGCGGCCGGAGTCGCCGCTGCCGGATCGGTGCTCGGGGTCTCCAGCAACGCCGGCACTACGTTCGCCGAGATCGGCGCGGTCGGCGCACCCTGGTGGCTGCAGATCTACGTCGTGAAGAACCGCGACATCACCCTGCGGATGCTGGACGCAGCAGTCGAGGCCGGCGCGCGGGCCGTAGTACTGACTGCTGACACTCCAGTGGTCGGCCGCAAGGAAGACGACGGCCCCACCGTCTGGGACGTCATCCCACCCGGTCACCTGCTGGCAAACCTCGACGCCGACGCGTACTCCGAGGCTGATCTGGCCAAAGCCGACGACCTGACCCCCGACGTCATCGGCTGGCTGGCCGACCGCACCGGCCTCCCCGTCGTGGTGAAAGGCCTCCTCCGAGCCGACGACGCCCGCCGCTGCTCAGACGCAGGCGCCGCCGGGGTGATCGTCTCCAACCACGGCGGCCGCCAACTGGACGGGTCCATCCCCACTGCCCAAGCGCTGTCCGAGATCGCCGACGTCCTCGCCGGCACCTCCACCGAGCTGTACGTAGACGGCGGCCTCCGCCGGGGCGAACACATCCTCGCCGCTCTGGCCCTCGGCGCCCGAGCCGTACTCGTCGGCCGCCCCGCCCTGTGGGCTCTGACAGTCGACAGCTCCGCCGGCGTCACTCGCCTGCTCACCGACCTCGGCGACGAACTGGAACACACGATGCGTCTCGTGGGCGCCCGCACCTTGGCCGATCTCACCCCTGACCTCATCAGCCGCTGAACAAACCAAAAGGCCCCGGTCAGCGACCGGGGCCTTTCGAAGTACAGCTCGGAGATCGGAGGCTCAGGCCTCGGTGTTCTCCTCGAGCATGTTGCGGGTGACGCTCGGGTCGACCTGAACGCCGGGGCCCATCGTCGTCGAGAAGACGGTCTTCTTGATGTAGCGGCCCTTGGAGCTGGAGGGCTTCAGCCGGAGAATCTCCTCCAGTGCGGCGCTGTAGTTCTCCACCAGCTGGGCCTCGTCGAAGGAGACCTTGCCGATGAGGAAGTGCAGGTTCGCGTGCCGGTCGACCCGGAACTCGATCTTGCCGCCCTTGATGTCGTTGACGGCCTTGGTGACGTCGGCGGTGACGGTGCCGGTCTTCGGGTTCGGCATCAGACCACGCGGGCCGAGCACGCGGCCCAGCCGGCCGACCTTGCCCATCAGGTCAGGGGTGGCGACGACGGCGTCGAAGTCGAGCCAGCCGTCGGTGACCTTCTTGATCATGTCGTCGTCACCGACGAAGTCGGCGCCGGCGGCCAGTGCGGCCTCGGCCTTCTCACCGGTGGCGAAGACGAGGACCCGTGCCGTCTTGCCGGTGCCGTGCGGAAGGATCACGGTGCCGCGGACCATCTGGTCGGCCTTGCGGGGGTCGACTCCGAGCCGCATCGCGACGTCGATGGTCGAGTTGAACTTCTTGCCGGTCGCACCCTGCTTGGCCAGCTTGATGGCCTCGAGCGGGGAGTACAGGTGGTCGAAGTCGATCTTCTCCGCGATCGCGCGGTAGCTCTTGCTGCGTTGTGCCATTTCGGTTTTCTCCTGTGTGCGGACGGTTGCTCATCGTCCGTTGTGGTCTTGATGGGCGAACTGCTCGCCCTTCCACTCCAGCTGGCTCGCCGAGGCGAACCGGAAAGAGGTACTACTTCTCGATCGTGACGCCCATCGAGCGGGCGGTGCCCTCGATGATCTTCATCGCGGCGTCGATGTCACGCGCGTTGAGGTCGGGCATCTTGGTGGTGGCGATCTCGCGGACCTGGTCCTTGGTGATCTTGCCGACCTTGTCCTTCTGCGGGACGGCCGAACCCTTCTGCAGGCCCGCGGCCTTCTTGATCATCTCCGGCGCCGGCGGCGTCTTGGTGATGAACGTGAAGGTGCGGTCTTCGTAGATGGTGATCTCGACCGGCACGACGTTTCCGCGCATGGACTCTGTCTGGGCGTTGTACGCCTTGCAGAACTCCATGATGTTGACGCCGTGCGGACCGAGCGCGGTACCGACCGGCGGGGCCGGAGTCGCGGCGCCGGCCTGGAGCTGCACCTTCACGAGGGCAGCGATCTTCTTCTTCGGAGGCATTCTCTGGGGTCCTTAGACTTTCTGGATCTGGCTGAAGCTGAGTTCCACCGGGGTCTCCCGGCCGAAGATCTCCACCAGCGCCTTGATCCGCTGGGCGTCGGCATTGATCTCCGTGATGGTGGCGTGCAGGGTCGCGAACGGCCCGTCGACGACCATGACCGAGTCGCCCACACCGAAGTCGGCGACCTCGACCTTCTTCTTGGCCGCGGTCTTGGTGGGTGCGGCACCGGTCTCGGCAGCCGCCGCTTCGGCCGCCGCCACGACGGCCGGAGCGAGCATCTTCTCGACCTCTTCGAGGCTGAGCGGGACGGGCTTCTGGCTGTTCCCGACGAAGCCGGTCACCGACGGCGTGTGCCGCACGGTCGACCAGGACTCGTCCGTCAGGTCCATCCGGACCAGCACGTAGCCGGGAAGCACGGTGCGCTTCACCATCCGGCGCTGCCCGTTCTTGATCTCGGCGACCTCTTCGGTCGGCACGACGATCTCGAAGATGTAGTCCTCCATGTTCAGGGAGTTGATCCGGTTCTCGAGGTTGCCCTTGACCCGGTTCTCCATCCCTGAGTACGTGTGCACCACGTACCAGTCGCCGATCTGGGAGCGCAGCGTGCTGCGCAGCTCCTCCAGCGGGTCGACCGGCTCGGCCGGCTCCGCTTCTTCGGCGTCCTCGTCCTCGTCGTCGGCGCTGTCGTAGTCGGCCTCGGCGGCGTCGTCACCGGCGGAGGAGAAGACGACCGCGTCGACCTCGGACTCCGGCTCGGTGCTGTCGTCGGCCGCCGTCTCGGCGGTCTCCTCGGCCAGCTCGTCGGCGGCGTCGTCGACATCGGCCGCGGTGACAACCTCGTCGTCCTCCGCGTCGTCGGCGGCCGCCACGACCACCACCGGCTCGTCGTCGGAGTCGTCCGCGTCGGCGTCGCCGTCCTCGGCCTCGTCGTCGGCGGCGTACTCGAGATCCGCGCTGACCGGAGCGTCGTCCTCGTCGACGTCGACCTCGACGTCGATGTCCGCGAACAGGTCGTCGTCATCGTCGTCGTCGTCGGAGTCGTCGAAACCCAAGGCGAGATCGAGGTCGTCGCCGGAGTCAGCGGATACGTCGAACTCGTCCTCCACGTCGAGGACCTCGTCGTCGCGCTGGTCGGACACGTTGTACTCCGTCATCTGTGCATCGGGTGGTGGAACCGGGTGGGCTCCGGCAGGTGGTTCAGCGGCTCGAAAGGTCAGCCGAAGATCTTGAACATCGCCCAGCCGAAGGCGAGGTCGAGCACCGACACGATCGCGATCACGAACACCACGAAGGTCAGCACGACCACGAAGTACGTCGACAGCTGCTTGCGGGTCGGCCAGACCACCTTGCGGAGCTCGGCGACCACCTGGCGGTAGAAGCGCAGAAGCCGGTTGCCCGACTTGCTCTCCGCAGGCTTGCCGGCGCCGGACGGTGCCGGGGTGCGCGTCTCCGTCACGACCTACCTCTTTCGCTAGCGGCGGCCTGACCGGCAATCTGCCGATCAGGATTTGCAGGGCACGAGGGACTTGAACCCCCAACCTTCGGTTTTGGAGACCGATGCTCTGCCAGTTGAGCTAGTGCCCTCTGCAAAGTTCCGAACGCCGCTGGACCTGATCTCGGGCATGCCGAGTCAGGGCCATCTACGCCCGGACTAGAAGAGTGTACGGGGTCGGGGCCACCTGGTCGAACTGAGCCCCAGGGTGCTCCGGGTCCCCGCCACGGTGGCGAACCGCCGTGGACTTCGGGCCGGACGTCGTACTGCGGGCAGAACCTTACCGTCTCCACGAGACTGCCAACGCCGGGGGGCCGGTGACAGTTCCACGTCACCAGGCGATACCCGGCTGTGACCACGACGTGGACAGTGCCAGGATGGGCCCATGGTCTCCCGCATCTCCGCACGTATCGGTGCAATCAGTGAATCGGCCACCCTCGCTGTCGACGCGAAGGCAAAGGCCCTCAAGGCGGCCGGTCGTCCGGTCATCGGCTTCGGCGCCGGTGAGCCCGACTTCCCGACCCCGGACTACATCGTCGAGGCCGCCGTCGCGGCGGCCCGCGATCCCAAGAACCACCGCTACAGCCCGGCGGGTGGTCTGCCCGAGCTCAAGCAGGCCATCGTCGAGAAGACGAAGCGGGACTCCGGCTACGAGATCGAGGCGTCGCAGGTCCTGGTGACCAACGGCGGCAAGCACGCGGTCTACAACACGTTCGCGACGCTGCTCGACCCGGGCGACGAGGTGCTGCTGCCGGCGCCGTACTGGACGACGTACCCCGAGACGATCCAGCTGGCCGGCGGGGTGCCGGTCGAGGTGCTGGCCGACGAGAGCCAGAACTACCTGGTCACCGTCGAGCAGCTCGAGGCGGCCCGGACCGAGAAGACGAAGGCACTGCTGTTCTGCTCCCCGTCGAACCCGACCGGCGCGGTGGACACCCCCGAGGCGATCGAGGCGATCGGCCGCTGGGCGCTGGAGCACGGCATCTGGGTGATCACCGACGAGATCTACGAGCACCTCACCTACGGCGACACCAAGTCCACCTCGCTGCCGGTCGCCGTGCCGGAGCTGGCCGACCAGACCGTCGTGCTGAACGGTGTCGCCAAGACGTACGCGATGACCGGCTGGCGGGTCGGCTGGATGATCGGCCCGAAGGACGTCATCAAGGCCGCGACGAACCTGCAGTCGCACCAGACCTCGAACGTCTGCAACGTCGCCCAGCGGGCCGCGATCGCCGCCCTGACCGGTGACCTGAGCGCGGTCGACGAGATGAAGCTAGCCTTCGACCGGCGGCGCAAGCTGATGGTGCAGATGCTCAACGACATCCCCGGCATCGAGTGCCCGGAGCCGACCGGCGCGTTCTACGCGTATCCGTCGGTCAAGGGCCTGCTGGGCAAGGAGATCAACGGCAAGGTGGCCACCACCTCGACCGATCTCGCCGCCATCATCCTGGACGAGGTCGAGGTCGCCGTGGTCCCGGGCGAGGCGTTCGGCGCTCCCGGCTACCTGCGGCTGTCCTACGCCCTCGGCGACGACGACCTGACCGAGGGCGTCTCCCGGATCGCCAAGCTGCTGAGCTGACCGGTTGGCCTGACAGACCGCCCGGTTTCTCCTCCGGGCGGTCTGTCGGTAACCTTCTGTAATGACGGATCGGGACCTGCGGCTGCTGCCGAAGACCCACCTGCACCTGCACTTCTCCGGCTCGATGCGGCACCTCACCCTGGTCGAGCTGGCCGACAAGCACGGCGTGCGGCTGCCTGACGCGCTGCGCACCGAGTGGCCGCCGGACCTGTCCGCCGCCGACGAGCGCGGCTGGTTCCGCTTCCAGCGGCTGTACGACGTCGCCCGGTCGGTACTGCGGACCGAGGACGACGTCCGCCGGCTGGTCCGCGAGGCCGCCGAGGACGATCGCGCCGACGGTTCGCGCTGGCTCGAGATCCAGGTCGACCCGTCGGGGTACGCCGGCCGTTTCCGTGGCATCACCGAGTTCACCGACCTGGTGCTGGACGCCGCGCGGGACGCCTCCGCGAGCACCGGCATCTCGGTCCAGGTCGTGATCGCCGCCAACCGGACCAGGCACCCGCTCGACGCTCGCACGCTGGCCCGGCTGGCCGCGCAGTACGTGGGGCGTGGGGTGGTCGGGTTCGGCCTGTCCAACGACGAGCGCCGCGGTACGACGTCCGAGTTCGCCCCGGCCTTCCGGATCGCGCGGCACGCGGGGCTCCTCGCAGTGCCGCATGGTGGTGAGCTCTGCGGTCCAGCGACGGTGCGCACCTGTCTCGACGAGCTCGGCGCCGGCCGGATCGGGCACGGCGTGCGATCGGTCGAGGACCCCGACCTGCTGAAGCGCGTGGTCGACGCGGGTGTCGCGCTCGAGGTCTGCCCGGCCTCCAACGTGTCGCTGGGCGTCTATCAACGGCCCGAAGACGTGCCACTGCGACAGCTGTACGAGTCGGGCGCGAAGATCGCCCTGGGCGCCGACGACCCGCTGCTCTTCGGCTCCCGGCTGGCCGAGCAGTACGAGACGGCTCGCACCGTGCACGGCTTCACCGACGCCGAGTTGGCCGGCCTGGCCCGCGGCTCGGTGCTCGCCTCGACGGCGCCGCCCGAGGTGCAGAAAGGGCTGCTGAGCGAGATCGACGAGTGGCTCGGAGTACCGGAAACGGCTGGTTGTCCACAGCCTGCGCCGACGCTCTAGACCGAGGCCCGGGCCGGGCCTTACTTTGCGGGAATGACGCCGACGAAGATCCTGCTGCCCGAGGACGAGCTGCCGACTCGCTGGTACAACGTGCTGCACGACCTGCCGACGCCTGCGCCGCCAGTGCTGCATCCGGGCACCAGGCAACCGGTCGGGCCGGACGACCTGGCGCCGCTGTTTCCGCTCGACCTGATCCTGCAGGAGGTCTCGCAGGAGCAGTACGTCGACATCCCCGGCGAGGTGCTCGACGTCTATCGGCTGTGGCGGCCGAGCCCGCTCTACCGCGCGCACCGGTTGGAGAAGGCGCTCGATACGCCGGCCCGGATCTACTACAAGTACGAGGGCGTCTCGCCGGCCGGCTCGCACAAGCCGAACACCGCCGTACCGCAGGCCTATTACAACGCGAAGGCGGGGATCCGGAAGCTCACCACCGAGACCGGAGCGGGTCAGTGGGGTACGGCGCTCGCGTTCGCCTGCGCGCAGTACGGGATCGAGTGTGAGGTCTGGCAGGTGCGGGCGTCGTACGACCAGAAGCCGTACCGGCGGACGATGATGGAGGTGTTCGGCGCGACCGTGCACCCGAGCCCGTCGGAGCTGACCGAGGCCGGGCGCAAGATCCTCGCCGAGAACCCTGCCTCCACCGGCTCGCTGGGGATCGCGATCAGCGAGGCGGTCGAGATGGCGGTCGCCGATCCGGCCGTGCACTACGCGCTGGGCAGCGTGCTCAACCACGTGCTGCTGCACCAGACGATCATCGGCGAAGAGGCCTTGATGCAGCTCGCGATGGTCGGCGAGACGCCGGACCTGCTGGTCGGCTGCACCGGCGGCGGCTCGAACTTCGGCGGCCTCGCCTTCCCATTCCTGCGGGAGAAGTGGGCGGGGCGGATGTCACCCGTCGTCCGGGCGGTCGAGCCGGAGGCCTGCCCGACGTTGACGCAGGGCACCTACGCCTACGACTTCGGCGACACGATCGGGCTGACGCCGCTGATGAAGATGCACACCCTCGGGCACGACTTCGTGCCGGACCCGATCCACGCCGGTGGACTGCGGTACCACGGGATGAGCCCGCTGATCAGCCATCTCTACGAGATGGGTGAGATCGAGGCGATCGCCAAGCCGCAGTCGGAGTGCTTCGCGGCCGGGGTGCTGTTCGCGCGCTCGGAAGGCATCGTGCCGGCGCCTGAGCCGACCCATGCGCTGGCGGCCGCGATCGAGGAAGCCCAACGCTGCAAGGAGTCCGGCGAGGAGAAGGTGATCCTGACGGCACTGTGCGGCCACGGGCATCTGGATCTGGCGGCGTACGACGCGTATCTGTCCGGCGCGATGACCGACCGGGCCTGGGACGACGCCGAGCTGCAGGCGTCCGTCGCGAAGGCGCTGGAGAAGCTGCCGGCCTTCTAGAAACGCTTCCACCAGGGTTTGGGGGTCTTCGCGACGGCCGACAGCCACTCCGCGGGGATCGCCCAGCCCTTGGCGGCGATCGCGTCGAAGTACTGCGCCTTGAGGCTGGCCGGCAGCCAGTACGTCGCCCGGCTCTGGTGCGACACCTCGAAGTACGTCGTCCGCCGGCGTCGGCTCCACACCGTGGCGAGGTTGGAGCAGTAGGCCAGCCGGGTGAAGTCCCAGCGCGCCTGCGCGTCGTCCAGGTCGTAGGCGCGTTCGGTGCTGACCAGCAACCGGCGCGGCGGCACGGGTTCGTTGCTAATGGCATCTATCAGGCCCTGCACCACGGCCCGGTCGTCGGTCATCAGCTCCGGCAGGTGCAGCACCCTGGGATCGAGGAGCGCGGACTCGAGCCGCGGCCGGCCGACCTCGAGGAAGGTCTCCAGCAAGGCGAAGGCCTCCTCGGCCCGGCCGAATCGGCTCAGCTCGGCATGCAACGTCGTCACTGCTTCTTCGGCCACCTGGGAAAGCCTAGGCGGGGCAGGGAAACGGGGCAGCTCGGGGCAGCGCGGGGCAGTTTGGGGCAGATCTCCACAACGGCCTTTTCAGCGGTCACAGAGCGTGTCCGGAGCTCTACAGTAGCCGTCATGTCAGACCCGAACGAGTTGCTGCGAGCCGCACGGGAGCGGACTCCATCCGGCACTGCGCCGGGCGTGCACCTGTCCCGCGCCGAGCTGGCCGAGGGGGTGGTCTCCTGGCTCTGGGCGACCACCGGCACGAGGTACGAGCTGGACGGTCACTACATCGCCAAGCTGGAACGCGGCGTGGTCCGCTGGCCGGGCGCGCCGTACCGGGCCGGGCTGCGGGAGGTGCTGAACGCCGCCACCGACCACGAGCTCGGGTTCGTCCCACCCGGCGCCTCCGGGCCGATGACGGCCGACCTGAGCTGCTCGATGGCCGGGATGGCGGAGGAGCTGGTCGACTCCGCCGACCAGTCGACCTCGCTGCTGACCCTGATCGAGGAGTCGAACGTGGGCGGCCTCACCGTCGAACAGCTGCAGGCGGACATCCAGCGGATCGCCCAGAACTACCTGAAGGTGCCGACCAAGCCGCTGTTCCAGCGCTGCGTCGCCGTCCGCGACCGAGCCTTCCGGTTGCTGGCCGGGCGGCAGCAACCGCAGCAGACCCGCGAGCTGTACGCCGCGGCCGGCTGGGCGATCACGATGCTCGGCTGGATCTCGGTGGACCTCGGCCGCCCGGACGTCGCCGAGAGCCACACCAGGACCGCGTGGGCCTGCGCCGAAGCTGCCGGCCACGACGAACTCCGCGCCTGGGTCCGGGCGACCCAGCACACCGTCGCCTTCTGGCAGGACGACGTCGCCCAGGCCACCGACTTCGCCCTCGACGGACTGCGCTACGCCAAAGGCACGTCGGCGCTGTTCCTGGCCTCGGCCGCTGCTCTCGACCTGGCTCGCACCGGCCGCTCCGACGAGGCCCTGGCCACCCTCGCCCGCGCCGAGCGCACCACCCCCGACCCGTCCACCCCCGAGATCGGCGGCGTCTTCCTCTGCACTCCGGAACGCGCCGCCGCCATCTGGTCGGACACCCACCTCTCCCTCGGCAACGCGCACCTGACCCTCGAGCACGCCGACCGCAGCGTCGCCCTGTTCGAGGCGGCCCCGCACGCTCTCCGCAACCCCGGCTCCGAGCGAATGGCCCGCCTGCAACAAGTCAAGGCACACCTCGTCCTCAAGGAACTCGACGGCGCCAAGGAATGCCTGGCCCCGGTCCTCACCACCGCCACGGAGTACCGGATGCGCCCGCTGATCCACCGGATCAGCGAAGTCGCCGCCCTAGCCCGCGCCACGCAGTACGCAAAGGACCCACGCTCCCGCGCCCTGCACGAGACCATCCGCGACTTCATCCGCTCCCCGGCCGGCGTTCACAGCCCGCTGGACCGGGACATCCGCGAGGTCCTGGCCTGACCGGTCGTCACTTCGCGGTGAAGATGGCGATGACGTAAAGGACCACGACCACAACAACGTTCGCCCCAGCCCCGAGCAGCGCCCAGGCCGGCGTCTTCCGCAGCAGAATGAGAGCAGCTACCACGCCCAGCAGAGCCATCGGGAGAGCAACGATCACCCCGAAGAGCAGGCCTAGGATCAGCGCCAGCACCGCCGCCCCGCCGACCGCCACCAGCGGCGAGCGCCGCACCACCGAGTCATTGGTTGTCGACATCATCGGGCCTCCGCTGTGCCTCTGCGGTACCGCAGCAGCTGCCGAGCGCCGATCGTCAGCGTCAACAACGCTATCGGAATGATCAACCACCAGCGTATCCGATCAGGCCCTCGCGGACCGGCGAGAATGCTGACCTCACCGCCCGCCGGATTGTAATGGCCGAGCGCCCGAATACCGACTCGGTATTCACCGGCGGTCTCGACCTTGATCACGAATTTGCCGCGTATTCCGGCACCCACTCCGGAGAACTTCTGATGGGATTCCCCGACCACCGACATTCCCGATCGCAAGGGACTCAACTCGACGTCGATCGGGGCATCCGGATGCCCACCTCGCCGGCTGACCCCGAACGGCACCTCGATCGTCTCCCCCACCGCGGCCACCAGGGCCTTCTCCGGCGTCCCCAGACCGATCTCGGTCGGTTGGGCCGAGGTCAGCTCGAGGCCGGAGGACGGCAGTACCTCGGCCGACGTCAGACCGGTCGACTGGTCGGTCTCGACCCAGAACGACAGCACGTTCACCCGGCCGGGGATCAAGCCACCGTCCTGGGCGTAGTTCACGAACTGTTCCGTCACCTCCGTCGCGGTGGTCGTCCGGGTCCGCCGGCCGCCGAGCAGGGACAGACTGCTCACGGTTGCCTGTCCCTGCTCGACCGAAAAGTCCACCCGGGCGCCGGTGTAGCCGTTCATCTCACCGACCACCCCCCACTCGCCGCGCGCCGGGGCGGCGAACCGCAGACGCACGTCCAGCTTGATCAGATACCACTTCGGCTTGCCGTTCGCGGTCCCTTCCGGAAGGCGGAACTTCACGTCGTACCGCTGCCGCTCGGCACCGATCAGCTGGACCCCTGCCCGGGCCTCCGGATCGAGCTCGGCGATCGGCCAGGACTCCTTCGAGGGCTCGATCAGCACCGGATCCCCCGCTCCGGCCGCCCTCGCGACCGGAGCGAAGTACGGCAGGCACAGCACGAGCGCAAGGACTGCGAGGACTCTTCGCACGCCGCTCACATCCGGATGTAGGTGGCGTATCCGTCGCACTGCCAACGGTGCTTCTTGTCGTGGGGATCCAGGTGGTACGGCTCGTAGTTGTAGAAGTAACTGTAGTTCCGCAGCACCGTGTAGCCCTTGTTCGCAAACCGGTTGGCGATGTCGGCCTCGGTCCCGTTCGTGTCGCCGTAGTAATCGGCGCAGAGTTCGTTGTAGTCCTTGTGCGTCGTCGCGAAGACCCAGTACCCCAGCCCGGTGCTGTACATCCGGTCGTCCGCGTCGGCGTAGATCCGGAAATGGCGGGTGTCACCGAAGCAACTAGGAGTGTAGGTCTTGGGGCCTCTGTCGCTGTCGAAGTAGTTTCCGCCACCGTCGTTCATGAAGGCGTACATCGAGCCGCCCGCGTACTTGTAGGGCAACCGGATCGGCGAGGAGGTCTTCACCTTGTCGACCTCGGCGTTGTTGTAGAACAGCAGCGTCACGTTCCAGTCGACCTTGTTCCAGCCGGCTCCGGTCTTGGTGGTGAAGTCGTAGTTCCAGAACAGGTCGGAACCGATGTAGAGCGCTCTTGCGTTGCCTGCCTCGGCGGCCCTGGCAATCATCGGCCCGGAGACCGAGGCGGCCAGCACCACGGCAGCCGCCAGCGCCGCCGCCGGCTTGAATCTTGCGCTCATCACTGATCACCGTCTCCCGTGGGGGTCGGCCGCGGCGTCATCTCCGGGCCGGGAACGAAGGTGGAGCCGTCGGTGGCGACCGGATCGACCTCGACCACCGTCTGGGTGTCGAAGGAGACGATCATGGTGAACTTCTCGACGTTGGTCAGCTTGACCTGGATGGTTGACGGCCCGCCGTCCTCGGCCAGCACCGGCAACCGGACCATGGTGGTACTGATCGGCCGGGACAGCGTGATGTCGTAGATCGCGCCGTGCATGACGCCGGTGTCGTCGTCTCGCCAGGCACCGGTCTGGTCGATCGTGTACGGCACGCCGCCCGCACTCTTGAACGTGCCCCCCAGGATCGGGCTGTTCCGCAGGATCGTGTCGCCTTGCGCCCGTTGCGCGGCGGTGAGCGCGTACTTCTGGTTCAGACTCGCGATGTCGCTCCTGGCCGCACCCTCGTTCGGATCAGCCGGAATGTTGCCGGCCGCATCGGGCGGCTGTCGAAGGTCCGCCGGCCGGCCGACAGGACTGCCCGGTTTGACCACCGGATCGCCCTCGGCCACTGCCAGTTCGGCGATGGCGTTCGCGGCCGGTGTGAAGCCCACCGCCAGTACGGCGATCGCCGCCAGCGCGAGCACCCGTTTTCTCTGCATCGTGTTCTCACCCTCCAGAGCACCGCCCACAAGGAGAAAACGGCCGCGAGGAGACGCGACGGCTCAGCCGGTCAGGGGCAAGAGAATCAGCGGAGAACGCGTTTCCTGCTGATACCTGCGAAACCGGCTGGAGTCTGTGCGAATTCGGACGGGTCACTCGCACACAAAAACACTGTGATCGGGCCGAAAAACCAAATCAAGAACCCCGAACTGCAACAAGTGGCAAGCCCGATCAGCGGCGAATGGATCGGAGGGTCAGAGGCTGCAGTTCACCAGGACTGGTTCGTTGACGAGGGTGATGCCGAAGGCCTGCTGGACCTGGGTGCGGACGTGGGTGGCCAGGGCCAGTAGTTCTTTGGCGGTGGCGTTGCCGCGGTTGGTGAGGGCGAGGGTGTGTTTGGTGGAGACGGCGGCGTCGCCGATCGCGAAGCCCTTGGCGACGCCGGCGTGTTCGATCAGCCAGGCGGCGCTGGTCTTCACCCGGCCGTCGGGTTGCGGCCACTGCGGCGCACCGGCCGGTACTTCGGCGGTGGTGTCGAGCAGCGGGTTGGTGAAGAAGGAGCCGGCGCTCCAGGTGTCGTGGTCGGACTCGTCCAGCACCATGCCTTTGCCGCTGCGCAGCGCGAGGACGGCCTCGCGGACCTCGGTCATCGGGGCGCGCTTGCCGGGCTCGACGTCGAGGACGCGGGCCAGTTCGGCATAGCCGATCGGGGCCGAGAGGTTGCCGAGGGGGAGCTGGAAGGCGACCTCCAGGACGACGTACCGGGTGGGGTCGGCCTTGAAGCGGGAGTTGCGGTAGGTGAAGCCGCAGTCGGCGGCGAAGATCGTGCGGACCGCGTGGTCGACCCGGTCCCAGACCCGGACCGAGGCGATCGTCTCGGCCACCTCGTAGCCGTAGGCGCCGACGTTCTGGACCGGGGTGGAGCCGGTCAGTCCGGGGATGCCGGACATCGACTCCAGCCCGCTCCACTCCTCGGCGATGGCGCGCTGGACGAAGCCGTCCCAGTCCTCGCCGGCCTGGACGTGGACCATCGCGCCGGAGCAGGCGTCCGCGTCGATCCGGATGCCGCGGGTGGCGATCTTGATGACGGTGCCGCGGAAGCCCTCGTCGCCGATCACCACGTTGCTGCCGCCGGAGAGCAGCAGCACCGGCTGAACCGCTGCATCCGCCTCGCGGACAGCGGCGATGAGTTCCTGCTCGGTGGTCACCTCGACCAGCTGGTCGGCAGGTCCGCCGATCCGGAGCGTCGTGTAGCTCGCCAGCCGGATGTCCTCGGCCGCGCCTGCCGCGCCGGACGCGGAAGTGTCCGCAGAAGCGAGGGTCTCGCCGGTCGGCACGGAGGCGATGACGTCGCCGTTGGACGCAGCGGCGAGGGTCTCGCCAGTCGGCACGGAGGCGATGACGTCGCCGTTGGGCGCGGAGGCGACGGTTTCGCCGGTCGGCTGCTGCGGGGTGCTCACGAGATCCGCACGACCGCTCGGGCCCGGCCCAGCACTTTCTGCTCGCCCGCGAGGGCGGTGATGTCGATCTCGGCCAGGCCGTCGTCGGTGAGCTTGTCGACCTTCGCCGAGAAGGTGATCGTCGCGCCCTTGTCGTCGTCCGCGACGACCACAGGCTTGGTGAAGCGGACGCCGTACTCGACCAGGTCGGCCGGGTTCTCGAGCCAGTCGGTGACGACCCGGGCAGCGCTGGCCATCGTCAGCATGCCGTGCGCGATCACGCCGGGAAGTCCGAGGGCGGCGGCCATCCGGTCGTTCCAGTGGATCGGGTTGAAGTCGCCGCTGGCGCCGGCGTACCGAACCAGGTCCTCGCGGCGCAGCGTGACGGTCAGCGCCGGCAGCTCGGTGCCGACCTCGACGACGCGCGCGCTCACGAGTTCGCCCGGTTGTGCGAGATGGTGGAGGTCGAGGTGGCGATCGGGTCGCCGTCGACGGTGGTCAACGCGGTCTCGTACATGATCACCTCGACCTCACCGGCCTTGCGGACAGTGGTGATGGTGGCGGTCGCGGCGATCTCGTCGCCGGCCTTGATCGGGCGGGTGTAGCTGAACTTCTGCGCGCCGTGCACGATCCGGTCCAGCCGCAGCCCGAGCTCGGCGTCCCCGAGCAGCTCGATCAGGGCCGAGTTGGCGACCATGAAGGCGAAGGTCGGCGGCGCGACGGCGTCATCACCCCGGTACGCCGGGTTCGGGTCGCCGATCGCGTCGGCGAACTCCCGGATCTTCTCCCGGCCAACCTGGTAGGACTCGGCGGCCGCGTAGCTCCGGCCGACCATCGTGGCGTCGATCGTCATGGCCAGTAACCCTACTGGAAGGCCGCTGGCTACCCTGTGGGCAGAGTGCCGCCACCACTCCTCCCGAGACGGAAGGTCAGGACTGGTGACGGCAGGGCGAGGAGGTGTGGCGGCTTTGGCGCGCTACGCCCCGAGGTACGGGCTGGAGATCGGCGAACCGGCGGGGACCGAGTGGCTGCGGGTCGACCGGCTGCTCGAACCGGACGGCCCCGAGCTCACCGAGCTGCTCAAGCGCGACCACGAGGCGAGCGATCATGTCTCGGCGCACGCGAACGCGCTGAGCCTGATGTCGTTCTACGCCGGTCGCGCACCGGCTACCGCGCTGCTGCTCTGGGCGCTCGAAGGCCGGGTGCTCGACATCCGCCCGGACAACCTCTGGGTGAAGCCCCACAACGGCCACGGGATCGCCTCGGTCGCGATCCGTTCCGCCCGCTTCCTCCCCGGCGGCCTGCAGACCCTGTACGACGTTGTGCTGACGCAGCACCTGCTCCCCCTCTCGGAGGAGCTCCACCGGCGTACCCGGGCCGGCCTGCGACAACTCCACGGTGGAGTGGCAGCCGGCTGCGCGATGGCCTTCTGCGCTGCCACTCGCGAGGAAGAGACCGTCGAGCCGGCCTACCTGCTGGAACGCTGGCAGACCTTCATCGCCAAGGCCCCGGCCGGGCTGGCTCGCCTGGGTGAGGTCACCGAGGCAGCAGGCAAGCTCGTCTATCTCCGCAACACCTGCTGTCTCTACTACACGAGCGCCAGGAGTTGCGGCACGGTCTGCGGCTCCTGCTGCCTGACCTCGCGAGCCGATCGGCTGGCCGCTTATGAGGGCGGCAAGCCGATCCTCACGGTCTAGCGGTCAGCAGACGTCGATCTTGTAGATGGGATCCCACTGGTGATAGCCGTTCTTCGGGGAGACCCAGCGGATCGCGGGGCCGGCCACCTTCATGCTGTCCAGCACCTGGTTGTTCTGGCCGAGGAACCTGGTGGTCACGCCGCCGGTCTGGTGGTCGAAGACCCAGGCGTCGTAGTGCCAGTAGTTCAGGTCGTAGGTGATGCACTTGGTGAACTTGAACAGGTACCAGCCCGCGCCGAACTTACCGGGCTTGTTCGACATGACGTAGGCACACAGGTAGCCGCTCGGGCAGTCGGACGAGACGAACTCCGTCACCCAGGTCCGCGAGACACCGGGGCTGACGGACGGCTCCGGTGTGGCGGCCTCGGCGGCCGGTACGGCGGTGACCGCGGTACCCAGCAGGACAGTGGAGGCTACAGCGGCCAAGGCGGCCAGGAGGCGATGACGCATAAGGAACTCTCTTCGGGTCGGCAGTCCCCCTACTCAAGCGGGTGCCCCCGCCGCCGACCATGAACTTTCACCTGCAGTTTCGGAGATGCGAAAGGGCCGCTCCGGAGATCCGGAACGGCCCTTCGGCGAAAACTGCTGAGATCAGCGGGTCTCGCGGTGCGCGGTGTGGTCGTTGCAGCGCGCGCAGTACTTCTTCAGCTCAAGACGGTCCGGGTCGTTGCGCCGGTTCTTCTTGGTGATGTAGTTGCGCTCTTTGCACTCGGTGCACGCAAGGGTGATCTTCGGCCGGACGTCGCTTGCCTTTGCCACAACTGCCTCTTTTTCTCTGGAGCACGCAACTGGAGTGATCGCGCTCTCGAAGTAGCGGGGGCGGGAGTCGAACCCGCGACACCACGATTATGAGCCGTGTGCTCTAACCACCTGAGCTACCCCGCCGGGAAAGAGTCCGTCGCTCCACCCGGCGGACCGGGTGGAGCGACGATTCTCTGAGCCCCTTTACGGAATCGAACCGTAGACCTTCTCCTTACCATGGAGACGCTCTGCCGACTGAGCTAAAGGGGCGGGCCGAGGAGAGAGATTACACGGTCTTCCACCCGATGTGAAATCGGGGAAGAAGCGCCCTGCAGGACCCCTCGTCCGACCAGAGAAGCATACCGGTTCCCGGGAGTGCTTCGAACCATTTTTCAGGTCCAGACGCGACTCGGGTACGTCTTCCGCAGGACCGGCACGACCTCCGTGACGAAAGTCTCGATGCTGGCCCGGTTCTCCTCCTCCGGCAGGCCCGGGACCTCCAGCGAGACGCCGGACAGCTCGTGCCCGAAGGCCTCCTGGTAGCGGCCGAACTTGTCGATCACCTGCTCCGGCGATCCGACCAGTACCGAGCCCTGCTCCAGGAACTCCTCAAGCGTCGAGAACGGCAGCTTGTTGTGCTTGGCACCCGGCGAGTCCATGAAGGCGTTGAAAATCGGCCGGTAGCCCTCGACGGCTTCCTGTGAGCTCTTCTTCAGGTAGAGCCCGTTGAAGCCGGCTCCGACCACCGCATCCGCCGGGTCGTGCCCGTACGCCTCCCAGCGCTCCCGGTAGTGCCGGATCAGCCCTGCGTACTTCTCCATCGGGTGAAACCCATTGGCGGAGAACAGCGGCTCACCCCACTTCGCCGCAAGCTCCGTGGACTCGGTGGACGACGCAGAGCCGTGCCAGATCGGCAGTGGGTCCTGGAACGGCCTCGGCTGAGTAGTGGCATCCACCAGCGCCGGCCGGTACTCCCCCGACCAGGAGACCGAGGTCTCCCGCAGGAGTCGCCGGAGCAGCTCGTACTTCTCCCGGTTCCGGTCCCACTGCCCGTCGAGGTCGTAGCCGAACAGCGCGTTCTGGTCCGGGTCGTTGCCCTTGCCGATGATGATGTCGAGCCGCCCACCCGACAGCTGGTCCAGCGTCGCGTAGTCCTCGGCCACTCGCACCGGATCGAGCAGCGACACCACAGTGACGGTGGTGAGCAGCCGGATCCTGCTGGTGGAGGCAGCGATGTAGGACAGCACCACGGGCGGCGACGAGGAGATGAACCGCTGCGCGTGCCGCTCCCCCACGCCGTACCCGTCGAAGCCCAGTTCCTCCGCCCACTGGGCCTGCCGGACCACGTGCTGGAACCGCTCGTACGTCGAGAGCTGCTGCCCGCTGATCGGGTCCGGCGAGTTGTCGATCAGCGTGTACGTACAGAACTTCACCGGGGCCTCTTCTCCCCCGCAACCACAGGTAGTGCCAGCTGGTTGCCGACGACCGGCGCCGGGCAGGTGCCGTAGTCGGTGAAGGCGAACGGCAGGTTGATGGCGCGGTTGAAGTCGATGACGACGGTCCGGTCATCGGCGACCGGCTCCGTGGTCACCGTGCGCCAGGGAGACGTCTCGTCCGCGTTCGTCTCGTCGTGGAACGACAGCGAGACCCGTCCCTCACCAGCAGCGGTCGCCACCAGCTCGTACGCCGAATCGCCGATCGCCAGGTGGACAGTACCGATCGCAGTGACGTGCTGCCGGAGGTCCTCCCGGGCAGTGGACACCTCGATCCGCTTCGGCTCCTCGTACGGGCTGAAGTGGCCGGTGACCACCCAGGACGAGTCCACCGGGTACGTCGGTACGCCGCTGAAGCCTGCGCGAGTACTGGCGTTCGGGTCACGCTGGCGAACCGCGTAGCGGCCACCACGCAGTACTAGCTCTACCAGCTTGTCGCCGTGCAGCAGCCAGCTCAGGGAGCCTGCCTCGGCAACACTGGCGGAGGTAGTGCCCTCGACAGCCTCCCCGTTAAGCGTGAGGCCGTCAGCAGCCGTTACATGCGCCAGGCCGTCGGCAGCCCACCACTTGCCTGGCAGCCCCGGGAGCTCCCCCGGCGACGACGGCAACCAGTTGAAAGCCACCACCGTGAGCCAGCCGTAGTCGGTGTTCAGGTCCTGCTCCCGCAAGGCGTGCCAGGTCTGCCAGTCCTGCTGCAGCTCAGTGGTGACAGTCATGAGGCCAGGTCCTTTCTGGTGCCGAGTTCGCGGTGCGCGACTTCCTCGCGGACCAGCGGGATCACGTAGCGGCCGAAGTCGACGGCGTCGTCGTAGATGTCGTAGCCGCGGGCCGAGAAGATCCGGACGCCGAGGTCGTAGTAGTCGAGCAACGCGGCGGCGACCGTCTCCGGCGTACCGACAAGTGCGGTCGAGTTGCCGCCACCACCGGTCAGGCCGGTCGGCGCGGTCCACAAGGCGCGGTCGTGCCGGTCACCGGCTTCGACGGCCTTCAGCAGTCGCTGCGAGCCCGCGTTCTCAGGCGTCTTCCGCGGATCGCGGTACCGGCCCTTCGCGCCCGCGCCACCAGCCTGCGCGTCCTTGATCCGGCCGAGGATCCGCTCGGCCTTCTGCCAGGCCAGATCCTCGGTCTCCGCCAGGATCGGGCGGAAGGCGATCTGGATGGTCGGCCGGTCCTTGCGGCCGGCCTTGGCCGCCTCGGCGTCGATCGTCGCGAGCTGCTCCTTGGTCCCGGCGAGCGGCTCGCCCCACAACGCGAAGATGTCCGCCTCGGAGGCGCCGACCGCGTAGGCCGCGGCGGACGAACCACCGAAGGAGATCCGCGGCCGCGGCTGCTGCAGCGGCTTGATGTCGGCCACGAACTGCTCGAACTGGTAGTGCTGGCCGGCGAAGTCGAACTTCTCGTCCGAGGTCCAGGCCTGCTTGAGGATCTGGATGAACTCGCGGGTCCGGCCGTACCGGTCGTCCTTGGCCAGGAAGTCGCCCTCGGCCGCCTGGTCCGCGGTCGACCCGCCAGTGATGACGTGTACTTCGAACCGCCCGCCGCTGATGTGGTCGAGGGTCGCGAAGGTTTTCGCGGTCAGCGTCGGGTAGGCGACGTTGGGGCGATGAGCGACCACCAGGTTGATCCGCTCGGTCCTGCCCGCGACGTACGCGGCGACCTGGGACGGGTCCGGCGCGCCCGAGTGGTAGGCGAACAGGATCCGGTCCCAGCCGTTGTCCTCGTGGGCCCGGGCGAGCTTGGCGGTGTACTCCAGGTCGAGGGCGCCACCGGTACGCGGCGTGACCTCGCTGGCCGGGTTGGTGCCGGCGATCCCGAGGAACTCAACTGGCATGACGGTGACCTGCTTTCTGCGATCGGACCGCTGGGTCCGCGACGAGCTGGAGGAGTCGCCGGGCGACCGCGTCGTTCTGGCGGAAGCCCGGTCCGTTGAAGTGCGGCCGGGAGAACCCCGACGAGCCGGCCGAGCCGGACACCGAGGGACCCAGCAGGAACAGGGACGGATGGACCGAGCCGTCCGCCGTGATCGCGCGGCAGTCGCCGTCGGCCTTGAGCTGGCCGCCGCCGAGGCTGGTGCCATCCGCGGCGATCAGCTCGTCCGCGGCGAGCAGCCCGGAGTCGAGCAGCCCGGTCAGCAGCGGGTCCGGGGTGGCGAGCACATCCGGCCGCGGCAACCGGGCCTCCACAAACGCCCGGGCCTCGATCGTCCCCGGTAGCGCGGGACTGGAGGCCACGAAACGACCGTTGCTTAAAGCAACTTCCAGGGAAGGACCGGCGAACTGGACCAGGCCGGCTCGGTGCAGCGCGAGCAGCTCCTCCAGCCGGCGAGGCGGCGGACCGCTGGCCACGAAGGAGAAGAAGCCGTGCCACTCGGTCTCGACGTGCCGGACCCGGTCCTCGTCGGAGAGCCGGCCCTGGGTGATCGCCACCGACAGCACGGTGTAGACGCTCAGCAACGCGTTGAAGACCGCGAGATCGGGCGAGTGCCGCGGGTCGGCGCGACGCAGCAGATCGGTCTCGATCAGGTGGACCAGCTCACGGTCCAGCTGCGCTGGGGTTTCGAAGGTCAGCCCGGCCAGCGGCCGATCCACCTCTGCCAGCACGAACCGGTCGTCACCCGAAGGCACCGCCTCGTTGACCGCAGCAACGAATTCCGGGTCGGCCGGGAAGGTCCGCTCCAGCACGTCGAAGAACTGTTGCCAAGGCCAACGGGTTCTCTCCGGGTGGGCCAGGAAGAGCTGCTGGTAATGGGCGAAGGTGAGTTCCTTGTCGACCAGCGGCCGGATCTGGGTCGCGTAGTCGAGGACACCCTCACCCAGCTCGTCCAGCGCCGCGCCGGTCAGGTAGCGAGTCGGGACGGGCGTCGTACCGGCCACGGTGTAGCCGAGTTTCGCGTGGTACGGAACGCCGCGGCGCGACCCGACGTACAGGATCGGCTCGCTGCCGGACGGGTTGTACTCGAGTTGCCCGGAGCAACCGTCGTACCAGCCGCCGCGGCCCTCGGTGAGCAGCACCATCAGGTCGATGAAGGCCTGCCCGAAGCCGCGGACGATGACCGGCTCGGCCGGGCGCAGCTCACTCAGGTCGACGTCGGCGGTGTAGCCGGGCGGGATGTAGGTCAGGCCGGCCGACGAGGCGGAGTCCGCCAGAGCCGCCTCGTCGGCCGTCGGCGCCCGGTCGAGGTACCCGAGAGCGAGCACGACCAGCTCGGCCTCCAGCACCTCCCCCGACGCCAGCACGACGCGGTTGCCCGCTCCCCAGTCCGAGGTGAGCGACACCGCGCGTTCCAGGTGGGTGGTGACGGTGACGCCGGCCGGCAGCGAACGGATCACGCGATCCCAGACCCAGCTCAGGTACTCCGCCTGCAGCAGCCGCGGCGGGAAGTCCATCGGCCCGGCCGGCTCCAGCCCGGCCTCCTCCAGCAGCGTCGCGCCGACCCCGTTCGCCCAGGTCGCGAGGTCTGGGCCTGGGCGGATCGGGCCGTCGCAGACCACCGACTCGTCGGTGAAGATGGTGACGTCGGAGGCCATCGAGTTCATCCACAGCAGGCGGGACTGGTCCCGTCGCCAGATCCGGCCGCCGCCCGCGGGGTACGGGTCGACTACGTGGATGTGTACTTCGCGGTCGCCGAGCAGTTCGTCAGCACTGGCCGCAAAACGCTCCAGCAGGCCAACCGTTCGGGGGCCTCCCCCAACAAACACCACCGTCGCGGGATCGGTGGAACGATGAGGATGAAGAACGGTCGGGGTACTCATCCTTCGAGGCCCAGGTGGTGGCGGAGCGTCGTACCGGTGTACTCAGTGCGCAGTACGCCACGTTCTCGGAGCAGCGGGACCACCTGGTCGACGAAGTCGTCGAGACCACCCGGCGTGATGTGCGGGACCAGCACGAAACCGTCGGCGGCATCCTCCTGGACGTGACGGTTCATCGCCTCGGCGACCGTGGAGGGCGAACCGATGAAGGTCTGGCGGTTCTGCTGGTTGATCACCGTCTGGCGCAGCGACCAGTTGTGCGCCGCCGCCTGTTCTCGCCACTCGGTGATGATCGCCGCTGGATCGTTGTAACCGGTGCGCCCCTGAGTCACCGCCGAGCCGACCACCGGGTCCTCGGCCGGCAACGGCCCGTCCGGGTCGTACGACGACAGGTCGCGTCCCCAGAGCAGTTCGGCCAGCACGATCGCGGTCGCGCCGGAGACCTGCTGTTCGCGGATGTGCTGCGCCTTCTCCGCCGCCTCGGCATCGTTGTCGGCGACAACAACCGTGACCGCCGGCATGATCTTCAGCGACTCCTCCCGCCGCCCGTACTGCGGCAGCCGCGCCTTCACGTCCTTGTAGAACGCCTGACCGGCCTCGAAAGCACCGTGCCGGCTGAAGATGACATCGGCCCCCGAGGCCGCGAAGTCGCGCCCCTGGTCGCTGTCGCCCGCCTGGATCACCACCGGATGCCCCTGCGGCGACCGCGGCAACCCGAACCGCCCCTTGATCGCGAAGTGGTCGCCTTCGTCCGCGAAGGCCCCAGCGCCCTCATGAGCGAAGACCCCACCCCGCTGGTCAAGCACGAGCTCGTCGTCACTCCAGGAGTCCCACAGCTTGCGGACCACCCGGAGAGCCTCCTGCGCCCGGACGTACCGGTCGGCCTTGTCGAGATACCCACCTCGGCGGAAGTTCTCCCCGGTGAACGCATCCCAGGAGGTGACGACGTTCCAGGCAGCGCGGCCGCCCGAGACGTGGTCGAGTGTCGCGAGCCGCTTGGCCAGCTCGTACGGCTCGTTGAAGGTCGAGTTGACCGTTGCCGCGAGCCCCAGATGCGTGGTCACCGCGGCCAGCGCGCTGAGCACGGTCAGCGACTCGGGCCGGCCCACCACGTCGAGATCGTGGATCCGCCCCTTCACCTCGCGCAGCCGCAACCCTTCGGCCAGGAAGAAGAAGTCGAACGTCCCCCGCTCCGCCGTCGCCGCCAAGTGCTTGAACGACGAGAAGTCGATCTGCGACTTGGACTCCGGATCGGCCCAGACGGTGGTGTTGTTGACCCCGGGAAAGTGCGCGGCCAGGTGGATCTGCTTGGTCATCCTCTACTCCCCGCATACCGGTTCGCCGGGCGCTTCAACCCGAGCCTGTTCCGCAACGACGTAGCCCGTTCGACCACCGGCCCGACCAGCTCGCGCTCCCGCAACAACGGCACCAGCCGCTCGGCGATCACCGGTACGTCGAGCTCCAGCGAGGCGGGCCGCAGATGAACCCCGTCGACGCCTGCCGCCTGCCACTCGCCGATCAGGTCAGCCAGCCCGTCGACCCCACCGACGTAATCAACCCCAACCCCAGCAGCCCGTTCCTCGTCGTCAAGCAGCACGCTGACGGAGACAAGCACCTTCGGAGTAGTACTGGCCGCCCGTACTACGGCGAGCCGCTCCTCAACTTCGGTCACTCCCGGCAACAGAACTAGATCTGCTTCAACAGCCACCTGAAGTGCTTCAGGCGTGTTGAAACGTACTGCGGTCAGCGGGTGACCCTGGGGTGATCGCGGGACGATCGACGGGCCCTTGACCTTGAAGTTCGGCGACTCGTAGTCGACGTAGTGGATCCGCTCCCGATCAATGAACCGACCAGTGGAAGCGTCGCGAATGATCGCGTCGTCCTCCCACGAATCCCACAGCTGCCGGCTGACATCCACGACGTACCGCGCCTCGCGCCAGGTCTCGGCAGCTTCGGCCGGCTCGCGGCGACCGATCACCGCCGCCGCCTCAGCAGACGACGACACCTCCGCCAGCCACCCCGCGCGACCCTCAGACACGAAGTCGAGCGTCGCGACAGAAGCCTGCAGGTGGAAAGGCTCCGTGTGCGTGACCGTCAGCGTCGGAATCAACCCGATCCGGCTGGTAGAAGGCGCAATCCGCGCCGCCAGCCCGAGCGCATCCAACCGGGCACTGACCCGCGAAGCATCATCAGCAGGCGCCTCGAGCGTGTCCACGAAGGTGGCGAAGTCGATCCCCGCCGCCTCCGCCCGCTGGACAGCACGTAACGCCAGCTCACCAGTGAGAATCGCCGACGGATCGACCTCGGCCCCGCGCCAGGCAGCCGGATGCCCGCCCGCGCCGTCGATCTCAATGGAAGTGATCAACCGCCGGCTCATGACGCCACCTGCAGACTGACCGGCAGCTTCTTGCTGAACGCCAGCGGCCCGATCGACTCCGGATCAGCATCCACATCGAACTGCGGCTCGAACCCAGCGGCCAGATACAACGCACTCGCCTCCGGCTGCCGCGGCCCAGTCGTCAGATACAACTGCCGATACCCGAGATCCCGCGCCGCCACCTCCAGCTCCTCCAGCACCCGCCGGCCGAGCCCCTGCCGCCGGTGCAGATGCGAGGTCCACATCCGCTTCACCTCCGCGGTCTGGTCGTCGTACCGGCGAATAGCGCCGCCGGCCACCGTCTCGTCGCCGTGCCGCAGCAGCACGAACGCGCCACCCTGCTCGCGATGAAAGTCCGACGTCGGTACTTCGGTCAGCAACGTGTACTCATTGCTCAGCCCGTACCGCGAGCTGTACTCGACCACCAGGTCGGCCAGCAACGGCGCCGCCTCCGGGTCCTCGGGTCGAGCCCGCACCACCTCCAACGCAGCGGTCTGCACCGGCACGCTCTCCACCACCTGCGCGCCCTCGACCGTCGACAGGAACGCCTCAGTCACCTGATAGAGCGGAACCGAAGCAGCCGGGTCGAGCAGCAACCCACCCCCGTCGTACAGGCGAATGTGCGACGACAACACGAACCACCCCTGCCCGATCGATCCCGCGCCGAGACTCGTCAGCACCGGCCGGAGCGCGTAGTCGATCACCAGCACGTGCGCGGGTGTGCCACCTGTTGCCAACGGCAACACCGGCTTCCCGCGCAGCGCGTACTGCGGCAGCAGGTCGAGGAACACCTTCAGCAGCCCCGCGTACGCCGCCTTGTAGACCGGCGTCGTCACCACCACCGCGTCGGCCGCGGCGAGCGTCTCGACCGCTCGCGCGATCTCGGGGTCGTCGGCCTGGCCGCGCAGCAACGGCGACGCCGGCAGGTCGCGCAGCACGATCGGCGTGACCCGATGACCGTGGCTGAGCAGCCGCTTGGTGACATAGCTGAGCACCGCATCGGTCCGGGACACGTCGGACGGACTGCTGGAGATGGTCGCGATAGTTGCCATTAGCCCCTTGCTCCTCTCACTTCTGCTTGGTCTTCGGCAGCCCGGGCGGGTTCACCAGCGACGTCGGTACCGCCTCCGCCTCCAGGTGCCACTTGGCCAGCACCTTGGCGTAGCTGCCGTCCTTGATCGCCGCGTTCAGGGCGTCGGCGATCGGCTTGGCCAGTCCGGAGTCCTTCTTGGTGGTCACGCCGACCAGCCCCTGGATCGGGTAGCCGGACGAGACGGTGCCGATGATCTCGGTCTTGCCCGAGGTCGCCACGTGGTACGTCGAGACCGGGTTCGGGCCGAGGTACAGGTCGATCCGGCCGGACTCCAGCGCCAGGTAGTAGTCGGTCGCCGTCTGGAAGTACTTCGGGCTCGCGGGCTTGAGGCCGGCGGCGACGTTCTGCTTGTTCCAGTCGAGCAGGATCGCCTCCTGCAGGGTGCCCGAGCTGACCGCCACCGTCTTGCCGGCAATGTCGGCAGGCTTGTCGACCTTGTAGCCGGCCCCCTTCTTCGCCTCCCAGGCATGCAGGCCGAGCCGGTAGGTGGCGAAGTCGTACTTCTCCTTGCGCAGCTCGGAGACGCCGATGTTCGAGATGCCGACCTGGTACTTGCCGGAGTCGAGCCCGAGGAACAGGTTCTCCCAGCTGGTGGTCTGGACCTCGACCTGCAGGCCGAGCATGCTCGCGACCAGGTAGGCGATGTCGATCTCGACACCGACCGGTGTCTTGTTGTCGTCGGCCGTGAACGCCAGCGGCGGCTGCCCACCACCGGCCGAACCGCTGCCGACGACGAGCTTCCCGCTCTCCCGTACTGCGGCCGGCACCGCCGCCGCGATGCTGTCCACCTTGACCGAGGTGATGTGCGACTGCCCGGCCGAGCTGTCGAACGAGATCGCCGACGCGTCACTCCCCTTCGGCGCCTCCGCCACCGGGTCCGCGCAGCCGGTGGCCAGGAGCATCAAGAGCCCTGCTGAGGCCAGTAGCTTCTTCATGGTTGTCCTCAGCTCGTGATCGGCAGGCCGGGCGGGTTGATCTCGGACTTCTCGATCGCCTCGTTCGCGACGTTCCAGCGCTCCAGCACCTTCGCGTAGCTGCCGTCGGCGATCACCGCGTTCAGGGCGGCCTGGTAGGCCTGCACCAGTCCGCTGTCCTTCTTGGTGGTGGCCGCGATCAGTCCCTGCAGGGTCGGGCCGGCGCCGGAGAACTTGCCGATCGACTCGGTCTGCCCGCTGGTCTGGATGTGGTACGCGATCGACGGGTTCGGCCCGAAGTACGCGTCCAGGCGACCGGACGACAGCGCCAGGTAGGTGTCGGACTGGCTCTGGAAGTACTTGATCGTCGCGGCCGGCAGCCCGGCCTTGACGTTCGCCTCGTTCCAGTCGACCAGGATCTTCTCCTGGTTGGTGGCGGTGCCGACGGCGATCGTCTTGCCGGCGATGTCCTTGCCCTCGGTCACCTTCCAGGAGCCACCCTTCTTCGCCTCGAAGGCCAGATCGTCCTTGCGGTAGGTGGCGAAGTCGTACTTCTGCTTGCGCTTCTCGGTCACCGTGATGTTGGTGAAGCCCACGTCGTACTTCGCGGAGTCGAGCCCGATGAACAGGTTCTCCCAGCTGGTCACCTGGACGTCCGGCTTCAGCCCGAGCGCGCCGGTCACCAGGTAGGCGATGTCCAGCTCCAGCCCGATCGGCGTCTTGTTGTCATCGGCAATGAACCCGAGCGGCGGGCTGCCGGCCCCGAAGCCGAACCCGACGATCAGGCTGCCGCGCTCGCGGACCTTGGCCGGCAGCAGCGCGGCCGCCGCCTCGTTCTTCGTCGTGGTCACCCGGTTCTGCTCGGGCGAGGTGTTCACGCCGCCCACCTGGGCACTGGCGTTCGTGGCAGTCGTCGGATCGGCGCCGCAGGCCGCTACCAGGGCGAGCGGCAGCAGGGCGACGGCGAGCAGGGATCGTTTCATCAGAGAACCTTGGAGATAAAGGCGCGCGTGCGCTCATGGGCAGGGTTGTCGAGTACTTCGTGTGGTGGGCCGGACTCGATGATCAGTCCGTCGTCCATGAACACCACGGTGTCGGCCACCTCGCGGGCGAAACCGATCTCGTGCGTGACGACGACCATCGTTGATCCGTCCCGGGCGAGTTCCTTGATCACGTCGAGCACCTCGCCGACCAGCTCCGGGTCGAGCGCGCTGGTGGGTTCGTCGAACAGCAGCACCTTTGGTCGCAGGGCCAGGGCCCTCGCGATGGCTACTCGTTGCTGCTGCCCGCCGGACAGTTGGCGTGGGTAGACGTCGGCCTTGTCGCCGACGCCGACCCGCTCCAGCAGTTCCCGCGCGACCGGCTCGACATCGCGGCGCTTGCGGCGCTGGGCCGAGACCGGAGCCTCGACGACGTTCTGCAGTGCGGTCAGATGCCCGAACAGGTTGAAGTTCTGGAACACGAACCCGACCTGCGAGCGCTGGTGCAGGATCTCCCGCTCGCGCAGCTCGTAGAGCTTGTCGCCCTTGCGCTTGTAGCCGACCAGCTCGCCGTCGATCCGGATCAGGCCGCGATCGACCTTCTCCAGGTGGTTGATCGAACGCAGCAGCGTCGACTTGCCGGAGCCGGACGGACCGAGGATCACCGTCACCGTGCCGGCCCGGACCTCCAGGTCGATGCCCTTCAGCACCTCGAGGGTGCCGAACGCCTTGTGCACGCCCTTCAGGTCGACCATCGCCGTCGTCATGACGTGGCCCCCGCTCCGGGTCGCGCCGTCGCGGCGGCCTTGGCCTGCAGGTTCCGCCAGCTTCGGCGGACCCGTTGGATCGGTGTCGGTGGCAGGTTCCGGCTGGTGCCGCGGGCGAAGTGCCGCTCCAGGTAGAACTGCGCGATCGACAGCAGCGTGGTCAGCACGATGTACCAGACCGTCGCCACCATCAGCAACGGAACGACCCGGCTGTTGCGGCCGTAGATCACCTGCACCTGGTAGAAGAGCTCCGGGATCGCCATCACCGAGACGATCGAGGTGCCCTTGAACAGGCTGATCACCTCGTTCGCGCCGTTCGGCAGGATCGAGCGCATCGCCTGCGGCAGCACGATCCGGAAGAACTGCCGGGACTTCGGGATGCCGAGCGCCGCAGCCGCCTCCAGCTGGCCCTGATCGACCGAGATGATGCCGCCGCGGATGATCTCGGCGGCATACGCGGCCTGGTGCAGGGCCAGTCCCAGCACCGCCGCGCCCAGCGGCCCGAACAGGTTGTTCGTACTGAACTTCACGAACTCCGGCCCGAACGGGATGCCGAGGCTCAGCTCCTGGTAGAGGTAGGCCAGGTTGAACCAGAACAACAGCTGGACGATCAACGGGATCGAGCGGAACGCCCAGATGTAGCCCCAGGCAACTACTTGCAGGAACGGGCTGCTGCTCAGCCGCATCGTCGCGATCACCGCGCCGAGGGCGAACCCGAGCACGGTGCCGTACAGCGTCAGCTGCAGGGTGACCGCGAGCGCGGAGAAGATCGTCCGGGTGGTGAAGAACTGGAAGAACGTCGGCCAATCCCAACCAGGGTTGGTGATCAGGCCGTTGACGAACATCGCCAGCAACACCAGGACGACACCGACACCAACCCAGCGCCACGGGTGCCGGCGGCCGATCACGGGCAGATCGGCATCGGCCGGCGAGGAGCTCGGCGGTGGGTCGGTGGCGGCGGTTGCCGAGGTCAGCGAGGTGGTCGACACAGTGGGCTCCCGGGCGGCGGGCAGGCAGGGGGAAACGCCGCGGCCGGTGGACTTCCGGGCACGGCGCTGCGGACGCACCCTCAGCGGGGCGTCATGGCCGAAGAATTGGGGATTACAGAGCTGTCAGAGCAGACAGAGGGCGCTGGAGACGCGCTGCAGGTCGATGTGGAGACGGTAGAAGGCGAGTTCGCGCCGAGCTGGTTCTGTCATCACCGTCTCCTTCCTTCGGGCCTGGTTCCACCAGTATGCGATGTCGTTGAAAGGGAAGTAAGTTAGTGGACAAACCTCTCATATGCTGGACGCCCATATATCGGCCCGAAAGACCTGCGGACAGACATGACGCGGGTGATCCCCGTCACGCGATCGAACGGTTACCCGCAGGTCACCTGCGCGCTCGGGCCAGCACGATCGGGTGACCGTCGATCACTCTCCGTCGCCGAAATCGGTGATCCGATCGCAATCCGCGTTTGAGGAGACCGTGACCTCGTCGTTATGGTCGATGGGCCGCTGGGGACGACCCTGGCGGCAACTCGACTCTGGAAGGCTCTCGTGTCCCCTCACCATGACGTGTCGGAAGCAGGACGTACGGCACCACGTCGTACTCCGGCCGGCGCGCGTCGGGTGGCGAAGCACCGCCTGACGTCCCGCCGTTCTTCCGTCCGTGGCGTCCAGTTGGTCGGCCTCACCGCCGCCCTCGCCGCCGCCGCCGGTACCAGTGCTGTCGCTCTGTCCCCCTCTGCCGGTCCGGCCAACGCCGGGACCACTTCCACCTCGTCCGCTCAGCTGGAGGCGATGACCGCCGCCCGGGTCGAGCGCCGCGAGCTCGCCTCGCGGGACATGTCGCGCTTCGACATGTCGCTCCAGTCGACCCGCAAGGCGCAGGTCGACGCGGCCGCCGTCGCCAAGGCCCGCGCGGCGAAGCTCGCCGCCAACGCGACCCTGACCCAGCGCCGCGCACTGGCCCTGGCCACGGCGAAGGCAGTCGCCGCCCGCAAGGCCGCTGCCGCGGCAGTCGCCGAGGCCAAGGCCAAGGCAGAGGCGATCGCCGAGGCGAAGGCGGCCCCCAAGGTCGTCCTGCCGACCACCGGGTACCACCTCACCGCGGGCTTCGGTCAGGCCGGCGGACGCTGGGCCAGCAACCACACCGGTCTCGACTTCGCCGCCCCGATCGGTACGCCGATCCGCTCGGTGATGGCCGGTGAAGTGATCCAGGCCGACTACGAGGGCGCCTACGGTCGCCAGGTGAAGGTCCGGCACGCGGACGGCACGGTCACGTCGTACAGCCACATGTCGGCGTTCACGGTCTCGGTCGGCGACTCGGTCCAGGCCGGCGACCAGGTCGGCGCGATCGGGGTCACCGGCAACACGACCGGCCCGCACGTGCACTTCGAGGTACTGCTCGGTGGCGAGCAGCAGATCAACCCGAAGCCGTGGCTCAGTGAGCACGGTGTCAATCCGTAGTACGAGAGGTAGTACTAGGTCAGGAACTTGGCCAGATCGAGGGTGTCGACCAGTTGGCCCTCGATCAGGAACTCCCGGGCCCGGGTTCCTTCGACGACGTAACCGTGGCGCTCGTAGAGCCGCCTTGCGACGGTGTTCGTGCCGTGGACGTGCAAGGTGACCTTGCGGGCGCCGCGGCGCTTCGCCTCGTCGTCCACCGCGGTCATCAGGATCGAGCCGATGCCCCGGCCGCGCGCCTCGGTGGCGACCGCCAGCCCGTTGATCGAGAGCACACCGGATCCCTCCGGAAACGAGTACGCGTCCTGGAGCCGGAGGTAGCCGAGGACCTCACCGTCCGCCTCCGCGACCAGATGCGCGTCGGGACCACTCCGCTCGCTGAAGAACGTCTTCTTGTCGGCCGGGGTCATCGACGGGAACCCCGACGAGGCGTCCCAGGCTGTCAGCTCGATCGCCAGCAGCGCCTGCTCGTCCGCCTCAACCGCCCGCCGTACTGTCACTTCGCCCATCTTCCAATCCTCACCCAGCAGCGGGTCAGGCCTGGGCCGGACGGAGCTGTACTGCGACGGCAAGGCCGCCGGCTGGCTGCGCGGTCAGCTCCAGCGAGCCGCCGTGCGCGGTGGTGATCGCCTCGACCAGCGCGAGGCCGAGGCCATGACTGCCTTGCTGACCTGGCCGTTTGGCCAGTCGTCCACCGCGGGCGAACGGCTCGGTGAGGGTCGGGACCTTGGCGGGATCGAGCATCGCGCCGGTGTTGGTGACGGTCAGCCGACCGCCGGGCAGGACCGTCAGCGTCGCCGTACCGCCGGCGGGCAGGTTGTGCCGGATCGCGTTCTGTCCGAGGTTGACGAGCAGCTGATGCAGCAGCGTCTTGTTGCCTTCGACGGGCGATCCCTCCACCAACGCGGTGAAGGTGACGCCTGCTGCGGCCGCCTCCGGTTGCAACTCCTCGACCACCTGACGCGCGACGGCGGCGAGGTTGAGCGGCTCGAGCTCGACCTTCCGGTTGCCGAGCGAGGCGAGCGCCAGCAGCGCCTCGACGATGTCGATCCCGCGCTGGTTGGTCTCGTGCAGCCGCTGCGCCAGCACCCGGACGTCCTGATGGTCGGGGTCGGCGATCGCCACCTCGAGCATCGTCTTCATCACCGCATGCGGCGTCCGCAGCTCGTGCGAGGCGTTCGCGGCGAACCGCCGGTACTGCGTGAAGGACTGCTCCAGCCGCGCGAGCATCTCGTCGAAGGTGTCCGACAGGTCGGTGAACTCGTCCCGCGGCCCACCCAGGCTGATCCGGTGATCCAGCGACCCACCCGACGCCTGCCGGGCGGCCGCCGTGATCTCCTGCAGCGGCCGCAGCATCCGGCCGGCGATGATCCAGCCCGCGCCCATCCCGATCACGGCCAGCAGCGCCAGCGCGTACAGGGTCAGCCTGACCACGGTGTCGAGGATCTCGCCCCGCGACACCACCGGCCCCTGGTCGCGCGGGTTGGCCGCGGTGAGCGGGTAGTTCGGCACGAACCGCATCACCGCGTAGATGATCACGCCGATCACGCCGCCCGCGATGACGAGCAGCAACGCGTAGCTGAGGGTGAGGCGCAGCCGCACGGTCAGCCGCGGCCGCCAGCTCACCAAGGCGGCGTCCGTGGACGGAGTACTCATGGCTCGTCGCTGATCCGGTAGCCGACGCCGGCCACCGTGTGGATCACCCACGGATCGCCGAGTCGCTTGCGCAGCGTGGAGATGGTGATCCGGACGGTGTTGCTGAACGGATCGGCGTTCTCGTCCCAGGCTCGCTCCAGCAGCGACTCGGCGCTGATCACTCCACCCTTGGCTGTCATCAACACCTCCAGTACGGAGAACTGTTTGCGGGTCAGCTTCACGTAGCGGCCCTGCCGGTACACCTCGCGCCGGAACGGGTCGAGCGTGACTCCGGCGTACTCGAGCACGGTCGGCGCCGACGCGGCCGGCCGCCGGGCCAGCGCCCGCAGCCGGACGACCAGCTCGCGCAGCTCGAACGGTTTGGTCAGGTAGTCGTCGGCGCCGGCCTCGAACCCGCTGACCTTGTCGTCCAGGTCACCGGCCGCGGTGAGCATCAGGATCCGGCAGGGCAACCCCTGCGCGAGGATCCTGCGCGCCACCTCGTCGCCGTCCGGCGCCGGGATGTCCCGGTCGAGCACCACCACGTCGTACTCGTTGACGCCGAGCGACTCCAGCGCCGTCTCACCGTCGAACGCGAGATCGGCCGCGATCGCCTCCAGCCGCAACCCGGCCCGGATCGCCTCGGCGAGATACACCTCGTCCTCCACGACCAGAACCCGCATGACCTCATTGAAGCAGGCCGGACGTATCGAAAACGTATCCGAAAGCGTTGACGCTCCGGCAACATCGCGACCTGTGGACTGATCGGCATGCTCCCAGACGAACTTGTTGCCAAGCGCAAGAAAGAACGACGGCTGACCGCTCTGGTCTCACTGGCGGTCGTTGCCGCGGTGATCAGCTTCGGGCTGGCCGCCTGCAGCTCGGTCGACGACCGGCCGGCTGCTGACAGCAGCGCGTCCGCCGGCGACTCCACGACCGGCGGCAAACGCCAGAAGGGCGGCGCGCCCGGCGCCGAGGACGGCGTACTGCCGGACAACGCCTCCCCCTTCGACACGTCGCTGCCCGGCGTCGCGAAGCTGAATCCCAAGCTGCTCAAGGCGATCCAGGATGCCGCCAAGGCCGCCGAGGACGACGGCATCAAGCTGCACCTGACAACCGGCTGGCGCAGCAAGGCGTACCAGCAGGAGCTGATGAAGAAGGCGATCGCGAAGTACGGCAGCCGGGAGAAGGCCCGCGAGTACGTCGCCGATCCCGAGGAGTCCCACCACGTCACCGGCAACGCGGTCGACGTCGGCCCGACCGACGCCGACGACTGGCTGAACCGCAAGGGCAACCGCTTCGGCCTGTGCCAGACCCTGTCCAACGAGATCTGGCACTTCGAGCTGGTCACCACGCCCGGCGGCGACTGCCCGCCGATGACGGACCCCACGAAGAACCGCTAACACCCCGAGCGAAAGACGCCATTGGCAACGACCCAATACATCGACACACGCGAGCGATTACTCAGAGTGCGCGGCTGCCGCGCCCCGCGTAGCGTCCCAAACCGGACCTGGAACGTGGTGAAAGGGGCAGGCAGATGGCGAGTGAGTTCCAACGGCGCAAGGTGGCCGGGGTGTTCCACGCGATGGACGCCGACAGCAACGGTTATCTCGAGGAGGCCGACTTCGAGGCGCTGACCGAACGCTGGGTGAGCATCCGCGGCTGGCAGCCCGGGACGGACGACTACGAGCGGATGCGGACGATCATGATGGGCTGGTGGTCGGCGATCTCGACGCTGTCCGACGCCGACCGCGACGACCGGGTCTCGCTCGACGAGCTGATGACGGTGGTCGACCAGCTCCCCGCGATGGACGACGCGGTGAACGGCACGGCCAACGCGATGTTCGACGCCATCGACCAGAACGGCGACGACCGGATCGCGCTGGCCGAGCACCAGCAGGTCGTGTACGCCTGGAAGGGCTCCCACGACGGCATCGCCGAGGTCTTCCCGAAGCTCGACCAGGACGGCGACGGCCAGCTCTCCCGCGACGAGTTCCGCGACCTGTGGTCCGGCTTCTGGCGCGGCGACGACCCGAAGTCCCCCTCCCAGTGGGTCTTCGGCCCGTACTGACCCTCTGACCGCCCGGCGCCTGACTCTGCCTCAGGCGCCGGGTGCATGGCCGCCTAGCGAGGCTCGACGGGCGGATCCTCGGCAGTCGCCAGCTCCCGCTGCGCCCAGGCGACGTCATGCCAGGCGCCGTGCTTCCAGCCGATCTTTCGATAGGTCCCGACGGGCTCGAATCCCAGCGCTTCATGAAGCCCCTGACTGGCCGCATTGGGGAGAGTCATGCCGGCAATCGCCGTGCGATATCCCCGAGCCGTCAAGCGATCGAAGAGTGCCTCATAGAGCGCCCGCCCGCCGCCCGTACGCCGCCGCCCCGATTCCAGGTAGACGCTCACTTCACAAGACCAGCGATAGGCCGCCCGAACCTTCATCGGCCCGCCGTACGCATATCCGACGACCCGACCGTCATCGTCCTCGAGCACCAGCCAGGCATGGCTGCGCACGGCAGCACCGATGCGCGCCGCCATCTCTTCGACCGTCGGCGGCTCGGTCTCGAACGAGATCGCGGTGTCCCGCACATAGGGCGCGTAGACGGCAGCACAGGCCGCGGCATCCAACTCCGAAGCATCCCGAATCTTTCCCATGCCACGATAGTAGCCACATCTGTCGCTATAGTGGCAAGCATGAACGACCCGCTCTCCGCCTCGCTGGCCGCCACCCTGCAGTCGGCCCGCCTCGGCCGCGACCTCTCGGTCAATGCCCTCGCCGACCGCTCCGGCGTCTCCCGGGCCATGATCGGCAAGATCGAACGCGGCGAGGCGCAGCCGACCGCAGTACTGCTCGGGCGCCTGTCCGGAGCGCTCGGCCTCACGCTGTCCGAGCTGGTGGCCCGCGCCGAGGGCGGCACCGGCGACCTTCTTCGCCGCGCCGCCGACCAGCCGACATGGACCGATCCGGCCACCGGCTACCAGCGCCGCGCGATCTCGCCCGCCACTGACGGCCCACTCGAACTGGTGGAGGTCGAGCTCCCGGCCGGCGCGGCCGTTTCCTATCCGGCTGACGCGTACATCTTCAAGTACCAGCAGATCTGGGTGCTCGAGGGCGAGTTGCGGTTCCGGGAGGGTGAGGTGGTTCATGAGTTGAGGGCCGGGGACTGTCTGCAGCTGGGCGCGCCGGTGGATTGCACGTTCGTCAATCCGACCGAGGCCGGGTGCCGGTATTTGGTTGCGTTGGTCAAGGGCCGCTGAGACGGCGGCGGGGAAATATGCTGTCCGCACCCCCTCGCGATCGGAAGCGCTGATGACCGTCTCCCCGCTGGTCTGGATCCTGACTCTGCTCGGGATCCTCGCTCTACTCGCCTTCGACTACTTCTTCCACGTCCGCAGCGCGCACGTGCCGACGCTGCGCGAGGCGGCGCTGTGGTCGAGTGTGTACGTCGGGATCGCGATCCTGTTCGGGCTCGGCACGCTCGTCCTCGGCGGCGCCACGATGGGATCGGAGTACTTCGCGGGGTACATCACCGAGAAGGCGCTGTCGGTCGACAACCTGTTCGTCTTCCTGATCATCATGACCAGCTTCCGGGTGCCGCGGGAGAACCAGCAGAAGGTGCTGCTGGTCGGGATCGTGATCTCGCTGATCGCCCGGGCCGGGTTCATCTTCCTCGGCTCGGCGCTGCTGAACACGTTCGCCTGGGTCTTCTACCTGTTCGGCCTGGCGCTGCTGATCACCGCCGGCAACATGCTCAAGCCGCAGACCGAGGAGTCGCACTCGGCGCAGAACGTGATCGTCCGGCTGGCTCGCCGGCTCTTCCCGACCACCGAGAACTACGACGGCGACAAGCTGCTCACCACCCAGAACGGCCGCCGGATGATGACCCCGATGCTGCTGGTGATGGTGGCGATCGGCGGCACCGACCTGATGTTCGCGCTGGACTCGATCCCGGCGATCTTCGGGCTGACCCAGAACGTCTTCGTGGTCTTCACCGCGACCGCGTTCAGCCTGCTCGGCCTGCGGCAGCTGTACTTCCTGCTCGACGGCCTGCTGGACCGGCTGATCTACCTGTCCTTCGGGCTGGCCGCGATCCTCGCCTTCATCGGCGCCAAGCTGATCCTGCACGCCCTGCACGAGAACAACCTGCCGTTCATCGCCGGCGGTGAGCCCATCGAGGTGGTGGAGATCAGCACCGGGCTCTCACTGGTGGTCATCGTGGTGGTGCTGGTGATCACCATCCTCGCCTCGCTGTTCAGCACCCGCGGCCGGACCCAGACCGCGATGGCCAACATCCGCCGCGACGCCCTGGCCTACCTCGACGCGGAGTACACCGACGACGCCGGCGAGCGGGAGCGCATCTTCGCCCGCCTGCAGGAGTCCAAGGAGCACATCGTCGCGCTCGGCCCGAAGGCCAAGCAGATCGTCAAGAACGAGACCGAGCTGATGGAGCTCTGCGCCCGGGTGATCGAGACCCGCCAGGCGAGCACCAAGCCCTAGCCGGTACTCCGTACGCTCAGACCTAGCCGGCAAGCCGCACGCCCCGGCCTAGCCGGTACTCCGTACGCGCGCCTGGTGCCGCCGGGCCTTCAGCCGGTTGCCGCAGGACGACATTGAGCACCACCGCCGCGCGTTCGCCTTGCTCCGGTCGATCAGGAACAAGGTGCACTCGGCATCGTTCTCGCACGCCCGCAACCGCCCCTGGACCTGCGCCTGATCCCAGGCGAGCACCATCCGCGCCCCGAACCGCGCGCCCACCAGCCGCCACTCCACACCCGACTCCCCCACCTCGGGCACCCGCCGCACGTCGATCAGAAACCGCTGCAGCCCGGCCTCCGACTCCACACCTCGCACGACGCCGGAGATCGCGTCGCGAACCTCCCGAGCCACCGACGGCGTACCGGGAATGTCGCGTGCCCGCAGCCACCTCGTCGCACCCGCGCCCCGCAACTCATCCGTCGGCACGCCATCCACGATCGGCGCCGAGTTGAGCAGCTCGAGCAACAGCGCCTCATCGGACATAACCGGATCAACCATGTTGACAGGTTACACCCGGGTCGGCTTCACTAAGGCGCTGTAACCAGATAAAGCAATCAAAGGGGTTAGGCAATGACCGTTCACCACCGGACCGTCGAGGTCGATGGACAGCAGCTCTTCTACCGCGAGGCAGGACCCGCCGACGCGCCGGTTCTCCTGCTGCTGCACGGCTTCCCGGCCAGTTCGCACATGTTCCGCGACCTGATTCCACTGCTCGAGGACCGGTACCACCTGATCGCCCCCGACCACCTCGGCTTCGGCTACTCGGCGATGCCGTCGGCGGACTCCTTCGAGTACAGCTTCGCCGCGCTGGCCGCGCTGACCACCGGCCTCACCGAGAAGCTCGGTCTCACGCAGTACGCGCTCTACGTCCAGGACTTCGGCGCACCGATCGCCTGGCGGATGGCGTTGCAGCACCCCGAGCGGATCACGGCGATCATCACCCAGAACGGCAACGCCTACCTGGACGGGTACGTCGAGGAGATGTGGGCGGCGGTCGTCGCGTACGACGCGGACCCGACGCCGGAGAACGCGAAAGCGGCGGCCGAGATGCAGACCGAGAAGCTGGTCAAGTGGGCGTACCAGCACGGTGTCGAGGACCAGACCCTGCTCAGCCCGGACGCCTGGCAGCACGACCTGTCACTGCTCGCTCGGCCGGGCGCCGAGCAGGTCCAGCTCGATCTGCTCCGCACCTATCTGGAGAATTTCGAGCTCTACCCGAAGTTCCAGGAGTACTTCCGCACCAGCCAGGTCCCGCTGCTCGGCGCCTGGGGTGCGAACGACGAGATCTTCCCGGCGGCCGGGGCGAAGGCGTTCCAGCGCGACCTGCCGGACGCGGAGATCCACCTGCTCGACGCCGGGCACTTCGCGCTCGAGTCCAACGTGACCGAGATCGCCGCGCTGATCCGGGACTTCCTCGGCCGCAAACTGACCTGACCACCCGGAAGGCATGTCGAGGGCGACTTCTGGGCACCGACGTCTCAGGGAGAGAACCGCCCAGCCTGGGCGGTCGCCCCCGAGAGGTGAGGGTCAAGTGACGTTCAAGGCAGTGCTCGCGGTGATTCCGGTCCGGGAACTCGACTCGGCGACCAGGTGGTACGAGTCGTTCTTCGGCCGGCCGGCGGACCAGCGCCCGATGGACACCCTGGCCGAGTGGCACCTGAGCGACCTCGGCGTGGTCCAGGTCTTCCAGGACCCCAGCCGCGCCGGCCACACCTCGGTCAACTTCACCGTGGACGACCTGGACGCCGCGCTGGCCACGCTGTCCGGCGCCGGGATCAACACCACCGATCCCCAGCTCGTCTCCAGCGACACCCAGCGCCTGGCCACCACCACTGATGACGACGGGAACACCCTCGGGCTGATCCAGTTCGTCGGCTGACCTCGGCGAACCCCTACGGTTCAGGGACCAAGCCGTAGGGGGAGTTCGAGTGCTGCGGAAGTTGCTGATCGGGATCGCTGTGCTGGCGAGTCTGTTGTCGTTGGTGGGGACCGCGCGGTTGATCGGCCCGCGAGGCGCGCCCGAGGACGGCGCGGTCAAGCAGCTGCGGTTCCTCAAAGGCGCCCTCGGCGGCGGGGCAGATCAGGCTGCGCAGGGCCTGAAACCGGAGGGTTTCTTCTTCCTCAACGTGCTCTACGGGTTGTCCTGGATCCAGGTCGGGATGGCTGACCCAGATCGCCGGCAGGAGGCAGTGCGGGAGGCCAAGTGGTCGCTCGATCGGCTGAACAGCGCCGCCGGGACAGCACCTTTCGCCCGCGACCTGGCTCCCGAGTACGGCGTCTTCCACGCCGGGTGGACCAACTGGCTGCGCGGCGGCATCTTGAGTTTGCAGCCGGCTGCAGAGCGCGACCTCACGGAGTACACAAAGGTCTCGGCAGCATTAGCGAAAGCATTCGACGCGTCGGAGACGCCTTATCTGGAGGCGTATCCGGGACAATCCTGGCCGGTCGACTCGACCGTGGCGATGGCATCACTGGCCTTGTACGACCACCTGGCGACCCCACGCTTCCAGCCGACGATCACGCGCTGGGTTGCCGGGGTGAAGACCCGGCTCGATCCCGCGACCGGGTTGATGCCGCATCAGGTGACTCCGGTGAGCTCCGGCGCCCGCGGTACTTCGCAGACGATGATCCACCGGTTCCTGCTGGAGATCGATCCAGCGTTCGCGCGGTCGCAGTACGAGCTTTACCGGGTTAAGTTCGTGACCGGGTTAGGGCCGGCGGTCAGGGAGTACCCGAAGGGCATCAGCGGGGTGGGCGACGTCGACTCCGGGCCGCTGATCTTCGGCGTCAGTTTGTCGGCGACGACCGTCGCGCTCGGGGCGGCACGCGTGCAGAACGATGCGCTGGCCGGGGTGTTGCAGCGCGAGGGCGAGCTGCTCGGCGTACCGCTCAGTGGGCTGGAAACCAAACGGTATGCACTGGGGCAGGTCCCGATCGGCGACGCCTTCGTGGCCTGGTCCGCGACAGCGCGGCCGTTCGTCGCGGAGCAGCAACCTGCGCCGTCGGCGGTCAGTGGTTGGTGGTGGTGGACCCCGTGGCTGTTGCTGGTCTGGCTGCCGAGCCTCGTACTGTGGGGGTTCGTTCGGCTGACCAGACGGAGGATCGATGCCCGCGGCGCAGCGGATCAGTAGTCGGAATGCCCGGTTCCAGGTGTGGCAGGCGACCCTGACGAACCGGAACAAGCGGCTGCGGGCCGGGGAGTTCCTGGTCCAGGGAGTGCGGCCGATCAACCTGGCGATCGAGCACGGCTGGACGATCCGCACCCTGATTCACGACGCCGAGCGGCCGCTGTCGCGCTGGGCCGCGGAGCTGCTGCAGACCCAGCGCGGGGCCGAGCTGGTGAGTATGGCGCCGGAGTTGCTCGCCGAGCTGGGCGAGAAGGACGAGACGCCGCCCGAGCTGATCGCCGTGGTGGAGATGCCCGCGGACGACCTCGACCGGATCACGGTGGGTCCGGACTTTCTCGGCGTGGTCTTCGACCGGCCGACCGGGCCGGGCAACATCGGGTCGATCATCAGGTCGGCCGACGCGTTCGGCGCCGACGGGCTGATCGTGACCGGGCATGCGGCGGACGTGTACGACACGAAGGCGGTGCGGGCGAGCACCGGGTCGCTGTTCGCAGTACCGGCCGTGCGGGTGCCGTCGCAGCGCGAGGTGATGGAGTGGGTGTCGGCGCAACGGGCCGCCGGGACGCCGATCGTAGTGGTGGGCACCGACGAGCACGGCGAGGCGGACATCTTCGACTTCGACCTGACCCGGCCGACGCTGTTGCTGATCGGCAACGAGACGTCCGGGTTGAGCAGTGCCTGGAAGGAGCTGGCCGACCACCTGCTGCGGATCCCGATGACCGGGTCGGCAAGCTCGCTGAACGCGGCCAACGCGGCGACGGCAGTGCTCTACGAGGTGTCGCGGCAGCGTTCCCATTCCTTCAAGACCGGTGGCGCCACCGGCTCCTAGTGTGGTCGGCATGACCGTTTCCGTGAGACCGCAGCCGATGATCGCCGTGACCGACGTCGAGAAGAGCAGCGCCTGGTACTGCGCTGTGCTGGGCGCGGCGAGCGGCCACGGCGGAGCGGAGTACGAGCAACTGGTGGTCGACGGGGAGATGGTCCTGCAGCTCCACAAGCTGGAGGTCGGCCATCACCACGGCACGATCGGCGATCCCGCGCTGCCGGTCGGCAACGGGGTGGCTCTGTGGTTCCAGGTCGACGCGCTGGAGGCGGCGGCCGATCGGGCCAGGTCGACCGGCGCCACCATCCAGACCGACGTCCACCACAACCCCAACGCCGGCCACGACGAGCTCTGGCTCCGCGACCCTGACGGTTATCTGGTGGTCCTGGCCAGCTGAGTCAGGCGGTGGCGATGATCTCGCCGTGCAGCAGGGAGATGAAGGCGGCCGGGTCGGCGGCCCAGGCTTTCCAGGCGGCGGAGATCCGGTCGAGGGTCTCCTGGGGAACGCCGGCAGCGAGCGCTTGGGTGGCCATAGCTGACTGAAGAACTCGGTCGGCCCACATGCCGCCCCACCAGGCGCGGTCCTCGTCGGTGGTGAAGGTCCAGTTGCTGGCGGTGGCGTCGACTTCGGTGAAACCCGCGTCCAGCGCCCAGGACAGCAGGCGACGACCGGCGTCCGGTTCGCCGCGATTGGCGCGGGCCATCCG
Organism: Kribbella sp. NPDC056861; assembly: GCF_040687575.1. Classification (NCBI taxonomy): domain Bacteria; kingdom Bacillati; phylum Actinomycetota; class Actinomycetes; order Propionibacteriales; family Kribbellaceae; genus Kribbella; species Kribbella sp. NPDC056861. The sequence goes on along the minus strand of NZ_JBFBNQ010000003.1, from coordinate 608,514 downwards.
CTGGTAGAGGGTCATCCACTCGTCCAGCTCAGGCAACTCGGGGAACCAGGCGAAGGCCTGGTAGTCCGAGTCTCTGGCTGCGACGATTCCGCCGGGCTTGCAGACCCGGCGCATCTCGCGGAGCGCCTGGACCGGGTCGGCGACGTGTTGCAGCACCTGGTGCGCGTGAACGACGTCGTACGAGTCGTCGGGCAGGTCGAGGTGGTGGACGTCGCCGACCACGAAGTCGACCGAGACGTCCAGGTCGGCGAAGGTCGCGCGGGTGATGTCGAGCGCACTCGCACTGGCTTCGAGGGCCGTGGTCCGGCCGGGCAGCACCAGCCGCGCGAGGTCGGCGGTGATGGTGCCGGGGCCGGCGCCGATGTCGAGCAGCGACTGGCCGGGACGCAGGTGCGGCAGCAGGTAGCCGGCAGAGTTCTCGGCGGTCCGCCAGCTGTGCGAGCGCAGTACGGATTCGTGGTGGCCGTGCGTGTACACGTTGCTCATAAGGCTCAGGATAATCACAGATCTTGCTGAATGAGACATATCGTCTCACGATTCGGATTTTAGGATCATGACCGAATACGGCCAGACCCGGGCCTGCCGCGCGGGGGAATCTTGACTCCCATCGATCAGGAGGACAGCACAGTGTTGGCCAAGGTATTTCCTATCCACCTCAAGACCGGCAACCAGGCGAGGGCCGAGGAGCTCGTGCGCGCGTTCGCGCCGCAGGGGCCCGGGCAGGAGGAGGGCACGTTGTCGTTCCGGGTCTACCGCGACCCGGCGCAGCCCGACTACCTGTTGTTCGTGGAGCACTTCGCCGACCAGGCGGCGTACGACGCGCACACCGGCTCGGCGGCGTACAAGGAACTGATCGCGGGCCAGTTCGCGGAGCTGATCGTCGAGTTCGTCGAGATCGACCACGAGTTGCTGGTCGCGGTATGAGTTCCGACCGATCGGCGCAGGCACGGGCCCAGGCTTTTCGGGCACTGCATACCAATGGGCCGCTGGTGTTGCCGAACGCCTGGGATCCCGGGTCGGCGCGGGCGATCGAGGCGGCCGGCGCCAAGGCCGTCGCGACGACGAGCGCCGGGGTCTCGTGGGCAGAAGGAGTCGCGGACGCGGGTGGTCTCACCCGCGCCGCGGCGCTCGCCGTACTGCGTCGGATCGCGCGGGTGATCTCCGTGCCGCTCACGGCGGACCTCGAGTCCGGGTACGGCGAGACAGCGGCCGAGGTCGGGCAGACGATTGCCGAGGTCATCGAGATCGGTGTCGTCGGCATCAACCTCGAAGACAGCGTCGGGCATCAGCTGATCGATCCGGCGATCCTGGCCGAGCGGATCGCCGCCGCCCGGGAGGCCGCGGTTGCCTCAGGCATCGACCTGGTGATCAACGCGCGCACCGACACCCACCTGTTCGGCGACGGCAGCGGGACGCTGGAGCGAGCCCGCCTGTACGCCGAAGCCGGGGCGGACGTGCTGTTCGTACCAGGCGTGGTCAACGCCGAGACCATCCGTGAGCTGGTTGCCGGATCGCCACTTCCGTTGAACGTGATGACCGGCGCGGGCGCCCCGACCATCAACGAGTTGGCATCGTTGGGTGTGGCCCGGATCAGTGTGGGCCCGGCGATCAGCGCAGGTGCCTACGGTCTGGCGGCTGCCGCTGCGGCAGAGCTGCTTGCCACCGGCACCTACGACGCATTGGTGGCAGCAGGCAACTTCGGCAAGCACAACGAGCTATTGCGTTAGATGCAGATAGGCGAGGGCCCGCCACGGGCGCCAGGCTTCGGAGCCGGTGGCGGGCTCGCCCGGGAAGGCGTCGCGGGCGCCCAGCCGAAGGGCGATGTGATGAGCGGCAGCCTCGCTGATGCCGTCAATGCTGGTGAGTGCCGGGACGAGCGTTTCGAGCGGCTCGGCGACCTCCAGTCTTAGGTTGCCTGCAGCAACTTCTTGGGCAAGCAGGGTGATCGTCTTGCTGACGGAGTGCGTCAGCAGGGCTTCCGCCGAGGGAAACGCGTGGGTGAGCCCGTGGCCGAGGCCGGCCACCGGAGTACCGGCTGCTTCCACCAACTGGGCGAGGATCTCGTCGGCGTCGGCGGGCGACTGGTCGCGGACCACGGCCTGAACGGCGACCTCGAACGGACCCCAGGCACCGGGCACCCGCAGCCCCGGGCGGGCCTTGAGCAGCGGACCGATCACCGGGTCGCCGCTGAGTTGAGCGGTCGCGAGGACAGGCTCGGATTCGAGGCCGACGAGTTGCGCGGATCGCTCGACGACGTGGATCACGCCTTCCCAGTAAGGGAGATGGGCGTGGAGCAGCAGGTGATCAGCGCCGCCGGCCGTGATCTCGAGCAGACCGGGATCGCCGTCGAGGGCGATCGTGCGCCGATATACGCCGTCGGTCACCGACTCGACGCCGGGGATCGCGTGGGCGGCGAGGTAAGCGAGCATCGCCGGCCAGTCGTAGGGCGGGGTGTAGGGCATCCGCAGTACGAGACCGCCGTCGGCCGCGAGACGATCGGTACGGCGCCGCCGGTCGCGCAGCTCGCGAGGTGTCGACCGGAAGATCTCCCGCATCGCGCGGTTGAACTGACGCAGGCTGCCGAAGCCCGACGCGAACGCGACGTCGGCGATCGTGAGGTCGGAGTCGTCCAGCAGACGGCGAGCGAAGTGCGCGCGACGGGAGCGGGCGAACTGGTCAGGCGTGACGCCGAGGTGGTCGTTGAACATCCGTCGGAGGTGGCGCGCCGACAGCCCGAGCCGAGCCGCCAGGGCAGTCTCGTCGGCATCGTCGAGGACGCCGGTGATGATCAACTGAACGGCACGGCAGACGAGTTCGGGGGCTTCGTCGGCGACCGTGCCGGCGACGCGGTACGGGCGGCAGCGCAGGCAGGCCCGGTAGCCGGCAGCTTCGGCGGCAGCGGCGAGTTCGAAGGTCTGCACGTTCTCCGCGAGCGGTTTGGCCCCGCAGCCTGGACGGCAGTAGATGCCGGTGGTGCGAACTGCGGAGTACGTGGTCACCGAGCCATCGTGCGTACTGCGGACGCGCCGCGTCCAGCCAGATTCGGACAGCCTCCGGTCAGCTTCGGACTAAGGTGCGTGAGATGTCGAAGCCCATGCTCATCGTGGTCAGCGGTCCCCCTGGAAGTGGCAAGACCACGCTGGCGCACCAGGTCGCCGCCGCGGTCGGCTGTCCCGCGATCTGCCGGGACGAGATCAAGGAGGGGATGGCGCACGCGACCCCCGGGTTCGTGCCGGGGCCGGGCGATCCGCTCACGATGCGCACCCTCGCGACCTTCTTCGACGTGATCGGGCTGCTGATCGGCCGCGGCACGACGATGGTCGCCGAGGCCGCCTTCCAGGATCGCGTCTGGCGGCCCGGCCTGACGCCGTTCCTGGGGATGGCCGACCTGCGGATCATCCACTGCACGGTTGCCGCGGAGGTCGCGTACGAGCGCATCACCACCCGTGCCACCGACAACCCACACCGCAAGGCCCACGAGGACGGCCACCGGCCCGCCGACACCTGGCGCAACGCCCACGACGCCTTCGACCCGATCAACCTCCCGGTCCCGATACTGGCCGTCGACACCAGCGACGGCTACGACCCGCCACTCCCGCAGATCGCCGACTTCCTCCAGTACTAAGGTCAGGAAATGGTTGATCTGCTGAAGCGGTTCGAGAAGCTGACCACCGCTCACGTCGCCGACGCCTGCCTGCGGGCCGGGATGCCGGTGCGGACGGTGTCGCTGGTCCCCGTCACCTCGGGGCGCGTCGCCGGCCGGGTACTGCCGGCGCGGCATGTGGGGAGCGTCGACATCTTCCTGGAGGCGTTCGAGACCGCCGAACCAGGCGACGTGCTCGTCGTCGACAACGGCGCCCGGCGCGACGAGGCGTGCGTCGGCGACCTGGTAGCGCTGGAGGCACAGGCGGCCGGCGTCGCCGGTCTGGTCGTGTGGGGTCTGCACCGCGACACCGTCGACATCCAGGCGATCGGCCTGCCGGTCTACAGTCTCGGCGCGATGCCGACCGGCCCACTTCGCCTCGATCCCCTGCCGGACAACGCGTTGGAGTCCGCCACCATCGGCGAGTGGACGGTCACCAGCGCGGACGTCGTACTGGGTGACGAGGACGGCGTCATCTTCATCCCGGCCGACCGGGTCGACCAACTGCTCGACCTCGCCGAGTCGATCCAGGCGACCGAACGCAAGCAGGCCGACCTGATCCGCTCCGGTACTTCGCTGCGCCAACAGGTCGGTTTCGCCGCCTACCTCGCGGCTCGCAGGGAGCGTCCGTCGCTGACCTTCCGCGAGCACCTTCGAGGTGTCGGCGGCGCGATCGAGGAATAGGGTCGCTCGGTGCCCTCCAACGACTTGACCGCGGCCGCCGCGGGGACCTGGACGCTCGGCGACCTCACCGTCCACCGAATGGGCTTCGGCACCATGCGATTGGCGGCGAATCCTGCGGTAGCCATCCAGGTACTGCGTCGCGCGATCGAGCTAGGCGTGAACCAGCTCGACACGGCCGCCTTCTACGGCCCGGCTCTCGACCTGATTCGCGAGGCGCTGTCGCCGTACCCGGAGGACCTCGTGATCACCACCAAGGTCGGGCCGGGCGACCACCCCGACCGCGGTTTCTACAACGCCACCACGGCTGCCGAGCTGCGCGGCCAGGTCGAGGAGAACCTTCGCCGGCTCGGCCGCGACCACCTCGACGTGGTCAACCTGCGGATCATGAACAAACCCGGCGAATCCCTGGCGGAACGCTTCGGCTGGCTGGCCGAGCTGCGCGACGCCGGCCTGATCCGGCACCTCGGCATCTCCAACGTGAGCCCCGGACACCTCGACGAGGCCGAGCGGATCGCGCCGGTGGTCTGCGTCCAGAACAGCTACGCGATCGACTCCCGCGAGGACGACACCTTCCTGCGCCTGTGCGCGGATCGCGGGGTCGCGTTCGTGCCGTTCGCCGCCATCGCCGGTACGCCGAGCGGCGGCGATGCGACCGCAGTACGGGCTGTTGCCGAGGCTCGTGGGGTGTCGGAACAGCAACTCCGTCTCGCCTGGACTCTGCACCAGAGCCCCAACGTCCTGGCGATCCCCGGCACCGGCAACCTTGCGCATCTGGAGCAGAACATCGCCGCCGGCGCGCTCGAGTTGTCCGACGAGGAGCTCGAGCAGATCAGCTGATCGCCGCGCGAACCGCGGGGACGATCTCCTGGGACCAGCGGCTGAGGCTGGTTTCGAACGAGTCCGGTCCGGTGGGGAACAGGATGAAACCGCCGGCCTCGTGATCGAGAACAGCGCTGGTCAGTTCTTCGATCCACTGGGCCGGGGAGCCGCCGATCCAACGGCCGTCGGCGTTGCGGACCTGGGCGAGCGGTTGTGCGGTGACGCGGCCGGGGAAGTTGTAGATGGTGGCGACGTCGGACGGTTTGCGGCCGACGGACAGAGCCGCTTCGTCGATGATCGGGCGGGCCTGGCGATACGGCTCGCTGAGCCAGTCGGCCGAGTGCCCCGGGATCCAGCCGTCGGCCTGGCGACCTGTTGCGGCGAGTGACTTGGGGCCGTTGGAGCCCGTCCAGATCGGCGGGGCGGCGACCTGGGAAGGCGCGAGCGCGGTTACGCCGTAGTACGGGTCGGTGATGCCGGGGCCGCCGCCGGAGAGCTGGCGGACCAGGACCATCGCCTGCTCGAACGCCTCGACGGCCTCCCCCGGCCGGACCCGTTCGACGCCCATCGTCTCGATCTTGTCCCACGCGCCGCCCGCGCCCAGGCCGAGCACGAACCTGCCGTCGGAGATCGCGGTCAGCGAGGACGCCGTCCGGGCGAGAACGGGCGCCGGGCGCAGCGGGAGGTTGGTGACGTTCGCCAGCGCGGAGATCCGGGTGGTGCGGCCGAGCAGGAAGGCGAGGGTCGCGTAGGCGTCGAGCAGGTCGGGGAGATAGGAGTGGTCCGAGAGCGAGAAGAGGTCGAGCCCGTCGCGGTCTGCCTGCTCGGCCAGCCGGACGATCTCGGCCGCGGCGCGAACGTTCGCGGGTGAGCCGTAGCCGAACTGCACTGTCATCGTCTGCCTCCTAGATAGTTCGTACACCTAAATACTAGGTCTCCTAACTATCAGAAGCACCAACAGTCCGTACAGTGGAGTGGTGGCGACGACGACAGACACGGAACTGGTCGGTTCCCTGGTCCGGCTGATGCACGTCCTCCAGGACCTGTACGCCGAGACAAGCCGCCCGCTGGGCCTCACTCCCCAGCAGGCCCACCTGCTCTGCGTGCTGCTGGCCGGCCCGCAGGGCATGACGGACCTGAGCCACATCCTGAGCATCGAGCGCTCCAGCCTGACGAGCATGGTCGACCGGCTGGAGCGCCGCGCCCTGGTCGCCCGCAACCCGTACCCCGGCGACCGCCGCGCCTGCCAGATCGCTCTCACCCCTGCCGGTCACGCGCTCGCCGACGAGGCGCACACCGCCTTCACCGACCGGGTCGACGCGCTCACCGCCGACCTCTCCCCCACCGCCCGCAAGGCCCTCGTCTCCGCGTTGGGGCAGCTGCCACTGTCGCGATGAGCCGTTGTGTTGCGTCGATCGCAACAAGCTGCAGATGTTTTTTGTGCCGTTGACGCGCAGTTCCGGGTCTTATTTCCTGTGGCTCCGGATAGACGACAACGGAGGAAAAATGCACTTTCGGAAGCGAATCGCCGGATTACTTGCGGTCACCGCGGCAGCCGGTTTGGCGGGTGCCGGACTGGCTGCACCGGCTCATGCCGGCACCTCGCAGGCTGATGTGGTGAATGTCCATATCAGGAGTCAGATCAGCCAGAAGTGTGTGGCGATCGGAGGTGGCAGCACTGCCGTTGTCCAGGCTATTCAGTACACCTGCAGCGGCGGCACGGAACAGCAGTGGGACCAGGAGTTCCTCGGTTTCGACGTCTACGACAACCCGATCTACGTGTTCCACAACATCGCGTCGGCGAAGTGCCTGACCGCGGACGGCGGCAGCGGCGGCGCGGTCACTCAGCGCGCCTGCGACGGCAGCGCCCGGCAGCGCTGGTCCCAGGACGGCAAGAGCAGGCTGCACAACAACGGCAGCGGCACCTGCTTCGCCGTACCGGGTGGATCCCAGGCCCAGTCAGCCAGGTTGATCCACTGGACCTGCGGCAACGGCGCCGAACAGAAATGGACGATCTACTGAGTCGCCAGGAAATTCTCGTACTGCGTCCAGACCCGTCGCCACAATGCGTCCCGGTCGGCGGGAGAGAAATGTGGCAGCGGTAGCCGGAAGACGTCGGCGAGAATCTCGTAGTACTCTGACTGGTTCTCGATGATGTGGTTGTCCACTCGGTCGGCGTACGTTTGGGTGAAGCCGACCGAGCGGACCACCGCGATATTGTCCGCCCGGCGCAGAAATGCCGAGCAGGTGCGGACGAACGGTGATTCCGGCGACAAAGAGAGCTGTTTGTGCTGGGCCTCGAAATCAGCGAAGGCAGCAGGTGCGGCCTCGAAGTCGACGCCAGTCAGGCTGCTGCGCGCGTCGTGATCGAGGCGCCAGCCGTCGACGAGGTCCGATCTGCGCAGCGCCAGGCCGAAGGGCTCCTGACGGACCTTCGCACCTACCTGCAAGGGCATCGGGGTCAGCAGACCGTCGCCGAGTCCCACGTCGACCAGCCAGGTCTCGTCGTCGAGGACGACCGTCAGCACCAGGTGACTGCCGTCCACCACGGCCGGACGGTTGGCGGTCTGGACGCCGCCGCGGTGCATCGTCACGGCGTACCCGAGGGACGTCAGCAGGTGGGCGAAGACACCGTTCAGCTGGAAGCAGTAGCCGCCGGACTCGCGGGCGATGATCCGCTGCGCGACCTGCTCGGGATCCATCGGGCCGCCGCGGCCGAACTGGTACTGCACGGTCTCGTACGGCACCTGGTCGACGAAGGCGGCATGCAGCTCGAAGAGCGCCTCGACGCTCGGCTCCGGGTGTGCTGCGACGCCGATGCGCTGCAGGAAGGCGGCGGTGTCCATGAGGTGAGCCTACGAGCAGGCCGGTGTCACGAAGTTGAGTTAGCTGGCAGGGTAGGGACATGACCTCGGAGCAGATCTATGTCGGCAGTTACACCACCCAGGAGGGTGGAGGTGAAGGCATCGGGTTCGGTACGGCGGACGAACTGCAGGTCGTGGCGGCGAGCGCGGACCCGTCGTTCCTGACCATCTCTGCCGACGGCCGGTTCCTGTACGCGACCAACGAACTGGAGGCGGGCCGGGTCAGCGCCTTCGCGATCGCCGACAGCGGCGCACTGGAGTTCCTCAACCACCAGCCGACCGGTGGCGCGCATCCCTGCCACCTGGAGATCGACCCGACCGGCAAGTTCCTGCTGTCGGCCAACTACAGCTCCGGGTCGGTCGCGATCCACCCGATCAAGGACAACGGTTCGCTCGGCGACCCGAGCCAGATCCTGCAGCGCGAGGGCACCGGCCCGAACCCGGACCGCCAGGAGGGCCCGCACGCTCACCAGGTCACCTTCGACCCGTCCGGATCGTTTGCCTTCGACATCGATCTCGGCACCGACTCCGTCTACGTCTCGACGCTCTCGGCGGACGGCCGGCTGGCCGAGGTGAGCCGGTTGCAGGTGCACCCGGGAGCCGGGCCGCGGCATCTCGTCTTCCACCCGGGCGGCCACGCGGCGTACCTGGTCAACGAGCTCGACTCGACGCTGACCGTGCTCAGCCACTCCGAGGGCAAGCTGGCGGTCGTGGAGAGTGTCTCGACCCGTCCCGACGACGCCGAGGGCGAGAGCTTCCCGGCCGAGGTGCTGGTGGCGCCGGACGGCCGGTTCGTCTACAGCTCCAACCGCGGCGACGACACGATCGCGGTCTTCGAGACCGGCGCCGAAGGGCTCGAGGCGGAGCTGATCCAGACGATCGGATCCGGTGGGACCTGGCCGCGGCACCTCGCCTTCAGCAAGGATGGCACCGAGCTGTACGCCGCGAACGAGCGCTCGAACACGATCGCGGTCTTCACCGTCGACCAGAGCAGCGGCGCCCTCACCGCAACGGGGACGCCGCTGGACTGGCCGAAACCGGTCTGTGTCCTGCCCTACTGAGTGACCAGTTTCTCGAAGAAGAACTCGTGCTTGAGGAACGACACGTCGTACTCGTGACCCGGCTGCGGCGGCAGCAGCTGCGCGGCCTGGAACAGCCGCCAGCCGTCCTTGAGCGCGTCGAGTCCGCTGGCGTACGGCGGGACGTCGGAGTCACCCGTGGTGGGTGACGTCGCACCGGTCCCGTCGTACGTCGACCAGCCGACCGTGCGCGAGTCGAGCGCGGACGAGGCCAGGTAGAGCACCAGCACCTGCTGGCGGACCTGCTGACCGGCGGCCTGCGTACTGCTGGTCTGGTCGGGGGTGACCGTCATGCCATCTCCTTCTTCGCTGCGTGCGGGTTGAGGCTGCGCTGGGCGACCACGCGACGCGGGCGGTTCGAGACCCGGGTGACCCAATAGTCCGGGTCGTAGGTGTCATCGCCGGTCAGGGCCTGCCACAACTTGACCCGGTTGTAGATCTCCAGCCGGCCGGTGGCGTTCTCGTACCAGGGGAAGGTCTGGCCGAGCTCGGCCGCGACGGCGTCGTCGTACAGGTCCTCGGTGTTCCACAGCCGGACCTGGCGGACGGTCGGGTTGAACCGGATCTTGAACATGTAGCGGTCGATCGCGCTGTCGTTCTTGCGGCCGCCGTGCCAGATGCCGTGGTGCAGGAAGACGACCGTGCCGGGCGGGCAGGTGAGCCGGGTCTGGCCGAGCAGGTTCTGGTACCGGCCGGTGTCGGACTCGTTGGTCCGGCGCAGGTGGCTGCCGGGGACGCTCAGGGTGCCGCCCATCTCGAGCGTCACCTCCTGCGGGTAGTACATCAACTGGACGTCGAACGCGTCCTCGCGGACGTCGATGATCGCGTCGCCGTGCAGGTTCTGCGCCTCACCCTCGTGCGCCTTGCGGATGTGCACCGCGTGGTGGTCGACGGCCGGCTCGGGGCCGACGAAGCTGTGGATGGCGCCGGCGATCTCGGGCAACTGGACCAGCCGCTGGACGAACTCGCTGTCCACGAACGCCTCCGACAGCGGGGTGCCGTAGGGGACGCCCGGAATGCCGTTCTCCAGCACCTCGAGGGCCTGCTGGTTCATCTCGTCGGGAACGACCGCGTCCATGCGGAACGCGCCGGTGGCGACGAAACTCGCCATCTGGACGGAGCTGAGGAGGTTCTTGCGATGCGGGTGGGGCATGTCTCTCCCTCTCGGGGCGACTAGTGGTCTCTACTCCTTCAGGTTAGGTATTCGCGGCGTTCGTTTGCATGGGCTGTGTTCACCACTAGTGGTAATTTCTCACTATGATCCCGCTGCACCTGGCCGAGCCGCCCGAGCTGGTCAACGTCGGCGTCGGGGTGCACGGGGTGCGTGGCCTGCGAGACGTCTTCCGGCTGCCCGACCTGTGGCAGCTCCACCTCTACGGCTACTCGGCCAACCTGACGATGGGCGGTACGACGTACCCGGTCGCGCCGGGCTCGGTCAGCCTGACCCCCGCCGACACCCAGGTGCAGTTCGACTACCGGGGCCGCTCGGAACACCTGTTCGTGCACTTCCGCCCCCGGGTCACCGGCGAGCCGTCGTACGTGCCGATCGTCCAGGACGCCGGTACGACGGCCCCGGTGCTCTCCGACATGCTCCGCTCAGCCATCAGCGCCTCCCCCAGCGGCTCCGCGCGCGTAGTAGCCGAGGTCTGGGCCGCCTTGTGGCGAGTAGCCCAGCTATCGGCTCCCCTCACCGAAGGCGGCGCATCTGCCGGCCACTCGGCAGTAGCGACCGCCATCACCTACATCGAAGCCAACCTGGCCCGCACCCTCACCGTGCCCACCCTGGCCGCAGCCGCAGGCATCTCCCACAACCACCTGACCCGCCTCTTCCGCGCGGAGACAGGCCTGACAGTGGTCGCCTACATCCGCCAGCGACGCATGGCCCGCGCGCGGCACTTGCTGGTCTCGTCGACCCTGTCCATCCCCGCAGTAGCGGCAACTGTCGGCATCCCGGACCTCCAAGCCTTCAACAAAACCTGCCACCGAGAACTGGGCGGCGCACCCCGCGCAGTACGGGCGGGAAGCGCCACACCTGCTGCGCGCTAGCAGAAGTCAGCTGCGGTCATGCTCGCGGTGGTAGCGGAAGTGTTCGAGGTTTGTCGGGTGTTTCGGATGCGAGATCAGCGGCTTATCGCCGTCCGGGTGAGTGACAACCAGATCGTCGGAGACTGATACCGCGCCGAAATCGAACAGGACATGGCAGTTCGGGCAGAGGCAGAGCACGTTATCCGGGACATCCGGCCCGTCATGTGGTCGACCTACTGGCCGAATATGGGCCGCCTCGGCGTACGCACCGCCAGGGACTGCTAGCCGCAGTCCGCAAATCTGACAGGTGTGGTTGTGAAGCTTCTTGACGTACTCCGACACTGTGCCTGAGCGCACCACGCGCTGCACTGTCGAACTGCGACGACCTGGCGTGTCGGTGCCGGCCGGCGCAGGTGGCAGGATCTCGAATCCGGTCCTGGCCGGCGGGTTGTCAGTCAACTCGATCAGCCGATAGCGACAGACCCGAAAGCCGCTCAGCCCCTCTTCCATCCACCAGCTCTCGACCCGGAACAAGCCGTCATAGCGATAGCCGGATGGCGGAGCGTAAGGGGAGTGATGGCTTCCGCGCACTACTCGTACTGGTGTGCCGGTGAGGGCACTAGTCACCAGTGCGGCATTGCCAGGTGAGTCGAGTGACTGATCTTTGTTCTGGCGTCCGGTGTTGGCGTCCTTGCCGCCGTGCCCGGTATAGATGATCTCGTCGCCGTAGTCCCGGTCATCTTCGTAACCTCCAGATACCACCACCGACTCAGCGCCGTCGGCGCCGTTGCCGGTGATACCTGCCTGCCTCGCCCGGTGCACACCTGCCTCTGCGGCCTCAACCCGTGAGCGGAACTCGGTTCCCACAGCCACGCCAGGCACGTGCCCGAACACCTTCTGAGTAGCCATGCCCTGAATCATGCAGCAAAGGACCGACAGCCGGCTGCTATATCTCTCCTAGCCAACAGCCAGTACTGCGAGGCCGTTGGGGCTGAGGACGGCTTGGAAGTGGCCGAGGGAGGCTTCGCGGTCGGGGCCGGTGAGGGCTTGTTCGGCCCAGAGGGCGGCGTCTTCCAGGGCTCGGGCGGCGCGGTAGTAGGTGAGGCGGGTCGCGTCGAGGTCGGCTGGGCCGTAGCCGGTGAAGAAGGCTGCTTCGTCGGCTGGGGTGGTGGGGCCGAGGGTGCCCATGCCGCCTAGTAGGAAGAGCAGGTCTTGTTCGATGGGGGCGAGTACTGCGTCGTCCCAGTCGATCAGGTGGAGCTGGTCGGGGGTGACCAGGACGTTGCCGAGGTGAGGGTCTGCGTGGCAGATCACTGGGCGACCTGGTGGTGGCGTGCGGGGCTCTGCGAGGGCGGTGATCAGCTCCCGGTGAGCTAGCCAGGTCTTGGCTAGCTCGGCCTCTACAGCGTCTGCTGGGGGCTGGGTGGTGAGCCTGTGGTCCAGCTGGCGAGTCAAGGCAGGCATGCGGGCGTTGGCGGAGTTGAGGGGCGGCAACAGCTGCTGGAGCCGGGCCGGCACCTCCTGCGCATGCACCTCAGCCAGCAGTACGCCGTACGCGGTCCACTGGGCTTGTGTGAGCCCAGTGGCGGCTGCGCGTGCCCCGTCGATCCAGGGGGTCAGCGAGAGGCGCTTGCCGGCTCGCTCGCTCCAGAGGTCACCGGCCTGGGTCCGTAGCGGTGCGGGCACTCCACGGACACCGACCTCGGCCAGATATGCCGTGACCTCGTACGACGCCGTAGTACCGCCGGAGCTCCACTTGACCGCGTACTGGTCGGCTCGCCAGACCTCCGCGGCGGCATCGGCGCCGTGGTGGACCTGGGTGAGTTCGGTCACGTCGAGACCGAAGTCCGCCCTGATCCACCCACGCAAGTCCGGCACGAGGGTCAGGTCAGCGGTAGTTGACGAACTGGACGGCGAAGTCGAGGTCCTGGCCCTTGATCAGGGACTGGACCTCCTGCAGGTCGTCGCGGCTCTTGCTGGAGACGCGGAGCTCGTCGCCCTGGATCTGCGCCTTGACGCCCTTGGGGCCTTCGTCGCGGATCAGCTTGGAGATCTTCTTCGCGTTCTCCTGGCTGATCCCGGCGCTGATGGTGGCCTGCAGCTTGTAGATCTTGCCGGACAGCTTGGGCTCCTCGACCTCCAGGCCCTTGAGCGAGATCTGCCGCTTGACCAGCTTGTCCCGCAGTACCTCGAGGACCGCGTTGCAGCGCTCCTCGGTGTTGGCCTGCATGTCGATCGCCTCGCCGGACAGCTTGATCTCCGCGCCCACGTTCTTGAAGTCGAAGCGCTGGCTGATCTCCTTCGCCGCCTGGTTCACGGCGTTGTCCACCTCCTGCTGATCGACCTTGTTGACGATGTCGAACGAGGACTCCGATGCCATGGGCACGTCCTTTCTGAGGTAGCCGGTCTTATCGATTTGCTGTCAGGGGCACTGTCTGTTGTATCGTCTCTCACGCCGGTTCACGAACCGGCAGCACCCTGGCGGGTTGCCCGAGCGGCCAAAGGGAGCAGACTGTAAATCTGCCGGCTTCTGCCTACGCAGGTTCGAACCCTGCACCCGCCACCGGAGCTGATTCAGCCCCCGATTCGCAGCGATGCGGTCGGGGGCTGTTTCGTGGTGGGGGCAGGGAATACTGGTGGGGCAGCCGGGGGTTGCTGGTTGAGTCGGGTTGGCCGAGATGCGAGGAGACAGCGGGCGATGAAACCCACCGAGTTCGTGAAGGTGAACAGTCAGTTCTGGGGGGATCACCTCAAGAGCGTGAGTGAGCACCTGCCGGGGAGTCACGGGCGCGAGCTGGTCGGGCCGTTGCTGTATCCGCGGCAGCTGGTGCTGACCGAGACGCCGGACTGGAACATCCTGGAGCTGGTCGGCATCAGTCGTGAGTTCCGGTCGCTGGAGGTGCGCAAGCAGAAGGCCGTCGGGATCGACGAGTACTTCGGCGCCGATCCGGCCGTGGGTCCGGTAGTGGTGCTGAAGACCGACGACCGGTACCAGGACGCCACCATCGCCACCGAGCTCGGCCGTACTGCGCTGGAGAGCCGGTTCCCGGGGATCCAGCGGATGGTCGGGCGCGAGCTGGTCGGCACCGGTGAGAACAAGCTGCTGGGGTTTGCCCCGGGCAACTACTCGGCGCTGGAGCGCGTCTTGCTGGTGGCCAGCACGGAGTCGTCCGTGCGGATCCGCTGGACCTTCCTGGCGATCGCGATCCACCGTTCCGAACCGGCCGACAAGTACCGCGAGTGGCTGCAGCAGCTGGTCAACCAGGCGCCGCACCTCGACCCGGTCGGCACCCTCGCAGTACCGCGTGGGCAGGTGGAGCCGCTGCTCAAGGCCGAGCCGTTCGCCGCGACGTACCAGCACGGGCTGCACAAGACGACTGTGGGCGAGTTCCTGCAGCAGCACGAGGAGATCCTGCTCGGCGCCTTCGAGGCGACCCAGCTGGTCCGTGAGCCGGTGCTGGAGCGCGAGGACGGTACTGCGGTCACGCCCGACTTCATCCTCGAGCGTGCCGACGGCAGCCACATCGTCGGCGACCTCGCGCTGCCGCTGCTGGAGACGGGCAAGGACGGCAAGAAGCGTCGCCGCTCCACCACTGCCGCTGACGGGCAGCAGCGCGTCGCGGAGTACGCGGAGTACTTCAAGAGCTCCGCGAACCAGGACTTCGCCAAGACGAAGTACGGCGTCGAGATCACCGAACCGCGGAAACTGCTCGTTCTCGCCACCAGCGAGAACCCGGCCGAGACCACGCCGGAGCTCGAGCTGATCGACTACGACACGATCCTGCGGCTGTACCTCGCGACCAAGTCCTGACTACTTGCTCGTGAGCTGAACGACAGCGGCACTGGCGTTGAGGCCGGTGAGCTTGCCTGAGGTGAGCGCACCGGCCGTGCCCCAGCTACTGCTGCCGTCAAGCGACAACCCGGTGGTGAAGCCACCGCCGTCGGCCTCGCGGTTGCTGACACTGACCGCGCCGTCGACGACGGTGATGGTCAGCAGCTTGCCCTTGACGGCGAACTTGGCGGACTTCTTCACCAGTACTTCGCAGTTGCCGTCCGCGCAGGCCTGGTAGTTCTGACCGTCAGCGGCAGCCGGCAACGGCGTGGTCGGCGGCGCGATGGGCGTGAGGCCCTTGCAGGCAGCCGACTGACGATAGGCCAGGGCGATCATCGGGTCGCTCTTGACCAGGGCCGGCAGATCGGGCCCGGCGGGTTTGACCGAGAGGATCAGCGCCGCGACCTGACGGGTCAGGCGCACCAGATCCGACTCACCACGCTGAAGCCCCGAGTCGCCGACCAGAGCCACTACCTTCGGCGTCACCTTGCTCACCGCAGCCTTGTACTGCGCCGCCAAGCGATCCGCCGCAGCGTTGCCGGCCGACCCGACTCCAGCGAAGTCGTAGGCGATCAGCCGGATTCCCGCCGGTTGGGCCATCAGGTAGGTCTGCGCCACCAGCGAGGCGACCCGCGGCTCCTTCACCAGCTGAGCCGTCTGCCGGGCCTGCGACTGTTCGCTGGCCAGCTTGCTGATTCCGCCGCAGATCGCCCCCGTCCAAGCCACCAACTGCGGGCTGGGCGTCGGCGCGGCCGTCGGAGTCGGCGTCACCGTCGGCGCAGGAGTCGAGGTCGCGACAGCCGGCGGCGGCGCAGCGGACTCACCGCCCGAGCACCCGCTCAGGACCAGTACCAACGCCACCCCGACCACCCGATGAGCTCTCACCCATCGACCGTAGGACGCACGGCATCACGACGGAGACCGCTGACCGCAACAGGCCAGTTAGTTGACCAAGGCAAACAACGCGCCAGGCAGCACCGACAGCACGACGGCCGCGCCCGCGCACAGCGAGATGACGGTCACCGCCGGCGTCTCGATGTCGACCGAGAACGGGTCGTCGGCGGGCAGCTTGAAGAGTTCGGCGATCCAGCGCAGGTAGACCGCGAGGCCGATCATCACGTTCAGCGCCATCACCAGGGCCAGCCAGCCGTAGTGCGCGTCGATGACCGCCTGGAACGCGGCGAACTTGGTGAACAGCCCGGCCAGCCCCGGCGGGAGACCCGCGAGCACCACCAGGAAGAAGACGAGGGCCACCCCGAGACCGGGCTCCGAGCGAACCATGCCTCGGTAGTCCGACAGCAGCAGACCGCCGGGGCGATGACGCTGCACCACCGCGACTGCACCGAAGGCGCCGAGCGTGACCACGACGTACGCCGCCAAGTACCCAACGACAGCTTGCGCATCGCCCACCGCGAGCGGCGCCAGCAGGAAGCCGACCTGGCCGATCGACGACCACGCGAGCAGCCGGATCGCCTCGACCTGACGCAGGGCAGCGAGGTTGCCGACGGTCATTGTCACGGCCGCCAGCACAGCGACGACGAGCCGCAGCTCGGAACCAGACGGCGCGAGCCCGTAGGTCACCAGCACGAGCAGTCCGGCCACGCCGGCTGACTTCGACACGACAGCGAGGAACGCGGTGACCTCGACCGGCGCACCGGAATACGTGTCGGGCAGCCAGCCGTGGAACGGCACAGCCGCGATCTTGAAGCCGAAACCGACGATCACGAACAGCCCGGCAGCGAAGGCGACCCGGTGCAGATCAGGGTCGATCCCCGGCAGCCGGTTCGCGATCGTCTGCAGATAGATCGACCCGGTCACGCCGTACAGGTAGGAGATGCCGAACAGCATCACGGCCGTCGACAGCACCGAGACCAGGAAGGCCTTCAGCGCCGCCTCGGAACCGCGCCGGTCGCGGCGCAGCGCGACCATCGCGAAGCTCGGCAGCGAGACCACTTCGAGCGCGATCACCACGGTCGCGAGATCACGAGCACCCGCCAGCACAGTGCCGCCGACCAGCGCGCTGAGCAGCAGGAAGTGGTACTCCCCCACCGGGATGTCAGCAGCCAGCAGCCGGTACGACGAAAGCCCGACGACCCCCAGCCCGCCGATCAGCAGCACCGCCCACAACCCGATCGTCAGCGGCTCGATCACCAGGCTGCACTCGGCCGGACCCTCGACCGCGAACCGGCAGAAGGCGGCCTTGTAGCCGTCTCGCTGGGCCACCACGAAGGCGAGCCCGAACAGGATCACGCCCCCACTGATCAGCGTGATCACCCAGTGCTTGAGCTGCTTGCTGCCGCTGGCCCAGAACCCGTCGATCAGCAGTACTGCGACAGCGCCGAGCGCGAGTACCAGCGGTACCGCGGTCGCCTGCCAGTCGGTCCAGGTGATCGTCATAGGAAGGTCCATTGGTCGAGCAGGAAGGGTGGCCAGAAGCCCAGGAAGACGGTGAGGACGACCAGCGGGACCCAGGTGATCAGCTCGATCCGGCTCACGTCCACCGCGAAGGCGGCGGCCGGATGCTCGGCCGGATCACCCTGGTTGAGCTGCCGGACCAGCTTGAGGAAGTACGCCGCGGTCAGCACCGCGCCCAGCCCGGCGACCACCATCAGCACCAAGAACGTTGTCCGAGGCAACGAATCGCCCGGGTGGTAGGCGCCGAGCAGGATCAGCATCTCGCCCCAGAACCCGGCCAGCCCCGGCAGCCCGAGCGACGCCAGGCAGGCGAAGGTCAGCAGCCCGCCGATCCGCGGCAGCCGGGCGTACAGGGCCCGGCCGATCACCCGCAGGTCGCTGGTGTCGTGCCGGTCCTTGATCGCCCCGGCCAGGAAGAACAGCAGCGCGGTGATGATGCCGTGGGCAATGTTCGCGTAGAGCGCGCCGGACAGGCCCTCCGGCGACATGGTGGCGATGCCGAGGCCGATGAAACCCATGTGGCCGACGCTGGAGTACGCGATCAGCCGCTTGAGGTCGGTCTGCGCCAGGCAGGCCAGCGAGCCGGCGATGATCGCGACGGTCGAGAACCCGGCCAGGTACGGCGCGATGGTGGCGGTCGCGTCGGGCAGCACCGGCAGCAGGATCCGGATCATGCCGTAGCTGCCGAGCTTCAGCAGGACTCCGGCGAGCAGCACCGAGCCGACCGTCGGCGCCTTGGCGTGGGCGTCGGGCAACCAGATGTGCAGCGGCCAGAGCGGCATCTTCACCGCGAACCCGACCGCGATCAGCAAAGCCGCGGCCAGCGCGATCCCGTGCCCGCCGGCGACCGGACTCCGCCCGAGTACTTCGAGGTCGAAGGTGCCGGCCTGGCGATGGATCAGCAGGAAGCCGAGCAGCATCAGCGCCGAGCCGAACACCGTCATCAGCACGAAGGTGGTCGCCGCGCGGCGCCGGCCGGGGGCGTCGTGGTCGTCGCCCCAGATGTCGATCACCAGCCACATCGGGATCAGCACGACCTCGAAGAACAGGAAGAACAGCACCAGGTCGAGGGAGGCGAAGGTGCCGATCACTCCGGTCTCGATCACCAGCAGCAGCGCGATCAGGGAGCGGGTGCGGCCGGCGCGCGGGGTGATCTTGAGCGAGTAGAGGCAGCAGAGGAAGACCAGGAGCGCGGTCAGGGCGATGAGTGGGAGCGAGATGGTGTCGACGCCGAGGTGGAAGCGGACGTCGAGGGCGGGGATCCAGGAGACGTCGGTTTCGGCGTAGGCGTTGACCTTGCCGGGTAGCGTCCGAGGGAGATCCCCGATCGCAGCAAGGCCCAGGGTCACAGGGCCGCTTCGAGGCCGGATCAGATCCCACCAGAGCACCGCAGAGCCGACCAGCACCAGACCCGACACAACCGAGCCGACGATCGCCGCCACTCGGTCGCCAAGGCCTGCGGGTAGCGCCCACAAGATCGCGGCGGCCAACGCCGGCACAGCGAGCAGCGCGATCAGCAGATAACTCATGAGCCGATCACCCCAGCCAGGATCGCCAGCGCCACCACGCCCACCACCGCGGCCGTCAGATACGTCTGCACATTGCCGGTCTGCAACTTCCGGAACCCAGCCGAAGCCAGTACTCCGGTCCGCCCGATCCCCCGCACGTAAGCCCCGATCACATCCCGATCGCCGCCGACCGCGAGCTTGGCCAGCCACTGCACCGGTCCGACGAACGCCCGCTGGTACGCCGAATCCAGCCCGAACTCGCGCTCCAGCAAGACCGGTCGCGGGTCGGCCCCGCGCTGCCACAGCGAGTACGCCGGAAGAGCGCCGAACAGCGCGAGCACCGTCGTCACCAGCGCGATCGGCCAGCTGATGTGCACGCCATCGGCGTACCCGAGCCCGATCGCGCCCAGCGCCAGCAGGATCAGCGGCGCGAGCATCAGCCAGTTCCCGTCCCGCAGCTTGCTGGAGTCGGGCTCCTCGAGATCCGCCATCGGGTCGTCGTCCTCGAACGCGCCGAGCGCGCCGGCCAAGGCCGGAGTACGGAAGAAGACCCACAGCCACAGGCGGACGCAGTAGAAGGCAGTCAGCGCGGCGGTCAGGCAGACCGAGACGAGCACGAACCAACCGAGGGTCGAGCCGTCCCGGGCGTGATCCCAGGCGGCCTCGATCACGGAGTCCTTGGAGAAGAAGCCGGCGAACCCCGGTACTCCGGCGAGCGCGGCGAGGCCGACCGTCATCGTCGCGAAGGTGACCGGCATCCGCTTCCGGAGCATGCCCCGGCGGGCGTAGCGGCGCAGTACGACGAAGGCGGCGCTGCCGACCTGGTGCAGGAGCACACCGGCGCAGAGGAAGAGCAGCCCCTTGAAGGCGGCATGGGTGAGCAGGTGGAAGAGCGCCGCGTGCCGGCCGTCCTTAGTGCCGAGCGAGAGGCCGGCGAACATGATCGCCAGCTGGCTCACGGTCGACCAGGCCAGGACGCGCTTCACCTCGACGGCGGCCATCGCGCAGAGGGCGGCGAACAGCATCGTCACGCAGGCGATCACGGCCAGCACGGTGAAGGTCGTCGCGGCGGCCGCGAACACGTCGTACAGGCGGGCGATCAGGAAGACGCCGGCGGCGACCATGGTGGCCGCGTGGATCAGCGCGCTGACCGGGCTCGGGCCGGGCATCGCGTCCGGCAGCCAGGTCTGCAACGGGACCTGGGCGGACTTGCCGACGATGCCGACCAGGATCAGGATCGTGCCGGTGGTCAGGGCGCCGGGCGAGATCGGGCTGTCGCCCAGCTCGGAGATGGTGAAGGTGTCGTAGCCGAGCCCGAGGACGAAGATGCCGAACAGGAAGCCGACGTCGCCGAGCCGGGTCATCAGGAACGCCTTCATCGCGCCGGAGCGGGCGTCGCGGCGTTCCCAGTAGTGGCCGATCAGCAGGTACGAGCAGGCACCCATCAGTTCCCAGCCGATCAGCAGCAGGAACAGGCTGTCGGAGACCACCACGGTCACCATCGACGCCGTGAAGAGGGTGACCAGAGCCGTGTACGACGCGACGCGTTCGTGCAGGTAGCCGATCGAGTAGAGCTGGACGCAGGCCGAGACGACGCCGACGATGGCCAGCATCAGCACGGTCAGGTCGTCGGTGCGCAGGTCGTAGTTGATGAACACGTCGTTGCCGACGAAGGTCCCGCCGAACGACTTCTGCTGGGGATCGACGCCGTACAACAGGCCGGCCGCGAGGACGACGAGCAGGGAGAAGCCGACGCCGATCACGCGCCAGGCGGTGGCGATCACTGCTCGACTCCAGGCTGCTCCACCAGGTCGCGGGCGGCGTCGGCGTCGACGTGGCCGTGACCGCGGAACAGCAGCAGGATGATCGCCAGGCCGAGACCGATCTCGGCGGCGGCGATGGTGATCACGAAAACCGCCAGGGTCTGCCCGGTGGCGAGTCCGTCGACGTGCCAGGCGTCGAAGGCGACCAGGTTGAGCGTGACCGCGTTCAGCATCAGCTCGAAGGACATCAGCATCGTGATGGCGTTGCGGCGAGCCAGTGCGCCGTACACGCCGATGCAGAACAACGCGACGGCGAGCAGCAGCGGGACGACGATCGGCATCTCAGTCGCCCTTCTTGCCGGTGCGCTGGGAGAGCACGATCGCGCCGATCAGGGCGGCCAGCAGCAGCACCGAGAGCACTTCGAAGGGCAGCACCCAGGTGCGGAACACCGCGTTGCCGACCGCTTCGGCGTCACCGGCCACCACGGGCTTGATCTTTTCGTTGCCAAAGGCAAGCACCACGCCGGCGCCCAGGATCAGCGCGAAGACCAGCGCGACCACGGCCGCGAACGGACTGCGGCCGGTGGTCAGCGCGGGCAGCGGGTTGGTCGGCGCCTTGGTCAGCATCAGCGCGAAGAGGACCAGCACGACGATGGCGCCGACGTAGACCAGGATCTGGACCAGCGCGACGAACTCGGCGTGCAGGGCGCCGAAGCAGCCGGCCACCGCGCCGAGCGCGACGACCAGCCAGAGCGCGGCGTGCACGATCCGGCGGGACGTGACGACCATGACCGCTGCCAGCAGCGCCACCGCCCCCGCGATGGAGAAGAGCGCAGTGGTCACGCCTCGCCCTCCACCGTCACCGGCTCGATCACCGAGGGTCCCGGGTCGATCGGCTGGGGCGCGGGCACGGTCCACATCCAGTCCCGCAGCTTGTCCTTCTCGTGCGTGAGGTTGCGCAGCTCGGTCTCGGCGTACTCGAACTCCGGCGACCAGAACAAGGCGTCGAACGGGCAGGCCTCGATGCAGATCCCGCAGTACATGCAGAGGCTGAAGTCGATCGCGAACCGGTCCAGCACGTTCCGGCTGCGCTCACGGGCCTGCTCGCCGACCGCCGGCGCGGTCTCGGTGTGCGAGTCGATGTAGATGCACCAGCTCGGGCACTCGCGCGCGCAGAGCATGCAGGAGGTGCAGTTCTCCTCCATCAACGCGATCACCCCGCGGGTGCGCGGGGCCAGCTCGGGCTGCACATCCGGGTACTGCTCGGTGACGGCTCGGCGGCCCAGCGTCTTCGCGGTGACCTTTAGGCCATCGATCAGACCCTTCCCTGGTACAGCCACGCCCCCTCCTCCGTCCGTCGGTACTGGACGCTGACATTAGTCGGTTTCGCCGGGTCGCGACGCCAGGAGGGGGCGTGAACGTGCCGAAAGGGTCAGTTCCTGCTGAGTTGGGGGTTGTCGACGGCCCAGTACCAGTCGTTGTCGCCGTTGGCGAGGGACCAGGTCAGGGTCAGGGTGCGGGCGCCGGCGGGGACGGGGATGGTGAGGCGTTCGAGCTTGGCGACGGCGTCGGCGGTGTAGGTGAGGATCGGCTTGGGGGTCGCGCCGTCGAAGGAGGCGAGCACGGTGGCGGTCTCGTTGCCGCTCTTCAGGTAGTGGGAGGAGAAGGTGAGAGTCGCGCTGGTGGCGCCGGAGACGGCGTACGCGGGTGACTTGAGCTTGCTGTTGAACAGGCCGGTGCGGGTCTTGTCGGACCACTCGTCGGAGTCGGCGACGGCGAAGACGCCACGCGCACGGACGTTGCCCTCGCGGCCCTGGTCAGGCGCCGCGCGGGTCCAGAAGTCGTCAGTGGCGAACGACCAGCCCTGCCATTCCCGTACGCCGCCGGTGCCCATCGCCGTGTTGTCGATCGTCCAGCCGGCCGGGGTGGTGTGGGTCCAGCCCTTCACGTCAGCCGGTACGCCGGTCTCGTCAGCGCGGGTCTGCAGCGAGTTCACCAGCGAGTCGAACGGATCGGTGGACGCCGTGGCCTGACCGTCGAGGTCCGGCGCGCTGATGCCGAAGCGGCTCAGCACGATCGCGGCGAGATCCACGTTCTTCGGCGCGATCGCCGGCGTACCGGGGGTAGTGCCGGCGCCGCTGCGGATGATGAACGAGGACCGCTCGGCCACCGAGCTGCCGCCGTGACCACCCGCGTCGGTGTGGCCGTGGTCGGCCGTGACGAGGTAGGTCCAGTCCTCGTTCGAGTACGTCGTACGGGCGCGGATCGCGGTCAGCAAGGCGGCGATGTGCCGGTCGGTCTGCTCGAGCGCGGTGCGATAGCAGGCCCCGGCCGCGCCGCAACTGTGGCCGGCGATGTCGACGTTGCCGAAGTACACGAAGGACGCGTCCGGGCCGGTGTTCTTCAGGTACGCCGCCGCGTCGGTCGCGATCTTCGCGTCGGCGGCGGCCCAGCCGAGCGCGTCGCCGTCCAGGGTGACCTTCTGCTGCACCTCGTCGGTGAAGATCGCCTGGCCGGCGCTGTCGGTGGTCAGCGGCGTCCAGTCGGCGATCGCGTACGTCGAGAGCGCGGGGCGGGCGCGCTCGATCCGGGTCAGGAAGTCCGGGTACTGCGTGAGGTTGCTGCTGCTCCCCCAGTTGTTGCTCTTCACCTTGTGCTTGTCCGGCCAGACACCGGTCGCGTTGGTGGCCCAGCCCGGTCCGGACAGGGTGGGCGCGAAAGGCGAGGCGTACAAGGTGGTCCGGCTGGCCGATCCCGAGCTGATCAGGCCTTTCAGCGCGGGGGTGTCGAAGGCCTGGATCTTGCTGAGCAGCGCGCCGTCGATGCCGATCACGAGCACCTTGGGGACGCGGGCGGCCGGTTCAGGGCTGCCCGCGGCCGCGGTGGTGACGACGGATGTCAGCGCGAGGGTGGTCAGCGCGGCGAGAGTGAAGGGGCGGTTCACGGGGCTCCTCCTGCGTCGGGTAATTGGTCCGGACCAATCTCTCGAAGGAGGCGTGCCGGGTCAACCGCTCGGGCGTGGCGGGCAGGTGAATCTCAGAGGGCGTCGAGGCTGCGGCGGAGGAACTCGCGCTCGGCGGTGTTCTCGGTCAGCTCCGCGGCAGTGCGGTAGGCGGCAGCTGCTTCGTCGCGGCGGCCGAGGCGCTTGAGGAGCTCGGCGCGGATCGCGTGGAAGAGGTAGTAGCCGCCGAGGTCGAGCTCGTCGACCAAGGCCAGGGCGGCGGCCGGGCCTTCGAGCTCGCCGACCGCGACCGCTCGGTTGAGTGCGACCACCGGGCTGGGATCGAGCGTCGTCAGGTGGTTGTAGAGCTGGACGATCTGGCGCCAGTCGGTGGCCGCGGCGGTCGGGGCGTCGCTGTGGACGGCGTTCATCGCGGCTTGCAGTTGGTACGGGCCGGGCTGGTCGCGGCGGAGACAGCGGCGTACCAGGTCTTGGCCTTCGGCGATCAGGGCACGGTCCCAGAGCGTGCGGTCCTGATCGGCGAGCAGGACCAGCGAGCCGTCAGCGGCGACGCGGGCCGGGCGGCGGGATTCCTGCAGCAGCATCAGGGCGAGCAGGCCGACGGCTTCGGGCTCGTCGGGCATCAGTTCGACCAGGAGTCGGGCCAGGCGGATCGCTTCCAGGCAGAGCTCGGTGCGGATCAGGTCGTCGCCGGAGGAGGCGGTGTAGCCCTCGTTGAAGATCAGGTAGACGACAGCCAGTACGCCGCGGACGCGCTCGGGCAGGTCTGCTTCGTACGGCACGCGGTACGGGATGCCGGCGGTGCGGATCTTCGCCTTGGCGCGGACGATCCGCTGCGCCATCGTCGGCTCGGGGACCAGGAACGCGTGCGCGATCTCGGGGGTGGTCAGGCCGCCGAGCATCCGCAGCGTGAGCGCGACCCGGACGTTGAGCGCGAGCGCGGGGTGGCAGCAGGTGAAGATCAGCCGCAGTCGGTCGTCGCGCACAACACCCTCCTCCACTGGCTCGTCCTGGGCATGCAGCAGCGCTGCTTGGGCGTGCTTGTCCTCGCGCGACGACTCGCGACGCAGGCGGTCGATCGCGCGGTTGCGCGCGGTGGTGATGATCCAGCCGGCCGGACTCGGTGGGAGCCCGGCGGCCGGCCATTTCTCGGTGGCAGCCAGGAAGGCTTCCTGGACCGCGTCCTCGGCGATGTCGAGATCGCCGAACGTCCGCGTCAGTACTGCGACCGCGCGACCGTGCTCGGCCCGGAAAACCGCGGCGATCTCCGCCTCGGAGACCGCCGGTCCGTCGACCGCTGGTAGGTCGGCCCCTGGGCGGTCGGGCTGGTCGGTCATCCGGCGAAGGGTCTTACTTCGATCGACAGCGGCGCCAGGATGTCCGCGAGCTTGCGCGCCCAGCCGAGCGCCTCGTCCAGATCCTCGGCCCGCACGATCGTGAACCCACCCAGGTGTTCCTTGCCCTCGGTGAACGGCCCGTCGGTCATCAGCAGTTCGCTGCCGTCGCGACGCAGTACGGTCGCGGACTCCGGCGGGTGCAGTCCGGCGCTGAAGACCCACGCCCCGGCCGCGCGGAGTTCGTCGTTCCAGACCGCGAGGTTCTCCTGGATCGGCCCGAGGACCTCGGGCCCGGGGATCGGTCCGTCGGGCTGGTAGATGCTGAGCAAGTACTGCTTCATGCTGCCTCCTTTACCCCTACACGAACGGGCGCCGGCCGAATCGACAGCCGGTCTAGTAGAAGACGACGACGCCGATCCCGGTGAGCGCGAGCTGCAGCAGCGCGACCGGTACCAGCCCCTGCCAGGCGAGCTTCTGCAGCTGGTCGGCCCGCAGCCGCGGGAAGGCGACCCGGATCCAGATCACCAGCACCGACACGACCGCCACCTTGAGCACGGTCCAGATCCAGCCGATGCTGTCCGGCCCCGGCCCGCTCCAGCCGCCGAGGTACAGGACCGTGGTGAGCGCTGCCAGGATCACGATCCCGGCGTACTCCGCCAGCAGGAAGAGCGCGAACCGGAGCCCGGTGTACTCCGTGTAGGGCCCGAAGATCACCTCGGAGTCGGCCACCGGCATGTCGAACGGCGGCCGCTGCAGCTCGGCCAGGCCGGCGATGAAGAAGACCACCATGCCGGGGAGCTGCCAGAGCAACCACCACGGGTTCCAGGCGCCGGCGATCCCCGTCAGGCTCAGCGTGCCGGCGGCGACCGCGACACTCGCCGCGGACAGCACGAAGGGCAGCTCGTAGCTCATCAGCTGCGCCGCGACCCGGAGGCCGCCGAGCAGGCTGTACTTGTTGCCGCTGGCCCAGCCGGCCATCAGCGAGCCGAGCACGCCGACGCTCATCACCGCGAGGACGAAGAACAGCCCCGAGTCCAGGTCGGCGCCGACGATGCCGGGAGCGATCGGGATCGCCGCCATCGCCGCCATGTACGGCAGGATCGCGACGATCGGCGCCCACTCGAACACCCGCTTGTCCGCGGCGGCCGGGGTAACGCTCTCCTTCTGCAGGAACTTCACCCCGTCGGCGACCAGCTGCGCCCAGCCGTGGAAGGCCCCGGCGTACATCGGCCCGAGCCGTGACTGCATGTGCGCCATCACCTTGTGCTCGGCCTGGCCGACCACCAAGGGCGCGACGAGGAACGCGACCAGCACCCCCACGACGCGCACCACGAACTCGAGCATGGGAGCACCCTATCGACTCCGGCTTGACCTGAACCGTTGTTGAGGTCGGAGAGTGTGGACAACACCCACCGAAGGAGTTGTTCCCAGATGACCACGATCCTCGTCACCGGAGCGACCGGGCGCGTCGGGCGTCACGTCGTACAGGGCTTGCTGGAGGCGGGGGTGGAGGTGCGGGCACTGGTCCGTACGCCGGGGATTGCTGGGCTGCCGGGAGCGGTAGAGGTGATCGAGGGCGACATCTATGACCCGGCTGCTGTGGAGCGGGCTGCCAATGGGGTGGATGCGGCGTTCCTGCTGTGGCCGGCGTACACAGCCGAGGGTGCCGAGTCGGTGGTGACCGCGCTGACCAAGCAGGTGTCGCGCGTGGTCTACCTGTCGTCGATGAACAGTGGCGGCGTGTGGGGTGAGATCGAAGCGCTGCTGGCCGACACAGACTGGACCTTCGTACGCCCCGGCGGCTTCGCGGGCAACACCCAGGAGTGGGCAGAGCAGATCCGCGCAGGCGACGTCGTACGGATGCCGTCGCCTGGTGCCGGGCGGTCACTCATCCATGAGCGCGACATCGCCGGTGTCGCAGTACTGGCTCTCTTGGACGACAAGCACGTCGGCAAGTCCTACGTCCTGACCGGCCCGGAGGTCCTCACCCAGGCCGAGCAGGTAGCCACCCTCGCCGAGGTTCTGGGCAGAACCCTTCAGGTCGAGGAGATCCCCACCGCCGAAGCCCGCGAGGCGATGCTGGCCGACGGCTTCGACCCGTCCTTCGTCGACCCCGGCCTGGCCTACTGGAACTCCCTCATCACCAACCCCGAGCCCGTCACCCATACAGTCGAAACCCTCCTCGACCGCCCAGCCCTCACCTACCGCCAGTGGGCCGAGGAACACGCGGACGAATTCCGTGTACTTCGGGCACCCCGCTCAGGGGCTTGATATCATCAGATATCAGAGGATGGAGACTGTGCATGAGTGATGTCCTGATTCGTGACGTGCCCGATGAGGTTCTCGCGGTGATCGACCACCGGGCGAGTCATCTGGGCCTGTCCAGGAGCGAATACCTCCGCCGCCAACTCAGTCAGGAGGCAGGCCGAAGCGACGACCCCGTGACTGCTGACGATCTCAAGCGCTTCTCGCAGGCTGCCCAGGACCTCGCGGAGCCCGATGTCATGGACCAGGCCTGGTCGTGACACCGAAAGGCGAAAACCGGCGCTGGCTCATCGACAAGTCGGCGCTGGTGCGGCTGGGCACCAGTCCGGCAGTCGACGAGTGGGCGAGGCGGATCGACCGCGGGCTCGTGCACATCGCGACCGTCACCCTGCTCGAGGTTGGCTTCTCTGCGCGGACCGCCGAAGAACATCGTCTGGCCCTGCTCCATCCTCCGGTATCCTCGATGCCCGTCGAGAATTCGACTCCGGCGATCGAACGACGTGCGGTCGCGATTCAAGCGATGCTCGCCGCGAGTGGGCAGCACCGGGCCCCTTCTGTGCCGGATCTGCTGATCGCCGCGACTGCTGAGCTCGCCGGGCTGATCGTCCTGCATCTCGACAAGGACTTCGACCTGATCGCAGCCATCACCGGCCAGCGGCTGGAGCGACTCGAACTCGCCTGAGGTCAGAGCGGTTGGAGTAGCCAGCCGCCAACGTCTTGGCGGCCGGCGGTGAGGGCTGCGGTGCGGGCGCCGGTGTTGTTGGCGTGGATGGCGCCGAGCAGGATGTGCGACTGCTCTGGCAAGGACTGGGCGAGCAGGGGTGCCAGGTGGCGGCCGAGGCCTTGGCCTCGGAAGGGCTTGGCCAGGAGGACGTCGCGTACTACGTAGCTCGGCACGCCGAGGGTGTCTTCGCTGTCGGTGTAGGCGGCTGAGTAGCCGGCCCAGGTGCCGTTCATGGTGATGTCGAAGAGCAGACCGGCGTCTGCGGAGTCCTGGAGGTCTTCCTGGCTGGCCAGTGAGGCCTGGCCGGGGTGCTCCGGGTGGTCTTCGTCTACAGCCGCATAGGCCGCGACAGCCTCGTCGTAATGATCGACACCGGTTGCAGGGACCAGTGCGAGACCAGCGGGTACGTCGTGAGGCCGCAGGTCGGTAAGCGGTGCACCTAGGAAGCGGCGGTCTCGCTGGGCGCCAGGGAAGGCGTCGACGGGCTCGGAGCTCCACAGGCGGACGTGGCGCGGGCTATGCACCTGGTAGACCTCCCGCGCGGCACCAGCGAGGCCGGGGAGGTCGCGGGACTCCAGCGGGCGACTCAGTGGGGAGGCGTCGACGAAGGGCTTGGTGACGTCCATCCCCTCGAACCGCATGCTCAGCATGGCGTGCAGGTCGTCGCCGATCGCCACCCAGTGGTTGAGCATCGCGTCCACCGGCGTACCGGGGGCGAGCCGCGCGATCCGCGCCTCGGCGATCGATTTGTCCTCTGCCAGCAGGACGTCCAACTCGGCGTGCTGGTTGGTCAGCAGCGCCAGCCGCGTCTCGTCGTCCACCCACTGTCTGGTCAGCGGGTGCTGGCGTTCGAGGGTGTAGGCGGCGAGTTCCTGGGCGGTGGGGATCACTCGGTCTCCGGCTTCGGCTCAGCTTTTTTCGCCGCCCGCCGCGGTCGCGCGGGGGTGGCAGCAGCAAGCGCGGGGGCCAGCGGATCCGGGTCAGGCGACCCAGGCGGCCGCGGGCCCCACGACTCGGGGTCGGGCACTCCCGGCGGCAACGTACGACGCCGGCTCGGCGCACCGGCCTTCGGTGCGTGGTCGGCGGACTCGCCTGGCTCCTTGGCGCCCGGCCACGGCTTGGCGATCCGCGACGCGAGCACGAACTCCTTGCGCAGCGGGTTTCCCTCGAAGCCGTCCGGGAGCAGCAGCGGCACCAGGTTCGGGTGGCCGTCGAAGGTGATGCCGAACATCTCGAAGGTCTCGCGCTCGTGCCAGTTCGCCCCGGCGTACAGGTCGGAGAGGGTGGCCAGCGTCGGTGTCGCGCGCGGGATCAAGGTCCGGACGATCAGGTGGTCGACGTGCGCGCCGCCCCAGAAGTCGGCCACGTGGGTCACCACCCGGAACCCGTCGGCGAGCTCGTCGCTCGCGGTCAGGAAGTCGAAGAAGGTCAGCCCGACCACGTCCCGCAGTACTTCGTGGGTCGCGATCCAGGACTCGGCCGGCACGTCGAGCGTCTGCGGGCCGAAGGTCTCCACCTTGGTCGCGGTGATCCCAGCCTCGGTCAGCGCGCCGAGCGCGTCGTCGGTCATTCCTGCCCCTCGGCAGCCGTCGGCGGCGCGACCAGGCCGCGGGTCAGCGCCTGCGGGGACGGCTCGTACCGGCTGGTGACGTTCTCGCCGGCGATCTTCTCCTGCAGCTTGAGGATGCCCTGCAGCAACGCCTCCGGCCGCGGCGGGCAGCCGGGCACGTAGACGTCGACCGGGATGATCTGGTCGACCCCCTTGGTGACGCAGTACGAGTCCCAGTACGGGCCGCCGGAGTTCGAGCAGGAACCGAACGAGATCACGTACTTCGGCTCCGGCATCTGGTCGTAGAGCCGCTTGATCGCGGGCGCCATCTTGTCGGTCACCGTGCCGGAGACGACCATCAGGTCGGCCTGCCGCGGCCCGGGCGCGAACGGGATCACGCCGAGCCGGATGAAGTCATGCCGCCCCATCGACGCCGCGATGAACTCGATCGCGCAACAGGCGAGGCCGAAGTTGAAGACCCAGAGCGAGTACTTGCGGCCCCAGTTCAGCAGGTACCGCACCGGCTCGGGCGCGAGCTTCGCCAGCGTGCCCACGACCGGTCGCACGGTCGGCGTCGGCAGGTGAACGGGACTGTCAGGCATGCGGGTCAGCCTAGTCCGACAATCTCCTCGGCGAAGATCTCCGGGTATTCGAGTGGCGCGTAGTGGCCGACGCCCTTGACGTGCCGGAGCCGGGCGTCGCTGAAGAAGTCGTCGATCCGGTCCGACCAGGCCCGCGGGAACAGCGGATCGAACTCTGGCCACAGCACCACCGTCGGCACACTGATCCGGTCGTACGACGCAGGCGCGGTCTCCGCGGCCGACGTCGCCACCGACCCCGCGCCGGCCCGGTACCAGTTGATCGAGGCATTGAAAGCACCAGGCTTCGAGTACACCTCCACCAGGTGTTCCAGCTCCGGCACGAAGCCCGGCCCCGACCAGTGCGTCCAGAAGTGCTCCAGGTAAGCCCTGACCGCCAGCGGCTGCCCGTCGATCAGTTGCTCGATCACCGGCAGCTTGTGAAACGCCTGGTACCAGAACTCCGCCTGCGCGTTCTCCGAGAACACCCGCTTCCCGATCCCCGGCAGCGGCGGCGCAACGACCAGCCCGTCCACCAGCTCCGGGTGACTCCGCGCGATGCCCTGGGCGACCCGACTACCAACGTCATACCCAGCCAGCACCGGCCGCTCGAGCCCCAACTCCTCGATCAGCCCCAGCACGCTCCGCGCCTGCCCAGCGACCCCGTACTGCGCCACTGGATCCGCCACGTGCTTGTCCGACTCCCCGAACCCCCGCAGATCCGGTACGACGACCTCATGCCCCTGCGCCACCAGCAGCGGCACCAGCCGCCGGTAGTCGGTCCGGTCGCCAGGCCAGCCGTGCAGCAGCACCACAGCCGGCCCTTCCCCCTCACGGTCGTAGGCCAGCGAGAATCCGTCTACAGCTGCACTGTTCGACATAGGCCCATCACAGCAGATTCAGCAAGTGTCCGGGGCCGGTTGTCAGTCCGCCTTCCACCGGAAGCGTGATGCCGGTGATCCAGGAGGCGTCGGCAGAGGCGAGAAAGGCGATCGCAGCGGCCACGTCTTCGGCCTGACCAACCCGGCCGAGCGGATAGATCGCCTTCAACTCGTCCAGCAACGCCTCCTTGCCGATGAAGCGGTCAGTGGCAACCGTCGCCGGCGCCACCACGTTGAAGCGCACACCCTTAGGCCCGTGGTCGGCAGCCAGGTTGCGGACCAGGTTGGCCAGTGCGGCCTTCGCGGCAGCGTACGGGGCAGTGCCAAGTGCTACCTCGCCACTGATCGACCCAACCAGTACTGCGGACCCGCGGGACTCGATGAGGTGCGGCAGCGCCGCGTCGATGCAGCGAGTCGCTCCCACGAAGGTGAAGTCGTACTGCCTGGCCCACTCCCCATCCAGCGCCAGGTTGTGACCAGCCACGTTCGCCAGCACGTCGAGCCGCCCGTACTGCTTCACTGTCGCCGCGACCGCCGCATCGACCGAGGCGGTGTCGGTGATGTCGCAACTGATCCCCACGGCCGTCCCACCAGCAGCGGCGACCTCGGCGATGACAGCGGCAGTCCCGTCGGTGTCGATGTCCGCGGCGGCCACGGCAGCGCCTTCAGCCGCCAGGCGCAGTACGGTCGCCCGGCCGATCCCGTGGGCGGCGCCGGTCACGAAGGCGACCTTGTTCTCGAACCTCTGCACAACCGTCTCCTCTCGACCGCCCCGACGCTAGGTGCTAGACGGCGCTCTAGGTCAACCTCCGTTCCTTGACCCCGGTGAGCCGCCGACCTACCGTGAAGTGGACAGGACTGGACAGGTTCATTTCGGGTGGGAGCGCTGATGGCCGACCAACTGCGGGTCGATGCAGTCGAGGGACGAACCGCCTTCTCGATCGAGAGCGCCGGACTGGACGTGATCGCCGACGCGGATCGCAAGGGCACCCCGCGGCAACTGTTCTGGCCGTGGTTCGGCGCGAACGTCTCGGTCCTCGGGCTCAGCTACGGCGCCTTCGCGCTCGGCTTCGGCATTTCCTTCTGGCAGGCGGTGATCGCCGGCGTCCTCGGCATCGTCTTCTCCTTCCTGCTCTGCGGGCTGATCTCGCTGGCCGGCAAGCGCGGCTCGGCGCCGACCCTGGTGCTCAGCCGCGCGGCGTTCGGGGTCCGCGGCAACAAGCTTCCGTCGCTGGTGTCCTGGCTGCTAACCGTCGGCTGGGAAACCGTGCTGACGATCCTCGCGACGCTGGCCACCGCGACCGTGTTCGAGCGGCTCGGCTGGGGTGGTGGCGGGATCACCAAGGTGATCGCGCTGGTCGTGGTCGGCACCCTGATCGTCGCCTGCGGCGTGCTCGGCTTCGACCTGATCATGCGGGCCCAGACGATCATCACCATCGTCACCGGCGTACTGACCGTGGTCTACATCGCGCTGGTCGCCGACCAGGTGCACTGGAGTGCCGTCACCGCACTGCCGAGCGGTTCGAGCCAGGCGGTCCTCGGGGCCCTGGTGTTCCTGATGACCGGCTTCGGCCTCGGCTGGGTCAACGCGGCCGCCGACTACTCCCGCTACCTCCCCCGTACTGCGTCCAGCCGCGGCGTGGTCGGCTGGACCACCTTCGGCTCCTCGATCGCGCCGGTGGTCCTGCTGATCTTCGGCCTCCTGCTCGCCGGATCGTCGCCCGACCTCAGTACTGCGATCGCCGCCGACCCGATCGGCGCGCTGGCCGAGGCATTGCCGACCTGGTTCCTGGTGCCGTTCGTGATCGTGGCGGTGCTCGGCCTGGTGGGCGGCGCAGTACTGGACATCTACTCGTCCGGGCTCGCGCTGCTCTCGGTCGGACTGCCTGCCCCGCGGTACGTCGCTGCCTTCATCGACGGCCTGGTGATGATCGCCGGAACCATCTACGTGGTGTTCTTCTCCAGCGACAACTTCCTGTCCCAGTTCCAGGGCTTCCTGATCACTCTCGGCGTTCCGGTGGCGGCCTGGTGCGGCATCATGCTCGCCGACCTCGCCGGCCGCCGGCGCGACTACGCCGACGCCGAGCTCTTCGACCACCGCGGCCGGTACGGCGACATCCAGTGGTTGCCAATAGCAACCATGGTGATCGCGACGGCGATCGGCTGGGGCCTGGTCACGAACGGTCTGGCCAGCTGGCTGACCTGGCAGGGCTACCTGCTCGGGCCGCTCGGTCTCGGCGGCAAGGAAGGCGCCTGGGCGTTCGCCAACCTCGGTGTGCTGTTCGCGTTGGTGGCGGGCTTCCTGGTCCAGTACTTCGCCGGCCGCGCGCGGGTGCAGGCGCAGGAGGCGATGGACTGATGGCGCCGGCGCTGGCCCCTGTCTTGGCCCTGATCGACCTGCAGCGGATCTTCGCCGAGCGCGAAAGCGGCTGGGCGACCCCCGACTTCGACCGCGTCATCAAGCCGACGCAGGCGCTGATCGAGATCATCCCGACGGTCGTCTTCACCCGCTTCGTCGCGCCTGCCGAGCCGACCGGCTCCTGGATCCCGTACTACGCGCAGTGGCCGTTCGCGCTGCAGCCACCGGACTCTTACGCCTATCAACTGGTGGAGGAGTTCCAGGGTGCGCCGACGCTCGACAAGACCACCTTCGGCAAATGGGGTCCTGAGTTGGCGGAGGTGGTCGGGCCAGGTGGGCAGTTGATCCTGTCCGGCGTCACCACCGACTGCTGCGTGCTGACGACCGCGCTGGCGGCCGTCGACGCCGGAGTACAGGTGCAGGTTGTCGCTGACGCGTGTGCGGGGGTCGACGAGGCGAGTCATCAGAAGGCGCTGGACATCATGCGGCTCTACGCGCCGATGCTGGAGGTCGTCACGGTCGACGAGGTCCGAGAGCAGCACCAGTGATTCGTGGGATGAACCTCAAGCACGAGCGGATCGCGTCGGTCCTGGCGCGGGAGATCCGTTCGGGCCGGGTCGGGCACGGTGATCAGCTGCCCGGCGAGGTGGAGCTGGCGAAGCGGTTCGCGGTGAGCCGGAACACGGTGCGGTCGGCGCTCGCAGTACTGGCTGAGGACGGGTTGATCACGACGCGGATCGGCAAGGGGTCGTTCGTGCTGTTCGACGGCCGGCCGCTGGACGATCGGCTCGGGTGGACGCATGCGCTGGCCCAGCAGGGCGTGGAGACGCGGGTGCAGGTGCTGCGGCTCGCGCACGAACAGGACCACGAACTGGCCGAGCGGCTCGGCCTGGACTCCCCCGACGTGATCGTGATCCAGCGCCTGCGGGTGATCGTCGGCGGCGCCGCCATCTCGATCGAACGCAGCTGCATCCCCGCTTTGGACGAACTCCGCGACCTGCCCGACCGCGGCCTCGACGACAACTCGATCACCGCCACCCTCAGCCGCGCCGGCCTGCACCTCGACCACGGCGAGCAACGCCTCCGCGGCCGCCCCCTCGACCCGGAGGAAGCAATCCTGCTGGACCGCCCCGAAGGCACCTGGTTCCTGCACACCCGCCGAGTCAGCTTCACTCCCGACAACCGCTTCGCCGAACAGGTCGACAGCCTGCTCGACCCCACCCACTTCGAGCTGAGCCTCAACTACACCGGACCAACCCCATGACGCCGCGACCGGACAGCACCGGCGCCTTCGGCGCCGGTGGGAGGGGCGGGGAGAGCACCGCCGCCCCCGAGGCGAGCGGCTCCGCCGCCGCCAGCAGAATGGATGGCGGCAACCTCCCCGCCGGAGCGAGCTCCGCCGCCAACTCCCAGGCCAACCCTCGCGGGGCCCTCCCCACCCCCAGGACTTCGCGCGCCGCAGGCGCGCTCTTCGGGTTGGCGATCGGTGATGCGTTGGGGATGCCCACCCAGTCGTTGCCTAGGGCACTCATCGTCGAGCGGTACGGCGACGTCATCAGCGGCTTTCATCCAGCTCCGGACGACCAGCCGCTGGCGGCGGGGATGCCGGCTGGAGCGATCACCGACGACACCGAGCAGGCTGTCCTGCTCGGACACCTGGTGGTTTCCTCCAACGGAATGGTGGACGGCCGCGAGCTCGCCACCAAGCTGATGGAGTGGGAGGACGGCATGCGGGCGCGCGGGTCGCTCGATCTGCTCGGGCCGTCCACCAAACGCGCCATCGAAGAACTCCTGCAGGGCAAGGACATCACCGAGACCGGCCGCTACGGCACCACCAACGGCGCTGCAATGCGCATCACCCCAGTCGGCATCGCGACACCCTCAGCAGACCTCGACCTGCTGCTGGAGCGCGTGATCGCTGCCAGCGCGGCCACTCACAACACCGGCCTCGCGCTCTCAGCAGCCGCCGCGGTAGCCGCCGCGGTCAGCGCGGGGATCGACGGCGCCACCGTCGCCGAAGCGACCGAACTCGCGATCCACACCGCAAGCAGAGCGAAGACGAACGGCCATTGGGTGGCCGGTGCGGACGTCGCGACCCGCATCGAATGGGCCACCTCCCTGATCGACACGGCGCCTGGCAACACCCCTCCTCGGCCGGGCGCCGTGTCCACACTTCTCTACGACCTGGTCGGCACCAGCCTCGCCAGCCAGGAGTCCGTACCGGCCGCGTTCGCCGTACTCGCTGCCTACCCCGACGACCCGTGGCTCGCCGTCCGCCTGGCCGCATCGGTCGGCGGCGACACCGACACCATCGCTGCGATCGCCGGCGCGATCGCGGGTGCCTGCCACGGCGTCGACGGCTTCCCTGCCGACGCCCGCAATACCGTTGCGACAGTCAACAACCTCGCCCTCGACGACCTCGCCGACCAACTCCTCAAGGTCCGCGCCGGATGAGACTCCTCCACCTCGGCAACGTCGTAATCGACCTCGTCCTCACCGTCGGCGACCTGCCACCCCGCGGCGGCGACGTCATCGCCTCCAGTACGACGGCAACACCCGGTGGCGGCTTCAACGTGATGGCCGCCGCCGTCCGCCAAGGCCTCCCCACCCTGTACGCCGGTACGCATGGCACCGGCCCGTTCGGCACTCAAGCCCGCGATGCGCTCGCCGCGGCCGGGATCAAGTGGTTGCACCCGGCAAGGGAGGACCTGGACACCGGTTTCGTCGTCACCCTGGTGGACGCCACCGGCGAACGCACCTTCGTCACCAGCCGGGGCGCCGAGGCCACTCTGACCGGCGACGAACTCCCGCAGCCCTTCGACGACGACCTCGTGTACCTGTCCGGGTACAGCCTGTTGCACGACTCCAACCGGGCCGCCCTGCTCCCCTGGCTCACCAAGCTCCCGGACGACGTCGAGGTCTTCTTCGACCCCGGACCACTCGTTGCCGAGATCCCCGAAGGCGCCCTGGAGGCCGTGCTGGCCAGGGTCGACTGGTGGAGCTCCAACGCTGCCGAAGCCACTCTGCTGACCGGCTTGACCGACCCGGTCGACGCGGCTCGCGCCGTACGGCGGAGAACGCTGCGGGCCGATGTGCTGGTCCGTACCGGGCCGGACGGCTGCGTGCTCGCAGTACGGGGTCAGGAGGTCACGCGGATCGACGGGTTCGCAGTACAGGCTGTGGATCTCAACGGGGCCGGGGACGCCCATGCCGGAGCGTTCTTGGCCGGGATTGCCCAGGGCAAGGACCCTGTCGACGCCGCCCGGCGGGCCAATGCCGCGGCGGCTCTCGCGGTCACCCGGCGCGGACCGGCGACCGGACCGACCAAGGACGAGCTAGAGGTCTATCTAAGGGGTCTCTAGGCATCACCTAGGGAGTACTGCTGATGTGGCCCACCTCCTCAGGCGAGCACAGTCGAGCCATCGACCGAAGCTCCCGGAGGACACCATGTACTTCTACTCCCCGCAGTCGCTCCAAGCGGAGATCAACTACCGCCAAGAGCGGATGAAGCGTGACTTCAGGCGGCCGCTGTGGTTCAAGCGCACGCCCAGGAAGCCGGTGACGCCCACACCCTGCGCCCAGCCGGTGCGGGCCCGGCACGCGATGTGAGAGCACGTTCACCGCCTGTCCCCTCCGACCAGTACGGCCGAGACCCCCTCCCGGGTCTCGGCCGTACTGCTGTTCGGAGAGGCGTAAGGCCGCAACGGAATTACCTAGTAGGGCCCTGGGGCCACTGAGTAGGGACTAGTTCCGATGTGCCGGCCCTCCTCAGACGAGCAGATTAGGGACATCGACAAGGAGTCGAGACAGCACAAGCCAGGAGGCACCAGATGTTCACGAACGACACGGTCAAGGCAGAGGTCAGCTACCGCAGGGAGCGCCTCACCCGTGACTACCAGCGGACCAGCCGCAAGCCGGTCACCCGCCGCATCGTCCACCTGTTCTCGAAGAACATCTGAAGGGAGGAACACCATGTTCTACACACCTCAGTCGGTCCAGGCAGAGACCACCTACCGGCAAGAGCGGATCAAGCGCGACTTCCGCCGCACCCGCCGGGAGCGCCCGGCCCAGGCCGCCAAGCCTGAGCCGCGGCACGCTCGCCACGCACTGCGCACCACCACGGCCGGATGACCGCCGTGACCGCCGTCCCCGATCGGTTAGCCGCGATCGGGGACGGAGTTTCTCCAGGTCCGGCCGGGTTTTCTTCCGAAACCGCAGGCCACCGGACGGGATGCCGTCGATTTGTGTCGGCGCCAGGGGCGAAGATGGACGACGTGCCCTGGACCTCGACACCTCTCGTCGGCCGCTCGACCGAGCTGGCCGCACTGCTCAGCGCCGTGGACGAGGCGAAGACCCGCCGCGCCGGGGCGATCCTGCTGTCCGGTGACGCCGGCGTCGGCAAGACCCGGATGCTCGACGAGGTGGCCACCGGCGCGCACGAACGCGGTTTCGGCGTCCTGGTCGGGCACTGCACCGACTTCGGCGACGCCGGCCTGCCGTACCTGCCGTTCACCGAGATCTTCGGCCGGCTGGCGGAGGAGCGCCCGGAGGTGGTCGACAGCGTCCTGACCAACTTCCCGGCGATCGGCCGGTTGCTGCCGACGCACCGCCTGATCGGCGCGCAGACCACCCCAGGGGACGGGCAGCTGGATCGCGCCGCGCTGTTCGACGCAGTACTGGGTGCGTTCACCGCGTTGGCGACCAGTGAGCCGCTGGTGGTGATCATCGAGGACACCCACTGGGCGGACGACTCCAGCCGGGACCTGATCGGTTTCCTGATCACCCGGCTCACCTCCCAGCGGCTCGCGCTCGTCGTGTCCTACCGCAGCGACGACCTGCACCGGCGGCACCCGCTGCGCCGGCCGATCGCCGAGTGGTCCCGCAATCCCCGCGTACGCCGGGTCGGCCTGCTGCCGCTGGACGCGACCGACTCCCGGACGCTGCTGACCGCGCTGCTGACCTCACCGCTGCCAGAGGCGGAGGAGCTCCGGATCCTCGACCGGGCCGGCGGCAACGCGTTCTTCACCGAGGAGCTGGTCGCTGCCGCCTCGATGGGCGACGCCGACGCAGTACCGCCCGACCTGGCCGACCTGCTGCTCGTCCGGCTCGACCCACTGTCCGATGACGCGCGGCAGGTGGCTCGCGTGATCGCAGTGGCCGGCCGACGGGTCCCCCACACGCTGCTGACGGCGGTGGCCGGGCTGCCCGACCAGGAGCTGGATGCTGCGCTGCGGGAGCTGATCGACGCGCACATCATCGAGCACCCGGGCAACGCGAGCTACTACTTCCGCCACGCGCTGCTGGCCGAGGCTGTGTACGACGACCTGCTGCCGGGCGAGCGAGTGCGGCAGCACGCGGCGTACGCGAAGGCGTTGAAGGACCAAACAGTCGCCGGTACTGCGGCGGAGCTAGCCGGCCACGCAACCAGATCCCATGACCTGGCTACTGCCTTCGAGGCGCGGGTGCGGGCCGGGCAGGAGGCGATCTCGGTCGCCGCGCCGCAGGAGGCGCTGAAGCACTACGAGATGGCGCTTGAGCTCTACCCCAACGCAGCGGCCGACGCGAGCATCGACAAGACCTGGCTGATCGTCGAGACGGCGACCGCCGCAGCCTTGTCCGCGCAGCAGTTGCGGGCGATCAAGTTGTTGCGCAAGGCACTGGCCGAGCTGCCGGCCGACGCGCCGCGACTGCAGCGGGCGCAGCTGTTGATGCCGTTGGCTGACATCGCGTTGATCATCGACCAGGACCAGGAAGCGCACGAGGCGATCTCGCAGGCGCTGCGGCTGACCTCGGACGAGCCGGCCAGCGTGTTCAAGGCCCAGGTCGCGTCGATGTACGCGCGGGTCTCGGATGCGCTCGGGCGGCCGATGGAGGCCGAGCGGTGGGCCCATGAGGCGTTGCAGATCGCGCGCGAGGTGGGCCAGGAGTCTGCCGCGGGCGACGCCGGCATCACGCTGGCCCAGCTGCGTCGGCGGGCGGGCGATCCGGTGGCCGCGGCCAAGCAGTTGGAGGAGGCCGCAGTACGGGCTCAGCTCGCTGGTGACCCGGCGGCCGAGGTCCGCAGCCGCTTCCTGCTCGGGTCGAACCACTACGAGATGGGCGACCTGGTCAGCGCCAAGACCGCGCTCCTGCACGCCTATCAGCGAGCGGGTGAGCTGGGGCGTCAGTGGGCGGCGTACGGGCTCGATGCGCGGCGGATGCTGGCGCTGACCCAGTTCGTGATGGGCGACTGGGACGACGCCGCGGCCACGGTGCGGGCCGACTCGATGACGCCCGCGGCGGCCGAGGCGACGCTGCGCGTGGTCGGGATGGCTGTGCGGAGCGGCCGCGGCGACACGTCGGTGGCCGAGGACCTGGAGCGGCTGCGCAAGTGGTGGACGCTCGACATCATGCTGCCGATCATCGGTCTGCAGCCTGCAGTGGACGCCTATCGCCGGCTGAACAAGCCGGCTGAGGCGGAGAAGCTGCTCGCCGACGTGACGACGCTGTGCGCGGACGTCTTCCAGACCGACTGGTTCATGGCCCGGATCCGCTTCTCGGCGATCGGGTTGCAGGTGTTGTGCCACCGCGTCGTCCATGAGCCGACCGCGGCCGCCGAACTAGTGGCCCGCGGCGCGGAGCTGGTCTCGGCCGGGCAGTCGACGGCCGAGAAGGGCATGCCGCCAGGCCGGGTGCTGGGCGTCGAGGGGATCGCCTGGCTGGCCCGGTTGGAGGCGGAATGGGAGCGTCTTCGCTGGCTCGCCGCGATCGATCCGCCGACCCCGGCCGAACACGTCGCCACCTGGCACCGCACGGTCGACGCCTTCGGGTACGGCGATGTCCACGAGCAAGCCTGGTCACGGCTGCACTTCTCGGCCGCCTTGCGAGCCGCCGGACGAGTGGCCGATGCCAACGAGCAGGTCATGCTGGCCACCGACACCGCTCGGGCACTCGGCGCGAAGCCGCTGCTCGAGGAGTTGGGTGGAGCCGAAGGTGGAGCCGGCACCGGTCCGGCGACGCTCACCGCGCGCGAGACCGAAGTACTGGCGCTGCTGGCCGAGGGCCGGACCAACCGTCAGCTGGCCCGGGAGCTCTACATCTCGGAGAAGACGGTCAGCGTGCACGTCTCCAACATCCTGGCCAAACTGGGCGTCCGGAGCCGGACCGAAGCCGCCGCGGTGGCCCGCCGGGACGGCCTGCTCGACTAGAAAGTTCACCCACAGTCAATTCTTAGTCACGTGAAGTATGTACTGACGTGCCCCTGAGATGCGATCCTCGACAGCGTTCGCAACCCGCCC
Source organism: Kribbella sp. NPDC056861 (assembly GCF_040687575.1). Taxonomy (NCBI): domain Bacteria; kingdom Bacillati; phylum Actinomycetota; class Actinomycetes; order Propionibacteriales; family Kribbellaceae; genus Kribbella; species Kribbella sp. NPDC056861. The sequence goes on along the minus strand of NZ_JBFBNQ010000003.1, from coordinate 567,950 downwards.
CTAGCGATCTGTCGAAAAGAGCGAAGCATGGACAAGCTGTCGCCCCCTGCCCCCACTCCCCCGAAGCGCCGGCGCCGCCTGATCGGCGTCGCCCTCGGAACCGCCGCCTTGATGGTCACCTCGGCCGCCGCCGCGTGGGCCGCTCCACCTCCCCACCTCCCACAGAACGCGGGTGGCTGGGAGTCCACCTTCTCCCCGGCGTACGACTACGACGGGGACGGGTGTTACGCCACCCCCGCGATCGGCCCGGACGGCACGCTCAACCCCGGACTGAACACGACCGGCGCCGTCAACGGCAGTTGCCGGGACCAGTCCGACCTGGACAACTCCCAGACCTACGCCCGCTCGAAGTGCAACAACGGCTGGTGCGCGGTCGTCTACGCCAGCTACTTCGAGAAGGACCAGGCAGTAGCCGGCAGTGGTCTCGGTGGCCACCGCCACGACTTCGAACACGTCATCTCGTGGATCAACCAGGCCGCCAACGAGGTCCAGTACGTGACCACGACCCAGCACAGCAGCCAGGTCACCTACACCCGCGCCCAGGTCCGCTTCGACGGGTCCCATCCGAAGGTCGTCTACCACAAGGACGGCGCCAGCACGCACTTCTTCCGGCTCGCCAACGGCAACGACGACCCGCCGGAGAACCACTACCACAACTGGCGCTATCCCCCGCTGGTCGACTGGAACGGCTGGCCGAGCACCGGCCTGCGCGACACCTTGATGAACGCCAACTTCGGCTCGGCCACCATCAAGGTCACCGACAAGGACGACCGCTTCCGCAACCTCCTGAACGCCTCCAAACCCGCCGCCATCCCCTTCAACCCCTGGGCCTGACACAGAGGTGAGCGCCCAGCTGCACACTTGGGTCCGGGGCCGGGGGGTAGGTGGCCCAGCGGAGCCAGGGTGTGTGCAGTTGGGCGCTCACGATCACCGCGAGGCGCGTACCAGGGTCAGTGGTGGCCGCGCGAGCGGTGCTGTGGATGGGCGGTCTGGAAGAACCAAGCGGGCCGCGGCTCCTGCCGGCGGCGGTACTTGATCAGCTCGTCGACGGTGCGTTCGGGGCGGGCTTGCGGGCCGGTCTCGACGATGCGCTCGAAGACCTCCTGCGCCTGGCTGAGCTTCGCCACCAGGATCGCCGCCAGGCAACTAGCTGACGCTGCAATCAATACCCACAGTTGCCAAGACATACCCCACCGCCCCGTAATTGCCCCGTTTCCCCTGGTAACGACTGTAACCCCGATCTGCACAAATGGCGATGGTTCCATCGCAATGCGTTACAGAGCGAGGCTTCCGAAGGTGATCGATGCCTCATGCAATGACTAACGGTGAGTAGGCAACGATCTCCGGGGAGTTTCCGGTCGATGACTCTCGGTGATCGACTCAGGGACGGTGCAGGACCCGGACCAGGTTCGCGCCGAGCACCTTGCGGAGTACCGGCTCGGGCATCCCGCGCCGCTGCAGCGCCTCGGTGACCAGCGGCATCCCGGCCGGCCCCTCCAGCCCGGCGACCAGTACGGCGATGTCCAGCCCCTCGATCACCACCGGCCGGTCGCAGGCCGGGATCTTCTCCGCGAACACCTCGTCGACGAAGTCGCTGCCGAGCCCGACGTGGTCCTCGCCGGCCACGCTCACGACGTACTCGAGGTGGTCGGCCAGGTGCTCGACGGTCGGCTTGGGGTCGTCGGTCAGGAAGCCGGCGAAGAAGTTCACGCAGACCACCCCGCCGGTGGCGGCGATCCCGCGCAGCTGCTCGTCGGTCAGGTTGCGGTGGTGCTCGCGGACGGCGAAGGCGCTCGAGTGCGACGCGACCACCGGCTTGGTGGCCAGCTCGAGGATGTGCTCGACCCCGCGCCGGCCGACGTGCGACACGTCGATCAGCACGTCGAGCTCCTCCAGCGCGCCGACCGCCTCGACCCCGGCCTTGGTCAGCCGGCTGCCGGTCGCGTCCTCCCCCGAACCGTCGCCGAGCGCGCTGCGGCCGAAGTGCGTGAACGACGCCATCCGGACGCCGAGCCGCTCGAGGGTCTGGAACAGCTCGATGTCCTTGTCGATCTGCGGACAGCCCTCGAGCGCGAGGACCAGCGCGATCCGTCCGGCCGCGACCGTCTCGTCGATCTCCGCGCCGGTCCGGCACAGCGTCACCTGGTCGGCGTTGCCCTCGGCGATCCGGTGCGCGGCCTCGATCATCCGCAGCGTCTCGCGCAGCGCGCCCTCGGGCAGGAACTCGTGGTCGAGAAACACCGGCAGCACCTGTACGTCGATCCCGCCGGCCCGCAACTGCGGGATCCAGCGGTCGCGGAAGTACTCGACCCAGATCTCCTTCGGCCGGCGCGCGACCAGCATCAGCAGGTCGTTGTGCGCGTCCGCCACCACCGCGTCGCCGTGCAGGTCCGTCATCGGTGCCCCTCAGCTCTCGACTCTGCTCGCCACGCTATAACGTCGCCGAGTATGAAGGTCCTGAGCGCGGAAGACGTCCGCAGTACCGTCCCGATGCCGGCCGCGATCGACGCCGTCCGGGCTGCCTTCCTCGAACTCGCGGCAGGCAACTTCGTCCTGCCGGCCCGGCAGAGCTTCGGCGACGGCGCGGTGCTGGTGATGTCGGCGTACCACGCGCCGAGCGGGACCGCGGTGGTGAAGAAGATCGGCATCGCGCTCGACCAGGTGCCGGCGATCCGCGCGACCGTGATCTGGACCGGCGACGGCGAACAACTGGTTGCCGACGGCACCTCCATCACCACTCTCCGGACCGGCGCTGTCGTCGGAGTCGCCACCGATCTGCTGGCCGTCCCTGACGCGACCCGGCTGTCCCTGCTCGGCACCGGCGCCCAAGCCGCCGACCAGGTCCGCGCGGTTCTCGCCGTACGCCGTATCGCCGAGGTCACCGTCACGGGCCGGGACCTGCACCGGGCCACCGCGCTGGCGAAGACCCTGGCCGCGGAGTACCCCGAGGTGAACTTCACCCCCGGTACGTCGATCAACGACTCGATCGCCGCCGCCCACATCGTCTGCTGCGCGACCTCGTCCTCGACCCCACTCTTCACCGCCGACGCCCTCCCCGACCGGGTCCACGTCAACGCGATCGGCGCCTTCCGCCCGACGATGCGAGAACTCCCCCGCGACCTGCTCGCCACCGCCTCGACCGTCATGGTCGATCAGGTGGAAGCCGCCATGGAAGAGTCCGGCGAGATCATCGACGCCGTCACCTCAGGCACCCTCGCCCAGTCAGCGCTGCTCGAACTCGGCACCGCCCTCACCGGCCACCCCGAACCCACCGGCCGCACGGTCTTCAAGTCGGTCGGCGTCGGCCCCCAGGACTGGGCCATCGCCAAGGCTCTCGCGGAGCGGTGATCAGGTCCAGCTGAGAACGCCCTTGCGGTAGGCGTAGAGGAGGCCGACCGCGACGAAGGCCAGGAAGATGAACATCTCGATCAGGCTGGCCACGCCGACCTCGGCGAAGACAGTTGCCCACGGGAACAGGTAGACCGCGTCCACGGCGAAGATCACGTAGAGGTAGGCGAAGAGGTAGTAGCGGATGTGGACCTGGGCCCAGCCTTCGCCGACCGGGTCGACGCCCGACTCGTACGTCTTCAGCTTGTCCGGGGTCGAGTAGGTGATCGTCAGCGCCTTGTTCAGCGCGAAGGCGCCCAGCAACCCGAGCAGGCCCAGGACGACGATCGCGCCGACTACGCCATAGGTCTGCACGGGCTAAAGACTAGTTGGTGCAGAGCAGCAATGCGTCGATGGCGACGATCGGGCCGTAGCCGGACTTCACGTCGGCGATCTGGAGGCGCATTCTGGTGACGCCGAGGATGTCCCGGTTGAGCCAGCCCTCGGTCTCCTGCAGCATGTCCAGCGTGCCGACCGCCTTGGCGCCGTTCAGCAGGGATGCCCGGATGGTGCCGTCGGTGATGTTGCCGAGGAACGTGCGCACCCAGCGGCAGCCGGTGGTGTCGACGTCGCCCCAGACCAGACCCGCCTTGTCGGCCAGCAACTCCGCCTCGGCCCGGCGCGGTCCTTCGCTCACCGGTACGACGTTGAACTCCGGGTGCCCCTTGCCGCCCGCGGCGAGCAGCGGCTTCTTGAAGATCCCGCGATAGACGTAGTGCGAGAAGCTGATCATCGGCGACACGGCCGCGGCGTACGGCGCCTGCGGGCCGATCGAGAGCCGGTACGTCTTCACCGAGCCCGGCACGGTCGGCGGGATCGTGATGCTGGTGCCCGAGGTGACCCCGTGGCCGATCTCCTCCCACTTGCGCCCGCTCGACGACCAGCGCTGCAGCGAGACCCGCGACTTGGCGACCGGCGCCGGGGTGATCTGCCCGACCACGGTCAGCACACCCTTGGTGGCGTCGGTGGTCTTGATGCTGGTGATCTTCACCGTGCGGACCGGAGTCGTCGCGACGGCGGCCGGAACCGCCTTGGCCTCCTGCACCGACAGGGCACTCTCGGCGGGCGCGGGTGTGGCGGCGCAGCCGGTCAGAATCAGCGCGGCGGCGGCCAGCAGACCGGCGTACGGGCGAAGGCCCATGGTCGAACTCCTTCGAGCCCGAGTGGCACCCGGGATAGATCACAGCTTGATGAAGACACCCTGCCGGACCTGACTGCTGTTGGCAAGCGAACGACTGCTCTCGGTCACACCGGCGGCTTCCGGCGTCAAGCCGGTCCCAGGCTGTGGACCATGCCGTCGTGTCCATGGTTCCGTTCGAAGGGCGACCTAAGATTGAGGTACCGCCCGACCGGGGGGATCGACCGGACCGTCAGCCACGGACCGGCCGGCCCAAGCTCTGACTTGGAGATGACTGACCAGTGACGATCGAGGTCAAGCAGCTCGACCGCGTGGTGATCCGTTTCGCCGGTGACTCCGGCGACGGAATGCAGCTCACGGGGGACCGATTCACCGCGGAGACGGCATCGTTCGGCAACGACCTGTCGACGCTGCCCAACTTCCCGGCCGAGATCCGGGCGCCTGCCGGGACCCTGCCAGGGGTCTCGTCGTTCCAGCTGCACTTCGCCGATCACGACATCCTGACCCCCGGCGACGCGCCCGACGTGCTGATCGCGATGAACCCGGCGGCGCTGAAGGCGAACCTGCCCGAGGTACCGCGCGGCGCGACGCTGATCGTCGACACCGCCGACTTCACCGCCCGGAACCTGAAACGGATCGGGTACGACGCGAACCCGCTGGAGACCGGCGAGCTCGAGGCGTACCACGTGATCGGCCTCAACCTGACCGGGATGACGGTGGAGTCGGTCAAGGAGTTCGGGCTGTCCCGCAAGGACGCCTCCCGGGCCAAGAACATGTACGCCCTCGGCCTGGTCTCCTGGCTGTTCCAGCGGCCGACCGAGTCGACGATCGAGTTCCTGCAGACCAAGTTCGCCGGCAAGCCCGACATCCGCGACGCCAACATCGCGGCCTTCCGGGCCGGCTACAACTTCGGCGAGACGGCCGAGGAGTTCTCGGTCCGGTACGAGGTGAAGCCGGCCCGGATGGCGACCGGCACCTACCGCAACATCTCCGGCAACCTGGCGATGGCGTACGGCCTGGTGGCGGGCGCCTCGCGGACCGGGCTGCCGCTGGTGCTCGGCGCGTACCCGATCACGCCGGCTTCCGACGTACTGCACGAGCTGTCCAAGCTGAAGCGGTTCGACGTGACCACGATCCAGGCCGAGGACGAGATCGCCGCGGTCGGCGCCGCGCTGGGCGCCTCGTTCGGCGGCTCGCTGGGCGTGACGGTGTCGTCCGGGCCGGGCATCAGCCTGAAGTCCGAGACGATCGGTCTCGCGTTGATGCTCGAGCTGCCGCTGATCGTCTGCGACATCCAGCGGGCCGGCCCGTCGACCGGGATGCCGACCAAGACCGAGCAGGCCGACCTGCTGCAGGTGATGTTCGGCCGCAACGGCGAGTCGCCGCTGCCGGTGATCGCCGCCCAGTCCCCCGCGGACTGTTTCGCGATCGCGGTCGAGGCGGCCCGGATCGCGGTCACCTACCGCACCCCGGTGATGGTGTTGTCCGACGGCTATCTGGCCAACGGCTCCGAGCCCTGGCAGATCCCGCGGATCGACGACCTGCCGACCATCGACCCGAACTTCACCACCGAGCCGAACGCGACCAACGACAAGGGCGAGCCGGTCTACCTCCCCTACGTCCGCGACCCGGAGACCCTGGCGCGCGCCTGGGCCATCCCCGGTACGCCGGGCCTCGACCACCGCGTCGGCGGGCTGGAGAAGGAGGACAGGACCGGCAACATCTCCTACGACCCGGCCAACCACGACCTGATGATCCGCACCCGCCAGGCGAAGGTGGACGGCATCACCGTGCCGCCGCTCGAAGTCGACGACCCGGACGGTACTGCGAAGGTGCTGGTGCTCGGCTGGGGCAGCACCTACGGCCCGATCGGGGCCGCCGTTCGCCGGGTCCGCAGGGTCGGCGGCAAGATCGCCCAGACGCATCTGCGGCACCTGAACCCGTTCCCGGCCAACCTGGGCGAGGTGCTCGCGCAGTACGACAAGGTGCTGGTGCCGGAGATGAACCTCGGCCAGCTCGCGATGCTGCTGCGCGCGAAGTACCTGGTCGATGTCGTCTCCTACGCGCAGGTCCGCGGGATGCCGCTGGGCGCCGCAGAGCTGGCCGAGGTGATCGGCAACCTGGTCGAGGAGACCGAGGGCATCGACGACGACGCGCGGCATCTCGGCGAGGCCGCCGCCGCGGTCACCCATGGCGAGGCGCTGCGGACGCCGCCGAACGGCATCCACCACCCGGAGGGAGCACTGTGAGCATCGATCTCGGACTGCCGAGCATGCCGGGCGGGCTGGCCGGAGTACCGGCTGCCACCGAGCCGCAGAACCGCAAGGAGTACGTGTCGGACCAGGAGGTCCGCTGGTGCCCGGGGTGTGGCGACTACGCCGTACTGGCTGCTTTTCAGGGGTTTCTGCCCGAGCTCGGGATCAAGCGCGAGAACGTCGCGATGGTCTCCGGGATCGGTTGTTCGTCGCGCTTCCCGTACTACCTGTCGACGTACGGGATGCACTCGATCCACGGCCGCGCGCCGGCGATCGCGACCGGGCTGGCGGTGGCCCGGCCCGACCTGAGCGTCTGGGTGGTGACCGGTGACGGCGACGCGCTGTCGATCGGCGGCAACCACCTGATCCACACCCTGCGGCGCAACGTGAACCTGAAGATCCTGCTGTTCAACAACCGGATCTACGGCCTGACCAAGGGCCAGTACTCGCCCACCTCCGAGCCGGGCAAGGTCACCAAGTCGACGCCGATGGGCTCGGTCGACAACCCGTTCAACCCGGTCTCGCTGGCACTCGGCGCGGAGGCGACCTTCGTCGCGCGGACGGTCGACTCCGACCGCAAACACCTCACCTCCGTACTGCGTGCCGCCGCCGAGCACCGCGGCACGGCGTTCGTGGAGATCTACCAGAACTGCCCGATCTTCAACGACAACGCCTTCGACGCGATCAAGAACCCGGAGACCCGCGACGACGCGATCATCCCGCTGGTGCACGGGGAACCGATTCGGTTCGGCGCCGACGGGCACCTGGGTGTCGTCCGCGACGGCTTCGCATCCCTTGCGGTGAAGGAGGTTGCCGACCTGCCGGGCGGCGAGTCCGACCTGGTCGTCCACGACGCCCACACCGAGGACCCGGCGTACGCGTTCGCCCTGTCCCGGTTGACCGACGGCGGCATCCTGCACCAGGCCCCGATCGGCGTCTTCCGGGCGGTCGACCACCCGGCGTACGACGATCAGGTCCGCCAGCAGGTCGCCACCTCGAAGGAGTCCCAGTCCGGCGGCGACCTCCAGTCGCTGATCAACGGCTCCGACACCTGGACCGTCGACTAGCTCGCCTTCTTCAGCGCTGCCACCAGCGCCGGCTCGGTGAGCTTGAAGTACTTGACCAACGCCTTGTCGCGAAGGACCGGATCGTCCGCGCCCTTCGCGAGCTCGGTGTAGAACGCGTTGACGGTGGTCTGGCCGTAGGTCTTGACCAGGTGTTCGACGATCAGCCAGGCGACGCCGTAGCTGTTCTCGTCGTAGTCACCATGGAAGACGCCGTCGATCGGCAGCACCACCAGCGCCTTGAGTTCACGGCGGAACTCGCGGCGCTCGCGGTCGACGAAGTCACTGAAGTTGCTCTGTTCCAGCATCTTGTACTGGACGTACTCCGCGTAGCCCTCCACCAGCCAGGTCGGCGCACCCTCACCGAGCGGCGACATCGCCGCATGAGCGAACTCGTGCGCCAGCAGAGCACGATCCGCTTCCTTCCGCTCGGTCGGATTGATCACGATCCGGCTGGCGGTGACCTTGAACTCCGTGGCCTCCGCGTTCGTCGGCGTCAGGTTGCGCTGGGCCACGGCCCCGGCCGGATGCCCACCGGTCTCGAACCCGCTCCACGACCGAGGCGCCGCCATCGCCACCACCAGAATGCCGGCCTGAGCCCGCTTGGCGGTGGCCCGAACCAGCGGCACGGCAGCCTCGGCCTCCCGCACCAACCGCCGCCCGTTCTCCCCCTCGCCCGGTGACGAGATCACCAGCACGCCGCGCCCCCGCGACACCTCGATCTCCCCAAGCTCCCAGGGCTCCCGCCCCTCTCCGCGATCCCCCGACTCCGCGTCATCGTCGTCGACCACCAGCCACCGGCCGTCGCGCTCGACAAACGTGTAGCCCAGCTGGGTCAACCGCGGCGCCGGGTCGATCCCCGCGATCTGCGTCAGCATCTTGATCCGGACCGCCCGCGCGTTCTTCCCCAGCTTCGGCCGCAACTCCGGACTGAAACTGACCTGCCGCAGATAGCTGACCTGCTTCATCCCGATCTGCCGCAGATTCGCGAACACCTGCTTGTCCCGCTGCACCAGCTTGGCGTTCTTCGGATCACTCGTAGCCAGGTACTGCGGCAACTGCCCGGCCTGCAAGGCGGTAGCCCGGGCCTTGAGCGTGACGTCGATCGCCGCCAGCATCTTCTGCTCGGCGATCTCCTCGGCCGACAGCACCGGCCCGGTCGCCGACGGCGTCACCGAAGCTCCCGCCGCCTTGGACTTCTCGTCCCGCCCAGCCGCGGCGCACGACACCCCACCCGCCACGATCGCCAGGGCCGTAGCCCCGGCGATCCACACTCTCCCCCACACCCCAGTCATGGCGGCAGGGTACACAGCTCAGCAGGGCCTGCGGAGCCTGGAATCGCGGGTCCCAATGCGCTCTTCCGGCTGCCGAGCGCGCTGAGATGCCCCTGGGGTCTGAGATCGTGCGTGGGTACAGAGATCGGGGCGGAGCTGGGGCGGCGATTTCGCCGGTGAGGATGCGGCAGCCAGTCGGTGAGGTCGCTAGTTGTTGGGAGCAGAAGATGCATCACGCCGAAACTGGGGCCGCCCGCGGGACAGCGGATGTCCCGGACCGCGGAGACGCGCGCGCATCCGCTGCGGGCGACAACTCGGACGAGACCGTCTGGGGGCTGTTCGAGGCTCAGGCCGCGTGCCAGCGGAGTCAGATCGCTGTCGTGGACGGGTCGGTCGAGATCAGCTACGAGCGACTGCGGGCCCAGGCGGAGGTGATCGCCGAGGAGCTGGCAGCCCGGGGCGTGGCACCGGGGGCGCTGGTCGGCGTGTGCCTTGGCCGGACGTGGGAGCTGATCGCGACCCTGCTGGGAGTACTGCGGGCAGGCTGCGCCTATGTGCCGATGGACCCCTCCTACCCGGCTGAACGGGTGCGCTACCTGATCGAGCATTCCCGGGTGGCGTCGGTGGTCGTCGATGCCGGTACGGCGCCGCTGTGCGCGGCGGCCCCCGATCGCGTGCGCCTCGACCTGGTGCCGGACCGCCCGGCGACCTCGCCGGCGGCCTGTTCGGCCGATGATCTCGCCTACGTCATCTACACGTCGGGGTCGACCGGGAAGCCCAAAGGCGTGGCGGTCGAGCACCGCAGCGTGGTAGCGATGGCCGCCTCGATGCGGCGACTGCTCGGCGACGAGGACCTGGCGGGCGTCCTGGCCGCGACCTCGGTCTGCTTCGACCCCTCGGTGATGGAGATTCTGGGCACGCTGGTCCTCGGTGGCACGGTCGTCCTGTCCGAGAACGTGCTTGCCTTGCGCGAGCTGCCCGCAGCGCACCGCGTGCGCACGGCCGTCATGGTGCCGTCCGCGATGAGGGCGTTGCTCGCGACCGGGCCACTGCCCGGTGGGTTGCGGTGCGTGGTGCTGGGGGGTGAGGTCCTGTCCCGCTCGCTGGCGGCGCGGTTGCACGCTGATCCTGGTGCGCCGCGGGTCGTGAACGTCTACGGTCCGACCGAGGCCACCGTGTTCATCACCGCCGCCGAAGTGGGAAGCGGGCCGATCACCATCGGCAGTCCGGTCCCGGGCGCGCGAGCGTACGTGGTGGACGAGTTTCTGCAGCAGGTGCCGGCCGGTACGGCGGGAGAGCTGGCTCTCGCCGGCGACCAGCTGGCGAGGGGGTACCTCCATGACGACGAACGCACCAGGCAGAGCTTCCCGGCCCTCGCGCCGGACGGACTGGTTCCGGAGCAGCGGATCTACCGGACCGGCGACCTGTGCCGGTGGACGGAAACAGGGGAGCTCGAGTTCCTCGGCCGCACCGACCGGCAAGTCAAGATCCGCGGCCACCGGATCGAGCTCGACGAGATCGAGGCCGTGCTGGCCTCGATGCCCGGAGTGGACGAGGCCGCGGTCGTTGTTGTCCCCACCGGCGAGGGCAAAAGTCTCCTGATGGCGTACGCGGTGAGCTGGCAGGAGTCGGTGACTGCATCGACGTTGCGCTCCCTGCTGGCCGACCGCCTGCCGAAGTACATGATCCCGCACCACGTCATGGTGCTGGCGGAGATGCCGAAACTGGCCAACGGCAAGGTCGACCGGCTTCGGCTGCCCGCACCCGCGCACCGCGGCGACGAGGCCGCTTCCGAGTTGAAGACGGGAGGCGACGACCCGGTCGCCTCGCGGACCGAATCCGGTGCGCTGCCCTCGTCGCACGAGCAGCGACGATCGTCGCTGCTCGTCATGGTGAGGGAGGAGGCGGCGCTGCTGCTCGGCGCCCCTGGCGCCGATGCGGTCCGGCCGGACGAACCGCTGGCTGCGCAGGGGTTCGATTCGCTGGACATCGCGGAGCTCACTGCCCGTCTGTCGCGCGGTCTGGCCGTTGACCTGCCGTCAGCCGTCCTGGTCGAGCAGATGACTCCCAACGAGGCCGTCAACGGCCTGCAGGCCTTGCTGTTGCAGGGCCGTGCTTCCGGCGACGGCGAAGGGCCCGGACCGCGGGGTGTCGGCGCCGCAGATCGACTCGATGCGTTCCAGGCCCAGGTCCGGTCCGGGTACCCGCCGGCCTTCGCCGCCAAGGCGCCGGCCTGGTCCGCGACCGACCGGGGCGCACTCGTCCAGCGTTTCCGGGGGCTCCTGGCGCGCTCGGGACTGGACCCGTACGGAAAGGTCATCCGCACCGGAAGTGCCGAGCGGGGCCTGGTCGCTGACCTGAGTACGGGTGAGGAATACGAGGCGCTCATCTGGACCACCAATCTCTACCTCGGACTCAACCGCGACGAGGGGGTGATCGAGGAGGCACGCGATGCGCTGGACCGGTTCGGTACCGGGATGGGCATTTCAGCGGCGGGCTCGGGGCAGACCGATCTCCACCTGGCGTTCGAACAAGAATTCGCCGCGATGGTGGGCAAACCGGCCGCCTGCCTGTTCCCCACCGGCTTCACCGCGAGCCTCGGCGCCGTCGCCGGAATCGTCGGCAGTCAGGACGTCGTGGTGATGGACCAGCTCTGCCACGCCTCCCTGGTGGACGGAGCTCGGCTGAGCGGCGCGAAGGTGCGGACCTGGCGGCACAACGACGTGGCCGACCTACGGGCGATCCTCACAACGGAGTCCTCGCCCTACCGTACGACCCTGGTGGTGCTCGAGAGCGTGTACAGCATGGGCGAGGGGGCAGCGCCGCTGCGCGAGATCGTGTCCGCCGCGAAGGAGTTCGGCGCGCTTGTGCTGGTGGACGAGGCCCATTCGTTCGGGCTCTACGGCAGGCGGGGTGCCGGACTGTGCGCCTCGGAAGGCGTCACCGAGCAAGTCGACTTCATCCTGACGACCCTGAGCAAGGCCCTCGGGAGTATCGGCGGTGTGGTCGCCGCCCAGGAGCAACACATCGCCTTGCTGAGGGCGTCAGCGAGGTCATACGTCTTCCAGGCGAACATCTCACCGGCCGACGTGGGGGCGGCCCTCGCCGCTCTGCGGAAGGTCGCTGTAGGCGACGCGCTGCGGGCCAGGCTGTGGGACACCGCCCACTACCTGCGGAAGCGTCTCTCGGACGCCGGCTACGAACTCGGCACCGGAGACGGGCTCGTCGTCACCCCCTTCTTCGCCGACGGCGAGAAGCTGCAGGCGATCGCCCGAGGGCTCTTCCGGCGGGGTGTCCATGTCGCCGCCGTGACGTATCCCATTGTCGAGCGCGGGCGAGGCCGCCTGAGGTTCATCTGCTCGTCATCCCATACCCGGGCAGACGTCGACGAGACGGTACAGGCCCTGATCGCCGCCGATGCGGAATCAGGAACACCTCGTGGTCCATCGACAGCCGCGACGGTTCCCACGCCGCACGATGATCTGGACGTGGCGAACTGGGCTGACGCGTTGGCAACCTATCTGGAATCCGTCCTGGCCGAGCGTCCCGCATCGTCACCACAGCTCGTGGTGACGATCGCACGGCCAGGAAGGGAAGAGGATCTGGTCGTTCGGATTGACGAACACGGGGTCAGCCGAAAGCCCGACAGCACAGGCGCGACGCCCGCCTGTTCGCTTCGACTCGTCACGGATGAGGCGACAGCTGCGCTGTGCTCACGAAACGTTGAGCGCCTGCTTGCGAGCGTGATCGCGGGCACTTGCGTGCTCACTGGTCAGATCCAGCCGTTCGTCTGGCTCATCGGACGACTCAGCGACTGGCAGAGTTCCGCGGAAGCGCACTCGCCGTCTGGAGTGGCGGCTACAGCAGTTGGCTGAAGGTGTGAATGATCAAGCCCACCAGGGCTCCGACCACCGTGCCGTTGATGCGGATGAACTGGAGGTCGCGGCCGACGTGGAGTTCGATCCGGGCGGCGGCTTCGCGGCCGTCCCAGCGTTCGATCGTGTCGGAGATGATCGAGACGATCTCGGTGCCGTAGGTGCGGACGACGTAGCTGACTGCTTCGGCGGCGCGGGTGTCGACCTTGGCCATCAGCGGTTCGTCGGTCTGCAGGCGTTTGCCGAGGTCCTTGATCTTCTGGGTGGCGCGCAGCCGGAGCGGGCCTTCCGGGTCGCCGATGGCGCCGATCAGAGCGGTTCGGGCGGCGTCCCAGACCGCGGTCAGGCTGGTGCCCATGTCGGGGTGGGTGAGCATCCGGCGTTTGAACGCCTCGAACCGGTCCATCATCTCGGGGTCGTTCTGCAGGTCGTCGGCGAGCTTGATCAGCAGCCGGTCGAGTGCCTTGCGGGCCGGATGCGCCGGGTCGTCCCGTACTGCGGCCAGCCACGCCAGCGCCTCCCGGTGGATCCGGTCGACGACGATCGAGTCGACCCAGCGCGGTGACCAGCGCGGCGCGCGCGGGCCGACCACCTCGGCGAGCAGGTCCCGGTTGTCGGCCAGCCAGTCGTACGCCTCGACCATCAGCAGGTCGAACAAGGCATGGTGCGCGCCGTCGTCGACCACCGAGCCGAGGAAGTGCCCGGCGATCGGGCTGAGCGGCTCCTCGGCGAACCGCGGCAGCAGCGAGCCGCGGACGAACGCCGTCACGTCGTCGTCGCCGAGCTTCGGCAGGGCGGCGCCGACCGTCCGGGCGCCCTCCTCGACGATCCGCTCGGCGTGGTTGCCGGCCGCCAGCCATTCGCCGGCCCGGCGGCTCACCTCGGCGGTGCGCATCTTCTCACCGATCACCTCCTCGGACAGGAAGTTCTCGGTGACAAACTGCTCCAGGCTCTCGGCCAGGCTGTCCTTGCGGGTCGGCACGATCGCCGTGTGCGGGATCGGCAGCCCGAGCGGGTGCCGGAACAGCGCGGTGACCGCGAACCAGTCCGCCAGCGCGCCGACCATCGCTGCCTCGGAGGCCGCGTTCACATAACCCCACGCGCCGGTGTCGTGCAGGGTCAGCACGTAGATCACCGCGGCCAGCACCAGCAGTGACAGTGCCACCGCCCGCATCTGCCGCAGCCCGCGCCGGCGTACCAGGTCCGGGCCGCTCAACGTCAAGGTCGCCATACCCCCATCCAACCAAGCCACCGAAGGGCCCGGCTCAGGCGACGCCCCGGACACGCCCCTGATTCCGTGGACCGGAGGTTCACCAGATCTGGTGACGCCCTGACCGGCGCCGGCGGGCGAAGCTGATGAAGCGCCGGACAACGACCGGCCGAGACTGGAGGACACCACCATGAGCACCCCTGCATCCCGCACTGTCGTCGGCAACATCGCGCTCTCGCTGGACGGCCGGATCAGCGGCACCGGTGGCCCGTACGACATGGGCTGGATCGTGCCGCACGCCACCACCGACGGCTCCCGCAGCCACATGCTCCGGGTCACCAGCCAGGCGGCGACGACCGTGCTGCTCGGCCGGAACAACTACGAGGGCTTCGGCGGCTTCTGGCCGGGCGTCGCCGAGATGGCCGAAGCCGACCCGAAGGACCGTGAGTTCTCCCGCTGGCTCAACGAGGTGGAGAAGGTGGTCTTCTCGACCACACTCCAGCAGACGCCCTGGGCCAACTCCCGGCTCGCGACCGCCGACCCCGCCACCACCGTGAAGGAACTGCGCCAGCAGGAAGGTGGCGACATCGTCGTACTGGCCAGCACGAGCATCATCCAGAACCTGCTCGAGGCCGACGAGCTGGACCGGCTCTCGATCACCCTCGCCCCGGAACTGGTCGGCGGCGGCGCCCGCTTCTTCCCCGAAGGCCTGCCCGGTACTTCGTGGTCGCTGGCCGACTCGACGCCGACCGAGTCCGGCGCGCTCTGCCTGCTTTACAACCGCAACCGCTAAGCCGCAGCCGCCACCTTCGCCGTACGCCGGTCCATCTGGCCTGACACGAGTGCCAGGATCAGCCCGGCGACGGCGAGGGCGGCGCCGACCCGGCTGGGCCATTCGTAGCCGTAACCGGCCGACAGTACGACGCTGCCGAGCCAGGCACCGAGCGCGTTGGCGACGTTGAGAGTCGAGTGGTTGAGCGACGCGGCCAGCGACTGACCTTCGTGCGCGACGTCCATCAAACGGGTCTGCAACGCCGGGATCAGGATGCTCGCGCTGAAGCCGAGCGCGAAGACGCCGACCAGCGCACCCGCCTTGCTGTGCGCCAGCCAGCCGAAGGTCGCCAGCACCATGGTGACCGCAACCAGTCCGCCGTACAGGCTCGGCATCAGCGCGCGGTCGGCGAGCCGGCCGCCGACCAGGGTGCCACCGGTCATCCCAATGCCGTAGACGGCCAGCACGATCGTCACCGCGGCCTCGCTGAAGCCGGCCAGCTCGGTCATCGTCGGCGTGATGTACGAGTACGTCGCGAACATTCCGCCGAAGCCCACCATGCCGACCAGCAACGCCATCCAGACCTGCGGCTTGGCCAGCGCGCTCAGCTCACTGCGCACGTTCACGTCGTTGCCGACCCGCTGCGGCCCGACCCAGAACCAGACCGCGACCAGGGTCAGCAGGCCAAGGATGCCGACGGCAAGGAACGGCAACTGCCAGCCGAATCGCTGGCCCAGTAAGGTGGTCACCGGCACCCCGACAATGTTTGCCACCGGCAACCCGACCATCATCATCGAGACCGCCCAGGCCCGCCGGTTGACCGGCACCATGGACGCGCCGACCACCGCACCGATCCCGAAGAAGGCGCCGTGCGGCAGCCCGGTCAGGAACCGCGCCGCCATCAGCAGTTCGTAGCTGTTGGCAACAGCCGACAGAACGTTGCCAACGACAAACACCGCCATCAGCCCGAGCAGCAGCCGCTTGCGTCCGGTCCGCGCCCCGAGGGCCGCGATCACCGGAGCGCCGACCACCACCCCGATCGCGTACGCCGAGATGACGTGCCCCGCGGTCGGGATCGAGATCTCCACCCCGTCGGCGATCTGCGGCAGCAGCCCCATCGTCACGAACTCGGTGGTCCCGATCGCGAACCCACCGGTCGCCAACGCCAGCAGCGCCAGGCCGACCCGTCGAGAGCTCACCGGATTGTCAGGAGTCACCGAACTTGTCACACCTGATTGTCGCATCCGACCCGTTGAGCCCGTGCGGGCGGACGTGAAAGCATCCAGCATGGCGAACTACGGCGACCACCAGCTGAGCATCTACGTCCAGGGGATGTTCCAGAACACCCGGCCGGAGATCACGACGGATCTGTCCCGGCTGGAGTCGCAGGCGGCCGGAAGTCTGTCGGCCGAGGCGATGGGGTACATCGTGCCGAGCGCCGGCAGCGGCTCGACCGCCCGCGCCAACCTGGCCGCGTTCGACCGGTGGCGGATCGTCCCGCGGATGCTGCGCGGCAGCACCGAGCGTGACCTGTCCTGCACGATCCTCGGCACCAAGATGCCCGCGCCGGTGCTGATCGCGCCGGTCGGCGTCCAGACGCTGGCCCACCCCGACGGCGAGCTGGCCACCGCGCGAGCCGCCAGCGCGCTCGGGCTGACCTACACGCACTCCACCCAGGCCAGTCACGCGTTCGAGCAGATCGAGGCGGACAGCAAGTGGTACCAGCTGTACTGGCCGACCGACAAGGACGTCTGCCTGAGCTTCCTCCAGCGCGCCAAAAACAACGGGTACTCCGTCCTGGTGGTCACCCTGGACACCGGCACGATCGGCTGGCGCCCGGCCGACCTCGACCGCGGTTTCCTGCCGTTCCTCAAGGGCGAGGGGCTGGCGAACTACTTCACCGACCCCGCCTTCCAGGCCAAGCTCGCCAAGCCGGTCACCGAGGACCCGACGGCGGCGGTGATGCACTGGGCGCAGATGTTCCCGAACGTCGGACTCGGCTGGGACGAGCTGTCCTTCCTGCGCGACAACTGGGACGGCCCGATCGTGCTGAAGGGCATCACCTCGGTTGACGACGCCAAGCTCGCGGCCGAGCACGGCATCGACGGGCTGGTCGTGTCCAACCACGGCGGCCGCCAGGTCGACGGCGCGATCGCCGCCCTGGACGCCCTCCCGGCGATCGCGGACGCGGTCGGCGAGCAGGTGACGATCCTGTTCGACTCGGGCATCCGGACCGGCGCCGACGCAGCCAAGGCGCTGGCGCTGGGCGCGAAGGCAGTCCTGCTCGGCCGCCCGTTCCTGTACGGTCTCGCTCTCGCGGGCCAGGCCGGAGTCGAGCACGTACTGCGCTGCCTGCTGGCCGAGCTCGATCTCACCCTGGCCCTGTCCGGCTACGCCAACCACCGCGAACTCAACCGGGACTCGGTGACCTCCGCGTGAAGGCGGTCATCTTCGACCTGGACAACACCCTCTTCGACCACACCGCCTCGGTCACCACCACCCTGCGCGGCTGGCTCCCGACGCTGGCCGGCGTGGAGCTGACCGACGAGCTGCTGGCCGCCTGGTTCGAGGTCGAGCAGCGCAACTTCGACGCCTGGCTGGCGGGGCAGCTGGCCCACCAAGGTCAGCGCCGCGGCCGCTTGCGCGACTTCCTCCCGGTGATCGGCCAGCCGGTGCCGGCCACCGACGAGGAGCTGGACGAGGTCTTCGCGGGCTTCCTGAACCTGTACGAGCAGAGCTGGGCCGCCTTCCCCGACGCCGAGCCCGCCCTGAAGGTTGCCAAGAGCAACGGCTGGCGGATCGGCGTACTGACCAACGGGGCAACCCTGCAGCAGAACGCCAAGCTGGCGGCGATCGGGCTGGCTTCGTATATCGATGCCGTCGCGACCTCGCAGAGCCTGGGCTTCAGCAAGCCGGCTCCCGAGGCATACCTGTTGACCTGCGAGGCGCTCGGCGTCGATCCGGCCGAGACCTTGATGATCGGCGACAACCTGGAGCTGGATGTGGTCGCCGCCCGCGCGGCCGGTCTCAGTGCCGAGCACCTCGACCGGCCGGCGGGCATCACGCTGCTTCAGTTGGTCCCAGCGGTCTAGATCCCGCAGTTGGGGGCGGACCAGAAGTTGCTGGTACGGATGTCGATGTGGGCGTGGTCGTCGTGCGCCGGGTAGCCGGGGCCGAGGATGCCACCGAAGCCGTGGTACCGGGCCTGCTTGGCGATCGTGCAGAACGAGTGCACCCCGACGACGTCGGCGGACCGGCCGTACAGGTGCTCACTGTTGCTCGCCCCGCCGACCGACCGGTTGCACGGAATGCTGCGGAAGCCGCTGCTGATGTTGAGCGACTTGTCGCCGAGCGCGTGCCGCAGCGCCTCGAGCTGCCACATCGTCTGCAGCGCGTTGGCCTTGGTCGCCGCCTCCGACAACGGACCGCCGTCGTACCCGGAACCGCCACAACCGTCGTCGAGCTCGGCATAGGTGAAGTGGATCGGCGTGCAGTCGTCGTCCTGCAGCGCGTAGAACTTGCTGAACGTGGCCGCACCCGCGACACCGTCGGCCGCCAGCCCGTACGCCTGCTGGAAGCGAACCACCGCCGCCTTGGTGGCCGGACCGAAGACGCCGTCGGTGGCGATGTGAGCGCCGTACGCCGGATAGCCGGCGACCCGGATCTGCAACTGGCGGACGTCTTCGCCGCTGGTGCCCTGGCTGAGGGCGCGACCCCAGGTGTAGCAACCGTCGGCGTACGCCTTGGTCGCGGTCACCGTCTGGGTGGTGATGGTGGCGCCGAGCATCGCGGCGAACAATGCCAGGATGGCCAGAATTCTGGGCAAAGGCCTAGAAAAGTGTTTCGTCATCGAAGTACCTCCGGGTCGCATTTGGGGCGAAACGCGCCTGTCACCGGTAACTCTCGCGTCACTATCCACCCTCTGAACAGACCTCGGGTGAAACTTTTCGACGAACAGTGTGTTTCGGGCAACCGATCGGCAGACCCCGGTGGTCCTCCATGATGTGACCATCGACGACAGCACGCTCACACTGCGTGCACGGGGAACGGGGCGACCGGTGACGGCTGCTGAGGGGTTCGACGCGTTCGTGCTCGCGCGATCCCGCAAGCTGCTGCGGACCGCCTACCTGCTGACCCAGGACCACGCGCTGGCCGAAGACCTGGTGCAGACCGCCTTGGCCAAGGCCTGGTTCGCCTGGTCCCGGATCGAGGGCGGCGACCCCGAGCCGTACGTCCGCAAGATCATGGTCAACACCTACGCCTCCTGGTGGCGCCGCCGCTGGAACGGCGAACAGCCGACCGACGAACTGCCGGAGTACGCAGTACCGGCCAGTGGGGTCGAGCGCACCGACATCTGGCAAGCACTCCAGCGACTCCCCCGCCGGCAACGCGCGGTCGTCGTACTGCGTTACTACGAGGACCTCTCCGAGGCCGAGACGGCCCGGGTCCTCAACTGCAGCCCCGGCACCGTGAAAAGCCAGACCAGCAAGGCGTTCGCCAAACTGCGCCTCGACCCGGCCCTGCTGACCACCGACCCCGTCGCTGACCGGGAGGCCACACGATGAAGCTCACCGACCTGCGCGACGAACTGACCACCCGCGCCAACACGACCGACGAGACCCCGGATCTGCTGGCCGGGGTACATCGCAAGATCACCCAGACCAAGCGCCGGCGGATGGTAGGGGCGGCCGGGATCGCGGGCGGAGTGGCTGCGATCGCCGCGTTTGCTTTCGTCCTCCCGAGTCTGACCACCTCAACCCCGGCCCCGGCGAGCGATGTACCGCGCGACTACGTCAAGGACGGCATGGTCCTGCACGGCCTCGAAGGCAAGGACCAACTGGAGAAGGGCTGGATCGGGGACAAGGGCCAGGGCACGCTCGCCTTCAGCTGGACACCGAAGGCCCAGGCCACGAGGTTCGTCAACTACTGCGTCAACGACCGGGGCATCCCGCGGTACGCAACCGTCACGATCAACGACTATCTCGTCGGCACCAACGACTGCGGCACCGACCAGGACTCACTCGGTGGCGGAACCAGCGTGCTGGCCGACAACGCGCTGTGGCTGGTCGCTCCGGCCGGAAAGCCGGCCCGCGTCGTCGTCCAGCTCACCGACGGCAACGGCCGCTCCGTGCAGGACCCGGGGACTCAAGTTGCCCTGGGCATCTACCGGACCGCCTTCGAGCCGGTCCCGGCGCCACCGACCCAGGCGCCGCCGACCTCCCCCGACGACTACGTCAAGGACGGCATCCGGTACCGCGCCAAGATCGGCGGCGACACCCTGCTCGCCGCCGGCATCGCCGACCGCGGCAAGAACTCGGTCGAGTTCAGCTTCACGGCGACCGGCGGGCCGATCAGTGTCACCGACTTCTGCACAGCGTCGAGTCCCGGACCCGAGGCGCAGTACCAGACCAGCATCAGCTTCAACGGTCAGCAGGTCAGCAGCGGCTCCTGCACCGGTGCGTCGACCGACGCCGGCGTCGGGACCAGCTTCATCCCCGGCCAGTCGCCGCCGGCTGGGCAACGGGTGACGGTGTCGGTGCGACTGGAGGACAAGGCCGGCAAGCCGATCACCAAGCCGAACGACTGGATCGGTCTGGGCATCTACGCCAAGGGCAAGCAGCGGGTCGTCGGCGACACGTTCCTGGACGAGGTCAGGGAGTACAACGGCCGCAACTACCGACTCGCCGACCTGAAGACCGCCGAGGCCCGGACCGCACGGCAGCTCGAGCTCGCCACCCCCGCGGACAAGCCGTATCTGGTCTCCTACGGATCGAGCACGCTGGCCGGCGACGCCGCCCAGGTCAGCGTCACCGGCCTGAGCACAGGGACCAACAACACCGCCGGCGGCATCGGCACAGCCGGCGAGGGGCCTCGCCCGGCCGGCACCGTCAAGCTCGAACTGTCCGCCGGCAAGTTCACCGCCGGCGTACTCGTCCTCGCGCTCTACCTGCCCGCCGACTGAAACCCGCATGCAACCATCCGCCCCGCTCACCCGCTCTTGTCGAATGTGCACACGACCAGGGCCGGGATGAGCGGGCCGGCGGACTTCGAGAGGTTCGCGAGTACGCAGTACACGGCCTTGCTGCGTACTGCGTACCTGCTCACCCAGAACCGCGCCTCGGCCGAGGACCTGGTGCAAGCCACCCTCGCCAAGTGCTGGCTGGTCTGGAAGCGGATCGAGGCCGACGACCCGATGCCCTATGTCCGCCGCACCATGGTCAACACCTACACCTCCTGGTGGCGTCGCCGCTGGAACGGCGAGTACCCCACCGAGCAACTCCCCGAGGTGACCGACCCCGGCGCCCAGTCCGGCGTCGAGACCAGCACCGACCTGTCCGAGGCCCTCCGCCGCCTCCCCAAACGGATGCGAGCCGTCATCGTGCTGCGCTTCTACGAGGACCTCACCGAAGCCGAAACAGCCCGGCTGCTCAACTGCTCGGTCGGCACGGTGAAGAGCCAGACCAGCCGGGCCCTGGCCAAGCTGCGCATCGATCCCAGGCTCTTCGACCACAGTCCGGCAAAGGAGGGACGCGCATGAATCTCGACGACCTCCGCGCCCAGTTGCAGACCCAGGCCACCGAGATCGACTCCACCACTCCGGTGCCGATCCCCACCATTCGCCGCCGGACCACGACGCTCAGACGCCGCCGGGCAGCGACCGCCGTCGCCGGCGCCGCGGCAGCCGTGGCGCTGGTCGTCGGCGTTCTCCCCAACGCCGTCAACAACTCGGCGCCGGACCCGGCCAAGCCGCCGGCGAACTACACCCGGGACGGCATCGTCATCCCGGGCGCGATCGGCTCCGACTGGCTGGACAAGGCCGAGATCGCCGTGCCCGGCCGCAACACGCTCGAGTTCGACTGGACACCGACGAGCACCAGTGTCACCTTCCGCCCGTACTGTCGGACGACAGCGACCAGGGATCAAACCGTCAGGGTGACGATCAACGGGCGTCTGGTCCTGGACGAAGCCTGCGACGACACCGGCGGTTCACCCAGGCACCTCAAGTCGGTGCCGTCGGACCACACGCTCTGGCTTCAGGCGCCGCCCGGCCAGGTAGCGAAGGTCCGCGTCTTCGCGCAGGACCTGTTGTCGGGCGAGGAGGACGGTTCGACGGCCGGCCTGGCGCTCGGCATCTACCGATCAGTGGACCAGCAGAAGGACCCCGCTGTCGCCGGACTCCCGGTCCGCACGCCGGCGGCTGATCCTGGCGACTATGTGAGGGACGGCTTCAGGTTCCCTGCAAAAGTGGCCGGCGACCCCCTGATCAAGGCAGTGATCGGCGACCTGGGGACGCAGAAGCTGACACTGCGCTTCCAGGCCGTCAACGCGGCCACCGGTCTGCGGCCGTTCTGCACCGCCAACGATGTCTACGTTCCCGACGAGTTCTCGCTCAAGGTCAGCATCAACGGCCGAGGAGGCGATCCGGTGCCTTGCAGCGGCAGACGCGGAGAGCTCGCCCAGGATCCCCGCGGACCGAGCCGGATCACGACCGCGCCGGGCCAGACGGTCGAGGTGACCGTGCAGGTGGTGGACTCAGCGGGCAAGACGGTGATCGGCATCCCCGACCTGCGCATCGGGGTCGGTGCCTACAGCCTTGCCCCGCGCCGGTTCGTCGAGAGCCTCGACGGAACTGTCGAACTCAGCAACGTGATCGAGTACGGCGGCTACACCTACAAGGTGGGGCACGTGCGGACGGCCGGTGCGGCGACGAGTCGCAAGGTGACCATCGAGACCCCGGCGGACAAGCCGTATCTCATCGCCTACGGCGGCCACAGCCTGGACAAGGTTGCCCTCAAGGCGAAACTGACCGGGCTGAAGCCGGAACTCGACGTCGATCTCGGGTCACCCGAGCCAGGCACCGGGCTGGGCGATGGCCCTAGCTCGACCTACGGCCAGCCTGCAGGCCCCGCCGGAGAGGCCACCTTGAGCATTGTCGACGGGCAATCCAGCAAGGGCCTTCTATACCTCGCCATCTACGTCCCCGAGTGACCTACACCCAGCTGTGCAGCTTCGCGGCGTCGGTGGAGAACTGGTCGACCGAGTCGTCGGCCACGAACTCCAGCAGCGCGTTG
Organism: Kribbella sp. NPDC056861; assembly: GCF_040687575.1. Lineage (NCBI taxonomy): Bacteria > Bacillati > Actinomycetota > Actinomycetes > Propionibacteriales > Kribbellaceae > Kribbella > Kribbella sp. NPDC056861. Next base: position 544,903 of record NZ_JBFBNQ010000003.1, on the reverse strand, counting down.
ATCTCGCGCGGTTCCTTGGCCAGCCTCGCGAGCACCGGCCGCCACAGCGACTCGCGCCCGGCCAGTGGTAGCCGGGTATTGGACGGCCACCACGAGAACACATGCACGGTCGACAGCCAAGGCATCAACGACTCCAGTTGAGCCAGGCATTCGTCGTCGCTCAGGTCGACCGGCGGTTGCCAGTACGTCGTGAGGTTGGGCGCGCCGACGTCGAGCAACAGCGTGATGGTCGAGTCGACCTCGTCGGTCAGGGTGCCGCGGTGGAACTCCATCGCGATCTCGATGCCCGCGCCCGACGCCACGTCGGCAAGCTCGGCGAGACCTCGGGTAACCGCCATCCGGTCGCCGACGCCGGCGTCCGCAGTACCGACTGTTCCTGCCCACACCCGGATCCGGGGTGCGCCCAGCTCGGCGGCGGTGTTGACCGCGGTACGGATCTCCTCGCGGTCGACGCTGCCGGCCCGGAGGTAGGAGCCGTACGCCGCGATGGCCAGGCCGTTCGCCTCGCACAGCTCGCGGGCCTTGCGGGCAGCCGCCAGGTCACCGAGCGGGACGTGGACGTCGCCACCCCACTCGATCGCCGCCAGCCCCGCCTTCTTGGCCACCTCGACGACCTCGTCGACGGCCAACTGCCGGAACGTCACCGAGACCAGACCGGTCCTTGCGCCCACGCCGTACCTCCTCTGTCCTGCCTCTATCCAACCTCATGCCCCAAGTCCGTCTCACGTCATGAGCAAACTGCATTGACACCAATGACAAAAGTTCTAGACTCGCAACCGTGCCAGAACAACGGAGAGGGTTCGTGTTCGGGCTGACGGCGTACCTGCTGTGGGGGCTGTTCCCGCTCTACTGGAAGCTGATCGACTCCTCCGGCGCGGTCGAGCTGCTCGCCCACCGGATCCTCTGGTCGCTGGTCACGATCGTGGCCCTGGTCCTGGTACGCCGCCGCTTCGGCCAGGTGCGCGCCCTGCTCGCCGAACCCCGCCGCCGCTGGCCGCTGATGGCCGGCGCAGTCCTGATCTCGATCAACTGGGGCACGTACATCTGGGGCGTCAACCACGACCGCGTCGTCGAGACCTCACTCGGCTACTTCATCACCCCGCTGTTCACCGTCCTGCTCGGCGTGATCATCCTCAAAGAACGCCTCCGCGTCGCCCAGTGGATCGCGGTCGGCATCGCCTTCCTGGCGGTCGTCGGCCTGACCATCGAGAACGGCCGCCCGCCATGGATCGCGATCATCCTGACCTTCTCGTTCGGCTTCTACGGCCTCCTGAAGAAGCAGGCCGGCGCCGGCGCGATCGAGGGCATGGCGATCGAGTCCGCAACCGTCGCACCCCTGGCCCTGATAGCGATCCTGCTACTCGGTGCCCACGGCAACTCAACCGTCACCCACCAAGGCCCCGGCTACCTGATCCTGGTCCTGCTGACCGGCCCGATCACCGCAGTACCGCTACTCCTCTTCGGCGCCGCCGCAACCCGGGTCTCGATGACCACCCTCGGCCTACTCAACTACATCGCACCGATCATGCAATTCATCGTCGGCGTACTCGTCTTCCACGAGAAAATGACCCCGATGCGCTGGGGCGGTTTCGCGCTGGTCTGGCTGGCCTTGGTCATCTTCACCGCCGACAACCTCGCCCGGCGGCGCAGAGCTTCGCGGTTGGCGCCTGCTGTTTTGACTGGGTAGTTGCTGGTACTGCGTACGCCACGCCGGCTCCTTCGTCGCCTGCTCCCCACCCCCAGCTACCTCGCTCCTTCGTCGCTCGTCCCGCTGCCATGACAGCACTGACGCGGCGGTTAGCCCTTAGCCGACTGACTCCTGGCTGGCGGAGTCTCCCCAACTCGCCGCCTCTGCTCGCGACGAGCGGCGTCACGCTTCTCCTCGAAGGCGAGCAGGTCGCGCAGCTCGATTCGACGATCTGGGCCGGCATTGTGAAACGGGATCTCGCCAGTGTCGAGGAGCCTGCACAAGTGATTGCAGCTCATGCCGATGCGCAAGGCCGACTCGCTCGGCGTCAGATCCTGGCCGCTCATTAACCTCAGACTCCACCAATCCACATCTCGTAAAACAGTGTCTCCGTTCCTAGCGCAGCGTTTTATCATTAACAGATCCGCGACACCGACGCTCCACAAACTCTCTTTGGAACGGCTGGCGCAGAGCGGACTCGCCCTCCACGCCGCGCCAGCCGGTCTTGAGGTCCCTGCCCAGACAGCCAGCAGATACAGGGGTCGGGGCACCCGGACAGGGACGAAAGCGACGGCATCGACAGGACAGGTTCCTCCGATGCCGCCAGATCAGGGAGATTCGAGAACCATCACGCGCACCCCAGCAGCGCGTTCGAATCTGTCGTTCATCTCCAACGGGGAGCCGAGCACGGCGAGGTGCAGACGGCTCGGCAGCACGATCGCGTTCACCTGATAGCGATCCACCGACTCCATCAGCGCGCCGAACGCCGCTGGTGAGGTTTCGGATCTCTCGACATAAACGAAGCCCATCGTGAAGCCCTCCGCGTGCGCGAAGGCAGCCATCTGGCGCTCCAAATCGTCCACCTGGCCATCGGTCACGAGTAGCCCGCGGCACAGGTAGCCGAGCATCAGCGGCCTGCTGCAGTCCTGCGATGCCCTCGTGTCCATGAGACCAGTGAATACTGGTGTGGCCGTTCCCAGAATGCAGCGACAGTGCAGTTCTGATGCACTGCCAGTGCAGTGCCGTGACCTCAGGGAGGACGTCACCCGATGGATGTAGTTGACCTATGGACTGGTCGGCGAGCGTCAGCCCTACGCGCCTCGCTGCGGATGACGAACGAGGCCTTCGCAGCTCATCTCGGCGCAGCGGTCCGCACCGTCGCTACCTGGGAGGCCAAGCCGGATATGGTGCTGTCGGCAACAATGCAGGAAGTTCTGGACAGTGCTCTCAAGAGTGCGGGCGAGGACGTTCACCGCCGCTTCGCGATGATCCTCGGCGACACAGCAGCCGAGCCCGTCGTGCGCAGTACGACGCGTCCCGCACCGGAGGCAGCGGTCGAGGCCAGCCAGCAGGCCTGGCGGAAGGTCCGCCGGCACTTGACCGAGCAGGGCATCGACCTAGCCGCGCGCACAGCCGACCTGTACGACGCCGACCTCCGAATCGATCACATGCCTGCGCTCAGCATCCCGGCCTGGCTTCCGCCGCAACCTGTACTTCTGGACGAGGTCACACTTCGCTGGAACGAATCTCCACCAAAGCCTCGCCTCACCGGCAGGGAAGCAGAGGCCCGTACTGCGCTACCTCTGCGATCCCCGGGCAACGCGTTTGCCAACTACACCAGCGCAATCCGATACCTCCGACCACCTGCCCTGTTCGAGAACCGGAGCAGCTACCGCCTCCTGGACGTCGACTGGTCAGGCGGCCGCGGCGTGATGACCTTCGGTTTGTCCACCTTCTTCGACAAGCTCGATGTCGGCGAAGTACTGGCCCACGAAGCCGGCGTCGCCGACCTCTCCGGCGACCTGACCTGGAAGCAACTGCCGTACCGATCCTTGCTAGGCGACGCCTTCGACCTCTCCAATCGCGCAGTCAACCCAGGCATCAGCACCCTCACGATCCGGCGGGACACCACGACCGGCGAGGGCACCTTCTTCCTGCTGCGCCGCGACCCCACCCAGGTCACCAACGGGAGGCACTACAGCCTGCTCCCCGCAGGCGAGTTCCAACCCGCCAGCATTTCGCCGCGCAGCCTGGCTGTCGACCTCGATATCTGGCGCAACATGGTCCGCGAGTACGCCGAAGAACTGCTCGGCCAACCAGAACACGACGGTAGCGGCGGCACTCCCGTCGACTATGAGGTCTGGCCGTTCTACCGAGACATGGCCGCGGCCCGCCAGGCTGGCAGCATCCGCCCTTTCATCCTTGGCGTGATCCTCGATGCCCTCAGCCTCAACGCCGCGATCGCGACCGCCACTGTCATCGACGACCACGTCTTCGACACCCTGTTCCGCGACCGAGTCACCACGAATCCCGAAGGCGAAGTCATCACCTCCCTCGGCAAGGACAAGTCGATCCACGGCCTGCCCTTCGACGAGGAAACCGTCACCCGGCTCGTCACCCACGAGCCCCTTGGCCAAACCAGCGCCGCCTGCCTCACCCTTGCTTGGACACAGAGGGCAGTACTCCTGGATCTCGATTAAAGACCGACGGTTCATCCGGTTGGACCGCACCGACGAGCGGCCATGTTGCACCGAGCCGCGAGACAGCCATCTGAGACCACCCTGTTCTCACGGCAGCGGGACGAGCGACGCAGGAGCGAGGGAGCTGGGGGGTGGGGAGCAGGCGACGAAGGAGCCGGCGCGGGCGTCACACCAGTTGACTCCCAAATCCTGGACATCTAACATCTAGATAGTGAAGATGAACGAAGGTGTGGAGTGGGCGATGCACAGTTGCGTCAACCTGTGCTTCATCCCCGGGCAGGCGGTCACCGCCAAGCGACTTGCCGCGTTCTACGAACTGCCAACCGCCTATCTGAACAAACAACTGCAGGCACTGAGCCGCGCAGGGATTCTCAGTTCGACGTCCGGTCCCAAGGGTGGCTTCCAGTTGGCCAAAGCTCCGGAGAAGATCAGCATGCTCGACGTGGTGGTGGCGATCGACGGGGCTGAGGATGCCTTCCGGTGCACGCAGATCCTCAAGGCGGGACCAGGGGCGAAGGCCTCGGTCGACTATCGCAAGTACTGCGTGGTCTCGCAGTCCATGCGGAAGGCGGAGCTGAGTTACCGCCAGGAGTTGGCCGGTAAGACCATCGCCGACCTCGTCGAGCAGGTCATCCAGCTCGATCCCAACGCACCCGAGAACACCCGCAACTGGTTCGCCAACCTCAAGTCCTGAGGTCTCAGCGGATTCTCATTTCGCTCTCAGAGGAGCACGCGATGATCGGGGGAACGCCGAAGGAGGCTCCCTGTGACCGCGTTATTGATCTCGCCGACCGACCGCGACATCACCGAGTTCCGCTACCCGCGCAACTCGCTCGTCGTGCTGGCCGGGGTGCCCGGCGCCGGTAAGAGCACCCTCCTGCGCAGGCTGTTCCCAGACGCGACCAGCGACATAAAGGTTCTCGACTCCGAGCCTATCCGCGATCGCTGGAAGCCAACCCTGCAAGCGATCCCGTACTCCGTATGGCGTCCGCTACTCCACCTGCACTACTACGCCCTCGTCCTGCGTGCCATCAAAACCGACGGCCCGCTGGTGATCCACGACTGTGCAACCAAGCCACTCGCGCGGCAGCTCATCGGGCGCGCGGCCAGACAGGCCGGCCGCCCGGTACACCTGATCATGCTCGACGTACCAGCCGACCTGGCCAAGCGAGGCCAGCACGCGCGTGACCGCGTCGTCCGGGAAGGCAGCATGGAGACCCACAACCGCCGCTGGCCGGTACTCCGTGATCTCGCGATCACCAACCCGGGTCGCGTGATCCCCGGCGCCGCCTCGGCGGTGATCCTGACCCGCGACCAAGCAGATCGGCTGGCCAGGATCACCTTCAGGCCGTAAAACCCAACAAAAGAAGCCCGCGGAACCAGTCAGGTTCCGCGGGCTCCAAAAACATCAGATCGAGCGAGTGACCACCAGATCGCACAACGACTCCAGCGCAGCACGCCCGGAGCCGGCCGGCAGATCCTCGAGCAGCTTGCGAGCATCATCCGCACGACGCCGTACGTCGTCCTCGGCCTGCTGCAGCGCCGGGTGCGCACGCAGCAACTCGAGCGCCTCAGCCAACCGGCCGTCGTCGCTCAGGTCGGAGTCGAGCAGCTCGAGCAACCGCGCGTCGGCCGGCAAGGAAGGATCGGCCTGGGCGCGGAAGATCAGCACCGGCAGGGTCGGAACCCCTTCGCGCAGATCCGTGCCCGGCGTCTTGCCGGACTCCTCGGACATCACGTCGAGGATGTCGTCGGCCAGCTGGAACGCCTGGCCGATCTCCTCGCCGAAGGCCCGCACCGTCTCCTGTACGTCGGCCGGCGCACCCGCGAACTTCGCCCCGAACAGCGCCGAGGTGGCGATCAGCGAGCCGGTCTTGTCCGCGACCACCGACAGGTAGTGCGCGAGCGGGTCCTGACCTTCGGAGACACCGAGGGTCTCCCGGATCTGGCCCTCGACCAGCCGGCCGAAGGTGCGCGACTGGATCCGGACCGCCTCGGGTCCGAGCGATGCGACCAGGTCGGAGGCACGGGCGAACAGCCAGTCGCCGGTCAGGATGGCGACCGAGTTGTCCCAGCGCGCGTTGGCGCTCTCCTCGCCGCGACGCAGCGCGGCCTCGTCCATCACGTCGTCGTGGTACAGCGTGGCCAGGTGGGTCAGCTCGACCACCACGGCCGAGTCGACCACCTCGGACGCGTCCGTGTCCGGGCCGAGCTCAGCGGCCAGCAGGGTGAGCAGCGGCCGGAACCGCTTGCCACCGGCAACCATCACGTGCTGGGCGGCCTCGGTGACGAACGGGGCCTCGGACTGCGCGGAGTCGCGGAGCGCCTGCTCGACCCTCTCCAGCCCAGCGCGAACCCGGGATTCGAGCGCCTCGTCGGCGAACGCGAATCCCAGGCTCTCGGCCGGCAGCGGGGTGGGGCTCACCGGATGAACTCACCCGCGCGGGCAGCCAGGTCGAGCACCGGTCCGGGAACCAGACCGAGCACCACCGTGGCCGCCAGACCCAGGGCGACGGCGGTCGTGGTCTGCCAACCCGGCAGGGCCACGTCCGGCGCGTCAGCCGGCAGGTCGGAGAAGAACATCAGCACGATCACGCGGACGTAGAAGAACGCGGCGACCAGGCTGGACAGTACTGCGACGACAACCAGCGGCCAGGCGCCACCCGTCCACGCGGCGCTGAAGACGGCCCACTTGCCGGTGAAGCCCGCGGTCAGCGGGATACCGGCGAAGGACAGCAGGAAGAAGGCGAAGATACCCGCCAGCAGCGGCGACTTCTTGCCCAGTCCGGCCCAGCGCGACAGGTGCGTCGCCTCGCCGCCCGCGTCGCGGACCAGCGTGACGAGCGCGAAGGCTCCGATGGTCGAGAAGCCGTAGGCGACCAGGTAGAACAGCACTGCCTGGGTCGAGGTGATCGCACCGCTGCGCACCCCGCTGCCGGACTGCGCGAGCCCGACGAACGCGGTCAGCAGGAAGCCGGCGTGCGCGATCGACGAGTAGGCGAGCATCCGCTTCACGTCGGTCTGGGTCAGCGCCACGATCGAACCGACCACCATGGTGAGGATCGCGACGATCCACATCATCGGGGCCCAGTCCCAGCGGGTGCCGCCGAGGGCGACGTAGAAGACCCGCATCAGGCCGATGAACGCGGCGATCTTGGTGCAGGCGGCCATGAAACCGGTGACCGGCGTCGGGGCGCCCTGGTAGACGTCCGGCGTCCACGAGTGGAACGGCACGGCGCCGACCTTGAACAGCAGGCCGACCCCGATCAGGCCGGTACCGGCCAGCACCATCGCGTCGCCACCGGTCTTGGTGGACAGCGCGTCGGAGATACCGGGCAGCGACATGGTGCCGGCGAAGCCGTAGAGCAGCGCGATGCCGTAGAGCAGGAAGGCCGAGGCGAAGGCGCCGAGCAGGAAGTACTTCATCGCGGCTTCCTGCGAGATCAGCCGGCGACGACGCGCCAGCCCGCAGAGCAGGTACAGCGGCAGTGAGAAGACCTCGAGCGCGACGAACAGCACCAGCAGGTCGTTCGCCGAGGCGAACAGCATCATCCCGCCGACCGCGAACAGCGTCAGCGGGAAGACCTCGGTGTGCTCGACCTTGAGCGCGGTGCCCTGCCGCTCGGCCTCACTGCCCGGTACCGCGGCAGCCTGGCCGGCGAAGGCCGACAGCCCGCCGTCGACCGAGCGCTCCGCGAACAGCAGCACGCTGATCACGGTCAACGCGAGCAGGGTGATCCAGGTGAACAGCGCCGGGCCGTCCACCGAGATGGCGCCCTGCGCCGCGACCAGCTTCTTGTCGTCGACCATCAGCAGCATGGTCAGCACGGCGGCGACCACCAGGCCGACCAGCGCGATCGCCAGCTGGACCACGTGCCGCATCGCGCGCGGCAGGAACGCCTCGGCGAGCACCCCGACACAGGCCGCGCCGAAGATGACGAGCAGCGGAGCAAGCTCCGTGTACTCGATCTTCGGGGCGACGAAGTCTGCCAGCGGCGTCGACATCACGGCCTGCGGCAGCAGCTGAAAACTCACTTCTGTCCCTCCGTCACGGGAACCTGCGGGGCCGGGTCGGTAACGCCCACCCGCTGCATCGTCGACTCGACCGCCGGCTTGATGATGTCGACCACCGGCTTCGGGTAGATGCCGAAGCCGATGATCAGCACGACCAGCGGCGCGATCGCGAACACCTCGCGGAAGTTCAGGTCCTTCAGCTTCTCGATCCCGTCCCGCACCGGGCCGGTCATCAGGCGTTGGTACATGATCAGGATGTAGAGCGCGGCCAGCACGATGCCGAGCACCGCGATCACCGCGATCACCTTGTGCTTGCTGAACGTCCCGGCCAGCACCATGAACTCGGAGATGAACGGCGACAGGCCGGGCAGCGCCAGGCTGGACAGGCCGGCGAACAGGAAGGTGCCGGCCAGGACCGGAGCCACCTTCTCGACGCCGCCGTAGTCAGCGATCCGGGCCGAGCCGCGGCGCGAGATCAGGTAGCCGGCCACCAGGAACAGCGCCGCGGTGGAGAGGCCGTGGTTGAACATGTACAGCGTCGATCCGGTCAGGCCCTGCGAGGTGAGCGCGAAGATGCCCATCACGATGAAGCCGAAGTGCGAGATCGAGGTGTACGCGATCAGCCGCTTGATGTCGGTCTGGCCGATCGCCACCAGCGCGCCGTACAGGACGCTGATCAGGGCCAGCACCAGGACCACCGGGGTGGCCCACTTGGAGGCCTCCGGGAACAGGCCCAGGCAGAACCGGATCATCCCGAAGGTGCCGATCTTGTCCAGGATGCCGACCAGCAGCACCGACGTACCCGGCGTCGCCTCGGCGGCGGCGTCCGGCAGCCAGGTGTGGAACGGCACCATCGGCGCCTTCACCGCGAAGGCGAAGAAGAAGCCGAGGAACAGCCACCGCTCGGTGTTCTGGCTCATGTCCAGCTTGACCAGGTCGGTCAGCAGGTACGACGGGTCGCCGTTCTTGGCCGAGATGACGTAGAGGCCGACCACGGAGGCCAGCATCAGCAGTCCGCCGAGCAGCGAGTAGAGCAGGAACTTCACCGCGGCGTACGAGCGCTGCGCGCCGCCGAACCCGCCGATCAGGAAGTACATCGGGATCAGCGTGGCCTCGAAGAACACGTAGAACAGGAACACGTCGGTAGCGCTGAAGACGCCGATCGACAGTGCTTCCAGGCCGAGGATCCAGGCGAAGAACGACTTCTCGCTCCAGCGACCGGTCTTCGCGTCGTTCCAGGAGGCGAGCAGCACGATCGGGGTGAGCAGCGCGGTGAGCACCACCAGCACGATCCCGACGCCGTCCAGCCCGAGCGCGTAGTGCGCGCCGAAGGCCTTGATCCAGGTGTACTTCTCCTCATAGTCAGCTGCACCGTTTTGGTGATAGCCGATCGCGATCACGATGGTCAGTGCCAGCGTGACGACGGAGAAAGCCAGCGCAACCTGCTTGGACAGCAGCGCCTTGGCCTTCGGCACCGCCATCGTCGCCAGGGCTCCCACGAAGGGCAGGAGCAGCGTCAGGGTCAGCCAACCGATTTTCACGACAACCTCACCGCGAGGAGAGCGACGACCACGAATGCGGCGCCGAAGACCATGCTGAGTGCGTAGGAACGAACGAAGCCTGTCTGGATCCGGCGCAACCGGCCGGACAGACCGCCGAAGAGCGCGGCCAGCCCGTTGACCGAGCCGTCCACTCCGCGGTTGTCCAGCCAGACCAGGGTCCGGGTGAGGTACTGGCCCGGACGCATCAGGACCGCCTCGTTGAGCGCGTCGCCGTACAGGTCACGGCGGGCGAAGGTGGTGGCCGGCGAGACCCGGGCAGGCGCCTCGCGCGGGATGTCGCGGCGGTACAGCAGCACCGCGATGACGATGCCGACGGCAACGACCGCGAGGGTGATCAGGGTCATCACCAGGGCGCTCACCGGCGGGTGGTGCTCCTCGTGCCCGACCACCGGCTCCAGCCACTCGACGATCCAGTGACCGGCGAAGTAGAGCGCGCCGCCGCCGAGCGAGAGCGCCGCCAGGATGACCAGCGGACCGGTCATCGTCGCGGGCGACTCGTGCGGGTGCACGTCCTTCTCCCAGCGCTTCTCCCCGAAGAACGTCATCAGCATCAACCGGGTCATGTAGAACGCGGTGATCCCGGCGCCGAGCAGCGCGCACAGACCGATCACGATGTTGTCCGCGAACGCGGCCTCGATGATCTTGTCCTTGCTGAAGAAGCCGGCGAACGGCGGGATGCCGAGGATCGCCAGGTAGCCGAACGCGAAGGTCGCGAAGGTGACCTTCATGTACTTCGCCAGGCCGCCGTAGTGCCGCATGTTCACGTCGTCGTTCATCCCGTGCATGACGGAACCGGCGCCGAGGAACATGTTGGCCTTGAAGAAGCCGTGCGTGATCAGGTGGAAGATCGCGAACACGTACCCGGCCGGGCCGAGACCCGCGGCGAGCATCATGTAGCCGATCTGGCTCATGGTGGAGCCGGCCAGCGCCTTCTTGATGTCGTCCTTGGCGCAACCGATGATCGCTCCGGCCAGCGCGGTGACCGTACCGACGATCACCACCGCGGTGGACGCGGACTCGGTGACCTCGTAGATCGCGTGCGAGCGGACCACCAGGTAGACGCCGGCGGTGACCATCGTCGCCGCGTGGATCAGCGCCGACACCGGGGTCGGGCCCTCCATCGCGTCCAGCAGCCAGGACTGCAGCGGCACCTGCGCGGACTTGCCGCAGGCCGCCAGCAGCAGCATCAGGCCGACCAGCGTCGCCCAGGTCTTCGACATGCCCTCGGCGCCCGCGTTCACGGTGGCGAAGGCGGACGAGCCGAACAGCGCCCACATGCTCATCACCGCGAGCGACAGGCCGATGTCACCGACCCGGTTCACCACGAACGCCTTCTTCGCGGCGGTCGCGGCCGACGGCTTGTGCTGCCAGAACCCGATCAGCAGGTACGACGCCAGACCGACGCCTTCCCAGCCGACGAAGACCAGCAGGTAGTCGGCCGCCAGCACCAGCAGCAGCATCGAGGCGATGAACAGGTTCAGGTACCCGAAGAAGCGGCGCCGCCGCGGGTCGTGCTCCATGTAGCCGATCGAGTAGATGTGGATCAGCGAACCCACACCGGTGATCAGCAGCACGAACAGGATGGACAGCTGGTCGACCAGCAGGGTCACATCCACGTGCACGTTGCCGACCGAGAACCACTCGAACAGCTTGACCGTCTCGGACCGCTCTTCGCCGTGCCTGCCCTGCATCTGGAAGAACAGCAGGACCCCGCAGACGAACGAGGCCAGCGACGCCGCGGTCCCCAGCAGGTGACCCCACTTGTTGGTGGCTTTGCCACCAAGCAGCAGGATCGCCGCGGAGACCGCCGGAATCGCGACCAGCAGCCACGTCAGCTCATGACTCATCGGTTATGACCTCAGTACTTGAGCAAGTTGGCGTCGTCGACCGAAGCCGAACGACGAGTGCGGAAGATGGCCATGATGATCGCCAGGCCGATCACGACCTCGGCCGCGGCCACCACCATCACGAAGAAGGCGGCGATCTGGCCGTCGAGGTTGCCGTGCTGGCGGGCGAAGCTGACGAACGCGAGGTTGGTCGCGTTCAGCATCAGCTCCACACACATGAAGACGACGATCGCGTTGCGCCGCACCAGGACGCCCAGGGCGCCGATGCTGAACAACATCGCCGAAAGGACGATGTAAGGCTCCGTCGTCACTTCTTCTCGTCTCCTTCAGCGAATCCGGTCAGATCCGTGCCGGTGGGCTCCGGCGGAACGTCGTCGCCGGCGTCGCCCTCGTTGATCTCACGGACCAGGTCGACGTCCGCGCGCTCCTCGGCTTCGGAGAACACGGTGCCACGTGCCTGCAGCACCCGCGAAACCGAGGTCGGCGCGATCGAGCCGTCCGGCAGCAGCGCCGGGGTGTCGACGGCGTTGTGCCGGGCCAGCACACCAGGCGTCGGCAGCGGGCCGGGGTGCACGCCGGCTTCGGCGTACTTGCGGATCCGCTCCTCGGCGTGGTCGCGCTGGGTCAGCTTCTTGGTCAGCCGCTCGCGGTGCGCCAGCATCATCGCACCCATCGCCGCGGTGATCAGCAGCGCCGAGGTGACCTCGAAGACGAACACGTACTTGCCGAACAGCAGTTGCGCGATGCCCTTCGGATTACCGTCCGGCTGTGCCGCGCCCAGACCCACCGGGTCGCCGTACACGGCGCTGCCGGTGGCGAAGACCAGCAGGATGCCGATCCCCAGGAAGGCGAGGCCGGCCAGCAGGCGCTGCCCGCGGATCGTCTCGACCAGCGAGTCGGAGGCGTCGACGCCGACCAGCATCAGCACGAACAGGAACAGCATCAGGATCGCGCCGGTGTAGACGATGATCTGGACCGCGAACAGGAACGGCGCGTCCTGGGCGGCGTACTGGACCGCGAGGCAGATCATCACGGTGGCGAGCAGCAGTGCGGAGTGCACCGCCTTGCGGACCAGGATCATCGCGATCGCGGCCAGCACCATGATCGGCGCCAGCATCCAGAACGCGACCTGGCCGCCGGTGACGAGACCGATCACTTGTCGCCACCACCCTCGGCCGGCGCTACCGCGCCGATCAGGCCGCGGTAGTAGTCCTTGTCGGTGGAGCCGAGCTGCATGTCGTGCGGCGGCTCCTCCATCCCCGGCAGCAGCGGGGCGAGCAGGTCCTTCTTCTCGTAGATGAGGGACTCGCGGCTGCGGTCAGCCAGCTCGTACTCGTTGGTCATCGTGAGCGCCCGGGTCGGGCACGCCTCGATGCACAGGCCGCACAGGATGCAGCGCAGGTAGTTGATCTGGTAGACGCGGCCGTACCGCTCGCCCGGCGACATCCGGCCACCCTCGGCGTTGTCGGCGCCCTCGACGTAGATCGCGTCCGCGGGGCAGGCCCACGCGCACAGCTCACAGCCGATGCACTTCTCCAGGCCGTCCGGCCAGCGGTTCAGCTGGTGCCGGCCGTGGAACCGCGGTGCGGTCGGCTTCTTGTCGAACGGGTACTGCTCGGTGAACACCTTGCGGAACATGGTCCGGAAGGTGACGCCGAACCCGGCGACCGGATCCCAGAGGGACACTTTGACGCTAGCCACGGCTGCCTTCCTTGCTGCGAATGTCGGACTCGACTCGGCTCGCGGAGTCCACGAGTGGTGGTGGCACCGGGAAGCCCCCGGCGAACGCGTCGAACTCGTCCGCGGCCACCGGGCCGGGCTCCTCGGTCTTCTTCTGCGGCAGGAACATCGAGATCACCGCGATCAGCGCGACGACGCCCGCGGCCACCAGCAGGTAGTTGCGCTGCACCTCGACCTCGCGGCCGACCGCGCGAACGGTGGCGACCAGCAGGATCCAGCCCAGCGAGACCGGGATCAGGATCTTCCAGCCCAGCTTCATGAACTGGTCGTAGCGCAGTCGCGGCAGGGTTCCGCGCAGCCAGATGTAGAAGAAGATGAAGCACATCATCTTGCCGACGAACCACAGCACCGGCCAGTAGCCGGAGTTCGCGCCGTCCCAGATCGAGATCGGCCACGGTGCCCGCCAGCCACCCAGGAACAAGGTGGTGGCCAGCGCGGACACGGTCGCCATGTTGATGTACTCGGCCAGGAAGAACATCGCGTACTTCATCGACGAGTACTCGGTCAGGAAGCCGGCCACCAGTTCGCCCTCGGCCTCCGGCAGGTCGAACGGCGCCCGGTTCGTCTCACCGATCATCGAGATCACGTAGATCACGAAGGACGGGAAGAGCAGTACGGCGTACCAGCCGGGGATGGGGATCTCCGCGCCGAACAGGTTCAGCGTCTGGTGCGAGCCCTGCGCGGCGACGATCTCCGAGGTGGACATCGAGCCGGCGAACAGGAAGACCGTCACCAGCGCCAGGCCCATCGCGACCTCGTACGAGATCATCTGGGCGCTGGAGCGCAGGCCACCGAGCAGCGAGTAGGTCGAGTTGGACGACCAGCCGCCGAGCACGATGCCGTAGATGCCGATCGAGGCGATCGCCATCACGTACAGCACCGAGACCGGCAGGTCGGTGATCTGCAGCCGGGTGTAGGTGTCGGTGAAGGGGATCTTCACGGTCGGCCCGAACGGGATCACCGCGAAGGTCAGGAAGGCCGGGATCGAGACGATCACCGGGGCCGCGACGTAGACGAACTTGTCCACGCCCTTCGGCATCAGGTCTTCCTTGAACATCAGCTTCATACCGTCGGCCAGCGACTGGAGCAGACCGAACGGGCCGTGCACGTTCGGGCCGATCCGGTGCTGCATCCGGGCCACCACCCGGCGTTCCCACCAGATGTTGAACAGGGTGAGCACGACCAGGAAGACGAAGACCAGCAGCACCTTCAGGCCGACGACCCACCAGGGGTCGTTGCCGACGCCGGCGTCCGGCGGCGCGGCCAGCGGCAAAGCGATGGGGCTCATGCGTTCCCTCCGGCGATCGTCACGATCGACCCGTGATCAGCGTGCAGCGAGCGTCTGACGTGCGAGTCGGCCGAGTTGGTCGGCAGCCAGACGACGTTGTCGACCATCGCGGTCACCACGACCGGCAGCCGGATCGACCCGGCGTCGGTGCTGACCACCAGTTCGTCGCCGTCGTTCACCCCGACCCGGTGCGCCGTGGTCTGCGAGACCCGCGCCACCGGACGGCGGGCGGTCGCGACCAGGTGCGGCTCACCGTCGTTGCCGCGGCTGTCGTCGATCAGCATCCGCCAGGTGGCGAGGCGGGTCGAGTCGAACGCGCCGAGCGCCGGACCGGGCTGGTACGTCGGCTCGCCGGCGCGGTCGCCGTCCCAGCGGCCGAGCTCGTCGAACTCGCGCTTCGCGCCGGCCGGAGTGCTGAAGCCGAGCGGTGAGCCCATCTCCTGGGCCAGTGCGGCCAGGGCCCGGACATCCGGCATCGCCGCCGGCACCTTGAGCACCACCGGGAACGGCCGCTCGCGGCCCTCCCAGTTCACGAAGGTGCCGTCCTTCTCGGCCGGCGGAACCACCGGGAAGACGACGTCGGCGTGCTCGGTGACCTGCGAGTTGCGGACCTCGAAGCTGACCACGAACGGCGCCGCGGCCAGTGCGGCCAGCGCAGCCGCCGGGTCCGGCAGGTCGTCGATCTCGACACCCGCGACGATCAGCGCCTGCAGCGAGCCGGCCGCGGCGAGGATCTCGCCCACGTCCTTGCCGGCCGTGCTGGGCAGGCTGTCGACGCCCCAGGCGGCTTGCAGGTCGACGCGCGCGGCCGCGTCCGACACCAGGCGACCGCCCGGCAGCAGACCCGGCAGGCAGCCGGCCTCGAGCGCGCCCCGGTCACCCGCACGACGCGGGATCCAGACCAGCTGGGCCCTGGTGTCGAGCGCGAGCCGCAGAGCCGCGGAGTACGCGCCCTGGACGGTCGCGAGGCGCTCGCCCACGATGATGATCGAGTTGGCGCCGAGCGCGTCCAGGGCAGCCGCCCCGGCCTCGCCGGTGCCGCGCAGGTCGCCCAGTACGGCGGCCTCGGTGCCCGGGCTGCTCTGCACGACGACGCCCGACAGTTTCTCGACCCCGCGCGACCCGTAGGGCGCGACGGTGAAGACCTTGGTGCCGATCTTGCGGACGCCCTTGCGCAGCCGCAGGAAGACCGCCGGCGACTCCTCTTCGGGCTCGAAGCCGACCAGCAGGACCGAAGCGGCGTTCTCCAGATCGGCGAACGTCGTCCCCAGCCCGGTGCCTGCGACCGCGGCGGCCAGGAAGTCGGCCTCCTCAGAGGAGGACGGCCGGGCCCGGAAGTCGATGTCGTTGCTGCCGAGAGCGACCCGCGCGAACTTCGAGTACGCGTAGGCGTCCTCGAGCGTCAGCCGGCCACCAGTCAGTACCGCGGCGTTGCCGCGCGCGGCGGCAAGCTTCTTCGCCGCG
Source organism: Kribbella sp. NPDC056861 (assembly GCF_040687575.1). NCBI lineage: Bacteria > Bacillati > Actinomycetota > Actinomycetes > Propionibacteriales > Kribbellaceae > Kribbella > Kribbella sp. NPDC056861. The sequence goes on along the minus strand of NZ_JBFBNQ010000003.1, from coordinate 528,821 downwards.
AAGTCCAGCGCCTCGGGCCACGAGGCTGCCCGCAGCTCGCCGTCCTCGCGGATCAGCGGGTGAGTCAGCCGGTCACCGGTGGTCGCGTAGTTGAACGCGAACCGGTCGCGGTCCGAGATCCACTCCTCGTTGACCTCGGCGTCGTCGCCGGCCAGCCGGCGCATCACCTTGCCGCGCCGGTAGTCGATCCGGATTGCCGAGCCGGACGCGTCGTGCTCGGCCACCGACGGCACCGAGACGAGGTCGAACGGCCGGGACCGGAACCGGTACGCCGCACTGGTCAGCGCGCCGACCGGGCAGATCTGGATCGCGTTGCCGGAGAAGTAGCTCTCGTACGGCTCCTTCTCGTAGATGCCGACCTGCTGCAGGGCGCCGCGCTCGAGCAGCTCGATGAACGGGTCACCGGCGATCTGCTGCGAGAACCGGGTGCAGCGGGCGCAGAGCACGCAGCGCTCGCGGTCCAGCAGCACCTGGGCGGAGATGTTGATCGGCTTCGGGTAGGTGCGCTTGACCCCCTCGAAGCGGCTCTCGCCGCGGCCGTTCGTCATCGCCTGGTTCTGCAGCGGGCACTCGCCGCCCTTGTCGCAGACCGGGCAGTCCAGCGGGTGGTTGATCAGCAGGAACTCCATCTGCCCCTGCTGCGCCTTGTCGGCCACCGGAGAGGAGATCTGGGTCCTGATGACCATGCCGTCGGCAACGGTCAGCGAGCAGGAGGTCTGCGGCTTCGGCATCCCCCGGCCGTTGCCTGCGTCAACGACCTCGACGAGGCACTGACGGCAGGCGGCGACCGGGTCGAGCAGCGGGTGGTCGCAGAACCGCGGGATCTGGACGCCGATCTGCTCGGCGGCCCGGATCGCCAGGCTGTTCTTGGGAACCTTCACCTCGACGTCGTCGATGGTGACGGTGACCAGGTCAACTTTCTCGACCTGACCCGCCGGCGGGTTGGCTTGGATGGTCATGCGGTTGCTCCAGCGGTCGCGAAGACGGTGGACGCCATCGGGTCGAACGGGCAGCCACCGTGCGAGAAGTGCGCCAGGTAGTCGTCCTTGAAGTGCTGGATCGAGCTGGTGATCGGCGCCGTGGCGCCGTCGGCCAGCGCGCAGAACGACCGGCCGGTGATGTTCTCACTCAGGTCCAGCAGCTTCTCCAGGTCGGCCTCGTCACCCTGACCGGCCTCCAGCCGCTCCAGGATCTGCACCAGCCACCAGGTGCCCTCACGGCACGGGGTGCACTTGCCGCACGACTCGTGCTTGTAGAACTCGGTCCAGCGCAGCGTCGCCCGGACCGGGCAGACCGTCTCGTCGAAGATCTGCAGCGCCTTGGTGCCGAGCAGCGAGCCGGCCCCCGAGACACCTTCGTAGTCCAGCGGCACGTCGAGGTGCTCGGCGGTCAGCAGCGGCGTCGAGGACCCACCCGGGGTCCAGAACTTCAGCTCGTGGCCCTCGCGGATGCCGCCGGCCAGGTCGAGCAGCTGCCTCAGGGTGATCCCCATCGGCGCCTCGTACTGACCGGGCCGGGTGACGTGGCCGGACAGCGAGTACAGCGTCGGGCCCTTGGACTTCTCGGTGCCCATCGAGCCGAACCAGTCGGCGCCGTTGTTGATGATCGAGGGAACAGACGCGATCGACTCGACGTTGTTGATGACAGTGGGGCAGCCGTACAGGCCGGCCACCGCGGGGAACGGAGGACGCAGCCGGGGTTGACCACGACGACCTTCCAGCGAGTCGAGCAAAGCGGTCTCTTCGCCACAGATGTAGGCGCCGGCGCCGGCGTGCACGATGACGTCGATGTCGTAGCCGGACCCGAGGATGTTGGTGCCGATCAGACCGGCTTCCTTGGCCTCGGCAACGGCCTGCTGCAGCCGGCGGACGACGTGCAGCACCTCACCGCGGACGTAGATGAACGCGGTGTTCGCGTTGATCGCGTACGCCGAGATGATGACGCCCTCGACCAGCGTGTGCGGCGAGGCGAGCATCAGCGGGATGTCCTTGCAGGTCCCCGGCTCGGACTCGTCCGCGTTCACCACCAGGTACTTCGGCTTCGGGTTGTCCTGCGGAATGAAGGACCACTTCATCCCGGTCGGGAAGCCCGCGCCGCCACGGCCGCGCAGACCGGAGTCCTTGACGGCGGTGACCACGTCGGCCGGCAGCATCCGCAGCGCGGTGCGCAGTGCGTCGTACCCGCCGGAGCGCTGGTACGAGGCCAGCTGCCAGGCGCGGATCTGGTCCCAGTTGTCGGACAGCACGGGAGTGAGCACGGTCAGTCCTCCTTGCGGCTGTCGTCGGTGTGGACCGTCTGGGATTCCTTACCAGGCTGGTCCTCGGGCCGCGGACCGGCGGCGGCGTCGGCCGAGACGGTCGACTCGGCCGCGGAACCGTTGCTGCTGGCATGCGATCCGGCCGGAGCCGTCCAGTTGCGCTCGCGGGCCAGGCGCAGACCGGCCAGGGTGGCCTTGCCACCCGTCGGGCCCTCGTCCGCCCGGCCGTCGGGGAAGCCGGCCAGGACGCGCTCGGCCTCCCGCCAGCTGCAGATGGTGGCGCCACGCGGGGACTTGACCTCGGTCCCGTCGCGCAGGTCGTCCACCAGCTGGGTGGCCGACTCGGGAGTCATGTCGTCGAAGAACTCCCAGTTCACCATCATCACCGGCGCGTAGTCGCAGGCGGCGTTGCACTCGAGGTGCTCGAGGGTGATCTTGCCGTCCTCGGTGGTCTCGTCGTTGCCGACGTCGAGGTGGCCCTTGAGCCGCTCGAAGATCAGGTCGCCACCCATGATCGCGCAGAGCGTGTTGGTGCAGACCCCGACGTGGTACTCGCCGACCGGGCGGCGCTTGTACATCGTGTAGAAGGTCGCCACCGCCGACACCTCGGCGCCGGTCAGCCCGAGCACGTGGGCGCAGGCCTCGATGCCCTCGGGGGTGATCCGGCCCTCGACCGACTGCACCAGGTGCAGCATCGGCAGCAGGGCCGAACGGCCGACCGGGTAGCGGGCGGCCAGCTCGCGCATCTCGGCGATCGTGGTGTCACCGATCTTCGAGTCGCCTGTGCTGTAGGGAACGGTTGTGTCAGCCATCTATCGGTCCACTCCACCCATCACCGGGTCAAGGCTGGCGACGGCGACGATCACGTCGGCGACCTGTGAGCCCTCGCACAGGATCGGCATCGCCTGCAGGTTTGCGAACGACGGGTCGCGGAAGTGCGCCCGGTACGGCTTGGTGCCGCCGTCGGAGACCAGGTGGCAGCCCAGCTCGCCACGCGGCGACTCGATCGCCACGTACGCCTGGCCGGCCGGTACCCGGAAGCCCTCGGTGACCAGCTTGAAGTGATGGATCAGCGCTTCCATCGACTCGCCCATGATGTGCTTGATGTGGTCGAGCGAGTTGCCCATCCCGTCGCTGCCGACGGCCAGCTGGCTCGGCCAGCCGACCTTCTTGTCGGCCACCATCACCGGCTCGCCCTCCATCTTGGCCAGGCGATCGGTGCACTGCTCGATGATCTTCAGCGACTCCCACATCTCCTGCAGCCGGATCCGGAACCGGCCGTACGAGTCGGCGGTGTCCCAGGTCGGCACGTCGAAGTCGTAGGTCTCGTAGCCGCAGTACGGCTGGCTCTTGCGCAGGTCCAGCGCGTAGCCGGTCGCGCGCAGCGGCGGGCCGGAGATGCCGAGCGCCATGCACCCGGTCAGGTCCAGGTAGCCGACGTCCTGCAGGCGGGCCTTGAAGATCGGGTTCGCGTTGCAGAGCTCGGCGTACTCCGGCAGGTGCTTGTTCATCCAGGTGATGTACTCCCGGATCTTGTCCAGCGCGCCGGCCGGCAGGTCCTGGGCGACACCGCCGGGCCGGATGAACGCGTGGTTCATCCGCAGGCCGGTGATCAGCTCGAACAGGTCCAGCGTCATCTCACGCTCGCGGAACCCGATCGTCATCACGGTCAGGGCGCCGATCTCCATCCCGCCGGTGGCGATGCAGACCAGGTGGCTGCTGATCCGGTTGAGCTCCATCAGGAGCACCCGCATCACGTTGGCCTTCTCCGGCACCTGGTCCTCGATGCCGAGCAGCCGCTCGACCGCCAGGCAGTACGCCGTCTCGTTGTAGAACGGCGACAGGTAGTCCATCCGGGTGCAGAACGTGACGCCCTGCGTCCAGGAGCGGAACTCCATGTTCTTCTCGATACCCGTGTGCAGGTAGCCGATGCCGCAGCGGGCCTCGGTCACCGTCTCGCCCTCGATCTCGAGGATCAGCCGGAGCACGCCGTGCGTGGACGGGTGCTGCGGGCCCATGTTGACGACGATGCGCTCTTCGGGCTCGTCGCCCAGGCCGGCCACGACCGAGTCCCAGTCCTGACCGGTGACGGTGAAGACCTTGCCCTCGGTGGTGTCCCGGGTGGTGGCGTAGGGATCTGTTGTGGTCATCAGTTGTACGACCTCCGCGTGTCGGGCGGCGGGATGACGGCGCCCTTGTACTCGACGTCGATGCCGCCGAGCGGGTAGTCCTTGCGTTGCGGGTGGCCCGGCCAGTCGTCGGGCATCTGGATCCGGGTCAGCGCCGGGTGACCGTCGAAGACGATCCCGAAGAAGTCCCAGGTCTCGCGCTCGTGCCAGTCGTTGGCCGGGTAGACCGCGACCACCGACGGGATGTGCGGATCGGCCTCAGGGCAGGACACCTCGAGCCGGATCCGGCGGTTGTGGGTGATCGAGAGCAGGTGGTAGACCGCGTGCAGCTCCCGGCCGGTCTCGTTCGGGTAGTGCACGCCGGAGACGCCGGAGCAGAACTCGAACCGCAGGTCGGCGTCGTCGCGGATGTGCTGGGCGACCTCGAGCAGCCGCTCGCGGGCGATGTGCAGGGTCAGCTCGCCGTGCGCGACCACGACCTTCTCGATCGCGGCGTCGCCGACCAGGCTCTCCAGCTTCTCGGTGGCGCCGTCGAACCAGCCGCCGTACGGCTTGGCCGAACCGCCCGGCAGCGCGACCTGGCGCTGCAGGCCGCCGAAGCCGGAGGTGTCACCGGTGCCGCGGACGCCGAACATGCCCTCGCGCTGGTCGACGATTTCGGCCGGCCCCGGGGTGGCCGCGTCACTTCCCGGCGCGGTGGCCGGAAGGTTCTCTGGTTGGGTGTCGCTCACCGGAGCAGACCCTTCAGCTCAAGGGTGGGGGAAGCGGACAGGGCGGCAGTCTCCTGCTCGGCCTGCAGCGCCTTCTTGTTCGCGCCGAGCTTGCCGTTCTGGATGTCCTCGTGCAGCTTGAGGAAGGCGTCCAGCAGCATCTCGGGCCGCGGCGGGCAACCGGGCAGGTACATGTCGACCGGTACTACGTGGTCGACGCCCTGCACGATGGCGTAGTTGTTGAACATGCCGCCCGAGGAGGCGCAGACACCCATCGCCAGCACCCACTTCGGGTTCGGCATCTGGTCGTAGATCTGGCGCAGCACGGGGGCCATCTTCTGGCTCACCCGGCCGGCCACGATCATCAGGTCCGCCTGGCGCGGTGACGCCCGGAAGACCTCCATGCCGAACCGGGCCGCGTCGTAGCGCGGCGCGCCGGTGGTCATCATCTCGATCGCGCAGCACGCCAGCCCGAAGGTTGCCGGCCACAACGAGGCCTTCCGCATGTAGCCGGACAGCCCTTCGACGGTGGTCAGCAGTACGCCGGCCGGAAGTTGTTCCTCAACACCCATAGGTCAGTCCCACTCCAGTCCGCCGCGGCGCCAGACATAGGCGTACGCGACGAAGACGGTAACGATGAAGATGACCATCTCGATCAGCCCGAACAGCGCCATCTGGTCGAAGGCGACGGCCCAGGGGTAGAGGAAGATGATCTCGATGTCGAACACGATGAAGAGCATCGCGGTGATGTAGTACTTCACCGGGAAACGCCCGCCACCGACCGGTTGCGGCGTCGGTTCGATGCCGCACTCGTACGAGTCGAGCTTGGCCCGGTTGTAGCGCTTCGGGCCGACGACGGCACTGGTCACCAAGGTGCCCGCCACGAAGATGGCCGCGAGTACACCGAGAATCAGAATCGGTACGTAAGGGTGCATCTTTGGCTGCTCCCTCCAAACTTTGCGTCGGGTACTACGTGGTCGGTTGCTTGCCTTTGTTACCAGTACCGCTGTGTCTCACGTCACCCGCCCCGCCGATCAGGCCGCCGGGACGACCTTGGTGAGGCCGTTGATGATCTTGTCCATCGCGTCCCCGTCCCGCGGATCGGTGAGGTTGGCGAGCAGTTTCAGGGTGAACTTCATCAAGGTGGTGCGCGGCAGACCGTACTTCGTGCACAGCCGCATCACCTCCGGGTTTCCGATCAGCTTCACGAACACCCGGCCGAGCGTGTAGTACCCGCCGTACTCCTGCTTCAACGCCTTCGGGTACGCCGACAGCGCGCGCTCACGCTGGTTCGGCTGCCGGCGCAGCGCCTGGGAGGCGACCTCGGCGGCGAAGGCGCCGGACTCCATCGCGTACGGGATGCCCTCGCCGTTGAACGGGTTCACCATCCCGCCCGCGTCGCCGAGCAGCATCAGGCCACGGGTGTAGTGCGGCTGCCGGTTGAAGCCCATCGGCAGCGCCGCCCCGCGGATCGGGATGGTCTGGAACTCGTCGCGGAACTGCCACTCCTGCGGCGTCTCCTTCAGCCACTGCTTCAGCAGGTCGGCGTAGTCGACCTTGCCGAAGGCCTCGGAGGTGTTCAGGATGCCGAGCCCGACGTTGACGGTGCCGTCGCCCATCCCGAAGATCCAGCCGTACCCCGGCAGCAGGCTGCGCTGACCCGGGTTCTTCGGGTCGTCGGTCCACAGCTCCAGCCAGGACTCGAGGTAGTCGTCGTCGTGCCGCGGGCTGGTGAAGTAGGTGCGGACCGCCACGCCCATCGGCCGGTCGTCGCGCTTGTGCAGCCCCATCGAGACGCTCAGCCGCGACGAGTTGCCGTCGGCGGCCATCACCAGCGGCGCGCGGAACTCGAGGTCCTCGCCGGACCGGCGGCCGTTGTCGTCGACCGGCTTCGCGGTGACGCCGACGATGAAGCCCTTGTCGTCCAGGATCGGCGCGGTGACGTTGGTCCGCTCGCGCAGCTGGGCACCGGCCTTGACCGCCTGCCGGGCCAGCATGTCGTCGAAGTCCATCCGGTTGCGGGTCAGCCCGTAGTTCGGGTGGCTGGCCAGGTCCGGCCAGTCGAGCTGCAGCTCGTGGCCGGCGCCGCGGATCCGCAGACCGTAGTTCTTGATCCAGCCGGCCTCGGGCGAGATGTCGATGCCCATGTTGATCAGCTGCTTGGTCCCGCGCGGCGTCAGCCCGTCGCCGCACACCTTCTCGCGCGGGAACGCGGTCTTCTCGAGGAGTAGTACATCGAGGCCGGCGTTCGCCAAGTGGTACGCCGCGGCCGAGCCTGCGGGCCCGGCGCCGACGACGATCACATCAGCGGTCTCGGCCTGCTGCCCTGTCGGCACGCTCTGGCTCATCTCATCCCGGCCTGGAAGTTGGCTGCGTCACTCGTGAAGGGATTCACGAGGGCTGGTCATCCGACAGTCTAGGACTGCCTGACTTGGACACGAAACCGGCCCACACCCCCTTACCCACAACCGATTTACGCCTCATCGGCCTTGCGTAATTAGATGCCACCCACGCGGCGTACCACTCGGGTCACAGGTCTGGTCGCCGGGTCAGAGCGGTTTGACCCCGCGGTGGATCGCGACCAGGCCGCCGGTCAGGTTGCGCCACTGCACGTGGATCCAGCCCGAGGCGGCGATCGTGTCGGCCAGCGGGGCCTGACCGGGCCAGGCGCGGACCGACTCGGCCAGGTAGACGTAGGCGTCGGGGTTCGTCGAGACGGCCTTCGCGACCACCGGGACCGCCCGCATCATGTACTCCAGGTAGGCCACCCGGAACGGCTTCCAGGTCGGGTGCGAGTTCTCCAGCACCACCAGCCGGCCGCCCGGCTTGGTCACCCGGAGCATCTCGGCCAGCGCGACCGTGACGTCGTTCACGTTCCGCAGCGCCCAGGAGATGGTGACCACGTCGAAGCTCTCGTCGGCGAACGGCAGCCGCAGCGCGTCCCCGGCGATCAGGTCCAGCTCGGGGTACCGGCGCTTGCCGACCCGGAGCATCCCGACCGAGAAGTCGCAGGACACCACCTCGGCGCCGGCCTCGCGCAGCTTCACGCTGGACGCGCCGGTACCGGCCGCCAGGTCGAGGATCTTCATCCCCTTCCGCGGCCCGATCTCGGCCAGCGTCTGGGGTCGCCAGTAGGCCTTCTCCAGCCCCATCGTGGCGACCGCGTTGGTCCGGTCGTAGCCCTCGGCCACGTTGTCGAACATCGCGGCGACTTGCTCGGGTTGTTTGCTCAGATCCGCCCTGGTCACTTGTCTAGTTGATCACGACGGCGGTAGGCACCGAAATTTGCTGGTTACCGTGGCGGCCTACGCTTGCATCTCGTGAGCGAATCTCCATTGAGCCGGCCGGCCATCGGGACCCGGGGCCGGGAAGCGAGCGAGGAGTGTTGCCGTGAGCTTGTCTGACCCGGCCCAGGAGCCGGCGCCACGGCTGGTGGTTCGCAGCCAGCGCGTCGACGGTGTCGCCGCCGCGCTGATGGACCACCTGCCGGCCACCGGTGGGCTGGCCTGGGTACGCCGCGGCGACGGGCACGTCGGCTGGGGCGTCGCCGCGCGGCTGGATGTTGCCGGGAGCAACCGGTTCACCGAGGCGCAGGAGTGGTGGCAGCGGCTCACCGCGGGCGCGGTGGTGCGGGACGAGGTCGGCGTACCGGGATCGGGACTGGTCTGCTTCGGATCGTTCGGGTTCACCGAGGACGACCCCAGCCAGCTGGTGGTGCCCGAGGTGATCGTCGGGCGACGCGGCGGGATCACCTGGGTGACCACGATCTCCGGCGCGGGCGCGCTGACCGCGCCGCCGGAGCTGGCGACGTACGAGCCGGAGCCGGTCGGGGCGGTCGCCTTCGCCGACGGGGCCCGGTCCGGCACCGACTGGTCCGGCATCGTCGCCGACGCGGTGAAGCGGATCGTCAGCGGCGAGCTGGACAAGGTGGTGCTGGCCCGCGACCTGATCGCGATCTCGCCGAACCCGATCGACCTGCGCTGGCCGCTGCGCCGGCTGGCGTCGGCGTACCCGAACTGCTGGACGTTCTCGGTCGACGGCCTGATCGGGGCCACCCCCGAGCTGCTGGTCCGGCGGGAGAAGGGCCTGATCACCTCGCGGGTGCTGGCCGGCACGATCCGGCGGACCGGTGACGACGGGCACGACCTGGCGCTGGCCGCCTCGCTGGCGCGGTCGAGCAAGGACCTGGAGGAGCACGAGTTCGCGGTCCGCTCGGTGGCGGACGCGCTCGAACCGCACTGCAAGTCGATGAACGTGCCCGAGACCCCGTTCGTGCTGCACCTGCCGAACGTGATGCATCTCGCCTCCGACGTGGCCGGCGTCGCGGCCAACGGCGCCTCCGCCCTCGGGCTGGCCGCCGCGCTGCACCCGTCGGCCGCCGTCTGCGGTACGCCGACCGCCGTCGCCCGCGAGGTGATCGGCGAGATCGAGGGGATGTCCCGCGGCCGGTTCAGCGGACCGGTCGGCTGGATGGACGCGGCCGGCGACGGCGAGTGGTGCATCGCCCTGCGCTGCGGCCAGGCCGACCCCGACGACCCGACCCGGATGCGGCTGTTCGCCGGCGCCGGGATCGTGGCCGGCTCCGACCCGGAGGCCGAACTGGCCGAGACGAACGCCAAATTGGTTCCGATGCGAGATGCGCTGGGAGACTGACCGTGAAGCTCACGAAGTACACGCATGCCTGTGTGAAGTTGGAGAAGGACGGCAAGGTGCTGCTGGTCGATCCGGGCAGCTTCACCGAGGACGCCGCGTTCGAGGGGGTGGACGCGATCCTGGTCACCCACGAGCACCCTGACCACCTCGACGTCGACCGGGTGAAGGGGCTCGACGCCCCGATCTGGACCAACGCCGGTGTCGCCGGGCAGCTCACCGAGCTGGGTGAGCGGGTGCAGGTGGTGGCCGACGGCGACGCCTTCGAGGCGGCCGGTTTCGCGGTCCGTGCCTATGGCAAGGACCACGCGATCATCCTGCCGGAGCTGGGTGTTCCGTGCCAGAACGTCGCCTACCTGATCGAGGACGCGGTCTACCACCCGGGCGACTCGTTCACGCTGCCGGACCGCAAGGTGCACACCAACCTGGTGCCGATCTCGGGCCCATGGTTCGCGTTGCCGCCGGCCGTCGAGTTCGCCCGCGCCGTCGACGCGCAGCAGACCATCGGGATCCACGACGCGCTGCTCAGCCCGATCGGCCAAGGCATGATGAAGCGCTTCCTGGACGGGCAGGGCGGCCGGCCGTACCAGCAGCTCGACGCGGGCACCACGGTCGAGGTCAACTGACATTTGTCACCACTACTGGTGACAGCTGCACGCGGTACCGGGCCGCTCGGCCCGCAAGCTGATCGGTATGGACGAATCAGCGGTAATCCAGGTCGAGCGGCTCACCCGCCGGTACGGCGGCAGGCCCGGGTACGACGCCGTTCGCGGCATCGACTTCTCGGTCCGGCGGGGTGAGCTCTTCGCCCTGCTCGGCACCAACGGCGCAGGCAAGACCTCCACGCTGGAGGTCCTCGAAGGTCTCGCCCAGCCGACCTCCGGGACGGTCCGGGTGTTCGGCCAGGACCCGTACCGCGATCGGCGGACGGTCCGGCCGCGGATCGGAATCATGTTGCAGGACAGGGGTTTCGCCGCCGATCTGACCGTGGCCGAGACCACCAAGATGTGGACCGGCACGCTCAGCACGCCGCGCCCGGTCGGCGAGATCCTCGAGCTGGTCGACCTGCGCGGCCGGGCCGCCACCCGGGTCCGCCAGTTGTCCGGCGGGGAGCGGCAGCGGCTGAGTCTCGGCCTCGCGATAGCGGGCCAGCCGGACCTGTTGTTCCTGGACGAGCCGACCGCCGGCCTCGACCCGGAGAACCGGCAGAACACCTGGCGGCTGATCTCGCAGCTGCTGGAGTCGGGCACCACGGTCCTGCTGACCACGCACTACCTGGCCGAAGCTGCCGAGCTCGCCGACCGGTTGGCGATCATGCACCACGGCCGGATCGTCGGCCTCGGTACGCCGGCCGAGATCGCCGGTATCCAGCCGGCCCGGATCTCCTTCCACCTGATGCCCGGTGCCACTCTCCCGGACCTCCCCCAAGCTGTTGCCACTGTCACCGACAGCGGCAAGGTCCTGCTCGACACCGAGGATCTCCAGCTCACCCTCACCACGCTGCTCGCCTGGGCGGCAACTGCCGGGATCCACCTGGCAGACCTCACTGCCCGCCCGGCGTCGCTGGAGGAAGCCTTCCTCGCGATCGCCGGGTCGGACCCGATCTCCGAACCGACCGAAGGAGCCGTCGCATGACCTCACTCGCCTGGTCGGAGGCGCTGCTGCTCCGACGGAACCCACTCGCCGTACTGATCGCGATCGGCCTGCCGATCTTCGTCGTCCTGGGGCTGCAGTCGTCGGCGGAGCTGATGGCCGTCGTGGCACCGGATTCCGGTACGGCGATCGTCACCACCATCGCCGCGGTGTCCCTGAACCTCTTCGTCTACTACAACCTGGTCACCGCTCTGGTCGCCCGCCGCGAGGAGCTCGTCCTCAAACGACTGCGCACCGGCGAGGCCACTGACCTGCAGATCCTGAGTGGTACGGCGATCCCCGCAGTGGCCATCGCCTGGGGGCAGGCGGTGCTCGCCGCAATCACCAGCGCGTTGCTGTTCGGGTTGCCGCTCCCGGTGAACGCCGTGCTGGTGCTGCTCGCGCTGGTGCTCGGTGCGGCTGTGTTCGTCCTGCTTGCGGCTGCTACCACCGCGCTGACCCGCAGCGTGGAGATGGCGCAGATGACGACGCTGCCCTTCCTCGTCATTCCGCTGAACTTCAGTGGCCTCTACTTCCCGCTCTCCGAGCTACCGGAGGGGCTGGACCAGTTGGCGCGGCTACTACCGCTCACGCCGATCGTGGAGTTGCTGCGGCTCGGCCTGGCGGGCATTGCGCCGGACGGGAGCACAGTGAGCTTGGCGGGGTCGTTCGCGCCCGCAGTACAGCCGGTGCTCGTCCTGCTGGCCTGGGTGGTCGTCGGCGGGCTGGCAACGCGCCGCTGGTTCCGCTGGGAGCCCCGGCGTTGAGCGACGTGACAGGCTGAGCACCATGGTTCCCGTCCCGCGGTGGTGGCTCGAGCGCAGCAGAGCCGAGCGCTTCGACATCACCCTGCGCTGGCCGCTGTACTGCCTGTCCGGTGGGGAGTTGCTGCTCCTTACCCTGATCACCGTCGGGCAGCCGGGGCTGCACCTCCTGGGCGCCGTTCTGTTCCTGGTCGTCGTCGCCGCGCACACCGCGGCCAACCTGCTCCTGCTCCGAGCGGCCATCAGCAGGTATCTGACCGGCGCCCCGGTCCCCGCCCGGCTGATTGCAGTTGCCACAGCGCTGACTCTTGCCGGCCTACTCGCCGCGGATGTGGCCTTCCCCAAGTTCGGCTGGGATGGCGGCGAGGCAGAGCTCCACATCCCTGTGAGCGTGACGCTGATCGGCGCCTTGATCTTCGCCCTGACGCCGATGTTGGGGTGGGTGCCGCTGCTGGGCGTGATCCTGGTCGGAGCGGCGGTCACCGGCCTGTGGTCGCTCGAGCCGGGTCCGGCGATCGCCTTCGTCTCCTGGTCGGCCTTCATCGTCTTCACCTGCCGCGTCTCGGTGTGGACGCTCAGCCTCGGCTGGGAGATCGACCGGTCCCGCGCGGTCAGCGCTCAGCTCGCGATCGCCGAGGAGCGGCTGCGGTTCGCGCGGGATCTGCACGACACGCTCGGGCACAACCTCTCGCTGGTCGCAGTACGGAGTGAGCTGGCGGCCGCGCTCGCGACCCGAGGGGACGCGTCGGCCGCCGACCAGATGCTCGACGTACGGCAGATCGCCCACGACTCGCTCCGCGAGATGCGGGCCGTCGTCAGCGGCTATCGCGCCACCGACCTCGCCACCGAGCTGGCCGGCGCCCAATCCGTACTCCGGTCCGCAGGCGTCAACTGTCGCGTCATCGGCGACGGCGCGACCCTGCCACCCGCGACCCAGGCCGCGCTCGGCTGGGTGGTCCGGGAGGGCACCACGAACGTCATCCAGCACAGCAACGCGACCGTCTGCAAGATCGAGCTCGACCTCAGCATGGGTGACGTCATCTTCCTGCGGATGGAGAACGACGGCGTCTCGGCGCCCTCGGACCAGACCTCCGAGGGCGGCACCGGAATCGCCGGCCTGCGCGAACGCCTCGGCACTCTCGGCGGAACGCTCACCGTCGCTGCCCCGCCCGGCGGCTTCATCCTGGTCGTCCAACTCCCGGTGCCGCAATGATCCGACTCCTGCTGGCCGACGACGAGAACCTGATCCGGACCGCCCTCGCCGCGCTGCTGTCCCTGGAGGACGACCTGGAGGTGGTCGGCCAGGCCGCCTCCGCGGACGAGGCGCTCGCAATGGCCCGGCGGCACCGCCCCGACGTCGCAGTACTGGACCTGCAGATGCCCGGCGTCACCGGCTCCTCGGCAACCGGCGGCATCGGCGTCGTCGAGACCCTGCGCGCCGAACTCCCCACCTGCAGCTGCCTGATCGTCACCGGCCACGGCCGCCCCGGCCACCTGAAACAAGCCCTGGCCGCCGGCGTCCGCGGCTTCCTCCCCAAAACCGTCTCGGCCCAGGTACTGGCCGACGTCATCCGCACCATCCACACCGGCGGCCGCTACGTCGACCCCGAACTGGCCGCCGAAGCCATCAGCGCCGGCGACAACCCCCTCACCCCCCGCGAAGCCGAAGTCCTCGAACACGCCGCCGACGGCGCCCCCATCGACCAGATCGCCCGCCGCGCCTCCCTCTCCCCCGGCACGGTCCGCAACTACCTCTCCTCAGCAGCCACCAAACTCAACACCAACAACCGCTACGAATCAGTCCAGGTCGCCCGAACCCACGGCTGGATCTAGTGCGTAGAGCACGAAGTCCATCAGTGGGCGGTAGCCGATGGCGGCGTAGATCTTGTTGGAGGTCGGGTTGGCCAGGTCGGTCGACAGGCAGACCTCCGAGCCTGCCTCGCGGAGCTGCCGGCTGACGTGAGCAGTGAGCGCGCTGGCGTACCCGTGCCCGCGGTCGCTGGGCGGGGTGTAGACCGGTCCCACCCGAGTCGCACCGAAGATCGTCTGCTGATGCCCGACCAGGCTGACCACCCGGCCCTCGTGCTCCCAGACCCACATGCGGTTCCGCTCGATCCTGGCGCGCACCCACTTGTCCTGCTGATCGGGCGGAAGGATCCTGCCGAGCTCGGCGCCGTAGCCGTCCATCATGGTGACCAGCAGGTTCGCGTCGGCGGCTACTGCGCGGCGTGCGAAGCCGGCGGCGTACTGCTCGGTGAACTTCCCGAGCTTGTGCATCCGCATCCCTTCGGTACGCCGGTAGACGCCGCCGTTGCGCGCGGCAAGCAGCTCGGCCAGTAGCCGCGCGGCGGACGCAGTACCGAAGATCTCGCCGGGGTTCGGTGAGCTGACGCAGGCGTCGACGACGGCCGGCACCAACTCGTCCGGCAAGCCGCCGAGCTGGATGCCACGATGCGCGCTGCAGAGGACTGCTCCGACGACCTGGTCGGCCTCGTCGTGGATCGACAGGAACAGCGGTGGCGCCGGGTCGTGCAGGATGCCGCTGATCCGGTCCTCGGTGTTGCTGAGCAGGACGGAGTGCAGCACCGGATCGCCTTGCAGGAAAGCGAACGCGGTCTTCTTGAACTCGACCGGATCGCCTGTTGCCCGGACCCTCACCGCTCGAAGCGGTGCAGGTCTACGACCGGGTGGTAGCCGATGGCGGCGTAGATCTTGTTGGAGGTGGGGTTGGCGAGGTCGGTGAAGAGGCAGGGGGTTGAGCCGGTGGCGAGGAGGCGGCGGGTGACGTCGGCGGTGAGGGCGCTGGCGTAGCCGTGGCCGCGGTGTTCGGGTGGGGTGTAGACGGGGCCGACTCGGGTGGCGCCGAAGACGGTGGCCTGGTGGGCGACCAGGCTGACGATCTGGGACTCGTTCTCCCAGAGCCAGATTCGGCCTCGGTCGATTCTGGCTCGGGCCCAGTCCTGGTCGTCCGGTGGGCTGCTGTGGTCGGCTTCTTGGGCGAACTCCGCCAGCATCTGGGCTGCCACGTCGAGGTCGGCGGGGACGGCTTGGCGCGGAGCGCCCGGGGCTTTCTGGTCGACGAAGCGTTCCAGGCGGTGCAGCCGGAGTCGGCGGGTCGATCGGAACTCGCCGCCGAGGCGGACGCCGATCTCGTCGGCGAGTAGCAGGGCCGCGTACGCCGTACCGTCGACGATCCGTGGGTTCGGAGCCAACTCCACACAGGCGTCGACGATCGCGGGGACGAACTCTTCCGGCAGGCCGCCCAGGTAGATCCCGCGTTGCGCCGTGCAGAGGATCGCTCCGGCCACTTGGCCGCCGTCGGTGTGGAGGGACAGGAAGACCGGCGGCTCCGGGTCGGTGGTGATCGCGTTGATGCGGTCCTCGACGTTGGTGAGGAGCACCGAGTGGAGGACCGGATCGGCTTCCAGGAAAGGCGAAACCGCGGCCTTGAACTCGAGGGGGTCGTGCGTCGACCGGAGCTTCATCGGCGGAAGGTCAGGTCGACGAAGTCCGCTACCGGGCGATAGCCGAGCTGTGCGTAGATCTTGTTCGAGGTCGGGTTCGCGAGATCGGTGTAGAGACAGGCTTGGTTGCCGTCGGCAAGGATCTTTGCGGAGACGGCGCCGGTGAGCGCGCCGGCGTAGCCGTGGCGGCGGTACTTCGGCGGCGTGTAGACCGGCCCGACCCGGCAGACCCCGAAGAGCGGGAGGTGGAAGCCGGCCATGCTCACCGGTTCGCCGTCGTCCTCCCAGATCAGCAACGTGCCGCGCTCGAGGTGATGCTCCGCCCAGGCGACATCGGGCGACTTGAACTCCTCCCGGAACCCGTCGGAGACCCACTCGGCGGCCAGCTGGACATCGCCGGAACCCATCGGCCGCGCCTTGCCGGTGGCCGGCAACGGAACAAGCTTCTCGAGTTTGTGCAGGCGGCTCCCCTTGGACTCGGCGGCGGTGACCCCACCCCACCGCTCCGCAAACGCATGGACTGCAGCTCTGTCTCCCGACACCCCACTCGCGTCAGGTGTCAGACCGGTGAACGCGTCTGCCACCTCCGCTGCGAGGTCAGCACGAAGCGCGCCCAGGAACACCGGCCGGCCCGGGGTTCTCATCGCGGCGCCGATCACCTCACCGCCGGCGTCGTGCACGGAGACGAAGTACGACGCCTCAGCCTCGACCGGGCGCGTACCAGCGGCGCGCTCGGCGACGTTGCCCAGCAGGACCGTGTGCAGCACCGGGTCCGCCTGCAGGAACCCGAAGGTGGTCGCCTGGAACTCGGCCGGCTCACTGGTCACTCGCACGCTCATGCCCAGTCACCCTACGGCCGGCAGGGTGATCGTGGCAGGTGAATTTACACTGCGACCATGTCCACCACGCGGTTGCTCCTGCTCGGGGTCGTCCGGATCTTCCAGCCTGCCTACGGCTACCAGCTGCGGCGTGAGCTGATGACCTGGAAGGTGGAGCACTGGGCGAACATCAACCCGGGCTCGATCTACACCGGACTGCGCACGCTGGCCAAGCACGGCTACCTGCTAGAGCTGGCGGAAGGCGCCGGCGACAAGCCCGGGCGGACGTCGTACAAGCTGACCGCGGACGGCGAGACGGAGTACTTCACCCTGCTCCGTACTGCGCTCTGGAGCGTCGACGGCTTCCAGCCCGACCGGATGCAGGCAGCGCTCAGCTTCCTCTGGTCGCTGCGCCGTGACGAGGTGCTGGCTGCCCTGGAGTCCCGGATCATCCAGCTGGAGCAGCTCGACAAGGTGCAGCCGTTCAAGGAGCGGCAGGTCCAGGAGGACCCGGCCACCCCGGACCACGTGGTGGAGATGCTCCGGATCACCAGCGCCCGCGACCGCGGCGAGCTGGAGTGGACCAGAACCTTCCAGCAGCGGGTCAAGGACGGCGCCTACTCGTTCGCGGGTGAGAAGCCGGACTGGCAGCCTGCGCCCGGGACCGAGACGCACTGGGGAGTCATTCCCGATCCGCCCGACTAATCAACATTGACTATTCAATGTTGATTAGCCGACACTGTCCCGATGATGATCGAAGCTCGCGGACTCGTCCGCACCTTCAAGACCAAGCGCGGGCCGGTGCAGGCCGTGCAGGGGGTAGACCTGGATGTCGCCGACGGAGAGATCGTCGGCTTCCTCGGCCCGAACGGGGCCGGTAAGACCACCACCATGCGGATGCTCGCCACCCTGATCACCCCGACCAGCGGCACCGCGACCGTGGCCGGCTGCGACCTGGCCAAGGATCCGGTCGGCGTCCGCCGGCGGATCGGGTACGTGCCGCAGAGCGGTTCGACACTGCCCGAGGCGATCGCCGGTGACGAGGTCGTCGACCACGCCCGGCTGTACGGCGTGAGCAAGAAGAAGGCGACGGCCGACGGCCAGGCGCTGTTCGACCAACTGGACCTGCCCGGCCTGTGGCGGCGGCAGTGCAAGACCCTGTCGGGCGGCCAGCGGCGCCGGCTCGACATCGTGATGGGGCTGATCCACGATCCCAAGCTGATCTTTCTGGACGAGCCGACCACCGGCCTCGACCCGCAGGCGCGGGCGAACCTGTGGGAGCACATCCGCGGTCTGCGCGACCGGGGCGCGACGATCTTCCTCACCACCCACTACCTGGACGAGGCGGATGCGCTCTGCGACCGGATCCTGGTCATCGACCACGGCAAGATCGTCGGGGCAGGTAAGCCCGACGAGCTGAAGCAGCAGGTCTCCGGCGACGGCGTCCGGCTGAGCCTGGCCGACGCCACCCAGGCGCCGTCCGTCACCAAGATCGTGCGGGAGTTGCCGGGTGCGGTCGCCGTCGAGACCGAGGGTGACGTGGTCGCGTTCCGGGTCCCGAAGGGCGGTTCGGTGCTGCCCTCGCTGCTCCGCTCGATCGATGCCCAGGGCATCGAGTTGGACGGGGTCGAGGTGCACCGGCCGACCCTGGACGACGTCTTCCTGACCATGACCGGGCGCTCGCTGCGCGACGAGGCCGCCCCGGCGGAGCAGCAGGAGGCCGTCGCATGACCGTCCTGAGAGACACCTGGATCATCTTCAACCGCTCGATGCGGCTGTCGCTGCGCAACCCGATGTGGTCCATCCTGATGCTCAGCCAGCCGCTGATGTACCTGTTCCTGTTCGGCCCGCTGCTGAAGCCGATCACCGCGCAGATCAGCCAGGGCGCGACCACGAACGCCTACCAGGTGTTCATCCCGGGCCTGATCGTCCAGCTCGGCATGTTCGGCGCGATGTTCGTCGGCTTCGGCCTGATCGCGGAGTACCGGGCCGGCGTGATCGAGGCCGACCGGGTCACCCCGGCCTCGCGGATCGCCCTGATGGCAGGCCGCGTACTGCGTGACGTCGTGGTCCTCGTCGTGCAGTCGGTCCTGCTGCTGCTCGCCGCGTTGCCGCTCGGCCTGCGCGCGCCGTGGGGCGGCGTCCTGCTGTCGCTGGTGATCGTGGCCCTGCTCGGCGCGACCTTCGCCTCCCTGTCGTACTCCGTGGCGCTGATCACCAAGAGCGAGGACGCCCTGGCCCCGCTGCTGAACGGCATCGCGATGCCGCTCCTGCTGCTGTCCGGCATCCTGCTGCCGATGCAGATCGGCCCGACCTGGCTGCAACGGCTGTCCGACATCAGCCCGCTGAAGCACGTCGTCAACGGCGTCCGGGCGCTGTTCCGGGGTGACATCACCAGCAGCTCGTCCCTGTGGGGGCTGTTCTGGGTCGTCCTGCTGACCGTCGTCGGCCTCACGGTCGGCGCTCGCACGTTCCGGAAGGAATCTGCCTGACGTTCACTCCGGCGATGCGTTAGCGAACTAGCGTCGGCGGCATGCGAGTGCCGTCGGCGTTGGTTCGTGGGGTGACCGGGTCCTGCATCGTCGCCGTCGCATCGCTGGTGACTTCAGTAGTGCCGGAGTCCTCGTGGGTCGCGGCGCTGCCGATCGCCAGTGACCTGCGGGCGACCTTGCCCGGGCGGATGACCGGGCTGACCTTCATGGTCGCCGGCCTCGGTCTGCTGGTCTGGGCGTGGCTGTCGGTCGGCCGCCAGGTGCTAGCCGGCCGCCAATACCGCCTGACGCCGTACATCGTCTGGACCAGCTTTCCGCTGCTCCTCACCCCACCGCTGTTCAGCCGGGACGTCTGGAGCTACGCCGCCCAGGGCGCGCTGGTCGCCGAGGGCTACGACCCCTACAGCGTCGGGCCCGGCGTACTGACCGGCCCCATCGCCGAGGCCGTCGACCCGATGTGGATGCAGACCCCAGCGCCGTACGGCCCGATCCCCCTCGCGTACGGCGGGCTCGCAGCCCGCCTGACCATGGACCCGTACGTACTGATGCTGGCGCACCGCCTGCTGGCAGTAGCCGGCATCCTGCTGATCGCCTGGGCCATCCCGCGGCTCGCCACCGCCTGCCGGGTCGATCCGACGGTCGCGACCTGGCTGGTCGTCGCCAACCCGATGCTGATCACCCACGGCCTCGGTGCCGCGCACAACGACATCCTCATGCTGGGCCTGGCCTGCGCCGCCTTCGCGCTGGCTCTGACAGGCCACTGGGGCACTGCTGCTGTACTGGCCGGCGCTGCGGCTGCCGTGAAGCTGCCTGGTGGTCTAGTAGTCATCGCCATCGCTGCAGTGATGAGCCCCTTGCCCGGCCGAGCCCGGCTGCGGATGGCGTCGCTGACCATCGCGGGGGTCATCTCAGTGCTGACCCTGGTGACCATCGGCGAGCTGGCCGGCGTCGGATCCGGTTGGCTGAACGCACTCGACGTACCCGGGCTGATCAAGTCGCCGCTGTCGATCTCCAACATGGTCGCGGTGGCGGCTTCCGGCGTACTGGGGTGGCTTGGTGAGGACACTGCTGCTCAGCAGGCGCTGCAGGTCGTGCGGCTGCTGGCCATGCTGCTGGCGATCGGCCTGATCGCAGTACTGGGGTTGCGGTCGACCATCCACAACGCTGCTCGGGCAGTGGGAATCGCCTTGCTGGCACTGGTCCAGCTGGGGCCTACAGCTCACGACTGGTACTTCATCTGGTGCCTGCCGTTCCTGGCAGTGGCACGCCCCGGCCGCAAGCTCACCACTGCCCTGATCGGCGTCAGCATCGTGCTGACCATCGCCTCGCCGCTCAACTCGTCGCTGCGCGGCGCAGTGATCCCGATCCTCGTCACGACGGCGCTGGTGCTTGTGGTGGTCGGCTGCCTGCTCGGCCGCCTCCGCACTCTCCAACCACCAGCGCCGGTGAAGGTCGCGGCTACAGTTGGCTGACTGCCTTGTGCAGCTCGGCCTGCAGGTCGCGATGGGTCGAGCGGTCGACCTTGACCTCCACCACGTCGATGCCGGCCACCGTGCGTGCCAGCACCTCTCGCAACTCGTCCACACTAGTCACCAGCCGGTACGGCGTACTGGTGGCCGCGCAGAGTGCCGCGAGGTCGACGTTGTGCGGCGTACCGAAGACTCGCTCGAAGTAGTCGGCGTGCTCGCCACCACCCTGCTCGAGCGTGGCGAAGATGCCACCGCCGTTGTCGTTGAGCACCACGATGCGCAGGTCCGGCCGCGCCTCGGCCGGACCGATGACCAGACCAGTGGCGTCGTGCAGGAAGGCCAGATCACCAACCAGCGCGTACGTCGCGCCTGCGTTGGCCAGTGCAGCTCCCACTGCAGTCGAGACCGTCCCGTCGATCCCGGCTAGGCCGCGGTTGGCCACTGTGCGGATCGGCACGACAGGAGCCAGGTCGAGGTCGCGCACCGGGTTGGACGAGGCAACGACGAGCATGCCGTCGGCACCCACCGCCTCCCCCAGTACTGCGGCAACCACCGGACCGGACAGCCCACCAGCTAGCACTTTGTCGATCGCCGGACGCGCCAGCTGGTCCGCGTGCTGCCAGCGACTCAACCAGTCGGTGTCATCCGTGCCGATCACCTCGAGCCCGGTCACCACCGAGGTCGCCCGGCGGCCCGCATCCGCCCACAGCCCGGTCGGCGCGACGACGATCACCTCGACCTCCGGGCGGGCCAGCAGCTTGGCGATCGGCCGCGACAGCGTCGGATGCCCGAACACCAGCACCCGCTCGATCTCGTCGCCCATTGAAGTTGCCGCCAGCAACAACCGGTACGCCGAGATGACGGCCGGCCCGGTCCGCGCCCGGCTGGACGGTTCGGCGAACAGCGGCCAGCCACCCGCTTCAGCGGCAAGGCGAGCGGACTGCGAGGCGCCGTCGCCGGCAACCACTACGGTCTTGGGCCCCGGCGCTACGGCCGACGGCTGCGCAGCAGTGGCGTGCACACTCGTCCACGGCCCAGTACGGCGGCCGTCGAGCGGCTCCGGCCAGTCACCGTCGTCAGTCGGCACCAGCGGCTCCACCAGCGGGCAGTTGAGCTGCACCGGACCAGGGTCAGCCGTGCGAGCACCCACTGCCGTCGACACTGCCCGGGAGATCTGCGAACGCCAGTAGGCGACCTGCCCCAGCTGCTTGCTCGGCGTACCGAGCTCGTGGAACAGGCGGACGGCATCGCCGAACACCTTGAGCTGGTCGGTGGTCTGGTTCGCACCGGTCCCCCGCAACTCCGGCGGGCGATCCGCACTCAGCACGATCAGCGGCAAGCCACTGTGGGAGGCCTCGAGGACTGCCGGGTAGAGGTTGGCGACCGCAGTACCGGAGGTTGTCACCACCGGGACCGGGAGGCCGGTGCCGCGGATCAGGCCGAGGGCCAGGAAGCCCGCAGTACGTTCGTCGATGCGCACGTGGAGGCGCAGGCGCCCGTCACGGTCGGCAGCAGCGAGTGCCAGCGCCAGCGGAGTACTACGGGAGCCGGGAGCCAGCACGGCCTCACGGACGCCGGACCTGATCAGCTCGTCGACCACCACTGTCGCGAATGCCGTGGACGGGTTCATTTGCTTCCTCTCAGTGCTTCTACCCTCGCGAACCGAGCTTCCCACTTCGCCGTGGTCGCTTGGTCGGCAGTTGGCAACTCTGGAGCCGGTACGAGCCGCTTCACCGGCAGGAACCCGTTGACCGGCAGCAGAGGCTCATTGACCACCTCTGCCGTGAACATGGAGACAGTCGCCAGGCCGCACGCGTACGGGAGCTCCGGTAGCGCTGCGGCGAGCGCCACCCCGGCAGCGATGCCGATGGAGGTCTCCAGGGCCGAGGAGACGACTACGGGCAGGCCGATCTGCTCGGCGATCTCCAGGCAGGCCCGGACGCCACCGATCGGCTGCACCTTCAGTACTGCGATGTCGGCGGCCTCGAGCTTCTTGACCAGCAGCGGGTCCTCGGCCCGGCGGATCGACTCGTCCGCCGCAACCAGCACGTCGGTACGTCGCCGTACGGCTGCCAGGTCTTCCACCGAGGCGCAGGGCTGCTCGACGTACTCGAGGTCGAAGCGGTTGAGTTCTTTCAACGCCCGCAGGGCTTCCTCGACGGACCAGCCGCCGTTGGCGTCGACGCGCACTCGCCCGTTGCCGATGGCATCCCGGACAGCCTCTACTCGCTCCAAGTCGTCCTGCAGCGTCTGCCCCGGCTCAGCCACTTTCACCTTCGCCGTGCCGCAGCCAGAGGCTCGCACGATCGCCGCCGCCTTCTCCGGGCCGATCGCGGGCACCGTGCAGTTCACCGGGATCTGTGACCGCACCGGCGCCGGCCAGCCGACCTCAGCAGCCTCCCGGGCAGCTCGCAGCCAGGACACGCTGGTCGCGTCGTCGTAGTCCAGGAACGGACTCCATTCAGCCCAGCCGGCCGGTCCCTCGAACAACATCCCCTCGCGGACCGTGATCCCGCGAAACTTGTTCTTCAGCCCGATCGCATAGGTGATCACCGCGCCCCCTCCACCAGTCGCTGCCGATCAACCTTGCCCGAAGCAAGCATCGGCAGTTCGCTCAGCACGACGACCTCCCGCGGCGCCCAGGTCCGGGGCAGCGTCTCGGCAACGAAGTCCCTTGCCTCGTCCCGAGCTAGGTCCCCCACGACAAACGCGACCACCCGCGAACCCCACTCGGCATCAGGGACCCCCAACACCACGGCATCCTTCACGTCCGGGTGCTCCAGCAACCGCGCCTGCACAGCAGTCAGCGTGACGTTGACGCCACCCGAGATCACCACATCGTCGACCCGCCCGACCACCCGCAGCCGTCCGTCGACGAGCTCCCCCCGGTCCTGGGTCCGGAACCACCCGTCCTGCAGCACCTCCGCGGTCACCTCGGGCTGCAACCGATACCCAGAGAACAGCGTGGGCCCCTTGATGAAGATCCTGCCTTCCTCGATCCGCAACGCCGTGCCGTCCAACGGCCACCCGTCGTACACACACCCGCTGCCGGTCTCCGTCATCCCGTACGACGGGATCGCGGTCACCCCCACCGCTGCGACCTTCGCCTTCAGCTCGGCCGACATCGCCGCCCCACCGATGACGATCGCGTCGAAACTGCGCAGCACCTCGGGGTCCGTCTCCAGATACCTGGCCAGCTGCGTCGGCACCATCGCCGTGTACCGCCGCTCCCCGGTCAGCGCCTTCGCCCCAGCGGCGAACGACGGGTGATCAGCAGCGACAACCGGCGCATACCCAGCCAGCACCGACCGCGTGAGCACCTGCAACCCGCCCACGAAGTACGGCTGCATCGGGAGCAGCCACTGCCCCGGCCCGCCCAACCGATCGTGAGTGGCCGTAGCGGAGGCGACCAGCGCGGCAGTGGAGAGCAGCACACCCTTGGGCTCGCCCGACGACCCGGAGGTCGCCAGCACCACCCCGACGTCGTCCGACTCCAGCGGCTCGTCCGGCGCCACCGCCTGCCGGACTCGCGCGGCAGCGGCAGGATCACTCGGCAGCGGGGCGAACGCAGTACCGGTGCCGTCCAGTAGGCCGGTCAATGCCGACAGCACGGCATCCGGGGTGCCAGGGACCAGGCGCAACGTAGACATATCCCTCCGAGCGTACGGCGCGACCCGCCCGGCCCCGCAGCCTGTGCCGCCTGCGAGTCCCGGCCGAGCGGCTGACAGAATCGTTTGCCATGGCTACCCCTGCCCAGTGGATCGAAGGCGCTCGCCCTCGCACCCTGCCCGCCGCGATCGCCCCAGTGCTCGTCGGTACGGGGGCAGCCGGCTTCCTCGACGCCTTCGTCTGGTGGAAGGCCCTGCTCGCGCTGGGTGTGGCCCTGCTGCTCCAGATCGGCGTCAACTACGCCAACGACTACAGCGATGGCATCCGCGGTACCGACGAGAACCGGGTCGGCCCGCTGCGCCTGGTCGGCGCCAAGGTGGCCAGCCCGCAGCAGGTCAAGACAGTGGCGTTCACCTGCTTCGGGGTGGGCGCAGCACTCGGTCTGGTGCTGGCCGCGACCACCACCTGGTGGCTGCTGGTCCCCGGTGCCGCCTCCATCCTCGGCGCCTGGTTCTACACCGGCGGCAAGAAGCCCTACGGCTACCGGGCGCTCGGCGAGATCAGCGTCTTCCTGTTCTTCGGCCTGGTCGCAGTACTCGGTGCTACGTATGTCCAGGCCGAGAAGCTGCACTGGACGGCAGTAGCCGGCGCTGTGTCGATCGGGAGCATTGCCTGCGCGCTGCTGGTCGCCAACAACCTCCGCGACATCCCCACCGACTCGGTGACCGGCAAGCGCACGCTGGCCGTAGTACTGGGTGCTCCCCGCTCCCGCCGCCTGTACGCCGGGCTGATCGCGCTCGCCTTCATCCTGGCGGCCCTGTCGGCCCTCGCGACTCCCTGGGCGCTGCTCGCGCTCCTCGCGCTGCCGCTGGCCGCCAAGTCGGTCAAGATCGTCGTGAGCGACGCCGTCGGCCCGGCCCTCATCCCGGTGCTGCAGGGCACCGGGCTCACCGAACTGGTCTACGCGATCGGCCTGACGGCCGGCCTCTTCCTCGGCAACTGAGCAGCTAGCGGACCGGCTCGCGCCAGCGCCCGGACTGCACGAAACCCTCCAGCGTCTCCGTGTACGGCGCCAGATCGATCCCGTTGCGCTTCAGCCAGTCGTCGTCGTAGTACGTGTCGCTGTACCGGTCGCCGCTGTCGCACAGCAGCGTGACGATGCTGCCCTCCACGCCCGTACGCCGCATCTCCGACGCCAGTCGCAGCGATCCCCACAGGTTGGTCCCGGTCGAGCCGCCGACCAGCTTGCCGGTCACCTTGGAGCAGAACCGCATCGCCGCGATCGAGGCGGCGTCCGGGACCGCGATCATCCGGTCGACCACGCCGAGCACGAACGACGGCTCGACCCGGGGCCGGCCGATGCCCTCGATCCGCGACGGGCGACCGGTGGCGAAGTCGCCGTCACCGGACTCGAAGGCGGGGAAGAAGGCCGAGTTCTCCGGGTCGACCACGGCCACCGAGGTGTCGTGGCGCTGGTAGCGGACGTACCGGCCGATGGTGGCCGACGTCCCGCCGGTGCCGGCACCGACCACGATCCAGGTCGGGACCGGGTGGTGCTCCAGGCTCAGCTGGCTGAAGATCGACTCGGCGATGTTGTTGTTGCCGCGCCAGTCGGTGGCCCGCTCGGCGTACGTGAACTGGTCCATGTAGTGGCCGCCGGTCTCCTCGGCCAGCCGCTTGGCCTCGCCGTAGATCTGGCCGGACCGCTCGACGAAGTGGCAGCTGCCGCCGTAGAACTCGATCAGCTCGATCTTCTCCGGGCTGGTCGAGGCCGGCATCACGGCGATGAACGGCAGCCCGAGCAGCCGGGCGAAGTACGCCTCGCTGACCGCGGTGGAGCCGCTGGACGCCTCGATCACGGTGGTGCCCTCGTGGATCCAGCCGTTGCAGAGCGCGTACAGGAACAGGGACCGGGCCAGCCGGTGCTTGAGCGAGCCGGTCGGGTGCACCGACTCGTCCTTCAGGTACAGGTCCACGCCGACCGCGGGCGGCATCGGGAACACGTGCAGGTGCGTGTCGGCGCTGCGGTTGGCATCGGCCTCGACGAGCCGAATCGCTTCGGAGCCCCAGATCCGAGCCTTGTCGTCGCGCCGATCCACTTCTCGTGACGGCACTGGGCGGTTACTCATCTGGCCAGGCTAGGACAGGACGCTCTGTTTCGGTATTCCTACTCTCTGCAACCGGACCCCTGGCGAGCTAGGTTGGACGCCACACAACGACCCGGTGGGGGAACGATGAGCGAGAACGACGAGCGGCCGACGCGGCAGCGGGCGACCTTGACCGACATCAGCTCGCGGGCCTGGGAGCACCCTGCCGACCGGGGCGCGCTGGTCGCCCTGCGGCAGCTCAAGGGCTTCGACTTCGTCCTGCGGAAGATGTCCGGGCTGATCAACGAGCGCGCCTTCCGGCTGCAGTTCCTCGGCTCGGCGATCCGGGTCGACGAGCGGCAGTTCCCGAAGATCCACCGGCTCTACACCGAGGCCGCGACCACCCTGGACGTCCGCAAGCTGCCCGAGCTGTACGTCACCAACAGCCCGATCTGGAACGCGATCACGATCGGCATGGACAAGCCGTTCATCGTGCTGAACAGCGCCCTGGTGCAGGGGCTCGACGACGAGGAGACCCGGTTCGTCCTCGGCCACGAGCTCGGGCACGCGCAGAGCGGTCACGCCCTCTACCAGTCCCTGCTGCTCTGGCTGATGCGGCTGACCGGCGCGGTCAACTGGATGCCGATCGGCGCCTTCGGGCTGCGCGCGATCATCGCCGCGCTGCACGAGTGGTCCCGCAAGGCCGAGTTGTCCGGCGACCGGGCCGGGCTGCTCGCGGTACAGGATCCGGCTGCAGCGCTGCGCGTGCAGATGAAGCTCGCCAGCGGCGGGCAGCTCGACCAGCTCGACACCACTGCCTTCCTGGCCCAGGGCACGGAGTACGAGAGCTCCGGCGACCTGCGCGACAGCGTGCTGAAGCTGCTGCTGCTCGAGGCGCAGACGCACCCGCTGGCCGTCATCCGCGCGCACGAACTGCGCCGCTGGGTGGACGAGGGCGAGTACACCCAGATCGTCTCCGGCACCTACCCGAAGCGGCAGGACGACGGCGACGCCTCGATGTCGCAGGAGGCCAGGAACGCGGCCAAGTCGTACTCCGACTCGTTCGCCCGCTCCCAGGACCCGCTGGCCAAGCTGGTCCGCGACATGGGCGAGGGCCTCGGCGGCGTCCGCGACTGGGTCTCCTCGAAGTTCCCGCCCCGCTGACAGCGGCTGATAGTGGCTTGAAGGCAACCTCGCCGGCACGAGAGGGTGGCGGGGTGATCGAACTGAGGGAACTCACCCCTGACGACTGGCGGCTCTGGCGAGAGCTGCGGCTGGCCGCCCTCGAGGAAGCGCCGTACGCGTTCGGTTCGCGGCTGGCCGATTGGGTCGATGCCGAGGAGGAGCGCTGGCGGGCGCGGCTCAGCCTGCCTGCGTCACACAACTTCGTCGCCGTGCTGGACGGTACGCCGGTCGGCATGGCCAGCGGCCTGCAGAGCGGCGAGGACGGCGTGGTCGAGCTGGTCTCGATGTGGATCGCCCCGGCCGGCCGGGGTCGCGGCATCGGCGACCAGTTGCTGGCCAAGGTCGAGCAGACCGCCCGCGAGGCCGGCGCCAGCACCTTCCAGCTATCCGTTGCTGATGGCAACGACAGGGCGCACACCCTCTACCTGCGCAGCGGTTTCGCCGACACCGATCTGGAAGGCGACCTGATGCCCGACGGCGTCCACCGCGAGATCATCATGCGCAAACCCCTGTAGACACAACGAAGGGCCGCTTCCCCCTCCCGGGAAGCGGCCCTTCGCGTCTTCAGGAGCGTCAGCCCATGTGCACGGGCTTGCTCGTGTCACCCGCCAGGTCCTGGTGCTTGACCGACAGGCCGACCAGGGTGACGATCGCCGCGCCGACGCCGATCAGCGCCGAGACGAAGAACGCGGTGGTGAAGCCGTGCGTGGTGGCCACGGCGGTGGCCTGCTTCGCGAGCACGCCGGCCTGGTCGGGCGCGGCCTGCGAGGCCTTCGCCAGGCCCGGGGTGAGCTCGGCGAACTTGTCCTTGATCGCGTTGGCCGACAGGGTGCCGAGCAGCGCCAGGCCGATCGCACCACCGATCTGCTGGACCGTGTTCAGCACCGCCGAACCGACCCCGGAGTCCTCGTTCGCGACTCCGCTGACCGCGGTCAGGGTGAGCGGGACGAAGATGAGGCCCATCCCGAAGGCCAGCACCACGATGAACGGCAGCAGGTGGGTCAGGTAGCTGGAGTCCACCTCGAGCCGGCTGAAGCCGAACATGCCGGCCGCCATCAGCAGGCTGCCCGCTCCGGAGATCCAGCGCGGGTCCATCCGGGCGATCAGCGTCGAGGCGACCTGGGCCGCGATCACGATGCCGACGCTGAACGGGAGGAAGGCGAAACCGGTCTTCAGCGCGCTGTAGCCGAGCACGTTCTGGATGAAGATGCCGAGGAAGTAGAACATCGAGAACATCGCCGCGCCGACCACCAGCATCACGAAGAAGCTGACTCCGCGGGTCCGGTTCGCGAGGATCCGGAACGGCATCAGGGCGTGCTTCGAGCGGGACTCGATGACCAGGAACAGGGCCAGCACGAGTACGCCGCCGATGATGAACGCCAGCGTGCCGGCGTTGCCCCAGCCCTTGGTGCCGGCGTTGGTCAGACCGTAGACCAGCGAGGTCAGACCGACCGTGCCGGTGATCGCGCCCGGCAGGTCGAACTTGCCGTGCTGGCGAGCCGACTCACCGAGGTACCGCAGCGCCAGCACCGCGACGATCAGGCCGATCGGGGTGTTGATGAAGAAGGTCCAGCGCCAGGACGCCTCGGTCAGCGCGCCACCGAGGATCAGGCCGACAGCGGCGCCGGCGCCGGACATCGCGGCGTACACGCCCATCGCCCGGTTGCGTTCCTTGCCGGCCGGGAAGGTGGTGGTGATCAGCGCGAGCGCGTTCGGCGAGGCCGCCGCGGCCGCGAGACCCTGCAGGATCCGGCTGGCGAGCAGCACGCCCTCGCTCTGCGCGATGCCGCCGACGAACGAGGCGACGCCGAACAGCACGACGCCGAAAATGAAGACCTTGCGACGGCCGAGGATGTCCCCGATCCGGCCGCCGAGCAGCAGCAGACCGCCGAAGGCCAGCGCGTAGGCGTTGACCACCCACGGCAGGGTGGCGTCACTGAAGCCGAGGTCCTTCTGGATGTGCGGCAGGGCGATGTTGACGATGGTGCCGTCGAGCACCACCATCAGCTGCGCCATGGAGATCAGCGCGAGCGCGATGCCGAGGTTGCGGTGGCCGTGGGCTCCCGGTTCGGCCACCGTGTCGACCGGTCGCCCCCCTGGCGAGTCGGCCCTGATGACGTCTTCAGACATGCTGGAAAATCCCCTCTTGGGTGTTACTGGCTTGGTGGTTGGCTGGTCCGGCACTGGCCGGCTCAGCTCACCTGCGACCCCCGCGCCGCAGGCAGGATGACGTGATCGATGACCCGGAGGACGAAGTCGTCGGTCGGCTCGACGCCGAGCACGAAGGCGTTGTGGATGACGACGGCGGGCAGCGTCATCGAGAGCATCGCGATGTCGACGTCGGCGGCGATCTCACCGCGCTCGACAGCGCGCTGGTAGATCTCGCTGGTGACCGCGATCCGGGGTGCCAGGAACTGCTCCTGGAACGCCTTCTTGAGGTCCTCGTCACGGTGCAGCGCGGTCAGCAGACCGGCCATCACCGACATCGGCATCTCGGCGGTGAACCCGTCCTCACCGCACGACATCGCGATCAGGTCGCCGCGCAGACTGCCGGTGTCGACGCCGGTCGGCACC
Source organism: Kribbella sp. NPDC056861 (assembly GCF_040687575.1). Taxonomy (NCBI): domain Bacteria; kingdom Bacillati; phylum Actinomycetota; class Actinomycetes; order Propionibacteriales; family Kribbellaceae; genus Kribbella; species Kribbella sp. NPDC056861. The sequence goes on along the minus strand of NZ_JBFBNQ010000003.1, from coordinate 498,981 downwards.
GGACACCCCTTGGCCCGGCTGATCGCGTCGACGACCAGCTCCGCCTTGGTCGACCAGCGCCGGTACAGCGTCGCCTTGCTGGCCTTGGCGGCCGTCGCCACCGCGTCCATCGTCAGCCGGTCGTAGCCGAGCTCGGCGAGCACCTCGACGGTCGCGTCGAGCAGCTCTTCCTCGCGGCCACCCTCGACCCGCGGCCGCTGGCGTGGCCCTGCATCGGCGACATCGGTCATGATCTGCGCATCACCCTGAGTAGTTGGTTGGTAGCTGATAGAACGAAACGGTTTCGTTTCATCCACCACGTTACGACTCATGTGAAGGAATGCACAAATGATTTTCGGAGAAACTTGTGCGTGGCCTACGTCACTGTGTGTACCAGTTCGGCGCTGGTATCAGCACGTCCCGCCTGGATCGCGCGCTGAACTCCGCGGGTCAGCCCAGCAGTGATCAGCAGCGAAAGGACGGCCATCACGGCCATCGCGAGGTTGATCGCCAGCACCTCGCCGATCAGGCCGGCGATCACGGCCGCCACGCCCTGCATGGTCGACTGTCCGGCGCTGTGCAGACCGAGTGCTTGGCCGCGGACCTCAGGGGCGGTGAGCTCCACCAATCTCTCCTGGAGCAGCAGGCTGGCACCGAACCCAACCGAAGCGATCAAGACCAGCACCGCCACCAATGGGAGTCCTGGCTTGAAGAAGAGCACCAGATAGGGCACGGCCAGCAGCACCTGGAGCGGTTGCGCCAGCCGCACCCGCCAGTGGGCTTTGAGGAAGCGGCCGACCCCGACGTCAGCGGCGAGCATGCCGATCGCCCCGGCGACGAACAGCAGCCCGGCGGAGTGCCCGGCGTACGGGACGAACAGGGCCTCGGCGCCGACCACGAGGCCGTTGGGGATCCACATGGCCAAGTAGAGAGCACGGCGGCTTGGGTCGGCGAGCAACTGGCGGTTGACGACCCACGTACGCCGGAGGCCGGGTCGGTGATCCGATCGCGCCGGGCGCTCGCGGAGGCCGAACCGGAGTACGACAGCGGCAGTGACGGCCAGAGCAGCCGAGGTGGCGAAGATCTGGGTCGGCGAGAGCCATTGCAGCAGCAGACCACCGAGGCCGAAGCCGGCGATCTGCATCGCGCCGACCGAGGCGTTCATCAGGGACCGGCCGAGCACGTAGCTCTCGGCCGGCAGCAGGTCGCCGAGCAGTCCCCAGCGCAGACCGCCGCCGATCGAGAACAGATAGCCGACCCCGACGACCACCCCGATCCGCCAGCCGACCGGCAGCCCGGGGATCGCCTGAACGCAGGCCGCGAGCGCCGAAACCGCCGCCAGCAAGGACAATCCGCGCCGCGGAGCGAGCCCGTCGGCCGCCGACATCAGGGTCATCGACCCCACCACACTGGCGAACGCGGCGCCGAACAGGCTCAGCGCCGTTAGCAGCGGAGACCCGGTTCGCTCCTGGACCAGCGTGGCCAGCGCGAGCCCGGACATCGTCATCCCGGCGACGGTGGCGCAGTTGCCGAGGAACAGCGCGCGGAACTCCCGCACGCGCAGCAGGTCTTGGTAGGTGTGCATGACCTCAGCGTGTTGGCGACCTGCCGAGATCCGTAGAGTTTCGTCAGGAGGCGAAACATGGGCATATGGCGGATCAACGCGGACCTGCTGGCCAGGAGCTCGTTCGGCCTGTCCGAGATGGTCGAGACGGTCGGCGCCCTGAGGTTGCTCGCCGTCGGCCAGACCCAGCCCTGGCAACGGGAGTGGCGGGATCGGCACCTCCCCGCGTTCCAGGCGATGCTCGACGCCTTGCCCGTCACCGCCGCGATCGCCGAGCACTCCTTCGGCCCCGGCTGGACCGCCGACTTCCTCACCCGGGCACCACGGCGACTGGGACTGCCCTTCGAGGCGGAACTCGAGACGTTCGGCAGCTATACCGATGACCAACTCCGCACCCACCTGTACGACGTACGCCAGGCCAAGCTGCCCCCGATCCTCACGGCGTCCTCCCCGACCGACCGGGTCCTGGTGGACGCCGCGGCCGAACTCGTCAGCTGGGTGTGGACCCAAACAGTCCAGCCGGACTGGGACCGACGCCGCCGAGTACTGCGCTCCGACGTGGTCGCCCGCACCTCACGACTGGCCACCGGCGGCTGGTCCTCGGTGATCGACGACATGCGCCCCGGCATGCGCTGGCTCGGTGGCGGCGAGCTGCAGATCAACACCTACGGCTACCCGCCGCAGGACCTGCACCTGGCCACCGACCTCTACTTCATCCCCGCCCACTGCCCCGGCCGCGGCTGGTCGATGTGGGACGAGAAGACCCGCTTCGGCATCGTCTACCCGGTCACCGGCGTCTTCACCCAGGACCTCGCGCCGACCCCGGACGCGCTGGCCAACCTGCTCGGCCGCGGCCGGGCCACGCTGCTCACCCGGCTGGACTCACCGATGAGCACGACGCAACTCGTCGCCCTCACCGGAATGTCCCTCGGCGCCGTCGGCGACCATCTCAAGACCCTGCGGGAGGCCGGCGCGATCCAGCGACGCCGTTCAGCGCGCGAGGTCCTCTACTGGCGAACCACCCTGGGCGATCTGCTGCTGAGCCAGACCCAGTGAGTGCTTCGGGCTCAGTCCTCGTCCTCGGCGGTGCGAGCCGCTTCGATCCGCGACGTCATCCGGTCGGCGCGGGACTCGATCTTGCGGGCCAGGCGTTCGCGGGCGGAGCGCAGTACGAACAGGGAGAGGATCGAGGTGATCAGCAGCGCGACCAGGGCGATCGGCCAGGCGCTCAGCCAGGTGTGGAAGGCCAGGTAGAGGACGCCGAACGAGACGACGAACAGGGCCAGCCGCAGGCCCGTGTAGATGGCGAATTCCTTCATCTCAGAGCCCCGAGTAGGCGTGGAAGCCGGACAGCAGCAGGTTGACGCCGATGAAGTTGAAGAGGAAGACGAACCAGCCGACGATCGCCACGATGGCGGCGCGGCGGCCACGCCAGCCGGCCGTGGCGCGGGCGTGCAGGTACGCCGCGTAGACGACCCAGGTCACCAGCGACCAGACCTCTTTGGGGTCCCAGCCCCAGGCGCGGCCCCAGGCGTAGTACGCCCAGATCGGGCCGGCCACGAGCACGCCGAACGTCCACAGCGGGAAGGCGAACGCGTGCACCTTATAGGCGACCGCGTCGATCGCGGCCGACGACGGGACGCGCAGCAGCGCGGCCGACATCGACTTGCCGGTCTCGGCGGAGCGGCGCTCGGCGCGGTTCTTGATCAGGTAGAGCACGGAGGCCAGGCCACCGACGGTGAAGCCACCACCAGCGATCGCAGCCGCCGACACGTGGATGACGAGCCAGTACGAGTGCAGCGAGGGCAGCAGGTCACCGGCAGGCACATAAAACGCCAGTACTGCGAGGCCGAGCGTCCCGGCCAGCACGAACGTCACACCAAGCCCGAGCCACTGCAGCTTCTGCCGCTTGAGCATCACCAGGTAGACCGTGGCGACCGCCAGCGAGGCCGTCATCGAGAACTCGTACATGTTGCCCCACGGCACCCGCCCGGCGGCGAGTCCACGGGTCAGCACGCCACCGGCGTGGAAGACGAAGGCCAGGATCGTCAGAAGTACGCCGATCCGGCTGGCCTTCTCGGCGAACCCCGACCGGCCTGCGGCCACATCGGCATCCACCACGTCAACGTCAGCAGGAACCTCGGCGCCATCGGCCCCGACCAGTACCTTCTTCTCGGCCTTCGGCGTCACCCGCAGACCACTGGACCACTCGGCGGCGTGGGACATCAACGCCAGCGAGTAGACCACCGTCGCTGTCGGGATCAACAGGTTGGAGACGGATGCGAGGGTCGCCGATGTCATGCCTGCTCCTGCTTCTGGTTCAGGATCTTTGCGATCGCGTCGATCTCGTCGCCGAGGCCACGCTCCGGTCCCCGATCGAGTCCGGCGACCTCGACAACGGTACGCCCATCCTCGGTCCGGACCCGAACCCAGGTACGCCGGGGATGGATGAACAGCGAGCCCATCAGGCCGAGGATCATCAGCAGGATGCCGGCCAGCGCGAGGTTCAGTCCCGGGGTGTGGCTGATCTGCAGCTTCACCCACTGCTCGTACGAGTCGAAGGTCAGCGAGCCGCGGCCGTCGGGCAGCGTGATGCTCTGCCCGGGGCCGAGCTGGAACCGCAGTTTGTCGTCCTTGCCGTTGTCGAACTGGGTCAGCTTCGACTTGTCCAGCTGGTAGACCGACTCCGGCTTGCCGGTCTCGACACTCGGCCGGCCGTAGTACGCGGTCATCACCAGCGCCGGGTTGAGCGCCTCGGGGAAGATCGATCGCGGTCCGAGATCGTCGATCACCGCGGACGGCAGGAAGTAGCCCTCGAAGCCGAGCTGCTCGGGCCGGGCGTCCGGTGCCTTCACCACCCCGAAGGAGGAGAAGTTGGCATCCTGCGGCAGGAACGGCGCCGGCCCGGAGAACGCGATCTCGCCCTTGCCGTCCCGCACCGTCACCTTCGGCGCGTAGCCGTGGCCGAGCAGGTGCACCTTGGTGCCGTCGACCGACAGCGGGTGGTTCACCTGCAGGTCGCTCTTCAGCTCCGGCGACTCCGGCGTGACCTGGTAGGTGAGCTTGGCGTCGAAGGACCGGGCCGCGCCCTTCTGCGGGCCGTCGGTCTGGAAGGTCGCCTTGAAGGCGTCGACGGTGAGCGAGAACGGCGGCAGGTCGTCCGGCTTGAACGCGCGGCCCGGCGTGAAGTCGTCGTACTGCGCCACCGAGTTGGAGAAACTGTTGCCCACGACAACAAGCACGGTGCCGCGGTAACCGAACAGCGAGCCCCAGGCGATGCCGAGCAGGGCCAGGATCAGCGAGAAGTGGAAGAGCAGGTTGCCGGCCTCGCGCAGATAACCGCGCTCGGCGCCCAGCGATCCGTCGTACGACTCGACCCGGAAGCGGCGCTTGCGCAGCTCGACCCCGGCGGCAGCCAGTACTTCGGCCTCGCTCCGGTCCGTCTCGAAGGACTGGAACCCGGGCAGCCGGTTCAGGTTGCGCGGTGCCTTCGGCGGGCGGGCCCGCATCGCCTTCAGATAGACCTGCAGGCGCGGGACCACGCAGCCGATCAGGGAGATGAACAGCAACAGGTAGACCGACGAGAACCAGACCGACTTGTAGACGTCGAAGAGGCCGAGCTTGTCGTAGACCGGCGCCAGGTCGGGATGCGCGGTGTAGAAGTCCGCCACCTTGATCGGGTCGACCGGCAACTGCGGCACCAGCGACCCCGGGACAGCGCCCAGGGCGAGCAGGAAGAGCAGCACCAGCGCGGTCTTCATCGAGGTCAGCTGCCGCCAGGTCCAGCGCAACCAGCCGATCAGGCCGAGCTTGGGCAGGTCCGGCGGCGGGGTCGGGGTGTCGACCCGGTCCTTGACGTCCGCCATCTCAGACCGCCGATCCGAAGTTGGCGACCCATTGCCTGAGATCGGCGGTCATCGAGTCCCACACTCCTGTCAGCAGCAGTAGTCCCACGGCGATCATCAGTACGCCGCCGATCCGGATGACCAGCAGCTGGTGCCTGCGCACCCAGGCGACCGCGCCGAGCATCCGGCGGAAGGCCAGCGCGGCGACGATGAACGGGATGCCCAGCCCGAGGCTGAACACCAGCGCCAGGATCGCACCCCGCCCGGAGCTGCCCTCGTTCGCCGCCAGGTTCATCACCGTGCCGAGCGTCGGCCCGATACACGGCGTCCAGCCGAAGCCGAACAGTACGCCGAGCAACGGCGCCGCCGCGATCCCGACCGCCGGCACCCGGTGCACCCGGACGTCGCGCTGCAGAAACCCGAAGCCACCAAGGAAAACCAGCCCCAGCACGACGGTCACACCGCCGAGCACCTTGGTGATCACGGCCTGGTGCTCGATCAGAGCGTTGCCGGCGGCACCGAACAGCACCCCGGTCAGGATGAAGACCGCGGAGAAGCCGGCCACGAACAAGCTGGTCCCGGCCAGCATCCGGCCGCGCCGCTCGGAGCCGAGCTCGGCCGCGGACAACCCGGTCACGTAGGACAGGTAGCCCGGTAACAAGGGGACCACGCAGGGTGAGAAGAACGAGATAGCACCGGCCAGCACTGCGATCGGCAGTGCCACCAGCATCGAACCAGTCATCGACTGGGCGAACCACTCACCCACAGGTCAACTCGCGTCCTTCACCATTTCGAGCAGGGTGGTCTTGGAGACCTCGCCGACCACCCGGGAGGCCACCTTGCCCTGCTTGTCGATCACCAGCGTCGCCGGGATCGACACCGTCGAGATCTTCTGGCCGCGGAACAGCAGCAACTGCTTGCCGGCCGGGTCGAAGATGCTCGGGTACGGCACCTCGAAGGCCTCGACGAACTTCTTCGCCGGCGCCGGGTCCAGATCGCGGGTGTTCAGGCCGATGAACTGCACACTCGACCCGAGCTCCTTGGCGGCCGCGGTGAAGTCCGGCGCCTCCTTGCGGCACGGCGGGCACCACGATCCCCACACGTTCAGCACGACGACCTTGCCGGCCTGGTCGGAGAAGTTCCACTGCTTGCCGTCGAGCGTGGTGCCCTTGAAGTCGGGCGCCTTCTCCCGGTCGGCCGGCGCGAAGCTGGAGACCCGGCCGCTGCCGCTGACGAACCCGGTCTGGCCCTGCCGGCTGTCCTGGGCGTCCTGGCCGGACGAGCAGGCCGTGGCCGCCATCACGACGACGGCGGCGACGGACGCAGTACGGATGAAACCCATCACGCGCCGCCGGTGAACTTCTTCGGGTTCTTCACCGGCAGCAGGTCCTTGGCCGGTTCGGCGTAGCCGACCGAGACGATCGCGTCACCGTGGAAGGTGAACGAGGTCAGGCTGGCCAGGCTGCACTGCCGCTTGCGCGGGTCGTGCAGCATCCGGCGGTTCTCGACCGCGGACCGGACGATCCAGATCGGCAGCTGGTGCGAGACGATCAGCGCTTCGTGCCCGGCGGCCTTCTGCCGGGCGGTCTCGATCGCGTCCCGCATCCGGCGGACCACCTGGGCGTAGGGCTCGCCCCAGGACGGCTTCCACGGGTTCCGCAGCAGCCACCAGGCGCTGGGCCGGCGCAGCGCGCCGTCGCCGACACCGAACTTCTTGCCCTCGAACAGGTTCGCGGACTCGATCACCCGCTCGTCGATGTCCGGGGTCAGCCCGAGCGTCGTCGCGATCGGCTCCATCGTCTCCTGGGCCCGCTCCAGCGGCGAGCTGACCAGGTGCACGATGTCCCGGCCGGCCACGTGCTCGGCGACCCGGTCGGCCATCTTGCGGCCGAGCTCGGACAGATGGAAGTCGGGGATCCGGCCGTACAGCACTCCGGTCGGGTTGTGCACCTCGCCGTGACGCATCACGTGCACGACCGTCGTTTCGGTCACTGCCGGTCCCTTCAGTTCTCTACGGCCGCCGCTGCGCGAGCAGCGGACGCCAGTGCGGTCTCGAGCTGGGCCAACGCGTCGTCGTCGATCGCCGCGCTCACGAACCAGGCCTCGAAGGCGCTCGGCGGCAGGTAGACGCCGGCGTCCAGCATGGCATGGAAGAACGCGGCGAACCTGGGGAGTACCTGGGCGCCAGCCCCGGCGAAGTCCCGGATCTGTCCAGTACCTTCCGAGGACTCCACGAAGAAGACGCTGAAGAGGTTCCCGGCGTTCTGGATGACATAGGGCACACCTTCTTTGTCCAGCGCCGTCGCGACCAGCCGCTGGATGGTGTTCGACGTCTGGTCGAGCCTGGCGTAGACCTCGTCGGTTGCCAGCCGCAACGTGGTCAGGCCGGCCGTGGTGGCGATCGGGTTCCCGGAGAGGGTGCCGGCCTGGTAGACCGAGCCCTCCGGCGCCAAGTGGGCCATCAGGTCGGCCCGGCCGCCGAACGCCGCCGCCGGGAAGCCGCCGCCCATCACCTTGCCAAAAGTCATCAGGTCGGGCACGACACCGTCGACGCCGTACCAACCGGACTTGGTGATCCGGAAGCCGGTCATCACCTCGTCGGAGATGAACAGCGCGCCGTTGTCCTTGCAGGTCTTGGCCAGGAAGGCGTTGAAGTTGTCCAGCGGCGGGACGACACCCATGTTGCCCGGCGACGCCTCGGTGATGACGGCGGCGATCTGGTCGCCGTACTGCGCGAAGGCCGCGGTGACCGCCGCCTGGTCGTTGTAGGGCAGCACGATCGTGTCGGCGGTCGTTGCCTCGGTGACACCCGGCGTACCGGGGATGCCGAGGGTGATGACGCCCGAGCCCGCCTGGGCCAGCAGCGCGTCGACGTGACCGTGGTAGCAGCCGGCGAACTTCACGATCTTCGCCCGGCCGGTCGCGCCGCGGGCCAGCCGCAGCGCCGACATGGTGGCCTCGGTGCCGGACGAGACCAGCCGCACCTTGTCGACCGGCGTACGGGCGACGATCTCCTCGCCCAGCTCGACCTCCGGCTGGGTAGGCGTCCCGTACGACGTACCGCGGCTGACCGCCGCCTGGACAGCGGCCGTCACCTCCGGGTGCGCGTGGCCGAGCAGCATCGGTCCCCAGGAGCAGACCAGGTCGAGGTAGGTGTTGCCGTCGACGTCGGTGATGTGACATCCGTCACCCGAGGCCATGAAGCGCGGTGTCCCGCCCACCGCGCGGAAGGCGCGGACCGGGGAGTTCACCCCGCCCGGCGTGACGGCGGAGGCGCGATCGAACAGGGTGGCGGACTGCGAGGTGTTGTCGGGCACGGCGGCCATTCTCCCCGACAGACCAGTACGCCGAGTGGGCGGGGACCGTGACCCGATCGGGCACTTCTTCGAGTCAGCAGCGTCCGGGGGCTTCACTTGTGCGTTGTTACGCGCCAGTATAGGAACCCGGTAACCGACCGTGCACTCTCAGCGCCCATCACGTAACCCCACGCACGGCCCGGGCGTTAGACCTTCAACGGACGGTCACCGGCAGGAGATCGCAAGATTTGTCCGCAGCGTGGGGGCGGGGCAGGTCGATGAGTCACGGAGGGGATCATCGATGGCGAAGGGCAAGCGTCGCGCCATAGGCGGAGGCGGGTGGCGTCAGGTGGCGCCGCTGATTCCGCTGGCGCTGTTCGCGAGCGCGTTCACCGTCAGCGCCACGGACGACCCGGCGGTCGCGACCGCGGCGCTGGAGCAAGGGCTGTCCAGGAACAACCCGGTGGTGGTGCCGAAGACCGCGATCGGCGACCCGGCGAACGTGCCGGTGCCCGGTGCGATCGGCCACGGCGTCGATCCCGGTGAGCAGCCGACCCAGGTGGTCTCCGGCCTGTCCCGCAACGGCATTCCCACCGCGGCGCTGAAGGCGTACTCGCGGGCCCAGCAGGTGATGGCGCAGGCCGATCCGACCTGCCAGCTGCCCTGGACCCTGGTGGCCGCGATCGGCCGGGTCGAGTCGAACCACGGCCGGTTCGGCGGCAACTCGCTGCTGACCAACGGGGTCGCCACCCCGGGCATTCTCGGCCCGCGGCTGGACGGCATCAGCACGGCGAAGATCACCGACTCCGACGGCGGCAAGCTGGACGGCGACGCGGCGTACGACCGCGCGGTCGGGCCGATGCAGTTCATCCCGCAGACCTGGCAGTCGATGGGGGTCGACGGCGACGGCGACGGCGTGAAGAACCCGCAGGACATCGACGACGCGGCGATGTCGACCGCGGTCTACCTGTGCTCGGGCAACGGCAACCTGTCCAAGGCCTCGGACCTCAACGCCGCAGTACTGCGCTACAACCACTCCCAGCAGTACGTCGATCTCGTGGTCAGCATCGCCAAGGCGTACGCCGGGGGCAGCTGGATCGCCGTCGGCAACGGCACCGAGGGCGACGACCAGGGGGTCGACCGGGCCAACGGCCAGGTCGGTGACCCGAACGTCGATGCCCCGGCCGACGAGAACCTGCCGCAGGCGGTCGACCTGCCGACCTACCCGGGCGCGACGAAGCCGAGCCCGACCCCGACGAAGAGCGTGGTGCAGGGCGGCGACGGCAAGCCGACCACCAGCCCGACCAAGCGCCCGCCGACGACGAAGCCGAGCACGCCCGGCACCACCAAGCCGCCGACCTCGAAGCCGAGCACGCCGCCGACCAGCAAGCCCCCGACCACCAAGCCGCCGGCCGTCCCGCCGGTGGTGGCGAAGCTGCAGACGTCGGTCGGCCTGATCGTCGGCACGGTCGGCAGCACCCTGAGCGAGCTGACCAAGGCCACTACGTACTGCCAGTCGGAGCTGAAGAAGGTGACCATCACCCACCCGACCCAGGACCAGCTGCAGAAGTGCGTGACCGCGTTCCAGACCGGCGGCGTCAAGGCCGTCGATCAGGTGATCCGCAACCTGCTCTCACTGCTGGGCCTGCTCGGTGTCCTCGGCGGAGGCATCCTCGGCGGCTGATCTCCCCCTAGACCGGCGCGCCAGTTCCCACCCCTCCCCAGGCGCGCCCCTGGCGACGCCACGGAGCTCCTCCCCCCGACTCCGTGGCGTCGCTTCATTCTGGCCAAACGCTTACTTGAGGAACTTTCAGGTTCGCGCTCTTGTCTCGGCTCAGGCGAAGCGCTTGGTGACCTGTTCCATCCGGTCGACCAGCTCGAGGTCGTAGGCGACGCCGGGGACGTAGAAGATCACGTAGTCGGCGCCGGCCTCGAGGGCCGCCTCGACCTTGTGCGCGATCTCGTCCTCGGTGCCGATCAGGTTGTCCCGGTCGAACCGCTCGCGGTCCATCGGCCCGAGCGCCTTCGCGGTCGCCTTGGTGGGGTCGGCGCCCTGGTCGATCGGGAACGCGTTGATCCCGGTCGACTTGATGATCTCGTCGTAGTCCCGGCCGATCGCCTCGCAGTGCCCCTTGAGGATTGCCGCCTTCTCCCGGATCACCTCGGGATTGCCGCCGCCGATGTTGGCCGCGTTGGCGTACTTCGCGACCAGCTTGAGCGTGACGTTCGGGCCGCCACCGCCGATCCAGAGGCTCGGGTGCGGCTTGCGCACGCCCTTCGGCTCGTTGATCGGCTTGTCGATCGAGTAGTACTTGCCGTTGAAGACCGGCTCGTCCTCGGTCCACATCTTGTGGATGATCTCGGTGGCCTCGCGGAACGCGCCCATCCGGTCCTTCAGCTCCGGCCACTCGTAGCCGTAGGCCTTCCACTCGTGCTCGTACCAGCCGGCGCCCAGCCCGGCGTACAGGCGTCCGTGGCTGGCGACATCGACGGTCGACGCGATCTTGGCGTAGAGCGCCGGGTTGCGGTACCCGTTGCAGCCGACCATCTGCCCGATGTTCACCCGCTGGGTGTCGCGGGCCAGCGCGGCGGTCGCGGTCCAGCACTCGAAGGTGCTCTCGGTGCTGGGCTCCGGCACCGTGTGGAAGTGATCGAACAACCAGATCGAGTCCCACGACCCCTGGTCGGCCTTCTTGGCGACGGCCGTCATCGCCTCCCACTGCTCGACGGGGTCACTGAACCCCGCGAGATCCATCTTCCACCCCTGCGGAACGAACAATCCAAACCTTGTTGTCATCTCATCATCCAACCGGTGCGCGCCCCGGCCGGTCCAGCACCTCACCCACTGAATTCCTTCTCAATTACCGCACCAGGACTTCTGAATCCGAGGACCCGATCATCACGCCCAGCACGTTCGACCAGCTCTTCGAGTCCGCCGCGCCGCTGATTGCCAACGGCACCCATCAGCGCGACACCCCACCCGTGGAGGGCGGCCGCTGGCCGGTGAGCGTCGTACTACGCCCGCCCGCCGACAGCGCCCTGAGCCAGACGCTCGACCACCTGACCGCGGAGGCAGCAGCCCTCGCCGGCCCCGGACACTGGCAAACCGGACAGACCAGCTCCGCCCATCTCACCGTCCGAGCCCTCGAGTACTACCGCCCAGTGGTCGACCCCGACGAGCCGGTCATCAAGCGCTACCAAGCCGCCATCGAGCGCGCCGCCGCAACAGCCGGGCCGGCCCGGATCGCGGTCACCGGCCTCACCCTTACTCCCGGCACAGTGATGGCCTCAGCTGAAGCACTGGACGACCAAGCACCACGCCTCATGTCCCAACTCGCCGACGAGCTGGGCGACGACGGCTGGCACGAACGCGACTACGGCCGCGACATCTGGTACTTCAACCTCCTCCACTTCACCACCGACCTCCCCGATCCCACCCAGCTCATCGACTGGATCCGGGCACACCGCACCACCGACTTCGGCCAGGTCACCATCGACACCGTCGAACTGGTCCGCTTCCACCACTCCCCCGACGGCCCGCGGCCGTTCATGCGCCCCGAGGTACTGGGTGCTGCTTACCTCAGAAACTGCTGATCCGGGTGGAATCTTGCGGAATGAGAGCGCTCTAGTTCCGGAACCATCCAGGTATTGACCAAAGCCCGGGGAGGCCTGAGAGTCGGGCGCGACGCGTGCGTGAGGCGCGCGCCTGAACTTTGAGGAGTCGCCCATGCCCAGGTGGCCTGGTTTCCGCCCGCCCAGACGACGTACGACTCTCATCACGGTGGCCGCGGTGGTGACGGGGCTGCTGCCGCTCGGCGTGGCCGCGCAGGCAGCGGCCGACGACCCGGCGCCGCTGGTGCTGGCCGCGTTCGAGGGGGCCGAGGCGTTCGCCTCGCCGCCCAACCCGGGCATCTTCGGGTGGGGCAGCGACGGGGACGACCCGCCGACGATGGAGTTCCAGACCCGCGCCGACGCGCCGGCCGGGGACAAGGTGCTGCACGGGTCGTACAACATCTCCGGGTACGGCGGGTTCAGTCACGACGTCCAGTTCGACCAGAACCCCGGCAACTGGTCGGCGCACAAGGGCATCCGGTTCTGGTGGTACGGGCAGAACACCGCGCCGCTGCCGCCCGGCTCCGGGAAGCGGATCTTCTTCGAGATCAAGGACGGCGGCGCCAACGCCGAGGCCTCCGAGCTGTGGAACACCAGCTTCACCGACGACTGGGAGGGCTGGCACCTGGTCGAGATCCCGTTCAGCGAGCTCAGCTACCGCGGTGACTACCAGCCGGTCGGCGGGATCGACCAGATCCTGAACCTGACCCAGATGTGGGGCTACGCGATCACCATGCCGGTCGGGACTCCTGGTGAGTTCGCGGTCGACCAGGTCGAGGTCTACGGCAAGGCCGACCCGGCGCTGAAGGCCGCGATCGTCACCGACGCCGGCGTCTACCCGGTCAAGGAGGGCGGCACGGCGAAGGTCAAGCTCAGCCTGACCACCACCGGCGGCGTCCCGCTCGAAGAGCCGGTCACCGTCGAGTACCGCACCGGAACCGGTACTGCGGGAGCCGCCGACTACAGCCCGGTCTCCGGCGCCTTCACCTTCCCGGCCGGTACGCCGTCCGGCGCCTCCAAGGAGGTCAAGGTGATCACCAAGCGGGACACCACCGCCGAGGTCGCCGAGACCATCCCGCTGGAGCTCACCGTCACCGGCGCGAAGGCCCCGGCCAACCCGCAGGTGGTGATCAACGCCCACGACCTGCCGTACCTGAACGCCGCTCTGCCGGTGCAGACCCGGGTCGCGGATCTGCTCAGCCGGATGACGCTGGCCGAGAAGGTCGGCCAGATGACCCAGGCCGAGCGGAACGCGCTCAAGTCGAAGACCGACATCGCGACGTACGCGCTCGGCTCGCTGCTGTCCGGCGGCGGCTCGGTGCCGACCCCGAACACGCCGGCCGCCTGGGCCGCCATGATCGACACCTTCCAGCTGAACGCGCAGGCGACCCGGCTGCAGGTGCCGCTGATCTACGGCGTCGACGCCGTGCACGGCCACAACAACGTGATCGGCGCGACGATCCTCCCGCACAACATCGGGATCGGCGCGACCCATGACGAGGAGCTGGCCCGCAAGACCGGCGAGGTGACCGCGGCCGAGGTCCGGGCCACCGGTATCCCGTGGGACTTCGCCCCCTGCGTCTGCGTCGTCCGCGACGACCGCTGGGGCCGCTCGTACGAGGGCTACAGCGAGGACCCCGCACTGGTGAAGGTGATGGCCAGCGTCATCACCGGTATGCAGGGCAAGGCCGACGGCAGCGAGCTGGGCAAGTACAACAAGGTGCTCGCCTCCGCGAAGCACTACGTCGGCGACGGCGGTACGACGTACGGGTCGTCCGGCACCGGCAACTACAAGATCGACCAGGGCATCACCAAGGTGACCCAGCAGCAGCTCGAGGACATCCACCTGTCGCCGTTCCAGACCTCGGTCGATCTCGGCGTCGGCACCGTGATGCCGTCGTACTCGAGTGTCGAGATCCTGGATAACAACGGCGCGACCGTCAGCCCGCCGGTGAAGATGCACGGCAACGCCGCGCTGATCAACGGCACGCTGAAGCAGAAGATGGGCTTCAAGGGGTTCGTGATCAGCGACTGGGCCGCGATCGACCAGCTGCCCGGTGACTACCCGAGCGACATCCGGACCTCGATCAACGCCGGCCTGGACATGATCATGGTGCCGACCAACTACCAGGACTTCACCACCGGCCTGACCGCCGAGGTCACCGCCGGCCGGGTCACCCAGGCCCGGGTCGACGACGCCGTCAGCCGGATCCTGACCGAGAAGTTCAAGCTCGGCCTGTTCGAGCGCCCGTACTCCGATCCGACCCGGCTCGGCACGGTCGGCTCGCCGGCCAACCGCGCGGTCGGCCGGGACGCCGCGGCCAAGTCGCAGGTGCTGCTGAAGAACGACGGCAACGTGTTGCCGCTGGCACCGACCGCCAAGGTCTACGTGGCCGGCAGCAACGCCAACGACCTGGGCAACCAGCTCGGTGGCTGGTCGATCAGCTGGCAGGGCGGCTCCGGCAACACCACCACCGGCACGACGATCCTGGACGGGATCAAGCAGGTGGCGCCGACGGCAACGTTCAGCCAGGACGCCTCGGCGCCGCTGGCCGGGCACGATGTCGGTGTGGTCGTCGTCGGCGAGAAGCCGTACGCCGAGGGCATCGGCGACGTCGGCAACAACGGCCACACGCTCGGCCTGACCGCTGCCGACAAGGCCGCGGTGGACAAGGTCTGCGCCGCGGTCAAGTGCGTCGTGCTGGTCGTCTCCGGCCGGCCGCAGGTGATCGCCGACCAGCTGGGCAAGATCAACGCGCTGGTCGCGTCCTGGCTGCCCGGTACCGAAGGCGCCGGTGTCGCCGACGTGCTGTTCGGCAAGAAGCCGTTCAGCGGCCGGCTGCCGGTGACCTGGGCGAAGTCGGAGGCACAGCAGCCGATCAACGTCGGCGACGCGTCCTACGACCCGCAGTACCCGTACGGCTGGGGTCTGACGACTCAGGCCGCTGCTCGGGAGAACGTCTCCGACACCCGCAGGGACCTGCTGCGCACGGCTTCGGGCGACGCCAACGTCGTACTCGCCGCTGCTCAGCTCGACCAGGCCCTGAAGGTGAAGGACTGGTCCGGCCCGCAGGCTCCAGCCGCGCTGGCCGCCCTCGGCCAGGCCGCGAAGTACCTGCAGCTCACCAAGGCGGACTCGTCCAACCAGGACGATGCCGTCGTCGCCGGCGCTCGCTGGATCGCCCAGGACCAGATCGGCCAGAACCTCGACGAAGCCACGTCGAAGCTCACCGCCGACGCTGAGCACCTGGCCTTCAGTGGTGATCTCGTCACCGCGATCACCAAGCTGACCGCCGCGTACAACCTGCACTAGCACCAACGCCAGAAGGGTCCGGCGAGTTGCACCTCGCCGGGCCCTTCTGGCATTCAGACCGTGACCAACTCGCGGTCGTCCGCCGGCGCCGGCTGGGCCGCCGACAGCTTGTTCGGCCACCACGCCTTGCGGCCGAGCAGCACCATGATCGACGGCAGCATCACGATCCGGACCAGCGTCGCGTCGATCAGTACGGCGACCGCTAGCCCCACCCCCATCTGCTTCATCTCGATCATCCCGAGTGATGCGAAGACGGCGAAGACCGACACCATCACCGCCGCCGCGCTCGTCACCACGCCGGCCGACTCGGTGATCCCCTTGCGCACCGCCTCCTGCGGCGTCAGCCCGGCCCGCACCCCTTCGCGGATCCGGCCGAGGACGAACACGTGGTAGTCCATCGACAGCCCGACCAGGATGACGAACAGGAAGACCGGGATCCACGACACCACGAACCCGGGTGAGGTGAAGTCCAGCACCCCTTCGGCCCAGGTGTGCTGGAAGACCAGCGACAGCACACCGAAGCAGGCCGCCACCGACGCCAGGTTGAGCAGCGTCGTCACCACCGCGATCGCCAGGCTGCGGAAGGTGAACGCCATCATCACCAGCGTCAGGATCAGCACGAACGCGATCACATAAGGCAACTGATCCCGCTGGTGCTGCCCGTAGTCGACCGACTGCGCCGTCTCCCCACCGACCGCCCACTGCGCCTCGGTCAATGCCTGCGGAACCAGGTCGTTCCGCAGCCGGTCCAGCGCCACCCGAGCATCCTCGCTGGTGTCCGGCCGCACCGAAACCACAGTCAGTACCGCGGTGTCGCCCGCCTGCCGGATCTCGCTCCCCGGCGTCACCACGAACTCCTTGCTCGCCACCGCGGCCCGCTGCACCTCGGCCAGCCCAGCGGCCGCATTATTGCCCTTGGCAACCACGTCGTACGCCATCCCCTGAGACGGGAAGTTCTGCTGCAGCGCGGTCATCGTACGCACCTCGGGAATGCTCTGCGGCAGCGTGCTCAACCCACCCGGCTCGGTCTTCATCCCCAACGCCGGTACTGCGAGCGCCATCACGGCGATCACCGAGACGCCCAGCGCGACCTTCGGGAAGCGCAGTACGGGCGCCAGGATCCGGCGGCTGATGCCCCCCGGACCGATCCGGCGATTGAGTCGCCAGAGCAGCGGGACGCGCGGGCGATCCACCCGATGACCGAGCTTGACCAGCAGCGCGGGCAGCACCGTCAGCGATCCGAGCACCGCCACCGCGACGACGACGATCGTTGCCGTGGCCATCGAGGAGAAGACCGGATCCTGCGCGACGTACAGACCGGCCATCGAGACGATCACCGCGAGGCCGGAGACAACCACCGAGTGTCCCGACGTGGCCGCGGCGATCTCGACCGCGTCGACCGTGCTGTGGCCGCGTTGCCGCTCCTCGCGTTCGCGCTTGAGATAGAACAACGAGTAGTCGACGCCGACCGCCATTCCGATCAGCAGGACGACGTTCGCCACCGAGCCGCCGTCTGGGAACAGGTAGGACAGCGGTGCGTAGAAGCCGAGAGCCGCGCCGACTGCCGAAAACGCCAGCAGGACAGGGATTCCGGCCGCGATCAGCGCACCGAAGGCAAGCAGCATCAAGCCGAAGGTCAACGGGAGACTGATCTTCTCGGCCCGCGCCAGATCGGCGCCGACCTGCTTCCAGATCCCCTTGTCCAGCGAGGCTCCACCGGCCTGCGCGATCGTCAGCGCCGGATTCGCCCGCTGCACCTCATTGGTTGCCGCAAGCACCTTGTCGACGTTGTCGGCGGCATCGTCCGCGTTGCCCTTCAACGTGATCGGCAACAACGCGGCCTTGCCGTTCTCCGCCCAGATCGGCTTGCCGACAGTGTCGACCGCATCGACCTTGCTCAGCTTCTGCTGCAGCTGGGCGAAGGCCGTCGTGGCAGCCGCCTTGTCCAGCGGGCCGTCGGGATCCGTGACCAGAACCGTCTCGCCCGGCTTGTCCTCCAGCCCGGCGTCGCGGATCAGCTCGGACGCCGTACCGGACTGGCCGGTCCACGTGTCGTCGGCCTTGGTGGTCTGTTTGGGTACCGCGGTCATCAGTCCGACCGCGACGACGACGAGCAACAGCCAGAGGCCGATCGCCCGCCATGGGTGGGTTGCACTCCAGCGCGCGACGCGCACCGTCCCTGATCCCCTGCTCATCCTGGTTACCTCTCGCTGCCCCCGTGCGGACGCCCTGTCCGCTCTACCTAGAGCGTGGTAGCCGGCAGGAGAGATCTCAGGAGTGTCAGGCCCCGTGGGCCAGGGGAGTTACGTCTACCCCCGCGAGCGGTCGGGAGCGCAGTCGGCGGAGCATCCTGGCGTCCTCGAACCCGACAGCGCGGGCCGCGGCCTCGACGGTCGAGCCATGGCCGATCAGGTGCTCGGCGCGCTCCAAGCGCAACAACTGCTGGTATCGCAGCGGCGTGAGGCCGGTCGCGTGGGTGAAGATGCGAGTCAGCGTCCGCTCACTCACGCCGACTCCCCTGGCCAAGTCGGCCAGCCGCAGTTGTTCGGCGTACCGGCTGTCGATGATGTCCTGGACGCGATGCGCGAGGTCGCTCAGGTGACCGCGATGGCGGAGCATCGCGCTCTCCTGCAGCTCGTCGCCGTTGCGTCGGGCGTAGACGACCATTTCGCGCGCGACTCGCGCCGCCGCCTCGGCTCCGCGGGCCGAGGCGACCAGGTACAGCGCCAGGTCGATACCGCTCGCGATCCCGGCCGAGGTGATCACCCGGTCGTCCTCGACGTACAGGACGTCGCGGACCATCGTCGCCTTCGGGTACCGCGCGGTGAGCTCGTCGGTCAGCTCGTGGTGCGTCGTGTAGCGCCGGCCGTCCAGCAGCCCGCTCGCGCCGAGCGCGTCCGCCCCCGAGCAGACGCTCGCGACCGACCCGCCGGCCGCATGGTGGGCCCGGAGCCGCTGCTTGGTCGCGGCGCCGATCGCGGGGGTCGGCGTCAGCCGCGGCGACCGCCAGCCCGGTACGACGATGAGGTCGGTCGGCCGGAGCTCCGGCCAGTCCAGTTGCGCCCGGATCGGCACTCCCTGGGCGGTCAGGATCTCCGGCGACTCCGCGACATAGGTCAGGTCGTAGCCGTACCCGAGGTCGTTCGCGGTCGAGAACACCTGGGCCGGACCGGCGAGGTCCAGCAGGTGCAGTTTCGGCAGCAGGAAGAAGACGACCCGGGTAGGCATGATCCGGTCAGGATGCCATGACCGGCGGCGCCACCTCGTCGAGTGTCCGGATGATGGCGAACCGTCCCGCCAGCGCGTACTCCGTCCGCTCGACCACCGTCTCCGGCGACAGCGTCCGCGGATCGGCCAGCACCTCGGCCAGGGTGGCGTCGGCCGGCAGCGTCCAGTGCGGCAGCGGCGTGGTGGCGGTCGCCTCGGTCACGAAGGTCACCACGTAGCCGAGATCGAACGCGAGCCGGGCGGTGGTCTCGCAGCACTGCTCGGTCCGGATCCCGCAGATCACCACTTCCTGGATGCCGTTCTCAGTGAAGACCTGCTGCAGATTGGTCGTGGTAAACGCGTTGTGAGCGGTCTTGCGCACCTGCGGCTCACCTTCGGCAGGTTCGAGACCCTCGAGGTAGCGGACAGCGCCACTGGCCGGGTCGAAGACACCGCCGGTACCGGGCTCGATGTGCAGCACCCAGACGACCAGGTCGCCGTTGGCGCGGGCGGCGCGCACCAGCCGGTTCACCCGGTCCGCGATGTCGGGATGGTTGACCGCACTCCAGTTCTCCCGGGCGCGGAACGATTCCTGGACGTCGATCACGAGCAGCGCTTTCTTGGTCATGGCTCCATCGTGCGCGCCCGGAGCGGCCGGTGATAAGGCTGTATCCGGGCCCGGACCGGACCGATCCGGTCAGCCTGCGCGACCGGCTGGCCGGTATCGGCCAGTCATCGGACGAATTCGAACCGTTACAAACTATTCCAAACACTGGACAACCCTGCTTACAGTGCCCGGGTCGGCCATGTGCACGCTCTCCCGCCGACGACCGCCCAGTACGAATGAGGGGATTCCATGTCAGACAACCTGCCTCGCCGCCAAGTACTGCGGACCGCCGGCGCGCTCGGACTCGGCGCTGCCGCCGCCGGGGCGCTGGCCAGTGGGGCCGAGGCCGCGCCGGATAAGGTCACGGCCATGACTTCGCAGCACGGTCACGGCCGGCTCGAGATCCGGAAGGATCCGTTCGGCACCACCCCCGACGGCACCACGGTGGACGTCTACACGTTCACCAACGGCCGGGTCACCATCTCGATGCTCACCTGGGGCGCCACCCTGCAGCGGATCGAGACCCCGGACCGGCGCGGCCACACCGCCAACATCAGCCTCGGCTTCGACAACCTGCCCGACTACGCGGCGCTCAGCCCGTACTTCGGCGCCACCATCGGCCGCTACGGCAACCGGATCGCCAAGGGCAAGTTCACCCTGGACGGGACCAGCTACCAGATCCCGGTCAACAACGGCGAGAACGCCCTGCACGGCGGCACCACCGGCTTCGACAAGCGGGTCTGGAAGGCCAAGGTCGTGCAGACCGCCAAGGCCGTCGGCGTCGCCTTCAGCTATGTCAGCCCGGACGGCGAGATGGGCTTCCCGGGCACGCTGACCAGCACGGTCACCTACACGCTCGACAAGCAGGACAACCTGAAGATCGACTACCTGGCGACCGTGGCCGGCAAGCCGACCATCGTGAACCTGACCAACCACGTCTACTTCAACCTGGCCGGCGAGGGCTCGGGCTCGATCGACGGGCACGTCCTGCAGCTGAACGCCGCGAAGTACACCCCGGTCGACGCCGGCCTGATCCCGACCGGCGAGCTCGCCCCGGTGGCCGGCACCCCGTTCGACTTCAACAAGCCGACCGCGATCGGCAAGCGGCTGCGCGGCGACCACCCCCAACTGGTGATCGGGCGTGGCTACGACCACAACTTCGTCCTCAGCGGCCAGGCCGGCGCCGACGGCCAGCGCGTCGCCGCCCGCTTCTGGGAGCCCGACAGCGGCCGCACGATCACCGTGCACACCGACCAGCCCGGCGCCCAGTTCTACAGCGGCAACTTCCTCGACGGCACCTTCTCCGGCATCAGCGGCAAGGCCTACCGCCAAGGCGACGCCTTCGCCTTCGAGACCCAGCACTTCCCCGACTCCCCCAACCAGCCGAACTTCCCCTCCACGGTCCTGCGCCCCGGCCAGACCTACAAGTCCAGCACGACGTACTCCTTCGGCACCAAGTAGCACCTTCGCTCAGGCATGACGAAGGGGGCGGCCGACGGCCGCCCCCTTTGTTGTCAGCTACAGCTCAGTTCTGGGAGTTGGCGACCAGGGTGAGGTTGCTGGTGCCGTGCTCCTTGTCGTACTCCGTGAGGAGACGATCCGCGTCCGACTCGGAGGAGGCGATCGCGGAGGCGAGGGTCGCCGCGGTGCGCGGACGGTCCTCGGGCCAGTCGGACAGCAGCGCCCAGGCGCGCATCCGCTTCTTCTCCAGGTCGCCGCCGGTGCCGGTGCCGTTCGAGGACGACTTCGGGCGCGGGGTGGCGGGACGTGACTGCGAGGTCCGCGCGGTGACCTCGCGGGCGATCACGGCCGGCTCCTCGGTGACCACGGGCTCCGGCTGGGCCGGGGTGGTGGCGACGAAGGGCTCGTCGACCTCCGGGGCGACCGACTGCGGGACCGTCTTGCGGACGGTCTTCTTGGCGGCCGTGGCCTTCTTGGCCGGAGCCGGCTTGGCCGCGGCCGGCTTCGGCGCAGCAGCGGCGGGCTTGGCAGCGGCAGCCTTCGGCTGGACGCGACGCTCGACCGCCGGCGGCTCCTCGTCGATCGGGTGCTGCACGAACGGCGAGTCCGGACGCGGCTTGGCGACCACCGGCTGCTGGGCAGCTGCCGCCGCGGCGGCAGCTTCCTCGATCACCTCGGCGTCGTGAGCCTCGTCGGTACTGCGGTCGTACGGCAGGTAGTCGACGGCCATCAGCTCGCCGGTCATCGCCTCGCCCCACTGCTCGTCGTCGCGCAGCGGTACGCCGCCCGCGGGACGGGGCTGCGGGGGCAGCTGCTGGACCGGGATGTGCTGCACCGGCGGCGGCGTGGTGCCCTCGACCACCCAGACCGCGGCGCGCAGATCGGCGTGCTCCTCCTTGACCGGCTCCGGCTCGGGCTCGGGCGGCGGCGGGGAGATCGCCAGCGTCAGCTTGTTGGTGACGACCTCGTAGTTGATCCGCTCCTCGAGCATCCCGGCCAGCCGGTCCGCGTCGTACGTCGTCTCGGCGATCTTCGCGAGCCGCTCGTCCTGGTGCTCGGAACGGATGTACTCGGCAACGGTCCCGGCGATCGCGTCGCGGCGCGCGTTGTTGCGCAACTGGACCCGGGCGGCCCGCAGGCTCTCGTACAGGCCGAGGCCGTGCTCGAGCGCGATCGAGCGGGCCAGCCAGGTCACCTTGGGTTCGCGGGCCCACTGGACCACGCCGTACACGGGTCCGGTGGTGGCCATCTGCCCGGCCTTGCGCAACGCGTCGCGGCGACGCGCCGAGCTGTGGATCAGCCAGAGCACGTAGGCGAACGCGGACAGGCCGCCGAAGCCGAAGGCCAGGAAGCGCTCCTCCGGCCGCCAGTGCCCGACAACGTTGAAAACGAGCGCGACGACGGCCGCGAACAGCGACATCGCGCGGTAGGCGTAGGCCTGCTCACCCTTGCGGCGGCGCAGGTCGGCGAGCGCGGCGGTGGCCACACCACCGAGCTCGATGACCGCCACGGCCGGCGTGACCAGGGCGATCTTGAGGAACGGCGAGAAGCCCTCGTCCGGCCACGGGATGTGCGTGACGCCGGCCCAGACCTGACCGACGAGGGCGGCGGTGGCCGCGGTGGCGTAGAAGGCGTAGGCGACTTTGTCAGCACCCGTGAGGGGTACGTTGGCGAGCTCGCCAGTACTGGTGCTGGTGGTGTTCTCCTGCAAGACGTGGTCTCCTGACCGGTTTGGGCTCTCCGGCAGTTCGTCGGTGATTGGCGGTGCGATGCCTCCCCAGGTGGCTGGATGAGGCTACCGGTTCCCGGGCCCTTCAGGGGAGGCGATACCGGAAACGATTTCCTACCGCTACCGCTACCTGCCCTTCAAGCGTCCGCTTCACACCTGTGATCTCAAAATCCGGAGGCGGCCGGGGCCGGTCGGCAGTAGCGTCGCGAGGGTGATCCCGACCCTCCGCTCACTGCCCGATCCGCAGGCTCTCCGGGCCCGGCTCAGCGAGACCTACGCCCTCGACTTCACCGGCTGCACACTGCTGCGATCGCTGGTCAACGACGTCTACGAGCTGACCACACCGGCGGACCGCTACGTCCTCAAGCTGTACCGCGCCGGGGGTCGCTCGGCGGCCGAGATCCGTTGGGAGACAGGGCTTTCGCGCCATCTAACCCAAGCTGGAGTTCCGGCGCCGGTGCCCGTCGCTCTTGCCGACGGCACCGATGTCGGCCTGCTCGACGCGCCCGAGGGAGACCGCCCGTTCGTCCTGCTCGAGCACCTCACCGGGACCAAGCCGCAGCCGCCGTTCGACGACGAGCTCTACCGTGCTTTCGGTGAGCTGATGGCGTGCTTCCACACCGCCACGGACGACCTCCAGACGTCGCGCAAGCAACCTGGACCGGATTGGGAGAATCTTCAGGTTCCCGCGGAGGAAAACCTGCTCCGCGCTCTTGGCGACGCAGTACGGAATCACCTCACGCAGTACTCCGATGCTCTGAGCAAGGGTGTCTGCCATGGCGATGTCAGCCTCGACAACCTCTTGGCCGGCCCCGACGGCCTCTCGATCCACGACTTCGATCTGGCGGGCACCGGCTATCGCGCCGCCGACTTCACCGGCGTCGCCAGTACGCCGTACTGGCCGAGCTTCCGGGCCGGCTACGAGGCCCTCCGACCGATCCCGGCCGCCGACCTCGCCGCGATCCCGTACCTCGCGGTCGCGGGCAGCCTCACCAATCTGCACTTCCACCTCGTCGACAAGCCGCTGATCCGCGGCACCGAGTCGATCCACGAAGGCTGGGCGCAGGCCGAACTGGACGGCCTGCGCCAGGCCGCCACAGAACTTCTCTGACCCGTCAGGCAGTCAGCGCTTTGGTCGCCTGCGCAGACAGGAGCACGGAGCGGGCGTCGTCGGAGGCGCCGTCGGCAACCAACGTCGCATAGCGGAAGCGCAGCGTCTCGCCGGGAGCGAAGGGAAGCTCTGCCGAGAAGAACGGCGCCGGGCAGACGGCTGCGAAGTCCTCGGAGCGGACGAACCACTCGGGCGGATGATTCGGGTTGTCGGCGGCGTCGACGATGATCAGGGTGGAGGCCCGGTCGACGCTGTTGTGTTTGCCGGAGAAGCCCATCCAGGCGGCTCGCTGGCCGCGCAGTTCGTCGCCGCCGAGACCTTGGGGTGCGAGCACCGTGCCGCCGGTGAAGGATCGCGGGCCGCGCCAGAACAGGCCGCCGTACCCCGCGTTCGGGCGGCCCGCCGTCGTCGGACTGCCGATCTGGACGGTGCCGCCGGAGACGTTCGTCATCGCCGTCTCGTAGACGAGCACCCAGCCGTCGTCGGTGAGGCGAGTGGTCAGCGTGCGCTGCTCGTCGACGACGTGCGCCCCGGACTGCGTGCGCCAGGACAGGTGATGCGAGAACCGCACCGACTCCTCCGTCACGTCGAGCGCATCGATCCGGTCGTGGTCCATCGAGCCGTTGTTGTCGAGTTGCTGATAGCCGTGCTCGCGCGAGAACGTCGGCCCACCCCAGAAGTTGTCGGGCCCGAAGTGGGGCAGCGACCAGGTCATCCCCTTGTGCCAGACATGGTCGTGCGGCCGGAAGACGGAGACGAGGTCGCCGCCGAGGGTGCGGATCGGGTGCAGGTACGGCCGCGGCGACTCCAGCTGCGGATCGGTCGGCCGGTACACGTAGCTGAACAGTTCGCGGCCGG
Organism: Kribbella sp. NPDC056861; assembly: GCF_040687575.1. NCBI lineage: Bacteria > Bacillati > Actinomycetota > Actinomycetes > Propionibacteriales > Kribbellaceae > Kribbella > Kribbella sp. NPDC056861. The sequence goes on along the minus strand of NZ_JBFBNQ010000003.1, from coordinate 474,399 downwards.
CCGCCGTGACCTGGATGGACCGGCCGACGGTGTGGGTGCAACCGAGGTGCTGAGTCATCTGGCGAAGCTCCGATTCTGTTGGTTCCACAACTCGCTGAACAACAACTGCCGCTCGGCGGCCTGCTCGATCCACTGCTCGATCCCCGGTACGACGGGATGCCGCTCGTCACCGTCACCTACCCACTCGGCCGCGATCTCCACCGGGGCGGGCGCGGCCCGGACCGCATCCAGGACCTGCATGAACCCACCCGTCTCGCTCAACGGCGCCATCAGCGGTACGCCGTCGGTGCGATGATCCAGAAGATTCGCGAGCAACTCCTGCCGCCCGTACTGCGTGGTCTTCGGCCCGACGACGAGCTCGTCGGAGATGTACCGCAGTACTGCGTGGCCCTTGCTGCCGTAGACCGTGACCTGCGGCGGTGAGTTCTCGGCCGCGCAAAGGGTGAGGGCGGCAACGATCGTGGTACCGCGGGTCGTGCGGATACGGACTGTCGAGGTGTCGTCGGCCTCGATCGGGTTGGCGCGATACAAGTCGGTCTCGACGCTCTCGATCTGGTCCGCCCGCCCGGAACCGTCGATCAGCAACGCGGCGGCGATCGAGTGAGCGAACGGGTTGGTCACCGCGCCATCCACCACCGGTACTCCGTCGAGCGTGCGGCGACCGACCCATTTCGCACGCTGCCAATAGGCCTGGGTTCTGACCCAGCTCCCGGTGGCGCCGATGCCCCGCAGCTCACCGAGGGTGCCGTCGGCAACCATCTTGGCGAGGGCGAGGACCGCGCCGGAGCCGTGCGCCTGGAAGCCGACCTGGCAGCTGCGGCCGGTTTCGTCGAGCACTTGTTGCAGGTGGTCGAACTCTGCCAGCGAGGCGACCGTCGGCTTCTCCAGCAGGACGTCGGCGCCGGCGCGAAGAGCAAGCTCGGCCAATGGCGCGTGGGTGTGGATCGGGGTGCTGAGGACGACGATGTCCGGCTGCTCGCTGGCGAGCAGGGAAGGCAGGTCGGAGTAGACATTGAAAGGGTTTTGATCTGCTGCAGGCGGGCGGAGGTCGGCCACTGCCACCAACTGGCACCGACCCGCAGCCTCCAGGCTCATCGCCTGCTTGACATGGGAGGCACCGTGGCCGTGAATCCCCACCACGGCAATTGCGGGGTTGCCCCCAGGCGCCGCCCCAGCGCCCGGGGGAAACCCGGTCATGGGCAATCAGTTGCCGTCAGCAACATCACTTGTTCAGCTCTCCGTTGACCTCGTCGATGAATCCCTTGGCCGCCTGGCCGGGTTGCTGGCGGCCGAACATCACCTCGGTGGTGTAGCGCTGGATGATCTTCTCCACCTGACCACCTCCGACCGGCGGCGGCGGAGACGGCTCGCCGAGCTCCGCGGCGATCTCCTGGATGAAGGCCTGGGACGAGGCGTCGGCCGGCTGCAGCTTCGAGGCGACCGCGGCCCGGATCTCGGTGTTCGGCGGCACCCCGCGCTCGGCCAGCAACAGGCCGCCGGCGGTCGAGTTGTTCGCCAGGTAGCTCACGAACTCCGCCGCCTCCTTCGGGTGCTTCGACCGCGACGAGATCGACCAGAACATCGAACCCTTGTAGTAGGCGCCGTTCTCACTCGCCTTGCCGCTCACACTCGGCAGCCGGAGCAGCTTGAGCTGCTGGCCGGAAGCCTTGCTCAAAGCATTCAACTGGTTGCTCCACGCATAGCCCATCGCGAGCTTGCCGGTTGCCATCCCGGACTGGTCGAGCGGCGCGCTCATGTCCTGCGCGGTGAACTCCGCCGACGGTGTCGCCTTCGCCTCCTGCATCGCCCGCAGGTTGGTCCAGTACTCCGTCAGCCCCTCCTGGGTCACGCCGAGCTTGCCGTCCTTGGTGAACAGCGACTGCCCGTGCTGCCGGGCCCACATGTTCAGGCTGGCATCGTTCGTCCCGTACGCCGCTGTGCCCCAGCCCTTGCCGTTCAGCTTCCCGGTGATCTGCGCGGCGATCTGCGTGTACTGCTCCCAGGTCCAGGTCTTGTCGTCCGGCAACGGCACCCCGGCCGCCTTGAAGACCGCCGGGTTCGCCACGATCGTGAACGCGTTGATCCCCGCGTTCAGCCCGTACAGCCCGCCGTCGAACTCACCGGCGCCCAGCGTGTCCGGCTCGAACTTCGCGGTGTCCAGACCGTCAGCCTTCTTGAGATCCAGCAGCGCGCCGCGATCGGCGTACTCGCGCAGGTACTTCTCGTCCATCTGGATGACGTCCGGCGCGTCGTTGGCGGCGACCGTGGTGGCGAGCTTGTCCCAGTAGCCGGCCCATTCGCCGTACTCGCCCTTGATCTTGATCTTCGGGTGCTCCGCCTGGAACGAGTCGATCACCTGCTGGGTGATCTTGTGCCGGGTGTCCGATCCCCACCAGTTGAACCGGAGCGTGACCTCGCCGTTGGCGTTCGCGCCGCCGCCGGAGTCACCACCGCAGGCACTCGCGGCGAGCAGGGCGGAGGCGAGCGCGACGGCTGCCACGGCACGGAGTACGCGCGGTGCTTTCGTAGTACGCATGACTTGCACCTTTCGGAAGAGTTACTTGATCCCCGTGGTGGCGATGCCCTTGACCAGATAGCGCTGGCCGAGCAGGAAGGCGAGGAAGACCGGTACCAGTGACACGACCGACATCGCGAACATGGATCCCCAGTTGGTGCTCGCGGTCGCGTCGACGAACGACCGGAGCGCGACCGGAACCGTGTACATCTTGGGATCGGTCAGGTAGATCAGCTGGCTGAAGAAGTCGTTCCAGGTCCAGATGAACGTGAAGATCGTCGTGGTCGCCAGGGCGGGCACCATCAGCGGCAGGATCACCCGCAGGAAGATCCCGGCCCGGCCGCAGCCGTCGATCCGGGCCGCCTCGTCCAGCTCGCGCGGGATGCCGCGGATGAACTGCACCATCAAGAAGACGAAGAACGCGTCGGTGGCCAGCAGCTTCGGCACCACCAGCGGCAGGAACGTGTTGATCCAGCCGGCCTGCGAGAACAGGATGTACTGCGGCACGATCACCACGTGGATCGGCAACATGATCGTCACCAGCATGATCGCGAACCAGAACCGTTTCCCGGTGAACTCCAGCCGGGCGAACGCGTACGCCGCCATCGAGCAACTCACCAGGTTGCCCAGGATCGCGCCGAGCACCACCACCGCGGAGTTCAGCAGGTACCGGGTGAACGGCTCGGTCAACGCGTTCCAGCCGGTCCGGTAGTTGCTGATCCGCAGGTCGCGGACCAGGATCCCCGGCTCGCGGAAGATCTCGTTGCCCGGCCGCAGCGAGCTGACGACCATCCAGATCACCGGGTAGAGCATCACCAGCGCGGCCGCGACCAGCAGCAGGTGGATCAGCACCGACTTGAGGTTCAGCTCAGTTCTCATAGAACACCCAGTACTTCGAGGCGACGAAGTTCGCCGCGGTCAGGACGGCGATGATGATCAGCAGGAACCACGCCATCGCCGAGGCGTAGCCCATGTCGAAGTTGCCGAAGCCGCGGTCGTACAGGTAGAGCGTGTAGAACATCGTCGAGTCGGACGGTCCGCCGGTGCCGCCGGAGACGACGAACGCCTGGGTGAACGACTGGAACGCGTGGATCACCTGCAACACCAGGTTGAAGAAGATGATCGGGGTCAGCAGCGGCAGCGTGATGGTGCGGAACCGGCGCCAAGCGCCCGCACCGTCGACGGCGGCCGCTTCGTAGTACATGGAAGGGATCTGGCGCAGGCCGGCCAGGAAGATCACCATCGGGGCGCCGAAGGTCCAGACGTTCAGCGCGATCAGGGTGCCGAGCGCCGTGCTCGGGTCGGAGATCCAGCCCTTGCCCTCGATCCCGACCGTGGCCAGCAACTGGTTGAGCAGGCCTTCGGTGCCGAACACCTGCTTCCACAGGATCGCGATCGCGACACTCGAGCCGAGCAGCGACGGCAGGTAGAAGATCGAGCGGTAGAAGGCCATTCCGCGGACCCCGCGGTCGAGTACCACCGCCAGCAGCAGCGCCAGCGCGAGTTGCAGCGGCACCGAGACGAGCACATAGGTGAAGGTCACCCGCAGCGAGTTGTGCAGCCGCTCGTCGGACAGCATCCGGGTGAAGTTCTCGAAGCCGATCCACTCCGGCGCCTGGATCAGGTTGTAGTCGGTGAAGGCCAGGTAGAGCGACGCCAGCATCGGTCCCACGGTGATCACGAACAGCCCGATCAGCCAGGGCGTGAGGAATAGATAAGCAGCGACATTGTCTTTCTTCATTTCTTTCCCTCCGCCAGCGGAAAGCGTTTGCCTGGTGCGAAGAAGTTAGTGCGCCGAACCGGTTCAGACAAGACCTTTCCGGCTTTTACCGCGTCCGGATCCGGACACCCGTCACCCCCTCGCCGATCGTCGCTCTCAGTCGCGCCCGACCGGGCGGCCGATCTGCTAATACGCATTACTAGGCCGGTCTGCTCTTGACGGCCCGGAAACCCTGGGCTTACCGTTCCGGAGCAAGTGGCTGGCAATACGTATTACTCAACGGAGGTGGGCGAGTGAGCGACCGGTTGACGCAGCGCGACATCGCCCGGTTGGCGCGGGTGAGCCAGACGACCGTCTCGCTGGTGCTGAACAACCGCACCACCGCCTCGGCGCGAATCCCGGCGGACACCCGCGACCGGGTGCTGAAGGTGATCCGCGAGACCGGGTACGTCGCGGACCCGCTCGCGCGCCGGCTGTTGCAGCAGCGCAACCAGATCCTCGGGGTGTTCACCTACGAGTCGGTGTTCCCGAGTGCGAGCGCCGATTTCTACCACCCGTTCCTGAGCGGGATCGAGGAGAGCGCCGAGCAACTGGGCTGTGATCTGCTGCTGTTCACCAGCGCACCGGTCACCGACGGCCGCCGGCTGGTCTTCCACGACAACAACCGGCTCCGGATCGCCGACGGCTCGCTGCTGCTGGGCCGCCGCATCCCTGCCGAGGAGCTCAGCCGCCTGGTCGCCGAGAAGTACCCCTTCGTCTCGGTCGGCCGCCGTGACAACCCGGACGGCGCTGTCGTCCCGTACGTCGGCGCCGACTACGCCGCCGCAACCGCGACCGTCACCGCCCGCGCTCTGCAGCTCGGCCACACCCGAGTCGCCTTTGTCGGCCCCGGGGAAGGCGCGGAGTCATCCGCCGACCGCCTCAAAGGCTTCCACCAGGTAGCACCCCACGGTCTGCATTTGTCACCGGCAAAGGGTGAAGTACTGGAAAAGTTGTTGGGGCAACAAATTACCGCGGTGTTTGTCGAGGATCTCGCCGATGCGGCTGCTCTGGCAGAGGCGGCTCGGGCACGCGGATTGACCGTGCCAGGCGATCTCTCAGTGGTCGCGTTGGGCGACGCGAGCCGGCCGGTCGACGGGGACGACGAGTACTCCGGGTTCCACATTCCCCGCAAGGAGATGGGCCGGCGGGCGGTGGGGTTGCTCGAGGCAGTGCTGTCCGGAGAAGAGACAGACCTGCAGCACCTGCTCGCCTGTGAGCTCGTCGACGGAAGCACGCTCAGCAAGCCGAAAGGTCTTTAGATGCACACGGATGTCCTGGTCATCGGCGGCGGGCTCGGCGGAGTCGCCGCGGCGCTCGCGGCCCTGCGGACCGGTCGCTCGGTGGTGATGACCGAGGAGTACGACTGGCTCGGCGGTCAGTTGACCAGCCAGGCAGTACCGCCTGACGAGCACACCTGGGTCGAACAGTTCGGCGTCACCGCCTCCTACCGCTCCCTACGCGACGGGATCCGCGACTACTACCGCCGCTACTACCCGCTCACCGCAGAGTCCCGCGCAGCCGCAGAGCTCAACCCTGGCGCCGGCTACGTCTCCAAGCTCTGCCACGAACCACGAGTGGCAGTAGCCGTCCTGGAGTCGATGCTGGCTCCGTACCGCGCCAGCCGGCGGCTGCAGGTGCTGCAGCCCTACAAGCCCGTCGACGCCACCACGGACGGCGACCAGGTCATCTCTGTCGTAGTGGAGCACCGAGACACCGGCGACCGCCTCACCCTGACTGCGCCGTACATCCTCGACGCCACCGAGACCGGGGAGCTCCTGCCGCTCACAGGCACGGAGTACGTGACTGGCTTCGAGTCGCAGGCGACCACTGGCGAGCCCAGTGCGCCGCAGGAGGCACAGCCGCTCAACATGCAGGCAGTGTCGTACTGCTTCGCGGTGGACCACGTCGACGGCAACCAGGTCGGCGACAAGCCGCCCAACTACGCGTACTGGCGCAACTACCAGCCCGCGTTCTGGGGCGACCGCATGCTCTCCTGGAACGCGCCGGACCCACGCACTCTTGCCCCCTCGCAACGGACCTTCACCCCCAACCCGGATGACGACCCGCTCGCGGTGGTCGCCGACCAGCGCCGTACCGGGGGCGACACCAACCTGTGGACGTTCCGGCGGATCGCTGCCCGTCGGCACTTCCTGCCCGGCGCCTACGAGTCCGACATCTGCCTGGTGAACTGGCCGATGATCGACTATCTCGACGGACCGGTCTTCGACGTACCGGATGCGGCGAAGCACCTGGCCGGGGCGCGTGAGCTGTCGCAGTCTGTCTTCTACTGGCTGCAGACAGAGGCACCGAGACCTGACGGCGGCACCGGTTTCTCCGGACTCCGGCTGCGCGGTGACCTGCTCGGTTCGCAGGACGGTCTCGCGCAAGCGCCGTACATCCGGGAGTCGCGGCGCATCGCAGCGGAGTACACGGTCGTCGAGCAGGACCTGTCGGTCGCCGTACGCGGGGCGAAGGGCGCAGCGGAGTACGGCGACAGTGTGGGGGTCGGCATGTACCGGATCGACCTGCATCCCTCCACTGGTGGCGACAACTACATCGACGTGGCCAGTAGCCCGTTCCGGATCCCGCTCGGGGCACTGATCCCGCAGCGGGTCGAGAACCTGCTGCCGGCGAGCAAGAACCTCGGCACCACGCACATCACCAACGGCTGCTACCGGTTGCACCCGGTCGAATGGAACATCGGCGAGGCCGCGGGACTGCTCGCTGCCTTCTGCCTGGACCGCCGCGTCAGCCCGCGCGCGGTCCGCAACTCCCCTGCTCTGCTCAGCGACTTCCAGGCTCTGCTGGTCGCCCAGGGCGTCGAACTGAGCTGGCCGGATGTCACCGGCTACTGATGGAGGAAAGACGCACATGAAAATCCGACTCCTGACTGCGGCCGCAACGGCCGCCGCACTACTCGCCGTAGCGGGCTGCGGCGGTGGTTCCGACGACGATGCAGCGGCCTCCGGCCCGGTCGATCTACGGATGACGATCTGGAGCGCGAACGCCAAGCACACCGCGCTGTTCGACCAGATCGCCGCCACCTACAAGAAGGACCACCCGGAGGTCGGCAAGATCACCTTCGAGTCGATCCCGTTCGAGAGCTACACCACCGCGCTGACCACCCAGATCGGCGGCGGCAACGCGCCCGACCTGGCCTGGATCCTGGAGAGCTCGGCGCAGGACTTCGTCACCTCGGGCGCCCTGGACCCGATCGACAAGGACGCGGATCTGTTGCCTAGCGCAACGGCCAACTGGGAGCAGGACGGCAAGCTGTTCGCGTACCCGTTCTCGACCTCGCCGCTGGGTGTCTTCGTCAACACCGACCTGGTGACGGCGGCCGGACGACAGACCCCGGCGCAGCAGATCGCGGCCGGCACCTGGACCTGGGAGCAGGCGGTCGCCACCGGGGCCGCGGTACAGGCGAAGACCGGTAAGGGCGGCATCGTGGTCGGCGATTTCGACTACAAGGGCTGGGACACGCTGAACACGATCTGGGGCGGCTGGGGCGCCCGGCCGTGGAGCGAGGACGGCAAGAGCTGCGGGTTCGACCAGCAGCCGATGGTCGACGCGATGACCTTCATCCACAAGATGGTCTTCACCGACAAGGCGATGCCCGGCCCCGGCCGGACCACCGACTTCTTCGCCGGTGACGCGTCGATGGTGCTGACCCAGATCAGCCGGGCGGCGCTGCTGGAGAAGGCGAAGTTCAAGTGGGATCTGGTCCCGCTGCCGAAGGGCCCGTCCGGTGAGTACTCCGTCGTCGGGCAGGCCGGGATCGGCGTGCTGAAGCGCGGCAAACACGCCGACGAGGCGAAGAAGTTCCTTGCCTACTTCACCAATCAGGAGAACACCGCCAAGCTGGCCCAGTTCTTCCCGCCGCCGCGCAAGTCGCAGCTGACCAGCGAGATCCTGGCCAAGGCGAACCCGCTGCTCAAGCCCGCGCAGCTGCAGAGCGTGGTGATCAACGGGATCGAGACCGGCGACCTCAAGACCGGCCACACCGGGTACGCCGAACTGCAGCAGACCGTGCGCGCCGCGCTGGACCCGCTGTGGAAGCCGGAGGCCGACGTCAAGACCGTACTGTCGGGCGTGTGCTCGAAGATCAATCCCCTGCTGAGCAAATGACACTGCTCCTGGACAAGCAGGTGACGCCGACGCCCGCGCAGACCCGGCGGGCGCCGTATTGGACCATGCGACGGCGCGACGAACTGGCCGGCTGGCTGTTCATCGCGCCGCAGCTGGCCGGGATCGTTGCCTTCGTCATCATTCCGCTCGGGCTGGTGGTCTGGTACAGCCTGCACGAGTGGAACGTGCTGGCCGGCACCTTCGATTTCGTTGGCGGCGACAACTACCAGGCGCTGACCGACGATCCGCAGCTCGGGCCGGCTTTGCGCGCGACCGGCCTGTTCTCGGTGGGTCTGGTGGTGCTCAACCTCAGCCTCGCGTTGTTCCTCGCAGTACTGCTGAACCAGAAGCTGCGGGGCACCGTCTTCTTCCGCACGCTGTTCTTCTCGCCGGTCGTGGTGACGCTGGTCGCCTGGACGATCGTGTGGGGGTTCCTGCTGCAGGACAACGGCGGCATCAACGGCTTCCTGAGTCAGCTCGGTATCGACGGACCCAACTGGCTGCGCGGCGACGCGACCGCGATGATCTCGGTGATCGTCGTACAGTTGTTCAAGGGTGTCGGGCTGAACATGGTGCTGTTTCTCGCTGCCCTGCAAGGGGTTCCGACCGAGCTCTACGAGGCTGCCCGTATCGACGGCGCCTCCGCGTGGGCCAGGTTCCGGCGGGTGACGGTGCCGTTGATCAGCCCGACGATCCTGCTGACCTCGATCCTGACGATCGTCGGATCGCTGCAGGTGTTCGCGCAGATCGCAGTACTGACTCAGGGTGGGCCGGGCACGTCGACCACGGTGCTCGTCTACTACCTGTACCAGCAGGCGTTCCAGTTCCATCACTTCGGCTACGGCGCGACGATCTCGTTGCTGCTCTTCGCCATCGTGCTCGCTCTGACAGTCCTGCAATGGCGCATGCGCAAGAGGTGGGTGTTCCATGAAGCGTAGCCACAAGCTTCTCCTGTACGGCGTACTGCTGGTCTGCTGCATCCCCTTCGTCTTCCCGACCTGGTGGATGGCGACGGCCTCGCTCAAGCCGGTCAACGACATCTTCGCGTTCCCGCCGTCGCTGCTGCCGAAGTCGGTGACGCTGGACGCCTACCGGCAGGTCTTCGAGCTGCAGCCGTTCGGCCGGCAGTACCTGAACAGTTGCTACATCGCCATCGTGGTCACGCTCGGCACGCTGGTGGTGTCGTCGCTGGCCGGCTACGCGTTCGCCCGGATCAAGTTCCGCGGCGCGGGGGTCGTGTTCGTCGTCGTACTGGCCGGGCTGCTGGTGCCGAACGAGGTGACGATCATCCCGCTGTACCGGATGTTCGAGTCGCTCGGTCTGGTGAACACGCACTGGCCGCTGATCCTGATTCCGATGCTCGGCGCGCCCAGCGTGCTGGCGACCTTCATCATGCGCCAGTTCTTCATCACCCTGCCGCGCGAGCTCGAGGAGGCCGGCCGCGTCGACGGCCTCGGCCGGTTCGGCCTGTTCTGGCAGGTGTCGCTGCCGCTGGCCCGCCCGGCGATCGGCGCGGTCGCCATCTTCACCTTCCTGCACAGCTGGAACCTCTACCTGGAACCGATCGTTTTCCTGTCCAGCAAGGACAAGTTCACCATCCCGCAGGCGCTCACCCAGTACGTCGACGCCTACGGCGGCGCGATGTGGAACGTCCAGCTCGCGGCCGCCACGATGAGCGCCCTGCCGGTGCTGATCATCTTCGTGCTGGCCCAGCGCCAGTTCGTCGAGGGCCTGGCCCAGACCGGTCTCAAGGGCTGACCCGGGAGGCTGTACAAAAGAAGGGTGACGTTTCATGCCGCGGTCTTCATTGCGACCAGCCTCGACGGATTCATCGCGCGCCCGGACGGGGCGATCGACTGGCTGACCGAGCGAGGTGAGCAGGCCGGCGACACCGGCTACGACGAGTTCATGGCGGCGATCGACACCGTCGTGCTCGGCCGCAACACCTACGAGAAGGTGCTCACCTTCGACTTCTGGCCCTACGAGGGCAAGCAGGTCGAGGTGCTCAGCAGCACCCTGCCGGCCGACGCCGACGAGCGCGTCATCGTGCACCGCACCCTCGACGACCTGGTCCAGACCCTGGAGGACCGCGGCGCGAAGCGCGTCTACGCCGACGGCGGCCGGGTCGTCCAGACGTTCCTGCGGGCCGGCCTGCTGAACGAGCTGACCATCACCACCGTCCCGGTCCTGCTCGGCGCCGGCATCCCGCTCTTCGGCCCGGTCGACCACGACATCGCCCTCACCCACAACGCCACCCGCACCCTCGGCGCCGGCCTGATCCAGTCGGACTACACCGTCAAGCGCTGACGCACCGCCACCCCGAGCAGCGTCGCCGCCTCGAAGTACCCGGCGACCCGCGAGTCGTAGCTGGCGGCCTGGTTGTCCCCGAGCAGTACCAACCGCCCAGCCGGTACGACGTCCTCCTGCACCTCACGCAACGCCGGTACTCCGTCCCGTGGGATCTCGTCGCCCGGCAGGGCGACAACCCGCTTGACCAGCCAACTCGGGTCGCCGGCGACCGGTGAGGGGTTCGCGATCACGACGATCTGCCCGCGCCGGACTCGCTCCAGCCCTGAGCGGCGAACGAGGATCCGGTCCCCTGCGCTGAGGGTCGGCTCCATGCTCGTGCCGACCACCTGGACGCTGATGAAGCGCCGCCGGAGCAGCAGGACGCTCGCTGCGAGCGCGGTACCCACGCAAAGGAATACTGACCTCGACCGGAACGCCATCAGTTCCCACCGGTCTTCGCCTGGTACCCCTCGGACTGCAGGCCGAACAACCGCGCATACTCCCCCTCGGCCTGGATCAACTCCAGATGGCTGCCCTCCTCCACCACCCGCCCATCAGTCAGTACGACGATCCGATCGGCATCCCGCACCGCGCCGAGCCGATGCGAGATCAGCACACTCGTCCCGCCTGCCCGATGCTCGCGCAGCCCGTGATGGATCCGGTGCTCCGCCTCGGCGTCCAGCCCCGAGCTGGGCTCGTCCAGGATCAACAGGTCCCGCCGATCCCGCATGAACGCCCTCGCCAACGCCAGCCGCTGACTCTGCCCACCCGACAACATCGTGCCGCGTCCACTGCTGCCATCCGCATCGTCGTCAGTCTCGCCCTCGCCGTCGCCGTCGTGACCTGGCTCGTCGCCCGTGTCGAAGAAGTTCCGGGACAGCAACGTCCGGTACTGCCTCGGCAGCGCCCGGATCATCTCGTCGAGACCGGCCCGATCCGCCGCGGCGACGATCCTCGGCTCGTCGGTGCGGGCCGGCAGATCACCGATCCCGATGTTGTCGGCGACACTCAACTCGTACGTCATGAAGTCCTGGAAGACCGCGCCGATCCGGTCCCGCAAACTTTCGACCGACAGCTCCCGCAGGTCCTGCCCGTCCCAGCAGATCGTGCCGCGATCAGGGTCGTAGAAGCGGCAGAGCAGCTTGACCAGCGTGCTCTTGCCGGCGCCGTTGAGGCCGACCAGCGCCAGCGACTCGCCGGCCCGGACGGTCAGGTCGACCCCACGCAGTACCCACGGCTGGTCGGGTCCGTAGCGGAACCAGACATCGCGCAACTCGATGGCGGTGCGCAGTACGGGCACCGGGCGGGCCACGGACGGCAGCACGAGGTCGGGCTCGACCGTGATCACCGCCCGGTAGTGCTCGTGGGTGATCAGCGACTGGTTCAGGAAGCCGAGCTGGCCGACCAACGCGCCGGTCCCGGCCAGTACTCCGGCCAGCGCGGCGACGAACGCCGACACGTCCCCGACCGACAGCTGACCGTTGCCTGCAGCAATGATCGCCCAGACGACGCCGGCCCCGCTGACCAGCGCGGACAGGATGCCGAGCAGCACCTGACCCGACAGCTCGGTGCGATCCAGCGCGCGCCGCTCGGTATCGGCCCGGCCCAGCTCACTCAGCATCCGTAGCCGGAAGAACTCCCCGAGATTGAGCAGCCGCAGCTCCTTCGCGGCCGGCAACTCGGTCTGCAGCTCGGCGTAGAACATCTCCCGGCGCTCGACCGGACTGATCCGCCACATCATCGCGGCCCGGCTGCGACTCAGCCGGAGCTGCGCGATCAGCGACGGCAGGCCGCCGACCACGGCGAGCAGCGCGAGCGCCGGACTGACCGCCACCAGCACCACGACCAGCCCGATCAGCGTGATCAGGCTCTGGCCGACCGCGAGTGTCCCGTCCACGGTCTGCGCCGGCCCGGAGCGCCCCGCCTGCTGCGCCATCCTGAGCCGATCCCGGAACTCAGGGTCCTCCATCCGGGCTAGACCGGCCAGCCGGCCGGTCGCCAGATAGAGGTCGGACAACGCGCGGCGACCGGTACGCCGACCCACCTCGTTGTGCAGGTAGCGCTGGGCAGGCGGAAGCAGCGCGGCCACCAGCCCGATCGCCACCAGTCCGATGCCGCTCCACGGCACGCCGCCACCACCGAGCACGAGATGGTCGAGCAAACGCTTGAGGAACCAGACCGAGGCGACCGGCAGGAGCCCGGTCAGCACGGTGATACCGAGATAGCCGATCAGCCGCAGGCCGGACGCCGACCAGGCCAGCTGGTACGCCGTACCGATCGCGGCCAGCGACTTGTTGCGGACACTGACGTTCAAGAGACCTTCAGGGCGGAGATCTGCAGCTCCGAGACCTGGAAGTCGGACACGCCCAACTGACCGTCGTCGACGATCGCGAAGGCCGGGAAGCCCTTGATGCCGAACGCCTTCTGCACCGGCCCGTCCTCGTCCTCCCGGACGATGAGCACCTCGGACCGGCCGGCCAGCAACTCGTCGACGTACGCCTTCGCCGTGTCGTCGTCAGATCCGGCGACCACCGCCAGCACCCGGACGCCGGCCGGCTGGCGCTCGGCGGTCACCACGAACGGGATCAGCTGCTCGCGGCAGGTCGAGCAGCTCGGCGAGAAGAAACCGATCAGGCTCCGTCCCTCGAACGGCAGCTGGACCGCAATACCGTCGATCGTCACGGCATCGATTCCGGGCACCCGTTCGCCGGGCTCCAACGTGGTCGGCCGGACGTCGACGGCAGGCCTCAGCCCGCCGGCATGCTGGTGCTGGTCAGCCGGCGGCTGAGCACGCAGCCGGCGGATGACGCCGATCGTCAGGACCAGGTTCAGCAGGGCGATCAGGCCGATCAGAACAACAGCGGTAGAGAGAACAGCCACCTTGTCTCCTCATGCCGGGGTGGCCGTACTGCGAACTCCTCCGTGCGCAGTACGGCCGAAGTGACCTCACGGAGTCATCCGTCAGCAGCTGACGCAGCCGATCCTGGTGGTCTTCGAGCAGTCACAGTTGGTTCGGTAGAGAGGTGCTTTGTTGCCGCTGCAACCTCCGGTGTTGCAGTACCCGACGTACGTGTCGTTGCACGGGCACGCGCCCGCCGTCGTGTTCGGAACCACCGCGGTCACCAGTCGGTCGGCCAGCCGCTGCACTGTAGTGCGCATCCGATCTCTCCTCCCTGAACCCGCCGATCTGGCGGGGTCCCGGCGAGAGTCTCACAGGGATTCGGCGCTCGCCAGATCGTGTTCCCACACTGCTCCGATTGACATTTTCCTGCCAGCGGCTGCCCAATCCGGTCAGCCGGTGGTAGTGATATCCGTTTGCCCGACGCGAGCGGCGGGGCGAGAATCAGCTCTTGTGCCTGTGCCGCGGGGATTGTTCGCCGATGTGACGCCGTTGCGGGAGTCGGTGGCGTTCCGGTGGTTGTGGGGCGGGCAGTCGCTGTCGTCGATCGGGAGCTTCATGACGATGGTCGCGGTCGCGATCCAGACCTACGACCTGACCGGTTCCTCGGTGGCCGTCGGCGCGATCAGCCTGGCTTCGTTGCTCCCAACGCTTGTTTTAGGGCTGTTCGGCGGCTCGATCGCCGATGCCGTGGATCGCCGTCGTCTGGTGCTGCTGACCGGCAGCGGGCTGATGATCGTCTCGCTGGTCTTCGCGCTGCAGGCGCTGCTCGACTGGCGGCAGCTCTGGCTCTTGTACTTGCTCACGGCAACAGCTGCCGCCTTGTCCGCGGTGGACACCCCGGCACGCCGTACGTTCATCCCCCGGGTGCTGCCGCTCGAACGCCTCCCGGCGGCGGCCGCGTTGTCGCAGTTGTCGTTCCAGGTCGCGATCATCGCCGCGCCGGTGCTGGCCGGAGTACTGATCGCGACGGCCGGCCTCGAAGCGGCGTACGGGCTGGATGCGTTGACTTTTCTGGCAGTTCTGGTGAGCGTTCGGCGACTGCCGCCGATGCCGCCCGAGGGTGGCGGCTCGACCATCGGGCTGCGGTCGGTGATCGAAGGCCTGAAGTACGCCGCCAACCACAAGCTGATCGGGATGATCTTCCTGATCGACCTCAACGCCACCGTGCTGGCGATGCCGGCCGCGCTCTTCCCCGCCCTCGCCGACACCCACTTCGGCGGCGGCCCGCGAACGGTCGGCTACCTGTTCGCCGCGATCGGCGTCGGCGGCCTGATCGCCGCGATCCTCTCCGGCCCGCTCGCCCGGCTCCGCCATCAGGGCCGCGCGATGCTCATCTCGGTGGCGATCTGGGGCGCGGGCATCGGCGCTGTCGGCCTCACCCACTCGCTCTGGCTGGCCGTCGCGTTCCTGGCCATCGCCGGAGCCGCCGACATCGTCACCACCGTCTTCCGCGCCACGATCCTGCAGACCAAAACCCCGGACGAGCTCCGCGGCCGCCTCAACTCGCTCGACTTCATCATCGGGCTGGGCGGCCCTAACCTCGGCAATGCCAGGGCCGGCGCGGTCGCAGGCGTCTTCGGGCCGGTCGTCGGCATCATCTCGGGTGGTGCCGCGTGCGTGCTGGGCATCCTGCTGCTGGCGACCAACAAGCCCTTCCGCAGTTACAACGCCAAGTCCTAACCTCGCGGCCGCACCAGACCGAGGTCGTACGCCATGATCGTCGCCTGTACCCGGTCCCGTGCGCCGATTTTGGCCAGCAACGCGTTGACATGCGTCTTCACCGTGCCGACCGCAACGCCGAGCTTCTCGCCGATCTCCGCGTTGCTCAGCCCAGCGGCGATCAACGTCAGCACCTCCAACTCGCGCGGCGTCAGCTTGTCCAGTACTGCGCTCGTCCCGACCGCCGGCGCTCCCTTGGCGAACGCCTGGATCAACCGCCCGGTCACCGCCGGCGCCAGCATCCCCTCACCCGCCGCGATCACCCGGATCGCAGTCAGCAGATCGTCCGCCCTCGCGTCCTTGAGCAGGAAGCCGGAGGCACCCGACCTCAGCGCCTCGTACACGTACTCATCAAGGTCGAAGGTGGTAAGCACCAGAACCCGCGGCCGCTCCCCCAGCCCGGTGAGCAGCCGCGTCGCCGAAAGCCCGTCCAGACCAGGCATCCGGATGTCCATCAGCACCACGTCGGGGTCCAGTTCGGCGGCCAACTCAACCGCCTCGGCCCCGTCGCCCGCCTGCCCGACGACGCTCAGATCGTTTTCGGCGTCGACGATAGCGGCGAACCCGGCCCGCACCACCGCCTGGTCGTCGACTACCAGCACCCGCACGGCCATCAGAGTTTTCCCTTGTCAGTAACGGTAAGTTGCGGAGTACGAGGGGCCGGCGTACCGGGTTCGTCCAGGGTTTCGAGCAGTTCGCGCATGGCGGTCAAGGCCGATCTCGCCTCGGTGGTGACGCCCTCGAGATCGCCTGCCTCCGCGAGGGCGATCAGCTGGCCCGTCCGGGTCAGAACGCTGCTGTGCAATCCGGTCGCGATGCGTTGCCGCTCGGCGTGCACCTCGATCTCGTTGGCGCGCACCAGTTCGGCCAGCGCCCGGCCCTTGTGATCGAGTTGCCGGCTCCTCCGCCGCCGGGCGAACCCTGCGGCCGCCCAGCAACCCACCATCGGAATCGCCAGCAGGACGGCAATCATCCCCGTCGTGAATCCGGCGAATGCCGCGCCGGAGTCCTCGCCCTCCGCGGCGGTGACGACCATCAGAACAGCCGCCGCTGCGCCATATCCACCCGCTGCCACCGGTACTGCGGCCAAAGTCTGGCCGGCGTCCTCCGCGTACGCCGCAACGGCGTAAACCGCAGCCAACGGCGCTCCGACACACATCACCAACGCCGGCGCGATCGCATCCGGCAGCCAGCCGAGGCCAACCGCGACCGGCCAGAGAAATCCCGCGGCCGCGACACCGATCAGCACCGTCCACGGCCGCTCCCGCCGCCCGAGCAAGATCAGCCCAGGAATCAACGCCAGCAGCAGCGCAAGGTACCCGGCCGCGGGTTCGCCCGTCGGCAGCTCGTCGGAAAGCAGCGCGGCAGTTCCACCGACCGCCAGCACCGTGACAGCCAGCATTACGCCGACATCGGACAACCACCGATCCCGCCACCTCTCGACCACCTGCCGGGTCGTCGGCGTTCCGGGGGCATCCTGTCCTCCGAAGGTCGCGTGGACCTGCCAGGTGCTGTCCGGCCCGGGCCCCGCGGTCAGGGATCCACCGACAGCCTCAGCGCGCTCCCTCATGCCGGCGATCCCTCGCCCACTCCCCTGACCAGCCGACGGCGCCGCCGTGGCCTCGCCGTTCTCCACCAGCAGACGAACGCTGTCGCCTTCCCGCGAGACAAGCACCCGTACTGCGGCACCCGGCGCGTGCCGCAGCGTGTTGGTGAGCGACTCCCGCACGATGCCGAACACCGCCTCAGCCACCGGCCCCGACAGGTCCGGAGCGACCTCAACCAGGACCTGCTGGCCCAACCGGGTGAAGGCCTCGGCTAGCTCCGCGATCCGCGCCCCCAGCGGCTCGTCTTCATCGCGCTCACCTGTGCCGAGCATCGCCACCAGCCGACGCAAGGACACCAGCGTCTCCCGGCCCGTGCGAGCGGCGTACGCGAGCGCTTCTTCGGCAAGCTCGGGCCGGCTGTCGACCAGCCGTTCCGCAGCCCCCGCACTGACGACGATCGAGGTGAGGTGGTGAGCGCTGACATCGTGCAGCTCGCGTGCGAGCCTTCCACGCTCGACTGTCGCCGCGTTCCGGCGACGCTCCTCGGCCTCGCGTAGTTCGTGCACCGCTTGCGCCCGAGCGGCCTTCCTGCGTTGGCGATTCAGCCCACCGGCGAAGATCAGGACGTACAGGACAAAGTTGCCAACAGCATCCAACGTGAAGTCCGAGCCGGGGCCGAAGGCAACCAGGGAGGCCAGCGACTTCACGGCGACCAGCGCGGCGGCCGCCCGCCAGGCGATCGACGGCCGGCAGCGCACCGCGACGGAGTACAGGGCAATGGCCTCGGCGGGCAGCACGCCGAGCCCGTCCCGCGAGGTGGCGAACAGACCGAGTACGGTCACGATCGTCACCACGGTGAGCGTCGCGAGCGGCGTACGGCGGCGGAATCCCAATGCGATCGCGGCCACCGCCGACGCGACACCACCGACCACGAGCTCTTCTCTCGTTGCCGGGGCACCGACCCAGCCCGCCATACTCGGGGTCAATGCCACCCAGCCGACACCGAGGAGGGTGGGCAGCAGCCAGTTCCGGACGTGTTCCATTGGTGCCGAGCATAGGGTCTCTACCCAGCGATAGAGGGACCTGTCGTGCTCCAGGCTGACGCCCTGGCGGCCGGTCGTCGACAAGCTTGAGACATGACAATCGAGCAGACGACACAGCCCCCGCACCAGCCGACCGCGGACACCGTCGCCTCCCCGGACCGCCCGATCCCGGCGCCAACCGCGTCCTCCGGCTGGCCGGCCGCGCAGCCCGCCGGGTCTGCGGACCGGCCACCTGCCGAGCCCATCCCCTACCACCGCCTCGCGCGCGTCATCGGCCGGCACAACTGGTGGCGTCCGATCGTCGGCACCTTCGTCTTGCTCGGCCTGGCTCTGATCGGCGGCCTGCTGATCATCGGTGCCGCATCAGCCGTCGCAGCCCTCCTCGACGTACCGCTCGACGCCGACGGCTGGCCGCAGTTCGGCGAGATCCCCGACACCGCACTGCTCCTCATCGTCACCGCCGCAGCGCTGCCCGCCACCGCCCTGGCCGCCCGCTGGATCCAGAAGCGCCGCCGGGGCTCGCTCTCCTCGGTAGTCGGCCACCTCCGCCTCCCCTGGCTGCGCACCTGCCTCGCCATCGCCGCAGTACCGACGACTCTGCTCCTCGCCGCCTCCTTCATCATCGACCCGGAGAACACCCCCTGGGTCGGCTGGGGCACCTTCCTCGCCGGCGTCGCGATGGTCATCTGCCTGGTCCCCTTCCAGGCCGCCGCCGAGGAGTACGTCTTCCGCGGCTGGTTGCTCCAGGCAACCGGCAGCTTCCTCCGCTCGCCAGTCCTGGTGGTCATCCCGCAGGCGCTCCTCTTCGCAGCAGCCCACGGCTGGGGTACGCCGTACGGTTTCGCCACCCTCACCGTCTTCGGCCTCTCCGCCGGCTGGCTGACCATCCGCACCGGCGGCATCGAAGCGGCCCTCGCGCTCCACATCATGAACAACGTCATCGCCTTCGCCGCCTCAGCCGCCTACACCGGCGGCCTCTCCTCCGACGAAACAGCCGCTGATCTCCCGTGGGGCGTCGCGCTCACCGACGCCACCCTGACGGTGCTGACCACCGTCGCCATCCTCCACCTGGCCACCCGCCGCAACCTGACCACACACCTGACGATCCTGCGGTGACGGCAAGTGCGGGCCTGGTGACAGCGAGGCGATCCCTTGGCAGGTTAAGGGTTCTCATGCTCGCGTCGACGGCTGAGGAAGTGGTAAGACGGCAAGATGGAATTGCCTTCAGCACCTTTCCTCTCAGCTGTCGCGGAGCCGCTCTACCGGGCCGCGGTCGTGGGCGGAAGGACGAGCCTGGAGGTCCTGGCCGAGCGTGCTGGCGTCGATCAAGCCGTCGCCGCGGAGGAGGTCAAGGCGCTGGCGGCCATCGGGCTGCTCGAAGTGACCGACGCAGGGATCGAGGCAGTTGCGCCGCGGCTTCCGTTGGAGCAGGTGGCGGCTGAGCATGCGAGGGCCGCTGACGCCACTCGCCAGATCGCCTCGGTCTTCGCTGACATCTGGAGCGAAGCCGGCGACCGTTCGAGCTTCGTGGAGGTGATCACCGACGAGGCGCGGTGCGCGGTGGCCGAGGCCAAGCTGATGGACGACACCACCTCGACCGTCGACGGTCTGTGCATCGGCCCCGTCTCGCCGCGGAAGGCCCAGACCGGGATGGAGATCCCGCGGCCGGGCGTGGCGGTCGGATTCTTCGCGGCGATGGAACGCGGCGTACGAGCCCGTGCCCTGTACGGCGTATCGGTGCTCGAGGACTTCAAAGGACTCGCCGCGGTTCACCAGTGCATCGCGGTCGGTGAGCAGGCGCGTGTCTTCGCCCAGGTGCCGCTCAACCTGATGCTGTTCGACGACAAGCGTGCGCTGTTGTCGGTTCCGGGCCAGCAAGGCACTCGGCGGTCGCTCATCATCGTCCACCAGTCCGGCCTGCTCGACTCCTTGGTCGGCCTCTTCGACGTCTTCTGGCAGATGGGTGTGCCGCTGTCGGCGGAGTCCCAGGTGGTGGACGCGTTGGATGGTCCGGGCTCGGGTGAGCAGCAGTTGCTGTCGTATCTGGCAGCCGGTCTCACCGATGAGGCGATCGCCCGCGACCTGGGGGTGAGCGCTCGCACGGTCGGCCGGCGGATCGCCCGGCTCGAAGAGGTGCTCGGCGCTCACAGCCGATTCCAGCTGGCTATCCAGGCAAGCCGTCGAGGCTGGATCTGACGCTGCGCGGGCTCTGGCACCGCGCCGCCTTTGACACTGCGCAGGCGCTGGAGCTGGCTCGGGTACGGCAGCACCTCCTCGAGCGCTTCGGGCTCGAGGAGGTGCTGTCAGCTCAGACGCGTCGCGCCCGAACCGGTTCTGCCGATCCTGCGATCACTCCGCCACGGACGCCTTGAACGCGCCCGATCCGGAGTCGGCCTTCACCACCAGGCGGTAGTTGCCCGCCGTGTTGTTGTAGGTGAACGACTCGTCCGGGTTCGGGGTGATGCCTTGGGCAACCGTCACCCAGGTGAAGCCGGACAGCTTCTGCAGGTAGACGTCGAAGTCGCTGCCGGTCGGCCCGTCGAGGCAGACCTTGAGCTGACCCGCGTCGGAGTCGCTGAAGGCAGGGAACGTCTTGCTGCCGCCCGCGCTGAGGCTGCCGGTGTAGCTGAGCGCGCCGGTGCACGTCCCGCCACCGCCGCCGGTGGAGACGACCCACGAGAACGAGACGCTGGCCGTCTTGCCCGCGGAGTCAGTGACCTTCGCCGTCACGTTGGAGGTCGCCGCGGCGGTCGGAGTACCGGAGATCAGACCCGTGGAGGCGTTGACCGTGAGGCCGGCCGGGAGACCCGTCACCGTCCACGAGTACGGCGTGGTGCCGCCGCTCGCAGCGAGTTGCAGCGTGTCAGCGGTACCGACCGTGCTCGTCTGGGCGCCGGGGTTGGTGACCGTCGGGGTGCCGGGCTCCGGGTTGACCGTGCCACAGGTTTCGGTCGTCGCCGCGACCGCGATGGCCGTGAACGCCTTCTCGACCGCGAGGCACTCGGCCGAGCCCTGGCCGTACAGGTCCTTGGCGGACTTGATCGCGCCGGTCCGGGCGTTGGAGTACTTGCTCGACGAAGTGAGGTAAGTCGCCAGCGTGCGGTACCAGATCTTCTCGGCCTTCGCGTGACCGATGCCGGTCACCGCCGCGGCGCCGGAGCAGGTCGGCGAGTTGTAGCTGACCCCGTTGACCGTCCGGGCGCCCGAGCCCTCGGAGAGCATGAAGTACCAGTGGTTGAGCGGACCCGAGGAGTAGTGCGGGTCGAGGGAACCGAGCGTCGAGGACCAGCAGTCCTTCGAGGCGCCGTCCTTGCTCGGCTTGTCCATGTACCGCAGTGGCGAGCCGTTGCCGTTGATGTTGATCTCTTCGCCGATGAAGTAGTCCGGCACGTCGTTGGGGTTGTTCACGTAGAACTCAACCGCGGTACCGAAGATGTCGGAGTTCGCCTCGTTGAGACCGCCGGCTTCACCGCTGTAGACGAGTCCCGCGGTGTTCTCGGTGACGCCGTGGCTCATCTCGTGCGCGGCGACGTCGATCTCGGTGAGCGGAGCGGCGTTGTTCGCGCCGTCGCCGTACGACATCTGCGTGCCGTCCCAGAACGCGTTCACCATCGCGTTGGCGAAGTGGACCCGCGAGCGGGCGCCGCGGCCGTCGTTCCAGATGCCGTTGCGGCCGAGTTGCGTCTTGTAGTACTCGAACGTCTTCTGCGCACCGTAGAGCGCATCGACGGCAGCGGACGCACGGTCGGACTGTGCCCCGGTGCCCCACTTGTCGTCGGCGTCGGTGAAGAGGTCGCCGACCGGGCCCTCACCCGTGTTCGGGTCGCCCTGGTTGTGCACGTCGGTGGCGGTGTTGCCCAGCGCATCCTTCATCTCGAAACCGCCGCCCGCCTTGGCGCTGGTCTCGATGTTGACGTTGCCGACGAAGATGCCGTTGCCGGTACCGGTCTTGATCTCGTCATCGGTCAGCAGCACGGCACCCGTGCCGGCGTCGACGAACGTGTGCAGCCGGGTCGGAACCTGGTTGGCCCGAATACCGGTGGTCAGTACGTCGTACGCGAGCTTGGGACCCTGGTCGGTGACGAGCACAACCAACTCGCTCCCGGCAGACTTCTCGTCCTTGGTCGCCTGTGCCGTAGCGAGCCCCTTGGCCTGCGCCGCGGCCTTGGTGACCTTCGGAGTCCGCGATGCCGGGGCGATGCCCTTGCGGCCGAGGTTGTAGGTGACCTCGGTGACCGCACCCTTCGTGTCCTTGTGAGCGACCAGGTCACCACCGATCACGCGCAGCCCGTCGAGCGTGCGCTGGTACCGCACGTGCGTGCTGCCATCCGCATCCTCGATGACCGACTTCACGGTCAACTTCTCACCCGCGGCCAGCCCCAGCGCGGAGGCACTCTTCGAGGCATCCGCCTGCTCGTCGGCAGCCAAGGAACTCGACTCGGGGGCGACGCCAAGAGGAGTCTGATCCGCGTTGGCGGCGAAGACAGGCGTCATCACCAGCCCAGCAGCAAGGAGACCGCCGGTGGCGGCCAACCTGGTTTTGCTTCGATTCACAACTGCTCCTTGGGGGGCGGGGTCGACGATCGGCCGACCTGCGGTGCGCCGGCCGCGTCCGGATGAGCTCGGCCGCAGCGGCGTTCGGGTGGTCCGAGTTTGATCAAACCCATCCCCCAGCGGAAGGCGTTCCCACTGGCGGAGATCGGCACCGCCGATTTACGACACCGTCGCGAACCGTTGCCGAAAGCACCAAGTCGGCGGTCGCCGGGCGAGCTACTCCCGCCGCGCGCCCAGCGGGTCAGCTCCTCCGCCGCTGCCCTCCGGGTGGTCCCACTTCTTCCCGCTCCCGCGTCGATGGGTGGTTGGCTGGGCTGGTGCTCTGCAAGCTTCAGCGCTCGGCATCCGCGGGGCATCTCAGGAACGGCCGACGGCTTGGGCGAGTCACCACACTCGCCGCGCCTCGGCAACTGTCGCTGGGCGAGCACTCCAGCGGATTGTTGGTGCGCGGCGCGGCGGCACCGGGGCGGGGCTGAGGGCCGGGCCGGGGCGGGGCTGGGGCTGGGGGCTGAGGCTCGAGGCCGGGGCCGGGGCCGGGGCTGGGGCTGGGGGCTGAGGCCGGGGCTGGGGCTGGGGGCTGGGGCTGGGGGCTGAGGCTGGGGCTGGGGCTGGGGGCTGAGGCTCGGGGCTGGGGCTTGGGCTGGGGCTTGGGCTTGGGCTGGGGCTGGGGCTGGGGCTGGGGCTGGGGCTGGGGCTGGGGCTGGGGCTGGGGCTGGGGCTGGGGCTGGGGCTGGGGCTGGGGCTGGGGCTGACGAGCATCACGCGACAGAAAGTTGCTAGCAGCAACCATCAGATGCACGCGCACCTCGGCCGGAGTCGCACAGCCTGCCTAGCGCCCCGGGGCTCCCCTCCACGCCAGGCCAGGCCAGCACCGCCGTACCCGGTTGAAGCCGTCCATCCCGACGCAGCGCCGGACTGGCGGCAACCGGTCGACCGGTCCGGCCGCGCTCCGCACCCACGTACTGCGGCAGGCCCGCACTCGCACCCCTGCCGGGCCAGCCCGATGGCCGGTGCCAACTGCAAGCCCGGGTACGCCGGCCGCCAGCACCCGGCGATCGACGGCCCCTGAACCCGCTATTCGACCTTTCAACCCGATCACCAAAGCAGCCGGTACGCCGCCCTCCGATCGCCGATCTCCACCCTCCGATCTCCACCAGCCGCCAGCCGCAGCCGCCAACCGCCAGCCGCCAGCCGCCAGCCGCCAGCCAGTGGAACTCCAGGCTGCCCGGTCGCAGTCCCGGCCCGCCGTCCCCAAGTCGTAGTCCCGGCCCGCCGTCCCTTAGCCGGCCCGCCCCTCGGTCGTTCACGCAGCGCTGCGGGTTCCGAGCAAGCCGTTTCCGGTATCCAGACGTCCGGGACCTGCCCGGGGACGACCGCCAAAGCCCGGCCGTTCGCGGCGACAGGCAGCGGCCGTCTGGGTCCTGCCCAGGGGTGACCGCTGGCGGTGGCCATGTGCGACGACAGGCAGTGGTTGTCCGAGACCTGCCCAGGGGCGACCGCCGACAGGTGGCCGTGCGCGGGAAGCGTCGTGCAGCGAGCGAAGCAGCAGACAACAGGCAGCGGCTGTCCGGGAGTTGCAGGGGGCGAACCGCCGACAGGTGGCCGTGTGCGACGACAGGCGATGGTTGTCCGAGACCTGCCCAGGGACGACCGCCGACAGGTGGCCGTGCGCGGGAAGCGTCGTGCAGCGAGCGAAGCAGCAGACAACAGGCAGCGGCTGTCCGGGACCTGCCGGGGGCGAACCGCCGACAGATGGCCGTGCGGGACAACAGGCAGTGGTTGTCCCCGACCTCGCCTAATTGGCATCGGTGAGGCGCACTGCCGGGTAGGTCAGGCGGTGTCGGGCCAGGGGTCGTAGGTGGCGGCTTCTTCGGGGGTGATCCAGGTGACGTCGTTGGTGTGCGGCCAGTGGCGGGTGGGTGTGGGTGGTGCTGGGTCAAAACCGGGATCTCCGAGCCCTCCTTGAGCTCGCCGTCGCCCGGCGGTGGCCGATGGAGTTGGGTCGGTACCGGCGGTGGCGGTGGTGGGTGGGGCTGGGTCGGTGCTGGTTGAGGTGGGTGAAGCACCGGTGGCATTGGTCGCCGCATCCGCAGATAAGTGGCGGGCGGTTGCAGTGGCGGTCGGCTTTGCGGGTGGTGGACAGGTGTCAGCGTCTGTCGCCGCGAAGAGTGCGGGGGCAGCAGGGCTGGACGTAGCTGGTTTTCGATGCCTGCCAGAAGGACGGTTCGCCCAGGCAGGCGGGGTGACCTTCACCTGATCGTCCTCGATCGCGACCGTCCAGTGGCCCTGGTGCAGGGAGGTGTGGTCGACGCGGCAGAGCAGGACCATGTTGGTGAGGCTGGTGTCGCCGCCTTCGGCCCAGCTGGTGATGTGGTGGGCGTCGCAGTAGATGGGTGGGGCGTGGCAGACGACGCAGCCTCGGTCGCGGACGTTGAGTGCGTTGCGGATGGCGGGGGTGACGAGGCGGTGTTCGCGGCCGACGTCGAGGGGCTGGCCGGTTGAGCCGAGGACGATGGGGATGATGCCGGCGTCGCAGGCGAGGCGGCGGACTGCGGCGGCGGAGAGGCCGTCGCCGAAGGCGAGGTCGCCGGTGGCGTGTTTGCCGGCCTCGAGGAGGTCGTTGAGGTCGATCGTGACGGTGATGTGGGGTTTGATGCTGCCGCGGGCTGGGAGGTCGCCGGTGTTGAGGGCGATGGACAGGACGTCCATCAACGCGTCGGCCTGGCGTTTCCCGCGGGACCTCGGGTCTGGGTCTCCGTCGTCGGTGTTGTGGGGTTTCGCGCCGGTCTGGAGGACTGTTTCCAGGGCTTCGGCGTTCTCGGCGGCGTAGAAGCCGCCGAAGCGGATGCCGCCGTCGTCGGTTTTCTTGGTCCAGAGTTCTTCGCGGCGCCGGGCGGCGTCTTCGCGGGGTTCTGGGCCGTCGGTGTCGAGGAGGTTGCGGACCTGGACGCCGAGTGTGCGCAGCCCGGACGGTGACAGGTGTTCGCTGGCTTCGACCATGCGGAGTTCGGCTTCGGCGAGGTCTTCGATGGCGACGTTGGCTCGGGCGGGGATTTTGTCGAGGGCGGAGACGATTGCTTCGGCCTGGCCCATGTGCAGCACCACATCGTCGCTGTCACCGGTGGCGAGGGCGGCGGCAACCAAAGGGTGCTTATGGAGGCGGGTGGCGAAGTGGACGCGGCGGTGGGCCTCGGTGGGATCGAGACGGTATCGGTGGGTCAACAGCCGGGCGGTGTCGTGGGCGCCGACCTCGGCGGCATACCCGATCTGGTCGAGCCGGTTGAGGATATGGGCCTGGCGGGCCTTGAGTTCTTCGAGTTCTTCGTGCAGGGCGTCGTAGGCGGACAGCAGTTCGCTGCCGCTCATCAACACCGCCGCACGGTCGTCCATACCTCAAAGGCTAGACGATCGCACCGACAGCAACCGGCCGAGTTTTCCCTTATCCACAAGAGGAAACGTCACATCCGACAACCCAGAAAAACGGGTATGCGCTACCTGAGCAGATGGACCGCTTCGGCTGCCCAGTAGGTCAGGATCGTGTCCGCACCGGCCCGACGGATCGCCGTCAGCGTTTCCAGGATCGCCCGCTCACGGTCGATCCACCCGTTCGCGGCCGCGGCCTCGACCATCGCGTATTCACCCGACACGTTGTACGCCGCAACCGGCACGTTCACGTGGTCGCGGACCTGGCGGATGATGTCGAGGTAGGCAAGCGCCGGCTTCACCATCACCATGTCGGCGCCCTCAGCGAGATCGAGGTCGACCTCGCGGATCGCCTCCCGCGCATTCGACGGGTCCTGCTGGTAGGTCTTCCGATCACCCTGCAGCGACGAGTCGACAGCCTCGCGGAAAGGACCGAAGAACGCCGACGCGTACTTCGCGGAGTACGCCATGATGACCGTCTCCTGGAAGCCGGCCCCGTCCAGCGCGGTACGCACAGCGCCGACCTGGCCGTCCATCATCCCGGACGGTCCGACGACATGCGCGCCGGCCGAAGCCTGCGCGACGCCCATCTCCGCATAAACAGCCAGCGTCGCGTCGTTGTCGACCCGGCCGGCACCATCCAGTACGCCGCAATGCCCGTGATCCGTGAACTCGTCCAGGCACAGATCAGACATCACCAGCAGTTCGTCGCCGGCCTCGGACACCGCGTCCCGGATCGCCACGTTCAGAATGCCGTCGGGATCGAGCGCACCCGAGCCCACAGCATCCTTCGAGGTAGGCACCCCGAAGAGCATCACGCCGCCGAGACCCAGCTGAGCAGCCTCGGCCACGGCCTTGCGAGCTGTGTCGCGGGTGTGCTGGTAGACGCCTGGCATCGAGCCGATCGCGATCGGTTCGTGGGCGCCTTCCCGGATGAACATCGGCAGGATCAGCTGCCGTGGCTCGATGGTCGTCTCGGCGACCAGTCGACGCATCGCCGCGGACGACCGGAGCCGCCGCGGCCTCACACCCGGGAAATCAGACACGGTGCTAGCTCTTCCTACGCGATCCCGAGCGCCGCTCGGACGGACGGGTGACGGGCTCCCCCGCCTCGACCATGGTGTCACGACGGTCCGCGCCGAACCGGGCCAGCGCGTCCGCGAGCTCCTCGGCCGAGGGGGCCTCGGCCATCGCGTCCACCCGCAGACCGTGCTCCTCGGCCGTCTTCAGGGTGGCCGGGCCGATCACCGCGATCACCGTCGACGCGTGCGGCTTGCCGGCGATGCCGACCAGGTTGCGCACGGTCGAGGACGAGGTGAAGACGACCGCGTCGAACTTGCCCGACTTGATCGCCTCGCGGGTCGGCGCGGGCGGCGGGGCGGCCCGGACGGTCCGGTACGCCGTGACGTCGTCGACCTCCCAGCCGAGATCCGTCAGACCGGCGACCAGCGTCTCGGTGGCGATGTCGGCGCGCGGCAGGAAGACCCGGTTGATCGGGTCGAGCACCTCGTCGAACGGCGGCCAGTCCTCGACCAGGCCGGCGGCGGACTGCTCACCCGAGGGCAGCAGGTCCGGGCGGATGCCCCAGGCGGCGATCGACTCGGCGGTCTTCTCGCCGACGGCGGCGATCTTCAGGCCGGAGAACGCCCGCGCGTCCAGGCCGTACTCGTCGAACTTCTCCCGGACCGCCTTGACCGCGTTCACCGAAGTGAAGGCGACCCACTCGTAGCGGCCCTCGACCAGGCCACGGATGGCCTTGTCCATCTGCTGCGGGTTGCGCGGCGGCTCGACCGAGATGGTCGGCACCTCTTCCGGCATCGCGCCGTAGCGGCGCAGCCGGTCCATCAGCGGGCCGGCCTGGTCCTTGGTGCGCGGCACCAGGATCCGCCAGCCGAACAGCGGCTTGGTCTCGAACCAGGACAGCGACTCGCGCTGCTCGACCACGGAGCCGACCACGATCACGGCCTCGCCGACCAGCTTGGCGGCCCGCAGGTCGGCCACGATGGTGCCGAGGGTGCCGACCACGCTGGCCTGCGCGGTCGTCGTACCGCCGATGGTCGCGGCGACCGGCGTACCGGCGTCGAAGCCGGCGTCGGTCAGCGCGGCGACTGTCTCCTTGAGCACCTCGGTGGCGTTCAGCAGTACCAGCGTCTGCTTCGGGTGCAGCTTGCCGAAGTCGAGCTTGGACTCGGCCAGGTCGAGGACCGTGACCTCCCGGTCGCTCTTCATCGTCAGCGGGATCCCCGCGTACGCCGGTACGGCGCTGACCTCGCTGACCCCCGGCACCACGTTGAAGCTGATCCCGGCCTTGCGGCAGGCGGCAGCCTCCTCGGCGCCACTGGAGAAGGTGAACGGGTCGCCGGAGAGCAGGCGGACCACGTTCGCCGAGGCCTTGGCGGTCTTGACCACCAGGCGGGCGCGCGCGGCCACCCGGAGCGCCCGGCTGCCCTCGGCCCCGGAGCCGTCGATGATCTCGACACCCTCGGGGCAGTAGGCCAGGAACGCGTCGTGCTGCGGACCCTCGACCACAACGGCGTCGGCGGTCGCCAACACGTCCCGGCCGGCCAGGGTCAGCAGTGACGGGTCACCAGGGCCGACACCGACGAACGTGACGTGGCCCAGTGGCCTGGTCTGCTTGGCGGTCGTGGTGCTGGCGGCGATCTTGGCCGGCACCTTCTGGGGTGCCGGGGTGGCCGCTGTCTTCGCGCTGCTCACGTCTGCTGTCGCCTTTGCCCTTGTGCTGCTCGTCTTCGTGCTCGTACCAGTGCTCGTGCTCGCCTGCGTCGTGCCCCGTGCCGGTGTCATGTCTGCTCCAGCAACTCGTTCGCGAGTGCGCTACCCAGAGCGTGTGGGTCGTCCACCGGCCCGTTCGCCGACAGCCGCCGTACGCCGCCCTCCTGGCCCAGCGCTCCCCGGAGCCACAGCTCCGGCCCGTCCTCACCTTCGACCACCTCGGCGAGCGCGCCGACCGGAGCCGTGCACCCTGCCTCGAGCGTGGCCAGCATCTGCCGTTCGGCCGTCACCGCCACCCGCACCGCGGAATCGTCCAGCGGGGCTAGGGCCTTGAGTACCGCGTCGTCGTCGTCGCGGCATTCGATGCCCAGAGCACCTTGTCCCGGTGCCGGCAGGATCTGGATCGGATCCAGCGTCTCGGTCACCTCCGACAGCCGGCCCAACCTGGCCAACCCTGCCCTTGCGAGCACCACCGCGTCCAATTTGCCCTCGGTGACCATCGCGATCCGGGTGTCCACGTTGCCGCGGATCCCGGTCAGCTCCAGGCCCAGTCCGAGTGCCTCGAGCTGCGCCACCCGGCGCGGCGACCCGGTGCCGACCAGCGCGCCGGTCTGCAGCTCGCCGAGGCTCAGCCCGTCACGGGCGACCAGTACGTCGCGGGGATCCTCGCGCTGCGGGATCGCGCCGAGGGTCAGCCCCGGCTGCGGCGCGGTCGGCAGGTCCTTGAGCGAGTGCACCGCGATGTCGATCTCGTTCGTGAGCAGCGCGTCCCGCAGCGCGCTGACGAAGACGCCGGTGCCGCCGATCTGCTCGAGCGGCGCGCGGTTCACGTCGCCCGTCGTGGTGATGAGGACGAGTTCGACCTCGTGTCCTTGGGCGCGCAGCCGGTCGGCGACATGGTTCGCCTGGGCCGTTGCGAGCGCTGACCTGCGGGTACCGAGCCGGATCACGCGGGGTCACCTCCAGTGGTCTGCGCCGCGATGGCGGTGGTCTCGTGGGAGGTCTTCGCCGTGGGGGCGGTGACCGCGTCGACGGTGGCCGGGTCGAGCGCGAACAGCTCGCGCAGCGCATCGGCGTACGTCGGGCCGCCGGGATCGGCGGCCAGTTCCTTCACTCGCACAGTCGGGGTGTGCAGCACCTTGTCGACCACCCGGCGGATGGTCCGGGCCACCTCGCCGCGCTGCACGTCGTCGAGCCCGGGCAGCCGGCGGTCCAGCCGGGCCAGCTCGGCGTCGACCATCTCGCTGGCCATCGCCCGCAGCGCGACCACGGTCGGCGTCACGGAGGCGGCGCGACGGGTGGCCTCGAAGGCACCCGTCTCCTCGCCGACGATCCGCCGTACTTCGTCGATGTCGTGCTCGGTGCCACCCGCGGTACCGGCGAGGTCGGCCAGCGTCACCAGCGTCACGCCCGGGATCCGGGCGGCGGCGGGAGCGACGTCCCTGGGCAGCGCGACATCCAGTACGCCGAACGGTCGCCCGTCGGTCGCGTTCCGGATCATGTCTTCAGTCAGTACTACGCCGCGCGCGCCGGTGCACGAGACGACCAGGTCTGCCTCGGCCAGCGCGGCCGGCACCTCGGCCAGGCGGATCGCAGTACCGCCGATCCGGTCGGCCAGGGCGACCGCACGGTCGTAGTTGCGGTTCGCGATGGTGACGCTCGCGGCGCCACCGGCGAGCAAAGTCTGCGCGGCCAGCGAGGCCATCGAGCCGGCGCCGACGACGAGCGCGCGGCGGCCTTCGTAGCCGCCCACCGCGTCGAGTCCGGCGGAGACCACCGAGCGGCCGGCCGAGTCGATCCCGGTCTCGGCGCGAGCGCGCTTACCGACCCGCAACGCGTGCTGGTACAGGGCGTTCAGGCCGGTGCCGATCGTCTCCAGGTCCTGGCCGACGCGCAGCGACTCCTTCACCTGACCGAGGATCTGGCTCTCGCCGACGATCATCGAGTCGAGCCCGACCGACACCTGGAACAGGTGCGCGACGGCGCCTTCCTCGAAATGCACGTAGAGGTGCTCGGCCAGGTCCAGCAGCGGGACGCCGGTGATCTCGGACAGGATCGAGGTGACCTCGTCCATCCCGGCGTGGAAGCGGTCGACGTTGGCGTAGACCTCGGTGCGGTTGCAGGTGGCCAGCACGGCCGACTCGGAGACCGCGGGAGTGTGCTGCACCGCGAGCGCCAGCTTGGTGGCCGCGTCCTGGTCGAGCGCGACCCGCTCCAGCACGGAGATGTCGGCCGAGCGGTGCGAGATACCGACCACGAGGTAACTCACAGGCCGACACCTCCACCCACGCTGGGCAGGTCTGTGACGACACCGTTCATCGCTGGCAGTTCGGGCACCTCGGGGAGCGCCGCCTCTCCGGACTTTCGTTGTTCGTGGTACGCCAGGATCTGCAACTCGATCGAGAGGTCCACCTTGCGGATGTCGACGCCGGCGGGCACGGACAGCACCACCGGCGCGAAGTTCAGGATGCTCGTCACGCCCGCGGCGACCAGCCGGTCGCAGACCTCCTGGGCCGGGCCGGCCGGGGTGGTGATGACGCCGATCGAGACCCGGTCGGAGGCGACGATCTCCTCCAGCTCGGCGAAGTCGCGCACGATCATGTCGCCGATCCGCTCGCCGACCAGGTTCTCGTCGGCGTCCAGCAGCGCGACGATCCGGAAGCCGCGGGTGCCGAAGCCGGAGTAGTTGGCCAGCGCGTGGCCCAGGTTTCCGATCCCGACGATGACGACCGCCCAGTCCTGGGTGACGCCGATCTCGCGGGCGATCTGGTAGCGCAGGTACTCGACGTCGTAGCCGACGCCGCGGGTGCCGTAGGAGCCGAGGTACGACAGGTCCTTGCGGAGCTTCGCCGAGTTGACGCCGGCGGCGGTCGCGAGATCCTCGCTCGACGCGGTGGCGATGCCACTGTCCGACAAGGCGGTCAGGGCCCGCAGGTACACCGGCAAGCGCGCGACAGTGGCCTCGGGAATGCCGCGTTCGGTTCTCGTCGGCGCGCCGGGGCGACGGCTGCGGGCAGGCGTCACAATTCTCCTGGAAAAAGGTGGTTCGCGAGTCACCGCCTCACGGCTGGCGACTACCCCACTCTAGGAGCTTGTGAACGTGAGAACAAAATCGAGAACGTGGCACGTGGCCAAGACCACTAACTTGTCAAGGCCCTCTTCAGCCTGACCGGGTCCACTCGCCAGAAGTCGTGCTGGGCGCCGTCGACGAAGGTGACCGGGATCTGTTCGCCGTACTCCGCGAGCAGTTGGCTGTCCTGAGTGATGTCGATCTCGCTCCAGGTGACGCCGAGCTCGGCGCAGACCTGGCTGACGATCACCCGGGCGTCGTCACACAGGTGACAACCGGGCTTGCCGTAGAGGGTGACCCGATCGCTCACCGGTCCGCCTCGCGCAGCCGGCCCTTCGCCACCTTGCCGGTGACCGAGTGCGGCAGGTTGTCCACCACGTCGAGCTCGACCGGGCACTTGAACCGGGCCAGCCGGGTGGCGGCGTACTCGAGCACCTCGGCCGGATCCACGGCGGCGCCGGTCTTCGGTACGACGAACGCCTTGACCGCCTCGCCGGTGTCGTCGGACGGCACACCGATGACGGCCGCCTCGCGGACCCCGGGAGCCTGGACGAGAACCTCCTCGACCTCGCTCGGGAACACGTTGAAGCCGGACACGATGATCAGCTCACGGAGCCGGTCGACCAGGAACAGGTCGCCGTCGGCATCCAGGAAACCGACGTCGCCGGTGCGGTACCAGCCCTCGTCGTCCGGGCCGTCGACACCGTCCGGCCAGTAGCCGGAGAACAGGTTCTTGCCGCGGATCAGGATCTCGCCCGGGTCGTCGCCCTCGACGTCCTCCCCCTGCTCGTCGGCGATCCGCAGGTCCACGTGCGGCAGCGGCCGGCCGACGGAGCCAGGCTTCGGGTCGTGCTCGCCGAGCGTGGTGGTGACACCGGGCGAGGCCTCGGTCAGCCCGTAGCCCTGGTGCACGAACAACCCGCTGGCCTGCTCGAACCGGTCCGCGAGCCCGCGATCCAGGGTCGAGGCGCCGGTCAGCACCACCTTGACGGTGGCCAGCGCCTCCCGCAGGTCGGGCCGGGCGATGAACGCGTTCAGGGCCGGCGGCGCGAGCGGCAACCGCGTCACGGCGTACCGGCGGATCAGGTCGATGGTGGCGGTGGAGTCGAACCGCGCCTCGATGACCAGCTGCGCCCCGGTCGCGACGGCCCAGCCGAGCACCGCGTTGAGGCCGAACGCGTGGAACATCGGCAGGACGCCGAGCACCACGTCCTCGGGCCCCATCCGGTCCTCGCCGAGGTCGGCGAGATTGCGCACATTGGCGCCGAGCGCGCGGTGGGTCAGCATCGCTGCCCGCGGATCCCCGCTGGTCCCGGACGTGTAGAGCAGGACCGCGAGGGCCTCCGGGTCGGTCTGCGGCGTAAGCGGAGCGTCACCGCCGAGCTCGCCGGCCCGGACCACCCGGACCCCGTCGACCTTGTCCGCGAGGTCGCCGTCGACGACCGCGAGCCGGGCGCCGGAGTGCGCGATCACGTTCCCGATCTCGCCCTTGGTCAGGCCGGTGTTGAGCGGTACGGCGACCAGCCCGGCGCGAAGACATCCCAGGTAGGAGGTGACGAACTCGATGCTGTTGGCCAGCACGAGCACCACCCGGTACCCCGGCACCAGACCCGCCGCCGAGTAGCCCCGGGCAGCCGCGTCCACGGCCGCGTCGAGCTGGCTCCAGGTCAGCCGCCGGTCCCCGTCGACCAGCGCCGGACGTTCGCCGTGACGTTGCGCTGTGTCACGAAGAACATCCGCGAAGTTGAAGTTCACCAGGCGAGTCTGTCACGAGACCGCTAGGGTCTGTCTGTGACTCGACCAACGACGCGTGATCTGCGCGCCCGGTCGGTGCTGGCCGGTGAGGCCAGTGCGGCCGCCGCCGAGCTCGAGGCGGCGCTGCGGACACCGCCGGTGACTCATGCCGCCGCGTTCTTCGACGTGGACAACACGATGCTGCAGGGCGCCTCGGTGTTCCACCTGGCCCGGGGTCTGTACCGGCGCAGGTTCTTCACCGGCCGGGAGATCGCCGCCAAGGCGGTCGCCCAGCTGCGCTTCCGGCTGCAGGGCGAGACGCCCGAGTCGGTCGCCGAGGCGCGCTCGTCGGCGCTGGACTTCATCGCCGGCCACCGGGTGTCCGAAGTACAGATCCTGGTCGAGGAGATCTTCGACGAGCTGATGGCGGACAAGATCTGGCCGGGCACCAAAGCCCTGGCCCAGCAGCACCTGGACGCCGGCGAGCGGGTCTGGCTGGTGACCGCGGCGCCGGTCGAGGTGGCCCGCCTGCTGGCCCGCCGGCTCGGTCTGACCGGTGCACTGGGAACGATTGCAGAAGCGCGGGACGGGGTCTATACAGGCCGTCTGGTCGGCGATATCCTGCACGGTCCGGCGAAGGCGGAGGCGGTCCGCGCGCTGGCGGCGCACGAGGGGCTTCACCTGGCCGATTGTGCGGCCTACTCGGATTCGGTCAACGATCTGCCGATGCTCGAGTTGGTGGGCCACCCCTGCGCGGTCAACCCCGATTCCAGGCTCCGCCGGCACGCCGCGGTGGCCGGCTGGCGGGTCCGCGATTACCGGTCCGGACAGAAGGCGGCACGCCGCGTGCTGTTGACAGCGGGTGCTCTAGGCGTAACGCTCGGTGCTGTCTCAGCCGCTGTGGCCATCCGCGGCAGTGTCTTGCAAGAACGTGTCATTCGTGGGCGTGTCAGACGCAGACGTGTCAGTTGAACGGGGAGAGAACTTGACGACGCCGGAGCCAAGCCCGGACGGGATGAGACGCGCAGAGCTCGTCGATCGCGCCCAGGCAGGGGACGTCGGTGCGTTCGGCGAGCTGTACGACGAGTACTCGCTGACCGTGTATCGCTACATCTACGCCCGGGTGTCGTCATCGGCACTCGCGGAGGACCTGACCAGTGAGACGTTCGTCCGGGCGCTGCGCGCGCTGGACTCGTTCCGCTGGCAGGGCCGGGACTTCGGTGCCTGGCTGGTGACGATCGCCCGGAACCTGATCACCGACCACTACAAGTCGGGACGGGTCCGGCTCGAGGTGGTCACCGACGAGATCGAGACGCACGACCGGCAGACCGAGGGCCCGGAGGTGGACGTGCTGGCCGCGGCCACCGCCGAGGTACTGCGGGACGCCGTCGCCGCGCTGCCCGAGGAGCAGCGCGACTGCCTGACGATGCGATTCTTCGCCGGTCTGTCGATCGCGGAGACGGCCAAGGCGCTGGAGAAATCCGAGGGCGCCGTCAAGCAACTGCAACTGAGGGCCGTCCGGCACTTGGCGAAGGTTATCCCCAAGGACTTGAGGTGAGGAGGATGACAACGAATGTCTTTCGTAACCCGTCAGGGAGTTTCCTCGTTTGCCTGTGTGAGGACCTTTCGGTGACCCCGATCGGCCATTGAGGAGAACGAGAACTCATGAGTGACCTACACAGGGCTCGAGCGCGCGCGGAGACCTTCGCGCACGCCGTCGATCACGGGCCCCGTCACTCTTCGCGACTGAGCGATGACCCTGAGCTGATGGAAGCTGTGGAGCTGGTCGGACGGCTGAGGACCGCCGGCGCAGTGACACCGCGACCGGAGTTCGCTGCCGAGCTGAGGCACCGCCTCCTCGAGCAGGCCGCGGCGCGAGCCGCGACAACGACTCCGACCGTGGTACCCAGCGTCCCGGACAGCTCGGACGAACCGCCTCCGCGCGAGGACGACGACGCGTCCGTGACAGATATCCGCCATCGTCAAGGCCGGCGTATCCGGCTGCTGGCCAGTACCGCCGCACTGGTTCTGCTCGGAGGTGGCATCGGTTCTGCCGCCGCCGCTCAGCAGGCGATGCCAGGCGACGCGCTCTACGGGATGAAGCGTGGGATCGAGAACGTCTCGACCAACGTCAGCGTCGGGGACGGTTCCCGGGGCCGGCGCGAGCTCGACCACGCCGAGACCCGGTTGTCCGAGATCAGGGCGCTGGTGAACAACGGTGGCGACGTGGCCACCATCAACAGCACGCTCGCCGAGTTCGCCGCCCAGTCCCGCAAGGGCATCACCCGGCTGATCGCGTCGTACGTGCAGGACGGCGATCCGGCCTCCATCACGGCAGTCACCGCGTTCATCACCAGCGCCCGCCAGGCCATCGGTGAGCTAGCGCCCAAGCTGCCCCCGGAGTCGCTCAAGCCGGCCGTCGAGGCGTTGGCGACGATCGAGGACCTGGCCCAGCAGAGCGCTGCGGCCTGCCCGAAGTGCGAGAAGCCCAAACCGGCCAGGAACGCGGGTCCGCCGCCGGCGGTCAACCCCGGCACCGAGCCGAGTACGCCGATCAAGGGCAACACCACGCCGACCCGCAAGCCGTCGGCGGTCGCCCCGTCGGCCAAGCCGAGCAGCACGGCCAGCGTGGCCCCGCCGAGCGAGACGGTGGACACCACCATCGTCGAGCAGCCGACCACCGTCCCCACCGACCTGAAGACGCCGCCCCGCCCGTCGAGCAAGCCGAGCACGACACCGTCGGGACCGACCGTCCCCACGCTGCCGACCCCCGGCACGCCCAGCTGGCCCTGGCCCTTCCCGACCCTGAGCCTGCCACTCCCGACGATCAACCTGCCGGGCGTGCTCCAGACTCTGTTGCCACCCTGGAAGTAACCCTTCCGCGTACTACCGAAGAGCCCGGTTTCCTGAGGAGGAGCCGGGCTCTTCGTCTGCCGTAGGACACCCGGCTGACCGAGGGCTGTACTACAAAGTGGTCAGAAGAAGACGCTGCGGCGTTGCATCAGGAGGGTGTAGAGGGTCTGCTGGATGGTTTCGCGGACCTGGTCGGTGACGTTGAAGACCAGCATCGGGTCGTCGGCGGCGCCGTCGGCGAACTCGTCGGTACGGATCGGCTCGCCGAACTCGATCAGCCACTTCGACGGCAGCGGGATCATGCCGAGCGGCCCGAGCAGCGGGAAGAACGGGGTGACCGGGATGTACGGGACGCCGACCAGCCGGGCCAGCGACGCCATGTTGCCGACCAGGGGGTAGATCTCCTCGGCGCCGACGATCGAGCACGGGATGATCGGTACGCCGGTCCGCATGGCCGCGCTGACGAAGCCGCCGCGGCCGAAGCGCTGGAGTTTGTAGCGCTCGCTGAACGGTTTGCCGAGACCCTTGAAGCCCTCCGGCCAGACGCCGACCAGGTTGCCCTGGCGCAGCAGCCGCTCGGCATCGTCGTTGCTCGCCATCGTCGCGCCGCCCTTGCGGGCCAGTTCGCCGACGAACGGGGTCTTGAAGACCAGGTCGGCCGCGAGCGTGCGCAGCGGCCGGTTGGTGTGGTCGGCGACGATCAGCTGGGTGATCAGGCCGTCGATCGGCATCGTGCCGGAGTGGTTCGCGACGATCAGCGCGCTGCCGGTGTCGGGGATGTTCTCGATCCCGCGCACCTCGACCCGGAAC
The DNA here is from genome assembly GCF_040687575.1 of Kribbella sp. NPDC056861. Taxonomy (NCBI): domain Bacteria; kingdom Bacillati; phylum Actinomycetota; class Actinomycetes; order Propionibacteriales; family Kribbellaceae; genus Kribbella; species Kribbella sp. NPDC056861. Next base: position 437,317 of record NZ_JBFBNQ010000003.1, on the reverse strand, counting down.
CACTTCTCCGCGAGCGGCCGCAGGCTGCTCAGCAGCACCTGGTCGGTCAGGTCGGAGTCGTAGCCGAACTCGTCGACCTCGTAGTCCCCGGTCAGCCGCCGGCGCAGGAACGCCAGGAACTCGGCGACCTTCCGCTCCCCGTCGACCCCGAGCGTCTCCCGCACCATCTTCTCGAACGCCGCGAAGTCGCGCAGCGCCGAGCTCTCCCCGACCTCGACGCCACTGGGTTCACTGGAATCGCTGGGCTCGAGGTCGGGAACAATCGTTGGTCCGTCGAGGTCCGAGGTGTCCAGCGGCAACGACTCGACCGAAGGCGCACTGTCAGCGGGCAGCCCTGCCTTGCTTGTTTTGCTCTTACCGATTCGGCTCTTGCTTTTTGCCTTCTCCGGACCGGCTTCGGCTGCGGCAGGCTTGGCAGCCGCGCGGGCCTGCGCGGCCCGGGCTCGCTCGGTCCGTTCGGCTCTGTTCTTGGCCGCATCGGGCCCCGCGAGTGCGCGCGCGGCCGAGGACGGAGTGGTACGGCGTCCGCTGCCACGGCCCGGGCGGCCTCCCGATCCGATCGGGATGACGTCGGCGTCAGCCACGCAGTGCCCCCAGTCCGGCGGTCAGCAGGCGCGAGGCTTGAGTGACCGCCCCGGCGCCCAGGTGGGCGCGGAAGTCGTCGAAGGCGCCGGCCGTCGTGTACTCCGGTTCGAAGGCGAACTCGCTGCGCATCCGGGTGGTGTCCACCGCGCGCCCGTAGGTCAGGAAGGTGATCTGGTCCGGCGAGAAGTCAGCCAGTCGCGCGCGGCGCACGACGGCCGCAGTACTGGCTGCTGTGAACGACGGCAGCCGGAAAGCGGGCCGGCCGAGCCGGCGGATCGCCTGGGACAGTGAGAGCACTCCGTCGCCGGCCAGGTTGAAGGTGCCGGGCAGGTCGTTGACCGTCGCGTGGTGGATCGCCTCGACGCCGTCGTCCTCGTGCAGGAACTGCAGCCGGGCGTCGAAGCCGAAAACGGTCGGCACCACCGGCATCGCGAAGTACCGGGTGATCGGGGAGTCGGTCTGCGGGCCGATCCAGTTGGCCATCCGCAGGGTGCTGACGCAGACGTCGGGGCGGCGCCGGGCGAAGCCGCGCACGTACCCCTCGACCTCGACCGCGTCCTTGCTCAACCCGGTCTGGTGGATCGCCCGGGGGGCCATCTCCTCGGTGAACATCGCGGGGTCGCGGGGACCGGCGCCGTACACCGTGGTCGACGACTTGACCACGAGCTTGCGCACACCGGGCGCCTTCTGACACGCGGCGAGCAGTTGCATGGTGCCGATGACGTTGATTTCCTTCATCGACGACCGTCCCCCGGCGCTGCCAGGGGTCGCCACGACGCCCGTGTGGACGACCGTGTCGACGTCCTCACCGGCGATGACCTTCGCGATGACGGGGTTGCGGATGTCTGCCCGGACGAACCGGACCCGACCGAGTTCGGCCCGTGGTGGGACGACATCGATGCCGATCACGGTGTCGATACCGGGATCAGCTGCCAGGCGGCGGGCACAACGAGCACCGGCGTCCCGGGAGACGCCGGTAACCATTACTACCTGTGCCACGAGTACCCCCAGCCAGACAGCAACTCCATCGACGCCACCCTGAGAACAGGGCGGCGGGAACTGCTACTTGCCGAGCTTGCGGCGCTGCACCCGCGTCTTCTTCAGCAGCTTGCGGTGCTTCTTCTTCGCCATACGCTTACGGCGCTTCTTGATAACGGAACCCACAGTGGACCATCCAAACTTAAAGAGAGCGTCAGCAAAGCCTACCTGCAGGTCACCTTGTAGACCTAAGTGAGGCGTGCTGAGTGTGCCCTGTGGTCCGCCGGCGCCCGTCGTGAGGGTGGGTTTCGCCGACTGGGAAGCTCCACCTTAGCGCTCAGCCGAGGTGTTCCCAGGTGTAGAGGGCGAGCTCGCGACCCTTCTCGGTGACCCAGCTTCGATCTCGAGCAGCACCTGCGGCATCTCGGCGACCTCGTGCGCGTAGGCCGTGATCAGTTTCACGGCAGGCCGCTCACCGTCCGTGGTGATCGCGAGCTGGATGCCGAGTACTCCGTTGCGCGGTCGGCCGGGTCAGGGCGCTGGTCAGCTCCCCGGTCGATTACCGTGCTGGAGTGCGAAGCAAGCTGCTGGGGCGTGGCGACGCGGCCGTCCTCGGGGTCATCGCTCTGGGTGGAGCGATCGGCGCCGGCGCACGCTACCTGTTCGGGCTCGCCTGGCCGACACCATCCGGATCGTTGCCCTGGGCCACTATGTCGATCAACGTGCTCGGCTGCGCGACGATCGGCGTGCTGATGGTGCTGGTCGCTGAGGTGTGGAGTGGGCAGCGGCTGCTGCGGCCGTTCGTGGGGACCGGGATTCTGGGTGGGTTCACCACCTTCTCGACGTACGCCGTCGACATCCAGCAGCTCATCGCGAATGGTCATCCGGTCACGGCACTGAGCTATCTGCTGGCAACCGTCGTCGGCGCGATGGTCGCGGTTTGGACCGGCACCGCGGTGACGCGCGCGGCGGTCAGGAGGACCCGGCGATGAGGCTGCTGCTGGTGATCGCGGGCGCTGTGGTCGGGGCTCCGCTGCGCTACTTGATCGACCGAGCTGTGCAAGCCCGCCACGACAGTGGTTTTCCGTGGGGCACGTTCACCGTCAACGTCGTCGGATCGGTGATTCTGGGGTTCGTCACCGGTGCCACCATCGCGGGCAATGCGCCGCAGTGGGTGCAGCTTCTGGTCGGTACCGGCTTCTGCGGCGCCCTCACTACCTATTCCACTTTCTCCTACGAGACGCTGCGTCTGTACGAGAAGAACGCGAAGCTCGCTGCCCTCGCCAACGTGACGGCCAGCGTCCTGGCGGGCTTGGGAGCCGCCTACCTCGGCATCGCGGTCAGCCACGCCATCTGGGCCTGACGCCGAGCAGCAGTCAATAGGATCTGGCCGGGAGCACGGTCACGGTGAACTCCCCCGCCAAGTCGCCGGTGATCCGCAAAAGCTCACGCAGTACTCCGTCGCCCAGCGCCCCGCGGACGTCGTCCTCCTCGGCGAGGGTGCGCTCCGCCAGCGTCGCGATCGTGGTCTGCTTCGCGCCGCCCCACAAGGCCAGCGTCATCAGGTCGGACGTGAACGAGGTGTACTTGCTCATGCTCTGGTACACCTCGAGCTTGGCCAGTACTTCGGCGGAAAGCTGCAAGACCTGCTGGGGCAACGGCGGAGCAGGCGCCTGGCGGTAGCGGTTGCCGTCGAAGGTCAGACAGCCGAGCGCCGTGAACAACGGCGGGAGCATCCGCCGGGTGGTCGGCTCCGGCCGGCCGAGTTGCTCGGCGGCCTCGGCGACGGTCATCAGCGCGAACCCATGGTCGTCCGCGGTCAGCGGCTGATCCAGCCAGTTCTCGCCCCAGGAGTGCTCTGTTGCCCACCGGCTCAGCTCCTCGAGCGACGTGCCTTCGTCGCCTTGCCCGACGTACCCGAGGTCGACCACGATCCCGGCTGTCGCGTACCCGAGCAGGTAGCCCCAGCCCGGATCCCCGGTAGGCACCGCCGGCTGATGCCGGCGGAACCAGCGCGGTGGCTCCAGTTCACCGACCGGCCAGAAGTCCAACTGCCAAAGGCTCGACAGCCGCGCGGCCGCTGCCTCCTCGGCCTCCAGTTCCGTCCCGGCACCGGATTGCCTCAGTTCCCGATGCGTGACACGGACCCGATACAGCCCTGGCTCGCCCAGGTGAACGTGTTCCTCGACCGCAAAGCCCGTCACCGTGGTCAATGAGATCGAGCCACTGTCGCTGCGGTACGGCAGCTCGACCAGGTCGGCCCACTGCGGTACTCCGTCCTGGTCCAGTGCTCCGTCCGCGACCGGCGGTCCGTCATAGGCTCGCAACCCCACCAGGCACGGCAGATCACCAGAGGCTGCTTGGAGCCAACCGCTGCCGGTCCGGGCGACGGTCCCGCAAGGCTGTGCATCCGTGCCGTGCTCCTCCAGGAGCCCGGCATCGACGAAGTGGCCGTGGACATCGCGCACCGTCAGCGTGCCGAACTCCGGCAGGTAGCCGTCGTCCTCGTACTCCGCCAACAGCGTCATCCATCAACCCTAGCCAGCGCCTCGGACTGTCCACAGGTGTCAGTTCCAGCAACCTGGACCGCTCGTCAGCAGCGGCTCAGCTGTTGTGCAGCCGGACCGGCATCAGGATGTAGCGGAAGTTGGTCAACGGCGCTTCCTCCAGGTCGGTGGCGCCGGTCAGCTCGGCCGGCTTGGTCGGTTGGGTGAAGGCGAGATGCGCCACCGGCGTACCGATCGCGTGCAGGCCGTCCAGCAGGTACGTCGGGTTGAAGCCGACCGTGACCGGTTCGCCGGTCAGCTGGGTCTCGATCGTCTCGGAGGCTTGGGCTTCGTCGCCGTTGCCCGCGTCGAGGGTGGCGCCCTCCGCGGTGAAGGTGATCCGCACCGGCGCATTGCGCTCCGCCACCAGGGCAACGCGTTTGACCGCCTCGACCAGCGTCGCCGTACCGATCCGGACCCGGGTCTCGATCGCGTCCTCGGCCGGCATCAGGTTGCGCACCTTCGGGAAGCTGCCGTCCAGCAGCCTGGTCGTCGTCCACCGAGAGCCCCCGGACACCTCCCCGGCGAAGCCGGCCAGCCCGTCTCCGCCCGCCGCGTCCCGATCGAGGGACAGGGTGAGGGTCGACCCCGTCATCGCCCTGGCGGTCTCGGAGAGGACGCGAGCCGGGATCAGCGTCGTGGCCGACGCCTCCGGCTCGTCGGGCTCCCACTCCAGCTCGCGCACGGCCAGCCGGTACCGGTCGGTGGCGAGCAGCGTGATGGTCGGCCCCTCGATCTCCATCCGCACGCCGGTGAAGACCGGCATCGTGTCGTCACGACTGGCCGATCCCGCGACCTGCGCGACCGCTCGCGCGAACACGTCGCTGCGGATCGCCCCACTGCTCGGCGGTTGCTCCGGCAGCGCCGGGTACTCACCCACCGGCAGCGTCTGCAGGACGAAGCGCGACGTCCCGCACACCAGCACGGCCTTGGCGCCGTCGACGCTGAAGTCGATCGCCTGGTGCGGCAGGCTCTTGACGATGTCTGCCACCAGCCGCCCCGAGACCAGGCATCGCCCGGGATCGGCCACCTGGGCCGGCAACGTGACCCGGTGCGAGGTCTCGTAGTCGAACCCCGACAGCGTCAGCTCCCCCTCGGACGCCTCCATCAGCAACCCCGCCAGAATCGGCACACTGGGCCGGCTGGGCAGACTCCGCCCCACCCACGCCACCGACTCCACCAGCAGGTCCCGCTCCACCCGTACCTTCATGCCAACCGCCTCCCAGCTTCCTCACTGGGCTCTACTCAAGCACCGGCCACCGACAGTTTCGGGAGGGCTGGAATGTGACAGCAGGCAAGGCGAAGCGGCCGGTTCCCGTGAGGGAGGTCCGGCCGCTTTCGCTTCTCGTGGTTACCCGGCTTGGTAGAACGCGCCCTTGAGGTAGTCGTGCACGGCATCCTCAGACACCCGGAACGACCGACCCACCCGCACCGCGGGCAGCTCGCCGGAGTGCACCAGGCGGTACACCGTCATCTTGGACACGCGCATGGCCGTGGCAACCTCTGCCACGGTCAGAAACTTCACCTCGGCGAGCGGCGACTCACCACCGGACTTCTTTGATGCCATAACGCACCGCACTTCCAGCACGGGTCGTGCGCCGGCTTCCCCTCCGGCACCTCCGCCCGTGCATGAACCGAGCGTAGTGGCTGTTGGTGCGAATGGGAAAGGGGGTGTCTGGTGTGACTGGATGGTTCAGTCTCGAATTAGTTTCAAACGACTGACATTCAGTACGTCGGATCCAGTCCCAGCAGCGGGAAACTGACGTCCCGGGTCGCCTTGATCGACCGGTCCAGCCAGGTGTCGGGGTTGTAGCCGGTCGACCAGTCGACGTACTCCGGGGTCCGGCCGTCCGTCATCCGCGACGGCGCGATCCGCCCATAGAGCCGGTTCACGTCCTCACGCCACGACTCCGGTACCGCGGTCGCCGGATCGATCGGCTGACCGGCCACGATCGCCAGCAGATGCGTCCAGGCGCGCGGAACGACGTCGATGATCGCGTAGCCGCCGCCACCGGTCGCGACCCACTTGCCGCCGCAGATCTCGTGGGCCAGGTCGTGCAGGGCCAGGTACGCCGCTCGCTGGCCGTCGATCGTCTTGGTCAGGTGCGCCAGCGGGTCCTCCACGTGGGAGTCGCATCCGTGCTGGGTGACGAGCACCGACGGGCGGAACGCCTTCAGCACGTCCGGCACGATCGCGTGGAACGCCCGCAGCCAGCCCGCGTCCCCGGTGCCGGGCGGCAGCGGGATGTTCACCGCGGAGCCCAGCGCATCCGGCCCACCGGTCTCCCCCGCCGAACCGGTGCCCGGGAACAGCGTGGTCGGCGACTCGTGCAGGCTCACGGTCAGCACTCGCGGGTCGTTGTAGAACACCGTCTGCACACCGTCGCCGTGATGCACGTCGACATCGACGTACGCGACTCGCTCGGCGCCGTGGTCGAGCAGCCACTGGATCGCGACGGCCGGGTCGTTGTAGACGCAGAAGCCACTAGCGGTCGAGGGCATCGCGTGGTGCAGTCCGCCGGAGATGTTGGCGGCGTGCAGCACGTCGCCCTCCCAGACCGCCCGGGCCGCCTCGACGGAAGCGCCGACCACGTGCGCCGACGCCTCGTGCATCCGCGGGAAGCAGTACGTGTCGTCGGTGCCCAGACCGTGGTCCGGATCCGGCTCGTCGGGATTCAGCCCGGCCCGTTTCACCGCCGCGATGTACTCCGCGCTGTGCACGGTCCGCAGCAGCGCATCGTCGGCCACCGGCGCCGGGACCACCTTCAGCTGATCCAGTACGCCGAGGGCACGCGCCAGCCGGATGGTCAGATCCACCCGGATCGGACTCATCGGGTGCCCGTGGCCGAAGTCGTACGCCGTCAGACCCTCGTCGAAGACCAGCATCGCCTCACCGCTCATGCCCCCGACCTTAGCCCGCAGCCGCGGTACGGGCCTGCGTTCGATCGGCGGGCTTGCGCTCAGTGACCAGGATGCGGTTATTCTGATTCCGTGAACACCGCGCGTCAGTTGACTTTGCAGGACTGGTGGGCCGCCTAGGCGGACCCCCAGCGTTCACACGCTGCCAACAGGCCGTCTCACCGAGGCGGCCTTTTTGTTTGCCCGTCGACCGGTGAGGCCCGATCGACGAAGGACCTGACATGACCTCGCTCTCCGGTATCACCCCGTCCGGCCGGCTCACCCTCGGCAACCACCTCGGCGCGCTGCGGCGGTTCACCGATCCCGACGGCTTCTACTTCGTCGCGAACCAGCACGCGATGACGACCAGGCACGATCCCCGCCGGCTGCTCGCGCTGACCCGCGAGATGGCGACGCTGATGCTCGCCGCCGGCCTGCCACCGGGGACGGTGTTCGTGCAGTCCGACGTCCCGGCGCACACCCAGCTCGCGTACCTGCTCGAGTGCACCTCGTACGTCGGGGAGCTGTCCCGGATGATCCAGTACAAGGAGAAGGGCCGCGGCAAACCGATGACCCGCGCCTCGCTGTTCACCTACCCCTGTCTGATGGCCGCCGACATCCTGCTCTACGGCACGGATCGCGTCCCGGTCGGCGGCGACCAGGACCAGCACGTCGAGCTGGCCAGGGACATCGCGATCCGGTTCAACCGGGAGTACGGCGAGACGTTCGTCGTACCGCAACTGCAGAAGGCCGCGCTGGCGATGCGGATCAAGGACCTGCAGAACCCGACCGCCAAGATGAGCAAGTCCGACGAGGACAACGCGGTCGGCACGATCCGGCTGCTCGACCCGCCGGACGTGATCCGGCGGCAGGTGATGCGGGCGGTCACGGACTCCGACGGCGAGGTGCGTCACGACGAGGCGGGCAAGCCCGGAATCACCAACCTGTTGGAGATCCTGGCCGCCTGCACCGACGGCGATCCGGTGGAGCTGGCGACCGGCTACTCTACGTACGGCGCGTTGAAGACCGATGTCGCCGATGCCGTCCTGGCGATCATCGAACCGTTGCAGAAGGAGTACGCGCGGCTGGTGACCGACCCGGCCGCGCTCGATCAGATGCTGGCGAAGGGCCGGGACCGGGCGATCGAGGCGAGCGCCCCGCGACTCCGGGCCGCCACCGTCGCGATGGGTTTGGCAGGATCGATGGCGTGAAGCTTCGAGTGGCGACGTTCAACATCCGCAACTCCTCCGCGGCCGACGGCAACAACTCCTGGGTACTGCGTCGCGAGGCGGCCGCGGCTGCGATCGAGGCGCTGGCGGCCGATGTGGTCGGGTTGCAGGAGGTGCTGCCCGACCAGCTCGAGTATCTGCGCGAGAGGTTCGCGGAGTACGAGATCGTCGGGGCCGGGCGGGACGACGGCGCTCACGCGGGCGAGCATTCGGTGGTGATGGTCCGGCCAGGCGACTGGCAGGTGGAGTCCGCGGAGACCCGTTGGTTGTCCGCCGAGCCGACGGTTCCGGGGTCGGTCGGCTGGGATGCCGACCTGACCCGGATCGCCACGTTGGCCCGGCTGAAGCACGCCGATGGGACGCTGGCCGGGATCGCGAACACTCATTACGACCACATGGGCGAGGTCGCGCGGGTCGAGTCGTCCAAGCTGCTCGACCGGTGGACGGCGGCTGAGCCCGATCGGCACTGGGTGCTGGTCGGCGACCTGAATGTCGAGCCGGGGTCGGCGCCGCTGCAGGTGCTGCTCGACGCGGGCTGGCTGGACGCAGTACCGGCGTCGGCTGGTGGGACGTTCCACGATTTCGGTGGCGCGACGGATCACGAGCGCATCGACCACATCCTGATCGGCAAGAGCTGGCGGGTCGTCGACGCTGAAGTTTCGCACTACCGGCCGGACGGCCGGCTGCCCAGCGATCACTGGCCGGTAGTGGCGACCCTCGAGCTCTAGAGCTTGTTGAAGACCTCTTCCCGCAGTCGCTCCAGCGCGTCGAAGCGGCGCGAGCCCGTGCCCAGCTGGCCGTCGTTGACCAGGAACTCGTCGATCCCGGCATCGGGATAGCGCGCGACCACATCGAGCACGTACTCCGCCGAGCCCATGATCGTCGGGCGGCCGGCCGCGGTCAGGCGATCGCGCCGCGCCTCGGCCTCGGTGTCGCCCGGCACGATCACCTCGATCATCGCCTGGGTCGAGCGCCGGACCGTCGACGGGTCGCGGCCGATCTTCTCGCAGTGCGCGCGGAACACCTCGCCCTTGTGCTGCGCGAGTTCCGGCAGGCCCCAGTGGTTCCACTCGTCCGCGTACTGCGCAACGATGCCCAGGGCAACCTTCTCGCCGGCGGCGCCGATCAGGATCGGCAGCTTGGCCGGTTTCGGCTCCAGCGGGGCGTCGGTGAGCTGATAGTACTTGCCGTCGAAGTCGGTCCGGTCCTGGGTGAGCAGCCCGGTGAAGACCTGGCAGGCCTCCTCGAAGCGGGCCAGCAGCTCCTTCACCGGCGGCAGGTCGATCCCGTAGGCCTCGTGCTCGTTGCGCTGCCAGCCCGCGCCGATCCCGAGCACGAACCGGCCGCCGCTCAGCTGGTCGATCGTCGCCGCCTGGTTGGCGACCACGGCCGGATGCCGGTAGGTGTTGCCGAGCACCATCGAGCCGAGCCGCACCCGCTCGGTCTTGACCGCCAGTCCGGCGAGCAGCGCGAGACACTCGTTCATCGGCAGCGACAGGTCGTCGCCGTTCACCATGAAGTGGTCGGCCACCCAGACGCCGTGCCAGCCCGTTCGCTCGGCGTACTCCGCGCCGTCGAGCACTTCCTGCCAGGTCCGCGCGGCACTCGGCCACAGAGAGATGTCCATGGACCTGACTTTATGCACTCTCCTGCGCGGCGAGCACGGCGTCCCCGTTGACGGCGGCCCAGGTGGTCAGCATCCGGATCGGCTCCATCAGCGTGCGGCCGAGCTCGGTCAGGTCGTAGTCGACCCGGGGCGGTACGCCGCCGTAGTCCTGCCTGGTCACCAGCCCGTTGGCCTGCAGCCGGCGCAGGGTCTGGGTGAGAACCTTCTTCGAGATCCCGCCGATCAGCGTCACCAGCTCGCCGTGCCGCCGCGGTCCTTCGCTGAGGCCGTAGATCACCACCACTGCCCACTTGTCGGCGATCACCTCGACCGCCAGCCGGGCCGGACAGTCCGCGAGGAAGACGTCACCGATTCCATCCACGGATCCAAGGGTACTCAGGGGTTCCCGTTGCGCTGTTTACCGTCAGCAGCATGATCTCCTTACCGCAAAGCACTCACCGGCTCTTCGAGACCGGTAACCACATCGTGCTCGTCACCGTCGACGCGGACGGCTCGCCGCAGGCGTCACTGGTCTGGGCGCAGCGCGACGGCGACCAGGTGCTGATCGGGATGGAGGGCTACCAGCGCAAGGCGGGCAACCTGCGCCGCGATCCGCGGGTGACGCTGGTGATCGAGGACGACCAGCCGAGCGCGCGCGGGCTGACGCAGTACCTGGTGATCCGTGGGCGCGCGGAGCTGACCGGTCCGGGGATCGGCGCCGAGTGGACCGAGCTGATGGACCTGCAGGCGCAGCGGTATCTCGGCAAGGACTACCCGTTCGAGAACCGGTACTCCGAGACCGCGGTGATCGCGCGGGTGACGCCTGAGAAGCTCACTGGCGAAGGGCCTTGGGCTGCTCGGGGTTAGACGAGGTGCCAGCGGAGCAGGAAGGCTCCGACCGCCAGAACGAGGTACGCGAGGACGAAGATGGCGCCGATGCCGGGGCGCGGGCGGGTACGGCGTACCGGCTTGTCGCTGGCGGCGTCGCGGGCCGCCTGGATGACGGCGGCGGCATGCTCGGTCCGGCCGGCGGCGATGCCGTTGATCTCGTTCTCGTCCTTGCCGCTGGCCAGGACGATCGAGCCGTCGACGATCTCGATGTCGTCGACGTCCTGCCAGGCGAGGCTGCGGACCAGCATGCTGGTGCGGGCCTTCAGCGCGGTCGCGGTGACCTCGACCCGGTACAGCACGACGCCGCCGGCGATCCGGACCACCGAGGCGCCGATGGCGGTGAACAGGCCGACCGCGAGGAAGTCGCGGGCGCCCATCCAGAGCCAGGAGTTCAGCGCCGGTACGGCGACGAACGGGAGCACGAACAGGAGCCAGGCCCACCAGGGCGCGGGGTCCAGCGGGACCCGCCAGGGCAGTGCTTCCGGACCGGCCGACCGAGGGCTCGCGGAGTCGGTACCGGGGCGCGCGGCAGCGTCATCGGTGCCGCTCGAACGATTTTCCATGGGCGGGACCCTAGACCCCTCAGCGTCAAGTAGCTGACCCGACATCGACTTACCCCTTGATCCAAGCCCAGGCGGTCGCGGCGACGACCGCCGCAACCGCGGGCAGGAAGACCGCGGCGCCCCAGGATAACGACACCCGGTAACTGGTCAACGCCGAGGTGTTGTAACCGCGCTTGCGTTCGATCACGCCGGCCACCTGATCGGCCGGCGGGCGGCCGTTCTCGCCGTCGTACTTGAAGGTCCGCTTGCCGCGGTGACCGAGGTCGACGGTCACCTTCTTCCGGCCGTGCCGCTCGACGCCGTCGACCGCCTTCCAGCTGTAGCGGCGGCGCAGCAGCGTTCCTCTGAGCACCAACTCGTCGTCGTGGATCGTCAACCGCTCGATCGCCCGGCCCAGCTCGTACCAGAGCAGAGCGACAGCGACCGGGCCGTCGACCCAGTGCAGCCAGCCGCCGTCGTCGCCCTCGAGCAGATCGACCACTTTGAGGACGACGAGCAACGCGAAGACGACCCAGAACGGTTCACGGGACACGTCGTAGGCCAGTTTTGGTGACCAGGGCAGGGGTGGAACAGCTTCGATCGGTACCGGGGGGACGCGGGCGGGCGTCTGCGGAACCTGCTCGCCCGGCTTACTCGGCGGCAAGGGCCCGGGACCTGTTGCGGGCGGCCTCGATGGCCGACAGGAAAGCGGCCCGGACCTTGTGGTCCTCGAGCTCGCGGACCGCGGCGGCCGTCGTACCGCCCGGGGAGGTGACGCGCTCCCGCAGTACGGTCGGGTGCTCGCCGGTCTCGCGCAGCAGCTTGGCCGACCCGACCACGGTCTGGACGACCAGGTCGGTGGCCGTCGAGCGAGGCAGCCCCATGTGCACGCCCGCCTCGATCATCGACTCGACCACGAAGAAAATGTACGCCGGACCCGAGCCGGAGATCGCGGTCACCGCGTCCTGCTGCTTCTCCGGGACCCGGATCACCTTGCCGGTCGCGGACAGCAGCCCTTCGGCCAGCACCAGGTGGCTCTCGTCGCAGTGCGCGCCGCGGGAGATCGCCGCCATCCCCTCGTCCACCAGAGCCGGCGTGTTCGGCATCACCCGGACCACCGCGACGCCGTCGGGCAGCCGCGACTCGACGAAGCTGGTGGTGATGCCGGCCGCCAGCGAGACGATCGTCTGGGACGCGCGGACCTCCGGCGCGATCTCGGCCAGCAGCTCGGGCATGTCCTGCGGCTTGACCACCAGCACCAGCGTGTCCGCCTTGGCGGCCGCCTCCACGTTCGTCACCACATCCACGCCGTACCGCTCGCGCAGCTCGGTCGCGCGCTCCTCGCGCCGCTCGGTGATCAGCAGCTCGTCCGGTCGCCGGCCGGCTCGCAACAGCCCGGACAACAACGTCTCACCCATCACACCGGCGCCGAGAATGGCCACCTGCCCGTTGCTACTCATGCGCTCAGGTTAGCCGGGGAGCAGTTCGAGTTCGTTCGAGTTCCGGGACCCGGGCACGGACGACCAGTGGGTTGCCGACCCCGATCCTGGTCAGGCCGGCTGACGCGCGGGCTTGTTCGTAGCGGTCTTCGATGCGTTCCGCGTCCTCCAGGGCGGTGCGGTGCTGCTCCACCGCTTCGGTGGTTCGGCCCGCTGCCTGGAGGGCGTGGGCGTAGTCGTTGCGGACCTCGATGGTGAACGGTTTGCTGCCGAGCCGGACGGCCAGGTCGAGCGCCTGCAGGTGATGCGTGAGCGCCTCGTCGACCTGGCCGGCCGCGAGATGCATCCGGCCGAGCCCGTTCAGGTTGTCGCTCTCGCCGTTGACCCAGGAGAGCCGGCGCGACAGCTCCAGCGCTTGCTCGTACTCGCGCCACGCCTCGTCCGCGCGGCCGAGCACCTCGTGCGCGACCGCCAGGTTGTTGAGCGCGAACGCCTCCTCGAAGGTGTCGACGCCCAACTTCCGGCTGATCGCCAGACCCTGCTCGAACAACACCAGCGCCGCATCGGGCCGGTTGAGCCGCAACTCCGCCCAGCCCTGCCCGGCCAGCGCCGTGGTCATCCCACTGAGGTTGCCCTCGGCCTCGAACAGGCCGCAAGCCTCGCGCTGACAGACAACCGCAGCTTCGTAGTCACCCAGTCGATAGTGGCCCAGAGCAACATTCGACAGACCGCTCGCCTCGCCGACCCGGTTGCCCGCCAGCCGGGCGAACCTCAACGCCTGCTGGTACGCCGCGCGCCCGTCGGCGTACTGGCCGAGTCGCCAGTACAGCCCGCCCAGGTTGTTGTACGAGCGACCACGTTCGTGATCGGAGCGCGCGCACCGGATCGCGGTCTGGTGCAACACCTCCGCGCCGGCGAACAGGCTCGCCGTACCGAGGTAGTACATCAGCACCGCCGACAACGCGATCGCGTACTCCGGCCGCCCGTGATCGGCCGCATGGAGCGCGGTGGCGAGCAGGTTGGGTCGTTCCCGGTCGAGCCAGGCGCGCCCTTCGTCGCGGTCGGCGAACCGCAGTTCCGACAGTCCGGCTTGCTGGGTCAGCTCGATCCGCTCCTGGTCATGCGGCGCGTACGCCGTTGCGGCGGTCGCGGCGGTTGCGCGGTAGAAGTCGAAGAGGCCGTCGAGCGCAGTACGGCGTACTGAGGCGGGGTCTTCGTCTCGTGCCTGGTCGGAGGCCAGCAGGCGGATCAGGTCGTGCAGCTCGAACCGCCCCGTCCCGTGCTCCTCGAGGAGGTTCATCTGCACGAGCTGGGCCAATTGGTCACGCGCCTGCTCGACCGGCGAGCCGGCCAGCGCGGCACCGGCGTACGCGTCGAAATCGCGGCAACGCGGCCGTCGCGGCCGTCACCGCCGAAGCCCGCCCGACGAACGAGTCCCCCTCCGACTCCACCCGATCCCCGACATGCACCACCGACGCGTCAGCCGCCAGCCCCGACACCACCTGATGCGCCTGCCGCCACTCCGCTGCCCGCGACTCACTCCCGAGCACCGCTCTCGCGATGTCGACGACCAACTCCACGTCGAGTCTCGTCCTGCCCGGCGAGAGACACCGGTAGGTGGTGTTGAACGCGGGAAGCTCGGCGATGCCACGCTCTTGTCTCGACCGGAGTACGCGGCGGTGGATCTCTCGGTAGGAGAGGCCCGACCAGACCTGGAGTGCACGCAGGCGGGCGCCTAGTTCGGCGGTTGTCCGCACCCCACCAGGCGATGGTGCTGTGCTTTCCACCTGGGCTACTTTAAATGGCTCAGCTATGGTCGCAGCGTGGTGGCTTCCGAGTTCGAGCGCTGGCTGGTCCTCTGGTGTCAGCAGGAGCTTGGCGCCACACCGATCGAGCGCCTGATGGCCACCTCGCAGATGTCCGAAGTACTGGGCATCCGCCTGGATGACGGGCGGCACGTGGTGATCAAATCGAGAGCCGACCCGACCCGTCGGGCGCAGACCTGCGTCGCAGTACAGCGGCACGCGGCCGACGCCGGCTTCCCCTGCGCCCGGCCTCTGACCAACGTGACCTACCTCGACGACCTCGCAGTACACGCCGAGCAATGGCGCCCGGACGGCAACGTGCTGCGCGGAGACACCCCCGCGATCGCCGAGCAGTTCGCCAGGCTCTACGCGCAACTCGGCACGATCATCGAAGCCCTACCGCTCAAGCCACCGCTCCCGAACCCCGAATGGGTCAACTGGGACCACACCGGCCCCGGCAGCTGGCCACCCAACCCCCGCCACGACAACCGCCCCCGCGCAACCCACCTCCCGCCTCTGCTGGTGGAAATCGCGAGCCGCACCCGCACCCGGCTCACCAAGCCGAGCCACCTCCCACGCGTCCTCGGCCACGCGGACTGGGAAACCCAGAACCTCCGCTGGACCACCGCCGGCCCGCGCGCGGTACACGACTGGGACAGCATCGCCTGGCTCCCCGAAGCCGCACTGGTCGGCGCCGCCAGCGGCGCGTTCGCCAGCGCCGAAACCCCAACCCTGGCACCGATCCAGAGCTCCGAGACCTTCCTCGCGGCGTACCAAGATGCACGCGCCCGCACCTTCACCCCCGAGGAAACAGAACTCGCCTGGGCCGCCAGCCTCTGGCCCGCCCTCCACAACGCCCGCGGCGAGTTCCTCTGGGACAGCCCGCCAGTCGCCCTCACCGAAGTACTCGACCAAGCCGAAGACCGCCTCCACCGAGCAGGCGCCTGACTCCGCGCGGGAAGCCAGTCAGTTTGATTCGCGGGCAGCTAGGTGCGCTCGCCAGTTCTCCATCGCTTGGTTGAGGCCCTCGCTGACGAAGTGCAGCAGTTGGGCGGAGGACTCGAACCGGGCGCCGGCGGGAGTGTCGGGGCCGAGGATGTCGACGGCGCGGCGGGAGGCTGCCATCAGGGCGTTGTTCATCTGGACCGAGGCGAGCAGGTTGCGGAGCCAGATCTCGTCGTCGATGAGGTAGCGCTCGCGGCGTTCTCCGGGCAGGCGTTCGCGGACCAGCATTCCTTGTTGTTCGAGGAAGGCGACGGCGTGTGAGACGGAGGCTGGGCTGACGCGGAGGCGTTGGACCAGGTCGGCGGCGCTGAGGGCGCCGGAGTCGGTGAGGTGCAGGCAGGACAGCACCCGGGCCTCCATCCGCGGCAGGCCTTGCTGCACCAGGAGATCGGTGAACGAGTCCGTGAAGTCCTGTACTGCGTGAGCGTCGCGTCCGTAGGCGTCGTCGGGGATCGGCGGCGCCGTGGGTTGCACCTGGTTGGGGCGGCGTGCGCGGGTACGAGTGGCCTGGTCTGCCTGGTCGGCGACGTAGTCGTCGGGGCCGCCGTTACGGGTGACCTCTCGCATGATGGTCGAGGCCGGCCGGTCCAGCCGGCGGCCGATCTCCGCGTAGCCGAGTCCCTCGGCCAGCCCGGCAGCGATCTGCTGACGGTCCTGCGTGGTGAGTCTGCCTCCGGGCATCGGTACCGGTTCTCCCATCTGTCGCCTGTCCGGCGCCCAGTATGCATTCACTCTCAGGCCATTGCAAAGCATCGCTTCCTTCGCCTTTGCATTTACCTCCATAATCATTGCAATGGATTGCCAGATCAGACGTAAAACAAGGCGAAAGCTCCGGATTTCTATGTTGCGTGATCTCTGAACGCAATGTAGCGTTCTTGTTGTTCAGAGATTCCTGAACAACAGGACCTAGGAGACTGCGATGACACAGACGATGGTGCCGACGGACGACACCGAACTGGCAGTGACCGACACCGGCGGCACCGGACAGGCCGTCGTCTATCTCAACGGCGCGTACGCCGACCAGCGCCCCTGGCGGCCGGTGATCGCCGCGCTCGGTGCGGAGTACCGGCACATCACCTTCGACGCACGGGCCCGTGGCAAGTCGAAGCAGTCGGCCGACTACAGCTTCGAGGCGGGCCTGCGGGACATCGACGCGGTCCTCGAGGCGACCGGCGTCGAGCGGCCGCTGCTGGTCGGCTGGTCGTACGGCGCGACGCTCGCCGCGCACTGGGCCGAGCAGAACCCGGAGCGCACGCTGGGCGTGGTGTGTGTCGACGGCGGGATGCCGTACGGGCTCACCGGCGAGGAAGGCGCGGAGCGGATCCGCAAGCTCTTCCACAAGATGCGGTTCATCCTCCCGCTGGCCCGGCCGTTCGGGATGGCGGCCCGGATGAGCGCGGCCCAGCACGCCGAGGCGAACATCGAGGTCAACGCGATCGGCGCCGCGATGGAGCCGGTCCTCGACCGGGTCACCCGCCCACTGCGCTACGTGCTTGCCACCGGCAAGAACCTCGGCGGCGGCGAGGAGGAGATGGAGGCGGCCCGCGCCTCACTCGACCCGGTGCTGTCCCGCAACCCGCACCTCAAGGTCGCCGCCAAGGTACCGAGCAACCACTCGCACATCCTCCGCAAGGACTTCCGGGCAGTCGCCGAGGCAGTCCGCGAAACCGTCGCAGCATCCAACTGAAATCCCCAAGGAGAAAACGCATGACCATCACCCTCACCACCCAGGACAAGGCCACCATCCGGACCGCCGCGTACGGCGCTGTCTCGCTGCTCGCCGCCGCCGGCGGAGCGGGCAAGCCGCACAAGATCGCCACCCACGGCAGCATCGCGCTGTCGTCCGCGACCGGTCTGGTCGGGCACGTGCTGTCGGAGAAGTCCGGCGCGATCAAGCTGACGGGCAAGACCGTCGCCGAGATGGCCGACCAGGTCCTGCCTGCTCTCACCGAGGCGGTAGGCCTGCTGGAGAAGGAGGCGCCGACGGAGGCGGAGAACTTCCGCAGTACGGTCCGGCTCGCTCTCGAGGCCGCCCAGACCCACCAGAGCTCGCCCAGCCCGACGATGACGGAGATGACCCGGAAGATCACCGAGGCGCTCGACGCGGCGTGACGTGGGTCGGCTCGACGGGCGCTGCATCATCCGGCTCGAAGGAATTCCCTTGTGCTCGGCTTGCGGCCGTTAATTAATTGCCGCGGCCGGAGCCACCACCGGATGATGCAGCACAGGTCGGGGGCGACGACTACGCGTGAGGTGGATCGAATGAGACGACGTGTTCGTGGGGTGACCGGCGCCGCGGCGGCGGCCACTCTGGTGGCCGGGGCACTGCTTGCCGCGCCACCGGTGACTGCTCAGGCCCAGGGTGTGAGACCGACGTTCGTGAACGGCCTGGCCCAGGATGTCTTCTCGACCAAACCGGCCGACTGGTACAGCGGCGAGGTCTGGGTGCAGGCGCCGTTCGACTCGGACCGGGACGGGAAGCCCGATCGGATCCACGCCGACTTCACTGCTCCCGGCGAGGTGCTGACCGACGGACTGCAGGTGCCGGTCATCTTCGAGGACAGCCCGTACTACGCCGGCCTCAACGACGCGGCGAACTGGGAGGTCGACCACCCGCTCGGCCAGCCGCCGGCCGACCGGGTCGCGACCCCGTTCCAGGCCGGATCCAACACCAGCCCGGTGATCAGCACCGTCTACGAGTCCCGTTGGGTGCCCCGCGGATTCGCCGTGGTCCACGCGGAGTCGCCTGGTACCGGTCACTCCGACGGCTGCCCGACCTCGGGTGGCAGCAACGAGACGCTGGCCGGCAAGGCCGTGATCGACTGGCTCAACGGCCGCGCACCGGCGTACACGACCAGGGACGGCAACACCCCCGCGGTCGCGACCTGGACGACCGGCAAGGTCGGGATGATGGGTACGTCGTACAACGGCACGATCCCCGAAGCGGTCGCGACCACCGGTGTGGAGGGCCTGGAGGCGATCGTCCCGATCTCGGCGATCTCGGACTGGTACGACTACTACCGCGCCAACGGCATGGTCCGCGCGCCGGGTGGATTCCAGGGCGAGGACCTCGACGTCCTGGCCGACGCGGTGTACTCGCGGCTGGACGAGACGACGACCCGGACGATCTGCCAGCCGATCCTGGACGAGCTGAAGGCGAACCAGGACCGGGCCACCGGCGATCGCAGCGACTTCTGGCAGGAACGCAACTACCTGAAGGACGTGCGCAACGTGCACGCCGCCTCACTGGTTGCGCATGGCAACAACGACTTCAACGTGATGACCAAGAACGCGGTCCAGTTCTACGAAGCGCTCAAGCAGCAGGGCGTGCCGCACATGTTCTACTTCCACCAGGGCGGCCACGGCGGCGCGCCGCCGGACGTGCTGATCAACTATTGGTTCACCCGCTACCTGTACGGCGTACAGAACGGTGTCGAGCAACTCCCCCGGTCCTGGGTGGTCCGCGAACCGGCCGCCTGCCCGGCGCGGCAGAGCGTGGTGACCGGTGACCAGGCGAACACCACCACCTTGACGGTCGCGGACACCAGCGCGTTCCGGATCGGCTTCACGCTGACCGTCCCGCAGACCAACGCCAACGGGACGATCACCAGCACCACCCGGCTGATCTCCAACATCCCCGACGCCACCCACCTGGTGCTGTCCACAGCCGTTGCGACCGGCAACGGCCAGAAGGTTGCTAACGGCACCGTTGTGAACCTGGTCTGCGGCACCGCCAACCCGACGCCGTACGCCGAATGGCCCGATCCCGGCACCTCCGACGTCAACCTCCGCTTCACCCCAGGCGGCAACACCCGCGGCGGTCTCACCACCGGCAAGGACGGCAGCATCCGCGAGACGCTCGTCGACAACGCCGCGATCGCTCCGCTGACCTCGGCCAATGCCGCCGCGTCGCCCGAGCGGCTGATCTACCAGACCGAGCCGCTGACCAAGCCGGTCCGGATCAGCGGAACCCCGACGGTCTCACTCAAGGTCGCCTTCAGCACGGCCCGGGCGAACCTGTCCGTGGCGCTGGTCAGCTATGCCCCCAACGGCGCGGCCACGATCCTGACCCGAGGCTGGGCCGATCCCGCCAACGCCGACTCGGACTGGACCGAGTCCCCGATCCGCATCGGCGCGACCGACCGGGTCGACTTCGACCTGCAGCCGAAGGACGTCGTCGTACCGGCCGGCAACCGGCTCGGCCTGATGGTGCTCTCCAGCGATCGTGACTTCACCGTCCGCCCGGCGGCGGGCACGAAGCTGACGCTCAACCTGCACGGCAGCTCGTTCAACCTGCCGGTGGTCGGCGGCCGGGGTGCATTTGCTGTTACGGCTTCTTAGCCGCGCAGAGCAGAAGCCCAGGTCGGGTGACCTGGGCTTCTGCTCTGTACTACGAGTTCAGGTGCTCAGGGCAACGTCACTCGCCGATGAGGTTGGTGTTGCTGATGTACCGCATGTGGACCGTGCCGTTCTGCGTCAGAGCGACGCTGCCAACGGTGTTGACGACGGTCTGCGTGCCCTTCGCCTTGCTGACGGCGTACACGGTGGCCGTCTTGGCCGTGTTGTTGAAGCCGGTGAGCAGCGTGCCGCCGTTGTTGCCGCAGCGCTCGGCGACCAGCTGGTGGTAAGACCCGAAGCCGGTGGTGCGGACCAGCTTGAGGGTGCCCTTCAGCTGCGCCGTCTTGGGCAGGTGGATGGTGTAGATCCCGCCGGTCTTGGTGACCCCCAGCAGCGTGTCGTAGGTCGGGGTCTCCGCGATCATGGTGATCAACTTGAACGACTTGTAGCCGGGCGCGCTGCCGGCGGCCGAGACCGGACCGGTCGTGCCGTTGATGCTGTACCGGTAGAGCGTGCCGTTGGTGTTCAGGCCGTAGAGGAACATGCCTTCGGCATAGTTCTGCGGATTGAGGTAGCGCGAGCTCGCCACGGAAGTGAAGCTGCTCCAGCCGGTACCGAGCCGCTTCGAGCTGACCACCGGAACTGCGTCCGGGGTCTTGTACAACTCGACGGCGGTGTACAGGCTGCCGCCCACCAGGAGGAAGCCCGAGTAGTACTTGGTGGTGCCCGCCCCCTGCCAGGCCGACCAGGTCGTACTGGCGCGGACGCCGAACAGCTTGTACGGGTCGTACGGCGACGCGGTCACCGGCTTGGTCGCGGTGATCCGGTAGCCACCGTTCTGACCGGCGGCGGTCACGGCACCAACAGCGACCGAGCAGGCACCGGCCGCCAGTGCCTGCGCCTGCCCTAGCTTCTCCCCCAGCGCCTGACGGCTCGGCTGGGGCTTGCCCTGCACTTCCGCGGTGGCCTGGTTGGCCGCCAAAACCCCCGTGACCAGGCTCAGCCCAGCCACTGCCAACGCAAAACGACGAACTCTCATCTGCACGTTTCTCCCTCAGTACCCGATGCCCCCCGAGGGCATTGCACCAACAAATGTCGAGTCACCCTACCGACCGATTCAGGGGTCTGAACCGGAAAGTGGTTGCAACAAGCTGCAACCGGCAGGTGGGTTTCCTAGCAGGCAAGATCGCGCAGTGGGCGCTTGCTCCTGCCGGTCTGACGGGGAGCGTCGCGATGCGGGTGCCCGGTGTGCGAGGCGCGGACGCGCGAGGCGCGGACGCGCGAGGCGCGGGTGTGCGAGGTGCGGGTGTGCGAGGTGCGCCGCAACACCTGCAGTGGCCTGGCCAGCGCACCACCAGCGTGGTCGAACCGCGCGACGCAGGAGCGCTTACCAAGGGTGGGCGGGAGCGGCTGAACGAGCACGCGACGAAGGAGCGGGCGTCGGAGGCCGCGCGGGGAAAACCAACCACCTGTAGAACACCTGACCCGGCGCGCCACCGCCGTGGTCGAACCGCGCGACGCAGGAGCGCCCCCACGGGTGGGTGGGAGCGCCCAGAGCGGGGAGCGACGGAGGAGCGACCGGCGGCGGGCGCGCGGGGGATTACTTCTTGCTGATCAGCGAGCGCGCGAAGAACTGCAGGTTGGCAGGTCGCTCGGCGAGCCGGCGTACCAGGTACCCGTACCAGTCTTCGCCGTACGGGATGTAGACGCGGACCGTCTGCCCGTCGCGGGCGAGACGGAGCTGCTCCTCGGGGCGGATGCCGAAGAGCATCTGGTACTCGTACGAGCCGCGCTCGCGGCCGGCGCGGTCGGCCAGGGAGCCGGCGATGGCGATGAGCCGCGGGTCGTGGGAGGCGATCATCGGGTAGCCGGCGCCGTTCATCAGGACCTTCATGGCGCGGACGTAGGCCTTGTCGACGGCGCGCTTGTCCTGGAAGGCGACCGACTCAGGCTCCTTGTAGGCGCCCTTGCAGAGGCGGACGCGGGAGCCGGCGTGGGCCAGGTCGACGCAGTCGGACTCGGTGCGGCGCAGGTAGGCCTGCAGGACGGCGCCGGTCTCGGGGAAGTCCTGGCGCAGTTCGCGCAGGATGCCGAGGGTGGAGTCGGTGGTGGTGTGGTCCTCCATGTCGAGGGTGACCGTGGTGCCGGCGTTGCGGGCCGCGTGGCAGATCGAACGGGCGTTCTCCAGCGCGATCTTCTCGCCGTCGCCGGGCAGCGCCTGGCCGACGGCGGACAGCTTGACCGAGACCTCCGCGTTGGCGGTCAGGCCGGCCGCGGAGAGCTTCTTGAGCAGCTCGAGGTACGCGTCGGCGGTGGCGGTCGCGGCGGCGACGTCGGTGACGTCCTCGCCGAGGTGGTCGAGGGTGACGTTGAGGCCGTTGCTGACCAGCTTCTCGGTGGCCAGCACGGCCTCCGGAGCGGTCTCGCCGGCGACGAACCGGGCCACGATGCCGCTGGACACCGGCATCGCCGAGACGGCCTTCTTGATCTGGGGGCTGCGGGACACGCCCAGCAGAACTCGGCGAAGCACTTTGCGTTCCTCCTCGTTGTCCCGTCCCACCCGGCCCCATGGTGTGCCGCGCGAAGATTCAGGGGTGTCAGCAGGCTACGCGCCTGAACCTGGCGCTCCCTAATCTTCGCCGGGAGTGTGGCCAGGACCACACCAGTACGGCGAGTGGTCCTGATCTACGCAGCGTAAAGCCCCGGTCGCCGAGACGGCCGCAACTCACCCGGGGAGGGCGTCGCGTTCCGCTTGGCCTGGCTCCGGGGGAAGATGCGGGCATGCCTTTGTTCAAGCGCCGCAAGGTCGCGAGCGGTGATCCGATCGGCGAGTTCTGGGCCTGGTGGACCGCGACCGGCGCCGAGTCGGTGGCGACCGCGATCGCGAAGCAGGATCCGAACGCGACCGCCGAGGTACTGGCGGGCTACATCGCGCGGATCCACGGCAGCCTCGACTGGGAGCTCGGCCCCGGCCTGCACTCCTCCCACGTCCTGGTGGTGACCGCTGCCGGCGATCCCAGCACCCGAGCGATCGCCCGCCGCTGGCTGCGTGCGGCACCGGCCTCGGACGAGACCTGGGAGTACGCCGACATGCGTCGCCCGGCCCCGGACGTCACCATCCGGTTCGAGGGGATGCCGCCGGTGCAGATCGACGCGGCGCTGGTCACGATCGAGGCGGACACCCGCGAGGCCGCGCTGCACGTCGGGGTGCATCACCCGACGTTCAGCGAGCTGCCCGAGCACCTGCAGAAGCGGGTCACGTTCCTGCTGCTCGACCTGGTGCTGGGTGAGGAGCTGGTCGAGACGTGGGTCGGCGCGATCGACACCCAGGTCGAGCGGCCGTCGGACGCAGTACCGATTGCTGAGCTGTTGCCGGCTGTTGCTGCCTTCGCGGCTGATCATGTCGCCGAGGACGGCGGGCCGAGCTGGCGATTGATGGAGGGTACGACGGCTGCCGGGCACCGGTTGGTGGCGACGGCGATGGTGCCGTTGCGATCGGTCCAGTTGCCGCATCTGGACACGCATGTTGCTGTCTCGGTGCCGTACAAGGCTGCTCGTGAGGACGGGTTGCCGCTGGACGAGACGCTCAGTCACCTGCGCGACTTCGAGGACCATCTCAGCGACCGGCTCGGCGACTCGGGGCGGCTGCTCGCCCACGAGACGGCAGCCGGTCACCGGATCCTGCACTACTACGTCGACGGTACGACGCCGGCCGCCGCTCAGGTCGAGGCCGCGGTGATCGGCTGGCCCGACGGCCGGGTCGCGATCGATGTCTCCCCCGACGCCGGCTGGGAAGGCGTCCGCCACCTCAGCTGACTCACGCGGTACGCCGCCGCGCGGCGCCTGCGTCAGGCCGTACGCCGTTTGAGCGTCGCCGCGCCCAGCCCGAGTGCGGCCAGGATGAACGCGACCACGATCAACGCATCCACCCCGGCACCATCACCAAATCCGTTGCCTCCAGCAACACCAGATACCGCGTCCACGGCGTACGACAACGGCAGTACGTTGCTGACGGCATGCAACACCTCAGGCAACTGCTCCCGCGGTACGAAGAGTCCACACAGCAGAATCTGCGGAATCATCACCGCCGGCATCATCTGCACCGCCTGGAACTCGGTCGCCGCGAAAGCACTCGCGAACAAACCGAGCGCAGTACCGAGCACGCCGTCCAGCACCGCGACCACCCCGAGCTGCCAGGCCGCGCCACGGATGTCGAGATCCAAGGCATACAAGGAGATCGAGACCACCACGGCGGCCTGCACGACGGCGATCAGCGCGAACGCGAGCGCATAGCCGAGCAGGAAGTCGAGCTTGCCCATCGGCATCGTGAACAACCGCGCCAACGTGCCCGTACTGCGTTCGCGCAGCGTCGCGACCGAGGTCACGATGAACATGATGATCGCCGGGAAGACCGCGAGCAGCGGCCCGCCGATCCGGTCGAAGGTGTTCGGCGAGTCGTGGAACATCCACCACATCAGGCTGACCAGCAGCGCCGGCAGCACGATCAGCATCGCCACCGTGCGGTGGTCGCGGCGCAACTGGGCCACGACGCGAGCCGCTACGGCCAACGTCACGCGCGGGGTCATCGGGCACTTGCCTTCTGGTCGATCAAGGTGAGGAACGCCTGCTCGATGTCCTCCGTGCCGACCGATTCGAGCAAGGCTTGCGGGGTTTCGTCGGCGAGCAGGTCGCCGTCGCGCATCAGCAGCAGCCGGTCGCAGCGGATCGCCTCGTCCATCACGTGGCTGGAGACCAGCAGCGTCGCGCCGTCGGCCGCGAGGCGATGGAAGAGCTCCCACAGGTCGCGGCGCAGTACGGGATCGAGGCCGACAGTGGGCTCGTCGAGGACCAGCAACTCGGGATTGCCGAGCAGGGCGGCGGCGAGTGAGGCGCGCGATCGCTGGCCGCCGGAGAGACGGTCGACGCGGGCATCGGCGTGGCTGCGCAGGTCGACGGCGTCGATGACCCGATCGACGTCGGCGGCGGCGACACCCAGTACTGCGGCGAAGAAGCGCAGGTTCTCCGTGACGGTCAGATCGCCGTACACGCTGGGCTCCTGGGTCACGTAGCCGATCCGGCCGCGCAACTTGGGCGAGCCGGCGGGCAGGCCGAGTACGTCGACCGTGCCGGTCACCTTGGCCTGCAGACCCGCGATCGAGCGGATCAGAGTCGTCTTGCCACAGCCGGACGGACCGAGCAGCCCGGTCACCGAACCGGCCTCGAGGTCGAAGCCGACCCCGTGCAGGACCTCGCGGTCCCCGCGCACCACCACGACCTCCCGGCAAGTCACCGCGTTTTTCATCATATGATGAATTTAGCGCGGAGAAAGTCTGCTGGCAACAGATCGAGGGAGGTCAGGCAGGCAGGTCGGGTTCGCCGTAGCGGGCGACGAGCTCGGCGAAGCGCGCTGCCTTGCCGGCGCCGAAACGCAGTACGGCGGCCTGGTAGGCGGCGGCCGTGACGAACCTGGGTGGATTGCTCTTGCTGTGGAACTTGTCGGCGTACATCACCAGTTCTTCCTCGACCGTTTCGGCGAGATAGTCGCCGGGCGGGATCGGGAGGCCCTGCAACGCGATGTCCTCGCGGGTCAGGCCGACGCCGGTGTGGTGGGAGCAGAAGCGCGCGATCGTCTCGGGGAAGCCGAGTTCGCGCAGCAGGTCGTGGCCGAGGATGCCGTGGCGGATGTACGCCGTACCGTCGAGGCGATGCACGCCGAGGTCGTGCAGCAGGCAGCCGGCTCGGACCAGGTCGACGTCCACCGTCAGGTTGTTGGTCTTGATCACCTGCTCGGCCAGGCCGCAGACGATCCGGCAGTGCTCGTACACCACCTCGAAGGCTTCCTTCGTCGGCGCGTACTGCGCGTGCAGGGCGCGGATCTCGCGGTCGGTGGGGATGTTCACGCGGTGAGGTAGTGCTGGATCGCCGGCGCCATCCGGTCGATCAGGTCGGCGACGTCGGTGGCGGCGATCGGCTCCAGTTCGACGATGTAGCGGATCATGGCCAGGCCCATCAGCTGGGAGGCGACGAGCGCGACGCGGAGTTCGGCATCCGGTACGCCGAGCGCCTGGCCGACCGGCTGGAGGATGAGGCGGGCGATCCCTTCGCGCATGGTGCGGGCGACGTCGTCGCTGCTGACCACGCTGCGGAGGAGGGCCTTCATGCGTTGCTGGCCGTCGGGTGATTCCCAGACGGCCAGGAAGACGGTGATGACGCGCCGGCCGAGTTGGTCGGTCGGGCCGTCCAGGATGCGGGCGGCTACCTGTCGTGGGTCGATCGGCAGCGCCATCGACTCGATGAAGAGTTCGTCCTTGCTGGCGAAGTAGTGGTGCACGAGAGCGGCATCAACGCCGGCTTCACGGGCCACCGCTCGCAGGGAGGTGGTCGCAAAACCCTTGCTGGCAAAGGATTCCCGGGCTGCTTTCAGGATTTCGCCGCGAGTGTCCGGGCCGCCGGGCCGGCGTCCCGGAGTACGGGCTGTCACTGGTCGAGCTCCGACACCTCGCCGTCGCTGGTCACGGCGAAGGCGGAGCGGCGGGACGTGACAGCGTCGGCGGTGCGGGTGAAGTGTTTGCGGGTGAAGTCGAGGGACTCGATCAGGTCGACCTCGCGTTCGGAGCGGCTGGTCGAGCGGCGGGTGTTGATCTCGATCACGATGTGGCCGGTGAAGTCCTGGTTCGCCAGCGTCTGCAGGAGATCGGCGGCGCGTTGGGTGCCGCGGCCGGGGACCAGGTGCTCGTCCTTCGCGGAGCCGGTGCCGTCGGTCAGGTGAACGTGCTTGAGCGTGCTGCCCATCGTCGCGGCGAGCTCCACGCAGTCCTGCTCGGCGGTCGAGGAGTGCGACAGGTCGAGCGTGGTGTGGGCGTAGGTCTGCTCGGTCGGGTCCCAGCTCGGCGCGTACGCTTGCAGGCCCTTGCCGGGCGCGCGCCAGGGGTACATGTTCTCGACCGCGAAGATGATGCCGGTCTCCGCTTCCAGCCGCGCGATGCCCTCGACGAAGCCACGCGCGTAGTCCCGCTGCCAGCGAAAGGGCGGGTGGACGACGACCACGTCGGCACCCAGCTCGGTGGCCGCTTCGGCGCTGCGCTCGAGCTTGCCCCACGGCTCGGTGCCCCAGACCCGCTGGGTGATCAGCAGGCAGGGCGCGTGGATCGCCAGCACCGGCAGCTGGTGGTAGTCGACCAGCCGCTTGACCGCGTCGATCTGGGTGCTCAGCGGGTCGATCCCGACCATCACCTCGACGCCGTCGTACCCGAGCCGGGCCGCCAGTTCGAAACAGCTGGCGGTCGACTCCGGGTACACCGAAGCGTTGGACAGGCCGATCTTCGCGGTCGTGCTGGTCATTGTGACTTGCCTTCGTGGTAGTTCATCGGGGCTGCAGCTGGTCCAGACGGGACAGAATCACGCCTTCGCGCAGAGCCCACGGACAGACCTCGAGCGAGGTCAGGTCGAACAGGTCCATCACCGCGTCGGCGACCAGCGCGCCGGCGACCAGCTGGGAGGAGCGGCTCGCCGAGACGGCCGGCAGCTCGGCGCGCTCGGCGGCCGTCATCGCGATCAGCTTGGGCAGCCACTCGGACAGGCCGTCGCGGCTGAGCGAACGCGGTACGTACGGGCCGTCGTCGGACGGAGCCGCGCCGGTGATCCGGGCCAGCGAGCGGAAGGTCTTGCTGGTCGCCACCGCGCGCTGCGGCTTGCCGGCCCGCAGTACGTCGCCCGCGACCGCTGCCATCTCGACCCGGATCCGCTTGCGCAGCGCCTTGACCTCGTCCTTGTCCGGCGGGTCCTGGGTCAGCGATTCGCGGGTCAGCCGGCCGGCGCCCAGCGGCACGGACACGGCGACGGTCGGCTCCTCGTCGGAACCGGCCGCGATCTCCAGCGACCCACCGCCGATGTCGAAGACCGCCAGGCGACCCGACGACCAGCCGAACCACCGGCGGACGGCGAGGAACGTCAGCCGCGCCTCGTCCTCACCGGTCAGCACCTGCAGGTCGACGTTGGTCTGCGCCCGGACCCGGTCCAGCACCTTCTCGCCGTTCGGGGCCTCCCGCAACGCCGAGGTGGCGAACGCGAGCACCGACTCGCAGCCCTTGTCCTCGGCCAGCTCGGCCGCCTCGGAGATGAACGAGACCAGCTCGTCGGCCCCGGACTGGGCGATCCGGCCGTCCTTCTCCAGGTGCTCGGCGAGCTTCAGCTCGGTCTTGTGCGAGTACGCCGGCAGCGGCGCCGCACCACGATGTGCGTCCACCACGAGCAGGTGGACGGTGTTGGATCCCACGTCTAGTACGCCGAGCCGCATACCCTCACGCTACTGGACTCCTGGAGTTCATCCGATTCGGCCGTGAGCGTCTTCCCGCAGATTTGATTCCACCGCCACCGGAGCAGTACTGGTTGCGATGACCGAGTATCGCGCCCGACGACGTACGCTTTCGGGGTGCCTGAGGTATCTCCTGACTTCGCCCGTGCCTACGTCGAGTTCGTCGACCCCGAGGACGCCGCCCAGGTGTTCCGGTGCGACCTGACCTGGCTGACCTCCAACTGGTCCTGCATCTTCGGCGGTGGTTGTCAGGGCATCTACAAGGGCCGCCCGAACGACGGCTGCTGCACGCTCGGCGCGCACTTCTCCGACGAGGACGACGAGTCCCGGGTGAAGGGCTACGTCAAGCAACTGACCAACGAGCAGTGGCAGTTCCGCAAGGAGGGCAAGAAGAACGGCTGGGTCGAGACCGACGACGAGGGCGATCGCAAGACCCGGGTCTGGGAGGGTGCCTGCATCTTCCTGAACCGGACCGACTTCCCGGCCGGCGGCGGTTGCGCGCTGCACGGACTCGCGCTGCAGAAGGACGTGCACTTCGTCGAGACGAAGCCCGACGTCTGCTGGCAGCTGCCGATCCGGCGCACCTTCCGCGAGGTCGAGCGGCCGGACGGGACGTCGTACACGGAGGTCGGGATCGGCGAGTACGACCGGCGCGGGTGGGGGCCGGGCGGGCACGACCTGGACTGGTACTGCACCGGCAACACCGAGGCGCACATCGCGGTCGAGGCGGTCTTCGAGTCGAGCAAGGTCGAGCTGCAGACGCTGATGGGGCCGAAGGCGTACGACGTGCTCGCGGAGTACTGCCGGCAGCACCTCGCGGCGGCCAAGCCGTTGCTTCCGCACCCTGCTTCGCTGCCGTTGATCTCCTGACTCCTCCCCTCCCTTTTTGTAGTTAGGGTTACCTTCCTTCGACACCCCGGATCTGCGGCGTCAGGGATTGACGGACAGAATGTCGGCATGCGCCTGGATCATCTGTCTTACGCGGCCGGCCCCGATGGGTACAAGGCAACGGTCGAGCGGCTGTCCGCCGTGCTCGGCGCGGAGTTCGTCGACGGCGGGGTGCACCCGCGCTTCGGCACGGTGAACCACATCCTGCCGCTGGAGAACGACCGCTTCATCGAGGTCGTCGACGTGCTCGACCACCCGTCGTCGGACAAGGCGCCGTTCGGTCAGGCGGTGCGGGCCCGCAAGGAGCTGGGCGGCGGCTGGCTCGGCTGGGTGGTCGCTGTCCGCGACATGCCGCGGATGGAGCAGCGCCTCGGCCGCGACGCCGTACCGGGCAACCGGCACCGGCCCGACGGGGTCAACCTGACCTGGCGGCAGATCGGCGTCAAGGGTCTGATCGCGGACCCGCAGCTGCCGTTCTTCATCCACTGGGACGACCTGAGCCAGCACCCGTCGGTCGGCGGCAAGGGCGTCAAGCTGACCGGGCTGGAGATCGCCGGTGACCCGACCCGGGTGACCGACTGGATCGGCCACCCGGCCGACCACCTGCTCGACGACCTCGATGTCGCCTGGGTCGGTCCGAACGGTCAGCCCGGCCTGAACGCCGCTGTCTTCCAGACCGCGGAGGGCATCGTCCGGCTGTGAGCCCGACGCAGGTCTTCGCCGTCTCCGGGATCCTGGAGGGCGATCGATCGCGTACCCGGGACCTGATCTCGTACGCCGTCGCGCTGGCGGGCGTGACCGGCAGGCCGGCTCGGTTCTGCTTCCTGCCGACCGCCGAGGGGGATCACCCGTTGGCGGTGCAGTGGTTCGAGGATGCTTTCGGCAACGATCCGTCGGTCGAGGCGAGTGTGCTGACGTTGTTCACGTCGCCGAACGTTCCGGATGTGCGCGCGCATCTGCTGGCCCAGGACGTCGTGTGGGTCGGTGGCGGCAGTGTGGTGAACCTGCTGGCGGTGTGGCGGGCGCACGGGTTGCCGGAGATTCTGCACGAAGCCTGGCAGGCCGGGGTGGTGATGGCTGGGCAGAGTGCCGGGAGTCTGTGCTGGCATGTCGGCGGGCCGACTGATTCGTTCAGCGGGCAATTGGATGCCTTCAGCAACGGGCTTGGGTGGTTGCCGTGGAGCAACGGGGTGCACGACGATCTCGGGGACCAGCCGCGGCGTACGGCGTACCGGGAGATGGTTGCCTCGGGCGTCTTGCCGGCGGGGTACGCGACCGAGGACGGCGTCGGGCTGCACTATGTCGACGGGGTGTTGCGGGAGGCCGTGTCGGTGGTGCGTGGGGCCCGGGCTTGGTATGTCGAGGGTGATCGTGAGACGGCTATTGAGCCTCGGTACTTAGAGCAGCTCTAGTTCGGTGAGGGACGTCTCCAGGTGGACGAGGAGGCGTTGCAGGTGCGGGACGGTGCGACGGCAGCCGATCAGGCCGAAATGGAGCTGGTGGTCGTAGCTGGTGACGCTGATGTTGAGCGCCTGGCCGTTGAGGACGATCGAGGCCGGATACATGCCGAGGAGTCTGGAGCGGTTCCAGTACAGGGGGCTGGTGCTCGGGCCGGGGATGTTGGAGATGACCAGGTTGTACGGCGGTGGGGTGCGGCCGGCCAGACCTGGAATGACGGCGGCGGGGCCGGCCGAGCCGAGACCCAGGGCACCGATCATGAGGTTCTGGAGTGGGCTGAGCTGGGAGAGCACGCTCTTGCCATAGGTGGTGGAGGCCATGATCCGGCTGATGCGGATCGCTGGGTCGCGCTCGTCGGTGGCCAGGTCGGCGATCAGGGTGGCGAGGGAGTTGCCGCCGCCTCGGCCGGAGCCGTCCGCTGCTCTGAGTGAGACGGGGACCATCGCCGTCAATCCCTTGTCGGGAAGGGCGTTGAGGTCTTGCAGATAGTTGCGCAGGGCACCTGAACACATGGCGAGCATGACGTCGTTGAGAGTCGCGCCGGTCAGTGCGCGGACTTTTTCGAGACGCTCCATCGGCCAGGACTGCGCGGCGAATCTCCTGGCGGCGCTGATCGGCTGGTTGAAGATGGTCTGTGGTGCTTGGAAGGCGACCGAGGAGTGTTCGTTCCGGAGTACTCGGAGGGCGCTCTTCAGTCCGACCGGCGAAAGGCCGGCCAGATCTGCCAGCGCTCGACCGACTCCACCCACCAACCCCCGCGGAGCCGACTCCACCTCCGTCCGATTACTCCCATTCATGCCTTGGAGTGAGTAGGTGGCAGGCATGCCGTCCTGCAACGGATCCGCGGTGAGGGTGTTCTGCATCCACTGGAGCGCGGTGACGCCGTCGATCAGGGAGTGGTGGATCTTGGAGTAGACGGCGAAGCGGCGGCCCTGGACGCCTTCGATCAGGTGCATCTCCCAGAGCGGGCGATGGCGGTCGAGCAGGGTGCCGTGAAGGCGGCTGGTGAGCTCGAAGAGTTCCCGGAAGCGGCCGGGGCGGGCCAGGCCGGAGAGGCGTACGTGGTACTCGAGGTCGATGTCGCGGTCCTGGTCCCAGGACCAGTAGCCGAGGTCCAGCGCGCGGTTGCGGACCCGGCGGGTGAAGAGTGGATTGACCGTTTGATTCTGGGTGATGTCCTCGTACAGCCGCGAGACGTAGTCCCGGGTGCCGTCGGGGAAGACCTGGTCGCGGGCGCCTTCGGGGAGCTCGAAGAGCATCAGGCCGCCGACGTGCATCGCCTGCTCGCGCGTCTCGCCGAGCAGGAACATCGCATCCAGCGGACCCACCGCGGTCATCTGTCCTCCGCCCCCGAACGAGATCGCCTCAGGCTGTTATCCGTCCTAACAGCCTGAGGCGACTTTAGTTATCCCCGCAGTATCTGCAAGGTCAGGGACCGCTTTAGTCGAGCGGGCGGTAGTTCAGGCCGAGGGCCTCGATCCGGGTCAGGTGCGGGCGCAGGCGGCCGAGGAACTCGTCGTAGGAGACCTTCGGGGAGCCCCAGGCCCGCTCGGCGAAGGCGGACAGCCGGGGCAGCAGCATGTAGCCGACCTGCTCCGGGCCCTCCATGTACTCCGTCCACACCTGGCACTGGGTGCCGACGATGCGGGCCTCCTCCTCGGCGGTCAGGCCGGGCGGGATCACCTCGAAGTCGTAGACCTTCTCCAGCGGGGTGAAGTGGCCGATCGCGAGCGGCTCGGTCGCCGGGTCGCCCTGGTAGTAGTCGAAGTACACCGTCTGGTTCGGCGCCATCACCACGTCGTGGCCGGCCTTCGCCGCCACCTCGCCGCGGTCCGGGCCGCGCCAGGCCATGATCACGGCGCTCTTCGGGCAGTCCGTCTCGACCATCTCGTCCCAGCCGACCAGCCGCCGGTTGTCCTCGGTGAGCACCGCCGAGACCTGCTCGGTGAACCAGCCCTGCAGCTGCCCGGCGTCGGTGAGCCCCAGCTCGGCCTGCCGCGCCTGCGCCGCCTCCGAAGTACGCCACTGGACGTCCGGGCACTCGTCGCCACCGAGGTGGATGTACGGACCCGGGAAGAGTTCGAGCACCTCACGCAGTACGGTGCGGACGAAGTCGACGGTGGTGTCGTTGACGTTGAGCACGTCGTCGCTGATGCCCCAGACCTGCCGGATGCCGAGCTGCGTGTCCGGGTTGTTGCCCAGCTCCGGGTACGCCGCGATGGCCGCCTGCATGTGACCGGGCAGATCGATCTCCGGTACGACGGTGATGCCACGCTCGGCCGCGTAGGCGACGATCTCGCGCAGATCGTCCTTCGTGTAGAAGCCACCGTGCCGGGTGCCGTCGTAGCTGAACTCGGTCTGGCCGTGCTCCATCTTGCCGACCATGGTCTCGGGCCGCCAGCCGCCGATCTCGGTCAGCTTGGGGAAGGCGTCGATCTGGACCCGCCAGCCCTGGTCGTCGGTCAGGTGCAGGTGCAGCACGTTCATCCGGTGCAGGGCGATGGTGTCGATCACCCGCAGCACGAACTCCTTCGGCATGAAGTGCCGGGCGACGTCCAGCATCATCCCGCGCCAGCCGAACCGGGGCGCGTCGGCGATCCGCACCACCGGTACGGCGAGCCCGCCGTCGACCTCGGCCGCCGCGTCGAGCAGCTGCCGGTAGGTCGTCTCGGCATAGCGCAGCGACTCCTCGGAGCCGGCCGACAGCCGGGCCCCGTCGGTGGTCACGTCGATCCGGTACTCCGTCTCGCCGAGGTTCTCCACGACGGTACGGACCGCGTCGACGGCCGGGTCGGCGCTGACCCAGTGGCCGTCACCGGTGACGAGCTCTCGGGGGGCGGGGACGATCGCGATCTGTTCGGACATCCGGACTCCAGGTGAGGGCAAACGGGAGTGAGAAAAGAAGGGTGGCAGCATAAAGCCGCTCACCGCGACCCTACCTGCGTCGCCGGCCGGGCTCGCAGCACCTTCCGGGTGAGAGGGTGGGCAGGTGCCCGCCGACCCCGCTCCACTCGAATCCACCGGCCCGCAGGACGTCATACCGGCTACTGCCGCTTCGTTGCAGCGGGGGACGCTGTGGGTGCTCGTGGTGAGCAATGTGCTCGGCGGGGTGGCGGTGGCCAGCGGGTTCGCGGTGGCCGGGTTGCTGGCCGAGAGCATCTCCGGATCGACGGCGATGTCGGGGCTGGTGGCGACCTCCACGACGCTGGGCGCGGCGATTCTCGCAGTACCGCTGGCTCGGCTGGCGCGGGCGCAAGGGCGGCGTACGTCGCTCACTGCCGGCTATCTGATCGCCGTGGCCGGCGCGCTGCTCAGCATCGTCGCCGCGCAGATCGATTCACTCGCACTACTGCTCTTCGCGGGCTGCCTGTTCGGCAGCGGCTCGGCGGCCAACCTGCAGTCCCGGTACGCCGCCACTGACGCCGCCGACCCCAAGCGAGTGGCCGGCACCCTCTCGATGGTCGTCTGGGCGACCACCATCGGCGTCATCGTCGGCCCTAACCTGACCGGCGTCGGCGGCTCAGTCGGTACGTCGCTCGGCGTGTACTCGCTCGCCGGTCCCTACGTCTTCTCCGTCGTCGCCTTCAGTCTCGCGCTGGCGACCGTCTGGTTCGGTCTGCGCCGCCTCCAGCAGGTCACCGTCCGGCCGACCACGCTCGCCCGCCAGCCGCTGGCCGTCACCTTCAAGACGCTGATCGCCATCCCGCACGCCCGTCTCGGCCTGCTCGCGATCGCGTCGGCGCACGCGGTGATGGTCGGCTTGATGTCGATGACCTCGCTCCATCTGCGGCACCACGGCGCCTCGCTGACCATCGTCGGGTTCGTGATCAGCGCTCACGTCGCCGGGATGTACGCCCTCTCCCCCGTGATGGGCTTCCTCGCCGACCGTCTCGGCCGGATCCCGACCATTGCCATCGGCATCGCCGTACTGGCTGCCGCGATGGCAGTGGCGGCGCTAGCCCCCAGCGAGGCGCACGTGCTGACCGGCGTCGCCCTGGTCCTGCTCGGCCTCGGCTGGTCGGCCTGCCTGGTCGCGGGATCGGCTCTACTGTCCAGCTCTGTCCCCACCGACATCCGTACGTCCGCCCAGGGCCTCTCGGACCTGACGATGGGGATCTTCGCCTCGATCGCCGGTACCGGCGCCGGCCCGATTCTAGCCGCGCTGGGTTTCCATTGGCTCGCAGTACTGTGCGGGTTGCTGCTCGTCCCGGTCGCTCTGCTGACCGTCGCGACCAGGAAAACGACTGGCGAGAGTGTCGGTACCGCGAGCTAACGTGAGCCTCATGAGCGAGGTGAGCCTGCGGGCGATCACACCGGACGACCTGCCGACGTTGTTCGAGAACCAGTACGACCCGGCCAGCGCGGCGATGGCCGGAACGCCCAGCCGGGAGGAAGCGGACTTCTACGACCGCCGGACCAAGGTCGAGGCGAACCCGGCGAACGACACCCGGGCGATCATGGTCGACGGCGAGATGGCCGGCGACGTGGTCAGCTGGACCGACGACAGCGGGCGCCACATCGGCTACCGGATCGCCCAAAGGTTCTGGGGCCGCGGTATCGCCACGGCCGCGCTGCGGCTGATGCTCACCGAGATCACCGACCGCCCGATCCAGGCGGACCTGCTGCAGACCAACGTCGGCTCCCGGCGCGTGCTGGAGAAGAACGGCTTCCGCCTGCTCGGCCCGGACGAGCGGCCTGCCGATGCCGAGCCGGAGTCGCACTACTTCCGCCTGGACGCCTGATGGTCAAGGCGCTGACTCCCAAGGGCGCCGCGACCAGACAGCGCATCGTGGCCGGTACTGCGGAGCTGCTGCGCGTCCGGTCCATCCCCGAGACCACGCTGGACGACATCTGCGCCCACACGCACACCAGCAAGAGTCAGCTCTTCCACTACTTCCCTGACGGCAAGGACCAACTGCTGCTGGCAGTAGCGCAGTACGAGGCCGATCAGGTGCTCAGCGACCAGCAGCCGCAGCTGAGCAACCTGGACAGCTGGGAAGCCTGGCAGGAGTGGCGGGACGTCGTCATCGAGCGCTACCGATCACTCGGCGACGACTGCCCGCTGGGCTCACTGTTCTTCCACGTCGGGCGGAAGACACCCGGCGCGCAGGCCATCGTGCGGCAGCTCCTGGCCGACTGGCAGCGGCACCTCGCCGAGGGAATCGAGGCGCTGCAAGCCAACGGCCACCTCGGCCCGGTCGATGTCGACCAAGCCGCGGCCGCGTTGCTGGCCGGCATCCAGGGCGGGGTGACGATCATGTTGTCGACCGGTCAGACCCGTCATCTGGAGGCGGCCATCGACCAGGCGATCGGGCAACTGCAGCTGTCCCGGCTGGCCGCTTAGGCGGCGGCAGCGTCGTACCAGCCGCCGTCGATCTTCAGGATGCTGCCGGTGATGTAGTCGGCCAGCGGGCTGGCCAGGTAGAGGACTGATCCCGCGATCTCGTGCGGGCGTCCGATCCGGCCGACGTCGTTCGGGCCGAGGGCGCGGACCAGGTTCGGCTCGATCTCGTCCCAGGTCGTTCCCCAGCCCTGTGCCTGACCGAGGGCGGTCAGGTTCTCCTTGGCGGTGCCGGTCAGGATGCCGCCGGGCGCGACCGCGTTCGAGGTCACGCCGGTCTCCCGCAGCTCACGGGCGAGTGCCACCGCGAGGGTGTGCCGGGCGGCGTTGCTGGCGGCGTAGTGCGGCTGCGTCACCTGCGGCAGGTTGCCGGTGACACTGCCGATCTGGATCACCCGGCCCCAACCCCGCTCGCGCATTCCGGGCACCAGTTGCTTGATCAGCCTGACGCTGGACAGCACGTTCACGTTGTAGATGGCGGCCCAGTCCGCGGCCTCCAGGTCGTCCCAGCGGCGCGAGTGTTCGAAGTACCCGGCGTTGTTGACGAGGATGTCGACGGCACCCGCGCCGGCGGCGACCTGCGCGGCGCCCTCGTCGGTGCCGAGATCACCCAGTACGAATGTCGCCTGGCCGCCGGCCGCCTCGATCGCCTTCACCACCTGCTCGGCCTTGCCCGCGTCGCGCCCGTGCACGACGACACTCGCACCCTCTGCCGCGAGCAGCCGGGCGATCGATGCGCCGAGCCCGGCGCTCGACCCGGTGACGAGCGCCTTCTTCCCGGCCAACTGCAGATCCATGATCAGTTCCCTCCACGTCCGAAGTGCTTGCTGCTTCAGTGTGGAAAGCCAAAAATGGACTCACAAGTCCAATCTGTAGTTGACCGTCCGCAGCCCCGGCCGGAAGCCGATGCTCTGGTAGAGCTTGCGCGCCTGCGGGTACTCGTCATCGCCACGCGGACACACCCTCGCCTCGACCGCGCCCAGCTCCCGCAGCGCATGCAGCGCCCCGAGGTTGACCGCCTGCCCCAACCCCCGCCGCCGGTACTCCGTCGCGCAGCCGACCGGCTCGACCAGCCCCACCCGGTTCTTCTCGTCCAGCCAGATCAGCGCGCTCGCGGCGAACTCGCCGTTCGGCGCCTCGACCACCCAGTCGAGCTCGGACCGGTACGGCCAGGTGTTCATCACCGCGCCCATCACCTCGGCCGTCATCTTGGACGGCCGCAGGTCCGACCAGGCTGCGCGGTGCACTGCGGCTCGCTTCTCCACCTCGTCAGGGCGTGTGTGCCGCAAGGTGAAGCCCGCCGGGACGACCGGCGTACCGAGGTCGGCTAGAGCGATCGTGTGGTGGGTGTAGAAGTGGCCGCCTTCGTGGACCTGGAAACCGGCCTTGGCCAGCGCGGCGATCAGGTGTGTCTCGCTCTCCAGCACGCTGCAGCCGAGCGAGTCACCTGAGGTCGACTCGCGGAACCAATCCAGTACTTCGCCCGCCACCTCCGGACGAGCCGGATCGACGACCAGCAACAGATCTTGGCCTTCCACCCAGCCCCAGCCGACCACCTCGTCGCCGTCCCGCCACAGCGCGATCCGCCAGCCGGCCTGACGCTCGGGCGCGACCGAGTTGTACTCCCAGCCGAGGTCGCCGAGGTGAAAGCGTGCCCCCACCTGATAGATCCGCTGGACCAGCTCCTGCATCGCTCGCAGGTCATCCGGTCCGGAGAAGTCGCGGCGCGGCACAAGAGCCTCCCAGTTAGGGTTACGGAGTGGCGAACATAGCCGAAGGCGGCATTCCCAGTCCCAACATCTGGCACCACCCCGAGGTCTACGAGGTGGAGAACCGGGCCGTCGATCCGAACGGCGTGATCGAGCCGGCGATGCGGGCGATCCGTGACTGGGCCGGGGCGACGGTGCTCGATCTGGGCTGCGGGACCGGCTTCCACCTGCCGAGGTTCGCGACCACGGCCGGCCGGGTGATCGGGGTCGAGCCGCACGGGGATCTGGCCAAGGCAGCCCACCTGCGGACGAAGAAACTCCGCAACGTCGAGGTCCGCAAGGGCACGGCGCAGCGGGTACCGGTCGCCGACTCGACCATCGACGTGATGCACGCACGCTGGGCGTACTTCTTCGGGCCGGGCTGCGAGCCGGGACTGGCCGAGCTGGACCGGGTGATGCGCCGGGGCGGGACCGCGTTCGTGATCGACAACGACGGTTCGCGGTCGACGTTCGGGCGCTGGTTCCGCGAGGGCTACCCGAAGATCAAGGCCGACGAGGTGGAGAAGTTCTGGATCTCGCGCGGCTGGCAGCGCACGCCGCTCGAGATGGGCTGGCGGTTCGAGCGCCGCGAGGATCTGGAGGCGGTGGTCCGGATCGAGTTCAAGCCGGCCGACGCCGAGCGCTTCATCGCCGCGCACACCGGCGTCGAGGTCGACTACGCGATCAACCTGTGGAGCAAGACGTACTGAACCGCGGCACGCGCGGGGCTGCGGAGACCCTCTGGTGACTCTAAGGTGAGCATTCGTAGCTACGTGGGAGGCGCCAGGCCGGGATGGACGGACTGCTGCTCGAAGGGCTGCCCGGGATTCCCCGGCGGCTCCGGCTCCTCCGTGGCGAGCAACGAGCGCTGGTGGTCCAGGATGCAACTACCGCTCGCCTGCTGGCCGATCTGATCAGTGGGCTCGAGGAGCCGCCGCCCGACGCGATCGTCGAGCGCAGTGGCGAGGTCCGGCTGGTCCCTGCCGAAGGCGGACTGCTCCCGCATCTCACGGTGCTCGGCAACGTCGTCCACGGCCACACGGTCACTCACCGCGTCACCCGGCGGGCAGCCGAGGACGAGAGCCGCGTTACTGCGACCCGCTGCGGCCTGGAAGACGTTCTGGACCGCTACCCCTATGAGGTCACACCCGGCCGTCGCCGCCTGGCCGGGGTAGCCCGCGCTCTCCGTGCCCACCCTGCTGCGATCGTCCTGGAGGACGCGGCAGGCCTGCCCACATGGGGATCGCTACTGCGCTTCGACAATCCAGAGCTGTGGTTCCCGGCTCTACTACTGATCACTACCGACCCAGCGCGTACTACGGGATTCCAGCATGCCGACTAGCCGCCGAGCCTTCCTCGGAGCCTCTGCAGCTCTCCTGGCCGCAGGCTGCTCCAGTACTCCGGACGTCCTCGGCCTCCGTCGCAGCGTCCGGATCGCCGTGAGCTGGAGCGGCCAGGAGCTACGCGCCTTCCACTCGGTGCTCGACAACCTCGGCCGGCTGGACTACCCGGTGGAGGTGGTACCGCTCGGCGATGACATCTCGACTGCCTTCGGACCTCGTTCCGCGCGCCGGCCGGACCTGGTGATGCTCCCCCAGCCTGGGCTGGTCGCCCAGCACCGGGAGGATCTGGAATCGATGCCGGAAGACCTGGCCGATCGCAGCCGGGCCCGGCTCTGGCACGAACTGCTGGTCGCCGACGGTACGACGTACGGGCTGCCGTTCAAGACGGCGAACAAGTCAGCCGTCTGGTATCGGCCGTCGGTGCTGGCGAAGGCCGGGCTGCAACCGCCCACGCAGTGGAGTGAGTGGCTGGCCGTGAACCGTGCACTGTCGGAATCAGGCATCCGTCCGCTGGCACTGGCGGCCGGCGACGGCTGGGTGCTGACCGACTTCCTGGAGAACGTGCTGCTGGGCTCCTCGCCGTCGGCGTACCAGGCACTCGCCACTGCGGCTCACCCTCGGCCATCCGAGCAGCCTGCCTTTGCTGCGGCTCTGCGGCTCCTGGGGACCATGTGGTCGGCACCTGGAGTGCTGGCAGGTGGTGTGGAGCGCTCACTCGTGCAGCAGTTCCCCGACGCGATCGTGGAGGTCTTCGGGCATCACCGGGCCGCCATGGTCGTCGCGTCCGACTTCGCCGAGCCGGTGGTGCGCTCCTTCGCCACGGACCCGGATGACATCGGCATGTTCACCTTCCCGCCGATGTCGCCCGGTGGCCCGGCGCCGGTAGTGGTCGGTGGCGACGTCATGGTGCTGCCCAAGCCGACCAGCGACGACGCCCGCGACCTCGTACGCCGGTTGGCCGCGCCCGCCGCTGTCGACCCGTGGATCACAGCAGGTGGCTTCCTGGCCGACGGGCGCACTACCGGCTACTCCCCCGAGCTGACCCGGCTGGCTAAGCAACTGGTGGCACCCACGGCATCGCTGCAGTTCGACCTGTCCGACCGGCTCGGGCGGCTGGGCGACATCAACGGGCTGTGGCGAGTCCTGACCGACTTCCTGGTCCGGATCGGCGGGCGCGGTAGCGACGTCGTACCGGAGGCCGTCGAGGCGGCACTGGCCCAGCTGAAGAAGGTGGAGGGCTGATGGGGCTGCAGAGCAACGGCCTGTCGCTCGAGATCGTCGGGCGAGAGATCAGCGGCCGCCCGGTGCCCGGCAAGCCTCGGCGACCGCTAGGCCCTTATCTGCTTGGGCTTCCGGCGCTACTGCTGAGCTGTCTCCTGCTCGTCCCGATCGGTGTGACCGTGGTGGCGGCGTTCAGGCGGCCGGACGGATCCTTCGGGCTCGGCAACTTCGCGGTGATGGGCGACCCGGCTGCCTTGCATGCCGTCACCAACAGTCTGGCCTGGATCGCGGTGGCGCTCGCGCTGGTCGTGGTCGGCTTCCTGCTGGCACTGGTCAGCTACCGGCTGCCAGGCTTGTCGACGTTTCTCCAACCAGCGTTGGTGATTCCGTTCGCGGTCTCGGTGCTGGTGTCGGGAGTGACGTTCCGGCTGATCTTCGACGCGACCCCTGAGCGCGGCACGGTGACGGCGGTCTGGACCGAGCTGTTCGGCTCCAGCCCGGTCTGGCTCGGACCTGGGTTGTTCTGGTTGGTGTTGGTGTCCGCCTTCGGTTGGACCTGGCTCGGGTACGTCGTATCGCTGTTCCGGGCCGGCCTGGATGCCATCCCTGATGACGTGAGCCGGACGGTGGCTGCCGAAGGCGTGACTGGGTGGCGGCGGCTGCGTGCACTGGAACTGCCGTTGCTCCGACCGATCACTGGCGTGGTGACCCTGACCCTGGTGATCGCTGCGGTGCGGGTGTTCGACCTGGTGCTCATCGTCGTGCCGGGACCGATGCAGGGCGATGCAGACGTCCTCGGCCTCAACTGGTGGCGAGCCACTGGCACCGGCGAACCGGCCGGTCGTACTGCGGCGCTCGGGGTGGTGCTGTTCGCCATCGTGGCGGCTGTCGCGGTGATCGGCGTCCGCGGGTTGCGGCGACGCCGGTGGGCGATGCCTGTTCGCGTGGTCCGTGCTGATCCGTCCGTGGGTCGCTCACGGCCGTCGCGGCGAGTGCGGCGGATCGGGTGGACGGTGGGGTTCGCAGTGGGCTTGTTCTGGATCTTGCCGGCCGTCGTACTGGTGGCTACTGCGCTGCACTCGCCGCGGGAGGCCGGGCTTCGTGGGTGGTGGTCGGTCGAGGGGCTTGGGTTCGAGTCGTTTGCGGCTGCTGCCAATGCGGGGTTGTTGCGGGCGTTGCTGTCGACTGTGCTGATCTCCACGATCGCTACCGCAGTACTGCTGGTGATTGCTGTGCCTACTGCCTACCTGGTGGCTTGGGGTGGGTTGCCGCAGTGGCTGGGGCGTGTGGTGACTTCGTCGTTCGTGGTGCTCGCGGTGACGCCTGTGCAGATGTACGCCGCGCCGCTGCGGGATGCGATCGGCACGGCTGGGTTGGCGGGGTCACGAGTGGC
Source organism: Kribbella sp. NPDC056861 (assembly GCF_040687575.1). Taxonomy (NCBI): domain Bacteria; kingdom Bacillati; phylum Actinomycetota; class Actinomycetes; order Propionibacteriales; family Kribbellaceae; genus Kribbella; species Kribbella sp. NPDC056861. Next base: position 395,749 of record NZ_JBFBNQ010000003.1, on the reverse strand, counting down.
GTTGGCGTTGGTGCACGCGGCTGCGGGGTTGCCGTTCGCAGTACTGCTGCTGCGGTCGGCGTTTGCTTCGGCGCCACCTGTGTTGGTGGCAGAGGCGTTGCAGGGGCCGGCGCGGCAGAGCGCAGTACTGGCTACTGTGCAACGGGCTTATCGGCCTGCGCTGGTTGCCGTTGCTGTGTTGGAGTTTTCGCTGGTGTGGAACGACTTCATCGTCGGCTTCCTGATCAGCGGACCCGGCACTACGCCGCTGTCGCTGGTGTTGTGGGGTGAGGCTCGGCAGTTCTCGGCAGCCAGTGGGACGGTGGCTGCTGCGGCTGTCGTGGCGTCTGTGGTTCCGGCGGTGTTGCTGGTGTCGTTCTGGCCGACTGTGGTGCGTGGGCTGACCGTGGGGAGCAAGCCGTGACGTCCGAGGAGCCGGAGAAGCCCGGTAAGCCGGCGCGCAGGCGCAAGGACCTGCTGGGGATCAGCGCGCTTGCGGCGGCACTGCTGTCGGGGCTGGCGGGCGAGAAGTTGTCGCAGAGCATCGACAGCACGGGCTGGATCAAGGCGGCGGGGATCAGCCTCACGATCATCTTGCTCGCGATCTGGGCGATCTACAACGCGCCTGTTGGGCTGCGCCGGTATAGGCAGTGGCGGGCGGCCGGGACGGCCCGGGAGCTCGACCCGCTGCACGGCGCCGCAGAGGAGGCCGAGCAGTGGCTGGTGTCGCTGGGGTCGGACGCGGGTGGGCTCGCGGCGGTGGAGTGGTTCCAGCAGAACGAGCCACGGCTGCGGGAGTTGCTTGGCGCGGAGAAGGCTCGGGACGAGAACGCTGACGACATCGCCCGGATCTGCGATGCACTGGAGGCTTGGTACCTGCAGCGGCAGGACGCGGCGGCGCTGCTGAAGCTCAGCGAGGTACTGGCGGCTGTTGCCGAGGCATGCGGGCGGCGCGAGCTGGCAGAGCTTGCTGCGGCGCGGGCGGCTACGGCGTACAGGTTGATGGGTGACCTGGAGACGGCGAGCACTCGGCTGGGCTATTCGAACAATGTGGCGACCCACGGGCGCACTGCGGCGGCACTGACGACTCGGCGGCAGGTGGAGCGAGCGCTGCTGCATCTCGCGCGGGCGGAGCAGATGCCTGCCGGTGGTGATCGGAACGAGGTCGTGCAGAGCGCGCGGGAGCGGCTGGACGAGGCACGGCTCAACCGGCCGGGGCCTGATCTGGCGGGCGAGGTGGCGATCCAGATCAACCTGGCGATCGTGCACCTCTACCAGCAGGATCCCGAGAGTGCCCTGGACCAGCTCCGGCCGGCCGCGGCCCGGGCATCGGTTGCCGGTGACACCAGTGCGCACGCGCATGCTTTGGAGTTGACCGGCGTCGCTGCCTGGATGCAGCGAAGTCCTCAAGAAGCCAAACGCTGGTGGCAACAAGCCGAACATCTTTATGCCGAGGTGGACGAACCCGAAGGCCGGGCCCGTTGCCTTCAGCACCTCGGCTCCGCCGAAGTGGTTGCCAAACGCCTCGACAATGCCCGTGCCTACCTCGAACAAAGCGCGGAACTGCGCGGCGACACCGCCGCTCATCCGATTCTCACCCGCTATCTGAAAGCGGCCCGCGAATCCGGCGAACCACCCGCGGTCGCCGACGAAGCGCCGCACCGGAGCGCCACCCATTGGCTGCGCCGCAAACTCTCCCGCTGGCTGGCCTGAACAGTGCCTGTGGACGGGCGACTCGGGATTGTCGGTGGGGTGAATTAGGTTGGCGGCATGGTGAAGGCAACGGGGTCGACCAGGGCTAAAACGGGCAAGTCGCCGTTCGCGTGCAGCGAGTGCGGCTGGACGACGCCGCGCTGGATCGGGCGCTGCGGGGAGTGCCAGGCGTGGGGCACGGTCGCTGAGGTCGGTTCGCCGAAGGCTGCCCGGATCACGGCCGGTGCCGTCTCGTCGCCGGCGATGCCGATCGCCAAGGTGTCCGCGGTCGAGGCGGAGTCGCGGCCGACCGGAATCGGCGAGCTCGATCGGGTGCTGGGTGGCGGCGTCGTACCGGGTGCGGTGATCCTGCTGGCGGGTGAGCCTGGCGTTGGTAAGTCGACGTTGCTGCTCGAGGTCGCCGCTCAATCGGCGCGACGCGGGCATCGGACGCTCTATGTCTCCGGCGAGGAGTCCGCGGCTCAGGTCCGGCTGCGTGCGGGACGGACTGATGCGTTGGTCGATGAGCTCTATCTGGCCGCGGAGACGGATCTCGGTGCGGTCGTCGGTCAGGTGGACGCGGTCGATCCGGCGTTCCTGGTGATCGACTCGGTGCAGACGATGGCGCATCCCGAGGTGGACGGCGCTCCCGGTGGTGTGACCCAGGTTCGCGAGGTGACCGGCGCCCTGGTCCGGCTGGCCAAGGAGCGCAACATCGCGGTCGTGCTGGTCGGCCACGTCACCAAGGACGGCGCGATCGCCGGTCCGCGGATGCTCGAGCACCTGGTCGACGTGGTGCTCGCCTTCGACGGTGACCGGCACTCCGGCTTCCGGATGGTGCGCGCGACGAAGAACCGGTTCGGTCCGTCCGACGAGGTCGGCTGCTTCGACATGGTCGACACCGGGATCGTCGAGGTGAGCGACCCGAGCGGGCTGTTCGTCTCCGAGCACTCCGAGCCGGTCGCGGGCACCTGCGTGACGGTGATGATGGAGGGACGCCGGCCGCTGCTGGCCGAAGTACAGGCGTTGGTCGGGCCGTCGGCGGCACCACAGCCACGGCGTACGACGTCGGGACTGGAGTCGCAACGGGTCGCGATGGTGCTCGCCGTGCTGGGCAACCGCGCCGGGCTGAAGCTGACCGACCAGGAGGTGTACGTCGCGACCGTGGGCGGCGTGAAGATCACCGAGCCGGTGGCTGACCTCGCGGTCGCCATCTCGGTCGCCTCCTCGGTGATGGACAAGCCGATCCACCCCGGCCTGATCGCGATCGGCGAGGTCGGCCTGGCGGGTGAGGTGCGCCGGGTCGGTGGCCTGGAGAAGCGGCTGGCCGAGGCGGCCCGGCTGGGGTTCACCAAGGCGATCATTCCCGCGGACGTGCCGAACCGGTCGAAGGACTCCAAGCCGATGGACATGCAAGCGAAGTACGGTCTGCGGACGTTCGCAGCAGGCGACATCCGAGCCGCCCTCAGCGCCGCCGGCCTCGCCTGATTCTTTAAAGCAGGCTGTGGTGGAGGTGGGCTACTCGGTTGTCGAGGGAGCGGGACTCGAGCAGGGTGGCGGTTCGGCGTGGGGTGCCTTCGGTGAAGAGGCGTTTGCCGCCGCCGAGGGTGAGCGGGTGGACGACGATGTGCCATTCGTCCAGGAGGCCGAGGTCCTCCAGGGACGCGGCTAAGCCGGCGCCACCGGTCAGCAGAATGTCGCCGCCGTCTTGCTGCTTGAGGGCGGCCAGGGACTCGGCCGAGTTGAGGACCGTGGTGTTCCAGTCGGCCGCCTCCAAGGTGGACGAGACGACGACCTTCGCGGTCTCCCGCCAGACCGGCGCGAAGGCCAGGTCGTGGGGGTGGTCCGAGTGCGACTCCGCCTGCGGCCAGTAGCTCGACATCATCTCCCAGACCACCCGGCCGTAGAGGAAGGTGTCGGCCCGCTCGGTCAGCGCGAGGCTGAAGTCGGACAGTTCGGTGCTCATCACCGGCCAGTCGAACTCGCCGTTCGGGCCCTCGACGAAGCCGTCGATCGAGATGTGGACGTAGTGCACGATCTTGCGCATGAGAGCTCCTGGGTGGCTGCGTTCCGGCTGACTGTCACCCCCTGGTCGGAGCCGCCATCGGCGCTTTGACATCGGCTCCGGGACACGGGATGAGACGGGGGTCTACTGACCGGTACGCCGGAACGTACTCTTGATCCGCCCCCGAAGCGCGACCTCCCGACCCAGGTCGCACCCCCGACCGCAGGAGCACCTGAAGATGACCGGTTCCAAAGTTGTCGCCCTCGGGCACTACCAGCCCGAGCGGGTGCTCACCAACGCCGAGCTGTCCACCATGGTCGAGACCAACGACGAGTGGATCCAGAGCCGGGTCGGGATCAAGGAGCGCCGGATCGCGGCGCCGGACGAGCAGGTCGACGAGATGGCCTGGCGGGCCGCCGAGAAGGCGATCGCGAACTCCGGCCTCGACATTGCCGAGATCGACATGGTCGTCGTCGCCACCTGTACGGCGCTGGACCGGTCGCCGAACATCGCCGCCCGGGTCGCCGCCCGGCTCGGCCTGGGCAGCCCGGCCGCGCTCGACGTGAACACCGCCTGCTCCGGCTTCAGCCACGCGCTCGCGACCGCCGACCACGCGATCCGCGCCGGCGCCGCCTCCAAGGCGCTGGTGATCGGGGTCGAGAAGCTCAGCGACTTCACCGACTGGACCGACCGGACCACCTGCGTGCTGATCGGCGACGGCGCCGGCGCGGCCATCCTGGTCGCCAGCGACGAGCCGGAGATCGGCCCGGTCGTCTGGGGCTCGGTGCCGGAGATGTCGGACGCGGTCCGGATCGAGGGCCGCGACGGCAAGTTCGCCCAGGAGGGCCAGAGCGTCTTCCGCTGGACCACCACCCAGCTCCCGGTGATCGCCCGGCAGGTCTGCGAGAAGGGCGGCGTGACGCCGGACGAGCTCGGCGGCGTCGTCCTGCACCAGGCCAACCTGCGGATCATCGAGCCGCTGGCCAAGCGCCTCGGCGCGGTCAACGCGGTGATCGCCCGCGACGTGGTCGAGTCGGGCAACACCTCGGCCGCCAGCATCCCGATCGCGCTGTCCAAGCTGGTCGAGCGCCGCGAGATCCCGGCCGGCGCCCCGGTCCTGCTGTTCGGCTTCGGCGGCGGCCTGTCCTACGCCGGGCAGATCATCCGCTGCCCGTAGTGCGGCGCGAAGCCGGGCGGGTAGCCCCTGAAGCTGCCAACCTTGCCGCATGAGTCAGTTCGAGTTGGAGACGCGGTACCAGCTGCACTCGCCGGGCGGGTCGGTGCGGCTGGCGATCTACCGCAGCGCGGCGTACTCGACGGCGGTCGGGCTGTTCGTGTTGCTCGGGGCCGGCTGGACGGAGCGCAGGGTGATCCGCTCCGGACCAGGCGGGATCACCCAGGAGCACCTCTACCGGACCGGCCTGGACCTCTACACCAGCCAACTACCGATCCTGATCCTGTACGTCGCCGCGCTGGTGCTCGCTGTCGCCTGGCCACCGCAACGCTGGACCTCGCTGGCCGGTGCGGGCACCGGTTTGCTGGTCGTTCTGGCCACGTTGCCACTCGCACTCGACGACCACACCAGCGGCGACACGCGGTACGACGACAGTTGGTCAGCTGTTATCGGATTGGTGATCGCGCTGTGGCTGGTGCTGCTCGGGATCGGCGTCCAGGCCCGGCGGGTCGCGGTTTGACGCTCAATTCGAAGGTGCACGGGCGGCTGCACGATGGGATGCACGTGCGTTTGCAACCGGCGGCGAATCGCGGCCGGCCGGCGGGCCGCAAAGCCGGTGGGTCGGTCACGGCGGCGGTCCGAGCCGCATAGACTCAGGGACCGTGGCCCCGAATTCCGACAAGAACAGCACCAACGCCCGGATGCGTGCGACGCTCGCCGCGGTGGCGCCTGGTACCGAGCTGCGTGAAGGCCTGGAACGAATCCTGCGGGGCCGCACCGGCGCCCTGCTGGTCCTCGGACAGGACAAGGTGGTCGACTCCATCTCGACCGGTGGGTTCGAGATCGAGGTGGAGTTCACCGCCACCGGTCTGCGCGAGCTCAGCAAGATGGACGGCGCGATCATCCTCGACCGCGACATGTCCCGGATGCTGCGCGCCGCCGTGCACCTGATGCCGGACCCGTCGATCCACACCGAGGAGACCGGCACCCGGCACCGCACCGCCGACCGGGTCGCCCGGCAGACCGGCTTCCCGGTCATCTCGGTGTCGCAGTCCATGCACATCATCGCCCTGTACGTCGACGACCAGCGCTACGTGCTGGAGGACTCCGGCGCCATCCTGTCCCGCGCGAACCAGGCGCTGGCCACCCTCGAGCGCTACAAGCTGCGTCTCGACGAGGTGTCCGGCACGCTGTCCGCGCTGGAGATCGAGGACCTGGTGACGGTCCGCGACGTCGCGGCGGTGGCCCAGCGGCTGGAGATGGTCCGCCGGATCGCGACCGAGATCGACGGGTACGTCGTCGAGCTCGGCACCGACGGCCGGCTGCTCACCCTGCAGCTCAACGAACTGGTGGCCGGGGTCGCCGGCGAGCGCGAGCTCGTCGTCCGCGACTACCTGCCGCCGGCCGCCGGGCGCCGCCCGAAGAGCGCCGACGACGTCCTGCTGGAACTCGACGCCGTCAGCCCGACCGACCTGCTGGACATCGGCCAGGTCGCCCGCGCCCTGCAGCTCGGTGGCGCCGAGCAGCTGGACGCGGCCGTCACCCCGCGCGGCTACCGTCTGCTGGCCAAGGTGCCGCGCCTGCCCGGCGCCGTCATCGACCGGCTGATCGAGCACTTCGGCCACCTGCAGAAGCTGCTCGCGGCGAGCATCGACGACCTGCAGACCGTCGACGGTGTCGGCGAGAACCGGGCCCGGACCGTCCGCGAGGGCCTGTCCCGGCTGGCCGAGTCGAGCATCCTCGAGCGCTACGTCTGACCCACCACCCCGTACTCCGAACGCGGCGCCGGCTGAGCTCTCAGCCGGCGCCGCGTTGTTGTGCAGGTTGCCGATCCGGCCGTCCCCGAGTAATACTCCAGGTGGAATAGTTCGTACGGAATAGTCGGAGTGGAACACCTTGGCGGAGCTGACGCCCCTGGCGATCGCGGTGCTCGCGCTGCTGAACGAGCGGCAGATGCACGCGTACGAGATGTACCAACTGCTGCTGCAGCGCCGCAACGACCGGCTGCTCAAGGTCAGGCCCGGATCGCTGTACCACACGGTCGAGCGGCTGGCCGGGCAAGAGTTGGTCCGCGCGACCGGCACCGAACGGGCCGGCAACCGCCCCGAGCGGACGACGTACGAGGTCACCGAGGCCGGCAAACGGGCGCTGGAACACCGCGTCCAGACCGGAATCGAGAGCTACGAGTACGAGTACCCGCTGTTCCCGGTCGTCTTGAGCGAAGCGCACAACCTCGAGCCGGCCGACGCGGCGGAGCGGTTCCGCCGCCGGCTGAGCGAACTCGACCTGCAGGTCGCCGAACTCGACGCGACGGTGGCTGACGTGACCGGGCGGCGGGTACCGGAGCCGTTCTGGCTGGCCGCCGACTTCAACCGGGTGATGCTGATCGCCGAACGCGACTGGCTGACCACCCTTCTCCAACGGATCGAGAGCAAGGACCTTTCATGGCAACACCGCAAGTGAAGCCGCCGGCGACCCCGGAGGTCCGGCCGTGGCCGGCGCTCTGGGCACTGGTACTCGGCTTCTTCATGATCCTGGTCGACTCGACCATCGTGTCGGTGGCGACGCCGTCGATCCTGACCGACCTGCACACCGACGTCGGCAACGTGGTCTGGGTGACCAGCGCCTACCTGCTCGCGTACGCCGTACCGCTGCTGATCACCGGCCGGCTCGGTGACCGGGTCGGCCCGAAGAAGCTCTACCTGGCCGGCCTGACCGTGTTCACCATCGCGTCGGTCTGGTGCGGTCTGACGGACTCGATCGGGATGCTGATCGTCGCCCGGATCTTCCAGGGCTTCGGCGCCTCGATGATGACGCCGCAGACGATGGCCGTGATCACCCGGATCTTCCCGCCGAACCAGCGCGGCAAGGCGATGAGTCTGTGGGGCGCGACCGCCGGAGTCGCCACCCTGGTCGGCCCGATCCTCGGCGGCGTGCTGGTCGACGGCCTCGGCTGGCAGTGGATCTTCTTCATCAACGCGCCGGTCGGCGTGCTCGGCTTCGTGCTGGCCTGGCGGCTGGTGCCGGACCTGCCGACCCAGTCGCACAAGTTCGACCTGCTCGGGGTCGCACTGTCGTCGATCGGCCTGTTCTGCCTGGTGTTCGGCATCCAGGAGGGCCAGAAGCACGACTGGGGTCAGATCACCGGACCGATCACGGTCTGGCGGCTCATCATCGTCGGCCTGCTGGTGATCGCGGCGTTCCTGTTCTGGCAGGCGAAGAACAAGGGCGAGCCGCTGCTGCCCTTGTCGTTGTTCAAGGACCGCAACTTCTCGCTGGCGAACACGGCGATCACCACGGTCGGCTTCGCGATCACCGCGATGACCTTCCCGCTGATGCTGTACGCGCAAAGCGTCCGCGGTCTCAGCCCGACCAGGTCGGCCTTGCTGCTGGTGCCGATGGCACTGATCTCCGGCCTGCTCGCGCCGCTCGTGGGACGCCTCACCGACAAGTCCCACCCGCGCTACCTCGCGGGCTTCGGACTGCTCTGCTGTTCGGTGTCACTGTTCTGGCTCAGTCAGGTGATCGAACCGACGGTACCGATCTGGCAGCTGCTGCTGCCGATCTCGTTGCTCGGTGTCGCCAACGGCTTCATGTGGGCACCACTGGGCAGTACTGCGACCAGGAACCTGCCGATGCACCAGGCCGGGGCAGGTGCGGGTGTCTACAACACCACTCGCCAGGTCGGCGCAGTACTGGGCAGCGCGGGCATCGCGGTACTGATGGAGTCGCGGCTGGCCACCAACCTGCCGCAGATGCAGGGGATGGCGGCCGAGGGCGGCGCGGGCAAACTACCCGAGGCTTTGCAGCAGGGCTTCAGTGACTCGATGGCACAGTCGATGATCCTGCCGGCCGCAGTACTGCTGCTCGGCGTCGTTGCGGCATTGCTGTTCAGCAAGCCGAACTTCATGGATCAGCCTGCGCCGACCGAGGCCGCCGCGAAGAGCTAGACGATCGTGAAAGCCTGCGGGGTCGAGGCGCGTCCGTCGTAGACCGCCTTGACCACGTAGGTTCCGGGCTTGGCCTGTAGCTGTCCGGGCAGGCAGCCCGGCCGGGAGCGGCGGCCGTTCCAGGTGATCACCGCGGTCGATTGCTTGCCCTTGGCAAGGACCAGGGTGGCCCGCGGGATCGCCTTCTCACAGTCCTCGGTGGACCAGATCTGGTCGGTGCCCGAGGTGACGGTCAGGGACAGCTCGGACGGATCGACCGCGGCCTTGCAGCCGTCGCGGACGGCGCTCAGCTGGAGCACCAGGTTGAGCGAGTTGCCCGAGGCGAGCGTCCGGCTGACCGGCACCACCTCGATGCTGACGTCGCCACCCTTGCACTTCACGTCCTTGGGCGTCTCGCTCGACTTGGGCGTCTCGGAGGCCTTGGAGGTCTTCCCGGCGGTCTTGCCACCGGGAGTGGGCGTCGAGGTCGGCACGACGCTCGGCGCGGTGGAAGGATCCTGGTCCGGCCCCGAGGCCGCGGAGTTCTTCGGATCGCTGCCGCCGCCGATCACCCGGATCAGCACGAACACCAGCGCCAGGAACACGACGAGGACGAGTGCCCGCCGGACCCAGTACACACTGGGAGGCAGATGCCCGACCGGTCGGAGCAGGCTGCTCATGTTCGAACCTTAGTGTCAGGATTGTGCTCGACATGTCAGACTCGCCGCTCCCCCGCCGATCAGCGCCCGCAACCGTGCCCACCACTGGGCCGACGACCAGGCCCACCACCGGTCCCGCAGCCGCCCTGCACCGGCCCGTTCTCGACTGGTACGCCGCCAACGCGCGCACGCTGCCCTGGCGCGACCCGGCCGCCGGCGCCTGGGCGGTGATGGTCAGCGAGTTCATGCTGCAGCAGACACCGGTCGCGCGGGTGCTGCCGGCGTACGAGGCCTGGATGCGGCGGTGGCCCAAACCGGGCGACCTGGCCGCGGAGGCGCCAGGCGAGGCGGTGAGGGCCTGGGACCGGCTGGGGTACCCACGGCGGGCGCTGCGGCTGCATGCGGCGGCCAAGGCGATCGTGGAGCAGCACGGCGGCGTAGTACCGGATGATCACGCGGCACTACTCGCACTGCCGGGAGTAGGGACCTACACGGCGGCTGCGATCGCATCGTTCGCCTACGGGCAGCGGCACGCGGTGGTGGACACCAACGTGCGGAGAGTCTTCGCCCGGGCGCTCACTGGGACGGCTCAGCCGACTATCTCGCCCACTGCCGCCGACCTGCGGCTTGCTGTCTCCGCACTGCCTGACGACGAGTCCACTGCGGCTCGCTGGGCTGTGGCGACGATGGAGCTGGGCGCACTCGTCTGCACGGCTCGCAGCCCGCGCTGCTCCGATTGCCCGATCAGTAGCCAGTGCGCATGGGTGCTGGCCGGCAGTCCGCCGTACGACGGTCCGCCCCGCAAGGGGCAGACCTACGAAGGCACGGACCGGCAAGTGCGAGGCCGGCTACTCGCCGTACTGCGGGCCGCCCACGGCCCGGTCGCGAAGAGCGAACTCGATGCCTGCTGGCCTGAACAAGTGCAGCGTGAACGTGCCCTTGACGGTTTGGTGGCCGACGGTCTGGTGGACCCGGTCGCGGACGGTCACTACCGCCTGCCGGCCTGATCCCGCCAGAAACTGCTGGGGGCCGGCCCGGAGTCGGGCCGGCCTCAGCGGGTGGAGCTCAGTTCTTCTTGCTGCTGTTCGCGGTCGCCTCGTCGGCGTCGTCGGTGAGCAGGTCCAGCGGCATCGCCGGGCTGCCGGACAACGTGGCCAGCATCTGGCGAACGTTGGTCAGCTGCGCGTTGATGCTGTCGCGACGCTGGGTCGCGGCGGCCAGCTCACGCTCGGACTCGGCGCGGATCCGCTCCGACTTGTCCTTCGCGGCCGCGACGATCTCCTGCGCCTGACGGTTGGCGTCGGCCAGCTGCTGCTGGGCCAGGCGCTCCGCCTCGGAACGGGACCGGTCGGCTTCGCGCTGCACCTGGGCCGCACGGTCGGTGACCGCCGCCAGCTGCTGCTCGGCCAGCGCGGTCCGCGCCGCGAACTCCTGCTCGACCTTGCCCCGGCGCTCGGCCAGCGTGGTCTCGAAGGCAGCCGCCGCCTGAGCGGACTTGGCGCGCTCCTGCTCGTACAGGGCCTGGGCCTCGCTGCGGCGCGCGGTGGCGTCCCGCTCGGCCTCGTCGCGCATGTCGTCGGCCTGGGTGCGAGCCTCTTCGAGAATGCGGGCCGCCTCCGCGTCGACCTCGCTCTTCCAGTCCAGGGAGTACTGCTCGGCCTCCTTGCGGACCTTCTTGGCGTGCACGTCGGCGTCGGCGACGATCGCGTCGGCGTCGGTACGGGCGCGGGTGACCAGGTCACGGGCCTCGTCGTCGGCCAGCGACAGGATCTTGGCGACCCGCTCACCGAACTCGGTGAAGGTCGGCGTGCGGTCCTTGTTGTCCTCCTGGGCGGTGATCACGGCCGACTCGGCCGCGTCCGTCCGGGACTGCAGCTCCTGGACGTGGCGCTGCAGCTGCTCCGACTGCTGCTGCAGTGCGGTCAGCGAGGTGGTCAGCTCACGAACGTGCTGGTCCACCTGGGCAGGCTCGTAGCCACGCAGAACGGTGCGGAACGGGGTTGGGGATTCACTGCTCATGTCTTCTGATGCTCACTTCGGTGGGTGGGTGGATCACACATTGTCACTGACAAGGATCTGACTGTCACGTCCTCATCCTGATTCCCCCGTGGAACCCTCGCTACCGGACATTCCACCACCTGCGTGGAACCCAGGGATAGCGAGTGCCTCGATCACACCCGAAAGCTGGGTGAGCTCCTTGGTGATCTCGTCACGGCGCTGGTTCAGCGCCGCGACCCTCGCCTCGGCGTCGGCGAGAAGTTTACGGGCTTGCGCGCGCAGTTCGTCCGAGTGCTCCCGGGCCTGCGCTTCGAGGCCCTGCGCCTCGGCGCGGGCCTTGCGGATCAGCTCGTGCGACTGGCGCTGCGCGTTGGCCAGATCGTTGGCGGCCTGCTCACGCAGTACCTGGGTGCTGGCCTGGGCCTCGGACTCACGGCGGGTGGCCCGGGTGATGATCTCCTTGGCCTCGATCTCGGCGTTGGCCTTGAGCCGGTCCACCTTGGCCTGCGCCTGCGCGGTCACCTTCTCGGCCTGCTGGGTGACCGATGCCAGGGTCGCCTCGGCCTGCGCGTTGGCCGACGAGAGCGTCGTCTCGGCCAGCGCGGTCAGCTCCGCGTTCTCCTTGGCGATCGCGGCCTGCGTCTCCTTGAGCCGGCTGGTCGTGCGGCTGACCACCTTGCGCAGGTGCGCGCGCTTGTGCCGGGTCAGCTCGGCGACGTCCATCGCGGCCCGGTCGCGGATGCCGCGGGCTTCCTGCTCGGCGGTGGAGACCAGCTCGTCGACCGTCTTCTTGCTCCACGCGGTCTGCTTCTCGGCCTCGGCGAGCGCGGTCTCGGCGGCCTTGTTGGCATCCTCGACGATCCGCTGCGCCTCGGCGGACGCAGTACGGCGATCCGCCTCGATGCTGTCGACCACCAGTTTGGCCTGCGCGCGGGCATCGGCCATCAATCGCTCGTTGGCCTGCTCGGCCTCGGCCTTCTGCTGGTTGATCTCGTCGACCGCGGCCGAGCGCAGCTTGTCGATCTCCAGCGAGATGGCGGCCAGCTTGGCGCGCTCGGTCTCCTCCAGCTCGGCGGTCCGGCGCTCCAGCTCGGTCCGGTTCTCGCCGCGCAGCCGCTCGATCTCGGCGTGGGCGGCGGCGATCTGGGCGCGCGACTTCTCCCGCGCGGCGTCGGCTTCTCGCTCGACGGTGGTCCGCAGCTCGATCGCCTCGGACTCGGCCCGGGCGATCAGCTCGGCCTCGTTGCGCACTGCTGCCTGCGAGACGAGCGCGGCCTGCTCACCGGCGTCGGCGACGAGCTGCTGGGCCTCGCGACTGGCCCGCTCCACGGCGGCCGCCGCGTTCTCGCGGGACTGCCGGGCCTCCTCGACGATCTCGTCGGCCTCTTCCTTCAGCGTGACGGCCTCTGCCTCGGCCGCGGCCAGCCTGCGGTCGGCTGCTGCCTGCGACTCCTCACGCAGCTTGTCGGCGGCCGCGTGGGAGTCGGCGCGCAGCTTCTCCGCCGCCGCCTCGGCCTCTTCGCGCCGCTTGGCGACCTCGGCCGCGACCGTACTGCGCAACTCCTCGGCGGCACTCTCGGACTCGACCTTCAGCCGCTCCGCCGCAGTCTCCGCTTCGCTGCGAACCTTCTCGGCCTCGGCGATCGCCTCCGTGCGGACCCGTTCGGCCTCGGTGGTCGACTCGACCCGCAGCCGCTCAGCCGTCTCGGTCGATTCAGTGGTCAGCCGCTCGGCTGCCGCCTGCGCCTCACTGCGGACGCGCTCGGCCTCTTCGTTCGCCTCGGTACGGACTCGCTCTGCCTCGGCAATCGCCTCCGTGCGGACCCGCTCAGCTTCGGTGGTCGCCTCGGTGCGGACTCGCTCGGCCTCGGTGGTCGACTCGGCGCGCAACTGCTCAGCGGTCTCGGTCGAGCCGGCGTGCAGCCGCTCGGCCGCGGCGGTCGAGTCGGCGCGCAGCTTCTCCGCGGCGGTGGTGGACTCGAGCTCCAGCCGCTCGGCCTCAGCCTGCGCCTCGGAGCGGACCCGCTCGGCCTCGGCCTCCGACTCGGTCCGCAGTTGCTCGGCGGCCCGCTCGGCGTCGCTCAGCAGTCGCTGGGCCGAAGCGCTCGCGTCGGCGCGCAGTTGCTGCGCCTTCTGCTCGGCCTCGGCGCGCAGCTCCTGCGTCTCTCGCTCGGCGTCATCGCGGAGCTTCTGTGACTCCTGCTCCGCGTCGGCCCGCAGCTTCTGCGTCTCCTGCTCGGCGTCCGCGCGGAGCTTCTGCGTCTCCTGCTCAGCGTCCGCGCGCAGCTTCTGCGTCTCGCGCTCGGCGGTCGCGCGCAGTTCCTGCACCTGCTGCTCGACCTCGGCCTGCTGCTTCGCGGTGGCGACCCGGACCCGCTCGGCTTCCTCCAGCGCGGTGTCGTTCTCGTACTCCGCTTGCTCGCGCAAGGTGTCCGCGATCCGCTGCGCCCGCTCCAGCACGCCGCCCGCTTGCCGCACGCCAAAGGAACCGGCGTCAGGGACCGGTTCCTGGGTCAGCGGCAGACGCGGTGCGTCCATGCGACGAGATGATTCCATCTCCGGCCCCCTCTCCGACAGTCCGGGTCCCAAAGCCGTGGTCACGTAGCTACAACGAGCGAGAACGGCGGTCGGGTTAACTTCAGTTCATGCCGTTGCGCGATCTTCCCACCGAATCGAAGGCCGCGGCGGCCCTGCTGCGGACCGAGCAGCTCGGACACCGAAGGACCTTACGACGAACCCAGTGGCAAGGTGTAACCCTCGCGTGTCTCTCTGTGGGCTCCGCGGTGGCCCTGTTGCTGCCGGGCAGCGCAAGCACAGGCTGTTACCTCTGGCGTGCGACCACCCAACCTGTCAGTGGTCGCGGCGCGGCCCTCGCGCTGTCCCTCACCCTGGTCGCGCTGGTGCTCGCGGATCGCCTGTCTGCGGACAGAATCGGGCTTCGCCGGCAGGTCCGCACCTGGGGTGCCGCGGCGGTCCTGGTGGTGGTCGCCACCGCATGCGTCGGCCTTGCCTGGCAGGGCCGATCAGGCTGCGCGACCTCACCCGCTGTGATCGGTTTCGTCCTGTGCGGCGGGTTGGCGACAGTGGTCGCGACCCACTGGGCGACCCGCCTGACAACCCCGGCGCCGCTGTTCGCAGCACCCCCGGAAGACCCGGAAAATTCGTCCGAAGAAATTCTCGATCAGTCCGAATTGCGAGCAGTCTTCGTCGAGCTGACCGCTTTCGCCACCTCCCCGGCCCTCCGGAGGCCGGTTGCGGTGCCCGTACTGGCCGGCTCACTGGCGACCTTGCTCCTCCTGTCGACAGTCCTCCCCTGGCGCGAACTCCTCGACCCGGTCGCCCTCGGTCCGGCCGGCGCCGAAGCGGGTCTGGTCCGGGTCCAACTCTGGGAGATCCCGTACGCCCGGACGTGGGCCGTGCTGCTCGCGATCGCCGCCGTTGCTGTTGTCTGCGCCGCCATCAGTCGTTCGTTTGCTGTACTGCGCCCGCTGGCAGTGCTGGCCGGCGCTCTCGCGATCGGCGGCGTGCTCACCACACTGGTCCAATTGCCCGATCAATTGATTGATGGGGTGGGTTACCGGGCTGGAATCGGCGCCTGGCTCGCATTGGCTCTCGGTGTAGCCCTGTTCGGCTTGGGAGTGGCTGCTCGCGGGCAGCGGTTGCTGGTGGTCTTGCTTGCGGCAACGGTCGGCCTGGGAGCAGGACTGTTGGCACCTGCCGCGGCAGCACCGGAGTACAGGGCTGTGGTGGTTGCCGGGGTCCCGCATCGGCTGCTGGAACTGCAAGGTGGGCAACTGGTCGACCGCCTCGGCATGCGCGTCGCAATCGGTACGTCGGACCCACTGGACTCCATCGCCGGCACCTTGGACGGTACGCCGGGCCAGTGGCTACTCGGCCGCACTGGCTCGGAAAGCTCGACGCTGTTCGAGTACCGCGATGGGGTGGCGTTCCCCCGAGTCACCTTGAGCCATGGCGTGACACCGCCCGCCCTGCTCGGCGTGGAGAACAACAGGATGGTCGTACTGGCCGGTGGAGCCGGCAACCGGCCATGGGCGATCCTCGCGATCCCGCTGACCCTGGTGACCGCTGATGTCAGCCTGAGCCACAAGAACCCCGACGGCTCGTACTACGTGACGCCCGACGTGACTGTCCTCGCCACCGGCAAAGGCTCGGCGCTGACGCATCGCAACGCCGACAGGTCGGTGGTCATCTGGGGAGGCACCACGACCTGGCAGATCCCAGCCGATCGCCTACGGGCCGGCCTGGACCTCAAGAGCTACGTGGTCGACCCCGGACCCGGCGCCCCCGGCAACGCGGTCTCGACCGGGCCTGACGGCACCGCTGCCTGGCGAACCAGCAACACCGGGCTGGCGATGCTCCGGCCCGGCTCCAAGGCACAGCAACTCACTGGAGTCGCTCCTGCCGGCTGCGAGCTGAGCAGAGACGCCGCTAGCTCGTCCCTGACGGTCGACGCCTTCGCTGTCGACGTACGCGGCAACCTGTGGCTTGGCGGCGGCTCCCCCACCGCAGTCATCACGCCGGACGGCGTACTGCGTCGGCTGCCGGGCGGGGCGGCTGGGGTGGACAGCATCGAGGCTCGGCCGGACGGGTCCGTCTTGCTGGGAACATCGCCTGGAGGTGGCGACCAGATCCTCGAGATCACGGGCGCTGCGGAGGCCGCGGCGTCGTACCCGGCTGCACCCGAACCGGAGGCTCGGTGCGATCGCCGGAAGCCGGCGGCTGGGAGTACGCAGTACAGGGTGAGTGTGGTGGCGGAGGTGCCCGCGGTGGATCCGCCGGGGAAGGAAGCGGCCGGCACTGGGCGGCAACTGGGGCTGGATGCGCGTGGACGGCTGGTGCAGGTGCGGCTGCCTAATGCGGCTCACACCTGGGCTCCGGACGGCCTGGGCGGCGTCTGGTGGACTACTAACGGGCAAGGCAAGACTGCCAACGAGGTTGCGGTCCATTTGGTCGGCGGCGTTGCCAAGGCCGTGGCGGACCCACAGCCGGGGTTGCCGAATCAGCGGGGTGAGTACGCGGCGGCAGCAGGCGATCGGCTGGTCAGCGCGATCGGCGACGATCTCTACAACTTGTACGGGCCGGGCGCGCAGGTCAGCCGGATGAAGGTCGACGGCGCGTTGCGACCCAACGGGCTGGCGCAACTGGGGTCTGGAGAGGTGGCGATGGTGCTCGATGAGCGACTCGTGCTGGTGGGCCGGGACGGGCGGCGGACGCCGTTGTTCGGCGGCTCCCCCAGTGGCTGGCCGATCTCGTCGGTCGGTGTCGCGCCGAGTCAGTTGACGACGGACGGCGAGTGGTTCGCCGGGCCGGACGGAAAGCTCTGGGGGTACGACGGCAGCCATCTGGTGCGGGTCGAAGCGCCTGGGCGGATCACCACGATTGCCGGCCCGGCGCAGGGTGTCCCGCAGGCGGCCGACCAGGTCACCGTCATCGGGAGCTCGCTTTTCTTTGCCTTAGGCAACGATACTGTCCGGCTGGATCCGCGGTGACGGCGCTGCCTCCCGATGAGGAGCTGCCGCTGAAGCTGGCCGGCCTGGAGCGCGAGTTGGCGGTTCGCCAGCACCGCTGGTTCGCGTTGGCGATGCTGCTCACGGCGATCGGTACCGGGGTGACGCTGCTGCTGCCGTGGACCTACAGCCGCCGGCTCGGTCTCTCCGTCTGGCAGTTGGGCATCGAGACCCAACCCGCTCTCGCCCTCACCTGGGCGGCCGGTCTGATCGCCACCGGCCTCGCCCTGGCCCTGCCTGTCGGCCTGACCTCCCAGGCTGCCTCGGGCGTCTCCGGAGTCATCACCGTCGTCTTCGTCGCAGGCTGCTGGCAGACCCGCGACCTGTCTCCGCTCAGCGACACCTGGCCAGGCCCAGGACCCACCTTCGCCATGATCATCGGCCTGAGCTGGCTGCTGGCCACAGCAGCCCACCTGCTCGCTACGCGCACCCACGCCGTGCCCCCCACGCCAGAAGCTCTGGAAGCCGCCCAGACCCGCCTCCGCCGAAGCCGCCGCCCCAGCACACGCTCCCACCCCCGCTAACACCCGCTCCCCCCCAACGACGAAGGGCCCCGCGGACGCACTGTCCGCGGGGCCCTTCGGCTGTTACTGGATGACTCAGGTGTCCTGAATACCCGAGGCGCCGCCACCGGCGATCTCGGTCAGCTCCAGGTCCGGGTCGGCCGCAGTAGCCTTCTCGGTCCCGGTGAAGGTGAAGTACTCCGTCACGCCGTCCTCGCTGACGGTGCCCGGCGGGGCCACGTCTACGAGCACGATCTGACCGGAGCGCAGTTCACCGAACAGGATCTTCTCCGCCAGGGCGTCCTCCACGTCACGCTGCAGCGCGCGACGCAGCGGGCGAGCACCCAGGACCGGGTCGAAGCCACGCTCGGCGACCAGAGCCTTCGCCGCCGGGGTGAGCTCGATGCCCATGTCCTTGTCCTTCAGGCGCTCCTCCACCTGGGCCACCATCAGGTCGACGATCTTGACGATCTCTTCCTTGCCGTGCTGATGGAAGACCACGATCTCGTCGACGCGGTTCAGGAACTCGGGACGGAAGTGCTGCTTGAGCTCGTCCGTCACCTTCGCCTTCATCTTGTCGTACGAGCCCGGCGCGTCGTTGGCCTGGCTGAAGCCCAGGCTCACCGCCTTCGCGATGTCGCGGGTACCGAGGTTCGTGGTCATGATGATGATGGTGTTCTTGAAGTCCACCACCCGGCCCTGGGCGTCGGTCAGCCGACCCTCGTCCAGGATCTGCAGCAGCGAGTTGAAGATGTCCGGGTGGGCCTTCTCGACCTCGTCGAACAGCACCACGCTGAACGGCTTGCGGCGGACCTTCTCGGTCAGCTGCCCGCCCTCTTCGTAGCCGACGTATCCGGGAGGCGAACCGAACAGCCGGGACGCCGTGTGCTTCTCGGAGTACTCCGACATGTCGAGGCTGATCAGCGACTTCTCGTCACCGAACAGGAACTCGGTCAGCGCCTTGGACAGCTCGGTCTTACCGACACCGGACGGGCCGGCGAAGATGAACGAGCCGCTCGGCCGGCGCGGGTCCTTCAGACCCGCACGGGTCCGCCGGATCGACCGGGACAGCGCCTTGACGGCGTCGGTCTGGCCGATGTAGCGCTTGGCCAGCTCCTCCTCCATCTTGAGCAGTCGCGAGGACTCCTCCTCGGTCAGCTGGAAGACGGGGATACCGGTCGCGGTGCTGAGCACCTCGGCGATCAGCTCCTCGTCCACCTCGGCGACGACGTCCATGTCGCCGGCCTTCCACTGCTTCTCCCGCTCGGCCTTCGCGTTGATCAGCTTCTTCTCGTCGTCGCGAAGAGAGGCTGCGCGCTCGAAGTCCTGGGCGTCGATCGCCGACTCCTTCTCCCGGCGCACGTTCGCGATCTTCTCGTCGAACTCGCGCAGGTCCGGCGGAGCGGTCATCCGGCGGATCCGCAACCGGGAACCGGCCTCGTCGATCAGGTCGATCGCCTTGTCCGGCAGGAACCGGTCGGAGATGTACCGGTCGGCCATCTGGGCCGCGGCGACCAGCGCCGGGTCGGTGATGGTGACCCGGTGGTGGGCCTCGTAGCGGTCCCGCAGACCCTTGAGGATCTCGATCGTGTGCGCGATCGAGGGCTCGGCCACCTGGATCGGCTGGAAACGACGCTCCAGCGCGGCGTCCTTCTCGACGTACTTGCGGTACTCGTCGAGAGTGGTGGCGCCGATGGTCTGCAGCTCGCCACGGGCCAGCATCGGCTTCAGGATGCTGGCCGCGTCGATCGCGCCCTCGGCGGCACCCGCACCCACCAGGGTGTGGATCTCGTCGATGAACAGCACGATGTCGCCGCGGGTGCGGATCTCCTTGAGGACCTTCTTCAGCCGCTCCTCGAAGTCACCGCGGTACCGCGACCCGGCCACCAGCGCGCCGAGGTCGAGGGTGTAGATCTGCTTGTCCTTCAGGGTCTCGGGCACGTCGCCACGCACGATCGCCTGGGCCAGGCCCTCGACGATCGCGGTCTTGCCGACGCCCGGCTCACCGATCAGGACCGGGTTGTTCTTGGTCCGCCGGGACAGCACCTGCATGACCCGCTCGATCTCCTTCTCGCGCCCGATCACCGGGTCGAGCTTGGACTCACGGGCGGCCTGGGTGAGGTTCCGGCCGAACTGGTCGAGCACGAGCGAGCTGCTCGGGGCACCTTCGGTGGTCCCGGCTCCGGCTGTCGCCGTCTCCTTGCCCTGGTATCCCGAAAGCAGCTGGATGACCTGCTGCCGGACCTTGTTCAGGTCCGCTCCGAGCTTGACCAGGACCTGCGCGGCGACACCCTCACCCTCGCGGATGAGGCCGAGCAGGATGTGCTCGGTGCCGATGTAGTTGTGGCCCAACTGCAGGGCCTCACGCAGGGAGAGCTCCAGTACCTTCTTGGCGCGAGGGGTGAACGGGATGTGCCCACTCGGAGCTTGCTGTCCCTGGCCGATGATTTCCTCGACCTGAGAACGGACAGCCTCCAGCGAGATACCAAGGCTCTCCAGAGCCTTGGCGGCGACACCCTCACCCTCGTGGATCAGGCCGAGCAGGATGTGCTCGGTCCCGATGTAGTTGTGGCTGAGCATCCTGGCCTCTTCCTGAGCCAGGACGACTACCCGACGGGCGCGGTCCGTAAATCGTTCAAACATCGCCAAAGCGCTCCTTGCCTCAGAGGAGTCGGACGTGCCGTGTGGGCCGACCCCCGCACCTGCATGCTAGTCCCCGGTACCGACAGGCTCGCTCTCAGCGAACAAGCGACGACCTCTCGGACGGCCACTTGGTGGGGATCACAAGGGAACAACCGCGCTCAACCCCGCGGTGTTCCCGGCGCGCCAGATGTTCGCCACCAGCGAATTTGTTCGTTTGGCTGCCCGATCAGGCACCTGCTCGAACCGACCCGCCGGCCTGTGTCCACAGTGTGAAATGGCCGGAATGCGGACGGTCCCGGCGCCGCAGGGGCACCGGGACCGGCAAGTCCGGAAAACTACTACTTCGCGTCGTTGTAGGCAGCGCGGACCTCGGCCGAGATGCGGCCCCGCTCGCTGACCTCGTAGCCGTTGTCCTTGGCCCACGCGCGGATGTCCGCGGAGTCGGTCGCCGACCGGCCCCGGCCGCGGGCCCGTCCGGCCGCACCGCCACGACGCCCGGAGACCCGGCGCCCGGCGCCGACGTACCCGGCCAAAGCGTCCCGCAGCTTGGCGGCGTTCTTCTTGGACAGATCGATCTCGTACGTCGAACCGTCCAGCCCGAAGGTCACGGTCTCGTCGGCCTTACCGCCGTCGAGATCGTCCTCGAGAACCACCTGAACCCTTTGCGCCATCGATGACAGTCCTTTCCGCGCCCGTCACCGGGCACAATCCCCCTGCCGAAAAACTTGTTACTGATTTGTACAGCACAAACCGGTAAGTTGTCATTCAACAGGCGGAATGGCTCGTAAAGATGTGACTAAAACCTCCGGCCCGGCCAACGCAGCGCATCCGTCGTGACGATGGGTATTCATCCCACTCACCCACCGGCTCGGTGGAAAGAATCGGACCCGGGAATGGATTTGACCGTTGGTTGTGCTATGCAACGGCTCCCGGGCCCGCCTTTCGGATTCGGAGTTCGTCACTCCGGACGCAGCAGCGGGAACAGAATCGTCTCCCGGATCCCGGCCCCGGTGAACAACATCACCAGCCGATCCAATCCCATCCCCATCCCGCCGGCCGGCGGCATGCCGAACTCCATCGCGCGGAGGAAATCCTCGTCCAGCTCCATCGCCTCGGGGTCGCCGGCCGCGGCCAGCAACGACTGTGCCACCAGGCGATCGCGCTGGATCACCGGGTCGTTCAGCTCCGAGTAGCCGGTGCCGAGCTCGACCCCGTTGATGATCAGGTCCCAGGCCTCGACCAGGCCCGGAATTTCGCGGTGCGGCTTGGCCAGCGGCCGGACCGACTCCGGATAGTCACGAACATAGGTCGGCTGGATCAGGGTGTGCTCGACCAGCTTCTCGTAGATCTCCAGTGCGATCTCGCCGGCATTCCAGGCCGGCTGCAACTCGACCTCGTGCTGTTCGGCGATCTTGCGCAGCCGGGCCGTGTCGGTGCCCGCGTCGACGGTCTCGCCGACCGCTTCGGAGACCAGCTCGAATAGCGTCGCGTGCCGCCACGGCAGGTCCAGGTCGATCTGCGAACCGTCGCGCGCGGTGACCACACTGCGGCCGACCGCCTTGGCCGCGTTCCGGATCAGCTGCTCGGTCACGTCGGCTATGGAATCGTAATCACCATAGGCCTGATACGACTCGATCATCGAGAATTCCGCCGCATGGGTGGAGTCCAGGCCCTCGTTGCGGAAGGTCCGGCCGATCTCGAAAACCCGGTCGACCCCGCCGATCATCGCCCGCTTCAGATCCAGCTCGAGCGCGATCCGCAGCTTCATTTCCTGGTCGAAAGCGTTCAGGTGGGTGGAGAACGGCCGGGCCGCCGCGCCGCCGTTGGTGAGCTGCAGGACCGGCGTCTCCACCTCGATGAACTCGTGCGAGTCGAAGGTCGCGCGCAGCGACTTCAGCACCGCCGCCTTGGTCCGGACCATCTCGCGCGCCTCCTGGCGCACGATCAGGTCGACGTACCGCAGCCGGACCCGGGCCTCCTCGTTCAGCGGCTTGTGCTCGTTCGGCAGCGGGCGCAGCGTCTTGGCCGCCATCTGCCAGCCGGTCGCCTGCACGGACAGCTCGCCGCGGCGGCTCGTCACCACCTCACCCTGGACCGACAGCAGGTCGCCGATGTCCACCAGCGCCTTGTACCGGGCCAGCTCCTCCTCGCCGACCTCGGCCAGCGACAGCATCACCTGCAGCTCGGTGCCGTCGCCCTCGCGCAGCTGGGCGAAGCAGAGCTTGCCGGTGTTGCGCTGGAAGATCACCCGGCCGGTCACCGCGACCTGCTCGCCGGTCCTGGTGTCGGGCTCGAGCGCCTGCGCGTCGTACTTCGCCCGCAGGTCGCGCAGCAGGTGCGTCCGCGGCACCGAGATCGGGTAGGCCTGCACCCCCTCGGCCAGCAGCCGATCACGCTTCTCCCGGCGTACCCGGATCTGCTCGGGCAGGTCGTCCTGCCCGCTGTCGGGGGTCGTCGGGTTCTCACGTGGCTCAGTCATGGCTCAAAGGCTAGTGACTGACCACCCCGACCAACGAATCCTTTGTCCGTACTACGCCCCTGCGGGTCAGCAGGACCCCCGTGACGGCGGCAGCCAGGACGGCGAGGCCTCCTGCGACCACGAAGGTCGCCCGCGGGCCCAGCAGCGAGCCGACCAGGCCGCCCAGTAGTAGAGCCACCAGCGAACATGCCCGCGACGTACCGCTCAGCGCGGCCACCACCCGGCCCCGCAAGGACTCCTCAGTGCGCGTCACCACGAGAGTGCTGGTCGCCGCGTTGAGCATGCCGCCGCCGAAGCCACTTGCGACCGCCCCGATCACCACCAGAACCACTGCGCCGGCCAGGCCCATCAGGACGGAGGCGGCGCCGATGAGCGCAGTACCGACCAGCACCGATCGGGAGCGGACCAGGTCACTCTTCAGCCTGCCCGTGCACCAAGCACCGGCGATGGCACCCGCGCCCTGAGCAGCCAGGATGGCGCCGTAGCCGCTCGGGTCGAGGCCGAACTCCTTGGTGACCAGGCGGACCTCGACCACGTTGACGGCCTCGGCGACGAGGATGAAGACCCACAGGGCCGGCACCAGCACCTGCAGGATGGAGTCGGCGAAGAGGCTGCGCAGCCCGGCAGACAAGCCGCCCTTCTCCTTCGGCGCGCCTGGCGCCGGAGCACGACGGGTCTTGACCAGCCGGGCGACCACCGCGAGCCCCAGGAACGTCGAGGCGTCGACCAGCAGCGCGATGCGATCTCCGGACGCGCCGACGAGCACGCCACCCACTGCGGAGCCGGCCAGCGTCGCCACACCGATGAGGGCCTGGCTCACTCCGGTCGCGCGGCCGACCAGTCCGTCGCCGACGATGCGTGGAATCAACGCGGCCCAGGCCGGACCGGCGACCGCCTGGCCGACCTGCAGCACGCAGACCAGCGCGAGCGTCGCCGCCAAGCCATGGCAGAAGGCCAGCCCGACCCCGGCGGCCACCTGCAGCAGGGATGACCACACCAGCACCCGGCGGGAGTCGTAGCTGTCCACGATCCGGCCGGCGAACGGGATCATCGCGACCGTCGGCACGGCGAAGGCCAGCAGCAGCGCGGTGATCGCCGCCGCCGCGGCGCGCTCGTCGTCGCCCGCGTCGCCCGAGACCCGCAGCATCAGCGCGACCAGGGCGATCGAGTCACCGGCGTACGAGATCGCCCGGGCCGGCAGGACCAGCCGCGCATCGCGGTACGACCAGAGTGAACTGTGAAGTGGTTGCTTCATATATGTGAAGCTAGTGCTTCACATATCGAGGCGTCAAGGGACCCGCTACGCTGTCGGTCGTGGCCGCGAAGAAGAAGCGCGTGGTGCTGACCGACCCGCGAGCGATCCGCGCCCTGGCGCATCCCGCCCGGCAGCGGATCATCGACGAGCTGTACAGCGGCCGGGTGCTGACCGCGACCGAGTGCGCCGAGATCGCCGGGCTGACCCCCTCGGCGACCAGCTATCACCTGCGGGCGCTGTCGCGCTGGGGCATCATCGAGCGGGCAGACACCTCGACCGACGGCCGCGAGCGCCCCTGGCAGGCGCCGGCCACCAGCTTGGTGATCTCGTCACAGTCGACCGGCGCCGGCCGGCTGGCCAGCCAGGCCATGATGCGCAGCAACATCGACCGGGTGCTGGAGCAGTTCGAGGAGATGCCCGGTGACGACCCTTGGGACAGCGTCAGCTCCATGAACCGCAGCCGGTTGTGGCTCACCAAGGCCGAGACCGAGCAGTTGAACCAGGAGCTCACCGACCTGATCAATCGCTACCGCCGAGGCCGCACCGCGACCAGCCACCCCGTCGGCACACGCCAGGTGAGCACCCTGCTGGCCATCATTCCCACCGGGAAACCGCCCGCCGAGAACTGAATCCCGTCACCCTCAGTAACGAGATGTTCCCCCGGCAGAACCCTGAAATTCCCCCGAAGTAGCTCCCGGATCAGCTAATTACTTGCCTCCGGGTGCCAGGATGGGGGTATGGGGGCAACCACATTTCACGCGCTGGAAATCGCGATCCCGACCGGTGGGCTGGCCGTCGTGGCCTATCTCGTGGTCGGGCTGGTGATCGGGGTCGAGTCGATGGGCGTGCCGCTGCCCGGCGAGACCACGCTGATCGCGGCGGCGCTGTTGGCTTCGCAGGGTGACCTGAACGTGGTGTTCGTGATCGCCGCGGCCGCCACCGGCGCGATCATCGGCGACTCGGTCGGGTACTTCATCGGCCGCAAGGCCGGCCGGGGGCTGTTCGAGCGGCTCGGCCGCCGGTTCCACCACTTCTCCCCCGACCGGATCGAGAAGGCGGAGAAGTACTTCCACAAGTACGGCGTCTGGACGGTCTTCTTCGGCCGGTTCGTCGCGCTGCTGCGGATCTTCGCCGGCCCGATGGCAGGCATGCTGCGGATGCACTACCCGCGCTTCCTGGCCGCCAACGCGGCCGGTGGGATCGCCTGGTCGGCCACCATCGGCGTGGTCGCCTACCAGGTCGGCGACAACGCGGACAAGATCTTCGGCGAGGTGTCGCTGTGGGCGCTGGTCGCGGTCGGCGTCGCCGCCGTCACGGCGTACACGGTCTACAAGCTTCGCAAGCGACGGGGCGACGCTGTCGAGGCGGCACCGGCCGCGAACGTGGCGGACGTAGTACGGGCTGAGTCAGCGGACGCTTAAGGGCAGGTTCTGGGTGACCTTGCCCAGCATCGGGCGGCCCAGCAGCATCGCGTTGGGGATCACGAACCGGTAGACGGAGATGCCCGGCTGGGCGGTCTTGAAGGTGATCGAGGCCTGCCCGCGGCGCATCGGGACCGCCTTGACGTTGAGCCAGCGCCGGGCCTGCCGGTTCCACGACTGCAGCATCACCGTGGTGTTCATGGCCGGCTTGACCACCACGATCGCGGTGGCGTTCTGGCCGCGCTTCTTCGACGCGCCGCCGACGAACCCGGTGGTCTGGAGCCGGACCACAGTGCGGGTCAGCTGGGCCTTGCTGGTCGACTGCGCCGCGACCGTGCCGATCTGGCTGTAGTCCGGCAGGGTCACCTTGTACGGCCGGCTCGCACCGGTCGCGACCGGGATGTCGTAGTGCCCGCCGGAGGTGGTGGTGCCGCGGGCGGCCGGGGTCCAGCGCGCGCCCGGCGTCACCTGGGTGAGCACCACCAGCGGTAGCCCGGCCGAGGTGGTCCGTTGCTGCACGCAACTACCCTCATCGGCGCAGACCACCTGCTGGAGAATCGCCCGGCCGCGGATCCGGATCGGCACGCCGTACTGCGCCAGCGCGGGGATCGTCGCGCTGGTCGAACTGGTGCGGGCCGTGATCTGGCCGCCGATCGCGGTCGACCACTCGTTCTGCGCACGCAGCTGGAAGACGTACGGCGGCTTGAGGCTCTTGATCACCTGCCGGGTCGAGGTGGTGGCCGGGCCGGCGGTGCGCAGCGGCTGACCCGGGCGGCCGATCACCGGCACGTAGTACTGGGTGCGGCCGGTCACGTCGAGCGGGTCGTTCGGGCTGAAGTCCTGCGGCTGAGCCGGCGTGGTCCAGCGGAGCAGCACGTCCCGCTTGCCGATCGAGGTCGCCGTCGCGCCACCGGGCCGGACCGGTCCGTCGGTGTCGAAGACCGGTGAGCCGGCGAGCTTGCTGGACATCCCGTTGGCCGCCGTGCCGACACCGACGGAGACCCGGTAGTTGCCGTCCGGCGGGAAGGTCGAGGCCGGGATCGTCCAGGTGTTGGGCTGGTCCGCCGCCAGGTACTTCACGTACGCCGGTCCGCTGCTGAGCACGCCCTCGATGGTGATCCGGTTCGGCGCGTCGGAGTCCCGCCAGCTGACCTGCACCGCCTGCCGGGTCTCGTCGGCCCAGGCGACCGTGACATCGGTCGGCGTCGGGTCGGACGAGCACGCCGTCAACGCGGACGCGCCGATCCCGACCGCGAGCGCGGTCGACAAGACGTTGCGGAACCTCACTAGCGTGCCTCACCCGAACTCATGGACGTGCCCCCGCGTAGACGATACCCAGCCACCGCCGACCGGCTAAATTGGTGGCCGGATCCGAGGGGGGAATCTCAGATGGCTTTCATTCGACCGTCCGCGCCGCCGCCCGGTTTTCTGGAGGAGAACCGGGCGCCCGCGGGGCACATCCCGAACTTCGTCAGCACCTTCGCCGCCCGGCCGGACGTCTACGCCGCCTGGCAGCAGCTGAACGGCGCGATCAAGGCGAACATGGAGCTGCGCCGCTACGAGCTGGCCACCCTGGCCGCCGCGACCGCCCTGAGGTCGAGCTACTGCAGCCTCGCCCACGGCCAGGTCCTGGCCAACCAGTTCCTCAGCCCCGACGAGGTCGCGGCCCTGGTCGACGAGCCGCCCGCCGACCCGGTCGACCGCGCCGTGATGGCCTTCGCCCGTCAGGTCGCGCTCGCCGCCGACACCGTCACAGCCGCCGACATCGACGGACTGCGCACGCTCGGCCTGTCCGATGAGGACATCCTCGACATCACCCTGGCCGCCTCCGCCCGGGCGTTCTTCTCCAAGACCCTCGACGCCACCGGCACCACGCCGGACGCGGCCTTCAGAACCACAATCCCCGCGGCCCTGGCCGAGAAGCTCACAGTGGGTCGCCCGATCGACGACCAGTAACTACTCCGGTTGATTCTTGTTGGGGCCGTTCAGGCGGAACGGGGTGGTGACGCCTTCGTACATCAGGTGGGTGACCAGGCCCTGGGCGGCGTGCGGGAGGTTGTGGCAGTGGTCCATCCAGATGCCTGGATTGTCCGCCAGGAAGGCGATCTCGTAGGTTTCGTCGTCCTCGACGTTGAGGGAGTCGGTCCACCAAGGGCTGCCGGTGGCGCGGGTGCCGTCGCGGCTGAGGACCAGGACGTGGTGGCCGTGCAGGTGCATCGGGTGGACCTGTCCGGAGGTGTTCTTCAGGGTCATTGTGACGACGTCGCCCTCGGTCACCATGAACATCGGTACGTCGGGGAACTGGTGGCCGTTGATGGTCCACCACAGGCCGGGCTTGCCGTCGAAGAAGCCTGGCCGTCGGCCGATCCGGTACTCGAAGTGACGATCCGCCGTCGCCGGGTCGAAGGGCAGCGCGGCCGGTGTCCCGTAGCTCAGTAGGTCGACCCGGTCGGCCGGCTCGGGGCCGGCCGGCGCATCGCCCTCGCCGATCACCAGTGTGGTCGGGCCGCCGCCCAAGCCAATCCGGACCGCCTTGCTGGGCAGGGTGATCTCCAGGTCGATCCTGCCGCCCGCTGTCACCAGCACGGCCTTGCCCTCGACAGGTGTCGGCGCATTCACCGCAGTGCCGTCGACAGCGATCACCTTGTACCCCGCACCGTCCACCCAGGCCGCCATCGGCCCGTTGTCGGTGTTGATCAGCCGCAGCCGCACAGTCGGCGCCCCGGCCACCCGGCGTTCGCCGTACCCGCCGTTGACCGTCCGGATCTTGTCGTAGGTGTGCACGGCGGCCACCACGTCCGTAGTACCGGGAGAGATCACCAGTACGCCGTACAGGCCCTTCTTGACCTGCTCGTGCGACACCTGGTGCGAGTGGTACCAGTAGGTGCCGGCGTCGACCGCCACGAAGCGGTAGGTGAACGTCTGGCCCGGCAGTACCGCGTCCTGCGTGACTCCGGCGACCCCATCCTCAGCAGCCGGTACGTCGACGCCGTGCCAGTGCAGCGTCATCCCGTCGGGCACGGACTCGTTGACCAGCGTCACCTCGACCAGATCGCCTTGTTTCGCAGTGATCTGAGGACCGGGCGAGGTGTGGTTGAGGGTGTAGCCGGCCATCGAGCCGCGGCCCGGGATCTCGAACCTCTCGCTCCGGGCGACCAGGCGCACCGACACGTCAGCCGCCCGGTCCGCGACCGGCTTGAGCTCCCCGACCCCGGCGTGATGGTGCCCGGCAGGCATGGCCGGCCCGCCGCCGTAGTCGGCGTACCCCATGTCCATCGCCGACAGGCCGTCCGGCACCAGGCTCTGCTGCCAGAACCAGCCGAGCGGAGCAAGCACCACCAGCGTGGCCGCGACAGCGACCACCGTGCGGCGACGCGGCATCTAGACGGCCGGTGGCTGCGAGACCGTCTCCGCGTCGGTCACCCGCGTGGGTTGCGCCGTGGCCGCCCGCTTGCCGGCCACTCCGGCCGCCGCGAGCAGCACCAGCGCGTTGAGCCCGTGCAGAGCTCCGATGGCGGGTACGCCGAACGACACCAGCGCCAGCGCGATCTGCAGGGCCACCAGGCCGAACACGATCGCCGCCCACTTCACCCCGCCGTCGATCCCGGCGAAGAAGGACACGATCAGCAGCGCGATGGCCAGCAGCGGGATCACCATCATGCCGACGGTGCCGTGCGTGACCTGGCCGAAGTTGAAGTCGCTGTTCTTGTCGAACACCGCACCGTCGTCGACGTCCTTCAGCACCAGGAACCAGCCGAGCGCCACGCTCATCGCCTGAACGACCACGCCGAGTGCGATCAGCTGGGCCAGTACGCGATAGGTCGATTTCATGATCCACCCCCGGACCCCGCGACCCGCACGGTGCGACCACAGGACCCACCCCATGGCCCCGGACCTCCCCGCCCGGGGGTCGCTTTTCTCATCGTGATCCCGTGACGCGCTGTGCACAAGACCGGGAAGCGGTGAACCAGCGGGGACGGAGCGTGACGTTCAGTGGTTACGGGCGAAGGCCTGATGCAGACCGTGCAGGGTCAGGAACGGCTCGTGGTGCTGGATCTGGCCGGCCTCGCCGACCACCAGTGGAGCCAGCGCGCCGGTCGCGACCACGGTCACCTGCTCGAAGCCCTGCTCGGCGATGATCCGGGTGATCAGGCCGTCGACGAGCGCGGCGAAGCCGAAGACGGCACCGGACTGAAGCGCCTCGACGGTGTTCTTGGCGACCACCGAGCGCGGGCGGACCAGCTCGACGCGGCGCAGCTGGGCGGCCTCGGCGCCGAGCGCGTCGACGGCGGTCTCGATGCCCGGCGCGATCGCGCCGCCGATGAAAGCCCCGTTGGCGTTCACCACGTCGACGGTGGTCGCCGTCCCGAAGTCGGCGATGATGCAGGGCGCGCCGTACAGGTTGACCGCCGCGAGCGCGTTGGCGATCCGGTCGGTGCCCACCTCGCGGGGATTGTCGACCAGCACCGGCAGGCCGGTCTTCACTCCGGGCTCGACCACCACACTCGGTACGTCGGGGTAGTACCGCGCGACCACGTCCCGCAGCTCGTGCAGGACATGCGGTACTGCGGAACAGACCGCGACTCCCGACACCGGCGACTCACCGGTCAGCAGCCCGTCGAGCAGCACCGCCCACTCGTCCGCAGTACGGCGTGGGTCCGTCCCCACCCACCAGTGCCGCTTGACCGTGCCCTCGAAGATCAGGCCGACCAGGGTCCTGGTGTTCTCGACGGCGACGGCCAGCAGCATGTCAGGCGGCCTGGAGGTCCATCGCGATGTCGAGGACGGGCGCCGAGTGGGTCAGCGCGCCGACGGCGAGGAAGTCGACACCGGTCTCGGCGACCTCGCGGGCCACGTCGAGCGAGAGCCCGCCAGAGGCCTCCAGCCGCGCGCGGCCGGCCACCTTCTCGACTGCTTCGCGCAGCTGCGGCACCTCGAAGTTGTCGAGCAGGATCAGCTCGGCGCCGGACTCGACCGCGATCAGCGCGTCCTCGACCGAATCCACCTCGACCTCGACCGACAGATCCGGGTAGGCCTTGCGGACCAGCCGGAACGCCTCCGCGACGCCGCCGGCGGCGATCACGTGGTTGTCCTTGATCAGCGCGGCGTCGGACAACGCCATCCGGTGGTTGCGGCCGCCGCCACAGCGGACGGCGTACTTCTCCAGGGAGCGCAGCAGCGGCATCGTCTTGCGGGTGTCGCGGATGACCGCGCCGGTGCCGGCAACGGTCGCGACCCAGCGGCTGGTCAGCGTGGCCACGCCGGAGAGGTGGCAGAGCAGGTTGAGCGCCGTACGCTCGGCCGTCAGCAGCTGCCGGGTCTTGCCGCGCACGGTCATCAGCACCGCGCCCGCCTTGACCTCCGCGCCGTCGGTGACCGAGTGCTCGATCTCGACGGCCTCCTTGCCCGCGATCAGCCGAATCACCAGTTCGGCGATCTCCAGACCGGCCACGACGCCGTCGGCCCGGGCCACGAACTCCGCGACCGAGACGTGCTCCGCCTCGACCGTGGCCGTGGTGGTGACGTCGACACCGCCGGCCAGGTCCTCCTCGATGGTGGCCCGGACGAGGTCCTCGACCCATTGCCTGTCGAGCGTGTCATCCATTGCTAGTTCCCCTCAGGTGGTGCTTGTGCCACGAACGTCGCGGCGGGCCGTGCCGAATCATCGTCCACCCGCAGCGTCAGGTCCAGACTGCCGGACCAGTTCTCGTCGTCGCGATCGGGGTGGTCCTCCCGCCAGTGCGAGCCACGGCTCTCCTCGCGGGTGGTGGCCGCCTCGATCAACGCGGTCGCCACGGTGGCCAGGTTGGTCGCCTCCCAGTCCGGAGTACCCGGCTGATCGGCCGGCTGCTCGATCAGCTTGGCGAGTCTGTCACCCGCCTCCGACAATCCGCTCGCGCTGCGGATCACCCCGGCCCCGACCGTCATCACCCGCTGCAACTCCGGTACTACGTCGGCATCCACCAGTCCTGCGACTCGGTCGTCGACCACCGGCTCGCGGAGCTCCGGCAGCCCGGCCGCCAGCGTCGCGGCGATCCGGCGGGCGAAGACGAGACCCTCGAGCAGCGAGTTGGAGGCCAGCCGGTTCGCGCCGTGGACGCCGGTACAGGCGACCTCGCCGCACGCGTACAGGCCGGGCACCGAGGTCTGACCCTGCAGATCGGTCCAGACCCCACCCGACGAGTAGTGGCAGGCCGGCGCGACCGGGATCAGCTCGTGCACCGGGTCGATGCCGTGCGAGCGGCAGGAGGCCAGGATGGTCGGGAACCGCACCCGCCACTTCTCGTCGCCGAAACCGCGGGCGTCGAGGAACATGTGGTCCTTGCCTGAGGCAAGCATTTGGCGCATGATCGCCTTCGCCACGATGTCGCGCGGCGCCAGGTCGGCCAGTTCGTGCTGGCCCTGCATGAACCGCTTGCCCTCGTGGTCGACCAGGAACGCGCCCTCGCCCCGGACTGCCTCGGACACCAACGGCTGCTGGCCTTTGGCGCCCTTGCCCAGCCAGAGCACGGTC
This sequence comes from Kribbella sp. NPDC056861, assembly GCF_040687575.1. NCBI lineage: Bacteria > Bacillati > Actinomycetota > Actinomycetes > Propionibacteriales > Kribbellaceae > Kribbella > Kribbella sp. NPDC056861. The sequence continues at coordinate 363,970 of NZ_JBFBNQ010000003.1, read as the reverse complement.
GGGTGGAACTGGATGAACTCGAGATCGCGCACCTTCGCGCCGGCCCGCAACGCGAGCGCCATCCCGTCGCCGGTCGAGACGCTCGGGTTGGTGGTCGCGGCGTACAGCTGGCCGAGCCCGCCGGAGGCGAGGATCACCGCGCGGCTGCGGATCGCGCCGACACCGTCCAGCTGCCCCTCGCCCATCACGTGCAGCGTCACGCCCGCGACCGCGCCGTCGGCCGCCTTCAGCAGGTCCAGCACCAGCGCGTGCTCGATGATCCGGATGTCCGGCGCCCGCTTCACGGCTGCGACCAGCGCCCGCTCGATCTCCGCACCGGTCGCGTCGCCACCCGCGTGCGCGATCCGGTTGCGGTGGTGGCCGCCCTCGCGGGTCAGCGACAGGCCTCCCCCGGCGCCGGTGTCGAACACCGCGCCGAGCTCGATCAGATCGCGTACTGCCTCCGGTCCCTCGGTCACCAGCACCCGAACGGCCTCCGGGTCCGACAGACCGGCCCCGGCGACCAGCGTGTCGTTGAGGTGGTCCTCCGGCGAGTCCTCCGGGCTGAGCGCCGCGGCGATCCCGCCCTGGGCCCACTGGGTCGAGCCGGAGGCAACCACGTCCTTGGTCACCACCAGCACCGAACCGAGCTCACGGGCCCTCAGGGCGGCCGTCAGCCCCGCGATCCCCGAGCCGATCACCACCACGTCAACCGTGTCGGTCCAGCCTGGTTCAGGCGCAGCCAACCGCTGCGGCACAGCAGGAGCAGTCATTCGGCGACGGTATCAATCGATGTCACCGCAGCGTGATGGAAATGTTGTCGATGAGACGCGTCGCACCCACTCGCGCGGCGATGAGCATCCTGGACTCGCCCGGGCCGATCACCGGCCCGAGGTCCGGCGCGCGGAGGGCCAGGTAGTCGATCTGCACCGACGGGACCGCTTCCAGCTCGGCGTGCGCGGCCGCCAGTACTGCGTCCGGCCCGTTCATCCCCGCCTTCGCCCCGGCCGTCAGCGCGCGGTAGAGGACGAGCGCCTCGTCCCGCTCGGTCTCGTCCAGGTAGCGGTTGCGCGACGACATCGCCAGGCCGTCGGGTTCGCGCACGGTCTGCACCGGCACGATGTCGACGTCCATGTCGAGATCGCAGACCATCTCGCGGATCAGCGTCAGCTGCTGGTAGTCCTTCTCGCCGAAGAGCGCCAGGTCGGGCGAGGTCAGGTGCAGCATCTTCGAGACCACCGTCAGGACGCCGGCGAAGTGCCCCGGCCGGACCTGCCCCTCCAGTTCGTCGGCGAGCGGTCCGGGGTGCACGGTGATCGAGGGCTCGCTCGGGTAGAGCTCGTCGCGGGACGGGTTGAAGACCAGGTCGACGCCCTCGTTCTTGGCGATCGCCAGATCGCTGGCCAGCGTCCGCGGATAGCGGTCGAAGTCCTCGGTCGGCCCGAACTGCAGGGGGTTCACGAAGATCGTCAGCACCACGCTGCCGGTCGGCCCGACCCGCTCGCGGGCCTCGGCCAGCAGCGCCGCGTGCCCTTCGTGCAGCGCGCCCATCGTCATCACGACGGCGCGGGGCCGGATCGCCGCGGCCGCTCGCAGCTCGGCCTTCGTCTGGGTGAGTCTCACCGTGGCGCCTCCCCTGTTCGATCCTGCTCAAGCACCTGCCGCTCGATCACAGCCAGGAACCGCTCGGCCGTACTCCGCTCCAGCCGTCCGTCCGCCGCTGCCAGGTCCACCGTCGCCCGGGCCAGCTCGGCGTACGTGCTGGCGGTGCGGCCCCGCAGTACCGCCAGATGGGCTGCCACCGTCTCGACGTCGCCGCGCGCTATCGGCCCGGTGAGCGCATCATGACCGGACCGCAGCGTGTTGTCGAGAGTTGCGGCCAGCAAGGGCCGCAGTGTGGCCGCCGGGTCGGTGACACCGGCCTCACGCAGTACTGCGAAAGCCTGCGCGAGCAGCGTGGTCAGGTGGTTCGCACCGTGCACCACCCCTGCGTGGTACTGCGCACGCTTCTCCTCCTCGACCCACTGCAGCCCAGCCCCGAGCGCCTTGACCAGTCGCTCCACCACTGGCCGGGCGTGGTCAGGCGCAGTAGCTGTGAAGGCGATGCCGCTCAGGTCGGGCAGGTCGCCTGTGAAGGTCATCGGCGGATGCAGCGCGACCGGCGTCGCCACTGTCGGCTGCAGCACCGACACACCGTGTGCGCCGGACAGGTGGACGACGTACTGCGCCGCTGTCAGCGGGAGACTCTGCGCGACCTCACTGATCGCACTGTCTGGTACTGCGACCAGCACCACGTCGGCGCGAGCCGTCACCTCGGCAGGCGTCAGGACCGGGACGTCCGGAAGGAGTCTCGCGGCGCGGTCGAGCGACGCCTGCGAGCGTGCGGTGACACCGGTGACGGGATGCCCGGCGGACGCCAGGGCTGCTCCCAAGGCGCTGCCGGCCCGGCCGGAGCCGATGATGCCGATGCGTTCCATGTCCACTCTCGTTCGTTCCAGTCCCCTGCCGGGGTACCAGACGATTGGTGCGGTCTGCTGGACAGCGTAGTGCGGGCCCTGACCCCCTCACACACCCCCGAGCGAAGCGAAGGCGCTTTTGGTCGAGTTCTTCGTCACAGATGGGACGATAGGCCGGTGAGTGGACAAAGTGACCCCTGGGCGGCCCGGACGGGCCTGACCGCGATCCTGATCAGCATCCCCGAGCTCACCGAGTTCACCGAACGCTGGCGGTCCATCTCCTACTCCCCAGCCAGGCCAACACTCGCCCTCAGCGAGCTGATCCCGCCTCACATCACAGTGCTCGTCCCCTGGCGACAGGAGCCGTCACCCGAGGCCGTCCAGCGCCTGGAAGACGCGGTAGCGGACATCGAGCCGTTCGACCTCACGTTCTCGACAGCAGGCCAGTTCCCCAACGGCACCACCTGGCTGCGCCCAGAGCCGTTCGACCGCGTCCGCGAGCTGGTCGCGACCGTACTGGCCGCCTTCCCGGAGTGCCCGCCCTACGGCGGCGAGCACCCGGACCCGCGACCGCACCTGACCATCTCCTCATCGGCACAAGGAGGCCCGGCCCTGGTTGCCGAGGCCCAGGCTGCCCTGGACGCCGAGGAGCTTCCGGCGATCCGCCTCGACGACCTGACCATCTGGCGCGAAGGCGACGACGGCATCTGGCAGCTGACCGGCGCGGTCGCACTCGGCGGAGACCCCGAGCTGCGGTGACGCTGCGCGAAGCCTGGCAGGAAGCGCTCTACGGGCCGGACGGCTTCTACCGCCGTGAGCGCCCCGCCACCCACTTCCGTACTTCGGTGCACGCGTCGCCGCTCTTCGGCCAAGCGATCGCGCGCCTGGCCGAGGCGCTGGGGACTTCGCAGGTAACCGATCTCGCCGCCGGCGAAGGCGAGCTGGGCCGGGTCCTGCGACCGCTCGGGTTCGAGGTCACCGACATCGAGCTGGATGACACGGTGCCGGCCAGGCTGACCGGCTTGGTGATCGCCAACGAGTGGCTGGACAACGTGCCGTGCGAAGTTGTTGAGCTGGACGACCACGGCGACATCCGCTATCTGCTGGCCGATCAAACCCTGGGGAAAGTTGTCGAGGGCAACGATTTGGAGTGGCTGGAGACCTGGTGGCCACTGGCCGAGCCGGGTGACCGGGCAGAGATCGGGCTGACCCGGGACGAGGCCTGGGCCGACGTGGTCAGCCGGCTGGACGACGGTGTCGCCGTCGCCATCGACTACGGGCACGTACGCGCCGAGCGTCCGCCGTACGGGACTCTGACCGGCTTCCGTGGCGGTAGGGAGTGCCAGGTGGCCCTGGACGGCTCCTGCGACGTCACTGCGCACGTTGCGCTGGACTCACTGACCACTGCCGTCTCCGGGCAGCTCACGACGCAGCGAGAGGCCCTAAGAGCACTCGGCCTGTCTGCCGAGCGCCCTAGCCAGGAACTGGCCCGTACTGAGCCGCTGCGCTACCTGGCCGAGTTGTCGTCGGCAGGTGAGGCAGCCGAGCTGCTGAACCCGTCGGGGCTCGGCGGGTTCGGCTGGGTCTGGGCGGGCACAGAGTCCGCAGTACGGCGTGCTTCTCGGGCCCTGTTGGCCTGAGCCTCTACGAGCGCTGCAGCCTCCACCTGGTCCCGGTGAAGCGCAATGGCGTCCGTCGGGCCCTCAGGAGTGTCCACGTGGACGTTGGCCAGGCCTAGGCGGCGCTGGATCGGCCCCTGGTGCAGCCGGACCGACTGGGTCTTGTGGTGGAGCACGATCGACGTACGGCGGCTCACCCAGCCTCTGGTGGTCACCAGCACCTGGTCGTCGACGCCGTACGCCAGGTAGCGCCAGCCGACCGGTCGCAGCCACTTGGCGCGCTCTGGAGCCCGATTCATCTCGATGGCGTTCAGGTCGAAGCCGGGTAGCACCTTGGCGAGCACCCCGATCACTTCCTGGTGCAGGCCGACCGGGAGCAACTGGGCGCCCTCGTTCTCGTCCTCGCCGTCAGCCTTGGAGCCGGCCACCCCGGCGATGTCCAGGTCGACCCGGGACCAGCCCAGCAGTCGCCAGATCAGCGGCTCGGTGATCAGCAGGCCCTGCACGCGGCCCGGCGGCACAGTCTGACGCTGTACGTCGAACAGCCCGCGCTTGGTCCGTAGGCCTTCATGAGTCTCCGACAGCGTGAAGCGGTGGTTGCCGACGACCTGCTTCCAGATCGGCTGGACGACACCGAGCAGCAGCGGCAAACCGGCGAACAGACCGGCGTGCGCCTCCAGCACGGTGGTCGACACGATCAGCACGATCAGACCACCGGCGCTGGCGAGCACTGTCGACGACAGCAACGTGGCGCCGAGCAACCGCCCGGTCGGGACGACCAGCAGCGGCTCGGGCTCGACCTCGTCGACCGGCCGGTGCTCGACGGCGTGCTCGCCCTTGGCCCTGATCAGCAACGTCGCGCGCAGCTTCTGCGCTTCGTCGTACGCGAAGTAGCTCAGCCGGCCGTCGCTCTTGCCACCGCCGGCGACGTCCATCCGCAGCTCGGCCATCCCGAACAGCCTGGCCACGAACGGCTGCGCCACGTCGATCGTCTGGATCCGGTCGAACCGGATGATCCTGGTCCGGCGGAACAGGAACCCGCTGTCCACCCGGATCGCGTCGTCGTTGAGCTGCCACTTGGTGAACCACCACGACAGCGCGCCGAGCAGGATGCCGCCGATCAGGACGGCGCCCAGGCCGACGCCGGCGATCGTCAGGTTGCTGCGCAGGCCCTCGTTCTGCGTCATCGCGAACGCCGCGGCGACGAAGTACCCCCAGCCCTTCACGAACGGGGTGAGCGGATGCAGCCGCGCGCTCAGCACCGGCTCGTCGACGGGCGGCATCGGAGCTTGTTCGGTCACAGGCCCCACGCCTGCGCCTGGCCGAGGGCCGACAGGCGGTCACGCAGCCGGGCCGCCTCGTCCGGGTGCAGCCCGGGGATCTTGGCGTCGGTGGCCGGGGTGGCCGTGTGCAGCTCGACCGTGGCGATCCCGAACGAGCGCTCCAGCGGTCCGGCCGCGACGTCGACGAACTGCATCCGCCCGTACGGCACGACGACCAGCTGGCGGAACATGATGCCGTGGCTGACCAGCAGCTCGTCCTCGCGTTCGGCGTACTTCCAGGAGCGTTGGTTGCGGCCGATCAGCACCCACGACCACAGGAAGCCGAGGGCGATCAGCACCACCGCGAGTACGCCGTACAGCCAGCCGAGCAGCATCCCGAGCGACACCAGCGCGACGATCGCCAGCAGGCCGAACGAGATGCCCGCGCTGACCCGCCGGACCGACGCGAGCTTCGGTGAGACCGGCGTCCAGCTGACATCGGAAGGAGCAAAGAGATCGTCCACGAGTCCAGCCTGTCACGATAGGGGTCATGAGTACCGAACGAGTGGTGGGAATCGGCGCGGGGGCCGCGGCATTCGAGCGCGGTGGAACAGATCCCGGCTCGGAGCTGCCCACCACCGACATGGTGCTCAACATCGGGCCGCAGCACCCCGCCACCCACGGCGTACTGCGGCTGCGGCTGACCCTGGACGGGGAGCGGATCGTCGGCTGCGAGCCGATCGTCGGCTACATGCACCGCGGCGCGGAGAAGCTGTTCGAGGTCCGCGACTACCGGCAGATCATCGTGCTGGCGAACCGGCACGACTGGCTCTCGGCGTTCTCCAACGAGCTCGGCGTGGTGCTCGCGGTCGAGCAGATGATGGGGCTCGAGGTACCGGTCCGCGCGGTCTGGCTGCGGACCCTGCTGACCGAGCTGAACCGGGTCCTGAACCACCTGATGTTCCTCGGCTCCTACCCGCTCGAGCTGGGCGCGATCACGCCGGTCTTCTACGCGTTCCGCGAGCGCGAGACGATCCAGGCGGTGATGGAGGAGCTGTCCGGCGGCCGGATGCACTACATGTTCAACCGGGTCGGCGGGCTGAAGGAAGACCTGCCGTACGGCTGGCTGGGCCGGGCCGGCGCGGCCTCGGCCGCGGTCCGGCGGCGGCTGCCCGACATCGAGAACCTTGTGCTGGGCAACGAGATCTTCCGGGCCCGGACGGTCGGCGTCGGCAAGCTGTCGCCGGAGCTGATCGCGGCGTACGGCGTCTCCGGCCCGATCGCCCGCGCGTCCGGCGTCGATGCCGACCTGCGCCGCGACGAGCCCTACCTGGCCTACGAGGAGCTCGCCCGCGACGGCGTACTGCGCGTCGTCACCCGCACCGACGGTGACTGCTTCGCCCGCTTCTCGGTGCTGCTCGACCAGGTGAAGGTCTCCCTCGACCTGGTCGACGCCTGCCTGGACCGGCTGCGCTCACTGCCGGCCGGCCCGGTGAACGTCCGCCTGCCGAAGATCCTCAAGGTCCCCGAGGGCGAGATCTACACCTGGACCGAGAACCCGCTCGGCATCAACGGCTACTACCTGGTCTCCCGCGGCGACAAGACGCCCTGGCGGCTGAAGCTCCGCTCGGCCAGCTTCAACAACATCTCGGTGCTGCCCGAGATGCTGCCCGACACCGTCATCGCCGACATGGTCGCCATCCTCGGCAGCATGTTCTTCGTCGTCGGCGACATCGACAAGTAGCTCGCCAGCCCTCACCGCGCGGCCGGCCACCGCAACGTCCAGCCCGCGATGAGCTTCAGCTCCGACCGGTACGGCGTCGCCAAGCGGCCGCCGCGGCGACTGCGCCGATGGCGAGCAGCCCGCCCGCCGCTGCCTGGCCGGCTTGCCGACGACACCCCACGTTGGCGCAGTCCGGGATCGCATACGGCTGGCCCGGATTGAGCTCGTGCGTCTCGTCCGCCGACACGTACGCGGTGGTCGCCGGGAAGTCCCAGCCGTCGGCGCTCAGCAGCCGGTACCAGTACGCGTCGTCCCAGGACTTCAATCGGCAGGTGACGTTCACCGACGGCGACTGGTTCGGTGTCGGCCCGAGCTGCCCGATCGGCACGTGGTCCTGGTTGTAGACCGTGACGGTGCCGTCCGGGTTGTTCATCGTCACTGCCGGATAACTCGCGTCCAACCCCATGAAAATCCCCTCCCCTTGGCAGAAGTATGGGGTGGGGCGCGCCGGGTCAGGAAGCGGCGAGGCCGCGTAGTTTCAGGTCCACCACGGTCGGGGCGTCGGCCTGGGAGTGCTTGTCGCCGGCCGCGACCACGGTCGCGACCTCCTCGTCGATCTTGTCCAGCCGCTTGTCGATCTTGTCCAGCCGGCGCTGCATCAGGTCGACGAACTCGGCGTTCTCGACCACCCGGGCGCTGGTGATCCGGGAGTACTCCTGGGCCACCTGGGCGCGCTCGTCGCTGTGCGCGAGGCGTTCGATCAGGAGCTGGTGGCGGGTCAGGGCGGAGGCGCCGACCGCGACCACGACGGCGGCGATGGCGGCGGCACGCAGAATCCACTGGTTCTGCGAGAACAGCGAGACACTCACGCCGAGGCAGATCACGACGAGCAGCACGTTGGCGACCACGAGAACAGTGGCCCTGGTACGACGGCGGCTACCCCTTGACCCCATGGACCGACATGTTAGGGGGTCTCCTCGGGGTCATCGGGGATACGACACGCCCGTTCGAGGAGCAATCCGGCCGTGACGACCAGCACTGAGATCACTGCCGCAGCACCGGTAGTGATCACGCGGTTGCGCGGTCCCGAGGAGCTGAGCGCGCCCAGGAAGGATAACGCGAACCCTGCGTAAACACCGGCGCACAACGCGCCGACGAAGGCGCTGGCTTTTCCGAGCATCAGCAGGAACACCGCGCGGGACGGCTCGACCCGCTCGTGCCGGACCTGGATCCGCTGGTGGGTGTTCCGGGCCGCGGCGAACAACAGCGCGGCCAGGAAGCTCCAGGCGACCAGGGTGAGCCAGGACACCATCGGCGCGACGCCGCCACTGGACTCGATCGCCTTGACCACGGTCCAGCCGATCGCCACCCCGAGGACGACGATCGCGACCAGCAACCGCCGTGAGGTCGGCCGGACCGATCCAGGCGGCGGCTCCTGACCGGCCCCTGGCGCCCGGCCCGGACCGGTACCGCCTGACACCACTACTGCAGCTCGATGGTGAGATCGTCGAGCTTCTTCACGCCGTCGCTGCCCACCTTGGCGAGCAGGTCGGCCACCGGGCCCACTCCGGGCAGCACCGCGTCGGGCTCGATGTCCAGCCACGGCGCCAGCACGAAGGCGCGCTCGTGCGCCCGCGGGTGCGGGACGGTCAGCTCCTCGGTCTCGATCGACTTGTTGCCGTAGGTGATCAGGTCGACGTCCAGGGTCCGCGGCGCGCCCTTCTCACCGCGCTCCCGGCCGAACGCCTGCTCGACGGCGTGCGCGCGGTCCAGCAGCGTGTCGACCGACAGCGTGGTGTCGGCCAGCAGCACGATGTTCAGGTACGGGCCGGACTCGTCCGGGCCGCCGATCGGCTCGGTCTCGTAGATCGGCGAGACGTCCACCACCACGACGTCCGGAGTGTCCCGCAGCGCGTCGACGCCGCCCTGCAGGTTGGCTTCCCGATCGCCGAGATTGCTACCGAGCGACAGGATCACCTGCCGGATCGGCTTGAGGCCACCGCTCAGGGTGTCCGCGTCGATCACGTGGGGACTAGGGGTCTCAGTCACGAGGATTCTCCGGCTCTGCGCTGCACGGTCAGGACAACGTCGTCGAACGGCACCGTGATCGGCGCCGAAGGTTTGTGGATGGTCACCGCGGCCCCTGTCACCCGCCGGTCGGCGAGGCACAGATCCGCGATCCGTTGTGCCAGTGTCTCAATCAGGTCCACCGGGTCGTTCTCGATGGCCGCGTGCACCTGCTCGGCCACCACCCCGTAGTTCACGGTGTCGGCCAGGTCGTCGGAGGCCGCGGCGGGCCGGGTGTCCAGCTCCAGCCGGACGTCCACGACGAACTCCTGCCCGTCGGCCCGCTCGTGCTCGAAGACTCCGTGCCGGCCGAAGCCACGGATACCGCGGATCTCGATCACGTCCGGCGGCTGCACCACAGGCGGCAGTGCGGGACCGCTCACTCTGCCTCCTCCGATGGACCCCCGGACGACAGTACCGGGGAGGCGTGGTGGATCCACAACCGCCAGCCGGAAGTGGTCTTGCGGAAGACGTTGGTGGCGAGCGCCTTTCCCCCCGCGAAACCCTCTTCCGGCGCCCCTTCGCCGGACGACAGGACATTCTCCGTACACGTGACGTAGGCCACGTCTTCATCCACTCTTACCTGGACGTCGGTCAGGAAGAACTGGATGTACGGCGTATTGGCGAAGATCATCGCCCAGGCCCGCATCATCTCGGAGTACCCGTAGATGGCCGCGTTGCCCGGGTGAATGCAGACCGGATCGGGTTCCGGCAGCCAGACCGCCGCCATCAGGTCCAGGTCGCCCGCCTCGAACGCGTTGTAGAACGCGGTGTTCGCGTTCAGCACCACGGTCTGCGCGGAGGCACCGGTCCCTCGTCGCGTCCCGCCCGGCTCTTCGGTCATACCGCTCCCCACCGGCGCGCCACCCGGACCGCGTCCGCACTCGGCGCCACCGCGTGAGCCCGGACACACCAGGCTCCGGCCGCGGCGGCGAGGGCGGAGACAGCCGCGCTCGCGTCGTCTCGTCGTACGGCCGGTCTCGGATCCCCGGTCTCCTCGTCGGCGAGCAGCCTACCCAGGAACGCCTTGCGTGAGGCACCGATCAGCAACGGCCTTTCCAGGACGCCGAACTCGCGCAGCCTGCGCAGTACCTCCCAGTTGTGGTCCGCGTTCTTCGCGAACCCCAGTCCGGGGTCGAGCGCCACCCGCTCCAGGTCCACTCCGGCCGCACTGATCGCCTCCAGCCGCAGGGCCAGTTCGGCGATCACCTCGGCCACCACATCGTCGTACTGCGCCCGCTGCTGCATCCCGACCGAGTGGCCCCGCCAGTGCATGCAGACGTACGGCGTCGCGCGGTCGGCGACCAGCCCGAGCATCTCCGGGTCGGCCAGCCCGCCGGAGACGTCGTTGACCATCACCGCTCCGGCGTCCAGCGCGAGCGCGGCCACGTCGGCGCGCATCGTGTCGATCGAGATCAGCGCGCCCTCGGCGGCCAGCGTCTCGATCACCGGCAGCACCCGGCGGATCTCCTCGGCCGGGGCGGGCCGCTCGGCGCCGGGCCGGGTGGACTCACCGCCGACGTCCAGCAGGTCCGCGCCCTCGGCCAGCAACTCCCGGCCGTGCTTGATCGCGGCGGACGGCTCGAACCACTCTCCGCCGTCGGAGAACGAGTCCGGGGTCACGTTGACGACGCCCATCACCAGACAGCGATCGAGTCCGGGCAGGCCTGCAACGTGATTCGGTGGGGCAGTTCGCACCTGACCACCGTAGTGGCCCCGCGCGAGCTGCCCCACCTAGGTACCGGGCCCCCATCAACTCCGGGCTCCCGCCCGGGGCCGCTAGCCCAGCACCAGCGAGGCGCCGCTAGCGGACAGCGCCTCACCGATCGGTTGTGAGTAGGACTCGTTGGTCTGGCCGTGCTTGTCCAGGCACTGCCCACTGATCAGGGCCGCGCCGCTGGTGATTCCCTGGGCGTAGTCGCCGGTCATGTTGGCGCCACCGGAGTCGCCGGCCTCGACACAGGCCGTGTGCTGGAAGAGACCGCGAACCACCTTGTTGTTGCCGTAGTTCACGGTCACGTTGCGTGCCACGATCCGGCCACAGGACCAGCCGGTGCTCTTGCCGGACTTGCACAGCTCGGCCCCGACCATCGCGTCGGCCTCACCGCGGATCTGGACGTCGTCGGCGCCCCAGCGCTCGACCCGGCCCTGCTGGTCCCAGCCCTCGATCACGCTGACGGTGCCGAAGTCGTTGCCGGGAAAGCTGGAGCTGCGGGTGTTGCCGATCACGTAGCCGTTGCGGGAGAAGGACGGTTTGCCCGCCGTGCAGTGCCCGGCGGTCAGGAAGATCCGGCTGCCGTCGCTGGTCTGGGCGTTGAAGCCCAGCGAGCAGGTGTAGCCGGTGTTCTTGTCGACCTGGTAGCCGCCCAGCAGGCCGAACTGCTCGTCGGTGGTGCTGGCGATGCCGGCCGAGCGGCGCAGCGTCACCTTGCCGCCGTTGGCCTTCGCCTTGCGCAGGAAGCGCTTCGAGATCGCGTCGTTGGTGCCCCGGGGCGCGGTGACCACGACGGTGCCGCTGATCGGGTCGACGTACCAGGACTTGACCCTGCCCGCGCTGGAGCCGGTGGCCAGGTCGTCGAGCTGGGCCTTCACCGCGAACAGCTGGGCCGCGGTGTACTGCACGAGTTTGGGGATCGCGCCGGCCTGCCGGACCAGATCGGCGGTCGCCGCGTCGGAGACCGAGACCACCAGGGCGCCGGTGTCGTCGAGATAGCTGCCGATCGCTCTGGTGCCGAGCTTGCCCTCGAGCGCCTGCGCCTGGTCCTGGACCCGCAGCAGCTTCTGCTCCGCGGTGGGGAGCTTGGCGGCTCCGACCGGTCCATCGGCCTGGGCGCCGTTCGCTGCGATCAATCCGGCAGCCGCCAGTACGGCGATCCCGGTCACCGCCGCGCCGACCCGAAAACGGCCTGACATACCTCATCCTCCTCACGCCGGCGCCCTGCACCCGAGTCAGGACGCCACTACGGACCGTAGGCGTTCGGACACGGAATGTCCATGGGCAACAGCTTCAGAGGTTCAACGAGCGCGAGCCCACCGGAGCTACGCAGTACGGCGAAATGCCTGCCGGGGCAGCGATTTCAGCTGACGATCAGGCTCATCGCCTCGGCCCGGGTGACCGGGTTGCGGAGCTGGCCGCGGACCGCCGAGGTGATCGTCTTGGCGCCCGCTTTCCGGACGCCGCGCATTGTCATGCAGAGGTGCTCGCACTCGATCACGACGATCACGCCGCGCGGCTTGAGGATCTCCACCAGCGACTCGGCGACCTGGGTGGTCAGCCGCTCCTGCACCTGCGGCCGCTTGGCGTAGACGTCGACCAGCCGGGCCAGCTTGGACAGCCCGGTGATCTTCCCGTCCACGCCCGGGATGTAGCCGACGTGGGCCACCCCGGTGAACGGGACCAGGTGGTGCTCGCAGACCGACCAGACCTCGATGTCCTTGACCAGGATCATCTCGTCGTGGCCGAGGTCGAACGTCGTGCTCAGCACGTCCTCGGCGGTCTGGCCCAGGCCCGCGGTGATCTCGGCGTACGAGCGCGCCACCCGGGCCGGGGTGTCCTTCAGGCCCTCCCGGTCCGGGTCCTCGCCGATCGCGATCAGCAGCTCCCGGACTGCGGCCTCGGCCCGGGCATGATCGAAGTTCGGCGATGTCATCTCGACAACATAAGCGATGCCCCGGAATCCGTGAGGAATCCGGGGCATCGGCGTCAGCTGGGTGTCACTCGACGGGTGGGGTCGGCCCGCCGCCGTAGTTCGGGCCCTTGGCGGCCTCGTCCGGTCCGATCGATCCACCGGGGATGACGTCCTGGAGCGAGCCGTTCTGCTCGCCCCGCGGCAGCGGCATCACCGGCGGCTGCTGGGACGGGATCCGGGTCGAGGACCCGGTCCAGGCCGGCCGCAGCTCGCGCTTCTGGATCGGCTCGAAGATCCGGGCGATCTCCGCCTTGTCCAGGGTCTCCTTCTCCAGCAGCTCCTCGACCAGGCTGTCCAGCACCGCGCGGTTCTCGCCCAGGATGTCGAAGGCCTCCTGGTGCGCGTTCAGGATCAGCTTGCCGACCTCCTCGTCGACCGCCGCGGCGATCTCCTCGGAGTAGTTGCGCTGGCTGCCCAGGTCGCGGCCCAGGAACGGCTCACCGGAGTCGGAGCCGAACTTGATCGCGCCCAGCCGCTCGGTCATCCCGTACTGCGTGACCATCGCGCGGGCCAGCGCGGTGGCCTTCTCGATGTCGTTGCTGGCGCCGGTGGTCGGGTCGTGGAAGACCATCTCCTCGGCGGCGCGGCCACCGAGCATGTAGGCCAGCTTGTCCAGCATCTCCGACCTGGTGGTGGAGTACTTGTCCTCGTCCGGCAGCACCATCGTGTATCCCAGCGCGCGACCGCGCGGCAGGATCGTCACCTTGTGCACCGGGTCGGAGTGCGGCAGCGCGGCGGCGACCAGGGCGTGACCGCCCTCGTGGTACGCCGTCAGCACCTTCTCCTTGTCCGACATCAGCCGGCTGCGGCGCTGCGGTCCCGCGATCACGCGGTCGATCGCCTCGTCCAGGGCCGACTTGTCGATCTGGTTCTTGTTCAGCCGGGCGGTCAGCAGCGCCGCCTCGTTCAGCACGTTGGCCAGGTCGGCGCCGGTGAAGCCAGGGGTCCGGCGGGCCACCGCGGTCAGGTCCGCGTCGTCCGACATCGGCTTGCCGCGGGCGTGCACCTTCAGGATCTTGTCGCGGCCCGGCAGGTCCGGCGCGTCGACCGGGATCTGCCGGTCGAACCGGCCCGGCCGCAGCAGCGCCGGGTCGAGCACGTCCGGCCGGTTGGTCGCGGCGATCAGGATCACGCCGCCGCGGACGTCGAAGCCGTCCATCTCGACCAGCAACTGGTTCAGGGTCTGCTCGCGCTCGTCGTGGCCACCGCCCAGACCCGCACCGCGGTGCCGGCCGACGGCGTCGATCTCGTCGATGAAGATGATCGCCGGGGCGTTCGTCTTGGCCTGCTCGAACAGGTCGCGGACCCGGGAGGCGCCGACACCGACGAACATCTCGACGAAGTCCGAGCCGGAGATCGAGTAGAACGGCACGCCGGCCTCACCGGCGACCGCGCGGGCCAGCAGCGTCTTGCCGGTACCGGGCTGGCCGTAGAGCAGCACGCCCTTGGGGATCTTCGCCCCGACCGCCTGGAACTTGCCCGGCTCCTGCAGGAACTCCTTGATCTCGCTGAGCTCCTCGATCGCCTCGTCGGCCCCGGCCACGTCCGCGAAGGTCGTCTTCGGGGTGTCCTTGGTGACCAGCTTCGCCTTCGACTTGGCGAAACTCATCACCCGCGAGCCGCCGCCCTGCATCGAGTTCATCAAGAAGATGAAGACGACCGCGATCAGCAGGAACGGGATCAGCGTCGAGAAGACCTGGCCGATGAAGCTCGGCTTCGGGTTCTCCACGTCGTACTTCTCGATCTTGCCGTCCTGGAACAGCTTCTGGAGGTCGCCGCCGAGGGCGTTGCCCTGGCCGTCCACCCAGTGCGCCTTGACCTTGGTGCCGTCGGTCTTCTCGATCCGGATCTCCTGATCCGGGTCGATCAGGGTGACCGTCTTGATCGACTTGTCACTGGCCCCGGCGGCCTGCGTGATCAGTTGCACCACCCTGCCGGTGGGCTCGGTCTTGTACCCGGACGAGCCGGTCAGGAGCTGTCCGATCACCAGTACGCCCAAGAAGGCGATGACGATCCAGAACAGGGGTCCGCGGAAGATGCGCTTCACGTCCATGATCAGGGCAGGCGCCCCGTCCCTCCTAGCTCAGCAGGCCCCGGAAACGGGCTTGTGACGGTAATACCAGTCCAAGTGTCTCGTGTCGGGCAAGCGTGCCCACCACGAGGGTCACCGAACGACGGTACGACCCTGTCTACAGCCTGTCACCAAGTCCCTGACAGGTCAGCCCACCGACCGGCCGGGAAGCAGGTCAGGAGTACACGTGTGGGGCGAGCGTCGCCACGCAGCGCAGGTTGCGGTACTTCTCCGCGTAGTCGAGGCCGTAGCCGACCACGAACTCGTCCGGCAGCTCCAGGCCGACGTACTTGACCGGGACCGCCATCTTGGCCGCGTCCGGCTTGCGGAACGCGGTGCAGATCTCCACCGAGGCCGGCTGGCGGGACTGCAGGTTGCTGACCAGCCAGGTCAGCGTCAGCCCGGTGTCGATGATGTCCTCGACGATCAGCACGTGCCGGTTGGTGATGTCGGTGTCCAGGTCCTTCTGGATCCGGACCACCCCGGACGACTTCGTTCCCGAGCCGTAAGAGGAGACTGCCATCCAGTCCATCTCGACGTGCCGGCTGAACGAGCGGGCCAGATCGGCCATCACCATCACGGCGCCCCGCAGGACGCCGACCAGCAACAGGTCCTTGCCCTCGTAGTCCTGCTCGATCCGCAGGGCCAGTTCCTTCAGCTTCGCCTGGATCTGCTCCTCGGTGAAGTGAATCTGGGCCAGGTCCTTCTCGATGTCCGACGCGTCCACGGTGTCAGCCTGACACATCACTCCCCAAGACGAGGAATCCGCCCCTGCGAACGGCTCGGACGCCTTGCGGGAGGTCGATCCAGCGTTGCCCGCGCCAGTCGGTGACGAGCGCGTCGACGGCCGCGATGTGGCCGGCACTGAGGTCATTGGCGCGGCAACCGGCTTCAAGCGCGGCCTGCCGCAGTACGCGGGTGCGGAGCGCGGGCGGCTCATCGGCCAGTACTGCGATGTCGCAGACCACCTCTGTCTTGTCGTGCTGGACAGCGGTCTCTGCCAGGTCAGCCGCCAGTACGTCGAGCGCGTCCGCGTCGGCGCGCAGCAGTCCCGCAGTACGGGCGAGGGCTTCGGTCACGCCCGGGCCCAGCGCCTCCTCCAGCACCGGCAGCACTTCGTGGCGCACCCGCACCCGCCGGTACTTCGGATCGTCGTTGTGCGGGTCATGCCAGGGCCTCAGACCGGACGCGATGCACGCGGCGGCCGTCGTACTGCGGGAGACCTCCAGTAGCGGGCGCCTGAGCAGTCCCGCCTCCGCTGCCATCCCGGCGAGCGAGCGGGCCCCCGAACCCCTTGCGAGCCCCAGCAGGACCGTCTCTGCCTGGTCATCCCGGGTGTGAGCCAGCAGGACGACGTCTGCGCCCAGCTGGTCGGCAGCATCCCGCAGTGCGTCGTACCGGGCGGTCCTGGCGGCACCCTCGGGGCCGCCGTCGGTGCCGACCTCCACTGCACGCACCTGGACCGGCTCCAGCCCCAGACCTCTGCACTGCTCGGCTGCCGTCTCAGCAGTCTTGTCGGAGCCCGTCTGGAGCCCGTGGTCGACCACCACAGCCCCGGCCGTCAGGCCGAGCTTGGGCGCTTCAAACGCAACCGCCGCAGCCAACGCCAAGCTGTCCGCACCGCCGGAGCAGGCAACCAGCACGGTGCTCCCCCGCGGCAAGTCGCCCAGCCCCGCGCGGACGGCCTCCCGCACCCGCGCGACAGCAGGATGTAGCTTCCCTCGCCGTTCAGCCGTGGAGTCTGGTGATCCAGGCATCGGGGTTGGCGATCTCGTGCTTGGTGGGGAGCGTGTTGGGGCCGGTCCAGACCCGGTTGAAGCCGTCCATCCCGACGCGGTCGACCACCCGGCGGACGAAGGCCGCGCCGTCCTGGTACTGCCGCATCTTCGCGTCCAGCCCGAGCAGCTTCTTCAGCAGTTGGTCGACCGGGTTGCCACCGGTCCGGCGCGAGGTGAACTTGGAGCGGATCGTGTCGACGGTCGGGATCACGCTCGGCCCGACGCCGTCCATCACGAAGTCCGCGTGCCCCTCGAGCAGCGACATCACCGCGGTCAGCCGGTCCAGCACCGCGCGCTGCTCCGGCGACTGCATCAGGTCGACCAGGCTCAGCTCGGCCTCGCCCTTCACCGACCGCCCGAGCCGCTGCACCGCCTCCCGGAACATCGCCGCGTACGCCGATGCGTCCAGCTCCGCCTGGTCCAGGAACAGCGAGATCTCCTGCCGCAGGTGATCCCGCAGCCACGGTACGGCGGTGAACTGGACCCGGTGCGTCTCCTCGTGCAGGCACACCCACAACCGGAAGTCCCGCGGTACCACGCCCAGCTCGGACTCCACGTGCATCACGTTCGGCGCGACCAGCAGCAGCCGCCCGGTCAGGTCGGGGCGAGTCGGGTCCGGCACCGCCGGGTAGAAGGGGTCGAACTGCCCCAGCACCCGGGACGACAGGAAGGCCAGCAGCGCGCCCGCCTCGATCGCGGTGACCCGGGAGCCGACAGCGGACGACAGCCCGCCGGTGCGCTCCTGCTTCTCCCGCAGCTTGTCGGCCAGCGGCTGCAGCACGGTCCGGAAGCCGTCGGCGTTCGCCTGCACCCAGCCCGGGCGGTCCACGATCACCACCGGAGCGGTGGCCGAGGTCGCCTGCAACCCGGTGAAGTCGCGCACGTGGTGCTCGGACTCCGCCGCGAACTGCCGCAACTCGGTGACCACCTGGTCCGCCTCGGCGCGACTGACCGCCGGCCCCGGCCGGAGCAGCTTGCGCGCCACCCCGATCGCCAGCTGCCAGTCGACCATCTCGGTCGCAGTACTACTACCTTCAGCCGTACTCATACATCGACCCTAATGGCATGTTCCAACATGCGCCTGCTTAACAGCCGCAGGCGGCGAGGGCAGCTGTCGCCCGGTCCAGAGCAGCGCGGGCCTCCAACGCCAGGGGCGCCGGGGAGCTGTCAGTGGCCACGGCAAAGACCAGCAGCGTCCCCGACTTGGTACGGGCGTAGCCGGCCAGCGAGTGGACGTTGGTGAGGGTGCCTGTCTTCGCCCGGACCATCCCGGTGCCTGCAGCCGATGCCGGCCCGACGAAGCGCCGCGCGAGGCTCCCGTTGAAGCCTGCGACCGGCAGCCCGGTCAGGAGGTGTCGCAACTGCGGCTTGTCCTCCGCAGTCGCCACCCGGACAGCCCCAGCCAGTACGTCGAGCGGCACCTGGTTGGTGCGAGACAGGCCGCTACCGTCCTCGAATCGCGCCTTGCTGACGTCCAGCCCCAGCTCGGTGAGAGTAGAGCGCAGCCCGGCCACCCCACCGGTGTAGGAGCCGCCGTTCTTGGTCGCCAGCCCGACGTGCCGCAGCAGCACCTCGGCGCCGTCGTTGTCGCTGTGCAGGTTCACGTACTCGACGATGTCCCCGAGGGTCGGCGAATCCACCTGGGCGATCGCCTCTACGCCTGCCGGCGCCTTGAGGGCCGTCCCGACGGTCGCCTTGATCCCCAGCGCCCGCAGCTGGGCAGCGAACGCCGTAGTAGCAGCCAGCGCCGGGGAGTCGGCCCGCTTGGCCATGCCGGGTGACAGCCGTCCCTCGTTCACCCAGAGCGCCGAGGTACGAGCAGCGATGCCCTCGGTGAGGTAGTTGGGCTCCCACTTGGGGTTGGCGGCCGGGCCGGTGAACAGCGTCGCGTCGTACCCGAGGGTGACGCTGGCCACCCCGGCGCCGCGGAGCGCCTTCGCAGTACCGATGGCCAGGTCCTGGAGCGAGGCGCGGGTCGGGAAGTCCAGCGGGTCCGTCGGCCGCTTGGTGACCAGCAGTGGGTCGCCGCCGCCGACCAGCACGATCGAGTTGCCTGACCGGACGACCTTCGTGGCGAACCGGTGCTCCGGTCCGAGGGTCTCCAGCGCCGAGACGGTGGTGAGCAGCTTCATGGTCGACGCGGGGATGAACGGCTTCGCAGTACCGGTGGAGAAGACTGGCTTGCCCCGCGAGGCGTCGTACACGTAGACACCGAAGTGTTTCCCGAGCGAGGGGTGGGACAGTGCGGCCGCCAGAGCCTTCTGTACTCCGGCAGCGGTCGGCGCGACACCCGCCGGCTCGGCAGGCTCCAGCACGGCCGGGGCGTCCGTAGTACCGGCTGCTTTCTGCGACGAGGAGGGCACTGCCTGCGCACTGCCGACCAGTCCAGCGAGCACTCCGGCAGTCAGCAGCGTGACGAACACCGCACGCGGAGGACGAGCCACCTGGCTTCTCCTGTCATTTCATCGGTCGGAACCGTGACAGTATCTGCCGTATGGAGTTCGACGTCTTCATCGAGATCCCCAAGGGCACCCGCAACAAGTACGAGCTGGACCACAAGACGAACCGGTTGCGTCTCGACCGGACCTTGTTCACGGCCACTCAGTACCCCTCCGACTACGGGTTCATCGAGGACACCCTGGGCCAGGACGGGGATCCGCTGGATGCCCTCGTGCTGCTCAGCGAGCCGACCTTCCCCGGCTGCCTGATCAAGGCCCGGGCGATCGGCATGTTCCGGATGACCGACGAGAAGGGCCCGGACGACAAGGTCCTCTGCGTCCCGGCCGGTGACCCGCGGCAGGAGCACCTGCGCGACATCCACCACGTGCCGGAGTTCGACCGGCTGGAGATCCAGCACTTCTTCGAGGTCTACAAGGACCTGGAGCCGGGAAAGTCCGTCGAGGGCGCCAGCTGGGTCGGCCGCGCCGACGCCGAGGCCGAGGTCACCGCCTCCTTCGAGCGCCTGAAGACCGAAGGCCACTGAGCAGTCGGTAAGTCCCGCTCGGTCCGGCTCACCGGACCGAGCGGTTTGTCGTGGACCGGTTACCAGCTGATTAGTGAGTACGGCGCGCCGCGATCGGCGACGGAGGTCCGCTCGACCGGGGGCGCGGCGTACGGCGTACTGGGTGGCTCGGTGGTGTTCACCGGGACCGGGTCGGCCGCGACGGTACGGCGCCTGCCGACCACCAATGACATCGCGGTGGCGATCATTGACCTGCTGCGCAAAGGATTCGACACTGGAACCGTCCTGCACGCCGACGGCGGATCGGCTGGTCTAGTCGTTCGGGGAGATGAGCTGCCTCACGCGGCCCGGCAGATCAGGGCCGGCCGAAGAAGTCCGGGTCCTCCCAGTAGTAGATGCTGTCGATCGTGACCGGTCGGCCGGTCCGGGGCGCGTGCACCATCCGGCCACCGCCGAGGTACATCGCGACGTGGAAGATCGAGCCCGGGTCGCCGCTGCGCTCGGACCAGAAGATCAGGTCGCCGGGCCGCAGCTCGTCCTCGGAGATGTGCTTGGTCTGCTCGTACTGCGCGACGCTGTAGTGCGGCAGTTGGACGCCGGCCCGCTTCCACGCGCCCATCGTCAGGCCGGAGCAGTCCCAGGAGTTCGGGCCGGTCGCCGCCCAGACGTAGGGGTCGCCCAGCTGGGAGAGGGCGAAGTCGATAGCGGCTCGGGCGCCGCGCGAGTTGCGCCCGGAGCCACCATCGTCCTTCTTCGTGCCGCCACCCTTGGACGGCCGGTGCTTCTTCGGCGTCTTCTTGCTGCTGTTCTTGTCGCTCTTGTCCTCGCGAGCCTGCCGGGCCGCCTCCTCGCGGTCCTCCCGGGCCTGCCGCGCGGCGGCCTCGCGGGCCTCCCGGGCTTCCCGCGCGGCGATCCGCTGACGCAGTTCCTCGGCCTTCTTCGCGGCCAGCGCCGCGGCCCGCTGCCGGGCCAGCTCCTCGAGTCCACGCTGCCGCTGATCGGCCACCTGGACGGACGTGTTGCGCAGCGTCGCCAGCAGCGCGATCTGCTGCTTGCGCTGTACTGCGATCGCCGTGACCGCAGCCCGCTGCTCGGCCTCAGCCGCCTCTGCGGCCTTCTTGGCCTGGGCCGCCTCGTCGGACGCCGCCTTCACCTTGGTGACGGCCTGGTCCTTCTGCAGCTTGAACGCGTTGGTGACCACCTGGCTCGCGGTGTACCGGAGGTACGAGCCCTGCATCGCCTGCGACACCGAGCGCATCGCGCCGGCGGAGTCGAGCAGCTGCTGCGGACCGTCCGCGCTGAACAGCGGGCCGATCTTCGCCAGGTCACCGCCACCTTGGTACGACGCGGCCGCGAAGCGACCGATCTGCTGTCGCTGGACCGCCAGCGTCGTCTCCGCCTTGTCAGCCCGATCCGCGGCGGCCTTGGCCTCGGCCTTCGCCTGCTGGAGCCGGTACATCGCGCCGTTGTAGAGCTCGCCGGCCTTGGCCGACTGAAGCCCGAGCTGCTCGAGCCGGGCGCTGGCGCCGGCGAGCTGCTGCTCGATCCCGGCCACCTGAGCGGCCTTCGCGGCAGCGGCCTTGCGGGCGGCGTCCACGGTCGACTGCGACGGAATGACCGGCGGCTTGGGGTCGGCCTGCGCCGGTACCGCGATCAGACCCATGGTGCCGATCAGAGAGACCGCGAGCACCCCTGAAGCCAATGGACGCATCGGGTTCTTCCTTCCGCCAGTCACGAACCCCTTCCCCAGGGCTCATGTCCTTTTGGTCCATCTGGACCACATACGCGACACTAGTTGCCTCCAGCCCCATTGGGAACACCCTTCACACGAATAACTTTGTTGCACCTGCGTGTCGGCTTGACAAACTACAAGCTTGTAATTCACGCGCACGAAAATCGGCGCCCACCCTTGTGGGTGGACGCCGATCGAGTGAAAGGGCCGGAGCTACCGAAGGTTGTACGTGGCAACGACCGGCAGATGGTCGGACCCGTTGGTGCTGATCACCGCGGATGACAGCGACTCGATCCCCTGCCGGGTGTGCAGCAGGTAGTCGATCCGTGCAGTCGGGTTGTCCGCCTCGATCGTGTACCCCGGGCCGACGCCGACCTCGGCCCAGGTGTCACGCCAGACCTTCGTCAGGGTGCCGATCTCGGGTGCGTCCGGCCGGGCGTTGAGATCGCCGACCAGGATGGTCGGCAGCTTCGAGTTGTCGAGCAGCTCGACCACCTTCTTGGCCTGCTCGAGCCGCTCGGCGTTGTTGTTCGAGGTCAGGTGCGTGTTGGCCAGCCGCAGGTAGACGCCGCGGATCTTGATCGCGGCCACCGACAGACCGCGCTGCTCACCGGTCGGGTAGAGCGGCAGCAGCGTGTTCTTGAAGTCCTTGATCGGGTTCTTCGACAGCACCGCCGTGCCGTACTGCCGGCGCGGCTCCCCCGGGTTCAGCGGCGGCAGGTCCAGGTTCGCCGCGTAGGCGTAGTGCATCTTCAGCCGGGCCGCGAACCAGGCCGACTGGTTCACCCAGTTACTGCGCTCGCTCCAGTGGTTGTCGACCTCCTGCAGCCCGACGAGGTCGGCCCCGGAGTTCTCGATCACCTTGGCGATCCGCTCGAGATCCAGGACGCCGTCCGTGCCGGCGCCGTGGTGGATGTTGTAGGTCAGCACCCTGAGCGGCTGCCCCGGCCGGTCCGGCCGGTCGTTGCCCTGGGAGGTGGCGGCGGCCGCCGTCGGCAGCACCATCAGCAACCCCGCGAAAGTGATCAGCAACCGGGTAGGAAGTTTTCGCATGCACCCATCCTGGCCGTAACCAGGCGACACCCGCACGACCTGCGGGTGTCGCCCGACTGAATTAGCGGGTGACGGACAGTCGCGAGACCAGGCCCTTGGCACCCGAGGCCCAGCAACCGGCCTGGCGACCGTGCCCCACGCACTCGACGCTGTCGTAGTTGCCGCTGTCGAACTGCGTCCAGCTCCGCCCACCGTCCACGCTCACGTCGCTGCCGGTCGGGCCGACCGCGAGGAACGTCTTGGCCGTCCCCGGCACGTACGCCGAGCCGCTGCGGTACTTCTTCGGCGCCTTGTCGGCCGGCACCAACTTCCAGCTCCGGCCGCCGTCGGACGTGTACGACGCACCCTTCACCGCGTCGCCCTCGGTCGCGAAGTCACCACCGACCGCCACTCCGTGCAACTGGTTGCGGAAGCTCAGGCTGAAGATCCCGGCCGCCTCGCCGCTGCCCATCGGGGAGTCGGTCACCTTCCACGAGCGGCCACCGTCGTACGTACGGAACACCCGCGGCCGGTCACCACCGCCGGTCGCGAACCACGCAGTACGACCGGCGCCGGCCACCAGGCAGGTCCCGCTCGCCGCGAAGGCGAACTCCCCCGGCAACGCGGCCGGCATCCCCTTGGTCGGCTGCACCTTCCACGACTTGCCGCCGTCAGAGGTTGCCGCGATCCGGAACTTCCCGTCCACCGGGTCGCTCAGCGCCAAGCCGTTGCGCGAGTTGTTGAAGTCCAGGCAGTCGTAGAAAGCCACCGGGTCGGTGTTGCGGAACGCCTCCGCCCACGTCTTGCCACCATCCGCGGTCCGGAAGATCCGCGAGTCCTCGCCGTTGCCGATCGCCAGTACGACGGCCCGCTTCGCGTCGAACGCCTCGACATCGCGGAACAGCAGCGTCTGCCCCGGCGGGCTCACGTTCTGCCACTTCTTGCCGCCGTCCAGCGTCCGCAGTACCTGGCCGTTGCTCCCGGCCACCCACGCCACGTCCTTGCTGACGGCGGCGAGGCCGCGGAACTGCGACGTGCTCCCGGTCGGCTTCACCTCCCACTGGTACTTCGGTCCGTGCTGCCCGACCGCCTGGGCCGGCACAAGCTGGGTCGTGGCGAGCAGGACTCCGGCCGCGAGTGCGGCGATGCGCAGGGTCTTCATGCGAGGCAACGTAATACAGAAGGCAACCTCTTGCCGAGACCCTCGGGCACTGTCACTCTGAGCATCCATTTCCTAGGGAGCCGCCCATGAACGACTCCGTGCTCACCTCGGTCCTGCTGCCGATCGCGCTGGCGATCATCATGCTGGGCCTCGGGCTGACGCTGACCGTCGCCGACTTCACCCGGGTGCTGAAGATGCCCCGCGCCGTCCTGGTTGCGCTGGGCACCCAAGTGCTGCTGCTGCCGGCCATCTGCTTCGGCCTGGTCAAGGTGTTCGACCTGGCGCCCGCGCTGGCGGTCGGGATGATGCTGCTGGCCGCCTCCCCCGGCGGCACCACCGCGAACCTCTTCAGCCACCTCGCCGGCGGCGACGTCGCGCTCAACGTGACGCTGACCGCGGTCAACTCGGTGCTCGCGGTGATCACCCTGCCGATCGTCGTCAACCTGTCCCTGAACCACTTCCTCGGCGACGGCCAGATCGGCCTGCAACCAGCCAAGATGCTGCAGGTGTTCGCGATCGTACTGGTCCCGGTCGCGCTCGGAATGCTGCTACGCAACAAGAAACCAGGTTTCGCGCAGCAGATGGCGCGCCCGGTGAAGCTCGGCTCGATCCTGGTACTGGCCCTGGTGATCTTCGCCGCGATCTACACCGAGCGCGCCAACTTCCTCGACTACCTGGCCGCCGTCGGCCTGGTCGCCGTACTGCTCAACGTCCTCAGCCTCGCCCTCGGGTACGTCGTACCGAAGCTGGCCAAGCTCGGTGAGCGCCAGTCCATCGCGTGCTCGATGGAGATCGGCATCCACAACGCCACCCTGGCGCTCACCATCGCGCTGAGCCCTTCCCTGCTGAACAACAGCGAGATGTCCATCCCGGTCGCCGTCTACGGCATCGTGATGTTCATCCCGACCGCTGCCTTCGCCTTCTACCTCAGCCGACGAGCTGGAACGACTGCGTAGCGGAGTTGTTGCAGGTCAGCTGGACCAACTGGACACTGTCGGCGGTGGAGCCGCCGGGGACGGTCAGGCACTTGCCGCTCAGTCGGCTGACGAAGTGGAAGTACCCGCTGCCTTCGGAGACCGCCTGCCACTGCTGGTTGTTTCCGTTGCTGTAGGCCCACAGTTGCAGGCCGGCGTTGTCGGCCTGGGAGACACCCGTCACGTCGATCACCTTGGTGGCGTCGTTGCGGTTGTTGACCCGGCTGAAGCCGTCCGAAGTCGGCTGGAACTGGAACTGCTGAGCCAGCGAGCTGTTGCAGCTGTACTGCTGGACGACCGTGCCGTTGGCGGTGCCGGCGGCGCGGGCGTCGATGCACTTGCCGTTGGCCTTGTTGGCGGCCGTGTACCACTTGCTCGCGTCCGGCTGGTCGACCGGCGGGACGGTCGTGCCGCCACCGCCGAGCCACTTCAGGGCGTCCATCAGGAACTGGTTCTGCGCCGGGCTGTCGAAGGTCGACGAGGTCCGGGTGTTGGTCTGGTAGTTCATCGCGTTGTGGCCGAAGTTGGCGTAGATCACCTTGTAGTTCTTGTTGGTCCAGATGATCGGGTAGTAGCCGCCGGTCCAGACCTGCGAGGTGCCGACCGGGAAGCCGGACGGGTCGATCGAGGCCAGTACCTGGATGTTCGGGTTGGTCCGCAGGTCGTTCTGCCAGCTGTACCACTCGCTGACCGACGACCGGAAGGTCGCACCGGTGTTCACCAGGGACGGGTGCGAGCGGTTCTCGGTCCGCAGCGTGGTCGCGGTCGGCAGCCAGGTGTTGGTGCTGAACCGGCCGGTACCGAGCAGGGTGTTGTTGAACCACGGCCAGCCGCCGGAGGCGTCGTTGTAGTTGGCGACGTGGAACCCGAGGAACCCGCCACCGCTCTCGACGTACCGCTGGAAGCCGGTGCGCTGGGCCGTGCTGTGCGGCGAGTCGTCCAGGAACAGCACCACCTGGGCGTCGTTCTTGGTCAGGTTGTTCAGCCGGTCCCAGTTGTTCGTCTGCTCGTAGGTGAAGCCGTTCTGGGCCCCGAACGCGGGGAACCGTTCCCTGGCCTCCTTCTGGAAGTCGATGTGCGCGGCGTCGAAGGTGCCGCTGTAGAAGGCGAGCACCTTGAAGGTGGCGGCCACCTTGTCGGCCTGGGTCACCTCGTCGGGTTGGGTCACCCGGGCGAACGCGCTGCCTGACGTCAGGGTCAGGCAGCCGATCAGGGCGAGGGCGAGTAGTCGGGCGATGATGCTCTTGCGGACCAGGTGCATGTGGGGGCGGGTCCTTTCGTGAAGTACTGCTTAGGGGCGATAGCGAAGTCCGTATCCGAACGGAAACAGCGGCGTCTGCCCGTCGCCGACGTTGATGGGTTGTTGCGCGGCGCTCCTCATCCAGGTCACCGGCAACTGTCCGGTCGGCCGGTAGTCGCCGAACAGCACGTCGGCGACGCCCTGTCCCTCGGAGCCCGGCAGCCAGGCCGCGACCAGCCCGGCCCAGTCCGGCAGCTGGGCGGCGATGTCGAGGGGACGACCGGAGACCAGCACCACGACCACCGGTACGCCGGTCGCCTTCAACCGGGCCAGCGTGTCGAGATCGGCCTGGTCCAGGCCCATCGCGCCGGGCCGGTCACCACGGCCCTCGGCGTACGGGGTCTCGCCGATCACCGCGACCGCGACGTCGTACGAGTCGTCGACGCCGTCACCATCCTTGCTATAGGCAACGGTCGTGGACGGCTGGACGGAGTGCCGGATCCCTTCCAGGATGGTGGTTCCGGGGGTGACCGGGCCACTCGCGCCCTGCCAGCCGACGGTCCAGCCGCCGGACTGGTTGCCGATGTCATCGGCGTTCTTGCCGGCCACGAAGATCTTCTGGTTGCCCTTGGCCAGCGGAAGGATCCGGCCCTGGTTCTTCAGCAGCACCTGGGACTGCCGGACCGCCTGCCGGGCCAGGTCGCGGTGCTCCTGGCTGCCGATGGTGCTGGTCAGGCTGCGGTCGGTGAAGGGGTGCTCGAACAGGCCGAGCTCGAACTTCTTGGTCAGGATCCGCCGGTTCGCGTCGTCGATCCGCGCCACCGGGATCCGGCCGGCCTGCACCTCGGCCCGCAGCGTGTCGATGAACTGCTTCCAGGCGAACGGCACCATCACCATGTCCATGCCGGCGTTGATCGACGCCGTCACCTCGGCCGGCGTGAAGCCCGGCTGGCCGTCGATCTTGTCGATCCCGTTGTAGTCCGACACGACGATGCCGTCGAAGCCGAGCTCGCCCTTCAGCACGTCTTTGATCAGGTAGTTGCCGGCGTGCAGCTTGACGCCGTTGAAGCTGCTGTACGAGATCATCACCGAGCCGACGCCGCGCCGGACCGCCTCCTTGAACGGCGGCAGGTGGATCGCGCGCAGCTCGGCCTCGCTGATGTTCGTCTCGCCCTGGTCCTTGCCGCCGACCGTGCCGCCGTCGCCGACGTAGTGCTTGGCGGTCGCGAGCACCGAGCCGGGATCCGACAGGGACTCGCCCTGCATGCCGTTGATGATCGGCGCCATCGTCCGGGCCAGCATCGGCAACTCGCCGAACGACTCGTAGGTACGGCCCCAGCGGTCGTTGCGCACCACACACAGGCAGGGCGCGAAGTTCCAGTCGATCCCGGTGCCGGCCACCTCCTGGGCGGTGACCTCGCCGATCCTCTCCGCCAGCACCGGATCGCGGGTCGCGCCCAGCCCGATGTTGTGCGGGAAGATCGTCGCGCCCTTCACGCCGTTGTGCCCGTGCACCGCGTCGACACCGTAGATCAACGGGATCCCGAGCGGCGACGACAACGCGGTTCGCTGGAACCCGTCGTACATGTCGGCCCAGCTCTGCGGCGTGTTCGGCGTCGGCTGCGAGCTACCGCCGGACAGCAACGACCCCAGCCGGTACGTCGCGACGTCGGCCGGCTCGGTGATCCCCAGCCGCTCGGCCTGGATCATCTGGCCGAGCTTGTCGTCCAGCGTCATCCGCGCCAGCAGATCCTGCACGCGGACCTTCACCGGCTGCGTCGAGTCCTTGTACGCCGGTGTCGCGCCATCCTCGACTTGGACCGGCGAGGCCGGCGCCGGGGCGGCAACAGCCAGCAGCAACGCGCCGGACGCAAGGCCGGCAGCGGCATTTCTCAGGGCAGGCAACAGCTTCCGAGCGGGCATTGGGCGGATCCCCTCAGTGAGCGTGGTATTACGCAGGGTTCGAATTCAGGGCTTAAATTAACCCACACTCAAACGCCCGTAAAGACTTCAGCAAGCCCTTTCCGAAAAGTCTTTCAGTTTCCCGTCGTTCCCGACCGCCCAGTCCAGAATGCGTATTCTCAGACTCAGCTGGTGGCGAAGTCACTCTCCTGCCCGAGCACGGCGAGCAACGCGAGCTTCTCGGCGCTCTCCGATCCGGGAGTCGCCGTGAAGACCAACAGGGACTGCTGTTGTTCCTGGTCGTCGAGGACCTGGCAATGGAGTTCCAGCTTGCCGACGGCCGGATGCAGGAACCCCTTGGTACCGACATGCCTGATGCCGACCTCGTGTGCCTCCCAGAGCCGCTTGAACTCCGGACTGCCCTCCAGCAGGGCGCGCACGATGGTGCCGGCCCGGGAGTTGTCGCCGTCGGTGGCGTGCACGGAGCGCATCCCGGAGACCATCACCCGGCTGTGGTTGGCGCGGATCTCGTCATCGGCGTACCGGTCGCGTTCGCCCTCGAGCATGAACCAGCGATAGGCGGCGCTTCGCTCGAGTCCCTCGAAGTTCGTCAGCTCGCCTTCGAAGGCGACGTCCATCGCGGTCTGCACCAGGGTCTCGCCGAGCCGGTTCATCACCTGGGCAGGGGTGTCGACGAGGCGGTCCATGATCCGCAGCAGCCCGGGATTCACGTGGTCGCTGCCACCCAGCCGCGGCGGTACGCCGTGCCCCGCGAGGACGTAAAGGTGATCCCGCTCGTCCAGCGTCAGGCGCAGCGCGCGAGCGATCGCGGCGAGCATCTCCATCGACGGCTGCGGGCCACGGCCGCCTTCGAGCCGGCTGTAGTAGTCGGCCGACATCACAGCGAGCGCGGCGACCTCCTCGCGCCGCAGGCCCGGCGTACGGCGGCGGCGACCGCGCGGCAGGCCGAGATCCTCGGGCTGCAACGCCTCGCGCCGCTTGCGCAGGAAGTCCGACAGTTCCACGTAGTCCATGCTCCCCATTGTTCAGCAGTCCTGGTCGTTAGCCACTGCCTGTCGAGCAGTGGCTGAACCGAGCCTGGTTGCCGACCGCGATCCGGCCGAGGCTGGAGCCATGAAAACGACAGGCAACACGATCTTCGTCACCGGTGGCACCTCGGGTCTCGGGCTCGGGCTGGCCCTCAAATTCCATGCCCTGGGCAACAAGGTGGTCGTCGGCGGCCGGCGCAAGGAGCTGCTCGACCAGATCGCCACCGAGCACCCGGGGATCGGCACGGTCGTCCTCGACGTGGACGACCCCGCCTCGATCCAGGCGGCCTACGACCAGGTGACCACGCAGTACCCGGAACTGAACGCGATCCTGACGATGTCCGGGATCATGCGCCCCGAGAACCTGCTGGACCCCGGCCACCTGCCGACCGCCGAGGCGATCATCACCACGAACCTGCTCGGCACGATCCGCACCCTGGCTTTGTTCACGCCGTATCTCAAGGCGAAGCAGGACGCGGCGATCCTGACCGTCTCGTCCGGACTCGCGTTCGTCCCGCTGGTGCTCACGCCGACGTACAACGCGACGAAGGCCGCCATCCACAGCTACACGCAGAGCCTGCGGATCCAGCTGGCCGGCACCGGCGTCCAGGTGATCGAGGTGATCCCGCCGGCCGTACAGACAGCGTTGATGGGCCAGCAGAACGACGAGCGCGCGATGCCGCTGGACGAGTACCTGGACGAGACGATCAGCATCCTCACCGACCAGCCGGACGTCACCGAGGTCACCGTCCAGCGGGTCGGCTTCCTCCGCAAAGCCGAGCGCGAAGGCCGGTACGCCGAGACCGTCCAGGCCCTCAACAGCCACTGATCAGTCGGCGAGCGCCTGCTCGATCCGCTCCACCTTGGCGGCGAGTTGCCCCGTGTACCCGGGCCGGATATCAGCCTTCAACACCAGACTGACCCGAGGCGAGACCGCGGCGACGGCCTCGACAGCCTGCTTCACCACCGCCATCACCTCGTCCCACTCGCCCTCCAAGGTGGTGAACATCGAATCCGTCTGGTTCGGCAGCCCTGACTCACGCACGACCCGAACGGCAGCGGCGACGGCGTCCGACACGGACCCGTCCTCCTGGGTCGAAACCGCGGGCGCGACCGAGAACGCTACGAGCATGGTGTCTCCTTCATCGTGGCACCTCAGGGCTGTCCGACCCGGCGAGGAACGGCTGGTCGGTGAAGTTGAGCCGTCGCAGCTTGTCGGCGGCGAACACGACCATGATCTCGTCCCAGCCGACCTGTGCTTCGTCGGGCTCATCGATGTTCGGCACGGCCGCCACGAACCAGACCGGACGAGCACCCGCCGCCCCGAAGTCCAGCCGCAGCCCCACCGGCATGTCAACCTCGTACCCGTCTCTAACTTGCACCCCGTCACTGACGCGGCAGGCCGGGCCCGTCTCGACATGTAACCAAGACAACGATGCGGCCGAGATCGAAGCGCCGATTCGCCCTCTCCACTCCGGATGGTTTCCGGCGTCCCAGGTATCCACATGTGAGTAGTCCTGCGAGACGAAGGTGATGGCCAATGGCGCCCGGAAGACCTCCAAGCCATAAGGCTCGAAGGTATCGGTCCAGGTAATCGACGCGGGTCCACTCTCGAGAACGAGATTCACTCCCATCACCGCGTGGTGCCAGTCACCGAAGTCCCACCCCCTCGCCCAGGGCGGCTCGGCGGGGAGGTCGGAGTAGGTGATGCCGACCAGACGCTCACCGACGAGCGTGGCCACCACCCTTTCGAGTCGAGCACGCTTGGCTTCGTGGTCCATTGCAGGTCTCCATCAGGGCATCGTCATTCGTCCTGGACGCCGCTGAGCTTCTCGGCGGCCTCCTCGTGGGCGCGGCGTTCGGCGCCTGAGGTGGTCTGCAGCGGCTTCTCCTTGATGAAGACGACGGCGACCAGCGCCAGCACCGCGAACGGCACCGACATCATGAACAGGTCGGCCGTCGCCGCGCCGTACGCGTTCTCGACCACGGTGCGAGCGGCTTCGGGCAGCTCCGAGAGATTCGGTACTGCGTTGCTGCCACCGGACGAGGCGCCGCCCGGGTTCAGCGTCTCGGTGACCTTGTTGGCCAGCACCGCGCCGAGCACGCTGACGCCGATGGTGCCGCCCATGCTGCGGAAGAAGCTCACCGCCGAGGTGGCTGCGCCGAGCTCACGCGCCGGTACGTCGTTCTGCGCGGCGAGCACCAGGTTCTGCATCACCAGGCCGATGCCGACACCGAGCACGATCATGAACGCCCACAGCAGGTACTTCGAGGTGTGCGCGTCGATCGTGCCGAACAACGCCAGCCCGATCGGCAGCAGCACACTGCCGACGACCAGGTAGACCTTCCACTTCCCGTACTTCGTGATCAGCCCACCCGCGATCGTCGAGGCGACCATCATGCCGATGATCATCGGCAGGCTCATCAGGCCGGCCTTGGTCGGCGAGTAGCCCTGCGCGATCTGGAAGTACTGCGCCAGGAACACCGATCCGCCGAACATCGCCACCCCGACCAGCGCGCTGGCCACGATCGACAGCGTCACCGTGCGGTTGCGGAACAGGTCCATCGGGATGATCGGCTCCGGGTGCCGGCGCTCGACCATCACCGCGGCGAACAGCGCGACCAGCGCCGCGCCGACCAGCAGGAAGCTCCAGCCGGAGACCCAGTCGAACCTGCTGCCGGCGAAGGACGACCAGACCAGCAGCGTGCTGACACCGGCGGTGATCAGGAACGCGCCCCACCAGTCGATCTTCACGTCCCGGCGTACGGTCGGCAGCTTCAGCGTGCGCTGCAGCAGCACGATCGCGGCCAGTACGAACGGCACGCCGACCAGGAAGCAGGCCCGCCAGCCCAGCGGCGAGTCGACCAGGAAGCCGCCCAGCAACGGTCCGCCGACGGTGGCCGAGGCGAAGATCGCGCCGAAGATGCCGGAGTACCGGCCGAGCTCGCGCGGCGGAATGATCGCCGCCATCACGATCTGCACCAGCGCGGTCAGGCCGCCGGCGCCGAGACCCTGCAGCACCCGGCTGCCCAGCAGCACCTCGATGTTCGGCGCGAAACCGGCCACCAGCGAGCCGATCACGAAGAACCCGAGCGAGAGCTGGACCAGCAGTTTGTTGTTGTAGAGGTCGGCGAGCTTGCCCCACAACGGCACGGTGGCCGTCATCGCGAGCAGCTCTAGGGTGACGACCCAGGTGTAGGACGACTGGCTCGCCCCGAGGTCGCTGATGATCCGTGGCAGTGCGGTCGACACCACGGTGCCGGCCAGGATGGCCACGAACATGCCCATCATCAAGCCGGAGATGGCCTGTACCGTCTGCCGCGGCGTGAGCTGGGCGATCGGTTCGGCCGCCGCGTCGGTCGCTGTCATGCTTGACCCTTCTCATCGGAATCTTCAGGTGTGCCGGGCGCGCTGCTCCCGGTCCGGTCGTAGCTGCGATCGAGGCCGTCGGCCAGCAGCGTGAACGCCTCGTCGACGAGCTCCCGCAGCGGGCGGTCCGAGCCGCTCTTGCGCTGCTCCATCGCGACCCGCACGGCCAGCGTGCTGGCGGCGACGACGAGCGACGGCAGCACCGCCGGGGCGGGCACGCCCATCCGCTCGGCCAGCGCGGTGGCGAGCAACCGCTCGTCCTCCGCGCCGAGCATGACGAACTGCGCCAGCAGCGCCGGCGACCGCATGATCAGGCCGATCCGCTGGGCGATCGAGCTCTCGTGGTCGTCCACGTTGTCCAGGTCGTCGAGCGCCTGGGACAGCACCACCCGCATCACGCCCAGCGGCGACAGCTCGGCCGGCGCCTCCCGCACCCGCCGGACGGCCCGCTCGGTCTCCTCGGGGTCGCGCCCCAGGATCGCGTGCTCCTTCTTCGGGAAGTAGTTGAAGAAGGTCCGCACCGAGACGTCCGCGGCCTCGCTGATCTCCTCGACGGTGACGTCGTCCGGGCCCTTCTCGACGGCCAGCCGGAGCGCGGCCGCGATCAGCGCTGCCCGCGTCTCACGCTTCTTGCGCTCACGCCGGCCGGGCGCCGGAGCGCTGTCCTCTGTTTCGATCACGGGCTCCACGATACTCAAACTTGCAGTCCGTGCAAATTGTTATTACTGCAACTTTGCAGGGCTGCACGCTTGTCTGCGTGACGCTGCTCACCTGCCCTGTCACTCCAGGCGTCCGAGCCACTACGGTGCGTCGATGCGCCTTTTCGAGAACCATCCGTCCGTTATGTCCCGCCGCCGCTTCGCCGGCCTGGCCGCCTTCACCTCCGCGGCCGCCCTCGGCCTCACCAAGATCACCACCGACCGCGCCGCGACCGCCGCCACCCCGGCCCAGCGCGACTTCGTCCCCGCCGTCGTGATCGGCACCGGCTACGGCTCGGCCGTCACCGCGCTGCGACTCGGCGAGGCCGGGATCAGCACGACGATGCTGGAAATGGGTCAACTGTGGAACAAACCCGGCAAGGACGGCAAAGTCTTTTGCTCCACCCTCAGCCCTGACTCCCGCTCGATGTGGTTCAACCGCCGCACCAAGGCGCCGCTCGACACCTTCCTGTGGCTCGACGTGGTCAACCGCGACATCGGTACGCCGTACGCCGGAGTGCTCGACCGGGTCGACTTCCCGAACATGGGCGTCTACGTCGGCCGCGGAGTCGGCGGCGGCTCGCTGGTGAACGGCGGAATGGCCCCGACCCCACGCCGCTCGTACTTCGAGAAGGTGCTGCCCCAGGTCGACGCCCAGCAGATGTACCAGCGCTACTTCCCGCTGGCCAACCGGATGCTCGGCGTCAACACGATCGACCCGCGCTACCTGGAGAAGACCCCGGTCTACCGCTATGCCCGGGTCTCCCGGCGGCACGCGCACCAAGCCGGCTTCAAGACCACCGTGGTCCCGAACGTCTACGACTTCCGTTACCTGCAACGCGAAGAGCGTCGCGAGGTACCCCGGTCCGCGTTGGCCGGCGAGGTCATCTACGGCAACAACCACGGCAAGCAGAGCCTCGACAAGACCTATCTGGCCAACGCGGTCGGCACCGGCAAGGTGACCATCCAGACCCTCACCCGGGTCACCGCGATCCGCCAGGACCGCTCCGGCTACGTCCTCACCATCGAGCGAATCGATGCCAAAGGCAAGCAGCTGGACCGCCGGGAGCTCGGCTGCAAGCACCTGTTCCTCGGCGCCGGCAGTCTCGGCACCACCGAACTGTTGCTCCGGGCCCGCGAAACCGATGCCCTGCCCAACCTCTCCGCGGCGATCGGCAGCGGCTGGGGCACCAACGGCAACGTGATGACGTCGCGGGCCAACCACCTGTGGGACCCGACCGGTTTCCTCCAGTCCACCATCCCGACGCTTGCCATCGACAACTGGGACGACCCGATCCATCCCGCGTTCGCGGAGATCGCGCCACTGCCGGTCGGCATCGAGACCTGGGCCAGCCTCTACCTGGCGATCACGGTCAACCCCGAGCGCGGGCGCTTCAGCTACAACTCACGCACCGACCGGGCCGACCTCCGGTGGACCGCGACCCAGAGCAACCCGTCCATCAAGGCCGCCCGCGCCCTGTTCGACCGGATCAACCGCGCGACCGGTACGACGTACCGGCGGGATCTGTTCGGTGGCAACCGGGAGTTCGCGGCGGACTTCTGCTACCACCCGCTCGGTGGCTGCGTGCTGGGCAAGGCAACCGACGACTACGGCCGGGTGCGGGGCTACAAGAACCTCTACGTGACCGACGGATCGCTGATCCCGGGGTCGATCGGGGTCAACCCGTTCGTCACCATCACCGCCCTTGCCGAGCGCAACGTCGCCCGGGTGATCGCCACCGATCTGCGCAAGTAGCACGGTTATACGCTCGGGCCTCATGACCTCTGTTTCCGCGGATCTGGCCCCCACCGGCGTACTGCGTGCCTCGATCAACCTGGGCAATGTCGTCCTCGCCCAGGGCACCCCGGACGAGCCGACCGGCGTCACGGTCGACCTCGCCCGGGAGATCGGGGCGCGGCTCGGCGTACCGGTGGAGATGTTGTGCTTCGACGCGGCACGGAAGTCGTTCGAGGCGATGACGTCGGGTGCGGCCGACCTCTGCTTTCTCGCGATCGAACCGGCGCGAGCGGCAGAGGTCGCCTTCACTTCGCCGTACGTCCTGATTGAAGGTGTGTACGCCGTACCGTCGGACTCGCCGCTCACCACGATCGCCGAGGTGGACGCCCCAGGCGTGCGGATCGGCGTCAACCAAGGCTCGGCCTACGACCTCTACCTGACCCGCACCCTGCAGCACGCCACTCTGGTCCGCGGCGCCAACGGCATCGAGCTCTTCCGTGCCGACAACCTGGAGGCCACCGCCGGTATCCGCCAGCCGCTCACCAAGTACGTCGCGGCCAACGCCGACGTCCGGCTGATCCAGGAACGCTTCATGCAGATCCAGCAGGCCGTTGGCACCACCAAGACCCGCCGGCCGGAGACCGTCCAGTTTCTTCAGAACTTGGTCGACGAACTGAAGGCCAGTGGCTTCGTCGCCGAGTCGCTCAGCCGCGCCGGCCAGTCCGACGCCACGGTCGCACCCTAGGAATCCACGCCGGCACGGCCTCGCGGTACTCGTCGTACTGCGAGGCGTAGCGCTGGCGCAGTAACGGCTCTTCGTACCAGCGGACGAAGGAGGCCATCACCAGCCACGCCCCGACCCCATAGGCGAGCAGCCGAGGATCGAGGAAGAGCAACGCCTGGCCCAGAACGGCCGACACCACGCCGACATACATGGGGTTGCGGACGAAGCGGAAATCGCCGCCGACCACCAACTGCTCGGTCGGCGCGATCGGCGCCGGGGTGCCTCGGCCTTCCCGCACGAAGCGGACGAAGGCACGCACCACAACGATCACGCCGGCGATCACCACCAGTAGTGCCGGCCAAAACCTTGGCTCTTCCCAGCCGTTGATCCACCAGGGAATCAGGCCGGCCACCACGCACGGCGCCGCGAAGAAGAAGGCCGTGCTCCCGAGCACCGCTTTAACCATCAGCCAGCCTCGCGATCACTCGGTCGGACAGCTCGCAGAAAGTCTTGAGCTCAGCCGGCGTGAGATCGCCGAACCAGTCCGCCACCGCCGCGAAGTCACCTTGGTCGCGCTGCTTCCAGTAAGCCGCGCTGTGATTGGTTGCTGAGAGCAATTTGCGCCGCTTGTCGGCCGGGTCCGCCTCGACCTGCAGCAGATCCTTGCGCACCAAGGCGGCCACGATCTGGGCGACGTTCTGATGAGTGCTGCCCAACGCTGCCGCGGCCTCGGCGAGCGAAGGCTTGCCGGCGGCAACGACGACCGTGATCAGCGCGGCCTGCTGAGTGGTCAGGCCGTCCTCGCGCAACCGCTCGTCCATCGCGTAGCGCAGCCGCTGGGCCAGCGTGAGCGTGGTCCGGAACGCGCGGACCGACGGCTCCAGCTGCGACTCCGCGCCGATCCCCAGCAGCTTCCCAGTCTTGTCCCGTGGTGACATAGGCAATATATTACCTATCAATATCGAAGGGGGCAACATCGTGATCTGTTTACTGCCACACTGCGCCTACCTGTCCGAGACCTCGCGGATGCTCGAGCTTCATCGCGCCCTGACCGACCTCGGCCTGCCGGTCCGCGTCGCCACCCACGGCGGCCCGCACGAACGACTCCTGGCCGGCGTCCCGTACGACGTACTGGGTCCCGGCCTGTCGACGGAACGGGCAGCGCGTTTCGTCAGCTCGGCGATCGGCCTGGGCGACCCGAGCCAGAGCATGTACGACGACGCCGAGCTCCGGTCCTACGCGCAGACGGAGGGCGAGTACTTCCGCACCCACGGCATCACCGTCGCGGTCACCGGCTTCACCCTCACCACCCTGCTGTCCTCCCGCCTGGCCGGCGTCCACCTGGTCACCGAACACGCCGGAAGCTTCGTACCACCGGTCTTCGAACGCCGCCTCCTCCCCGCACCGACCCACCCGGTCGACCCGCGCCTCAAGCGCGCTCCCCAGTGGCTCAGCCGCTTCCTCATCAACCGCACCACAAACCGCACCACCGGGTACTGCGGAGGCTTCAACCGCGTCGCCGAATCCCTAAGCGTAGAAGGCGTTCCCAGCCTCTCCGCCCTCCTACTGGGCGACCTCTCACTAGTCCCGGAAGTCCCCGAGGTCCTAGGCATCCCCGCCGCCGACCTAGCCGCCTGGACCCCCGACCGCAGCGTCGGCTACCGCCCCAGCTCCCGCCTGCAAGCGATCGGCCCCCTCTTCGCGCACCTCGACCTCCCGCTACCCGCCCGAGTCCAGCAGTTCCTCAACCGCCCAGGCCCGACTATCTACCTCGCGATGACCTCCACCCCACCCACCCAGGTCCGCGCCGCCATCACCGCACTCAGCACCCTCGACGCACGAATCCTGGTCGCCGGCACCATCCACGACCTGGCCGACCTGGCCACTCCCCAGGTCATGATCGAGGCCACTCTCCCCAGCCACCTCGTGATGCCCCAAGTCGACCTGGCCATCACCACCGCCGGCCAAGGCAGCGTCCAAACCGCCATGGCCAGCGGCACACCCCTCCTCGGCATCCCCCTCCACATCGAACAAGACCTCAACATCACCCTGGTCGAACGCCTCGGCGCCGCCCGCCACGCCACCCCCACCACCAACCTCGCGACCCTCGCCGCCCAGATGCTCGACAACCCCGCCCACCGCGACGCCGCAGTACAGATCCAGAAGCTGTACGCCGCAGCCAACGGCCCCGCCGACGCCGCAAAGGCCATCGCACTGGTGAGCTGACTCACCAGCACTGGATATGCATAGCATTCCTATGTAATGTGGTTCCACGTGACCGCTTCGACAGATCTTTCGCAGCTCGGCGTCGACGTCGTCGTCGCCGCGGCCCGGCTGGCCCGACTCGCCAGTCGCGATGTGAGCGCCTTGCCGCACGCGGCGATGCGGCTGATGGGGCGGCTCGACGAGCTCGGGCCGACTCGGATCAGTGAGCTGGCCAAGGCCGACCGGTGTTCGCAGCCGACGATGTCCAATCTCGTCCAGCGCCAGGAAGACAGCGGCTGGGTACGCCGTGAGGCCGATCCTGCCGACTCGCGCGCCAGCTTGATCAGCCTCACCCCGGCCGGCCTCGACGAGCTCAACCGGGCCCGCCACGAGGCCGGTGCTGCCATTGCCGGCCGGCTGAGCCAACTCCCGCCGGCCGACCTGGAGACCCTGACGGCCGCGGTCGCGGTCATGCACCAAATTCTCACTCTCGAGCCCTCGGAGGAGAGCACCCGGTGAACTCGTTCCTGAAGCAACCCAAGTCCGTCTGGGCCGTCGCGTTCGCGTGTGTGATCGCGTTCATGGGCATCGGTCTGGTGGATCCGATCCTCAAACCGATCGCCGAGCAGCTGGACGCGAGCCCGTCGCAGGTCTCGCTGCTGTTCACCAGCTACATGGCCGTGATCGGCGTCGCGATGCTGATCACCGGCGCGGTCTCCAGCCGGATCGGCGCCAAGCGCACCCTGCTGATCGGCCTGGCCATCATCGTGGTCTTCAGCGCGCTGGCCGGACTGTCGAACTCGATCGGCATGATCGTCGCCTTCCGGGCCGGCTGGGGACTCGGCAACGCCCTGTTCATCGCCACCGCCCTGGCCACCATCGTGAACTCCGCCAGCGGCTCGGTCGCGCAAGCGATCATCCTGTACGAAGCGGCGCTCGGCGTCGGGATCGCGGCCGGCCCGCTGGTCGGCGGTGAGCTCGGCACGATCTCCTGGCGTGGCCCGTTCTTCGGCGTCGCCGTCCTGATGACGATCGCCCTCGCCGCCACTGCGTTCCTGCTGCCCGCCTCGCCGCCCGCTCCCCGGCGTACGTCGATCCTCGAGCCGCTGAAGGCACTCCGGCACCGCTCGCTGGCCACCGTCGCCGTCACCGCCCTGCTCTACAACTTCGGCTTCTTCACCCTGCTCGCGTTCACGCCGTTCCCGCTGGAGATGTCGGCCCGGCAGATCGGGCTGATCTTCTTCGGCTGGGGCATCGGCCTGGCGCTCACCTCGGTGTTCGCCGCTCCCCGCCTTCAGCGCCGCTTCGGCACCCTGCCGGTGGTGATGGCATCCCTGCTGCTCTTCGCCATCGATCTCGCCGTGATGGGCATCTATGCCCACCACCGCCCGGTACTCGCGATCGGCGTGATCGTGGCCGGCCTGTTCCTCGGCGTCAACAACACCCTGATCACCGAGGCCGTGATGGCGGCCGCGCCGGTCGAGCGGGGCACCGCCTCAGCGGCGTACAGCTTCGTGCGGTTCTCCGGCGGCGCGGTCGCACCCTGGCTGGCCGGGAAGCTCGGCGAGGAGATCAACATCCAGGTCCCCTTCTACGTAGGCGCTTTCGCCGTACTGCTGGCCGTCGGCGTCCTCGCCACCGGCTGGAAGCCACTGGCTCACCTCCGCACTCCTACCGCCCACTCCGAGACCGAGGCCACTGCCCTTACCGTCGCGGACGCCTGACCAACTACTAGTAGCCATACCAAACGGTATGGTATGTTCCGGGCATGGTGACGAAGGCGGACTGGCTCGACGCCGGCTTGAAGGTGCTGGCCGACGAGGGCTCTCCCGCGCTGACGATCGAGCGGTTGACGACCGAGCTGGGGCTGAGCAAAGGCTCCTACTACCACCATTTCAAAGGCACCGGCGGTTTCCGGACCGCCCTGCTCGAGCACTTCGAGAAGAGCTTCACCACCCGGCTGATCGACACCGTCGAGCGGCACCCCGAGGCCGATGCGGCGACCAAGCTCACCGAGCTGATGGAGCTGGTGCTGGCCGACGCCGACAACGTCCGGCTCGAGATCGCAGTACGGGCCTGGGCCTTGCAGGACCCCGAGGCGCGGGCGGCGCAAGAGCGCGTCGACCAAGCCAGAACCGCTTATCTGCAAGAGCTTTGCCGCGGAATCGGCTCGGTCAAGGAGCCTGATCACCTGGCCCGGCTCCTCTATCTCATCCTGATCGGCGCCGAGCAGGTGGTCCCACCGGTGCCGGCCGATGAGCTGCGCGCGCTCTACGCCACCACTCTCACGCTGGCGACCGGCGCACCGTTCCTGACCTGAAGGAGCCCTCGATGCCGACCCACACCGATCTCCCCGAGCTGACCGACCTGCTCCCGACCGCCGACGTCATCGACGTGAAGACCGCGACCGGCGACGTGACCCTGCGGGAGTTCGTTGCCGGTGCCCTGGGCAACGGATCCTTCCCGGGCCGGATCCTGTTCGCCATCCGGGTGCCGATCGCCCGTCTGCTCCGACTCGAGATGACCGGCATGCCACCCACCACCCGGCTCCGCCCCGAGGACATCTCCTTCACCCCCGGCGACTCAGTCTCCTTCTTCACCGTCGACCGCGGCGAGGAGGAGCACTACCTCCTGCTCAAGATCACCGACAACCACCTGGTCGCCCACCTCGCGATCATCGTCGACGACTCCGGCCCGGTCCGCCGCTTCAAGGTCGTCACCCTCGTCCGCTACCTCCGCAAGGCCGGACGCCTGTACTTCGAACTGATCCGCCCCTTCCATCACGTGATCATGCACGTCATGTGCCGCTCAGCTATTCGCGGCCGCCGAGCAGGCTGATCGGGCGCGCCCTGGTCGCTGTCCACGCCGTACCGGCCGCTGTTGCGCCGACGACGACCAGCGAACCGGCCAGGATGAGCGCGATCAGGCGCCAAGGAATGGCGAGCACCACGACGCCGTAGGTGTTCGCAGTACCGGAGGCGACGCCGGCCAGCGCGGCCGCGGCGACCACGCAGCCGAGGAGTACGCCGATCAGGACGACGGTCAGCGATTCGATCAGGGCGACGGTGATCACCTGGGCTCTGGTCAGACCGGCCATTCGCGCGAGAGCGAACTCGCGGCGCCGATCGGCTGCTGCCATCACGATCGCGTTCACCACGGCGACCGCGGCGTAGACACCGGCCAGCCCCATCAGTACTGCGAAGATCCCCGTGTTGCCGCTCTGCTGTTGTTTGCCGCGACCTTCCGCCCACTCGGCAACCGACTGCACCGTGCCACCCAACCGTTGTGCGACCACCGCCTGATCGCTGCCATCGGCAACCTTGATCAGGGTCTCCGTCCGGCCGCTCGACGTCAGCGCTCGCGGGACGAAGAAGTTGTCGCCGACATCGAGCGTCTCGGGCAGGATCGCCACTACCGTCAGCTTGACCACGCGCTTACCAATGGTTGCCGTTAGCACCGAATCGAGTTTGTAGCCTTCGGCACTCATCCCTGGTCCGATCGCGATGGTCGCTCCAGTCAGGCGGTCGAGGGAGCCCTTGCGGGGATGGAGCTTGTGGGTCTGCTGCCAGGCGACGGGGTCGATGCCGATCGCTTCCGAGTACACGGTGCTGGTCTTGCGTCGTACGGTGATCGGCACGGTGGTCTGCGGCGAGGCGACCGCTAGATCCGGCGCGGGAGCCACCTGGCCGCCGACGACCAGGTCGGCCGTGACGAGTTGGCGTTGCTCCTCGCCGACGGCTTTGGCGAGCGAGCCGAACGTTCCCCACAGTCCGACCAGGAGTCCGACCAGGACGATCAGCGGAGCGGCGGTCGCGGCGCTTCGCCGTACGGCGTGCAGGACGTTGGAGCGCGCGAGGTCTGCCACCAGGCTGCCGTGTAGTACGAGGGCGGGCAGCCGGCCGACCCACGGTACGGCGATCGGGCTCAGCTGGCTCAACGCGACCGAACCGCTGACCATCACCAGGAGCGCGATCATCAGCCCCGCGACGAGATCAGCGGCCGCCTGTCCCACGATCACCAGCAGCACGGTGAACCCGGCAGCCGACAAGCCCCAGAACCAGCGCCAGCCGGTCATCACGGGCTGAGCTTCAGGCAGGTCCGACAACGCCTCCAGCGCGGTGATCCGGGACGCCCGCCACGCGGCCGCGAAGACGCCGACCAACGCGGTGCTCACGCCGACGATCGCGGCGGCGTACAGGGCACCTGGATCCCACGGCGCTGTGAACCAGGTGGGCAGCATTCCTAAGTGAATAAGGAGTTTTGACTGCGCATAGGTGCCCAGGACACCGATCGGTATGCCGATCGCTGTGCCGAGTACGCCCAGCAGTGCGGCCTCGCCGAGCAGCATCAGGCGGAGAGTCCCGCGCTGTGCACCCACCAGGCGAAGCAGCGCGAGTTCGCGTCGCCGCTGGACGACGGTGAAGCGGAAGGTGGTGCTGACGATGAAGACGGTCAGGAAGACCGCGAGCATCACTGTCATCCCGAGCAGCGTCGCGGCGCCTGCGTAGCCGTCGCGGATATGAGCCCGCTCGATCCCGGACAGTCCGGGCGGCAGTTGAGGCTCGCCGGTCGCCGCCATCACCTGCAGGGCCGACTGCACCAGCCCGACGCCGAGCGCCACCGCGATCACGGCTCCGGCAAACAGCTGCCATCGATCGCGGACCGCACCCAAAGACATCCTCAGCATGTCTCCCAGCCAACCGCTGCTACCGCCGTTGCGCCCTCCCCCAAACGCCCGTCTGAGGTAGCGCAAGCGCTACCTCAGACGTAGAAAGCAGTGGAAGGAGCAGCCGGCGCAGCCGCGGTTGGCTACTTCTCGAGCGCTGCGTCCAGGGTGATCTCGACACCAGTCAGCGCCTTGCTGATCGGGCAGGTGGCCTTCGCCTCGGCCGCGACCTTCGCGAACCCCGCGTCGTCCAAACCGTCGACCTCGCCGCGCACGGTCAGCCGGATGCCGGTGAGCTTGAAGCCGCCGGCCGGGTCCGGGCCGAGGTCGACGTCGGCCTTGATGTCCAGCGCGATCGGGGTGGCGCCGGCCTCGGCGATCAGCGCGGAGAACTGCATCGCGAAGCAGGACGAGTGCGCCGCCGCGATCAGTTCCTCGGGGCTGGTGGTGCCGTCGGCGTCGTCGGCCGCGCGCTTCGGGAACGAGACGTCGTAGGTGCCGAGCTTCGAGCTGGTCAGCTCGATCTGGCCGGAACCCTCTTGCAGCGTGCCGTTCCAGGCGGTCCGCGCGGTACGTGTAGGCATGTCAGTCTCCCTGGGAACAAAGGTGGTCGATGCCAGGTAGACTAACTAGTTACTCTTGCCAACGTCAAGCCGGCAGGTGAAGATGGGATAGTGACGGAGATGACGAACGAAGCCAGCACCACCGAACGCGCCGTCCCGATGCGGGACCGGTTGATCGAGTGCGCCAGCGACCTCTTCTACAGCGAGGG
This sequence comes from Kribbella sp. NPDC056861, assembly GCF_040687575.1. NCBI lineage: Bacteria > Bacillati > Actinomycetota > Actinomycetes > Propionibacteriales > Kribbellaceae > Kribbella > Kribbella sp. NPDC056861. The sequence goes on along the minus strand of NZ_JBFBNQ010000003.1, from coordinate 321,100 downwards.
CATCCGGGCGATCAGTGCCGACCGGATCATCGCCGGCGTCGGTACGACGAAGGCGACGTTCTACCGTCACTTCCCCACCAAGGACGACCTGGTGATGGCGTACCTCGAGCGGCGCGCCGACTGGGAGCGGATCGCCCTCACCACCGCCGCCCAGGACGAGGACCCGCGGCGCGTGCTGAAGGCGATCTCCGTCCTGCTGGCCGATTCGAGCTGCCAGCCAGGGTTCCGCGGCTGCCCGTTCATCAACGCCGGCGCGGAGTACGTGGAGGTCACCCACCCGGTCCGCCGGCTGGTCGACGAGCAGCGCAACTGGTGGTGGACCTACTTCCGCGCTCTCGCGATCCGGCTGGGGACCACCCGCGGCAAACCGGCCGACGCCGTGGCCGACCAGCTGCTGATGCTCCGCGACGGCGCGCTCATCGCCGGCTACCTCGGCGACGCGTCCCGGGTCGAAGCCGCGCTCTCCACCGCCATGAACGCCGTGGTGGCCGCTGCTACCTGAGGTGTGTCAGCAGCGCCGTGAAGTCGTTGTGGTTATAGGGCCTGGCGCCGATCAAGGACTGCAGCAGGATGCCGTCGAGGGCCGCCACCAGCAGACTGGCCTTCTGCGGATCAGTGGTGAAGTTCCGCGCGATTTGCGTGAGAGGCTCCAGCCAAGCGGCCGCCGCTTCCCGCAGAGCCGGTCGGCGCGCGGCCATCAAGTACAGCTCGTACTCCGCCAGCGTGCGTCCGCGGCGATAGACCAGACAGTGCTCGATCAACCGCGCCAGCTCATCGGCCGGCCGCGCACCCATCTCGTTCACCCGCTCATGTAGCTCAGCAGCCAGGTCTTCGGCCGCCCAGGTCAGCGCCGCCACGAGCAACTCGTCCAGCGAAGCGAAGTGGTACGTCGTCGACGCCACCGAGACGCCCGCCTCGGCGGCCACCGCCCGATGGCTGACCCCGGCGACCCCGGCTCGCTCGATCACCGCCAGCGTCGCGGTCAGCAGCTCCACCCGCCGCAATTGCCCCCGGACCCGCCGCCCATCCTGCACAAAACTCAAACTAACAGGACAGACGTACTAATTGTTTTTGACCCTCGAAATCGGCCGAATCCCGTCCGGAGGCCGCCTACGCTTCTAGGCGTGACTGCTCCTGATCAGCCCTCGGCCACTCCCCCGAACGCCCCGATCAGCACCGCTCTGCGGCGCGCGCTGAAGCGGGCCGACGACGGCAAGACGCTCGACCCGACCGAGGTCGAAGTCCTGCTCTCGGCCACCGGTCCCGCGCTCGAACAGCTGATGTCGACCGCCGCCCGGGTCCGCGACCAAGGACTGGCCGACGCCGGCCGGAGCGGAATCATCACCTTCTCCAAGAAGGTCTTCATCCCGCTGACCCGGTTGTGCCGGGACCGCTGCCACTACTGCACCTTCGCGACCACACCTGGCCGCGTGCACGCGCCGTACATGAGTCCGGACGAGGTGCTGGAGGTCGCTCGGCAGGGCGCAGCCCTCGGTTGCAAGGAGGCGCTGTTCACCCTGGGCGATGCTCCGGAGGAGCGCTGGGACGCGGCCAAGCAGTGGCTCGAGGAGGCCGGCTACGACAGCACGCTCGACTACGTCCGGGCGATGTCGATCCGGGTGCTCGAGGAGACCGGTCTGCTGCCGCACCTCAACCCGGGCGTCATGTCGTGGCAGAACCTGCAGCGGCTGAAGCCGGTCGCGCCGAGCATGGGCATGATGCTGGAGACCACCTCGCGCCGGTTGTTCGAGGAGAAGGGCCAGCCGCACTACGGCTCCCCCGACAAGGACCCGACCATCCGGCTGCGAGTGCTGGAGGACGCCGGCCGTTCCAACGTGCCGTTCACCACCGGCCTGCTGATCGGCATCGGCGAGAACCTGGAGGAGCGGGCGGACTCGATCTTCGCGCTGCGCAAGATCGCCCGCCAGTACGGCGGGATCCAGGAGGTCATCATCCAGGGCTTCCGGGTGAAGCCGGACACCGCGATGCGCAACGACGCCGACGTCCCGCTGGACGAATGGCTGGCCGCGATCGCCGCCACCCGGATCGTGCTCGGCCCGCGGATGCGGGTGCAGGCCCCGCCGAATCTGGTCGACCTGGCCGAGGCCCGATTACTGCTCGACGCCGGGGTCGACGACTTCGGCGGCGTCTCGCCACTGACCCCGGACCACGTGAACCCCGAGCGCCCCTGGCCGCAGATCGACGACCTGGCCAAGGTCACCACGGACGCCGGTTTCACCTTGCGCGAAAGGCTGACCGCGCACCCGGAGTACCTGCGCGAGCCGTGGCTCGACCCGCGTCTGATCTCGCACGTCGAGGCGCTCGTCGACCCGGAGACCGGGCTGGCCAACGAGGCTGCCTTCCCGAAGGGCCTGCCCTGGCAGGAGCCCGACGGCGGCTGGGACAGCGTCGGACGCACCGACCTGCACACCGCGATCGACACCGAGGGTCGTCGCACGGAGACCCGCTCGGACTTCGACGCCGCGTACGGCGACTGGGACGTACTGCGCGAGGACGTCAAGAACCGCGTAGCACCGGAAAGAATTCAAGGAGATGTCAAGGAAGCGCTGGCCGCCGCCGAGCGTGATCCTGCTGGGCTGTCCGATTCGCAGGCCTTGACGTTGATGACGGCAACAGGTCCGGCGCTCGACCAGCTGGCGAAGATCGCCGATGACTTGCGCAAGGCAACGGTCGGCGACGACGTCACCTACGTCGTCAACCGGAACATCAACTTCACCAACGTCTGCTACACCGGCTGCCGGTTCTGCGCGTTCGCCCAGCGCCGCACCGACGCCGACGCGTACTCGCTCTCGATGGACGAGGTCGCACAGCGCGCCGAAGAGGCCTGGGTGATCGGCGCGACCGAGGTCTGCATGCAGGGCGGCATCCACCCCGACCTCCCCGGTACGGCGTACGCGGACCTGGTCCGGGCGATCAAGGACCGGGTCCCGCAGATGCATGTCCACGCCTACTCGCCGATGGAGATCGTCAACGGCTCGGTGCGCACCGGGCTGTCGATCGAGGACTTCCTGATCTCGGTCAAGGAGGCCGGCCTGGACAGCATCCCCGGTACCGCGGCCGAGATCCTGGACGACGACGTGCGCTGGATCCTGACCAAGGGAAAGTTGCCGACGGCAAGCTGGATCGAGGTGATCACGACCGCGCACAAGGTGGGCCTGCCGTCCAGCTCGACGATGATGTACGGCCACGTGGACGCGCCGCACCACTGGGTGCAGCACCTGCGCACGATCGCCGAGGTTCAGGACCAGACCGGTGGCTTCACCGAGTTCGTGCTGCTGCCGTTCATCCACACCAACTCGCCGATCTACCTGGCCGGCGTGGCCCGCCCCGGTCCGACGTACGACGAGAACCGCGCGGTGCACGCGATGTCGCGGATCATGCTGCACGGCCGGATCGACAACATCCAGTGCTCCTGGGTGAAGCTCGGCACCGACGGTTGCGTGGCGGTCCTCAACGGCGGCGTGAACGACATCGGCGGCACCTTGATGGAGGAGACGATCAGCCGGATGGCCGGTTCGAAGCACGGCTCCCGCAAGTCGATCGAGGAGCTGACCCAGATGGCGACCGCCGCGGGACGGCCGGCCCGGCAGCGCACCACGACGTACGGCGAGATCCCGCGGAGCGCGCACACCGAGCTCGAACTGGCCTAGACCTCAACCCTGCAAGGGTTTTCTCTCCCCGAAGTACTGGTCCCCAGATTCCAACCAGTACTTCGGGGAAAAGAAACGCCGGCCATGTCGGGCGTCGGTCACCACCTCACTGGCGACCGGCGCCCCGGCGACATGGCCGGCGTCCTGCTGTGCCCCGAGAGGGCGAGCGGCCCGAAGGAGGGAGGATCCGCCATCTCATTCCGCAACCGGCAGGGGAGGAACAGTCCGGTCGCGGACGGGAGCGGCGGTTCCGCCTGGAGCCTTTGCCAGCAACCCGTCCGCTGCTGACAACTGAACGTTGTCACGGGGTGGCTCTGCGCCGCCATGAGGCTGGTTAAACATTTGCATTGATCTAGGACAGGGCGACGCTGTGTGTATACGGCGTCGCTTTCCGTACTCATCGGTAGCGTGTCGCCGCGGAAGTTGCCTCACGCAACAACAGTCCAGCGCTCAACCAGTTGTTGCCCGACCACCCCAATTAGGGGGCCGGAGCAACGATCAGCTGGTAACGATCAGTACGGGAAGGTGTCGTCGCGGCGGGTCGGGTCCAGATCCCAGAGCGAGAACTCGACCACCTTGTGGGACTCCTCGCCGCCGGCCGGGGTGAGCCCGACCGCGTCGTAGTCCTTGGAGCCGAGCCCGTCGAGGTAGCCGAGCAGCTCGAACGCCGACCGGGCGTCCTCGATGTCGTCGATCACCTCGTCGTTCTGCGCCTCGTCCGCGCGACTGCGGACATAGGCGACGAACGCCTCCGGGTCCGTCACGACGAAGTCGTAGCGGGCCTGGTAGCTGAGCCGGATCCCGTTCTCCGGGAGCAGCGCCTCGTCCAGCTCGTCCATCTCACCGCGCTCGACCATCTCGCGGTAGTCGCTCGGGTCGTCGAAGTCGTCCGGTCCGAGTGGCAGGTCGTCCAGCTCGTCGGGGTCGTAGGAGTCGATCCCGAGGAAGATGTCGCCCCAGCCCCGCTCGTGCACGGCGTCGGCGAGCACCCGGGCCTGGACCCGGACGTTCTCGATCGCCGTGGTGGCCCGCAGGTCGTGCAGGTCCAGCGCGTCGGCTTGCTCCAGCAGAACCTTCGCAAGTTCGCGGGCGGCCTCAGCGGCCGATGCGGGCTCAATCGGCTCACTCATGCTGAAACGGTACAACCATCGGCACGTCGACCGCTGCGCCCGGTACGCCGAACGCGTCCACCAGCTCCCCGGCGTACGGCCGGACGGTGGCGCAGAGCTCGTTCACCAGTGCCGTGATCGCCTTCGACCGGGCCCCCGACAACCGCCCGTGCTCGATGTACCAGGCCCGCTCCGCCTCGATCGTCGCGAGCGCGTGCAGGTCGTACAACTCCTTCAGCCGATCCCGCGCAGTACCTTCCGGCGCAGCCTGTACTGCGGCCAGGAACGCCTCCAGCACCACCCGCTCGACGTGGGCCCGCCCGGCCGCGATGACGTGGTCCTGGCACCGGTTGAACGCCTCGAACGGGTCCACCCCGTCGTCGATCCCCCGCTTCAGCCGCCGCGCCACCCCGGCCAGCATGTGCTCCTCGCGGAACCGGAGCAGACCACAGTGATACGCGTCGTCCCGCAGACCGGCATCGGGATCGTTGTCGTCGTTCCGGTTCGGTACTGCGTCGCGCAGCCGCTCGATCAGGGTCCGCAGCGCCGTCTTCTCGACCGCGACCTCGACCGCCTGCCCGGCGACGAACCGCGCCATCCCGAGCGGGTCGAGCTTGCCGAACGACTCCCGGTAGTTGGTCAGCAGACCTTTGGCCACCAGCTGCAGCAACACCGTGTTGTCACCCTCGAAGGTGGTGAACACATCGGTGTCCGCCTTCAGGGTCGACAGGCGGTTCTCCGCCAGGTACCCGGCGCCGCCGCAGGCCTCGCGGCACATCTGGATGGTCTCGGTCGCGTGCCAAGTCCCGAGCGCCTTCGTGCCCGCCGCCTGAGCCTCGAGCGCGCGCTGGTCGTGCTCGTCCTTCACACCGTCGTTCCCGAAGATCCGGACGAACTCCTCGACCAGTTCCGCCTGGGCGAAGTGCAGGGCGTAGGTCCGGGCCAGCAACGGCAGCAGGCGACGCTGGTGCATCCGGTAGTCCAGCAGCAACGACTCGTCCGCGCTGCCCGGCGCACCGAACTGGCGACGGCGATCGGCGTACCGGATGGCGATCGTCATCGCCACCTTGCTGGCGTTGATCGCCGCGCCGCCGACCGAGACCCGGCCCTGGACCAGCGTGCCGAGCATCGTGAAGAAGCGCCGGTCCGGGTTCTCGATCTCGCTGCTGTAGTTGCCTTCCGCATCGACCTGGGCGTAGCGGTCCAGCAACGCGGTGCGCGGCACCCGGACCTGGTCGAAGACGATCCGGCCGTTGTCGACGCCGTTCAGGCCGAGCTTGGCGCCGCAGTCGGACAGCGTGACGCCGGGCAGCGGGTCGCCGTCCGGCGTACGGATCGGGACCAGCAGGCAGTGCACGCCGTGGGTCTCACCGCCGACGACCAGCTGCGCGAAGACCGCGGCCAGCCGGCCGTGCCGGGCGGCGTTGCCGATGTAGTCCTTACGGGCCGCCGCGGTCGGGGTGTGGATAACGAACTCTTCGGTCGCCGGGTCGTACGTCGCAGTCGTACCGAGCGCCTGGACGTTGGAGCCGTGCCCGGTCTCGGTCATCGCGAAGCAGCCGAGCAGCCGGCCCTCGATCGCGTCGTTCAGGTACTGCTCGTGGTGCCGGGTGGTGCCCAGGTGCAGGATCGCGCCGGCGAACAGGCCGAACTGGACTCCGGCCTTGATCATCAGCGACAGGTCACCGAAGGCCAGCGTCTCGAACCCGGCGAGGAAACCGCCCAGGTCACCCTGACCGCCGTACTCCTTCGGGAAGCCACGCCCGGTCTGCCCGTCGGCGGTGATCTCCTGCAGTACCGCGAGCACTTTGTCCCGGTACTCCGCCCGGGTCAGCTCCAGTCCGGCGTCGAGCAGCCCGGCGTTGGCCGCCAGCCCGTCCCGGACCAGATCCCGTGCCGCTTTGTGCGGCCCGTCCAGATACTCGCGCAGCCCCGTCGCACTCATGGCCCAAACCTATGCCGGACCCGCTGGTTGAGCCGTAACGACGCTCACGTTGGCGGAGCGTTAGCGAAATTGCCGGGTCGGATACGCAGTTGCGGCGATAGGATGCCGGTTGTGCCGAATTTGCGGATCAGTGAGGCGGCCGCGTTGCTCGGAGTCAGCGATGACACCGTGCGGCGCTGGATCGAGCAGGGCCGGTTGCCCGCAGTACAGGAGAGCGGGCGGATGGCGGTCGAGGGCGCCCAGCTGGCCGCCTTCGCGCAGCGGCTGGCGGAGTCGCCCGAGCCGGGCAACACCACCGCCGCGTCCGCCCGGAACCGGATGCGCGGCATCGTCACGCGGGTCGTCAAGGACGGCGTGATGGCTCAGGTGGAGATGCAGGCCGGGCCGTTCCGGGTCGTCTCGCTGATGAGCCGGGAAGCGGCGGACGAGCTCGGCCTGGAGCCGGGCGTGATCGCCGTCGCCTCCATCAAGTCAACCCATGTCGTCGTCGAGATCCCGGAGGCCTGATGTTCCGCCGTACCGTCGCAACCGCCCTGACCGCTGTCGCCGCCCTGACCCTGGCCGGCTGCGGCGACGACACCCCGGCGGCCTCCTCCTCACCGTCCGCCAGTACTGCAAACCTGTCGGGCACGGTCACCGTCTTCGCGGCGGCGTCGCTGACCGGCACCTTCACCCAGCTCGGCAAGGACTTCGAGGCCGCGCACCCCGGCGTGAAGGTGGTCTTCAACTTCGCCGGCAGCTCCGCGCTCGCCACCCAGATCAACCAGGGCGCGCCCGCGGACGTCTTCGCCTCGGCGGCCCCGAAGAACATGGACGACGTGACCGACAAGGGCACCGCCACCACGTTCGTGAAGAACAAGCTGGAGATCGCGGTCCCGAAGGGCAACCCCGGCAAGATCACCGGCCTCAAGGACTTCACCGTCAAGGACAAGAAGATCGCCCTGTGCGCGGTCGAGGTCCCGTGCGGCGCGGCCGCCAAGAAGGTCTTCGACGCCGCGCAGCTGACCGCCGAGCCGGACACCCTGGAGAAGGACGTCAAGGCAGCCCTCACCAAGGTCAGCCTTGGCGAGGTCGACGCGGCGCTCGTCTACCAGACCGACGTCTTGGCCGCCAAGGACAAGGTCGAGGGCATCGAGTTCCCGGAGGCCGACAAGGCCGTCAACACGTACCCGATCGCGACCCTGACCAAGGCGAAGAACGCCGACGGCGCCAAGGCCTTCGTCGACTACGTCCTGTCCGCGCCAGCGAAGACGGTGTTGACCGCCGCCGGCTTCGAAGCCCCGTGAGACCTTTGCACCTGTGAGAGCACGGCGGCAGCGAATCGGTGGGCGGTTGCCTGTCGTCCTACTGCTGCCCGCTCTCCTCGGCCTCGCCTTTCTCTTAGTACCTCTAATCGGCCTGCTCGCTCAGGCGCCCTGGTCGACGCTGCCCTCGCGCCTGTTCAGCGAAGGCGTCGGCCAGGCCCTCAAGCTCTCTCTGCTCTGTGCGAGCAGCGCGACCGTGCTCTGCCTGATCCTGGGCATCCCTCTCGCCTGGCTGCTGGCCCGGGCTGAGATCCCCGGCCGCGGCCTCATCCGCGCACTGGTGACCGTGCCTCTCGTCCTCCCGCCGGTAGTCGGCGGCGTCGCCCTACTACTGGTACTGGGCCGCCGCGGCCTGATCGGCGAGCACCTCGACCTCTGGTTCGGCTTCTCGCTGCCGTTCACCACCGCCGGTGTGATCGTGGCGGAGGCATTCGTGGCGATGCCGTTCCTGGTGATCTCCGTCGAGGGCGCCCTCCGAGCCGCCGACCCGCGGTACGAGGAGGCCGCCGCGACGCTAGGCGCCGGCCGCTGGCTCACCTTCCGCCGCGTCACCCTGCCATCGATCGCGCCGGGCATCGTCGCAGGCGCAGTACTGTGCTGGGCTCGTGCCCTCGGCGAGTTCGGCGCCACCATCACCTTCGCCGGCAATCTGCCCGGCCGCACGACGACCATGCCGCTGGCCGTCTACCTGGCCCTGGAGACCGACCCCGACGTCGCCGTCGTACTCAGCATCGTCCTGCTCGCCGTCTCGGTCGTCGTACTGGCGTGCCTGCGCGAGCGCTGGATCAGTGGTCTCCGATGACCCTGTACGCCGACCTGCACGTCACCCGCGACGCCTTCCACCTCGACCTCGCCCTGACCGTCGAACCCGGCGAGGTGGTCGCCCTGCTCGGCCCGAACGGCGCCGGCAAGACCACCGCCCTGCGCGCCATCGCCGGCCTGCTCCCGATCACCACCGGCCAGATCCGCCTGGCCGACGACCTCTGGGACGCGCCTCCTCGCGTCTTCCGCTCGGCCGACCGTCGCCCGATCGGCGTCGTGTTCCAGGACTACCTGCTCTTCAACCACCTCAGCGCCCTGGAGAACGTCGCCTTCGGCCTCCGCGCCCGCGGCACCGACAAACACACCGCCCGCGCCGAAGCCGCTCGCTGGCTCGAGACGGTCGGCCTCACGCAGTACGCGAAGACCCGTCCCCGCTCCCTCTCCGGCGGCCAGGCGCAACGCGTGGCCCTGGCCCGCGCCCTCGCCACCTCCCCCGAACTGCTCCTCCTGGACGAACCCCTGGCCGCCCTGGACGCCAGCACCACACTGCATGTCCGCGCCGAACTGGCCGACCACCTCCACCGCTTCTACGGCCGCACCCTGCTGGTCACCCACGACCCCCTCGACGCGATGGTCCTCGCCGACCGCCTCGTCATCATCGAGAACGGCCAGATCGTCCAGGAAGGCCCACCCACCGAGATCGCCCGCCGCCCGCGGACGGAGTACGTCGCCCAGCTCGTCGGTCTCAACCTGTACCGCGGTACTGCGGAGGGCACCCACGTCGCCCTGGACACCGGCGGCTCGATCACCATCGCCTCGCCCGCCCAGGGGCAGGTCCACGTCGCCTTCCCGCCGTCGGCCGTCAGCCTCTACCCCGAGCGACCCACCGGTACGCCGCGCAACACCTGGCCAATGCGGGTGGCGGGTATCGAGCAGCACGCCCATACGGTCCGGGTCCGGCTGGTGCCGCACAGCTCACCTGCGCCCGGCACGTTGCTGGCGGACATCACCACGGCCGCGGTGGCGGAGCTTCAGCTGTCGCCGGGGCAGCTCCTGCACGCGACGCTGAAGGCTACCGAGATCCAGACCTACCCGGCCTAGTTCCTACCGAACGAGCAGTTGCCTGGCGCAACTTTCGTGAGAGCGGATACTGGTCGGGACCGCTGGATCCACCCGATGGGAGATGTCGTGGCCGAGCCGAGTACCGAGTGGCGTGAAGTGATCGACCCGGGGGAAGCCGAGCGGCACGAGCGGCAGGGCCAGGCCTTCGCCGAGATGCAGACCCGCAAGGACGAGAAGTTCGGCGGCGGCCGCGCGCTGCACCGCAAGCAACTGGCCGCACTCCGCGCGACGCTCGAGGTCCCGGACGACCTCCCGGAGTACGCGAAGCAGGGAATCTTCGCCATCAAGAACAAGTACGACGCCTGGATCCGGCTGTCCAACGGCGGCTTCAACCGCGCCCCGGACAGCACCCCCGACATCCGCGGCTTCTCGATCAAGGTCCTCGGCGTGACCGGCCGGGCCGCGCTCGGCGGCGAGGCGGTCTCGCAGGACTTCGCGATGATCAACCACGAGCACTTCAGCTCGGCGACCAGCGAGGACTTCACCACGGTCGTCACCACCGGCGGCAGTACGCCGGGCAGGATCCTGCTCCGGCTGCTCAAGAACCCCGGCCTGATCCCGCAACTCAAGACCGTCCAGGCAGCCCTCAAGGAGCCGTTCAGCGGTTTCGCCACCCACGACTTCTTCACCGCGGCCCCGCTCGCCTTCGGCCCGTACGCCGTCCGCGTGAAGCTGGCCGCCGCGTCGGACCGGGTCAACACCCAGGCGAGCGACGACTGGGCCACCGACATCTACCAGCGGATCGCCCAGGGCCCGCTGGTCCACGACTTCCAGGTGCAGTTCTTCACCGACGAGCAGCGCACCCCGATCGAGGACGCCTCGGTCAACTGGGACGCGCCCTATCTGACCGTCGGCCGGCTGACGATCCCGCGCCAGCACCCCGAGCCGGCCTTCGGCGAAGAGGTCGAGGCGGCCAAGTTCGACCCCTGGAACGCCCTGGTCGACCACCGCCCGCTGGGTGAGGTGATGCGGGCCCGCAAGGTCGCCTACTTCGCGAGTCAGCAGCACCGGTCCGCGCAGTGAACGCGACTACGACAATCCAGTGGGCAAGTTACGCCCTGTTACGTCACCGCCACGAATTGACATGATGTAACGACACATTCACCGCTCAAAGTGACCACGGTGTAACAAAGAGTGGTTATTTACCCACTCGTAGGGCATGAGTTCTTCACGGTCTAGTGGTGACGTCATGCACTACGCCAGCCCTCCTTCCGTTGCCCAAGATGTGCCGGGCACACCGAACGAGAAGGGGGGACGCACCGCGATGGAAAGTTACGAGCTCTACTGTCTGGCCGACCGGCGCTTCTACGACTCCCCGGCCAATCGGGGGGCCGAGCACCCGGACTTCGCCCTGACGGCCCGACCGGTCCCGGCCGGCTGGAGTCACGTCCCCGGCGAGACCTGGATGCACTACGCGCCGGACGGTCTCGAACTGCCGGCCCAGGGCTGGAAGGTGCACGTCTCCTCCGGCCTCGAGGACGCCGAGCAGACGCTCGCCGTGGTGTGGGACTACTGCGTCCCCCGCGGCATCGCGTTCAAGTTCCTGCGCAACGAGCCCGTGATGCTGATGGTCAACTCGAAGTCCGCCCCGCGCGGCTCGAGCGGCAAGCTGGTCACCATCTATCCGGCCGACGAGGCCCAGCTGGAGCTGGCCCTCAAGGAGCTCGACGGCCTGCTGCAGGGCGTCCGCGGCCCGTACATCCTGAGCGATCTGCGGTACGCCGAAGGCCCGCTGTTCGTCCGGTACGGCGCCTTCATCAGCCGCTACACCCTGAACGAGGGTGGCGAGCGCGTCCTCGCACTCGAGGACGACACCGGCCGGCTGGTGCCGGACCACCGGGGCCCGACCTTCTCGATGCCGCCGTGGATCGCCCTGCCGCCGTTCCTGCAGGAGCACCTGGACGCCCGCAACGCGGTCACCACCAACGAGCTGGCGTACACCATCGAAGGCGTCATCCAGTTCTCCAACGGCGGCGGCGTCTACCTCGGCCACCACAACGAGACCGGCGCGAAGGTCGTCCTGAAGGAAGGCCGGCCGCTGGCCGGGCTGGACATGAGCGGCCGCGACGCGGTCGCCCGGGTCGGTCACGAACGCGACATCCTGCAGCGCCTCGAGGGCCTCGACGTGGTCCCGAAGGTGCACGACTACTTCGAGCTGGGCGACCATCACTTCCTGGTCCAGGAGTTCGTCGACGCGAACCCGCTCCAGCGTGAACTGGTCAGCCGCTACCCGCTGACCCACCCGGACGCGACCGAGGCCGAGCTGGCGGAGTACGCCGCATGGGCCGCGAAGATGGTCGCCGACGTCCAGGCAGCGGTCGCACAGCTGCACGGCCGCGGCGTCGTCTTCTGCGACCTGCACCCGGACAACGTGCTGATCAGCAACGGCGACCGGATGGTCCTGATCGACTTCGAGGTCGCAACCCTCGCCGAGGACCAGGCCCGATCGGCGCTGGCCCATCCCGGGTACGCCGCTCCCGGCGACCGGCAAGGCCCGGATGTCGACCTCTACGCGCTGGCCTGCATCACCCTCGGCCTGTTCGCGCCGCAGACCACGATGCTGCTGAATCTCCATCCCGGCAAGGCTTTCCAGCTCGCCGACATGATCGCCGAGACCTTCCCGGTCCCGCGCGAGTCGCTCGACGCGGCGGTGCGCACGATCGTCGGACCCGACCTGACCAGCGACCCCGAGATGGAGTCACTGGCTCTCCCGGGCCGCGCCGAGTGGACCGAGGTCCGCGCCGCGCTCAGCAAGGCAATCGTTGCCAGTGCCACGCCGGAGCGCGACGATCGCCTGTTCCCCGGCGACATCGCCCAGTTCCAGCCCGGCGGTGGCGTGAACCTCGCCTCCGGCGCGGCAGGCGTGCTCTACGCACTCCACCAGACCGGCGCCGGCCGCTTCCCGGAGTACGAGGACTGGCTGCGCAAGCACGCGCTCACCAGTGAGATCGGTCCCGGCCTGTACGACGGACTGCACGGCATCTCGCACGTCCTCAACGAGCTGGGTCACGAGCAGGACGCCCTCGACCTGATCGAGCGCACCCTGGCCGACGACCTCGGATCCCGTGAGCTCGGGCTGCACAGCGGCCTGGCCGGGATCGGGCTCAACCTGCTGCACTTCACCGGCGAGCCCGTACTGCGCGCCAAGGCGATCCACGTGGTCGACCTGGTCGCGGACCGGCTCGGCGACGTCACCGACGTACCGGAGACCAGCGGCGAGGGCAAGCCGCAAGCCGGGCTGATGTACGGCTCGTCCGGTCCCGCGCTGCTCTTCCTCGAGGCCTACGAGCTGACCGGCGACACCGGGCTGCTGGACCTCGCCGAGATCGCCCTCCAGCAGGACCTGCGGCGTTGCGTCCAGACGCCCGACGGCACCTTGCAGGTCAACCAGGGTTGGCGCACTCTCCCTTATCTGGAAGAGGGTTCGGTCGGTATCGCCCTCGTCCTGCATCGCTTCCTGGAGCTCCGGCCCGAGTCGGAGCTGGCCTCGCAGCTCGATGCGCTGCGGCGGGTCACCCGCTGCTCCTACTACGTCCAGCCAGGCCTGTTCATGGGTCGTGCCGGTCTCCTGCTCGCCGCTCCTTCCGTGGGCGGCGACCTGGACACCGACGACCTGGTGCGGGGACTCGGCTGGCACGCGATGCCGTTCGAAGGCGGCCTCGCGTACCCCGGCAACCAGTTGCTCCGTCTCTCGATGGACCTGGCCACCGGATCGGCCGGCGTCCTGCTGGCCCTCGGTGCCGCGCTGCACGAGCAGCGGGTCACCCTCCCGTTCCTCGGACCTCCCCAGTGGTCCGAGTCCCCATCCCTACTCACTTCGAAGGAGGTGTAAACACATGGCACTTCTCGACCTTCAGGGTCTGGAGACCCCCGGCTACGGCCACGGCGGCGGCCACCACCACGGTGGTTCCACGCTGACCGTTCTCGGCTGCGGTTCCCAGCGTCCGAGCAACCTGAGCCTTCTGCTCTGCCACTGATCGGACTGAGGCGACGCCGCCGGACGTGAGAGTGATGACCAAGGCGGCGTAGCCCTGGTGTCCCGAGTTCGAAGTTGTTTGACAGTGGGTGGTGGTCAGGTGCGTGCATCGGGGTGCTTGAGAAGCGTCCTCGATGCGCAGCATCGTGGATGCTTCTCAAGTGCCGCGAGGTGCGTGCCTGGGCGCCACCCACGTCAAAGAACTTCGGACTCGGGGCACTAGGTTCCGGGGGCCCTGGGTGGGCAGCATTCCCACCCAGGGCCGAACCTGTTTTCCCCGACGGGAGGATGCACCCGTGCAACATCTCGACCTGAGCTACCCCGACGCCGAGCGTCTGCCGCTCATCGACCACCTGCACGGGCACGCGATCCCTGATCCGTACCGCTGGCTGGAAGACGCCTCGACCCCGCAGTCCCAAGCGTGGCAGGCCACCCAGGACCAGCTCTGGCTGAACCACGCCACCACGCTCCCCGATCGGTACAAGCTCCGCGGCCGGGTCCGAGCACTGTCCAGCGTCGGTTCGGTCTCCACCCCGGTCTGGCGCGGCGACCGCTGCTTCGTCGTACGCCGCTCCGCCGAGCAGGAACACCCGGTCCTGTACCTCGATGACGTCGTACTGCTCGATCCGCAGCAACTCGACCCGACCGGCCACACCACTCTCGACAGCTGGCAGCCCTCCCCCGACGGAGCCCTGCTCGCCTTCCAGATCTCTCGCGGCGGCGACGAGCAGTCGGTCCTGCACGTTCTCGACGTCGCCACCGGCCAGCTGGTGGAACCCCCGATCGACGGCTGCCGCTACTCGCCCATCGCCTGGTTGCCGGACGGCAAGTCCTTCTACTACGTGCGATTCCGGCAGGTACTTCACCACCACATCGGCCTGCCCGACGATGTTCGGGTGCTCACCGACGAAGCGTCGTACGGGCTGGACCTGAGTGCGGACGGCCGCTGGCTGACCATCTCGGCGTCCCGCGGCCCGGCGAACGACCTCTGGCTCGCCGACCTCACTCAGGACGGGCCGCCGACCGTTGTGCAGCAGGGCGTCGACGCGATCACAGTGATGTCCGTCAGCCGCGAGGGCCGCCTGTACGTCGTGACGACGCGCGATGCGCCGACCGGCAAGATCTGCGTCGGCGACCCCGAAGACCCGCTGGTCTGGCACGACTACGTCCCGGCCGACCCATCGGCACCGCTGAGCAGCTTGGCGATTCTCGACAAGGTGGTGCTGGTCGGCCGGACCCGGAACGCGGTCGGTGAGATCGCGATCCACGACCTGGTCACCGGCCGCCCACTCGGCGACGTTCCGCTGCCCGGCGTCGGCTCGGTCGGCTCCTTGGCGACCCGGCCGGAGGGCGGGCACCAGGTCTGGTTCTCCTACACCGACAGCGTCACGCCGAGTGCCGTCTACGTCTACGACACCCACACGGCCGGTACGACGCTGTGGTCGCCGCCGCCGGGCGCGGTCGGCGTACCGGAGGCTGAGTCGTGGCAGGTCGACTACACCTCGACCGACGGCACCGCGCTGCAGATGCTGGTCGTCGGCAAGCCGGGCGATCATGGACCGCGACCCACGATCCTCTATGGGTACGGCGGTTTCGGGCAGTCGCTGACCCCGACGTACTCCGCGTTCACCCTCGCCTGGGTCGAGGCCGGCGGGGTGTTCGTGACGGCCAACCTGCGCGGTGGCGGCGAGCACGGCGACGACTGGCACAAGGCCGGCATGCTCGACCAGAAGCAGAACGTCTTCGACGACTACCTCGCGGCCGCCGAGGCGCTGATCGCGGAAGGCTGGACGACACCGGAACAGCTCGCGCTGTGCGGCGAGTCGAACGGCGGCCTGCTGGTCGGCGCTGCGATCACCCAACGACCCGAGCTCTTCGCGGCCGCGGTGTGCTCGGCGCCGCTGCTCGACATGGTGCGTTACGAGCAGTTCGGGCTCGGCAAGAGCTGGGTGCCCGAGTTCGGGTCAGCCTCGGATCCCGCTGCTTTGGCGACGCTGCTGTCCTATTCGCCGTACCACCGAGTGCAGCCTGGCGTGAAGTATCCAGCTACCCTGTTCACCGTCTTCGGCAGCGACACCCGCGTAGATCCCCTGCATGCAAGGAAGATGTGCGCTGCACTCCAGCACGCCACCGACGGCGATCGCCCCGTACTGCTCCGCCTGGAACACGACTCAGGCCACGCCAGCGGTTCGGCGAGTAAAGGCATCGGCCTGGCCGCCGACATGCTCGCCTTCCTGGCCCACCACACCGGCCTGCACCGATGACGTCGACCTACAGCCCCGCACCCACCACCTTCAAGGCGGTTGCCCGGCACGGTAGGGCGTGGTTGCCGTTGATCGCTGTGACCGCCTTGGCGGGCAGCGGCGTGGCGCTTGCGCTGCCGTCTGTACTCGGCCACGCCGTGGACGCGATCATCGCCGGCGGCGACTACGGCCGGTGGTTCACGATCGCCGTCGTACTGGTTGCTGTCGGCATCATCTGCAGTCTGGTCGACGCCTTCGCGGGCACCGCCTGTGTTGCCGGAACGACTGCCTGGCTGCGGCATCGCCTGGTCAGCCAGGTGCTGCGTGGCGGCCCCGAGGGCAGCCGCGAGTTCGACAGCGGCGACCTGGTCAGCCGCGTCTCCGGCAACGTCTCGGACGCCGCCCAAGCAGGTCCCGCGGCAGTCACCACCGTCGCCGCGATGGCGCCACCGATCGGCAGCCTGGTCCTGCTGGCCCTGATCGACCCGTGGCTTGCCGCGGCGTTCTTCGGCGGCATCATCCTCGTCATCGGCGTGCTCTTCGTCTTCGCCCGCCGCACCGCCGAGATCAGCCTCGCCTACCAGGAAACGCAGGGCCGGATCTCCGCCCTGCTGACCGAAGCAGTGGCCGGTCTCCGCACGATCAGCTCCGCCGGCACGACCGCCCGCGAAGAGCGCCGGATCCTCGGTTTCCTCCCCGATCTGCACAAACACGGTCTGGAAACCTGGAAGATCCTGGCCCGCTCCGGCGCCCAGGCCGCGATCGTCGGCCCGCTGGTGCTGGTCGCGGTCCTCACGGTCGGCGGCCTCCAACTCGTCGACGGACGGATCACCGCGGGTGAACTCTTCGCCGCGAGCCAGTACGCCGTACTCGGCGCGGGTCTCGGCAGCCTCACCGGCGTGATCGGCGAGATCGCCCGCGCCCGCGCCGGCATCCAGCGCGCCGCCGAGGTCTTCGCCATCACTCCCGTCGCCCACGGCACCCTGCCACTGCCGCTCGGCCCGGGCCGCCTGACCTTCGACGGCGTCACCGTCTTCGGCGAGGACTCGGCCTTGCTCCAGGACATCCACCTCGAACTCCCCGGCGGCGCGACCATTGCCGTCGTCGGCCCCAGCGGCGCCGGCAAGTCGGTCCTGGCCGGCCTGGCCGCCCGCCTCCGCGACCCCCACTTCGGCCAGGTCCTGCTGGACGGCGTCCCGCTCCAGGCCCTCAACCACCAAGCCCTCCGTACTGCGGTCGGCTGCGCGTTCGAGCGGCCGACCCTGGTCGGCACCACCATCGGCGACGCCATCTCACACGACGCCGTCGGCCCGGTCCGCACCCTCGCGGCAGCCCGCGCGACACACGCGCACGACTTCGTCAGCCGGCTCCCTGACGGCTACTTCACCCCGTTGCCTAAGGCCCCTATGTCCGGCGGCGAACGGCAGCGGCTCGGGCTGGCCCGGGCCTGGCCCGCGAGTCGCCTGCTGGTGCTGGACGACGCGACCTCCAGCCTCGACACAGCAACCGAGATGCAGATCAGCAAGACCCTCACCGAGGACCGGTACCAGCGGACCCGGCTGATCGTCACGCACCGGACCGCCACCGCCGCCCGGGCCGACCTCGTCGTCTGGCTGGACAGCGGCCGGGTCCGCGGCGCCGCTTCGCACCAGGAACTGTGGCAGGACCCGGCGTACCGCGAGGTGTTCGGATGAGGCGCGAACTCCGCTACGGCGCCGCGGCCCTCCGCAACCGCTCGACCCTCAAGCTAGCCGCCTGGTCGATCCCCGACATCCTCCCGACCGCGATCTACGGCGTCGCCGTCGCCCACGCCACCGACAACTTCCTGGATGGACGCGCCTGGCAGGGCATCGCCTGGCTCGGCGGTCTGGTCGCGACGGCCTGCCTCGGCGCGGCCGGCTCCCACCAGGTCTACGGCCGGCTCGGCAACCTGGTCGAGCCACTCAGAGACGACCTCGTACGCCGCGTCGTCAGCGGCGCGTTGCGAACCGGCGACGAGGCCGCCGTCGCGCGCCTGAACCGGCAGGTCGAGATCGTCCGCGACACCTTCGCCGGGCTGGTCCTGGTGATCCGGAACTTCGCGGTCACGCTGCTCGGCGTACTGGTTGGTCTGTTGTCGTTGGCGCCCCTGGTGGCGGCGTTCGTCGTACCGCCTTTCCTGATTGGCTTTCTGCTCTCGTTGGGTGTGCTCGGGATGGCCGCGGATCGGGTGCGCGCGTCCTTGCAGGCTGACGAGGAGTTGGCGACGGCTGCCGGGATGACGTTCAGCGGCGTACGGGACATCACGGCGACCGGAGCCGAGGATTTCGCGGAGAAGCTGGTCGGCAAGCCGATCGAGGCGCAGGCAGCGGCAGAGCGTTCGCTGGCGAAGGTGGCCGCGTTGCGGACGCTGTGTTTCGCGGTGGGCGGTTGGGCTCCGCTGCTGATCCTGCTGGGAGCCGGTCCTTGGCTGGTCGGCCGCGGCATCAGTACAGGAACGCTGCTCGGTGGGCTCACCTACGTGCTGGTCGGTCTGCAGCCCGCGCTGAGCACGGTGATGGGTGCGCTCGGGGAGAGCGGGCTGCGGTACGTCATCACACTCGGCCGCATTCTCGACTCCGCGCCGCCGGCTGCCACACCGCGTCCGGTGGACGAGGTCAACGGGTACCAACTGCGGCTGCGCGGTCTGACCTTTGCCTATGGCCCGGCCGCGGATCCGGTGCTCGAGGATTTGGAGCTCACTGTTTCCGAAGGCGAGCACCTGACTGTCGTCGGGCCCAGCGGCATCGGCAAGTCGACGCTGGCAGGCCTCGTCTGCGGGATGCTCGCGCCGACGAGCGGCCTGGTGCTGTTGGGGGGCGTGCCGCCCAGCGAAGTACCGGTGGAGCGGTTGGCCGAGTCGCGGGTGCTGATTCCGCAGGAGGCTTATGTCTTCAGCGGGCCGTTGATGGAGAACCTGACCTATCTGCTGCCGGACGCCACGATCGCCGAGGTGCTGCAGGCAGTCGACGCGGTCGGCGCGAGCCGGCTGGTCGAGCGGCTCGGCGGCTTCGGGGCGCGAGTACGGCCCAGCGAGCTGTCGCCCGGCGAGCGGCAACTGATCGCGCTCGCCCGGGCCTATCTGTCGCCCGCGCCGCTGGTGGTGCTCGACGAGGCGACCTGCTTCCTCGATCCGGAGTCCGAGCGGCGGGCCGAGGAGGCTTTCGCTCAGCGCGGCGGCACCCTGATCGTGATCGCGCACCGGATCAGCTCGGCCCTGCGCGCCCGCCGCATCCTGGTCCTGGACGGCAACAAGGCAGCGATCGGGACCCACCAGACCCTGCTGCGCAGCTCACCGCTCTACCGCGAGCTCCTCGGTCACTGGCAGCCGCAACTCGAACAGAACCGGGACCAGCTGCAGCGGGATCAGATCCAGCCCGCGTCCTGAGCCTTGCGGATGGCCTCGATCCGGCTCCGCGCCCCGGTCTTGGAGAGGATCCGGGACAGGTAGTTGCGCACGGTGCCGGCGCTCAGACTCAGGGTCCGGGCCACCTCCTGCGCGGTGGCCCCCGTCGTCACCTGCCGCAGTACTTCGCACTCGCGGTCGGTGAGCGGGTTGTCACCCGCCTTGAGCGCTGCCACCGCGAGCCGGACATCGACGACCGGGAGCCCCTTGGCGACGTCGCGGACTGCCTCGACCAGCTGGTCGGTCGACGAGTCGGTCGCGATCAGCCCGATCCGGGGAGCCTGCTTGACCAGCGCCAGGCTGGTCGCGGCGATCGCCTCGTGGTCGATCAGGACCAGCACTCCGGGGCCGGTCAGCTTGTGGCACAGCTCCTCGATCCCGACCTTGCCCGGCAGCTGCGGATCGAGCACCACCACGTGCGGCCGCCGGCCGACCGCTCGCAGGACTTCGTCCGAGGACTCCACCTCGGCCACCAGGTCCAGGTCGTTCTCTCGTGACAACACCGCGGCCAGTGCGTTTCGCACCATCGTGCCGCGGTGGCCGAGGACTACTCGGATCACCGCTCGCCCCCATCACCATCGATTGCCTCAACCAGGGGCCGCCCAGGCAGCGCTGCGCCCCATCCTTCCCTCAACGAGCGAACCGCCCGGAGGGCACGCGGCAATCCGGGCAGCGCCCTGAAGCAAGCGCTTGTCCAAGGGGTGAGAACTGCCGCTTGAAACGACCTCTTCCAGGCGGGAAACCGTTCTGTTGTTGGGTTTTCGGGATCTTCGAAGTCTGCGAAATCTTCTGCCCAACCCCAGATCGCTCTTGCATTCGGCCGATTCGTTGGGCACGATGGGCCGGTCACGTCGTTACCTACGCGTGATCATTCGGACGCTGTCCTGTGATCTGCCCGGATGACCGTCCCCTGCACCCCGAAGGGAGTGGTACCTCACCAGACTGCGGAGCCCGGTGCGCCCGATCCCTGCGATCAGGCCGATGATCCGAGCCATACGCACCCAGGTGATGACCACCTTCACCTCGCCCCGGCCGCACTTGCCCGGGTCCGGGGTTCTCGGGGCAAGTGCGCGGCTGCGTCATGCCGGGTCGGAGAAGTTCACCATGCCCAGCTCATGAGGAGCAGAATTCTGATGTCCAAAGCTCGACACGCCCGCCCCCGTCGAAGTAGTACCCGCCGGGTCGTCCGGACCCTCTCCATCGCCGGCCTCGGAGCCGGGATCACCGCCGCGGGCGCGGGAGGTGCGTTCGCCGCCGACTACAAGGTCAAGGCCGGCGACACCCTCTCCGAGATCGCCCAGGCCACCGGCGCCGACTGGCACCAGCTGGCCAAGCTGAACAATCTCGAGAACCCGGACCTGATCCTGATCGGCCAGACCCTCAAGCTCGACGGCGCCCCCTCCACCGCCGTCCGGCAGACGAAGAAGCGGGCCGTCGCCCAGAAGGGCTCCGCGCAGAAGCCCCGGACGGTGAAGAAGACGACCAAGACGGTGAAGAAGACCGTCCGCAAGGCGCGTGCGACCCGCTCGGACGACCGCCCCTCGACCGGCAGCAAGGCCAACCTGAGCGGTGCCTGGGCCAAGGTCGCGAACTGCGAGTCGAGCGGCAACCCGAAGGCCGTGAACCCGGCCGGCTACTACGGGCTGTTCCAGTTCGATCTGCAGACCTGGCGCAGCGTCGGCGGCACCGGCAACCCGGCCAAGGCGTCGGCGGCCGAGCAGCTGATGCGGGCGAAGAAGCTGTACTCCCAGCGGGGCGCGTCCCCGTGGCCGGTGTGCGGCAAGTACCTGCGCTGACCCCCTCACCGTGGCCCGCGGGCGGACCCCGAAACTCGCCCGCGGCCGCGGTTCAGCGCTTGAGCACCAGCATCTTGTCGGCGCCGACCTGGAACTCGTACGGGACCTTCCGGATCTCGGAGCGCACCGGTCGTACGGCGTCGAGCAACTCCGGCAGGTAGTCGACCGGTTCACCGGCGCCCTGCTGGACCAACGGGAAGATCCGTACTTCGTCGCGACTGACCCGGATCAGCTCACGCAACGCGGCCAGGTGCCAGTCACGGCCGTACTGGTCGGCCCAGGTGAAGAGCAGGTGCGAACACAGCACCAGGTCGAAGCGCCCGTCCTCGAACGGCAACATCGGCAGGCTGCCCGCGACGTACCGATCGGGTGCCACTGCCACGTCCTGCAGGAAGCGATCGGCCGCTTCGATCCGCAGATCGTCCTTGCGAGCAGGGTCGCCGTACCAACTCCAGGTGAAGCTGCTCGCGTGCTCGTCGACGATCTGCGCGCTGTCCGGGAGGCTTCGCCGTACGGTGTCGAGAAGCTCAGCCGCCGGCAACGCGTACGCCGGATCGACGGCGACCGCGTCGACGCCCCGAGCCGCCGCCTCAGCGGTGAAGCTCGAACCACCGGCACAGCAGTCGAGCACCGATCCAGGCAGCTCGGACAGGTCGAACATCGCTGCGTACTCCTGGTACGAGCGAGACGTCACCAACACGTGGGCACTACCTCTCGACGGTTTGTCTCCCGATCCGGCGGTCGAGAAGAGTCGCCCCGGCAGCCAGAGCCAGGAACAGTAGCGCCACGAACAGACAGTTCAGGAGCACCTGTCCATAACCGTGCAGGCTGACATCGGTGAACGGGTACGGATAGAAGCCGGTGGCCTCGCCGCGGATCAGCGTGAACGCGATCCAGAGCAGCGGGAAGACGACCGACCAGGCGACGATCCGACCGCTGGTCTGTCGACGAGGGCCGTACAACAGCCATCCCAGTACGCCGAGCAGCGGCGTGGCCGTGTGGACCAGGAGATTCCCGACCCAGGCCAGGCCTTGCAGATCGTCACTGCCGGCCAGCACCAGGTGGTAGATGATGCCCGTCACCGCGATGCAGAGCACGCCGTTGAGCCGCAGCGTCCTGAACAAGGTGCTTTCCTGCCGGCCTGCTCCGAGAGCGAGCAACAGGCAGGTCACGCCGAGCAGCAGGTTGGACTGGATCGTGAAGTAGGCGAAGACGTTGAGCACCCGCTCGGGGTTCTCCTTGTAGAACCCCTCGCCGCCGGTGGAGGTCGCCGCCGTGATGGTCTGCATCACCACACCGATCGCGACCACGAGTGCGGTGATCCCGTGCCAGACCCGTCCTGCCGCCGTTGTCATACTCGCAATGTACGACTTTCGGACTGCTCTTTCTCGTCGACATCACCGGTGTAGCTGAACGAGACGATCCCATCGATCACCAGCACGATGGTCCAGGGCCAGGCCGTGCCGAGCAGCGCGTCGAACCCCTTGCCGGACAGCAGCCCCAGCGCGATCATCACGCCGACACCCACGACGTACGCGAGCACGTGCCGGTACCAGCCCTGACGCTCGTGCAGCGCCTTCTCCCGGGTGCCCTTCTTCGGCTTGACCGGCCGTGGCGCACCCGCGAACTTGTACGCCGCCCAGCCGTCGGCCCACTTCAGGCTGCGATGACCGAAGCCGACACTGACGCCGATGAAGATCGCGGCCAGCGCGTGCTTGCCCGACGGCTCTCCCCCGGACCGGATGTCGATCACGCTGGCGATCAGCATCACCACATCCACCAGCGGGACCATCGCGAGCAGCACCATCCCCAACCGTGGCAGCCGCAGCAGGTAGCGCGTCACCATCCCGGCGGCGAGCAGGACCCAGAAGCCGATCTCACAGCCGGCGATCACAGCGAGCAGCACGGGACTCTCCCTCTCAGTTATTCTGCACGGTCGTGTTAATACAGCGACTCTAACACGGGTGTGCTAAAAAGAGCCATGCCAAAGATCGTCGACCACGACGCCCGCCGCGAGGAGATCGCCCAGGCGCTGTGGCGGGTGGTCCGCCGCGACGGCATCCGGGCCGCGTCCGTCCGCACCGTCGCCGCCGAGGCCGGCTGGTCCGCCGGCGCCGTCCGCTACTACTTCCCCGACCAGGACGGGCTGATCAAGTTCGCGATGGACCTGGTCTCCCGCCGGGTCGGCGAACGGATCAGCGCGATCGAGTCCACCGGTACGCCGACCGAGATCGTCCTGCGCTATCTCGAGGAGGTGATCCCGCTCGACACCGAGCGGCAGGCCGAGTTCGACATCTGGCTCTCGTTCATCGCCCAGGCACAGGCCGAGTCCGGCGCCGGCGGCCTGCGCGAACTGCTCGGCCCGGTCCACCAAGGGCTGCGCGGCCTGTGCGAAACGCTGCTGCACAAGCTGTCGGAGGCCGGCGTACTTCGTCCTGACCTGACGCTCGAACTGGAGATCGATCGTTTGCACGGACTGGTCGACGGACTCTCCATGCACGCGGCCATCCAGCCGCGGTACTCCACCCCGGAGCGAGTTCGCGAGATCCTGCGCGCGCACCTGCAGGAACTACAGCCTTGATCCTGTTGTCCAGCAGGCAAAGAAGATGGACAAAGGCTGACTAAAAGGCGGTCCCGCGTGGCACGATCCCCTCATGGAGACCGAGGGGGTGATCGTCGTCAGCGGGATCATGGCGGCCGGCAAATCCACTGTCTCCCAATTGCTCGCCGAGCGGTTCCAGTACGGCGTCCATCTGCGCGGTGACGTGTTCCGCCGGATGATCGTCAGCGGCAAGGCCTCGTCGGCGATCGAGAACGGCGCCGAGGCGCAGAAACAGCTCAAGCTGCAGTACCGGCTCGCCTGCCAGGTCGCCGACGGGTACGCGGAGGGCGGCTTCACCGTAGTACTCGAGGACGTGGTAATCGGCGAGCTGCTGCGGGAGTTCCTCGACGGCATCCAGACCCGCCCGCGGTACCTGGTGGTGCTGACACCCCGGCCCGACGTGATCCATGACCGGCTCGGCTACGGCCACGAGCATTCGGTCGACGAGCTCGACTACGAGCTGCACGCCTTCAGCCCGCGCCGCGGCCTGTGGCTGGACAACTCCGACCTGTCACCGCACGAGACCGTCGACGCCATCCTCGGCCGACTCGACGAGGCGAAGTTCGAGTAGTCGCCGCGGCTACTCAGGAGTAGTTTGGCTGGATGGCGACCGTACGGCGTACTTCGTGCAACCTGTGTGAGGCCATCTGCGGCGTGCTCGTGACCGTCGAGGGCGGACGCGTCACCGACATCCGCGGCGACGAGGCGGACCCGCTGTCCCGCGGGCACATCTGCCCGAAGGCGGTGGCGCTGCGCGACCTGCAGGAGGATCGCGACCGGCTGACACAACCAGTACGGCGTACTGCCACCGGCTGGGAAGAGCTGGGGTGGGACGAGGCCTTCTCCTATGTCGCCGCTCGACTGCGCGCGGTGCAGTCGGCGTCCGGGCGGAACTCGATCGGCGTCTATCTCGGCAACCCGAACGTGCACAGCGTCGGCGCGATGACGCACATGCCGACGGTGGTCCGGCTGCTGAAGACGCGGAACCGGTTCAGCGCGACGTCGGTCGATCAGTTGCCGCACATGCTCGCCGTGCATCTGCTCTACGGGCATCAGTTGATGGTGCCGGTGGCGGACATCGACCGGACGTCGTACCTGCTGATGCTCGGCGCCAATCCGCTGGCCTCGAACGGCAGCATGATGACCGCGCCGGGGTTCGGGCGGCGGCTCAAGGAGATGCAGAAGCGAGGCGGACGGGTCGTGGTGATCGATCCGCGCCGGACCGAGACCGCGGCGGTGGCCGATGAGCATCACTTCGTCCGGCCCGGTACGGATGCTGCGTTCCTGCTGGCATTGATTCACCAGATCTTGGCGGACGGCGCGGCGACGCCGGCGGAGTACGTGGATGGGCTTTCCGTCGTTGAGTCGGTGACGCGCGAGTGGACGCCGGAGCGGGCGGCCGCGGTGACGGGGATCGCGGCGGACGACATCCGGCGGATCGCGCGGGAGTTCGCGGCTGCCGAGACGGCGGCTTGTTACGGGCGGCTCGGGGTCTCGACGCAACAGTTCGGCGCGCTGTGTCAGTGGGCGGTCCAGGTACTCAACATCATCACCGGGAATCTCGACCGGCCGGGCGGGTCGATGTTCCCGCGGCCGGCGGTCGACACGCTTCGTGGGATCGGGCGCGGGCACATCGGGGTCTGGAAGAGCCGGGTGCGGTCGCTGCCCGAGTTCGGCGGGGAGTTGCCGGCGTCGGTGATGGCCGAGGAGATCCTGACGCCGGGCGACGGGCAGATCCGCGCGATGGTGACGATCGCGGGCAATCCGGTGCTGTCCACGCCCAACGGCCGGCGGCTCGACGAGGCGCTGGAGACGCTGGACTTCATGGTCTGCGTGGACCCGTACATCAACGAGACGACCCGGCATGCCGACGTGATCCTGCCGCCGACACCGCCGTTGGAACGCGATCACTACGACCTGGCGTTTCATGCACTCGCAGTACGGAACACGGCGCGGTGGAACGACGCGGTACTGCCTCGGCCGTCGGAGTCGCGACACGACTGGGAGATCTTGCGCGGACTGGGGTTGGCGTTGTTGCGCAGTACGCCGCCTGGTCGCGCGAAGGCGCTCACCTCTTTACGTCTTCGCCTGTCACCACGGCGCATTGTCGATCTGGGTCTGCGGATCGGGCCCTATCGACTCTCGGTGCGCACGCTGCGGAAGTCGGCCGGCGGAGTCGACCTCGGCCCGCTGCAACCGGCGTTGCCCGGCGCTCTCTACACGAAGACGAAGCGGATCGATCTCGCGCAACCGATGATCCTCGACGATCTCCCGCGGGCATTATCGACGTTGTTCTCGGGTGATGCCGACGACGGCCTGCTGTTGATCGGCCGCCGGCACCTGCGCAGCAACAACTCCTGGATGCACAACTCGGCCCGCCTGGTGAAGGGCAAGCCGCGGCATCAGCTCCTGATGAACCCGGACGACCTCCGCTCCCGCGACCTCACCGACGGCCAGCTGGTCAAGATCACCTCGGCGGCCGGGTCGATCTCAGTAGAGGTTGCCTCCAGCAACGACATGATGCCCGGCGTGGTCAGCCTGCCGCACGGCTTCGGCCACAACCGCTCAGGCGCGCGCCTGTCGGTGGCCAACCAGGTGGCCGGTGTGAGCGCCAACGACATCACCGACAGCGCCTTCACCGATCCCGTCGCCGGCACGGCGGCGCTCAACGGCGTACCGGTCACGGTGGTAGCAGCGCCAGGCGTCTGACCAGCCAGCCCGCCTATTCCGCGCCCACCTCACCCTTCCTCCGCGCTCGGCGGACGCAGTCCGCCGAGCGCGGAGTTCATTCAGGCGGGCGGCGGCCCCGAGCTTCCCCGGACCACCAACGCAGGCGTGGAGTACAGATGCGACTCAGGTAACGCACCTTCCATCAACTCGAACAACCGATGCGCGACCTCAGCCCCATACGCAACGATGTTGTGGCTCATCGCGGTCAGCGTCGGATGCGTCACCCGGCACAACGTCGAGTCGTCCCAGGCGACCAGCGTGACATCGTCCGGCGAGCGCAGCCCGAGCTCGTTGACCACCGCCAGCCCGGCGACGGCCATCAGGTCGTTGTCGAAGATGATCGCCGTCGGCCGGTCCGCGCCGGTCAGCAACTCCCGGGTCGCCGCGGCTCCTCCCTCACCGGAGAAGTCGGTGTAGACGACCCGAGCGTCCAGCCCCAACCGCCGGCCGACCGCCGCGAACGCCTTGTCGCGGATCCAGACATGACCATGATCAGGCGGCCCGGCCACCCGGCCGACCGTCCGATGCCCGAGCGACGCGACGTGCTCGACGGCGGCGTACATCGCCGTCGTCCCGTCGGTCCAGACACAAGCCAACCCGTCCGCGAGCGCCGGATCCCCGACCAGCACCGCAGGCAGTTCGAGCTTGCGCAGCAGGGGGATCCGCGGATCGTCGACCCGCAGGTCGACCACCAGCACCCCGTCCACCCTGCGCTCGGCAGCCCACTTCCGGTACGTCGCCATCTCGTCCTCCAGATCGGGCACGACCTGCAGGGCGAGCGCGTACGACCGCTCACTCAGCACGGACTCCACGCCACCGACGAAGCCCATGTAGAACGGTTCCTCACTCAGGGTCTTGGCGGTCCTCGCCAACACCAGACCGAACGTCTCGCTGCGCGCGGCCGACAACTGCCGGGCCGCCCGATTGGGCACCCACTCCAACTCCTCGGCGACCTTGAGCACCCGAGCCCGGGTAGCCTCACTGACCCCCGGCTGGTTGTTCAGCGCGTACGACACCGCGCCTTTGGAGACGCCGGCCCGTCGGGCAATCTCCTTGATCGTGATTCGGGGCACGATGGCCTCCTTCGAACGGGCGGTCCGAACCGTGACGGGCGGTCCGGTAGGCCCTCATTCTGCGGCTCCCGTGTACTCCCCGTCTCTAGGTAAACGCTTGCCACCACGGAGGGTGGCCATTTGATCGAACAGCAGCGGTCTGGATACGGAACGTGATCGAGTAACTACAGGTGCACGGAGAGGCAGCTAAGGACCACCCAAACACCACAAGAAAGAAGACCAAAGACAACGGCAGAAAGATTCAGAAAGAGAAAGAAAAGAGAGGGTCGGACCACCGCTGGGGTTCAGGTCGCGAGCCGGCTTACCGCTGGTCCTAGGCGTGAGATGCCCGAGCGGAGCGTTCGCGGCGGACCACCCGCAGGTACTCGACTCCCCGCGACCAACGCGAGGCTCAGTCACCCAGGTACTGGTCGATATCCAGGTAGCCCTTCGCGGTGGACAGCCAGGCGATCAGGGCCGGGCTGAGAAAATGCCTACTTGCTGGGGGTCCTTGCGGTCATTGACGTCCTGGACGATATCGAGGGCGACAGTCGCGTCGGTGGTGTCGACCAATTGGCCGAGTGCCTGCGCGAACTCCTGACCCCAGCCGAGCACCATGGGCTCCAGATCTTCGGGCCGCGGGTTGGGGTGAGTCGTCTCTACGTTGCGGACCCATGACGTGTGCGGCCTGGGTGGCGCCTCGGGACGCCAGGTGCTCCCGATCGGCCTTGCGGTGTCTGGCTCGACACCGAGCCGCTCCGAGATCTCGTCCGGCAGCAACACCCTGCTGGTCACCCGGAGGTACATCTTGAAGGCGTTCATCGGACTCGATGGCCGAGGATCGGATTGCGGGGGAAGCAAGCAAACATGGAGTCATTGTGAGACCACGTCGGCACCAGCGGCCGGTAAGCGTTTGCCTTCAAGGGGTGAAGGTGGCTCGACTGGTGGTTACGGGGTGGTCGAGATGGGCAGGCTGGGATAGGCTGCGGCGAGTTACTTAACCGGTTCGGCACGTCCAGTCCGGGGGCTTCCATGGGCAGCGGGAGACCCTGAAACGAGGAGAGAAAAACATGGTCGCAGTGGACAACCTGTCCTTACAGCTCTACACGGTCCGGTACAAGCTGGAGGAGGACTTCGACGCCACGCTGGCCCGCATCGCTGAGATCGGGTACCGGCAGGTCGAGCCCTTCGGTGTCGTCGGCCTGGCCGACCAGCTGGCCGAGGCGCTGCCCAAGTACGGTCTGTCGGCTCCCACCACGCACGCGGGGCTGCTCCGGGAGGAGTCCGGGCCGATCTTCGAGGTGGCCAAGAAGCTCGGCATCAGCACCGTCATCGACCCGTACGTCGACCCGGCGCGCTGGCAGTCCGCGGACGACATCCTGGCGACGGCCGCGGCGCTGAACGAGGCCGCGAAGGAAGCGGCCGACCACGGCATCACGGTCGGCTACCACAACCACCACTTCGAGCTGGAGTCCGTCATCGACGGGGTGCACGGCCTGGAGATCCTGGCCGACAACCTGTCCGACGACGTCGTCCTCGAGCTCGACACGTACTGGGCCGCGGTCGGCGGGGCCGACGTACCGGCGCTGCTCGCCCGGCTCGGTGACCGGGTGAAGGCGCTGCACATCAAGGACGGCGACGGCACCCTGAACAACAAGGCGCAGGTCGCGGTCGGCGCCGGCAGCATCGCGGTCAACGACATCCTCGCCGCCTCGCCGGGCACCCTGCGTGTGGTCGAGCTCGACGACTTCGAGGGCGACATCTTCGACGCCGTCGCGGGGAGCTTCGCCTACCTCACCGGGGAGGACGTTGCATGAGCGCTGTCGGTGTAGGGGTGATCGGCGCCGGAGTGATCTCCGACGCCTACATCAAGAGCATGCAGAGCTTCCCCGACCTCAAGGTGGTCGCGATCGGCGACCTGCGCCCGGAAGCGGCGGAGGCGAAGGCAGCGGAGTACGGGATCGAGAGCCACGGCGGCCCCGAGTCCGTGCTCGGCCACCCCGACGTGGAGATCGTGGTCAACCTGACCATCCCGATCGCGCACGTCGAGGTCGCCCTGGCAGCCGTTGCCGCAGGCAAGCACGTGTGGAGCGAGAAGCCGTTCTCGCTCGACCAGGAGAGCGGCCTCAAGCTGCTCGAGACCGCCAAGGACGCGGGGCTGCGGCTCGGCTGCGCGCCCGACACCATCCTCGGCCCGGGCCTGCAGGAGTCGCGCCGGATCATCGAGCGCGGTGACATCGGTACGCCGTTGACCGCGTTGACGCTGATGCAGTCCCCCGGCCCCGAGTCCTGGCACCCGAACCCGGCCTTCCTCTTCCAGGAAGGCGCCGGTCCGCTCTGGGACATCGGCCCATACTACCTGACGACGCTCGTGCAGCTGTTCGGCCCGGTCGCGGCCGTGGCCGGGATCGGCTCGAAGTCGCGGGAGAAGCGCACGATCGGCTCCGGCCCGCTGGAGGGCACGGACTTCGACGTGACGGTGCCGACGCACGTCAGCGCGATCGCGCGGTTCGAGTCGGGGCAGTCGTCGCAGAGCATCTTCAGCTTCGACTCGCCGCTGTCGCGGGGCGGGTTCGTGGAGATCACCGGGTCGGACGCGACGCTGGCCGTGCCGGACCCGAACCGCTTCGACGGTGAGATCAAGATCCGCCGCCGCGGCGCCGAGGACTGGGAGGTTCTCGAGACCACCGAGGCGACCGCCGAGCGCGGTACCGGCGTACTGGAGATGGCTCGGGCGATCCGCGAGGACCGTCCGCACCGGGCCACCGGGGCGCTCGCGTTCCACGTGGTCGACGTGATGTCGTCGATCACCGAGTCGATCGACACCGGCAACTTCGTCGACGTCACCAGCACCGTCGAGGTCCCGCCCGTCCTGCCGGACGACTGGGACGTGCAGGCCACCACGATCTGATGGCAACCCTGCTGTGACAGCTCTCCTGGATCCCCGGCGGACCTTCGTGTTCGCCGGGGACTCCGTCACCGACTGCGGCCGCCGAGGCGATCCGGCCGGACTAGGCGACGGCTACGTGAAGAACCTGTACGACGCCTTCGGCTCGCAGCGGCCGCGGATCGTCAACGCCGGCATCTCCGGCCACCGCGCGGCCGACCTCGCGGCGCGCTGGCAGACCGACGTGATCGCGGAGCAGCCGGACCTCGTCTCGGTGCTGATCGGCATCAACGACACCTGGCGCCGGTACGACGAGGACGACCCGACCTCGGCCGAGGCATTCGAGCACTCGTACCGCGAACTGCTCGACAGCGTCACTCACACCGCGCAGCTCGTGCTGGTCGAGCCGTTTCTCCTGGCAGTGAAGGAGGAGCAGCACCTATGGCGGGAAGACCTCGACCCCAAGATCGACGTCGTACGGCGCCTCGCCGCGGAGTACGGCGCGCTGTTGGTGCCGGCCGATGTGGAGTTCAACCGGCAAGCAGCGGCAGTAGGTGCTACCGCCCTCGCCGACGACGGCGTGCACCCGACCGCCGCCGGCCATCAACTCCTCGCCGACCTGTGGCAGCGCACTGTCCTGAGCAGCTGACATAGGCTTTCTTTAGTTCGTCAAGTAACCCGTTCCGACAGAGAGAGCCTTCCTGTGACATCTACGCTCCGGACCGTTTCGTTGACCACCGAGGGTGGGGCCGCCTGGACCGTGCAGGCGGCGGAGGGCCCGGTGCCGGAGCGGAACAGTGCGTTGCTCACCGCGCCCGTCGCGGCGACCGTTCCGGGCGAGGTCTACAGCGATCTGCTGACCGCCGGTGTCATCCCCGATCCGTTCGACGGGGACAACGAGGGCAAGTTGCACTGGATCGGCAAGACCAGCTGGAGCTACCGGACCACCTTCGAGTGGGAGCCGGACCAGCACGTCATCCAGGAGCTCGTCGCCGACGGGCTGGACACGGCAGCAACGGTGACGCTCAACGGCACCGAGCTCGGCAAAACCTGGAACCAGCACCGGTCGTACCGGTTCCCGATCACCGGGCTTCTGGTTGCTGGCAGCAATGAATTGGTGATCGAGTTCGCCTCGCCGGTGGAGACGGCCCACCAGCTGCGGGAAGCGTCCGGCATGTGGCCGCACACGAATCTCCATCCCTACAACGCGATTCGCAAGATGGCCAGCAACTTCGGCTGGGACTGGGGGATCGACGTCGCGACCGCCGGCATCTGGCGGCCGCTGCGGATCGAGTCCTGGACCGGTGTCCGGATCGACTCGGTCCGGCCGCTCGCCGGCCTGGACGGCGACTACGGTGTACTGGACACCCGGATCTCCCTCGCCTGGTCAGGTGACGGCGAGCCCGGTGACGAGGCAACCATCTTGGTGGAGGCCGGCGGCACCACCAGCCGGCTGACCGTTCCCGTTGGCACCATCGAGACAGACCTCAGCTCGACGATCGATGCCGTCGGCAAGTGGTGGCCGCGCGGGCATGGCGAGCAACCCCTGTACGACGTCAGCGTCTCCGTGGTCGCCGGCGCCCAGAAGGACGACTGGCAAGGCCGGGTCGGCTTCCGGACCGTCACCATGAACGTTGCCCCGGACAAGGACGGCGGACCGTTCGTGCTGTCGGTCAACGGCAAACCGATCTACATCCACGGCGCCAACTGGATCCCGGACGACGCGCTGTTCACCCGGCAGACCCGGGCGACCTACGAGCGCAGCATCCGGGACGCGATCGACGCCAACATGAACCTGCTCCGGGTCTGGGGCGGCGGCATCTACGAGAGCGACGACTTCTACGGCGTCTGCGACGAGCTGGGCGTACTCGTCTGGCAGGACTTCCTGTTCGCCTGCGCCGCGTACTCCGAGGACGAGCCGCTGTGGAGCGAGGTCGAGGCGGAGGCCCGCGAAGCCGTCACCCGGCTGAGCAGCCACGCCAGCCTCGCGCTCTGGAACGGCAACAACGAGAACATCTGGGGCTACGTCGAGTGGGGCTGGCGCGAGCCGCTGGCCGGCCGGGCGTGGGGCGAGGGCTACTACCTGGACCTCCTCCCCCGCATCGTCGCCGAGCTCGACCCCCGTACGCCGTACTCCGCGGGCAGCCCGTTCTCCTACGACCGCTACATCCACCCCAACGACGAGCGCAACGGCACCATGCACATCTGGGACGTGTGGAACCAGGTCGACTACTCGACCTACCGCAAGTACAAGCCGCGCTTCGTCTCCGAGTTCGGTTTCCAGGGCCCGCCGGCCTGGTCGACCCTCACGAGTGTCGTGCACGACCAGCCGCTCGACCCGTACGGCGAGCAGATGCTCGTGCACCAGAAGGCCTTCGAGGGCAACCTCAAGCTCGAACGCGGCCTCGGCGACCACCTGCCGAAGTGGCGGTCGATGGACGACTGGCACTGGACCACCCAGCTCAACCAGGCCCGGGCGATTGCCTATGGCATCGAACACTTCCGCAGCCTGTTCCCGCTCAACACCGGCGCGATCGTGTGGCAGCTCAACGACAACTGGCCGGTCGTCTCCTGGGCAGCTGTCGACGGCCACGGCATCCGGAAGCCCTTGTGGCACACGCTGAAGCGGGTGTACTCCGATCGCCTGCTGTCCGTGCAGCCGCGCGAGGACGAGCTTGTAGTTGCCGCACACAACGATACTGATGTTGCCTGGAGCACCGAGGTGACGGCGACGCGTCGTAGTACGGCCAATGGGAGCGAGGCGTTGGCCAGCGAGACGTTTGTCCTGGAGGTCGGCGCTCGCGACGCGGTACTCAACTCATTGCCCGAGTCCGTCGCCACTCCGGGCGACCCGACGAGCGAGTACGTCGAAGTACGGGCTGCGGACGGCAGTACGGCGTACTGGTACTTCGTCGAGGACACGCAACTGCGGGTCGAGGCCGCCCCCTACTCAGCGCAGGTCACGCCGACAGACGACGGGTACGACGTCACCGTGACGGCGACCGCGCTGGCCAAGGATCTCGCGCTGTTCCCGGACCGGTTGGACGCCGCGGCCCGGGTCGACAGTTGCCTGGTCACCTTGAGCGCGGGCGAGTCGCACACCTTCCACGTCACCGGCGCGGCCGCTCCGGTCACGCCGATCGACAAGCCGGTACTCCGCTCCGCCAACGACCTGCTGGCTTTAAGACAACTCCTTGACTAACTGATCGCCAGGCCTCCTACTGGGTGCTGACACCTCTGGTTCCGCCCCCGTTGGAGGTCTGTTCACCATGCCCAAATCCCAGTGTTTCAAGGCGATCGCGGTCGCCTTCCTGAGCATCGCCACCCTGGTGGTCGCTCCGGCAACCGCCTCGGCCGCACTCCCTGTCTGCCAGCACTTCTACACCGGACCGATCCCCGACCGGCCGATCTCCGGCGGTCACGGCAACGGCACCGTCGCACCGGCGTACAGCGTGGCCGGGCGCCTGCCCGCGCCGACCGGCATCAACGGCGGCCTAGGCACCGATGGCAAGGTGACCTTCACCTTCAACCGGGTAGCCGGCGCCAAGGCGTACCGGGCCTTCAAGAACGGCCAAGCGCTGCAGTGGATCAGCGACTGGGGCCAGCCGACCCTGCAGGTCACCGACGCCTCACCCTGCACCGGCGCCCACTACCAGGTCTACGCGATGTCACAGGAAGACACCGCCGCCACGTCGATCGGCCAGATCACCACGTCATTCCGGCTCAACGCCGCCAACCGCCTGGCCGCCTTCACCCTCGCCGCGGGCACGACCTTCAACTACCGCGTCTCGGCCTACAACGACGTCGCCCAGACCGCCCTCGGCTACAACGCCGGCACCGGCATCTGCGCCGTCGACGCCCGCATCATCCCGTGGGGCACCCGCCTCTACGTCCCCGGCTACGGCCACTGCTACGCCGCCGACATCGGCAGCTGGATCAAGGACGACATCGTCGACGTCTGGTTCCCCCCGGGCCCCGCCGCCGACAATTGGGGAATCCAACGCCTCAACCTCGTCGTGGAGTAGCTAGTCGCGCCCCGGCATCGCAACGGCGAGAGCGTTCCGGCGGCACGCGTCAGCCAACCGATCGTCGTACGTGACAACGAGGTCCGCATCGATCAGCACGGCCGTCGCCAGATGGATCGCATCCAGACTGCGCAGGATCAACGGCTCGATCCGGCGGGCAACGCTGATCACATCGGCCGACATCGGACGCTCGTCGATGCCGGACATCGCTCCCTCGATCAGCTCTCCCGCGTCGTCCGCCGACTTCACCCGAGCGAGTACGACGCGGGAGACCTCCACCCAGGCAAGCGAAGAAGACGCCAGGAGATCCGTTCGCGAGTAGTGCTCGTCCAGAAACTCCACCAGTGCGTCGGATTCCGCTTCGGCGACCACTCTCTTGATCAGCGCACTGCTGTCCACATAGATGTGCATCAGAAGCGATCATCCCGATCGAGCAGCCCCAGGCTGTCGACGTCCTTCGGAAGCCGAAGCCGCGGCGTCACCTTCCGGTAGGCAACTCGCGCGGGGATCACTCGGTGGGCCGCCCTCGCGCTGTCGCGATCGCTGACCGGGACCTCTTCGCCACCGACCAGGTGGAGATGACGGGCGACCGCCTCCCGGAGGATCTCCTGCTGCGACTTTCCGGTGCGATCGGCCTCAGCCTGCAGCGCTGATGCCACCTCTGGAGTGAGTCTCAGATTCACGGCCATGGTCAAATGGTACCGCGTGTGGCACCACCAATGGTACCGCTGGCATACTCGTGGCCTGTGACTGTTCACTGGGGGATCAGGCTCGCTGCGCTTGCCGCGGCAGCGTCGGTGGTACTGGCCGGCTGTGGTGATACCGCCGCGCCTCCCGGGACAGCAGCCGGTACGCCGACTCTCGGCGGGCCAGGTGCCCAGGCAACGACCGGTACGCCGCCCATCGGCACCCTGGCCCCCAGCCCGACGCCGAGCACGCCGCCACCCAGCACACCCACACCGAGCACCCCCAGCTCGACGCAACGACCGGGTGAGTCGCATGAGACCAACCTGATGCCAGTGGTCCAGCACGGCCCGCGGGACAAGAAGCGGGTCGCCCTCACCTTCGATGCCGATCTCACCGCGGTCATGCGCAAGCGGCTGCAGCGCGGGAAGGTGAAGTCGTACTACAACGAGCCCCTGATCACCACGCTGCGTAAGGAACAGGTCCCGGCCACCCTGTTCCTCACCGGCATGTGGATGGAGCAGTACCCCGACCGCACCCGCGAACTGGCTGCCGACCCGCTGTTCGAGCTCGGCACGCACACCTATGACCACAAGGGCTTCACCAAGCACTGCTACACCTTGGGCACTGTGGCGCCGCAGGACATGCTCGCTGACGTGCGCAAGGCAGTCACCCTGCTCGACCGGCTCGATGACCATGCCACCAGGTGGTTCCGGTTCCCCGGCGGCTGTTACGACGGCACTGCCCTTCACGAACTCGCAGCGGCCGGTGTGACAGCGGTCGGCCTCGACGTACCGGGGGCCGACGGGTTCGCCAAGTCGCCCAAGCCGATCGTCAAGCAGGTGCTCGGCAAGGTCCAGAACGGCTCGATCGTCGTGCTGCACATGCACGGCGGCGACAATGCGCCGTACACGGACGAGGCGATCACCCCGATCATCACCGGACTGCGGACGCGCGGCTTCGAGTTCGTCACAGTCACCGAACTCATGCAGGGCTGACGACGGCGCCTGCCGGACTGCGGACCCATGGGGTGGCACCCTGGGGGGACGATGACGACGACAGCTGATTCGCGGTCCCGTGGGCGCAGCCTGCGACGGGATACGCTGGGACTGGGCACGTCTACCGCGATCGGGATCTCCTCCTCCGCACCGGCGTACTCGCTGGCTGTGGCGGTCGGACTACTCGTCGCGTACGTCGGTGCCGCCACTCCCCTGGTACTGGCCCTGTCCGCGATCCCGGTGATCCTGGTCGCGCTCTGCTTCCGGGAGCTGAACAGGACCGAGCCCAACTGCGGCACCACGTTCCCCTGGACCTCCAAGGCGTTCGGCCTGGGGATCGGCCGCATGGTCGGCTGGACCACGGTGATGGCCTGCGTGCTCGTCATGAGCAACCTGGCGCAGGTCGCCTCGGTCTACACCTATCTACTGTTCGGCCTAGACGGCGCTGCCGACTCCCGCATCGCACAAGCCGGTCTGGGCGCAGTGTTCATCATCGGGATGGCAGTGCTCGCCTACCGCGGCATCCGGGTCGCCGCCTGGACCCAGGCGCTGCTGCTGACGATCGAGGTAGTCGCGCTGCTCTGGTTCGCGATCAACGCCTTCCAGGAGGCCGGCACGCTCAGCATCCCGTTGTCGACGGCCACTGGTGAGAGGTCGTGGGCAACTGGCGTACTGGTTGCCGTGTTCCTCTACTGGGGCTGGGACTCGTCCTTCAGCGTCAACGAGGAGACCCGCGACCCCAAGCGCACTCCTGCGATCGCTGCGCTCATCGCCAACGGCTTCCTGATCGTCCTGTACGCCGTAGTCGCGTGGTCCGCCGTCGCCTACGCAGGAGTCGGCCCGCTGGCCGACATCGCCGACGACGACTTCTTCTACGTCCTCAGCAACGACCTACTCGGTACTGCGGGCGGCAAGCTGCTGGTCGGCGCAGTACTGGTCTCGGCCCTCGCCTCCACCCAGACGACGATCCTGCCGACCGCCCGGACCATGCTGTCGATGGCAAGGCGCGACGCGTTCCCAGGACAGTTCGCCCGGATCTCCACTCGCTTCCACACCCCCAGCGTGTCCACCCTGGTCTTCGCGGTCGCCAGCCTGGTCATCTACGTGACGCTGGTGCTCACCTCGGACGCCCTGCTGGCTGACGCCGTCGGCGCCGTCTCCGTGCTGGTGTCGATCTACTACCTCGCCACTGCGCTCGCAGTACCGGTCTACTTCAGCGGTGAGATCAGGGGCCGGGTGCTGCAGCGTGCGGTCGTCCCCCTGCTGGCGGCGGCGTCGTTCGTCGTAGTACTGGTGCTGGCTGTCTCGGACGTGGGTACCGGGCCGCTGGTTGTGGTGGGTGTAACGATGGTGGTGGGCGCGCTGATCATGTTCTCGATGAAGCCGCCGGCCGAGGGGGAAGGCAAGGCATGAGTCACTCAGGATCTCGCAGGCGGATGCGCAGCGTGGGTATCACGCTGGGACTGACCGCGCTGGTCGCCGCCTCGCTGACCGGTTGCAGCAACGACGACGAGCAGTCGGACTACCAGGCGATCTGCGTCGACCCGGAGACCCAGCAGCGCGCCGACGACGACAAGTGCAAGGACGAGCGCGAGTACCACGGGTCCGGCTCGGGCTTCTTCTGGTTCTACATGGCCACCCGGGGCGGCGCCTTCGTGCCGCCGATCGGCGGCCGGTACAACACCAGCGACGGCAGCTACACCACCTCCGGCCTGCGCAACTCCTCCGGCGGCACGGCGACGGTCAAGCGCGGCGGCCTGGACACCAAGGGCGGCAACATCGGCACCATCTCGCGGGGTGGTTTCGGCAAGGCGAGCAAAGGGAGTCACGGCGGCTGATGTGGCGACACTCGATCAAGCCCCGCCCGGGCTGGAAGGACAAGGTCGTCGAGCAGGGGCTGGTCTTCCCGATGACGGACCTGCCCGACGGCAGCCAGACGCCGTACTGGAACGAGAGCGCCTGGTACGAGGTGACGATGGAAGAGGTGCTGCACCTCGAACGCGTCACCGAGGAGCTCTACGAGATGTGCAAGCACGCCGCCGCCGTGATGGCGTCCGGTGATCGCTTCAGCGACGCGCAGCTCGGCCTGGCGTCCGGCACGCTGCCGCTGGTCCGGGAGTCGCTGAAACGCGACGACCCGTCGGTGTACGCGCGCTTCGACCTGGTCTGGAACGGCGTCGAGCCGAAGATGCTGGAGATCAACGGGGACACCCCGACCGGGCTGGTGGAGTCGGCGGTGATCCAGTGGAACTGGCTGGAGGACGTCTTCCCCGAGGGCGACCAGTGGAACTCCGTGCACGACCGGCTGGTCAAGTGGTGGAGCGAGAAGCGGCAGGCCGGGGCGTTCCCGGGCAACGAGGCGCACTTCTTCAACTCGGCCGCCGAGACCACCGGCGAAGAGGCGATGACGGTGGCCTACCTGCGCGACACCGCGGCGATGGCCGGGCTGGCGACGTACGGGCACGAGATCGAGGACCTCGGCTGGGAGTCGGAGCAGCGCGCGTTCGTGGACTGGGGTGGCCGGCGGATCCGGACCGCGTTCAAGCTCTACCCGTGGGAGGACATGCTCGACGACCAGTTCGGCAAGTACATCGTCGGCGGGCTGGAACGCGAGCCGGTGCGCTGGATCGAGCCGATCTGGAAGACGATGCTGTCCACCAAGGCGATCCTGCCGGTGCTGTGGGAGCTCTACCCCGACCACCCGAACCTGCTGCCGGCGTACTTCGGGACGCCGGGCGACCTGCTGGAGTGGGTGGCCAAGCCGCTGCACGGGCGCGAGGGCAGCAACATCCGGATCCACACCATCACCGCCACCGAGGACGACGTCCACGACGGCCCGTACGACACCGAGACGATGGTCTACCAGGAGTGGAGCCCGCTGCCGTCGTACGAGGGGAACCGGGCGGTGATCGGCAGCTGGATCGTCGACGGAGTCGCGGCCGGCATGATGGTCCGCGAGTCCGACGGCCCGGTCACCGACTACTACGCCCGGTTCGTCCCGCACGCGATCGGCAGCGAGGCCCGGCCGAACGACGAGACCATCCAGCAGTGGCTGCAGGAGTAGGCCGCTAGGGCGTGTCTCCCGATTCCCGCCCTAGTCGATCGCCACGGCCAGGTACTTGATCTCCAGGTACTCGTCGATGCCGACCGTGCCGCCTTCGCGACCGAGGCCGGACTGCTTGACGCCGCCGAACGGCGCGGCCGGGTTGGAGACGATGCCCTGGTTGAGGCCGATCATCCCGGTCTCGAGCCGCTCGCTGACCCGGAACGCGCGGCCGAGGTCGTTGGTGAACAGGTAGGAGACCAGGCCGAAGTCGGTGTCGTTGGCCATCGCGACCGCCTCGTCCTCGGTCTCGAACGCGGTCAGCGGGGCGACCGGGCCGAAGATCTCCTCCTTCTGCAACCGCGCCGACTTCGGCACACCGGTCAGCACGGTCGGCGGGTAGAAGTAACCGTTGCCCTCGGCAATCGTTCCACCGGTCAGCACCTCGGCGCCCTGGGCAACGGCGTCGTCGACCAGGTCCTTCACCTTGTCCCGCTGCTTCGCGTCGATCAACGGGCCGAGGTCGACCCCGTCCTCGGTGCCACGGCCGACCTTGAGCGCCGACATCCGCTCGGTCAGCTTGGTGGCGAAGGCATCGATCACCGACGAGTGCACGTAGATCCGGTTGGCCGCAGTACAGGCCTCGCCGCCGTTGCGCATCTTCGCCAGCATCGCGCCCTCGACCGCCTTGTCCAGGTCGGCGTCCTCGAAGACCAGGAACGGCGCGTTGCCGCCGAGCTCCATGCTGGTCTTCAGCACCTTCTCGGCGGCCTGCTCGATCAGCTTCACGCCGACGCCGGTCGAGCCGGTGAAGGACAGCTTGCGGGCCCGGCCGTCGCGGATCAGCGGCTCCATCACGCCGCCGGCGTCCTCGGTGGTGACCACGTTCAGCACACCCGGCGGCAGGCCGGCCTCGGTCATCAGCTCGGCCAGCTTCAGCATCGACAACGGGGTCTGCGAGGCCGGCTTGATCACCATCGTGCAGCCGGCCGCGACCGCCGGGCCGATCTTGCGGGCGCCCATCGCGGCCGGGAAGTTCCACGGCGTGACCAGCAGACACGGCCCGACCGGCTGGCGCATCACCAGCAGCCGGCCCTTGCCGTTCGGCGCGACCTGGTAGCCGCCCTCGATCCGGACCGCCTCCTCGGCGAACCACCGGAAGAACTCCGAGGCGTAGGCGATCTCGCCCTTCGACTCCGCGACCGGCTTGCCCATCTCCAGGGTCATCAGCAGAGCCAGGTCGTCGGCTCGCTCGGTCATCAGCTCATAGGTACGGCGCAGGATCTCACTGCGCTCACGGGGAGCAGTGGCGGCCCAGTCGGCTTGCGCGGCGACGGCGGCGTCCAGTGCGGCCAGCCCGTCGGCGGGACTGGCGTCGGCGACCTGGCAGAGCGTCGTACCGGTGGCTGGGTCTTCCACGGCGAGAGTCTTGCCGCCCTCTGCTGGTCGCCACTTGCCTGCGATGAAGAGTTCGGTCGGACAGCTCTGGACGACTTCCTGCTCCCGCGACATGGGCCTGCCTTTCAGTAGTCGGCTAGACCCACTTTAGGCCGATCACTGCGGGAGGCTAGGCGGTGGCGACGAAGTGCGGCGCGTGCCGGGGGATGCTGCGAATAGCGCGGGTCAGGCCGGCTGCCGCAGTACGGAGAATGGAGGAGCGAACCAGCCCGTCAAAGGCCAGCGGGACCAGCATGACCTCGTCTGCTCCGGCACTGGCCGCTACCGACGCCAGGCCTGCCGATACTCCGGATCGGGTGCCTACTACGTATCCGGGCTCGTCCAGCAGCCGCTCGGCCTTCAACCGCTCACGGCTGGTCAGTGGCGGCTCCAGCAACTCCATGAGCTCAGCGGGTGTTGCCCTGTTGACCGCAGTCTTCAGTCGCGACTTGAGCCGCACGTACTCGGCCAGCCGGGCTAGTGCCTCGTCCTCGGTGTCCGCGGCGACTACGCCGACCGTCACACCGACGTACGGCTTGCCTGTCGGTCCCGTGGCCTCAAAACTGTCCCGGTACGCCGCTACTGACGCCAGCGTGCACGCGGGAGCGCTGTGATGGGTCAGGAAGAGCGGCAACCCACGTGCTGCGGCTACCTGCGCGCCGGACGGGTTGTCGGTCATCACGAAGACTGGTGGCGGCAGGCCGGCCAGTGCGAGCCGTACGTCGCCCACCGGAGCGCGGCCGGGCAACCCGTCCCGCAGGAAGCGGCAGAGCTCGTCCAGCCGCTGGGGGAAGCTGTCCCAGCCCTTCTCGTTCAATCCGAGCGCAGCAGCCGTACTCGGCGGCACTGCCGCTGACTTGCCGACACCGAGGTCGACCCGGCTCGGGTACGCCGCCGCGAGCGCAGCGAACTGCTCTGCGATCACCAGCGGCCGGTGGCTGGTCAGCTGCACGCTGCCCGATCCCAGCCGGATCCGGTCGGTCCTGGCGGCCAGTACCGCGGCCAATACGGCAGGGCTTGCGCCCCCAGCGCCCCGGACGCCATGCTGCTCAGCGACCCAGAAACGCCGGTAGCCCAGATCGTCGGCGGCCTGAGCCACCTCGACGGTCTCCCGGAGGGCGGCCGCGGCGGACTGTCCCGGCAGCTGCGGCACGATGTCGAGCACCGAGTGAGCTGAGACCGGGAGTCCGGGAGCGGCTTGGCTGTACACCCGCCCACCGTCCCAGCCGCGACTGATTTGCACATGGGGGCCTTGCACCCATGTTCTGCTCGGCCCCCACCCAGGCTCGCGGTGCCGCCGGCCGGGCGGAAATTGGGTAGGGAGAGCCCTTGCTGCCACGTCAGGCTTTCCTGCATCGTTCTCGGCGTCGGGAGTTCCGGAGCTGCCGGCAGCTGGATTCCTGTGCCGAACAACCTTCCACCAGAGGTCGTCCGGCACGGGCGATGCTGGACCGCGGGGTGGTCTACCCCCAGTCGTCATCCCGCGGTACAGCACGGCTCCAGTACCTGTACGTAGGCAATCAAACGATCGTGGAAGGAATATGGGGGCTCCGTACCCATGGCAGCACCCATTCCCGACTGGCACTCTGAGCGCGTGCTCAACTCCGCAACCACCGGGACTTCCCGACTAGACCACTCAAGCGCTTGGTGGTCCGCCGGGATGGGCCCGCACGAGCAGGGCCTGCCGATGCCTGCCTGGGCGGAGTACGTCGAACGCAGTACCGCCGCTGTTGTCACCCCGGCACCGGTGACAGGCGACTGGGAGCAAGCACTGGTCCGGTGCCTCGAACCCCTGCTGGCCACCGCCCGCCAAGACCTGGCAGCAGCCGGCCAGCTCGGCA
Organism: Kribbella sp. NPDC056861; assembly: GCF_040687575.1. Classification (NCBI taxonomy): domain Bacteria; kingdom Bacillati; phylum Actinomycetota; class Actinomycetes; order Propionibacteriales; family Kribbellaceae; genus Kribbella; species Kribbella sp. NPDC056861. The sequence continues at coordinate 278,449 of NZ_JBFBNQ010000003.1, read as the reverse complement.
CCCTGACCGACCAGTTCCTGCAACGCCTCGGCCTGCGCCTGGTCCGGCTGGCCTCGCGCACCCTGGTCCTGGAACTGGCCCGAGCCCGCGACCGCGGCGAACTGGCCGGCGAAACCCCGGCCGCGCGTTTTCTCGACTTCACCCACCGGCTCGAAGGAGGGAGCGAGCTGGCGGAGTTCCTGGCCGCATACCCGGTGCTGGCCCGGGTCCTGGGCGAGGCGTGCCGACAGGCTGTCGAGGGACACCTCGAACTGCTGGCCCGCCTCGCCGAGGACCGCGAGCAGATAGTCACCGAGCTGCTGTCGGGGGTCGACACCGGCCCGCTGCTCTCGATCAGTCCCGGTGGCGACCCACACCGAGGCGGCCGCTCCACCGCCACTCTGACCTTCGCCAACGGTCACCGAGTCATCTACAAGCCCCGGCCGCTCGACCTGCACAGCCACTTCAACGAGATTGTCCACTGGCTGAACAGCAAGACCGGCATCGACCTTCGAACGGTCCTGACGATTCGCCGTCCCGGCTACGGCTGGCTTGAGTACATCAACTACCGGCCCTGCAACGACCTGGCCGGCGTACGCCGATTCTATGAGCGGCAAGGTGCTCTGCTCGCTTTGCTGTACGCGCTCGACGGCACCGATATGCACTATGAAAATCTGGTCGCCAGCGGCGATCAGCCAGTCCTTGTCGACATCGAGACCCTCTTCCACCCTGCCCTCGTCAGCATCGGTCCGCCCGCTGAGGATCCGGCTCATGCCGCCTATCTCAGCTCAGTCTCCCGGACTGCGTTGCTCCCTCTGATGATTGTTGGGGAGCAGGGCGCCGCCGACCTGTCGGGTATCGGTGGCGACGACGGCGTTGCCCCCCACTCGGTGGTCGACTGGGCGGATGCAGGACTGGATTCCATGCACCTGGTTCGTCGAGCCGGATCCACCCCGCGTCGCGACAACCGGCCTACTGTCAACGATTCCGTGCCGGAGCCCAGAGACCATGAGGTCTCCCTGTTGGCGGGCTTCCGGGCTGCGTACGAAGCTATCGCTTGGCATCGGGCCGAGTTGCTGGGCCCGGACGGGCTACTGGCTCGTTGCGCGGCGGACGAGATCCGTTACATTGCACGGCCCTCGCGGATCTACGCGTCCTTGCTGGATGAGTCGACGCATCCGGACGCAGTCCGCAACGCGAGCGGCCATAGTCAACTCCTCGACTTGTTGTGGGACGCGGATGAGCGACTGCGACGGGTCGTGCCGGCCGAGCTCGCCGATCTTTGGTCGGGCAACATTCCCATTTTCAGCGCCAGGCCGGACAGCCGTGACGTGTGGGCCACAGATGGTGCGCGAATTCCGCGCCTGCTGGAGACCACGGGTCTGGCAGCTGTGCAGGCCAAGATCGCGGCAATGGGCGAAGTCGACCAGCACCGCCAACGATGGGTGATCTCCGCCAGCCTCGCCACCCGCCCCGAGCCGGTGCTGCACTCGAGCACCGCGATAAGGGCTGGACTCGGAGCCACCGAGGCCGATCCAGAGCAGTTGCTCGCGGCGGCCACCGACATCGGCGACGAGATCATGGCCCAGGTTCTCGGCGATCCCGGCGAGCGAGCGAACTGGCTCGGCCTCGAACTCCTCGACGACCACCATTGGACCGTTCTGCCGATGGGCGCAGGGCTGACCAACGGCTTCCTCGGTACGTCACTGTTCCTGGCCGAGATCGGAGCATTGACCGGCGCGGGCAAATACAGCGAACTCGCCCGTGATGCCATCCGTCCGATTCCTCAGATCCTCGAAGTCCTGACCACGAACCCAGAGGTAGCTCAGACCGTAGGCGCCGGCCTGCATGGCTTGGGCGGTATCAGCTACGGCTTGAGTCGACTGGCAGATCTACTGGACGACTCGGCCGTGACGGGGTGGCTCCGGTCAGCACTCCAACTGATGGAGAGCACCCCCTCCGCCATCGACGAATTCCCGAGCTACGCCGAGGGTGCGGCAGGCGGGCTGACTGCCGTTCACGGGATCGCCGGTTATCCGGAGGCTGCGCGGTTGGCTGCGCGGTACGCCGATGAATTGGTGGCGGCAGTAGATCTCGGCATCCGCCGTGAGGTCACCAAACCCCCGACTGGATTCGCGCGCGGCTATGCGGGTCTGACCTGGGCTCTGGGTAACCATGCCCCGCCGGGATCGCGATACAAGGAGGCGAGTCGGGCCGCAGCCGATCTCGATCCGAATCGCGACACAACAAACACTGGGTGGTGCGCCGGCTACGCCGGCGCAACACTTGCTCGCCTGCAGTCCAATGGCCCGGCAGACATCGAGACCTATCTGCGTCATTCCACCGAACGTCCGGTGCTCGCCGACATGAGTCTGTGTCACGGCGAGCTCGGAGCAGTCGAACCACTGCTGTGGCTCGACGAACGCGATCACCCAGCCATTGAGGCGGTCCGGCGTCGCCGGGCCGGGCTGGTGCTCGCGGCAGTACAGCAGTACGGACCGCTGTGCGGTACGCCACGCTCCGTCCCGTCGCCGGGCCTGTTAACAGGTCTGGCCGGAATTGGCTATGGCTTACTTCGCCTCGGTTTTCACGGGCAGATCCCGTCCGTTCTGCTGCAGGAACCGGCCCGGCAAGCAACGCCCATCACAGCGTCAGACCGGCAGCCATCATTCGACAGGGGAACATCATGACCGCCCACCGCAACGACGTGAACCGCGAGCCACTCCCGGCCGAGGCCGGCGAGACTGATCCGCTCGGTCCGATCAGGCCGCCCATGCGCAGCAGGATCGGAAGTCGCGCACTGGCACTGGTCGGCGCTGCCAGCGTTGCGGCGCTCGCCGTCCACGTCATCGTCGACGGCTGCTCGACCGACACGAGCATCAGTAACCCGGGCTAACCCGGAGAGGTCGGCGGCCGGAGGCTCATCGACGCTTCAATCAATCGAATGATCTACTCCGGCCGACCAGCCGTTCCGACTGCGTTCTAGACAGTCGGCGATTAGAGTGCAGACATGCGGACCCATGCGCCCAGAGTGGTCGGCAGAGACGGGGAGATAGGTCGGCTCAGCGACCTGCTGGCTGCTGCCCGTTCCGGCCGCGGTGACGCCGTTTTCCTGACCGGAGAGCCAGGTATCGGTAAGAGCAGGCTCGCTGCAGTGGGCACCACGCTCGCACTCGAAAGCGGCATGGTAACCCTGCGTGGCAGAGTGGGGGCAGTCGGTACCTCAACGGCCTTCCGGCCATTCACCGAGGCACTTCTGTCATTGATTCGTCGTGGTGAAATGCCGGACCCGCAGGCCTTGGGACCCTATCGGCAAGTCTTGGGTCGGCTGATTCCTGATTGGGACGATCACAGCGGCGAGACGGCCATCTCAGCAGTAGTGCTCGGCGAGGCGATCTTGAGGCTGCTTGGGATCGCCGGTCGCGACCGGGGTTGTCTCCTCGTTCTCGAGGATCTGCATGGCGCTGATCCCGAGACACTGGCAGTGATCGAGTACCTGCTGGACAACCTAGAGGACCAGCCCGTAGCTCTGATCTGCACCGTGCGGTCCGCGCCCTGCCCCGCTGCTGAACTTGCCCAACTGGCGGGTCAGCGGGGCACAGCGACCGCCATCGAACTCGGCGCCCTCACCCGCGATCAAGTCAGACAGCTCGCGGCGGGCCGACTTGAGGTCGAAGCCGAAGCCGTTCCGGAGCAACTCGCGGATCGATTGTGGACCGACAGCGCGGGCATTCCGTTTGTTGCCGAGGAACTTCTGCAAGAAGCAAGTAGGTCGGGTCAGTTGCTGTCCGGAGTCGACGGTGCAGTCCAGGTAGTCGACAACCTGAAAATGACCGTACCGGCTGCGGTGGTGCACAGCATCAACAGCCGGACCGACCAGCTTGGTCCCCAGTCCCGAGAGTTACTAGCCCTGGCGGCGGTGATCGGGCATCGCTTTCCGCTCAGCGTGGTCCGGCGCGCCAGCGCCATCGACGAACGACAGCTACTGGCAACGCTCAGGGCAGGATTGGCCTCCCAGTTGGTCGGCCCGGACGAGCCAGTGCCGGACTGGTACGCATTTCGGCATCCGCTGACCGCTGAGGCACTTCTGGCTGGCCTCAACCCGACCGAGCGGGCCACCTTGGCCAGACGCTGCGCCGATGCGATCGAGTTCCTCCACCCAGGCCTGCCGGGTGAATGGTCTCTGATGGTCGCCGAACTGGCGCAGACGAGCGGTGATTCGGCCCGCGCGGCGCGACTGTTCGCCGAGGTGGGGATGCGTTCCTTTGACGAAGGCTCGTTGCACAGCGCCGCTCACCTGCTCGAGCGTTCCTATACCTTACTGACCGACGATGCCGACGTTGGCTACCGCGCCGAGGTACTCGGTTCACTGCTGCTGGCCCTCGGCGAGACCGGTCAGTTCGAGCACCCTGCCGCCCGGCAGGAACTCGTCGACGAGCTGGCCAACCGCGGTCTGGACAGTCGGAGGGTAGCCACCCTCCACGTCCGGCTCGCCGAGTTCGACCACTCCGCCAGTCGCTGGTCCTCCGCGATCTCGCACGTAAACACAGCTCGTGCCTTACTCGGTCCGGACCCTGGCGACACGGACCTGGCTCCACTGAGCGCTATCGCAGCGGTGCTGGAGATGACCAGGTCCAGTCCTGGCCGGCTCAAGTCTGCTGCCCGGCTGGGCATTGAGGCGGCTGAAGCCGCCCAACGCGCCAAACTCCCCTCGGTCGAAGCCGATGCTTGGCAGCTATTGGGCATCCTGGCCCGCGAGCACGACCTCGATCAGTCGATCAGCTACTTCCAGCGCGCTCGGCAGGTCGCCACCGACAACAACATGGGTTTACAGCGAGTGGTCGCGCACATCTTCCAGGCCGGCACGATGTGCCTGGCCGAAGGTGACATCACCGAGCTGGAGACAGCGAAGCGGCAGGCACTGAAGATCGGTGCGATCCCGAGTGCCTATGACGTTGACCGGGTACTGGCTCAGCAGGCCGTACTGCGTGGAGAGTACGACTTGGCGGCGGCCAAGATCGAGGAGTGCCTGGAGGTTACGCGGCGACTCAAGCTGAGCCGCGGTGCGCCGTACATGCTGGTGACCAGGGCCATGCTGGCAGGCCACCAGGGCAAGCGGGTGGCAATGGAGCAAACGATCGCCGAACTGGCGGAGTACGGGGAGCGGGCCTCTCACGAACTGCCGCTGTCCTTCGGGCTGGCTCGCACCTTCTGCGCCCTGCTCGAGGAGAATCGCGAGCTGGCCGAGTCGGAGATGGCCCAGGCATTGGCGTACGACGCGCAGAATCCGACCAGATTTCACCTGGCGGGCAAGAACGGCGCTGCTTTGTTGCTTGGGGTACTGGCCGGGCGTAACGGGTGGGCCCATTTCGAGGCCGTGACCGCTACCGCAGCCAGCCGGATGCGATGGAACAGGCAGTTCGTCCAGTTCGCCCACGCTGTACTGCTCGGCCGAGACGGTGAGGCCGAAGGCGCTCGCGTCGTCATGGAGGAGGCACAGACGAGCGCCGCAATCTACCCGATGACTCGCCATCTTGGGCTGCGTTTGGTGGCTGAACCTGCGGCAGTCGACGGGTGGGGTGAGCCTGTGGCCTGGCTTCGGCAGGCCGAGGATTACTTCCACAAAGCCGAAGTACCGGCGGTCGCCAGTGCGTGCAGGAGCTTGTTGCGACAGCAAGGCGCTACCGTGTCCCAGCGGCGTACCGGGTCCGACCAAGTCCCTGCCCACCTGCGCCAGCTCGGGATCACCACCCGGGAGTACGAGGTCGTCCAGCTGCTCGTCGACAAGATCGGCAACAAGTCCATCGCATCGCGCCTCCACATCTCCCCCCGCACAGTCGAGAAGCACGTGGCCAGCCTGATGACCAAGACCCAGCAGCCGGACCGGGAGGCGCTGAGCAGCTTTGCGCGGACGGTGTTGCAGGACTGATCCCTGCTGCCGTGCGTGTGCTGGCCAGGAGGGACGGTGGTCAGTGATAGTTGTCGACTCACGGAATTTTCGGGGCGTCCGCCCGCCTCCCGGAGCCCGACGGCGCGCGCGGTCTGTGCGCGGTAATTTATGAACGCTCGCTTTATATATAAGATGGGCGAGTGGCAGGCAAGGGGTCGGACATGAGCAAGGGAACGGTCGGCGGCGGCGGTACGACGATGCTGCGGCGGATCAACGTCGCTGCTGTGCTGGATGCGGTTCGCCGCTCGGCACCGGCGCCGTTGCGCGTCGCTGAGCTGGTGGAGCGCACCGGACTGGCCAGGCCGACCGTGGCCCAGGCTGTGGACGAGTTGCTGGATGCCGGGTGGCTGCAGCAGCACGGGCCCGATTCCGCGGATCGTTCGCTCGGCCGGCCTGCTATCCGGGTCTCGTTGCGGGGGCGCGCGGCGCCGGTGCTCGGGCTGGATGTCGGGCCGCACCGGGTCACTGTGGGCGTCTCCGATCTGGCCGGCCGCAAGCTTTCCCTGGTACGCCGGTCCGGCCCGGGCTGGACCGCGCAGGAGCTGCTCGGGGTCATCTCCGAGGTGATCACCGAGGCGCTGGCCGAGGCGGAGGTGCCGGCTGAGGACATCGCGGCAGCTGTTGCCGCCAGCCCCGGCATCGTGGACGAGCACACTGGTCGCGTTCAGCTGGTGCCGAGCGTTCCGGGCTGGTCTGCGGTCGACCTGACCAAGCACGTACGCAGCCTGCTCGACTGCCCGGTGATGCTGGACAACGACGCCAACCTGGCCGCCCTGGCCATCGCTGCTGCCCGCGGCGGCACCGGCACGTTGCTGGCCGTCCAGTGGGGTGAGCGGCTCGGTGCCGGCATCGTGATCGACGGTCGCCTGCACCGCGGTACGGGCGCGGCCGGTGAGATCGGCTTCATCGCCACTGCTCCTGATGACGTGATCAACCCCGAGGACAGCCGCGGCCCGCTGGAGCGTGCGGTCGGTTCCGAGGCGATTGCCGAGCTCGGCCGTCAGGCTGCGCTGGCCAACCCCGACTCCCGGCTCGCCGAGCTCGGTCGCGACCAGCTCGACACCGCCGACGTCTTCGCCGCGGCAGCTGAGCGCGACCCGGTCGCCCAGGCCGTCGTGCAGCAGGTCGCCCGTGACTTCGCCCGCGCGCTGGCGCCCGCAGTACTGGTGCTGGACCCGACTGCCGTCGTCATCGGTGGTGGTGTCGCCCGCGCCGGTGCCGTCCTGCTCGACGCGATCTCCGACCAGCTCCGGCTGCTCACCCTCAACCACCCCAAGCTGGAGCTCTCGGCTCTGGCCGAGGACGCCGTGGTCACCGGTGCCATGCGGATGGCGCTCGACGAGGTCTGGCAGCGCAAGCTCCCCACGCCTGCCCTCACCACCCCCGCCTAGCTCAAAAGGCTGGTAACCGCCTTCGCGATGGCGTCAGGGCGGTCCAGGTGTACGAGGTGCGCAGAGTCCCCCAGTACTTCGACACTCGCATTGAGCTGAGCTGCCAGCGCCCGCTGACCAGCCAGCCAGCTGCTGGCCGTGAAGCGCGAGCTGCCCCCTGTCGCCACCAGCACGACCGTCGGCGGCAGCGAAGCCGGCGGAGACTCCAGTAGCCGCGTGACCTCCGCAGCCAGCGCCCAGCTACCGCTCAGCTCCTGCCAGAACAGCAGCAGCGAGTCAGCAGCGCCGTACCGGGCCCGGGCCGTAGCAGAAGGCAGCAGGTCGTTGTTCCGCATGCTGCCGACCCGGATGAGCAGTCGCCGCACACCCGGGCCCACCAGCCGCGTCAGGCCGACCCGACCGACCACCCGCAGCACCGATCGAACCGCGCGATCGCCGGCCGTGCCTGGGTAGAAGAACCGCCAGCCGGTCTCCGAGGTCAGGCTGGAGTCGATCAGCACGAGCCGCGAGACCTCGTCAGGATGGGTGAGCGTCCAGCGCAGCGCGGCCAGCCCACCGATCGAGTGCCCGAGCAATCCCACCGGCAGCGTCACGCCGGCACGCAGCTCGGAGACCGGCGCCGTCACGGGCGTGACCCACGGATCGATCACCCGCAGCTCGCTGCCGGGCAGCAACGCGACGACCTCGCCGAACTCCTCAGGAGCCTCGGCCAAGCCCGGTAGCACCACCCAGCTGTCACTCATCGGGTGAAAGCTTGCCTCAGACCGGGCAACAATGTCGCGAGCATTAGACAAACGAGGCCGACGGATACTCGTTGCAGGATGCCCGGCGGGTGCAGATCGTTGCCGGTCAGCACCTCCAGCCCGGTCTCGATCCCGAGCCAGGCCTGGGTCGCGGCGACCGCAGCGGCCAGCGCCGCCACCACCCGGCCCCACAGGCCACCCCAGCCCGAGCGACGCAGTACCAGGACCGCGAAGATGCCTACGGCAACACTTCCGATCCCGGCGACCGTCGACGTGATCTCGTGCAGGATCAGCGCGGTACCGGCCTGGCCGCCGTTCTCCGACTCCCGGCAGGCGGCGCTCACCGACGGCGCACAGCTCATCGGCGACAGCGCGTCGAACATCGTCCCCGCGCCGAACACGGCAGCGCTGATCAGCAACCCGGCAACGTCGCGGTGCATCCGCGCCGCCGGCCGGCCGAGCACCGCGGCGAGCAGCAGCAACACGCCCGCACCGAGGTCCATCGCCCGCGCGTACGAGCTGGTCGGCTGGTCGAGCGCGCCCAGCTCGCTGAGGAACGAGTAGTGGATGTTCAGCGGATAACCGGCGATCAGCTCGAGCAGGAGGCTGCAGTAGAGCACTCCGGAGGCCACGAGAACACCCCGCATCAACCGATACGGAAACCGGGCGGGGACGGCCGTCATGACCGACAGAGTTGCATATGAGACCAAAGTCAACACCTCGGGATGGGATGATCGCCAGGTGTCATCCGAACAGGTCATCCCGAAATGGAAGCAGCGTGCGGCCGTCTGGGTCGGGCGGATCGTCGTCATCGCCTCGGTCTGGTCGTTCCTGGCGATCCCTCTGCACCTGTTCGCGCCGGCCTATGTGAAACGGGTCGACCTCGCCTTCGACTTCTTCGGCATCCCGGCCGGCCACACCTTCTTCTCCGCCGTCTACCTCGCCGTCGTCGGCAGCGCGCTGCTGCGCGGCAAGCGCGCCGCGCTGCTGTGGGTGCTCTGGGTCTTCGAGGTGCTCTGGCTGCTCACCGCGGTGGCCGCGGTCGGTTTCGCCAGCATCCGGCTGGCCAACCCGAGCGATCCGGAGCTGATCAAGGAGTTCGGCGAGGCCAAGCCGCAGGACCTCGAGCTCGCCATCGCCCAGGTCATCGTGGTGGCCGCGCTGGTGCTGCTGCTGTGGAAGATCCGGGCCGCCTTCCCGGCCCGGCTCGCGCCCGGCACCCGGCGGCTGTCGGTGCTGGCGCTGGCCGTCGGCCTGATGATCTCGATCGCGGTCAGCATCACCCTGACCCAGGTCTTCCCCAAGACGCTGAGCGGTCAGAAGGAGAAGATCGGCTGGTCCGTGATCGCCGCGCTCGGCCAGAGCCGCAGCAAGATGGGCGGGCACGAGGGCCACGGCTGGGTCGGCCTGACCGTCGGCGCGATCTCCGCGGCCGCGCTGGTGATCGCCTTCGCGATCTTCCTCCGCTCGGTCCGCCGGGTCCGCTACCTCAGCCAGGCCGAGGAGCTGCACGTCCGCCGCCTGCTGCTCGAGTACGGCGAACGCGATTCGCTCGGCTACTTCGCCACCCGCCGCGACAAGGCAGTGGTGTTCTCCCCCGACAACGAGGCCGCCATCGCGTACCGGGTGGTCAACGGTGTGAGCCTGGCCAGCGGCGACCCGATCGGCGATCCGGCCTCCTGGCCCGGCGCGATCCAGCGCTGGCTGGTCGAGGCCCGCACCTACGGCTGGTCCCCCGCCGTGCTGTCCGCCAGCGAGGAGGCCGCGCACGCGTACGTCGACGCCGGCCTGCGCGCGCTCGCGATGGGCGACGAGGCGATCATCGACGTCCCCGACTTCACCCTCGAAGGCCGCACGATGCGTCCGGTCCGCCAGGCCGTCACAAGGGCCCAGCGAGCCGGGTACCACGCCGAGGTGGTCCGGCACGGCGACCTGTCCCCCGAGGCCCTCGCGGAGTACGTGCGGCTGGCGGAGAAGTGGCGTGGCGCGCAGACCGAGCGCGGCTTCTCGATGGCACTCGGCCGGCTCGGCGACGCCGCCGACGCCCGGTGCGTGATGGTCATCGCGCGCGACTCCGAAGGCACCGTCCGCGGCCTGCTCTCGTTCGCCCCCTGGGGTCTGCGCGGCGTCTCGCTCGACCTGATGCGCCGCGATCCCGAGTCCGTGAACGGCCTGATGGAGTTCATGGTCAACGCGCTGGTCGAGGCCTGCGGCGATCTCGGCGTGCACCACATCTCGCTGAACTTCGCCATGTTCCGCGAGATCTTCAGCGACGCCGAGCGGGTCGGCGCCGGTCCCGTACTCCGCCTCACCAACGCGCTGCTGACCGCTGCTTCGAGGTTCTGGCAGCTGGAGAGTCTCTACCAGTCCAACGAGAAGTACCTGCCCCGCTGGTCCCCACGCCTGATCTGCTACTCCCGCGGCGCCTCGCTCGCCCAGGTCCTCCTCGCAGCCGGTACTGCGGAAGGCTTCCTCCCCGCACCGCGCCCCTGGACGCGAGTCGACAGCGCGGTCACCGCCGAGCGGCACGCGATCCTGGAGGCCGACGGCGGCGACTTCGCGGTCGCCGTTCGCGAGCAGGAGCAGGAGTTGCTGCGCCCGGTGCTGCCGGACCGCAAGCTCACCGAGCAGGAGCAGATCCGCCGCGCCAAGCTCACCGAACTGGTTGCCAAGGGCATCGACCCTTATCCGGTCACGGTCCCGCGCACCGAGACCCTGGAACGGATCCGCGCCCTGCACCAGAACCTCCCGGCCGATCACCACACCGGCCACGAGGTCTCCGTCACCGGCCGGGTACTACGGATGCGCAACCACGGCGCCCTCTCCTTCGGCTTCCTGCAGGACGGTCTGTCCGGCCTGCAGGTGATGCTGGCCGCCGACACCTGCGGCGCCGAAGCGGTGGAGAACTGGCGCCGCCTGGTCGACATCGGCGACCACGTCAGCGTCACCGGTGAGATCGTCACCAGCCGGAAGGGCGAGTTGTCGATCGCCGCGACCGGATGGCTGATGGCCGCCAAGTGCCTGCATCCCCTGCCGGACAAGCGAAAAGGCTTCACCGACCCCGAGGCCCGGGTCCGTCAGCGACACCTCGACCTGGTGATGAACCCCGACTCGCTGCAGATGATGCAGCACCGCAGTACCGCGGTACGGGCGATCCGGAACGGGTTCGAGACGCGCGGCTTCATCGAGGTCGAGACGCCGATGCTGCAGGCGGTGCACGGCGGCGCCAACGCGCGGCCGTTCGTCACCCACATCAACGCCTACGACACCGACCTGTTCCTGCGGATCGCGCCGGAGCTGTTCCTCAAGCGGCTCAGCGTCGGCGGCCTGGGCAAGGTCTTCGAGCTGAACCGCAACTTCCGCAACGAAGGCGCGGACTCGACCCACAACCCGGAGTTCACCTCGGTCGAGGCCTACCAGCCGTACGCCGACTACAACGTGATGCGCGAGCTCACCCGCGAGCTGCTGATCGAGGCCGCGACCGCGGTGTTCGGCAAGCCGGTGGTGCAGCGACCGGACGGCGAGCTGGACATCTCCGGCGACTGGCCGGTGATCACCGTGCACGACGCGGTCAGCCGCGCGACCGGCGTACAGGTCGACTCCGGTACGCCGGTCGACCGGTTGCGCGAGCTGTGCGGCGAGCACGGCGTCCATGCTGGTTTCGGCCTGACCGCGGGCGAGCTGGTGCTCGAGCTGTACGACGAACTGGTCGAGCCGAACACCACCCTGCCGACCTTCTACACCGACTTCCCGCTGGAGACGTCACCGCTGACCCGCACCCACCGGACCGACCCGCGACTGGCCGAGCGCTGGGACCTGGTCGCCTTCGGCGCGGAGATCGGTACGGCGTACTCGGAACTGGTCGACCCGGTCGAGCAGCGGCGACGGCTCACCGAGCAGTCGCTCAAGGCGGCGTCCGGCGACCCGGAGGCAATGTCGCTGGACGAGGACTTCCTCAGCGCCCTGGAGTACGCGATGCCACCGACCGGCGGTCTCGGCATCGGCGTCGACCGGGTGATGATGATGCTCACCGGCCAGAACATCCGGGCCACGCTCGCCTTCCCGTTCGTCCGGCCGGCCCCACGCAGCTGAAAAGGAACCGTTTCGCACGCCTTCCCGTCTGACACGTTGCGGTCATTGGGGTCGCTGGAAACCCCTTTGCCGCATAGGGTTTGCCGACAAGGGGAATTTCGAGGCCTGGGGGCTTTCAGATGCGTAGAACTCTGTCCATTTCGGTCGGCGTCGCCGTCCTGGCCCTGGTGGCCGGCTGCGGTGGCTCCGACGACAAGAAGCTGGCGAACGTCGACCCGACACCGAGCGAGACGTCGACCAGCGCGCCCACCGAGCCGACCTCCGAGCCGACACCGACGCCCACCGCGGAGCCGTCGACCCCCGCGCCGCCGGCCGGGCCGCTGACCCAGGCGCAGTACCAGACCGCCCTGATCCGGCTGGACCAGCGGATCGCGGGCGACATCAACGCGCTCGGCACGGTGAAGACCGAGGACAGCCTGACCGCGGCGATGGAGAACCTGGCCCAGACCCTGAGCACCGAGTCGACTGCCGTCGGAGCCCTCAAGCCCCCGGCGCGAGCAGTCGCCGCCAACCGCGTGCTGCAGCTGCGGCTGAAGGCCGCCGGCACCGTACTGGCCAGTGGCGACACCAGCAATGTCGGCTGTGGCGGACTGGCCTTCGTCTCCCAGGCAGTGCAGCGTCAGCTGGTCAACACACTGTCCGTGGCGGTCACCCAGCTGCGCACCCTCGGCCTGGTCTTCGGCCGCACCCTGCCGGACCTCGGCGCCGAGCCGGCCGACACGCGTCCGTCGAACGGCGACATCATCATCCGCTCCGGGGCCGGCGGCTCCGGCGCGCTGCGGGTCAAGAACGGCTCGACCGTGGACGTCGCGGTCTCGATCGTCAGTCCTGGCAAGGCGCCCGGCAAGCCGCACATCATGATGTACGTGCAGGCCAAGAAGACCGCGACCGTCTACCGGATCGGTGGCGGCTACAGCCTCTACATCAAGAGCGGCAAGGACTGGAACCCGAAGCGGCGCCAGTTCAGCTCGGACTGCTCGTTCAAGAAGTTCGACCAGCCGTTCGCCAAGAACCAGGGCTGGGAGGTCCAGCTGCAGCCGTCGGTGCTGGGCAACGCCAAGTCCAGCAAGGTCGATCCGTACTGAGTTTGCAGCTATGTGACATCGGCCATGTCACGATGACAGCGAACCGTCCCGGGGTCACCATGAGGTCATGAGCGCTACTGCGAGCGTGACCGTGGCCGGTGTCTCCGGGGTGGAGATCGCGTACGACCGCAAGGGTGCCGGGCCGCCGCTGCTGCTCCTGCACGGCATCGGCCACCACCGGCAGGCCTGGGACCCGGTGATCGACCAGCTGGCCGCCTCGCGGGACGTGATCTCGCTCGACTTCCCCGGCTTCGGCGAGTCTCCCGACGTACCGGCTGGTGTCCCGGACGAGCTGGACAGCCTCGTGCACGGCGTCGAGGCGTTCTGCGCCGCGCTCGACCTGGGCACACCGGACGTCGCCGGCAACTCGATGGGCGGCATGGTCGCCCTCCGGCTCGGCCAGCTCGGCTCGGTACGATCTGTCACCGCGCTGTCCCCGGCAGGCTTCTGGACTTCCCGCGAACGTGCCTGGGCGCTCAACGTCCTCACCGGCATGCGCCGCGTCGCCCTCCGTACGCCGGACTCGACCCTCCGCAGAATGGCCCGTACTCCGTCCGGCCGGCGCGTGATGACCGGCATGATCTACAACCGCCCAGCGCTGCGCAGCCCCGAGGCAGTCGTCGCCGAGACTGTCGCGATGCGCGCCTCGACCGCCTTCGACCGGGTGGCCCGGCTGGGCAAGGCAGGGGTCACCTTCGACGGCGACGTACCGGATGTTCCGGTCACCATCGCCTGGGGAACCCACGACCGGATCCTGCTCCCCCGCCAGGCGGCACGGGCGCACCTGCAGTTGCCGAAGGCGCGGATGATCCCGCTCTACGCCTGCGGGCACGTCCCGATGAACGACGATCCCGAGCTGGTCGCCAGGACCATCCTCAACGGCTCAGCTGAGTGACTGCAGGCCGACGACCGACAGCAGTTTGAGCTTCTCCGCGGCCTCGGAGCCAGGCGGGGCGGTGTAGACGATCAGGCGCAGGTCGCTGCCGGGCGCGGTGAGAACGTCGCAGTCGAGCAGGATCGCGCCCAGCTCCGGGTGGTTGACCGTCTTGGTGTTGGACTCGTGGAAGCCGACCACGTGGTCGTCCCAGAGCTGGGCGAAGCGGTCGCTCACCGCCCGGAGGTCCTGGATCAGGGCCCGCAGGTCGGCGTCCTTCGGGTACCGCGCGGTCGCGGCGCGCAGATCGGTGACCATCGCCCGGGTGAACCCCGCGGCCTGCTCCGGCGTCTGGACCACCCGCGCGGCTCCCGCAGTACCTCCGTTGCCGGCCGTGAAGTGCCGCCAGATGATGTTCTGCTCACGGCCCCGGAACGCGGACGGGTCGCCGATCAGCGCCGCCCAGAGCGGGTTCCAGCTGATCATGTTCCAGGCGGCGTCGCAGACGCTGAGCGGCGTGCCCTGGAGCTGATCGATCATCCGCTGGACGCCGGGCGGGATACGGGTCGAGATCTGGCCGGGCGACGGTGGTGTCTGGCCGGCGAGCACGAACAGGTGGCCGCGCTCCGCGTCGTTCAGCCTGAGCGCCCGGGCCAGCGCCTCCAGCACCTGCGCCGAGGGAGCAGAGGACCGGCCTTGCTCGAGCCGGAGTACGTAGTCGACCGACAGACCGGCCAACGCGGCGAGCTCTTCGCGTCGCAGCCCTGGCGCCCGCCGGTTTCCCCCCGCGGGGAGTCCGGCCTCGGCCGGAGTCATCCGATCCCGCCAGGCGTGCAGAGTCTTGCCGAGTTCAGCCACCTGACCAGTATGTCGGGCAACGCCCGGAACAGCCTGGGTACTGCCAGTCCCCAGGACAGGGCGTGCACTACCTGCCCGGCCGCGCCGGGACGAGAGTGGAGCCATGACCACAACACTGATCACCGGGGCCAACAAGAGCCTCGGCTACGAGACCGCTCGCCAACTGGTTGCCCTCGGCCACACCGTGTACGTCGCCGCCCGCGACCCCGAGCGCGGCCGCAAGGCCGCCGACGAGCTCGGCGCCCGCTTCGTCCAGCTCGACGTCACCGACGACGAGTCGGTCCGGGCCGCCGCCAAGGAGGTCGGCCAACTCGATGTCCTGATCAACAACGCCGGGATTCCCGGGCCGTTCAAGCCCGCGAACGAACTGACCGTGCAGGACTACCAGGACGTCTACGACGTCAACGTGTTCGGCGCCTTCCGGGTCCTGGACGCCTTCCTGCCGTTGCTGGAGGCAAGCGACGCGCCGGTGGTCGTCAACGTGAGCAGCGGTCTGGGCTCGATCGCGATGGCCACCGACCCGACGGTCCGCGAGCCGGCCTGGATCCCGGCCCCGATCTACAGCTCGTCCAAGGCCGCGCTGAACATGCTCACCGCGCAGTACGCCCATCTGTACCCGGCGCTCCGGATCAACGCGGTCGACCCCGGCTACACCGCCACCGACTTCAACCACCACAGCGGCCACCAGACGATCCCGGAGGGCGCCGAGATCATCGTCCGGCTGGCCACCATCGACCGGACCGGCCCGACGGCGACGTACCAGCGCAGCGCCGGCGTCGTCCCCTGGTGATCCCGCTCGAGCTGGGTGGTGAGCCCGCTCCTCGATCCAGCGGTGCCGCTCAGGGGATCAGGTCGCCGACCAGGTCGAGCAGCGAGTCCACGATCGTCGGCGGCTCCGGGGGCTCCGGGGGCTCCGGCGGCTCCGGTGGGTCGCTGGGCGTAACCGTCGGCGGCGGGTCCGGAGTACTGGTCGGCGGGTCGTCCTGCGGCTGCGGCGGGGTCTCCGGCGTCTGCGGTGTCTGCTCCGTCACGGTCGGCTGCGACGCCACCGGCCTCTTAGTTGCCTGAGGCATCGAGCGCGGCGGCTGCCCGGCCGGCTCACGCGTCGGCACGCCCAGCTTCAGCTCGGCCGGACGCGAGGCAACAGCCGACGGACGCGCGACCGGAGGCACGCTGGGCACCCAGAACGGCGGCTTCGGCTCCCCCGCTCCTTCTACCGGGCCGACGGATGACGGCGGCACAGCCGGCTCCTCCGTGGGCTGCGGGATCGGCGGCAGACTCTCGCCGTCGTCACCAGCCACCAACTCACCCGCCACCGGCGCCGCGGCCTGCACCCCAGGACCGCCACCAGGCAACGGAATCACCGGCGCCCCGATCCGCGGCCCGCCCAGCAGGCTCACCACCACGAGCACCAGGTACGCACTCAACGACGCGCCAACAACCACGGCACCCCGACGCCACAGCTCATCAGCCTTCACAAGACCCGCACAGTAGCGGCCGCCGAAGCTTTCAAACAGCCCTTGGAACAATATTCACGACCCGCAGCAACCGCACCGCAGACAGTTACGATTTCCCCATGTCTTCCTTGGTTCTGCTGCATGGGTTGGGTGCCAACGGGCGGGTGTGGGACGGGTGGCCGCAGCCGCGGCTCGCGCCTGATCTGCCAGGGCACGGGTCGGCGGAGAGTCTGCCGCGGTACACGTTCGAGGCGATGGCGGCCGCGGTCGCCGGCACCTTGCCGGTACGGCGTGAGCTGGTGATCGTCGGGCACTCACTGGGCGGGGTGATCGCGCTCGAGCTGGCCAGCGGGCGGTACGGCGTACAGGTTGATCGGGTGGTCGCGTTGGGCGTCAAGGTCAGCTGGTCGGACGACGACCTCGGCCGGGCGGGCGCGTTGGCTCAGAAACCCGTGGCCTGGTTCGACAGCAGGGACGAAGCCGCGGCGCGGTTCCTCAAGGTGTCAGGGCTGCAAGGGCTGGTCGATCCGGCCGGACCGGTCGTCGGGCACGGGCTGCGCGAGGTCGACGGGCGGTGGCGGCTCGCGATGGATCCGGGCACGTTCGGGGTCGGCGCGCCGCGGATGGCGGAACTGATCGCGGGCAGCCAGGCGGACGTCGTACTGGCGCGGGGTGAACTCGATCCGATGAGCACCGACGCCGAACTGGCTGCCCTGCACGATCAGGTCGTCACGTTGCCCGGGCTCGGGCACAACGCGCAGGTCGAGGATCCGTCAGCACTCGATCACGTTCACGGCCAGGCCGCCTCGTGACGTCTCCTTGTACTTGACCTTCATGTCCGCGCCGGTCTCGCGCATCGTCTTGATCACCTTGTCCAGCGAGACCACGTGCACGCCGTCGCCGTGCATCGCCATCCGGGCGGCGTTGATCGCCTTCATCGAGGCCATCGCGTTGCGTTCGATACAAGGGATCTGAACGAGTCCGCCGACCGGGTCGCAGGTCAGCCCGAGGTTGTGCTCCATCGCGATCTCGGCCGCGTTCTCGACCTGCTCGGGCGTCCCACCCAGTACTTCGCACAGCCCGGCGGCGGCCATCGAGCAGGCCGAGCCGACCTCGCCCTGGCAGCCCACCTCGGCGCCGGAGATCGACGCGTTCTCCTTGTAGAGAACGCCGATCGCGGCAGCGGCCAGCAGGAACCGGACCACGCCGTCCTCGGTTGCCCCCGGCACGAACCGGCGGTAGTAGTGCAGCACCGCCGGAATGATGCCCGCGGCGCCGTTCGTCGGGGCGGTGACGATCCGGCCGCCGGACGCGTTCTGCTCGTTCACCGCGAGGGCGAACAGGTTGACCCAGTCCATCACCTTGAGCGGGTCGACCGACCACTTGTCGTTACTCAGCTTGTGGTGCAGCGCGTGCGCGCGGCGCGGCACCTTCAGCCCGCCCGGCAGCGTGCCCTCGGTCTCGCAGCCCTCCTCGACGCAGTCCTGCATCACTTGCCAGATGTGCAGCAGCCCCTCGCGGATCTCCGGCTCGGTCCGCCAGGCCTGCTCGTTGACCAGCATCACCTCGCTGATCGACAGTCCCGACTCGCGGCACCGGTCGAGCAGCGCGTCGCCGGACAGGAACGGGTACTTCAGTGGCGTCCGGTCCGCGACGATCCGGTCGCCGGCCGCGGCGTTCTCGTCGACCACGAAGCCGCCGCCGACCGAGTAGTAGGTGCGCTCCCGCAGTACCTCGCCGTCGGCCGAGCGGGCCAGGAACGTCATCCCGTTCGGGTGGTAGGGCAGTGCCTTGCGGCGGTGCATGATGAGCTGGTTGTTCTCGTCGAAGACGATCTCGCGCTGCCCGGCCAACCGCAGCCGGCCGGCCTCGCGGATCGCGGCGACCCGGCTCTCGACCGTGCGGGTGTCGACCGTCTCCGGATCCTCACCCTCCAGCCCGAGCATCACCGCCTTGTTGCTGCCGTGCCCGTGGCCGGTCGCCCCGAGGGAACCGAAGAGTTGCGACTCGACGGCCGCGGTGCGGTCGAGCAGACCGTCCTCGACCAGACCGAGCGCGAAGGTCCGGGCGGCTCGCATCGGTCCCACCGTGTGGGAACTCGACGGACCGATCCCGATACTGAACAGATCGAACACACTGATCGCCATGCTGGAGGCCTCCTGGTCGTCATTGACCGATTGGTATGCCTCCCCGCTCTGTCAGGCAGTGTGCCTTCCAGAGGTGCCTCGCCCGTACGGTGAAGGTGCCTGAGAGATTCTTGGGGAGAGTTGCTCCTACGGCGCCCGGGTCAGGCCCGGGTCTCTCCCGCACGGGTTCATGCGGCTGCTGATTTTGTCACTCGCCGCGACGGTACGGCGCACCGGCGGCGCGCGTCAATCCAGCAGCGGGTGAACTTCAGGCCAGCCGGCCGGTGCGCTGCGCCCACAGCTCGAAGAACCAGGTGAACAGCGGCGGGACGCTGGCCGCGAGTGCCGCCAGCGTGACCGGGACGCTCCAGCGCAGCTGTTTGCGGACCGCGAGCACGGTCAGCACGTAGCCGACGAAGATCGTGCCGTGGATCGGGCCGAAGATCCTGACGCCGATCTCGTTGTCGGACAGCACGTACTTGAACAGCATCCCGATCAGCAGTCCGGTCCAGGAGATCGCCTCGGCGATCGCCACCGCGCGGAACACCGTCGCATGCTTCGATCCGGCCGGGGCCTCGGTGGCAGCAGTCGTCTCAGTCATCAGATCAGTGACCCTAACAAGTCCCCCAAGCCGGCCGGGGGTTCGGGCCGGGGTGACCCCGGATGCGCGCTGGAAGGCGGTTGCCGAGGATCGGGGGATGATGCTCAGAAGCACCACCTGGGGTGCGATCACCGGCCTGGTTCTGGCCGGCCTGGTCGCCTTGCCGGCCGCTGCCGTTGCCACCCCGGATCCCTTGCAGTGGACCGACTGCGAGGTCAAGCCCACCGAAGACCCGGAGGTGGTGCGCGGTTCGCAGTGCGCCACCTTGCAGGTCCCCGTCGACTGGAACCACCCGAACGGCCCGAAATTCGGCCTCGCCCTCGCCCGCCGTACGGCGAAAGTCCCCGTCGGCACGCTCTTCTTCGCTCCCGGCGGCCCCGGCGACTCCGGCGTCGACCGGATCCGCACCGGAATGAGCCGCTTCACCAAGACCCTGCAGGACAACTTCGACATCGTCAGCTTCGATCCCCGCGGCATCGCGCGCAGCAACCCGATCGTCTGCTCGGCCGCCCTGCTCGCCCAGCAGCCCTCACCGCTGATCGCCGGCCCGAAGGCCTTCACCGAGACGATCCGCTACAACCGCGCGCTGGCGAAGGACTGCCGCGCCAACACCGGTCCGCTCTACGACCACGTCGACACTCTGCAGTCCGTGCGGGACGTCGAGGCGATCCGGGTGGCGCTGGGCGAACCGAAGCTCACCTTCCACGGCAGCTCGTACGGCACCCTGCTCGGCCAGCAGTACGCCGAGAGGTACCCGCACCGGCTGCGCGCGCTGGTCCTGGAGAGCGTCTTCGACCACGGTGACACCACCACCGGCCGTTGGCTCGACGACCAGGCCGCGACGGTCCAGGACTCGTTCACCGAGTTCGTGAACTGGTGCGGGAAGACCACAACCTGCTCCTTGTACGGCCGCGACATCTCCGCATTGTGGGCAGACCTGGTCGCCAGGGCGGGCCGCGGCGAGCTCCCCGATCCCCGGCAATCAGCGCTGAAGGCAACGCCGTACACGCTGACCTTCGGTGCCTTCCGGCAGCTGTACGAACCGCGGTGGGGTGCGCTCGCCGACCTGCTCAAGCGGCTCGACGAGAGCGTTCCGCCGACCGGTCAGCCGCCGGCACCGACCGGGTTGGCACCGAACCCGCTGGCGGCGTTCTGCCGCGACCTGAGCCTGCCGGTCCGCACGTACGGCGAATATGCCGCTCACCTCCGCCGGATCGCCCGCACCACGGCCGATCTGAAGGTGCCGCCGACCCTGATGGCCGTGACGAACTGCATAGGCCTCCCGAAGGCGCCCAACCCGCAGCGGGACATCGAGGTGCACGGACTCAGGACGCCGGCGCTGCTGTTGAACTCACTGCACGATCCCGCGACCAGCTACGCGGGAGCGACCAGTGTGGCCCGGCAACTCGGCCGGTACGGCGTCCTGGTCACTTACGAAGGCTGGGGGCACGGTGTCTACAACTCCGGAGCGTGCACCCGGCAGACCGTCGACGACTACCTGGTCGCGCTGAAGGTCCCGCCGCGCGGAGCTCGTTGCGCCGCAGTACCGCCGACCGGCTGAGTTGTCAGACGGAAACGAGGTGGGCTTCCTGGACGCGGGCCAGGGAGTCCCCTCGGACGGCCTCGCCGGACAGCTGCAACAGCTGGGCACAGGCGAGCTCGAGAGCTTCGGACTGTGACCTGCAGCGATCGACGAACCAGTACGGATCGTCGGGCTGCAGGTCGTCCGAGTCGTCGATATCTGCGTACCAGTGACTCTCTCCGGCGCACGAGCAGTGCACCACCCGCACTCGCAGGTTCATCGGACAGATCCCCCCGTGCTGTCAATCCCTGGGATCCCCCCCGGGTTCCCAGTCGGGGCCAGTCCGGCCGGTGCGCCGCCGCGGCCCCCCACTGCAGCGCACCGGGCCGGGATTGACCCTCCCCCGCTCGTTACATCGTGCTGGCGGGCCGAGTGTTACTGCATGTGACCAGATTTTTTTCAGCGATCGATTGACCACCCAGGGTTACGTCGGGAGGTGGCTCCGGGTCCAGGCCTCCAGGCCGTCGGTGGTGATCGGCAGCGCCTCGGTGAGGATTTCCAGCCGGTCGGAGTGCACCACCACGTTGTCCTCGATCCGGATGCCGATGCCGCGCAGTTCCGGCGGGATCGTCTCGTCGTGCGGATGGAAGTAGAGGCCTGGCTCGACCGCGAGCGCCATCCCGACCTCGAGGTCGGCCGCGAAGTAGGTTTCCGGGCGGGCCGAGTCGCAGTCGTGGACGTCGAGGCCGATGTAATGGCCGAGCCCGCAGACGACGTACCGGCGGTGCTGTTGCCCGTCCGGCCCGAGCGCCTCGTCCAGCGAGACGTCCAGAACACCCCAGTCCCGCAGGCCTTCGACCAGCACCCGCATCGCCTCGTACTGGAAGGCCCGGTACGGCGAACCCGGCCGGACCGCGTCCAGCGCCGCGACGTGTGCCTGGTGGACCAGGTCGTGCACCTGCCGCTGGGCCGGCGTGTACTCACCCGTCACCGGGAAGGTCCGGGTCACGTCGGCCGTGTACAGGGTGCGCGTCTCCACTCCGGCGTCGAACAGGATCACGTCGCCCTCGCGGACGGCACCGTCGTTGCGGACCCAGTGCAGCACCGGCGCGTGGTTGCCAGCAGCAACGATTGACGCGTAGCCCGGCCCGTTGCCCGCAGTACGGGCGCGGCGGTCGAAGGTGCCTTCCAGCCAGCGCTCGCCACCACCGCGGACGGCCTCGGGCAGCTCGCGCGCCACGTCGGCGAAGGCCAGCACACTGGCGGCCACGGCCTCGCGGAGCTGGTCGAGCTCCCAGTCGTCCTTGATCCGGCGCAGTTCGGCCAGCGACTGCCGCAGCTCCTGCGAGTTCGCCGGGTTGCCGCCGACCAGCGCGTCCAGCAGCGGCTCCACGCCGTACGTCGTCAACATCGCCGGTACCGCGCCGCGCACCGCCGACGGCAGCTCCTCGATCGGCCGGCACGGCAGCTGCAGTGCGTCCGACCAGTCC
The DNA here is from genome assembly GCF_040687575.1 of Kribbella sp. NPDC056861. Lineage (NCBI taxonomy): Bacteria > Bacillati > Actinomycetota > Actinomycetes > Propionibacteriales > Kribbellaceae > Kribbella > Kribbella sp. NPDC056861. Next base: position 256,281 of record NZ_JBFBNQ010000003.1, on the reverse strand, counting down.
TTCAGCCCGGGCACCGGCCCGATCCACAGCTCACCGTCCCGCGCGCTCGCGAAGAAGTCGGCCTCGGACGGGCCGGCCGGCTCGCGCAGGTAGAGCGTCGCGTCGCCGTCGCCGGAGATGACCAGCACCGCGCCTTCGGCCTGGCAGCCGGTCAGCCAGACGAAGTCGCTGTCCGCGCGGAAGGAGAAGTCGGTGTCGTTCGACCGGACCGGCGCGCGGCCCGCGGCGACGGCGATCCGGCGGCCGGGCAGCGCCGCGACCAGCTTGCGCCGATGCTCGGCGGCGGCGTCGGCCAGCCCGTCCGGCAACGTCACCGACCGGTCGACCGCACCCCAGTCCCGCGCGATCGACGCACGGAATCCCGCCGCGTCGATCGGCCGGTAGGACTTCCGTTGTTCCTCGGTCCGGTCTTCACTCATCTGCTCCCCCTCGGGGCTGTCAGGGCTGGCGATACACGGCATCCGGCACATCGGTCACGAACATGTGCCCAGGAGCGTGGGTGATCGCGAACGGAGGCCTGGAATCCATCAACGCAGCTTGGGGCGTCACTCCGCAAGCCCAATAAACCGGAACATCTCCAGGCGCCGCCTCCACCGCATCACCGAAGTCCGGCCGCGCTGGGTCCGCGATACCGAGCGCCTCGGGCGAACCCACGTGCACGGGCGCGCCGTGGACCCGCGGCATCCGCGCAGTGACCTGTACCGCGGTCGCCACCAACGCCGCCGGAATCGGCCGCATCGAGACCACCAGCGGCCCGCTCAACCGCCCGGCCGGACGGCACTCGCGATTGGTCCGGTACATCGACACGTTCCGTCCTTGCTCGATGTTGCGGACCGGCACACCGGCCTCTATCAGCGCGCTCTCGAAGCTGAAACTGCAGCCGATCAGGAAGCTGACCAGGTCGTCGCGCCACAGGTCCACCACCTCAGCCGGCTCGTCGACCAGCTCACCATCCCGCCACACCCGGTACTGCGGAAGGTCGGTGCGCAGGTCGGCGCCCGGCGCCAGCGCAGTACTGGTCGAGCCTGCGTCGGTGACGTCGAGCAGCGGCACCGGCTGCGGGTTGCGCTGGCCGAACAGGAGCATGTCGTAGGCCCAGTCACGCGGCAGGACCACCAAGTTGGCCTGGGTGAAGCCCGGCGCGTGACCCGAAGTCGGAACCACCAGCCCACCCCGGTACTGCGCTCGCGCGTCGCCCGGGGTCAGCATGCGTCACCTCGCTCTGAACGCGTCCAGCAGTCCTTGCTCGGAGTCCAGCAGGTAGTCCTGGAGAACATCGGCCGCCTGCTCGTACTGACGGTCGCAGAGCAGTTGGTAGATGGAGCGGTTGCGCGCGATGTAGGGCTCGTGCAGCTCTTGCGGGGTCGCGATGACGTGGAAGAGCAGCCGCAGCTCGGCGAGCAGCCGGCCGGTGATGTCGTCGAGCCGGCTGCTGTCGGCCAGGCCGATGAGGTGGCGGTGGAAGCGCATGTTCGCCGTACCGACGGCTGCCCAGCGGCCGTCCAGCGCGGCGGCCTCGGCGTCCAGGAGGTCGTCTTCCAGCGGCTTGAGCCGCTCGCCGGGAAGCTCGGGAGTGCGGTGCGTGAGGCCGCGGAGTACGTCGACCTCCAGGACCCGGCGCAGCCGGTAGAGGTCGACCACGTCGTGCTCGTCCAGCTCGGGCACGAAGACGCCGCGGTGCAGCTTGTAGACCAGCAGTCCTTCGTGGGTGAGCAGCCGGAAGGCCTCCCGCAGCGTGTTCCGGCTGACGTCGAGGACCTCGGTGAGCTCGATCTCCGAGAGCTGGGCGCCAGGGCGGAGGGCACCCTCCGTGATGCTGCGGCGGAGGATGTCGGCCGCGCGCTCGGCGGAGCTGCTGCGGTCCTGCCGGGCGACGTCCGCGGCGACGCCGCGGAGCCAGGCCTGCCGGCCCTCGTCGTCGTCGCTGCGCTGACTGATGGACATCTCTGCATCATCGCTCACTCCCGGCGCGGTGGGAAATTTCGATGAACAAGAGTCTTGCAGGATTGTTGAACAATCTCTACTCTCGAAATCACTCAAGGCGTTCACTCACCTACCGACCGTCTGCAGGAGACCGACCGAAAGCTTTCTGAGGACCCAGGAGCACCGCCATGTCGAAGCCACCGACCAAACCCACTTCGAAGCCTGTCCGGCGCCCGGCGACCCGTAGTACCGGTCAGGGCGCCGGCCGGCAGTTGCCACCCGCGGCGGGCAGGAAGACGCCCGAGACCGCGATGAAGGCGAGCACCAAGTCGACGCTGATCGGCGCGATGTTCCTGATGGCCACCTCGGCCATCGGGCCCGGGTTCATCACCCAGACGACCACCTTCACCGTGTCCCTCGGCGCCGCCTTCGCGTTCGCGATCGCCGCCTCGATCCTGGTCGACATCGCGCTGCAGCTGAACGTCTGGCGGGTGATCGGCGTCTCCGGCCGGCGGGCCCAGGAGCTCGGCAACCTGGTCGCGCCGGGGCTCGGCTACGTGATGGCCGCGCTGCTGTTCGTCGGCGGCCTGGTGTTCAACATCGGCAACGTCTCCGGCACCGGGCTGGGCCTGGACGCGATGCTCGGCCTCAACCCCAAGCTGGGCGGCGCGCTCTCCGCATTGATTGCCATCGGCATCTTCTTGTCCAAGCGCGCGGGGCTGGCGATGGACCGGGTGGTGCTGGTGCTCGGCGCGGTGATGATCCTGCTCACCACCTACATCGCGATCACCTCCGGCCCACCGGTCGGCACCGCGCTGAAGAACGTCGTACTGCCCGAGCAGGTCGACTTCCTGGCGATCACCACCCTGATCGGCGGCACCATCGGCGGCTACATCGTGTACGCCGGCGCGCACCGGCTGCTCGACTCCGGCGTCTCCGGCCCGCAGCACGTCAAGGACATCACCCGCGGCTCGGTCACCGGCATCCTGATCACCGGCGTGATGCGGATCGTGCTGTTCCTGGCGATCCTCGGCGTGGTCGCGGGCGGCCAGGCGCTGGACCCGAAGAACCCGGCCGCGTCGGCCTTCCAGCACGCGGCCGGCGAGTTCGGGCTGCGCGCCTTCGGGGTGGTGCTCTGGGCGGCGGCGATCACCAGCGTGATCGGCGCGTCGTACACGACGGTCACCTTCGTGACGTCCCGGACGAGGACGACCGACAGGACCCGGACGATCCTCGTGGTCGGCTTCATCGCGGTCAGCACGGTGATCTTCCTGTCGATCGGCACCGCGCCCACCCAGCTGCTGATCTTCGCCGGCGCCTTCAACGGGTTGCTGCTGCCGGTCGGCATCGGTGTGCTTCTCTGGGTGGCATGGCAGCGCACCGATCTGCTCCGTGGGTACAAGTACCCCAGGTGGCTACTGCTGATCGGCGGCGCGGCCTGGCTGCTGACCATCTACCTGGCGGTCCGCTCGGTGAAGCCCGTCTTCGAGCTGTTCGGTTAAAGGAGCGGTCTGATGGATCTCAACGCCGATCTCGGTGAGGGCTTCGGCTCGTGGACGATGGGCGACGACGCGGCCCTGCTCGACGTCGTCACCAGCGCCAACGTGGCCTGCGGCTTCCACGCCGGAGACCCGTCGATCATGCGCCGGGTGACCGGCCAAGCGGTCGAGCGGGGCGTCGCGATCGGCGCGCACGTCGGGTACGACGACAAGCCCGGCTTCGGCCGCCGCTTCCTCGACGTCGAGCCCGCCGTGCTGCGCGACGAGGTGATCTATCAGCTTGGCGCGCTGGACGCGTTCGCCCGGATCGCGGGTGATCGCGTCCGGTACGTGAAACCGCACGGCGCGCTCTACAACACGATCGGCAGCCACCAGGAGCAGGCGGCGGCCGTGGTCGGCGCGATCGTCGACTACGACGCCGCCCTGCCGGTGCTCGGTCTGCCCGGCTCGGCCTGGCTCCGGCTCGCCGCCGAAGCCGGGCTGACCGTCGTCCACGAAGCCTTCGCCGACCGCGCCTACACACCGGCCGGCACCTTGGTGTCCAGGCGTGAGGCCGGCTCGGTGCTGCACGACGGAGCGGAGATCGCGGCCCGCTGTACGGCGATGTCGACCGGAGGGGTCATCGCCGACAGCGCGGGCGGCGAGCTGCAGTTGGCGCCGGCGTCGATCTGCGTGCACGGCGATACGCCCGGCGCGGTCGAGATCGCTCTGCAGGTCCGCAAGGCGTTGGAGGGAGCGGGCGTCACGTTGAGCCCGTTCAGTCAGTGATGCGCATCTTGCCTGCCGGCGAACGCGCCGTACTGGTGGAGCTCGAGGATCTCACCGAGGTCCTCGGGTACTACGCGGCGCTGGCCGCGTCGCCACCGGCCGGCGTCATCGACATCATCCCGGCGGCACGCACCGTCATGGTCACCACCGACGGCACCGACCTGGTGGAGCTGACCCGGTTGCTGCGTGCGGTGCAGCCGGTGTCGGGCAGTCGGACCGGCGGCGAGCTGCTGGAGATCCCGGTCGTGTACGACGGGGAGGATCTCCCCGACCTGGCCGAGCTCCTGGAGTGCTCGATCGACGACGTCATCAAGCGCCACACCGCTGAGGACTGGACGGTCGCCTTCTGCGGCTTCGCTCCCGGCTTCGGCTATCTCACCGGCACCACCTCCTGGGACATCCCGCGCCGCTCCTCGCCGCGCACCAAGGTCCCCGCCGGCGCGGTTGCGCTGGCCGGTGAGTTCAGCGGCGTCTACCCGCGCGAGTCCCCGGGCGGCTGGCAACTCCTCGGGCATACGGATCTCAAGGTCTTCGATCAGACGCGGGAGCCCGCCGCGCTGCTGAGTCCGGGCCGCCGGGTCCGTTTCGTGAGGGTGGAGGACTGATGCTGACCGTGCTCGAAACCGGGCCGTTGGCAACCATCCAGGATCGTGGCCGGGCCGGGCAGGCGGCGCTCGGCGTACCGCGGTCCGGTGCTTGCGACCTGCGCTCGTACGAGCTGGCGAATCGGCTTGTGGGTAACGCTTCTGGAGCTGCGGCGCTCGAGGTGACCTTCGGCGGACTGGTGCTCCGGGCCGAGTCCGATGTGGTGGTGGCGGTGACTGGCGCGCCCTGTCCCGGCACCCCGCTCAACGCTCCGGCCACGCTGCGAGCGGGCGACGTGCTGCGTCTTGGGCCACCGACGAGCGGGCTGCGGACGTACGTCGCAGTACGGGGTGGGTTTGCAGTGACTCCGGTGCTCGGCTCGCGGTCCACCGATTTGCTGTCCGGCCTCGGGCCTGCGCCGTTGAAGGTCGGCGATTCGTTGCCTGTCGGCGGGGAGCACGGGCCGATGCCGGGCGTGGACTTCGCGGCGGTGGCCGATCCGGCGGCGGGCGAGATCGCCGTACGGGTGACGGCTGGGCCGCGGGAGGACTGGTTCGCGCCCGGCGCGTTGCTCGGGCAGACCTATACGGTCAGCAGTAACAGCAATCGCATCGGAGTACGCCTGGAGGGCACGCCGCTGGAGCGGATCCACCAAGGCGAGCTCCCCACCGAAGGCATGGCCCTCGGTGCGCTCCAGATCCCGCCGTCCGGCCTGCCGGTTCTCTTCCTGGCCGACCACCCGGTCACCGGCGGCTACCCCGTCATCGCCTACGTGGCCGGGGCGGACCTGGCTGCCTGCGCCCAACTCCGCCCCGGCCAAACCCTGCACTTCACCAGCTAGAGCACAAATCCTGTCGGGAACGGATCAGTCGGGTCGAGCAGGTACTGACCCATCCCCGTGATCCACGCCCGCCCGGTGACCGTCGGTACTACGCCCGCGCGCTCGCCGACCGTCGTCTCCTCCAGCAGCCGCCCGGTGAAGCGGGTGCCGATGAAGGACTCGTTGACGAAGTCCTGCCCTAGGTCGAGTTCGCCGCGCGCATGCAACTGCGCCATCCGCGCGCACGTGCCGGTGCCACACGGGGAGCGGTCGAACCAGCCCGGGTGGATCGCCATCGCGTTGCGCGAGTGCGCGCCATCGCGACCGGGTGCGGTGAACTGGACGTGCTTGCACTCGTTGATCGACGGGTCCAGCGGATGCACCGGCCGATCGGTGGCGTTGATCGCGTCCATGATGTCCAGCCCGGCCTGCAGGATCCGGTCCTTCTCCGACCGGTCGAACGGGATGCCGAGCTGCTCCAACGGCAGGATCGCGTAGAAGTTGCCGCCGTAGGCCAGGTCGTAGGTGACCTCGCCCAGCCCGTCGACCTTGACCGTCGCATCCAGCGCGTGCGAGTACGCCGGTACGTTCTGGATCGTCACGTGCTCCGCCCTGCCGTTGCTGACGGCAACATCCGCGACGACGAGCCCCGCCGGGGTGTCCAGCCGGACCTGGGTGAGCGGCTCGGTCACCTTGACCATCCCCGACTCGACCAGCACGGTCGCGACCCCGATCGTGCCGTGCCCGCACATCGGCAGGCAGCCGGAGACCTCGATGTAGAGCACACCCCAGTCGGCGTCCGGCCGGGTCGGCGGCTGCAGGATCGCGCCGCTCATCGCCGAGTGCCCGCGCGGCTCGTTCATCAGGAACAGCCGCAGATCGTCGTCGTGCTCGAGGAAGTGCAGCCGCCGCTCGGCCATCGTCGCGCCCGGGATGACGCCGACCCCGCCGGTGATCACCCGGGTCGGCATCCCCTCGGTGTGCGAGTCGATCGCGCTCAAGGTCCGGATCGACCTCATGCCAACGACTCCACGGCCTTCTTCATGTCCAGCTCCAACTGCGCCAGGTGCTCGGGCACGAGCGGTCCGCGCGGCGGCCGGCAGGGACCGCCGTACCGGCCGACGTAGTCCATTCCGTACTTGATCGCCTGCACGAACTCGACCCGCGAGTCCCACCGGAACGCGGCCACCAACGGCTCGTACAGCGCCCGCGCCTTGGCCAGCTTCCCTTCCAGCGCAAGGTTGTAGAGCTTGACGGACTCGGCCGGAAAGACGTTGGGGAAGCCCGCGAACCAGCCGGTCGCGCCCATCAGCAACGCTTCCAGCGTCAGATCGTCGGCACCCGCCACGACATTGAGACTCGGCGCCACCTCACGAATCTCCAGAATCCGCCGAACGTCCCCGGTGAACTCCTTCACCGCCACGATGTTGTCGATCTGCGCGATCTCCGCCAGCAGGTCAGGCGTCAGATCCACCTTGGTGTCGTGCGGGTTGTTGTAAACCATCACCGGCAGCCCCGCCTTGGCGACCTCGGTGTAGTGGTGAAGCACCTCGCCGCGATTCGCGCGGTACATGGTCGGCGGCAGGCACAGTACGCCGTCCGCCCCGTCCTCCGCCGCCTTCTCCGCCCACGCCCGAGCCTGGTGCGCCCCCGCCCCGTGCACGCCGACCACAACGATCCCATCGTTGCCCACGGCCTCGATCGCCGTCTGCGCCACCTTCCGGCGCTCGTCATCGGTCAACGACGAGTACTCCCCCAACGACCCGTTGGGCCCAACACCCCGACAGCCGTTCTCCACCAGCCACCGACAGTGCTCCGCATACTTCTCGTAGTCCGGCCGCAACCCAGCCGGCGCCGCCGCGTCCTCGACGTACGGCAACGCCGTCGCCACGATCACACCATCAAGCTTCTCGCTCACAAGTCCTCCAGAATCTCCGCGCCGGCCAAATCACTCATCCGCACAGGCTGCCCAACCGGCCGCCCGTACTCGTTCCGTACTCCGCTGATCGCAGCCACGTTCCGCCCACACACCCGCCCCTGACACAACCCCAACCCAGCCCTACTCGAAAGCTTCAAACTCCGCGCACCCCCAACCTCGCGAGCTTTCACCGCCTCCTCCACATCACCCCGCGAAACCTCCTCACACCGACAGACGTTGGTATCCGCCCCGCTCCACGCCAGCCACCCATCCCGCACGGGGTACGCCACAGCCAACGCCTTGGCAAACCGCTTGCCTTTAGCAACTTCTCTGATGGTCTTCTCATCAGTTACAGAACCTGCTGCGGCGGTGCCGGCCACGTGGCCTTCGGCTGCAGCCAGGGCGGCTCCACCTATGCCGGTTAGTTCGCCTGCTGCCCAGACTCCAGGGGTGGTGGTTTGCTGGTTGCCGTCGACCAGTACTGCGGGGCCGCCGTCCGGGCCTTCGGTCAGTTGGCAGCGGGTGGAGACGGCGAGCTCCAGATTGGGAGTGAAGCCGAAGCCGAGGCAGACGGCGTCGACCTCGAGGCGTTCTTCGGTCCCCGGGATCGGGGTCCAGTTGCGGTCCAGGCGGGCGGTGGTAACTGCTTCTACCCGGTCGGTGCCGTGGGCGGCGATCACTGTGCGGCCATGTTTCACAGGGACTCGGTGGCGGGCGAGCAGAGCTGCGTAGGCGGCGCCTTCGCCGAGTTTGGTGAGGGCGGCCAGCGGGTCCGAGAGCCAGCCTCGGGCGACGGTCTTCGGGTGGTTGGCTTCGAGCAGAGCAACCACCTCGGCACCGACACCGACCAGCGACTCGGCGACGGGAAGCAGGAAGGGTCCCGTCCCGGCGACAACCACTCGACGACCGACGGCGATCCGTTGTCCCTTCGCCAACGCCTGCGCGGCACCGGCGGTGTAAACCCCCGGCAACTCCCACCCAGGGAAGGGCAGCACCCGGTCATAGGCACCCGTCGCGAGCACCAGCGCAGGTGTTTCGACAGCCCACACCTGTCGTCCAGCAGCGTCAGCCTCGCCGCGCTGCAACCACAACCTCGTACTCCGCTCGCTCCGCTCGACGGCCCACACACTCGTCTCGGTCAAATGCGTGATCGCCGGATCACCAGCAATCCGATCCCGCAACCGCGCGAACGCAGCCCACCCATGCTGCAACTTCTCCGGCCGCCGAGCCCGAAACTCCGCAGGCAACTGCCGATTGAACTGCCCACCCACACTCGTCCCGGCATCAACCAGCACCACCGACCGACCAGCGTCAGCCGCAGCCACCGCCGCGCTCATCCCAGCGGGCCCAGCCCCCACCACAACCACCGGCACCACCCGTACGCCGTCAGCGCGGCCAGCCGCGACAGCACCCGCACCCATCCGCGCGCCAGCAACCCCAGCACCAGGCAACTCCACCCCATGCTGCGTCCTGACCTCATCCCCCGCCGCCACCACCCGCTGGCAAGCGCGCACATCAGGCAGCCCGTTCACCACCACCAAACAATCGAAGCAAGCACCGATCCCGCAAAACACGCCCCGCGCCCGCTCACCACCCCGCGTACGCCGCCAGGAATCCCGCCCACCAGCCATCAACGCAGCAGCAACACTCTGCCCCGGCAGCGCCTCCACCGTCTCGCCATCGACAGTGATCGCAAAAGCCTCACCCGGCCGCGGCTCAGCCGGATCCCCTTCAACAGAACGCAGGTAAGGGCTCACAAGACAACCCCCGGCCGATCAACCCGGAACGCCGCAGCATCCACATGCGGCGCCAACCCCAAGAACAACTCGGTAATCAACCGCCCAGTCGAAGCAGCCAACCCGATCCCAGCCCCCTCATGCCCGGTCGCATGCCACAACCCCGCAACCCGCGAATCAGCCCCGATCACCGGCAGATGATCCGGCGCATAGGGCCGAAACCCGCCGTACGCCCGCATCACCGGCACCTCGCCCAGGAACGGAAACAACCCCACCGCCTTCCGCGCCAACTCCCGCAGCACCTTCACCCGCACTGCGTCGTCGAACCCGATCCGCTCCCGGCTCGACCCGATCAGCACCGTGCCACCCCGCGTCGACTCCACCACCGTCGACGTCTGCAGCTCCGCGTCGCCGCTCCCGACCGCGCCCACGTAGTCGGCGTCATAAACCTTGTGCCGCACGCATTCCGGCAACGGCGCGGTCACCAGAATCATCCCCCGCCGCGGCAGGATCTCGATCGGCCCACCCGCGAGCGCACTGAATGCGCCAGCCCACGGCCCACACGCGTTGACCACCGCGCCACAGGCAACAACCCCCGAGTCAGTCACAACCCCAGTCACCCGCCCACCGGACTGGCGTACGGACAAAGCGGCGACGCCACCCCGGACCTCACCCCCACGAGCCCGTACTGCGGCCAGCAACGCCGTCGCCGCGAGCACCGGCTGAAGCTGCGCGTCCTCCGGGTAATACACGCCGACCGTCACCGCAGGAGTCAGCAACGGCTCCAACTCGAAGACCTCCGCAGGCTTGATCACCCGCGCATCGACCCCAGCCCCACGCTGCGCGGCCGCGAAGTCCTCCAACGGCCCAGGCTCACCCGTCGCGACGACCAGCCCACCCTTGGGCTCCCACTCGACATCCGCGACCCGCTCCGGCAACCGATCCAGTACTGCGAGCCACTCGGCCCGCGACGCGATCGCCAACTCGAGCTCCGGCCCCGGCGCCTTGTCGGACACCAGGATGTTGCCCTCACCAGCAGCGGTCGTCCCACCGGCCGGCGAGCCACGATCCAGCACCAGCACCCGCACGCCGGCGGCCGACAAGGCTTCGGCGCAGGCGGCACCCACGACGCCCGCCCCGACCACCACCACATCGACCTCAGCCATCCGAACCTCTCGCCAGACCGTTCAGTAAAATGAACGATTCGAGCGTACGTCCGTCCGCCGCCCAGGTCAACGGGCGAAAACTTCAGCTCAGGTGCAGCCCGTCCAGCGACGCCGGCTGAACGTCCGGCGGATACTCCAGCAGCAACACCGACCGCACCAGCCCGTCCAGTGCCTCGTACTCGTGCGCCGCGTGCGCCCGGAACGCCAGGTAGTCCCCCGGACCGAGCTCGTACTGCCGCCCCTGCGCCCCGATCCGCAACCGCCCAGCCAGTACGACGTGATGCTCGGTCCCCGGATGCCCGGCCGAGCGCTGCACCGCGCCCGCCCGGATCTGCTGGTCGTAGACCTCCAGCAGCGACCCCGGGTGCTCCAGCCGCCGCAGCATCCGCAGATCGACCGCGTCACCGGTCAGCACCTCGACGTCGGCCGACCGGACGTGCACCAGGTCCGCGGCCGGCGGCTCGTTCAGCAGCGACGAGACCGGCACCCCGAGAGCGTTCGACAGACTGAACACCGTCTCGATCGTCGGGTTGCCCGCGCCGGACTCCAGCTGGGACAGCGTGCCCTTGGCGATCCCCGACCGCCGCGCCAGCTCCGACAGCGAGATGCCCTGCTCGTCCCGCCGGGCCCGCAGGTTGACTCCCAGCACCCGTCCGGCGCCCTGACCCGATCCTTGTCCCGCCACAGCCGGGAGCATGCCACACCCGGCCTACGGGATGATGCGCTCGCGCCGAAGCGTCTCGAAGATGCCGTAGAACATCGCCTCGGTGTCGACGTACTCGTGGAAACCGGCCCGCCGGGCCTTCGAGCCGTCGGCGAAGAAGTCGTAGTCCCAGCCGAAGACGAAGTCCGCGAACGGCCAGGACGAGACCTTGGCGTACGCCGTACCGGCCAGGCTGTGCGCCGCCTGGAGCTCCTTCCACAGCGGCTCCTTGTCAGCCATCACCGTCGCCAGCGACATCTGCAACGGCGGCGCGACCTCCAGGTCGAACCAGCGGGCGAGCTTCGGCCACAACTCACTCCACCGGAACAGATCGCCGTTCGTGATGTTGAACGCCTGGTTCGCCGCCGCCGGCGAGGTCGCCGCCCAGACGGTTGCCTTGGCCAACAACCCCGCGTCGGTCATCTCCAGCAGACTGTCGTAGGCGCCAGGCTTCCCTGGGAACCGCAGCGGCACCCCCAGCTCCTTCGAGATCGACGCGTAGACGGCGATCCCGACCGCCAGGTTCATCGGGTTGCCGAGGGCAACTCCACCGACGACCGACGGCCGCAACGCCGACCAGTCCCAGTCAGCCTGAGCGGACCGCGACTCCAGGAACCGCTGCTGGTCGACGTTGAACTCCGGCGGCAGATGCGGCGGATCGTCCTCCCGGGCCGGCGTCTTGAACGGCCCGAGATGCGCGCCGTACACCTTGTAGCCCTGCATCAGGCTGACGTGCCGCAGTCCGCGCGCGACCGGCTCGATGGCATCGACGACGTTGACCAGCATCGCGAGGTTCGGCGGCACCAGCTCGGCCCAGGTCGGGCGGTCCTGATAAGCGACGTAGAAGACGTGGGTCACCTCCGTCAGCGCGGACAGCTTGGCGCGGGTGTCGTCGGGATCGAGCAGATCCACAGCCACGTGCCGCACGCCCGGCGAGTCGACACCGCCGCGCCGGGACAGTCCGACCACCTCCCAGTCCGGCAGCGAGTCCAGTTGCTCGACGAGCTTCGTGCCGATCACTCCGCGGGCGCCGACCACCAGCGCGACTTTCCTCAGGTCCATATCCCCAGCCTGTGGCTAACCCTGTGGATAAGTCCAAGGCATAGTGATCACCGATCCCATAAGCTCTGTTCATGGCGACGCTCCGGCAGCTCGAATATCTGGTGACGGTCGTCGACCTGGGCTCCTTCACCAAGGCCGCCGAGCTGCTGCACGTCACCCAGCCCGCGCTCTCGCACCAGATCCGTGCGCTCGAGCGGTCCACCGGCAGCACGCTGCTCGAGCGCCTGCCGCGGGCGGTCCGGCTGACCCCGACCGGCCGCGCGATGCTCCCGCACGCCCGCGCCGCGCTGGCCGACGCCGAACGCGCCCACTGCGCTGCCCGGCAGGCGGCGGGGCTGGAGGTCGGCGAGCTGCAGATCGCGACGCTCTACTCGATCAGCCTCGGTATCCTGCCGACCGCGCTCAAGGCCTGGCGCCGGACCCATCCCGGCGTCGGTATCCGGCTCTTCGAGCACCGGCACACCGACGAGCTGACCAAGGCGATGAGCGCCGGCCAGGCCGATCTCGCCGTCGGCCCTTCGCCGCCGGACTGGCCGGGCACCATCCACACCCTGGGCGAAGAAGAGCTCGTGGTGGTCGTCGCCGCGGACGACCCAGCAGCCGCTCGTGGCCGCAAGACGGTCCGGTTGAAGGACCTGGCCGACCGCGCCTGGGTGCACTACACGCCTGGCCACGGCCTGGCCGACGTACTGAATCAGGCCTGCGCGAAGGCCGGCTTCGAGCCCCGCGTGGCGGTCCACACCGAGCAGACCGCCGCGGCGCCGACGCTCGCAGCGGCAGGCCTCGGTCCGGCCCTGGTCCCGTCCAACATCCTGCCGACGGCCTTCGACGGCCGCGTACTACGAACCGATCCGCCCACCCGCCGCACCCTCACGGCCTACACCCGCGGCGCGCCCGACCCACTCGCGGCGGCATTCATCGACGTACTGTCCACAACCTGGTCCTAGCGCTGTGGACGGTTGCCCACGATCGCGGCGATCGGCGGGATGACGGCGGCGACCGCGCTCATCCCGATCGCGGCCGGGATCGAGAACAGCCGCACCACGAACCAGGCGAGCACGATCAGGCCGATGCAGGTGCCCATCAGCCAGAAGTAGACCTTGTGTTTGTCCGCCTTCGCCATCAGGCCTCCAGTGTCCCACCGCACCTGAAGGTGTGCTGAAGGCGGCGCGGGCGGAGTACTGACGAAGAGCCGGCCGGTGGCACGATGGGCGGATGGTGGCGAGAGTCCTCGTGGTCGAGGACGCGGAGGCGATCCGGACGGCGGTCGGGATCGCCCTGGAGGAGGCCGGCTGCGAGGTGCTGACCCGCGCCGACGGCGAGCTGCTCGAACGCGACCTGGCGGCGTTCCGGCCCGATCTGGTCCTGCTCGACGTGATGCTGCCCGGCCGGGACGGGTTCGTGCTACTGGAGCTGGTCCGTGAACTCTCGAACGCCGGGATCGTCCTGCTCACCGCTCGGGACGCCGTCGAGGACCGGCTGCACGGCCTGCGGACCGGCGCCGACGACTACGTGGTCAAGCCGTTCGTGCTCGCCGAGCTGATCGCCCGCGTCGAGGCCGTACTGCGCCGGATGGGCCGGCTGCGGACCGTCCTGGAGATCGGCGACCTGGCCATCGACGTGGAGGCCAGCTCGGTCAGTCGCGCGGGCCGGCCGCTGGAGCTGACCGCGACCGAGCTGAAGCTGTTGACGTTCCTGGCCGGACGCCGGGACAAGGTGGTCGGCAAGGCTCAGCTCCTGGCTGCCGTGTGGGGGTACGACGACTATGCCGCCAACCTGGTCGAGGTCCACGTCAGCGCGCTGCGCCGCAAGCTCGGCAGCCCCGCGCTGCTGCACACGATCCGCGGCGCCGGCTACCTGCTGCGGGAACCCACCGAATGAACACCGTCTCGCTGCGGCGCCGAGTGACGATCACCGCGCTCCTCGTCCTGCTGGTCGTCCTCCCGATCACCGGCCTCGCGGTCAAGGCGATCTTCGACGCCCAAGCCGAACGCAACCTCACCACGCTGCTGGCCGGCCGGGCCCAGCTGGCCCAGCAGCTCGCCCGGCAGAACGTTGCCCCCGCCAACCTCGTCCGGCGAATCGATGCCGACGGCATCCGGGTCACGCTGATCCTGCGCACCGGTCAGGAGTTCGGCTCCCCCGCCCTAGATCCCAGCAGCGACGCCCGGCAGGTGAAGAGCACCCTGACCGCCGGTCAACGCACTCGCGGCGCCACCCTGCTGCTCTCCGCCGACACCTCGCAACTGGAAGGCGCAAGCCGGACCCTGCAACGTGTCCTGGTCGTCGCCGGCGCCGCCGCTGTCCTGATCACCGCCCTGGCCCTGATCCTCGGCATGCGCGTCGCCCTGGCTCCGCTCGACGCGATGACCTCGCTGGCCCGCTCGATCGCCGCGGGCCGTCGTGGGGGCCGCCTGCAACCAACCCGCAGCGACACCGAACTCGGCCGGACGGCACTCGCCTTCGACGAAATGCTCGACTCGCTCGAAGGCGCCGAGCGGACGGCCCGCGGTGCGGAGCAGCACATGCGCCAGTTCGTCGCCGACGCCGCCCACGAGCTCCGTACTCCGGTCACCGGCCTGCAGACCGCCGCCGAAACCCTGCTCCAACTCGGTCCGGACACCCCCGCCGAACGCCGCGGGGAGCTCGAACTCCTGCTGGTCCGAGAGTCCCGCCGAGCCGGCACCCTGGTCGCCGACCTGCTGGAACTGGCCCGGATCGACGCCGGCCTCGTACTGCGCCGCCAACCCGTCCTGCTCAAGCACCTCGCCCAGACCCAGGCGAACCGTCTGCAGCTGATGGCCCCCGACCACACCGTCGAAGTGATCGGCCCGGACCTGCAACTCCAGGCCGACCCCGACCGCCTCACCCAGATCCTCGCCAACCTGCTCGACAACGCCCGCCACGCCACCGGCGACACTGGCCGGATCGAGGTCCTGCTCCGCCAGACTCCCGATCAGGTCCAGGTAGTTGTCCAGGACAACGGTCCTGGCGTGCCACCCGAGGACCGCGAGCGGATCTTCCAGCGACTTGTGCACGGCGAACGTAGCCGCGGCTCGGGCCTCGGCCTGCCGATCGCACGCGGCTTCGCCCGGGCTCACGGTGGCGACCTGATCGCCACCGACCGCCCGGACGGCAAGCCCGGCGCCGCGTTCCTGCTGACCCTCACACCTTGAGCAGTCCATCGACGTTCCCACTGTGACCGCCAAGGATCCGCTCACCATCAGCCCCCAGTACGCCGCGCAGCATCGTCGCGTAGACATCGCGGAAGTCGGTCGTCGCGACCAGGTCGCCGTTCGACAAGTCCGTCAGGCTCGGTTGCTCGCCGTAGAACCCGCCGCGCACCTGATCGCCGAGCACGAACAGCGGTCCGGCCGTCCCGTGATCGGTGCCGTCGCTCCCGTTCGCATGCACCCGCCGCCCGAACTCGGAGTACACCAGGACGACGACCTGCCGACCGCGATCGCTCTTCCGCATCCGTTGCACGAAAGGCGTCAACGCTCCATCCAGTTCGGCGAGCAACCGCTCCTGGGTCCCGCGCTCGTCCGCATGGGTGTCGAATCCGCCCAGCGACACGGAGTACGCCCGGGTCGGCACGCCCGCCTCCACGAGACCGGCCACGAGATCCAGTTGAGCTCCGAGCTGCGAGTTGCCGCCGGCCGAGCCGCCCTTGGTCTTCTGCTCGTCCTCATCGTCTTCGCGCTCGGCCTGATCGTGCACCGCCCCGCCGAGCACCTTCACCGCGTTCTGCAGATCGCCCAGCGACTTCGCCGCGGCGGCCTGCCAGTGCTCCTCACCAGGACTCGGCTTGCCCAGCGCGGCGAACGCAGTACCGACCTTGCCTGCGGGGAGCTTCAGCCCTCGAACAGGTAGCGACGCTGCCGCGGTCGTTGCCCCTGCCAACAACGGTGGCAGCGTCGGCTCCACCGACACCGCGTGCAGAGGATCGCCACCGGCCGCATCGAGCCAGCGCCCCAGCCACCCGGTCGGAACGGAGGTCTTCGGCGAGCCGGTCTGCCAGATCGCCATCGACCGGAAGTGGCTCCGGTCCGGCTGCGGATAGCCGACCCCGCGCACGATCGCGAGCGCCTTCTCGTCCCACAGCCCCTTCAGTCCCTTGAGACCGGGGCTGAGCCCCAGCCCCTCGCCGAGATCCAGCACCTTCTCGGGCTCGTAAGCCAACTCCGGCCGCGCCTTCTGGTACTCCGGATCGCCGGCCGGCACCACGGTGTTGAGCCCGTCGTTGCCGCCGTACAGGGTGACCACCACGAGGACGGAATCGCCGCTCTGCAAGGGATTCTCGACCGCCGCGCTCATCAGGTCGGACCAGTTCACCTGGGTCGCGCCCACGGCCAGCGCGCCGGCGGCCGTGACTCCGCTCATCGTCAGGAACCGGCGTCGGGTCAGGTTGTCCATGATTCTCCTCAACCGCTCACTACGTACTCGGGCGCACAGGCCGCGACCGCGACCAGCTGCGCAGGATCCGTCAACCCGGCCAGGGCATCTCTGGTGCGACCGGTCCACGCCTCGACACCCAGCAACGCCCGTACTCCGTCGACGCGCGCGCTCGACTTCTGCAACTGCCCGAGCTCGACCAGCTTCGCCAGCTCCTGGGCCAACTGCAGCCGCGCTACTCCAGCCGAAGTGGTCAGCCAGCTCGCGCCCGACGGCCACCCACCGACACTCGGCGGCCGGAACGGCACTTGCCCCATCCCGCGCAACCCGGCCAGCAGCTTCAGCTTCGTCTTGTCGTCGAACGTCGAAGGCCGCACACCGAGCGCACGCATCAACCCGACGGCCCACTCCACCGGTTGCTTCACCATCGCCGACGCGCTGTCCCGGAAGGCCGGCTCAGCTGCGATCGCCTTCAGCACCGCCTGGATGTCGCGCCCGCTCCCGTAGGCGGCGACCAGCCGCGCGAGGGTCGCGGCGGACGGCGGAGTCGGCGAGACCAGCCGAAACCAGAGCCGCCCGACCACGAAGGCCGCGGACTCGGGCTTGGCCAACGCCAGATCGGCAAAGCCTTGCGCGTCGAAGTCGCCGGTCCTGCCGAAGACGGTCTTCGGCTCCGAGTCATGACGTTTCGGCAGGAACACCGGGCGGGTCGAAGTACGGCGTACGGTCCAGCCGGTCAGCGCCCGAGCGCCTTCGAAGACGTCGACCTCGGCGTAGTGCCCGATGCCGAGCGTGAACAGCTCCAGGAACTCCCGGGCCAGGTTCTCGTTGGGCGATCCCTTGCGGTTGTCGTTGCCGTCCAGCCAGCGGATCAGCGCCGCGTCCACGATCATCGCCCGGGCCAGGTCGGTGAAACTCCCTTGTGCCGTACGCCGGAAGACCTGGTTCTGCGCCAGCATCAGCGGCGCGCTGCGAACCTTCTGGTTACTGGTCGCGAAGTGCCCGTGCCAGAACCACGTCAGCCGCTCGGTCGCCCGCTCCCCGGCGACCATCCGGTCGAGCCACCACGCCGAGAGCTGCAACTCCTGCCGCGCCCGCGCCTTGTTGGCTGCCTTCCGCGCTTCCTTGTCGCCCTTCTCCGCCATCGCCGGCGTCGTCAACGCAGGCGGCGGCGACACCCCGGGATCAGCTGCGGCACTGAACAACCGCGTCTTGGTCTGCTCGAAATCCGCTGCGGGCGCGGCCGCCTTGCCCCCGAACCCGAAGCGTTCCTGCAACCGCCGTACGGCGGCTTGCTCACTGATCTCACCCATGCCTCGATCCTGGCCAGCGGACTACCCGTCAGACCAGGAACGAGCCGGCTTCTTCAGCCAACCCACAGCCTCGAAGTGTCAGACCTTCGCAGGCAGTGGGAGCTGCGCCAGCGCATCCACGAGCGGTGCCAGCTCGGGGAACTCGGCGGCCTTCCGCAAGGCGCCGGTCAGTACCTCGTCGTGTGTCGGCTCGGCCTCGGCCAGCAGCGCGCGGCCCGCCTCGGTGACCTCGGTGTAGATCCCCCGCCGGTCGGTCGGGCACAGGTAGCGCTCCAGCAGCTTGCGGTCCTCGAGCCGGTTCACCAGCCGGGTGGTCGCCGACTGGCTGAGCACGACCGCGTTCGATAGCTGGTTCATCCGCAGGTGGTGCTCCTCCTGCCGGCCCAGCACGTCGAGTACGGAGTACTCGCTGACCGAGAGCCCATGCTGCTTCTGCAGCGCGCGCTCCAACTCGTCCTCGATCCGGGCGTGCAGCGCCGCCAGCGTCCGCCAGCCTTGGGCGCGCGCCTCGGCCGCGTCATCGGGTAGTCCCACAGCGTCCTCCTCAGGCCTCACTTGAACTATACCCATGCATGAGGCAACATAGGGCTCATGCAATAGTCCGCGTGTGCAACTATCGCGGACGCCGGTAACAGTCACAAGACTACCTTCGAGGAGAAACCACACCATGCCTGCCGCGCTTTGGGCACTGGCCATCGGCGCCTTCGGGATCGGCACCACCGAGTTCGTGATCATGGGGCTGCTGCCCGAGGTCGCCACCGACTTCGGCGTCAGCATCCCGTCGGCCGGGCTGCTGATCTCCGGCTACGCCCTCGGCGTCGTGGTCGGCGCGCCGCTGCTGACCGCGCTCGGCTCCAGGATCTCCCGCAAGACCGTGCTGATCGCGTTGATGGGCGTCTTCGTCGCCGGCAACCTGATCTCCGCGCTCGCCCCGTCGTACGGCGTGCTGATGACCGGACGGATCGTGGCGGCGCTGTCGCACGGCGCGTTCTTCGGCGTCGGCTCGGTGGTCGCCGCGTCGCTGGTGCCGAAGGCCAAGCAGGCCAGCGCGATCGCGCTGATGTTCACCGGACTGACGGTGGCGAACGTCTTCGGCGTACCGGGTGGCACCGCGCTCGGGCAGGCCTTCGGCTGGCGCTCGACCTTCTGGGCGGTCACCGTGCTCGGCGTGATCGGGCTGCTCGGCATCGTCTTCCTGGTGCCGCGACAGGGCGTCAGCGAGGGTCCCGGGCTGCGTAGCGAGCTGGCCGTGTTCCGCAACCTGCAGGTCTGGCTCGCGCTGGCGATGACCGCGCTCGGCTTCGCCGGGGTGTTCGCGTCCTTCACCTACATCGCGCCGATGATGACCGAGGTGGCCGGCTTCTCGTCCGGCGCCGTCACCTGGCTGCTGGTGCTGTTCGGCGGCGGGCTGGTGGTCGGCAACCTGCTCGGCGGCAAGGCGGCCGACCGCTCGCTGATGCCGAGTCTGTACGTGATCCTGGCGCTGCTGGCCGTCGTACTGGTGGCCTTCGTCTTCACCGCTCATGGACAGGTGCCCGCGGCGGTGACGATCGCGCTGTTCGGCGCGGCCGGCTTCGCGACCGTGGCGCCACTGCAGAAGCGGGTGATGGACAAGGCGGCCGGCGCTCCGGCGCTCGCCTCCGCGGCCAACATCGCCGCCTTCAACCTCGGCAACGCGGTCGGCGCCTACCTCGGCGGGCTCACCATCGAGCATGGCCTCGGGTACACGGCTCCCAACTGGGTCGGCGCCGCACTCGCCACGGCCGGTCTCGCCGTCGCGCTCACCTCGGGTCTGCTGGATCGCCGGCGGACCTCCTCCACTCCTGTTCCCACCCTCACGACTGTCTGAAGGAATGACACTGATGATCCCCACCCTGAAACTCAACAACGGCGTCGAGATGCCGCAGCTCGGCTTCGGCGTCTTCCAGGTCCCCGACGCGGAGACCACCGCGGCGGTCACGACCGCGCTGGAGGCCGGCTACCGCAGCATCGACACGGCCGCTGTGTACGGCAACGAGGCCGGCGTCGGCAAGGCACTCGCAGCCTCCGGCCTCGCCCGCGAAGAGCTGTTCATCACCACGAAGCTGTGGAACGCCGACCAGGGCTATGAGGAGGCGCTGGCCGCCTTCGAGCACAGCCGCGGTCTGCTCGGCCTGGACTACCTGGACCTGTACCTGATCCACTGGCCCGCCCCCGAGCTCGGCAAGTACGCCGACAGCTGGCGCGCGCTGGAGAAGCTGTACGCCGATGGCGTGGTCCGCGCGATCGGGGTCTCCAACTTCCAGCCGGCCCACCTGGAGCAGCTCGCGACGGGTTCGTCCGTCGTACCGGCGGTGAACCAGGTCGAGCTGCACCCGTACCTGCAGCAGCACGCAGTACGGGCCTATGGCAACGAGCACGGGATCGCCACCGAGGCGTGGAGCCCGCTGGCCAAGGGCGGTTCGCTGCTGTCCGAGTCGGCGGTCACAACGCTGGCGACGAAGTACGACCGGTCGCCGGCCCAGATCGTGCTGCGCTGGCACCTGCAGCTCGGCAACGTCGTGATCCCGAAGTCGGTCACCCCGGCCCGGGTCCGGGAGAACTTCGCGGTCTTCGACTTCGAGCTCACCACCGCCGACCTGGAGTCGCTGGCCGGCCTCGAGCGCGGCGAGCGCACCGGGCCGGACCCGGACACCTTCAACGTCGCCTGATCAGCAGATTCGATAGAAGTTGCTGACGGCATGGAAGGACTTCTTCGGCTCCCAGCGGTACTTCGACGCTGGGTCCGAGGAGTTCTGCCGGATCACCTTGCAGAGGCTGAACGCCGCGATGTCCTCGTCGTGGTCGCGATCCGCGCGATGCGGCGCGTCGGGTGAGATGAACGTGTACATCGCGGCGCCCAGGAGGCCCTCCGCGGTGAACACCTCCAGCATCGTGCGCAGATGGTCGGCCTGCTCCCGCTCGTCGCGGACATAGCCGGGCTTGATCCGGACTGGGTCGGCCTCGTAGTCGACGATGTCCCAGCCCATCCCGCCCAGCTCGGGCGCCCCGGTGAAGGTGCAGCAGCCGAACTCGAGGATCATGATCGGCTTGTTCCACCGCCGGAACCGCTTCAGCTCCTCGGTGTGCCCGGCCTTGTCTGCGTGGTACGAGTAATAGTCCAGCCCGACGATGTCGAACAGGCTCCAGTCGATCTGCTCCAGATCCGACGCCGCGCCGTACGTGATCCGGCCCTTGAAGTTGCTCCTGGCAACCTTCACCGCCTTCGCCACGTAGACCCTGAGCCTGCGCTGCAGCTCGGCCATGTCGAACTCCCCCTTGGTGAGGTACTCGACCCGCTCGAAGAAGTCCGCGCCCGGCACGATCCCCGGTGTGAACAACATGAACTCACACCCGATCACCAGCACCACCTCCGGCCGGTACTTCGCCCGCAGCCGCTCAGCCGCCCTGGCCGCCTGCCGCAGGTGCTCCAACGCATCCGCCTGCGGCTGATCAAATGCCCGAGGCTGCAACGAAACCCTCATCCCCCGCCTGAGCACCTCCTCGGCGGTCTCGGTCAGCCTGCCGAGATCAGTCCCGTACACACTCACCCAGTTGGCATGCAGCCGCTCCCCGATCGCGCGAATCTCACCGCGCATGAGTTGCCTGCTCCACAACACCCGGCTGTCGTCCCCGAGAAACCCGGTGCCGACGTCGTACGCCACCCCTTTGAAGGCGAGCCCCCGCCCACCTCGTCCAGCCCCGCGACCACCAACACCCGCTCCACCTCCCGCGCCCGCTGCGCTCCCTCCTCCCGCGCCTGCCGCCGCGCTGGCGGCGGCAGGCGCGGTTCCGGCAGCCAGCAGTCCGAGGGCGATGGCTCGTCCCAGAAACTGCGCGCGGCTGATCTGACCTGTTTGCCGGGGTTCTTCTCTCATGGCTTGAAGTTTTCGCCGTCCTGCCGCGGCAATCGGCCATCCGAGGTCTTCGGCCGGCTGACTTAAGTCGGTGGCACGGGACTGCGGCGTCACCGATGTGCCCCGGGCTTTCGCTTGCGCTACCCACTGTGAACGTTTAACTCTTCTCTGCACACGGCCGCTTCCGCCCATTCGCGGCCCGAGAGAACCCTGGAGTGTGTCGCATGACAGGAAAGCTCAAGTTCCGCGCAGTACTCGCCGCGGCCGTGGTCGCCCTCGCGTCGGCCGGCGCGTTGTCCACCGCCGAGGCCCGGACGCCCCCGCCCGGGACCAACATCGTCGGCGGCACCACCGCCAGCACCGCGCAGGTTCCGTGGATGATCGCGCTGAACAACAGCCGTTCGTCGTCCCCGGTGGGCCAGTACTGCGGCGCCACCCTGGTCAAGGCGAACAAGATCGTCACCGCGGCGCACTGCGTCACGCAGCCGATCAGCACCTACACGGCGATCCAGGGCCGCGACAACCTGAACTCGAGCACCGGCGGCAAGACCTCGAAGATCTCCAAGATCTGGAAGGACCCGCTGTACGGCCAGGCCGACGGTCACGACGTCGCCGTGCTGACCCTGACCACCCCGTTCACCGGCGTCGCCACCCTGCCGCTGGAGACCAGCGTCGCCGCGGACGCCGTCGGCGCCCAGCCGATCGTCTACGGCTACGGCAACACCGAGGGCACCGGCCCGGCGAACCGCCTGCAGAAGGTCACCGTCCCGGTCCTCGGTGACGCGTACTGCAACTCCGTCTACGCCAGCTACGGCTACGTCGGGAACGGCGAGATCTGCGCCGGATACAAGGCCGGCGGCAAGGACTCCTGCCAGGGTGACTCCGGTGGGCCGCTGGTCCTGAACGGCCGGCTGTTCGGTGTCGTCTCCTGGGGTATCGGCTGCGCCGACGCCAACAACCCGGGCGTTTACGCGCAGGTCGCGACCTACGCCTCCGCGCTGCAGACCCAGATCAACAACTAGCTCTACCCACCGCGAAGGGCCGGTCCCACGGGGACCGGCCCTTTGTTCTGCCCTCGCTAAAACGTCGTATTGATATTTGGGACGCCGTATCAGCTAAGCTCCGGAGATGGCACGCGAGGCAGATGCGAAGACGGTGCTCGGCTCGGTCTGGCTGCGGGCCGATCCCGACGAGACCCGGGCGCCACTGAGCCGGGACGACATCGTCCGGACGGCGATCGAGATGCTCGGCCGCGACGGGCTGGAGAAGCTGTCGATGCGCCGGCTGGCCGCCGAGCTGGGGACCGCCGCCACCTCGGCGCTCTACTGGCGAGTGGCGAACAAGGACGACCTGCTGGAGCTCGCGGTCGACACCGTGCTGGCCGACGCGCTCGTACCGGCCGAGGACGGGGACTGGCGCGAGCAGCTGACAGTGCTCGCGCACGCGGCGTACGACGTACTGGCTGAGCATCCGTGGGCGGCGCAACTGATGGCCAGCCATGCCGGGCTCGGGCCGAACTATCAGGCGTACGCCGAGCGGATGCTGGCGATCCTGAAGGCGGCCGGGTTCAAGGGCATCTACCTGGACGCGGCTGTTTCTGCTGTCTTCCACTACGTCATCGGAGCCGCCGTCACCGACGCGGCTTGGAGCGCGACCGTCCGCAGAAGCCGTCTCACAGAATCCGAGTGGGCGTCCGCGGCGGGCGATCAGCTGGGGATCGGCGCCGGCACGCTGGCCGCGTACCTCAACCGAGACGACTCAGCCGGCCCGGAAGCACGCTTCCAGACCGGCCTGAGAGCCATCTTGATCGGGCTGCGCCCGCGTCAGCTGATCTAGAGGTCCGCGAGCACCGAGGTCGGTGACTCGAAGGCATAGGCGACGAACCGGAGGAACCCGGCTGCCGTGCCGCCGTCGCAGACCCGGTGGTCGAAGACGAGTGACAGCTGGGTCAGCTTGCGCACCGCGAGCTGCCCGTCGACCACCCACGGCCGGTCGATGATCCGGCCGACCCCGAGAATCGCGACCTGCGGGTGGTTGATGATCGCCGCGCTGCCGTCGACCCCGAAGCTGCCGTAGTTGTTGAGCGTGAACGACCCGCAGGTCAGCTCGTGGCTGGTCAGCTTCCCGTCCCGCGCCGATGTCGTCAGTCGCCGGATCTCCTGGTCGAGCCCGCGCGCGGTCAGCAGATGCGCGTCGACCACCGCCGGTACGACCAGCCCGCGCTCGGTCTGAGCCGCCAGCCCGAGGTTGACCCCGTCGTACTGCACCAGCTCGTCGCGCTCGGTGTCCACGAACCCGTTGAGCTCCGGATACTTCTTCAACCCGGCGACCACGAACCGCGCCATCAACGCGAGCAGGCCCGGTCCGGCATCTGTTGCCGTACGCATCGATTCTCGTACTTCGAGCAGCGCGGTCGCGTCCACGTCGACCCAGGTGGTCGCTTCCGGGATCTCCCGTCGGCTTCGGCTGAGGGTGGTGGCCACGGCCTTCCGGAAGCCGCTCACCGGAATCCGTCGCAGCTCGGTCAGGCCGGTGCGAGTTTCTTCCACACCTACAGGCTTTTCGGTCTTTTGGGAGATTGCTGCCTCGACGTCTCGGCGGACGATCAACCCACCGGCGCCGGAGCCGGCCAGCACGTGCAGATCAATTTCAGCATCCCGCGCCAGGCGGCGCACCAACGGCGAGATCACCAAGGGAACAGCGCGCGCCTTCGGCGCGGAGGTGGGGGTGGGCACTGCGGCGCTGGGTGCGGCGACGGCGGCGCCGGCGTGAGCTGCCGCAGTACTGCTGGGGCGCCTGCGGCGTCCGCTGCCTGCTGACTCCGGGGTGCCGTAGCCGATCAGCACATTGCCGGAGCCGGCCTTCTCCTCCTCGCGGTAGGTCTCGGCAGCTGCCGCGAGCACCCCGATGGTGATCAGCGGCTTACCGACATCGATCGTCGAGCCAGCCGGACCGTGCAGCTCAGCAACAACACCGGCGTACGGCGATGGCACCTCGACGATCGACTTCGCCGTCTCGACCTCAGCAATGGGCGCGTCGACAGCGACCACATCGCCGACCTCGACCAGCCAGCGGACGATCTCCGCCTCGGTCAGCCCTTCGCCGAGGTCCGGCAGCAGGAACGTCTGCGTGCTGCTCATGAGTCTTCCCACTGCAACGAGTCGACCGCGTCGAGAATCCGGTCGACACCAGGCAACTGGTGCCGCTCCAGCTTCGGCGGCGGATAAGGAATGTCGAACCCGGTGACCCGCCGGATCGGCGCCGCCAGCGAGTGGAAGCAGCGTTCGGTGACCCGGGCAACAATCTCCGACGAGACACTGGCAAAGCCGCTCGCCTCAGCGACAACCACAGCCCGCCCGGTACTGCGAACAGCAGCGCACACCGTCTCGTCATCGAACGGCACGATCGACCGCAAATCCACCACCTGCAACGACCGCCCCTCGGCAGCAGCCGCCTCGGCCGCCTCCAACGCGATCGGCACCGACGGCCCGTAGGCGATCAACGTCGCGTCGGTCCCCGGACGCCGCACCACAGCAGTCCCGATCCCCGGCTCGGCGACAGTCAGATCGACCTCTTCCTTGGCCCAGTACAGCTTCTTGGGCTCCATGAAGATCACCGGGTCCGGCAATTCAATTGCCCTACGCAACAATGTGTAGGCGTCCGCGACAGTAGCCGGGGCAACGACCGTCAGCCCGGGCGTGTGCGCGTAGTACGACTCCGACGAGTCGCAGTGGTGCTCGACCCCGCCGATGCCACCGGCGTACGGCATCCGGATCACGATCGGCAGCGTGACCTTGCCGCGGGTCCGGTTGCGCATCTTGGCGACGTGGCTGACCACCTGCTCGAACGCCGGGTAGCCGAACGCGTCGAACTGCATCTCGACCACCGGCCGCATGCCGTTCATCGCCAGCCCGACCGCCATCCCGACGATGCCGGCCTCGGCCAACGGGGTGTCGAAGCAACGGTCCTCGCCGAACTCCGCGGTCAGCCCGTCGGTGATCCGGAAAACCCCGCCGAGCGCGCCGACGTCCTCGCCGAACATCAGCACCGTGTCGTCGGCCTTCATCGCGTCCCGCAGCGCCTGGTTCAGCGCCTGGGCCATGGAGAGCTTCTCGTGCGCCATGGTCAGGCCTCCTCTCGCGACAACTCGTCCTGCAGGAACGCGGCCTGCTCCTTCAACTGCGGCGTCGGCGTCGCGTACAGATGCGCGAACAGCTCCGCCGGATCCGGCGAGACCTCCTGCATCAACCCGACCCGCAACGCCTCGGCGATCGTGTCGGCCTGGGCCGCCGCCTCGCCACGCTTGTCGTCGTCCAGCAGTCCCTCACCCGACAGATAGGCGTCCAGCCGCTTCAGCGGATCCCGCTCCAGCCACGGCGTCACCTCGTCGTCGGGGCGGTACCGGGTCGCGTCGTCGGCGTTCGTGTGCGCCTGCACCCGGTACGTGTGCGCCTCGATCAGCTGCGGACCTTCGCCGGCCCGCGCCTTCGCAACCGCCGACCCCAGTACCGCGAGCAGCGCGGCCAGGTCATTGCCGTCCACCCGCTCCCCCGGTACGCCGTACCCGATCCCCTTGTGCGCAAGGGACGGTGCGACGGTCTGCCGGGCCAACGGCACCGAGATCGCGTACTCGTTGTTCTGGATTAAGAACACCACCGGCGCCTTGAACACGGCCGCGAAGTTCAGCGCCTCGTGGAAGTCACCCTCGCTGGTCGCGCCGTCGCCGCAGAGCGCCATCACCACGGTGTCCTCGCCCTTGAGTCGCGCGGCGTGCGCGACCCCGACCGCGTGCAGCAGCTGGGTCGCGAGCGGCGTCGCCTGCGGCGCGACGTTGCGCTCGTACGGGTCGTAGCCGGAGTGCCAGTCGCCGCGCAGCAGCGTCAGCGTCTCGATCGGGTCGACCCCGCGGCTGATGATCGAGACCGTGTCCCGGTACGTCGGGAACAGCCAGTCCTGCTCGCCGAGCACCATCGTGGCGGCGACCTGGCAGGCCTCCTGGCCGTGCGACGACGGGTAGACCGCGAGCCGGCCCTGACGAACCAGCGCGCTGGCCTGGTCGTTGATCCGGCGGCCCTTCACCAACTGCGTGTAACCGTCGACCAGAGCCTCCGGCGCGGGCAACTGGTACTGCGGGTTGTCGTGCCGGGTGCCGTGCTGATCGACCAGTTGTACTGGCTCGGCGGAGGGGAGCAGATGCTCCTCGACGGTGGTCATGGACCCTCCTGCGCAGGGAGACGGACGGATGGTTCATCGTCATACTTGTAGCCATTCGGATCCATAGCTGGGAGAATCCCAGGACGAATGGCACCTCTGAGCCACTCAAGGGAGCACAATGTCTGGTGACGAGACAGTCGGCACGGCTCAGCCTGGACAGATGGTCGTGGCCCCGGCGCTCGACGAGATCGATCGGCAGATCGTGGCCGCGCTGAGCCGCGACGGCCGGCTCTCGATCCGCGCCTTGGCCGACCAGGTGCACATCTCCCGCGCGAACGCCTACGCCCGGGTCGAACGCCTCACCACGACCGGCGTGATCACCGGTTTCACCGCCACCGTCGACCCGCTCAAACTCGGCCTGGCGACCTCGGCATACGTCACCCTGAGTCTCCGCCAGAGCTCTTGGCGAGTACTGCGCGAACAGCTCCAGGCGATCCCCGAGGTCAAGCACATGGCGCTGGTCGGCGGTGACTTCGACGCCATCCTGCTGGTCCGGGCCGCCGACAACGAGGGCCTGCGTCGGGTGGTCCTGGAGAAGCTGCAAGCGATCCCCGAAGTGCTCGCGACCCGCACCGCGCTGATCTTCGAGGACCTCGGCACCCTCTAGCGCCTACCCTGAAACATGGGGTGGGGGAACTGCACTTCCTTGATCGCTGTGGTCGCCTGCGCGACGACGGTCCTGACCTCCTGCGGCCCGCCGATCACGGGCCCGGCCGAGTCCGCCGCTCTCGGCATGACCGTCGATGCGGCCGGTCATCCAGTGATCGTCCTGCAGAACTGCTCGGCCTCAGTCGTCCAACTCGAACTGACGGCATCGTCGACCCAAGTCGTCTTCGACAACGAGAAGCCGCCCCCGGCGGTCGACGAGATCCCCCTCACCGGCACGGCCGACTGGCGTCCGAATCAGCCGACGCCGAAGCTGAACCCCACCGACAAGGTCACGATCCGGGCCTGGAGCGAAGGCCACAGGTACTTCGGCCGCCGGACCGAATTCACTCTCGCCGACCTGAAGGCCCTCAAACCCGGCCAGGTCCGGCACGACTGGCGACCCGCGGGAACTCCCCCGTCGTACGGCGCCTCGCCCGGCACCCCGCAGTACCGGATCACCTCGCTGGACGACTTCACCCCGGACTTCTGCCCCTGACCGCGGTCTACCCTGGCGCATGAGCTGGGGAAAGCTGGTCTGCGCCGGAGCGATCGCCTGTACTGCGGGGATGCTGACCGCGTGCAGTCCGACCGAGTCCGGGGTGGTCGGGCTGTCCGTGGACGACGCGGGCCGGACGATCGTGGTGCTGCAGGACTGCGACGGCGACATCGATCAGCTGAAGCTGTGGGACCAGGGACCGCGCCCCGAGACGGAGTCGGACGACGTCCTGCTGGCCGAGTGGTACAACCCGAAGTCACCGAAGGGAATCGTCCAGTTCCCGTTGGTCGAGGGCGCCGGGAAGTGGAAGTCGGAGCAGCGGGTGCCCGACCTCGATCCGGCCAAGAGCTACGTCCTGAGGGGCCGGAGCAAGGACGCCTCCTCGAACGCCGCCCATCTCGAGTTCACGTCGGCGCTGCTGAAAACCCTGAAGCCCGGCCAGATCCTCAAGCTGAAGGTGATGCCGAAGGTGAACACCACCGAGGTCGTCACGCTCGAGCAGTTCACGCCGAAGAACTGCGACTAGGCGGTACTACGCGCCGCGGCGGCGGTGCCGGTCGGCGTACGAGCGGAGCGCCCGGAGGAAGTCGACCTCGCGGAAGGCCGGCCAGTACGCCTCGCAGAAGTAGAGCTCGGAGTACGCGCTCTGCCAGAGCAGGAAGTTCGACATCCGCTGCTCGCCGCTGGTGCGGATGATCAGGTCGGGGTCGGGCTGGCCGACGTTGTAGAGGTGCTTGGTGATGTCGTCGGCGTTCAGCGTCTCGGCCAGGCCGTTGAGATCGTTGCCGGAGTCCGCCTCCGACTCGAGCAGTGAACGGACCGCCTCGACCACTTCCTGACGGCCGCCGTAGCCGATCGCCAAGGTGATGTGGTTCCCGGTGGCGACGTCCTTCGTCGCGTCGACCGCGTTCTTCAACGCGTGCGCGGTGCTGTCCGGCAGCAGGTCGAGCAGACCGGCGATGTGCACCTGCCAGCGGCCACCCGGCTGTGCGAGCCGGCCGGCCACGATCTCCTCGACGACCTCCATCAGGTAGGCGACCTCGGCGTCGTCGCGCTTGGCCAGGTTTTCGGTCGAGCACAGGAACACCGTCACGTGCGGCACCCCGGCGGTCTCGCACCAGCCGAGCAGGTTCTCGATGTGCTCGGCCCCGCGCCGGTGCCCGACACTCGGGTTGCTGTGCCCTTTGCCGCGTGCCCAGCGTCTGTTCCCGTCCGTCACCACACCGATGTGCGCCGGCAGCTCCCGGCCGGCCAACTGGGACCGGAGACGACGGACGTACAACGCATACAGCGGACTGGTGGCGGGCATGCGGAGTAACTTACTCGTCTCAGCGCGTAACGCACAGCCCGTCGCTCAGTCCTTGAACCCACCTTTGCGAAGTCAGTGAAGTCGTCAGCAAACCCGTTGCAGACCAGCGATCCCGGCGATCGTCTCGATCGTCTGCCGCAGTGAACTCGTCTGGTCGATGACACGCTCGCCCGGCTGGCCGAGCAGGTCGCGTTCGTGGTACCAGGTGCGCATCTCCTCGACCGAGAACGCGCTCGCCTTCGCCCGGGTCAGGTGCCGGCGCGAGGCCTCCTCGAACGGCACGTCCAGGTAGAAGACATGCGCGGAACCGGCGTACGCACTGGTCAGCCGGGTCAGCATCTCGCCGTACCGGGCGGTCGGCATGATGCCTTCGACGACGGTGCTGAAACCGCGGCTCATCGCCAGCACGGCGAGCTGCTCGATCGCGGCGATGTTGGCGCCGTCGGGCTGGTCCAGCTCGGCGAAGATCATCCGCCGAACATGGTCCTGCTCGATCCACGCGACCCCGGGCCCGTACGCCGCCCTGAGCCCTTCGGCCACAGAACTCTTCCCGGACCCGGAGTTCCCCCGGACGATGATCAAGCTCGGCATTCCAGCAGGTTAAGCGTCCTGCTGCTGCGACCAGTCGTCGGCCGGCTGACCGGGGACGTGGGTGCCGAAGGTCCACTCGTAGCCCTCGGGATCCGCGACCCGGCAGCGGTAGTTGCCCCACTCTGTGGTGTCCGGCGTCCACACCGATTCGGCTCCGTGCTTGGTCGCGGTCGCATAGACCTCGTCGACCTCGGCCTCGGACCCGAGCGCGATGTAGAGCCCGTGGCCGACACTGTCGCCCTTGCGCGGCAGCTTCTCGTACCCTTCCTCATCGGTGAAGAGGGTGAACGACGCGTCGCCGCGTCGCAGTTCGGCGTGCATGATGCCGCCCTTGTCGTCGGGGTACTGCATCGTCGTCTCGAACCCGAAGGCGTCCCCGAGCCACCGCAACGCGGTCACCGCGTCCCGGTAGCCGAAGTACGCGTGCAGGCTGGCTGCTCTGTTGTCCGTCATGAGACCCAGCCTGCCGACGGTAGCGGTCGGCTCCTGGCCTCTACTCGACCTCTTTCAGCTGGACCCCCTCTTTCATCAGCAGGTCGATGTCCGCCTTCTTGTCGCGCCGGCGCCGGAAATAGCCGCGGATCAGTACTCCCACCCCGCCGGCCAGCAGCCACGTGGTCGCGCCGGTCGTGCAGAGCACCGACCAGACCGCTACCCCACCACTTAGATCCCGGGTGAACACCCCGATGACCCCGAAGATCGCTCCAGTCACGATCCCGACCCAGAACAGCGGGTCCCTCACCATCGGTTCGTCGAATCCCATACCCGATAGATCGCGCAGCTGGCTCAGTCGTTACCAGCAGGCCGCGCTGCTTGCTGATCTCGCAGTACCGATGGCGATCGCCGCGCTTGCGGACCCATCCGCCGGACGGCAGAGGCGGCGCATAGGGTTGACCGAGTCCTCGACCGCACGGGAGTAGCGATGTCACGTCCGACTGTTCTGATGCCCGGTCCGATGAACGAGGTCGTGCAGACGGGCCTCGCGGAGCACTTCGAGGTCCTCCGCCTCTGGGAAGCCGACGATCCGGACGCCGTACTGGCCGAGCGCGCGAAGGACATCACCGCGATCGCCACCGGCGGCACCCCGATCGACGGTCCGTACCTCGACCGGCTGCCCGCCGTAAAGCTGGTCGCCAGCTTCGGCGTCGGCTACGACAAGATCGACGCGACCGCGGCCGCGGAGCGTGGCGTGATCGTCACGAACACTCCCGGCGTACTGGACGACGAGGTCGCCGACACCGCCCTCGGCCTGCTGCTGATGACGGCCCGCGAGCTGTCCCGCTCCGAGCGCTACCTCCGGGCCGGCTCCTGGACCGACAGCTCCTACCCGTTGACCAAGGCGACTTTGAACGGCCGCACGATGGGCATCCTCGGCCTCGGCCGGATCGGCGAGGCAATCGCCCACCGCGCCGAGGCGTTCGGTATCTCGATCGCCTACCACAACCGCCACCCCAAAGACGTTGCCTACAGCTACTACCCGACCCTGCTCGAACTCGCCACCGCCGTCGACATCCTGATGATCGTGATCCCCGGCGGCGACGAAACCCGCCACCTGGTCGACGCCTCCGTCCTGCAGGCACTAGGCCCCGACGGCATCCTGATCAACATCGCCCGCGGCACGGTGGTTGACGAGGAAGCCCTGGTAGAAGCCCTCCGCACCAACACCATCCTCAGCGCCGGCCTAGACGTCTTCGAACACGAACCCGAGGTCCACCCAGGCCTGCTCGACCTCGACAACGCGGTCCTCCTCCCCCACGTCGGCTCCGCCACCATCCCCACCCGCAACGCCATGGGCCAGCTAGTAGTCGACAACCTGACCAACTGGCACACCCACGGAGTACCGCTGACCCCTGTCCAGGAGTCCCTCCGCCTCGTCAAGCCCTTGTAAATAAGAGCTTCAGGGGAGGTCCCAGATTCGACTGGTGTGCCAGGCGTATTCCCAGGCTTGGATGTCGGGGGGATCGATGGTGAGGCCGGTGAGGATGGCGCAGACCTGTTCGCGGTGGTGGTTGGCGTGGTTGAGGGCCTGGGCGAGGAAGATGCCGGCGTGGCAGGCGCGGGTGCCGTTGTCGACGATGATGACGCGTTCGACGTCGATGGGCCGGGTGAGGAGGTCTTCCCAGAGCAGGCGGGTTTGCTCGGCCCACTCGGCGAGGGTGGCGAAGTCGGTGGACGGGTTGTCGTCGTCGGCCCAGGGCAGTTGGTCGCTGTCGGCCAGGCGGCGGAGGTAGCTGGCGTCGCAGGTGATGATGTGCTGCAGCGTGGCGAGGATGCCGCCGAAGGTGCCGACGCCGGTCACCTGGAGTTGTTCCGGGGTGAGTTGTTGGTCGCGGCAGAACGTGAGCAACTCGCTGGTCGCCCAGTTGTTGTGCCGGATCGCATCGAACAGCACCTCGTTCACGGTCTCACCAATCTGTCGAGCACCTCTTCCCAGTGGTTGTGCAGACTACCGAGATGTCCTTCGCCGGGCCGCTGAATCAACTCGGCCCCGGGGATCCGCGCGGCAAGCCATTCGCCGTTGCGGATCGAGGCGTTCGCGTCGAATTCGCCGTACCAGAGGGTGGCCGGGCAACTGATCGCCGAAGGGTCGAAACCCCAACGTCTGAAGGAGATCGCGGCATCGCGCAGATACCCGGCGGTGTTCACCAGCGCCTCGCGCGTCGACGCGGCAATCTCACCGGCCGACTGCCGACCAACCACCTCCGCGTCGAGCTCGCCCAACCCGGCAATGAATCGCCCGGCTACCCCTTCATCAGAAGGATCCTCAGGCGCGACCTTCCCCACGTACGCCTCGAAGTCCGGTCGCATCAACTCGACCGCCTCCTCGACCGGCGTCCGCGCCAGCAGCCGGAAGAACTCCTGTTGCTCCGCCCCGAGATCATCCCGGTGGTACGGCGGATCAAGCGCCGGCACCTCCGCCGGACTCGCCACCACCCCAACAGCAGTCACCCGCGATGGATGCCTGACCGCGCACGCCAACGCGTACGGTCCACCGATCGACATCCCCAGTACGCCGTACTGCGCAACGCCCAGCACCTCAGCCACCGCCGCGACATCATCCGCCACCGACAAGTGATCCGACGCAGCCTCGTCCGACACCCCGTACCCCGGCCGATTGACCGCGATCAGGCGCACGCCAGTACGCCGCGCCGCCGCATCTCCGCAGTACGCCGCGTGCCGGGTGTCCGGGCAGCCGTGCAGGAAGAACACGACCGGCCCAGCCGGGTCGCCACCGCTCCAGTACTGCGCCCGCCGGCCGTCCGGCAGTCGCAGCACCTCGGGCGACAACTCAGCCTTGCGGTTGACTGATGTTGACCATCCAGGCGATCCCGAACTGGTCGGTGACCATCCCGAACTCGTCACCCCACGCCTGCTTCTCCAGCGGCGTCGTCACCGAGCCGGCCTCGGCCAGCCGGTCGAAGAACCCGTGCAGCTCGGCGCTGTCGTCACCGCTCAGGCTGACCGACATCGTGTTCCCCGGAGTGAACTCCAGGTAGCCCGGCGTGTCCGACCCCATCAACGTGTAGCCCTGCGGCGTCTCCAGCATCGCGTGCATGACCTTGTCCGCATCGCCTGAGTCCGAGGCTCCGAACTCCCCGAACGTGTTCACCACCAGCTCACCGCCGAACACCGACTGGTAGAACTCGAACGCCGCCCGAGCGTCGCCGTTGTAGCTGATGTACGGATTGAGTCGAGATGTCATCAGTTGCCCCTTTGCCCGAAATCCACTGATGCTTCGCACCTTAGACCCGGCCCCGGACATTTTTCGAGCCCTCGCGACGGAGCCCGCCTCAGCGGCTGATCCGGCCGGTTTCGTAGGCCCACATGACGATCTCGACCCGGTTGCGGGCGCCGAGCTTGGTCATCACGGCGGCCAGATGGGTCTTGACCGTGCTGAGGCTGATGTGGAGCTCGGCGGCGATCTCGGAGTTCGTCCGGCCACGGGCCACGGTGATCAGCACCTCTTCCTCCCGGCCGGTGAGCGGCTCGCTCGGCTGCACCGGCGGCCGGCCCAACCGCGTGTCAGAGAATGCAGCAAGCAGCCGAGCGGTGATCTTCGGCGCGATCAACGCATCCCCTTCGGCAGCAGCCCGAATCGCCTGGACCAGCAGCTCCGGCCCAGCGTCCTTGAGCAAAAACCCCCGCGCGCCGGCCTTCAGCGCGCCGTGCACATACTCGTCGAGATCGAAGGTCGTGATCACCACCACCGCGAGCGGATCGCTGACCCCAGGCCCGGCGAGCGCGCGGGTGGCGCCGATCCCGTCCAAACCAGGCATCCGGATGTCGAAGAGGCAGACATCCGGCCGCAGCCGGCGAGCCATCTCGACCGCTTGATGACCGTCCGCCGCCTCGCCGACGACCTCGATCCCAGGCTGTACGCCGAGAATCATCGCCAACCCGGTACGGATGATCTCCTGGTCGTCAGCGACCAGCACCCGAATGCTCATCCGGCCACCCCGGTCCGCGGCAGCACCGCTTCAACAGTCCAGCCCCGCTCGACGCCAGGCCCCGCGACGAAAGTGCCGCCCAGCAGTGTGGCCCGTTCGGTCATCCCGATCAGCCCGTACCCCGTGGGGTTGCGCCCAGCCGAGGCAGCATCCCCGTCGTCGTCCACAGTCACCCGGATCCACTCCTCGTCGCCGACCACCCGGACATCGATGCGAGTCGCGTGCCGAGCATGCCGCGCCGCGTTGGTGATCGACTCCTGCGCGATGCGATAGATCGCCGCGCCGACCGGCGACCCCAAATCAGTCAGGTCTCCAGCCAACTCCACCTGCACCCGAGGCCCGTTGCCGACACTGCCGGCCAGCGACTCGAGATCGGCCACCCCCTGTTGCGGAGCGAGCGCGGCCACCTCCTCCGCCCGGAGCGCGCCGACCATCAACCGCATCTCCCCGAGCGTCCGCGATGCCTCCGCCTCGATCACGACCAGAGCCTCCACCGCCGCCTCAGGGTGCGACGCGGCAACCACCCGGCCGGCCTGCGCGCGAACCGCGATGGCCGAGACGTGATGCGCGACTGTGTCATGCAGTTCGCGAGCCAACTGGGCCCGTTCCTGCAGCCTCATCCGGTCGAGCTCGCGAGACCGATTGGCCGACCAGTACCGGACCGCGGCACCGATCGCCGCCGGCGACAGCAGGAAGACCCCGCCGAGCACCGCCTCGGTGATTCCCGTGTACTCCGCGGCTGTCCCCGTCACCAGGGCCACCAAGCAGATCGCCAGCCCCGTCCCGATCTCCCGGCCCGACCCCCAGCGCGCGAGTGCGTACGGGAACAGCACCACGGCAACCATCGTGTTCAGGCCCACCGACGGCAGGTCGCTCAGCAGGTTGACGACCGCCGAGGTGATCGCGATCCCGAACGCGATCGCGACCATGCCCAACGGATGAGTACGCCGCCACAGCAGCGCCACGATGACCACCACCGCCATCGCCACCGCGACCGGTCGCCAGGCGACGTCGGCCCGCAGTACGCCTTCGAGGATCGCGGTCGGCAGCAGCAGCCCGACCAGCAGCCAGTCCCGCCAGACCCGTCTCGGTGGCTGCGGCGCACGCGGCTCACGCCAGAGAGTCCGGACCGCGTCAGTCGCCATGGCCTCAGCGTAGACAGCGGGAGCGCCCGGCGTACCCACCGAAAGTACGGCTCGCCGGTCGGCCGGACAGCCGAGCAAGGTGCGGCCGTTCGCCCGAGGTACCGGCCGCCGCGGATCGCCACGCTGGGACGGGGATTCACCGGGACCACCAAAAGGGGAACACGAATGATGCCGCACGCTCTCTACCGACTGGGCCGGTACGCCGCCCGCCGACCGCTGACTGTGATCGGGACCTGGCTCGTCCTGGCCGGGATCGTGCTGGCGGCCGCCGGTCTGTTCGGCCAGAAGCTGGACAACAGCACCGCAGTACCGGGGTTGGACTCGCAGCGGGCGACCGACCTGCTGACATCGGCCGGCGCGAACCAGGGCGGGCTGACCGCCCAGGTGGTGCTGACCCCGCGCGACCAGGGCACGACCTTCACCACCTCCGGCGAAGCGCGGACAGCGCTGGCCGGGGTGCAGGCCGAGGCAGCGAAACTGCCCAAGGTCCTGGCCGCCGCGCCCGCGACCATCTCGCCGGACGGCAAGGTCGCGATCATCCGGCTGCAGTACCCGGTGATCGAGGAGTTGTCCGGTGCGGATCGGGACAACCTGCAGACCTTCGTCAAGCAGGCGGCCGAGGGCTCGCCGCTGCGGATCGAGACGGGCGGCGACCTGGCCGTGGCCTTCGACGAGGGCGAGACCGGGGTCGGCGAGGTGATCGGCCTGGTCGTGGCCGCACTGGTGCTGCTGGTCGCGTTCGGATCGGTGATCGCGATGGGCCTCCCGATCGGTCTGGCACTGTTCGGCATCGGCCTCGGCACCAGCTCGCTGGCCCTGCTCACCTACCTGATCGACGTGCCGACCTGGGCGCCGGTGGTAGGCAGCATGGTCGGGCTCGGGGTCGGCATCGACTACGCGCTGCTGCTCGTCACGCGGCACCGCGAATACCTGGCGCAGGGGCTGCCGGTCGAGGAGTCGGTCGGACGGGCAGTCGCCACCGCGGGCCAGTCCGTCATGATCGCGGGCGGCACGGTTGTCGTCGCCATCCTCGGCCTCGCCGTGGCCGGTGTGCCGTTCCTGACCGCCGGCGGGATCTCCGTCTCGATCATCGTGCTGATCATGGTGATCGCCTCGCTGACCTTGCTGCCCGCGTTCCTCGGGCTGGCCGGGCACTGGATCAACCGGATCGGCTTCGGCAACCGCCGCACCACCCAGACCTCCGGCGGCTGGCAGCGCTGGGGCCAGCACGTCTCCCGGCATGCAAAGGCCTACGCCGCAGGCACTGCCGTAGTACTGATCGCACTGGCCGCGCCCGCGCTGGATCTCCGAGTCGGTACTCCGGACGAAGGGACCCTGCCGCAGCAGCGCACCGAGCGGCAGGCCTACGACCTGGTGGCGCAGGGCTTCGGTCCCGGCGCCAACGGGCCGCTGGTGATCGCTGTCGACACCTCAGCCGACCCCAACGTCGTACAGCCGCTGCGGGCCGCCATCGCTGCGGATCCGGGGATCGCGGCCGTCGCCGAGCCCGCAGTGACCGCCGGGGTCGCGACACTGATCGCCTACCCGACCACTGGGCCGCAGGACGACACCACGCTGGAAACGATCCGGCGGCTCCGGGCAGACGTGTTCCCCACAGTACTCGGGGAGAGTCGGGCCAAGGCGCATATCGGTGGTGCGACGGCTGGGGCTGCCGATGTCGGCGAGCGGGTTGCCGACCGGTTGCCGCTGTTCATCGGCGCGGTCGTGCTGCTGTCGTTCCTGCTGCTGACCGTGGTCTTCCGGTCGATCCTGGTGCCGCTCAAGGCGGCGCTGATGAACCTGCTCGGGATCGGCGCGTCCTTCGGCGTGATGGTGATGGTGTTCCAGTGGGGCTGGGGCGCCGAGCTGATCGGGGTCGAGGCGCCGCTGCCGATCCTGCCGTTCATCCCGCTGTTCATGTTCGCGATCCTGTTCGGGCTGTCGATGGACTACGAGGTGTTCCTGCTCTCCCGGGTCCGGGAGGAGTACCTCGAGTCCGGTGACAACCAGGCCTCGGTGATGCGCGGTATCGCCGTCACCGGTCGGGTGATCACCTCGGCCGCGCTGATCATGATCGCGGTCTTCTCCGGCTTCATCCTGGGCAGCAACCCGACCGCGAAGATGTTCGGCCTCGGCCTGGCCGTGGCGGTGCTGGTGGACGCGACGATCGTGCGGCTGGTGCTCGTGCCCGCCACCATGAAGCTGCTCGGCAAGGCCAACTGGTGGCTGCCCGGCTGGCTCGACCGGCTGCTTCCGGCCATCGACCTGCACGGGGCGAATGCGTTCGTCGCACCCGCCCCGCAGGCCGAAGTACCTGTTCCGGTTGGTCAGCTGACCCGGTAGAGGGAACCACCGGGGGTGATGCCGAACGAGGCTTTCTCGCCCCCGGCGACCAGGTCGACGATGTACGTCGTACCGGACCAGCGGCCCTTGTACTGCACGGATCCGGTGGCCGACACCGGCGCGATCACGGACAGGATCGACGCGCTGGTGCCGGACCGGGCGAACATCAGCGTCGGGGCCGGCTTACGGGTGAAGATGTCCGGGTAGTGCCAGCCCTGGATCGGCTTGGTCTGGCCCTGCTTGATCAGGATCGCGCCGGCCGGCAGCACCTGCCGGTACGGGATCTGGAACAGGATCGTCCGGGTGTCGTCACCCGGCTTCATCCCGATCGCCGTGGTCCGCGAGTAGACCGTCGCATGCTGGTCCGACGGCAGGTGCCACAACGTCTGGAACTGCTGCGCCTTCGTGGCACTGGCCCGATCGAGACTCACGATCAGGTCAGGATCCTTCAACACCAATACTGCGCGGTTGCGGCTGATCCCCGCTCCCGGCGCATCGGCGAACTCGTAGAACTCCGACGTCGGGGTGAAGGCCTTGCGGGTCAGCTTGGTGGCCGGGTAGGTCTCCGCCGCCAATGGCGTCGTCATCGCACTGGCAGCGGACTGACTCTTGGCCCAGGTGCGCCACATGTCGTTCTGGTACCCGGCATGCCCGCCGTCGATCAGGATGTCGCGGCCGCGAGACGTGTAGGTGATCCCCGTGTGGTCGCTGTGACCGTGGAGCGCGCGCGACGGCCCGTACCGGATGCTGTACGTCGACTCCTGCGCGAACGGCCGCGTCTGACCCCAACCGGTGCGGCCGAACACATAGCCGGCGTTGAAGGTGCCGATCCGCCGCTCGGGAGCGACCCCCTCGATGCCCTTGGTGCCCGCATAGCTCAGCGGCGTACCGGCGATCGGGCTGGTGGAGACCACCTCGGAGTCGCCGAGCTGGTGCAGCTTGCCGAGCGAGTTGGTGGCGAGCGCGAGCCAGTCGGCCAGCAAGGCGCGGCGGGTGGTGATCGTCGTACCGGGGTCGGCGCCGCACTGCTCAAGCGCGGCCGCGGCGCGACCCCAGAGCGAGTAGTTGAACTGCGCGTACGCGGTCGATTGCTCGTTGGTCGAGCCCTGCGCGTCGATGGCAGTGGTGATCCCGGCCGCAAGCCGGTTCTGCGCGGTGGTCAGGTAGTCGGCGCGCTCGAGCGTGCAGCCGACGCCGAAGAGCGCGATGCTCTCGTCCGTGCCGTGGTTCCAGGCGCCGCTCCAGTTGGCGGTCAGGAACTTGGCGTGGTTGACCAGCGCGACGTCGAGCCAGCTGTACGCTGCCGGCAGCGCGGTGACGCCGAGTCCGGCGAGGACCGCCTGACGGACACAGACCAGCACGTTGGTGCGGTGCATCGTGGCCTCGTAGGCGCCGATGTCGGCCTTCCACGAGTACGGGTTGTCGGTGACCCAGTCCTTGGTGATCGCGGTGACCTTGGCGAGCGCGGCGGTGTCGCCCTGGCTGCCGGCCATAATTCCTTGCCCTAGCCAACGAAGTGAGTGGAACCACATGTACCAGCTGGGGTTCTTGTACGGGTTGAGCTTCCAGTTGACGTTGCCACTGCCGTTACCGACCTTGTACGCCGCGTACGGCCCCCACGCGTAGGTGTCGGCCTGCAGCATCGCGACGGAGGTCGCGTCGTCCACCGTGCTGAACCCGGGACAGGTGTAGCTCCCGGTCCCCGCGACCGCCGCCTTCCTGGACGACTTCTTCACGTCACTCGCCGCAGCAGCCACCGCCGGTACGACGTTGCTCCTGGCCGGATCGAACTGCGCGACCCCCGGCTCCGGCAGATCGGGAAGCACCGCGATCCCCGGCTTCGGCGGCGCCGCCTGCGCGACCTGCGGCGCCACCGCGAACCCACTCACCGCGAGCGCGAACCCCACCGTCGCGCTCACCCACCGTCGACCAGTCACT
Organism: Kribbella sp. NPDC056861; assembly: GCF_040687575.1. NCBI lineage: Bacteria > Bacillati > Actinomycetota > Actinomycetes > Propionibacteriales > Kribbellaceae > Kribbella > Kribbella sp. NPDC056861. The sequence continues at coordinate 216,386 of NZ_JBFBNQ010000003.1, read as the reverse complement.
ACTCCCCCACCCACTCGTGCTCTCCCCCGGACAGAAAGCACGATGAGCAAACCCACCGGAAAGTTGCGTCCGGCCCCTTATATGCCTGGTCAAGCATTCAATCAGCCGTGGAGAGTGCCGCGGCGGCGGTGGATATGGCACGATCTTTCAGGTGAGCGGCAAGACGGACGAGGAGCAGCGACTGCGCGATCTCGCGCTGCTGCGCCGCGTCCGGGACCGGATCGACCGGGAGTACCCCCAGCCGCTCGACGTCGAGGCGCTGGCCCGCGGCGTGAACATGTCCGGCGGGCACCTGAGCCGGCAGTTCCGGCTCGCGTACGGAGAGTCGCCGTACTCGTACCTGATGACGCGCCGGATCGAGCGGGCGATGTCGCTGCTGCGCCGGGGCGACCTGAGTGTCACCGAGGTCTGCTTAGAGGTCGGCTGCTCGTCGCTGGGGACGTTCAGCACCCGGTTCACCGAGCTGGTCGGCGTACCGCCGAGTGTCTACCGGCGCGAGGCGGGCGAGACGGAGTCGCTGGCCGGGATGCCGTCGTTCTTCTCCAAACAGGTGAGCAGACCGATCAGGAATCGAGAAGCGCCCGCCACCGAGCCACAGCTAGCGTGACGGCCATGGACATCTCGATCAGCGCAAGCTTCCTCCCGCACAACGACCCGGACGCCGCGCTCGCCTTCTACCGCGACGCGCTCGGCTTCGAACTGCGCAACGACGTCGGCTACAACGGTATGCGCTGGCTGACGGTCGGCCCGCCCGACCAGCCGAACACCAGCATCGTGCTGCACCCGCCGGCCGTCGACCCCGGGATCACCGAGGACGAGCGCAAGGTCATCACCGAGATGATGGCCAAGGGCACCTACGGCGGCATCCTGCTGGCCACCCCCGACGTCGACGCCGCCTTCGCGAAGCTGCAGGCCACCGACGTCGAGATCGTCCAGGAACCGCTCGACCAGCCGTACGGCGTCCGCGACTGCGCCTTCCGCGACCCGGCCGGGAACATGGTCCGGCTCCAGCAGATCGCTTCATAGCCCTTTCAACAGTGGAGAACAGATGAGCAAGCGCACCACCACGGGTACGCCGGCCGACCAACATGTTGCCGACAGCCACGATCTGATCCGGGTCCAGGGCGCCCGGGTGAACAACCTGAAGGACGTCAGTGTGGTGATCCCGAAACGCCGGCTGACGGTGTTCACCGGGGTCTCCGGCTCCGGCAAGAGCTCGCTGGTGTTCGGCACCATCGCGGCCGACTCGCAGCGGATGATCAACGAGACCTACAGCACCTTCGTCCAGGGCTTCATGCCGTCGCTGGCCCGGCCGGACGTCGACGTACTCGAGGGTCTGACCACCGCGATCATCGTCGACCAGGAGCGGATGGGTTCCAACCCGCACTCCACCGTCGGCACCGCGACCGACGCGAACGCGATGCTGCGGATCCTGTTCAGCCGGCTCGGGCAGCCGCACATCGGCTCGGCCCAGGCGTTCTCCTTCAACGTCGCCTCGATCTCCGGCGCCGGCGCGGTCACCCTGACCAAGGGCGGCCAGGAGACCAAGGAGCGGCGCAGCTTCAGCATCACCGGCGGCATGTGCCCGCGCTGCGAGGGCCGCGGCTCGGTCACCGACTTCGACCTGACCGCCCTGTACGACGCGAGCAAGTCGCTCAACGACGGCGCGCTGACCATCCCCGGGTACAGCATGGACGGCTGGCAGGGCCGGATCTTCCGCGGCTGCGGGTTCTTCGACCCGGACAAGCCGATCAACAAGTTCACCAAGCGTGAAATGCAAGCCCTGCTCTACAAGGAGCCGACCAAGATCAAGGTCGAGGGCATCAACCTGACCTACCAGGGCCTGATCCCGCAGATCCAGAAGTCCTTCCTGGCCAAGGACGTGGAGGCGATGCAGCCGCACATCCGGGCCTTCGTGGAGCGCGCGATCACCTTCACCGCCTGTCCCGAGTGCGAAGGCACCCGGCTGAACGAGGGCGCCCGGTCGTCGAAGATCGACGGCACCAACATCGCCGACTGCTGCAAGATGCAGATCAGCGACCTGGTCGAGTGGGTCCGCGGAGTGAAGGACAAGTCGGTCGCGCCGCTGCTGGAGAAGCTGGAGCACACCCTCGACTCGTTCGTGGAGATCGGGCTGGGCTACCTGTCGCTCGACCGGCCGGCCGGCACGCTGTCGGGTGGTGAGGCGCAGCGGGTGAAGATGATCCGGCACCTCGGGTCGTCGCTCACCGACGTCACCTATGTCTTCGACGAGCCGACCATCGGGCTGCACCCGCACGACATCCAGCGGATGAACGACCTGCTGCTGCGGCTGCGCGACAAGGGCAACACGGTGCTCGTGGTCGAGCACAAGCCGGAGGCGATCGCGATCGCCGACCACGTCGTCGACCTCGGCCCCGGCGCCGGTACCGCGGGCGGCACGATCTGCTTCGAGGGCACCATCGAGGAGCTGCGTGCCAGCGACACCCTGACCGGCCGGCACCTGGACGACCGGGCGAAGCTGAAGCCCGAACTGCGGACCCCGACCGGCCAGCTGGAGATCCGCGGCGCCTCGACGCACAACCTGCAGAACGTCGACGTGGACATCCCGCTCGGTCTGCTGACCGTCATCACGGGAGTCGCCGGTTCGGGCAAGAGTTCGCTGATCCACAGCTCGCTGCCTGCGTCGTCCGACGTGGTGTCGATCGACCAGGGCGCGATCCGGGGCTCGCGGCGCAGCAATCCGGCGACGTACACGGGACTGCTGGAGCCGATCCGGAAGGCGTTCGCGAAGGCCAACGGGGTGAAGCCGGCCCTGTTCAGCGCGAACTCCGAGGGCGCCTGCCCGAACTGCAACGGCGCGGGCGTGATCTACACCGACCTGGCGATGATGGCCGGGGTCGCGACCACCTGTGAGGTGTGCGAGGGCAAGCGGTTCAAGGAAGAGGTGCTGGAGTACAAGTTCGGCGGGCGTGACATCAGCGAAGTACTGGCGATGTCGGTGACGGACGCCGAGCAGTTCTTCGCCGACGGCGACGCCAAGACGCCGGCCGCGCACAAGATCCTGTCGCACCTCGTGGACGTCGGCCTCGGCTACCTCAGCCTCGGCCAGCCGCTCACCACCCTGTCCGGCGGCGAACGCCAACGCCTCAAGCTGGCCACCCACATGAGCGAGAAGGGCGGCATCTACGTCCTCGACGAGCCGACCACAGGCCTGCACCTGGCCGACGTCGAGCAACTCCTCGGCCTCCTCGACCGCCTGGTCGCCTCCGGCAAGTCGGTCATCGTGATCGAACACCACCAGGCGGTGATGGCCCACGCCGACTGGATCATCGACCTGGGCCCCGGCGCCGGCCACGACGGCGGCCAGATCGTCTTCGAAGGCACCCCCGCCGACTTGGTCGCCAACCAGTCGACCCTGACCGGCAAACACCTCGCCGCCTACATCGGCGACTAGAGGGCGTTCTGGTAGCACCGCGCAAGCTCGTCGCCGACGTACTTGCCGAACGGCTGGGTCAAGCGGTAGCCGTGGCGTTCGTACAACCCGATCGCCTCCGGCTGCCGCACCCCGGTCGCAAGCCGAATCGTGCTGTAACCCGCTGCTGCCGCCAGCTCCTCCAGGGCGGTCAGCACGGCCGACGCGATCCCCCGCCCCCGGAACTCGGGCGCGACGAACATCCGCTTCAACTCGCCGATCGCCGGATCTTTGGACGGCTGCAAAGCCCCGCATCCAACACCCTGACCATCGATGCTGGCCACCAGATACCTGGCCCCCTCCTGCACCACAGAGCGCCCCTCCCCGCCGTACCGCCGCACCAACTCCTGGAAGGCAGCCTCCAGCAGCCCGTCCAACTCCACATCACCGAGCTTCCGCTCCTCAATCTCCACAACCCCAAGGCTAGGGGCGGGCGATCGCGCTCTCGTCCGGCTGGCTCACGACCGGCCGCGACCCGCGGCTTCGCTATGTTTGCCGCTCTTGCCTCGACGCTGGGTCGACGTGGCTGGGAGGGGGAGATGGTGTGAGGGCAATACTCCTGAGCGGCGCGCTAGGGGTGATCGGCTCGCTGCTGGGGACCCGGCTCGCGATCGGGTGGTTCGCCCGGCACGGCTTCGGCCAGCCGATCAGGCAGGACGGGCCGACCACCCACCACGTCAAGCGCGGTACGCCGACCATGGGCGGCCTCGTCATCCTGGTGAGCGCCGTCGCGGCCTATCTGGCGGCGACGATCCTGACCGGCAACCGGCCGAGTGCCAGCGCCTGGCTGCTGATGATCCTGTTCCTCGGCTGCGGGGTGGTGGGGTTCCTCGACGATTTCATCAAGGTCTACACGCAGGACAACCGCGGCCTGAGCAGCCGGAAGAAGATGGCGGGCCAGACCCTGGTCGCGCTGCTCTTCGGGGTCCTCGCCACGCAGTACTTCGCGAACGATCACGGCGTCCGGCCTGCGTCGCAGTACCTCTCCGGCACTCACGACTGGGGAATCAAGCTGCCGCTGGTCGTGGTGCTGCTGCTGATCTGGTTCATCGTCACCGCGACCTCCAACGGCGCCAACCTCACCGACGGCGCCGACGGGCTGCTGGCCGGCTCTTCCGCGCTGATCTTCGGCGCGTACACGATCGTGAACATCTGGCAGAACAACCAACTCTGCGACTCCTCGCGCCCTACCGTGGTGGAGTCCCAGTGCTACCAGGTCCGCGACCCGCTCGACCTCGCGGTCTTCGCGGCCGCCATCACCGCGGCCTGCGTCGGCTTCCTCTGGTGGAACGCCAAGCCCGCCCGGATCATCATGGGCGACGTCGGCTCCCTCGCCATCGGCGGCGCCTTGGCCGGCCTGGCCATCATGTCCCGGACCGAACTCCTGATGGCGGTCATCGCCGGCCTGTTCGTCCTCGAGACGCTGTCCGTACTCCTGCAGATGATCAGCTTCAAGCTGACCAAGCGCCTCACCGGCACCGGCCGCCGGATCTTCCGGATCGCCCCCGTCCACCACCACTTCGAACACGCCGGCTGGGACGAGGTCACCGTGGTGATCCGGTTCTGGATCATCGCCGGCATCTGCGTCGCCACCGGCCTCGGCATCTTCTACGCCTCCTGGCTGACCTGACCCACAGCACGCTGCCCAGCACGCGAGTACCGCCGTACTCCGGCCATCGCCTGCCTCCTTCGGGTGACCGGATTCGATCGGTTTCCGTCGGGTTGTGCGGGGCCAACTACTCGACGGTGACCTCGATCGACATCAGGGACAACGGGACCGGCCGCTACAAAGTCGGCCAGGTCAACGTCCAGTACAACTCCGGCAACGGCTACTGGTGCGCTGTCACCCAGACCGTGGGCACCAGCACGTCGCCCAAGGTCGGGCTCCGGGTGCCGGGTGGCCCGTACATCAGGGCTTCCGGCGGCGGCGCCTCCGCGGGCCCGGTCTACCGGTTCCGCAGCGACGCGAACCCGACCTGCGCCTTCCTGGAGGGCAGCGTGCTGGCACCGGCCGACCGGTCCGGCGGATTCACGGAACGCAAGGTCTGCCGCTGATTCGAGGCAGTCGGTAAGCAGAAAAATGTTCCACCAGCGGACGTCTTGACGTCGACCAGGTCGCTCACCATGCTGAGCGCACCAACTACAGATCGGGGGAGTTATGAGCACTCTTCGTAATCGCATCGGCCTCATCGCAGTGGCGACGGCGACCATCAGCGCTGGTGCGGTGGTGGCGGCGAGCACGCCGGCTCAGGCCGAGGAGGCCTGCTACGCCAACAAGATCTGCATCTACGCGGGTGGAACGGGTCACGACGGCGGCGCCTACAACACGGAGCTCGGCTATCGGGCGCCCGGCGTCGGCCTGGCGAACATCAGTGCCGGCAACCGCAACCGGCTGTCGTCGTGGAAGAACCGCTCCAACACGGGCGCGCGTTTCTACTACTCGCTCAACGGTTCGGGCACGTGCGTGTCGATGCGGGCGTTCGCGCAGGCAAGCGCCTCGGCGTCGAACCCTGACGACAACCAGGCCGAGTCCCACGCGTACACCCGCTCCTGCTAGGACGTGAGAGTCGGCGATCGGGGACTCGGGCCCCCTTCGCCGACAACGTGACGGCCGGCGATGTCGCACCGCCGGGTACGGTCGTGTCGCTGGTCGGGGCGTCCAGGAACTTCATGGTTGGTCAGGAGCGGATCGTCGCGGTCGACGACGTCTCGCTCTCGGTCGCGGCCGGCGAGTTCGTGTGCGTGTACGGAGCGAGTGGGTCGGGCAAGACGACGTTGCTGAACCTGATGTCGGGGATCGACGTGCCCGATTCCGGCTCGGTGCTGTTCGGCGATCTGACCTTGTCGGAGCTGTCCGAGCAGGGGCGGGCCGACGCCAGACTCAACGGCATCGCCGTGGTGTTCCAGACGAACAATCTGCTCGACGAGTTCACCGCGCACGAGAACGTCGCCCTCCCCCTGCTGGTCAGGGGATGGTCGCGGTCGGATGCCGACCAGGCGTCCGCCCGTGCTCTGAAGGCGATGGAGTTGGGCGCGCTGGGCGACCGGCTGCCCGGCGAGCTGTCGGGTGGGCAGCATCAGCGGGTCGGGATCGCCCGCGCGTTGGCGGCCGGGCATCGACTGCTGATCGCTGACGAACCCACCGGCGCCTTGGACTCGAGTAACTCACGCGAACTGTTCGTTCGGCTGCGGCAACTGTGCGACGACGAGGGGACGGCGGTCGTGGTCGCGACCCATGATCCTCTGGCGCGTGAGTTCGCCACGGTCGTGCACCACATGGTCGACGGTGCCGTGGATCAACAGTGAAGCGGGTCGGTGATTCCTCGGCAGTGTTCCTGACGCGGCGGTGGATGCGTACTGCCGTCCTGCGGCGGTCCGCGGTGCTGCTCGCCGCAGCGTTTGCTGCGGCCACCCTCACGATGGTCGCGGTGGCCTCGCTCGCGGTGACGCCGGATCAGCAGCGCGAGATGGAGTTCGGAGCCTTCACCCGGACGACGTTCTCCGAAGTACAGGTCGGGGACGTGGACCCGGGGTTCTTGACCCAGGTGCAGCGCCAGGTCTCCGAGCGGGTGGGCGGAGAGGTCCACCTGGCGATCCAGTCCACGCTCCTTCGGCCCGACTCGTTCGAGAAGTCGTTCATCCAGGGCCCGATCGCTCCGGTCCGGTTCGTGCAGGACGGCGAACTGAGCAAGGCGTTTCCGGATCGGTACTCGATCGATGGCGGTGGCGGCCGGTGGCCTTCGCGCCCGTTCGACGTGGTCGTCTCGGCTCAGCTGCGGGACAAGTTGCCTGATCCGAGCCGATTCACGGTGATGTCGGGTCGTGCGACGTTCCGGGTCGTCGGCGTCGTCGAGGACGCCTACGACAAGCGCGGGGACCTGATCGTGGCCGCTCCCGGGACCTGGGAGTCGATCCAGGCGCCCGATCCGCGGCGCGTGTACGAGCCGGTCAGCGCATCGGTGCAGGTCTGGTGGACCGACCCGAGCGACGCCGAGGTCGTGAACGCCGTGAACGCCGTGATGCCGCCGCTCCCGCGCTCGCTCGGCAACCGCCTGGACTACCTGCGGGACAACACGACCACCCGTGCCGAGGTAACCCCCGACGGTCGCCGCGGGCCGTTCGGCACCGGTGACCTCGTCGCGTCCTACCTGCCGCTGGTGATGGTGATCGTTTTGGCGTCGGCCGTGTCCGTGGCGCTGCCACGCTGGCAGCAGCGCGCCGTCGCGAACACTTTGACTCGCATCGGAGTACGCCGGCGGCTGGTGATCAGGACACAGGCGGTGGCCGCCGCAACGGTTGCCGCCGTCTCCGCGGCAATCGGAGTCGGCGTCGGTCTGGTCGGCGCGATCGGACTACGCTCGACCGTCCTTCCGGAGGTGGCGGACCAGCAACTGTCGCCGCTGTCGGTGCCGTGGGGAACCATCGCCGGGCTGTTCGTGCTGTGCGAGTTGCTGGTCCTCGCCGGCACAACGGCCCTCGCCCTGTCCCGAGCCACCCCGGGATCGCAGCACCCCCGCAATCGGCCGGCGCGCGCCTGGCCACGTAGAGCAGTGATCGTCGCCGTGGTGGTGTGGGCACTGCTCGTCGCCGACCAGAAGAAGGTCCAGACCGCCTACCTTGTCGGTGCGGCAGCGGTCCTGATCGCACCCGACGTCCTGCGCCTGGCCATCCGGATCTGGGGCCAACGGTCACCACTGGCATTCGTCACGGCCCGTCTGATGCGGTCCGACCTCCCCCGCCTCGCCGTCTCGGCCGTGATGACCGCAGCCTGCGTGGCCATCCCGATCTGCATCGGCACCCAGCTGTCCAGCAAGATCGCCAGCGACGCCTCGTTCACCTACGGCTACGTCCCGCCAGGGCAGATGTGGGTGGAGAACAACGGCGGACCTGGCGACGTCGCCGCTGTGGCGGCCATCGTCTCGCGCGCGCCCGGAGTCCCGGCGCCGATGCCGATGTGGGAGCTGCGATCAGGTCCGGCCGACCGGTCGAGCAACGCGTTCTTCACCAACGAGCCCGACCAGGGCGAGTTCACCAACGGCACGATCATGGTGATCCAGTCCCCCGGCGATCTCGACCGGCTCCTGCCGGGCCAGCTGCCCGACGAGGCCGAGGCAGTCCTCGACGGCGGAGGTGTACTCGACTTCACCGGCGCGGGCGGTGCCCAGCAATTCGTCGTCGTCGGCGCCGACGGCTCTCAACGACTGACGCCGACCATCACCACCATGAAGGTTCCCGTCAACCGCCAGTACACGACCTCCTTCGGCGGCGTGATCCTGCGATCCACCGCCGAGCGACTCGACCTGCCCATCACGAGCGGACCCACGAAGTACCTGTACGCCGACGTGTCCAGCGGATCGATCTCCGCGGCGGTCGATGCCGTCGTCGCCGGCGGCTACGACAGCGAGTTCGTCCTGTACGCCGTGACGCCACCGCCACCAGACCTGCCCACCTCGGGATACGTGTTCCTGGCCTGTCTGATCACCGCCGTGGTGGTCCTGCAACTGACCGTGGTCCGACATCAAGCCGACCGCCTGCGCAGCTACAGCACTCGACTCGTCGCCCTCGGAGTGACGCCCCGATGGATCAGATCGCTGCTCCTGCGGCAGTCCGCGACACTCGTGCTCGTCGGGGTGCTGGTCGGCCTCACAGCCGGCGTTCTCGGCGTTGTCGTCGCCAGCGCCAACTTCGCCGTCGTCGACATCCCCGTGCTCCCCGTCACCCTGGCCATCATCGGCGTCGTCGCACTGAGCGCCATCGCGACCATCAGCGCCAGCCACCGGCTGAACCCTCGACGCCCCCGCTGAACCCTCACCACGCGGGCCACAAAAACAAAACCCCCGGGCAGAGGAACTATCCTCTGACCTGGGGTCCGGGTGGAGCCGCCTGTCGGAATCGAACCGACGACCTTCTCATTACGAGTCCGTTCACCTGAGCCCGAGCCACCCGCCGACCCCCGACCTTGAGCAGTGATCGTGCTCAGCACCCGAGGGTCGTTGACGGCTGTTCAAGGCCCTTCGGGGGCACCTCGGGGGCACGGCTTAGGCCTGTAAATCTGGGGCGACCAGGCCCCCATTAATACCGGATGTGTTGCTCTGACTACACAGGGCGAAACTGAAACAAATCGAGAATAGTTTCACAAACACAAACGCTTGTCACGCACAAGGCCCGGGCGTGTCGTGTCACGAACGTGCCACGAGTTGTGGCAGTCTCTACGTTGGCCCACCAACCGGCGGGCTCTTCTGATGGGTACGACGAGGAGGTGCGTGCCCCGAGCTAAGGAGGTGAACATGATCGTTCGGGCCTTTCACTCGATCCTCGCCAGCGTGCACCACAACAACAACCGCTGCACCGAGGGCAACAACATCGAGACCCGCAATAAGCGGGACGGCACCGGCAACAAGCCGCTCTGCCAGCACTGCCGCAGTCTGAGCTAAGCGGCATGTAGGTCAACGCAAGACGGAGCCCGCACCTTTCAGAGTGGTAACGACACCCTGAACTGTGCGGGCCTCCGCTTGTCCGGACCGTAGTAGTTGCCTGGGTCAAACACCAGCAACAACTCGCTCCTACCTGCCTATCGTGAAATTGCCCACGAAGGTTACAAGTGAAAATCGGCGCGGCCTTTGGCCCCCGATACCTCGACCTACTCGCGTCTTCCCGTCTGCCGTTCAGCCCACGCGTAGCGCGATCAGGAGACGCCAGAGGGGCCAAGATGGAGCGCCCCACTGGACGAACGATCTTGGCCCCTCTGGCGTCTCCTGATAGGTCCTGACTGGGCTGAGCGGCAGGCGGGAAGACGCACCCCGACCAGCCACCCAGTAGGCCGGCCGATTCGGACCCGTCATCCCAGAGTCGTGAGGCCCCCGCCGGAGGCAATGTCGTTGGCTCTCGTGAAGACACCCGAGGGCGGGCGCGGGCGGTGAACGGCCGGAGGCCGCATGCGCACGTCCGCGCCGCGCGCCGAAGGCGCGCCTTGATCCATAAGAGCCAAATTCGGCAGAGGGCCAACTAGCTGGCGCGGACTACCTCAGTGAGTTCGGAGATGTGGGTGATGACCGCATCTGCTCCGGCTTCGCTGAGGCCGTCGGCTTTGCCGGGCTTGTTGGCGTATCCGACGCTGCTCGCTCCAATGGCCTTAGCCGCTCGGACGTCCGTTGTCTGATCGCCAATCAGAGCGCAGCGAACCGGGGTGGTGCGCAGCGCCTGGGCAGCCTGCTCGATCAGGTACGGGTGCGGCTTCATGAGGCCGGGATCTGATGGGTCGCGCGCCTCGATGTGTTGCACGTACCTAGTCAGCCCAGTCCGGGCGAGGTAGGCGCTGATCGATGCGCCGGTGTTGTTGCTGACGATCGCGAGTTGCCGTCCGGCGTCCTTGCAGGCTGCTAGGAACTCTTCGACTCCCGGCGTCGGTGTGGCACTCTCGACCGCCTTGATCTCGGCGGTCTGGAGAGCGTCCTCGACATGGCGGGCCAGCTCGGGAGAGATCTCGGCGGAGGCGGCAAGGAACTCATGCGGACTCGACACTCCTCCCAGACCGGCGGGCAGCTCGTCGACCAGGTCGATGACCAGCGAACGCAGTTCCTCGGCGATCTGTGGGGCCGGGTACCCGGCGAACACGGAGCAGACGGGGCCGTCGAAGTCGAGGAGGATGACCGGGCTTCGGCGCAGGATGGCGGCCAGCGCTTCGGCGGTCACGGCTCGTAGGTCCGGGCGAGTGTTCCCCAGAGGCTGTCGAACCAGCGGCGGGCCTGGTCGACGTACTGCGAGCCGGTGGCGCGGTCGTCATCGCTGACCGAGTGATGGAACAGGACGGTGTCCTTGCCGACGGCATCGAAGATCTCGACCGGCTTGCCCTTGATCTCGACCTCACGCTCCACGACGGGATAGAAGCCGAAGAACACTTCCTCCTCGTTCAGGAGGTACATCTTGAACATCATCGGGAGCGGGATTACGCGCGCTTCGACGGCGACCTTCTGCACGAGTCCAAGCTCTCCGAGCTCGCGCACCGCTTCCATGATCTCCCCGGCCGACCGGCGGGCGATGTCAGCGATCCGGCCGCGTACCGCCGGGTCGTCACCGGGTTTGGAGCCCGCCCGGGACGGTACGGCGATCGGCTGGGACATGTCGGGCAGCAACAGCCGGATGGTGACTGACTCCGGGGTGAGTCGCCCGCGCCGGATTCGCTCGATCGGCTCCTCAAGGGCACAGAGCAAGGTCTCACCGGTCAGGCCTGCGAAGTCGATGGTTACTCGGGTCTTCTCGAAGGCCTGCTCGATGTGGGGTCGGAGGCCGACCGCCTGGTCCGCACGGTCGCGCACGTAGACACCGCTGCCGACCCGGGACACGATCAGGCCCTCATCGCGGAGCAACTTCAACGCCTGCTGCACGGTCATCCGCGCTACGCCGTACTGCGTCGCAAGCTCCTGCTGAGAGGGCAGCTTCTCCCCCGCCGTGAACTTCTGCGTGAGGATCCCGGCGCGCAGGGAGTTGGCCACCTGCTTGTAGGGCGGTCGCGGGTCGTTCGGGTCTAGCTCCATGCCTCCCAGAGTAGTACCTGGCTAGCCAGCCTAGGAATCACTCTGTCCAAATCCTCGACCTGACTAGCCAGGTTAGGTAACTTAGCCATATCGCGACCTGGCTAGTCAGGCTAGGCCGATCCAACCGGAGGACAGACACATGGCGATGCCCCGCAAGATCAAGGTGACCTTCGATGACGCGTTCCCGTACGGCGCTTACGCCGTGTCGGAGGTGACGCAGGTGAGGGACTTTGACAAGTCGAGCAAGGACCACCCGGTCTATGCGACTGACGAAGAGACCGGCCTCCTGATCTGGTCGGTCGATGTTGTGGACGGCGACCGCGAGGCCCGCAAGGCGGACAAGACGCTGTCGATCAAGATCCTCGCGAAGGTGCAGCCAGTACTTCCGTCCGCGACTCCCGGCAGCCCGTTCACTCAGGTGGTGTTCGAGGGGATGACCGCGACGCCGTACGTGTCGGAGAACGGCAACGGTCGGGCTCGGCTGGCCTGGTCGTTCCGAGCGACTGAGGTCCGTGCCCCGCGCAACGCCGCCTCGAACAAGCCTGCCGCCTAATGGGTGCCTCGTCGCGGGACCTGGATGACTGGGCCGACGCACTCGACGTTGACAACGACGACGACGCACAGGCCCTGCTCGCGCACTTGACCAAGCGCGCGAAGTTCGCCAACGACGCGGCCCGGTTGCTCAGCCGGATGCTGGCCGACCTCCCGGACGCCGACCGCGCGAAGAACGCGGTTCGCCACACCGATGACCTGATCGACGCCTTGTCCCTCGCGACGCCGGGATTCGAGCGGCACGAGAGAGGGATGCACTGATGGCTAGGAATCGTGGACAGAACCTTGACCAGTGGGCAACCGCCCTCGGTGCCACCAACGACACCGACGCTTTGCGCCTGCTGACCAAGACCCTCGCGATGACCGTCCATGCACGCAACGACTGCGTTGCCTTGGTCCGCGCTACTCACTCAGCACCCGATGATGACGCCTCCACCAGCGCGACGCGGGCGGTAATCGCGTTCGACTGGCTGGCCGAGTCGATCGAGCGGGTCTGCAAGGAATTCAAGCGTCACAGCCGGGGTCAGGGGTGATGGCCGGATGCTTACCGTTCTGGCTCAAGTGGCATGGCGGCTGGTTAGATTCTTCGCCTTCGTGGCGTTCTCGCTGCTGCGGCGTCCTGGTCTCGTCGGTCCTCTGCTGGTCGCCGTAGTGGTGGCTGTGCAGGTGGCCCGGTGGGGCTGGGTCGCCCGGGTCCTGGTCCTGGTGGTGGTTTTGGCCGGCGGATTCGTCTGGTGGCTCAAGCACCGATCGTCGTTCAACCGGCTGGTCTGGATCCCGGCCGTGCAGTGGTACCGCCGATGGATCCGCTACGGGCTCATGTGGCGGTTCTGGATGGGCCGCTGCGCCCTCGGCATCACCGACGAGACCACCGGCCGGGTGATGCGTCCCCGCGTCATCAAGCTCCGCTACACCCCGAGCGTCGACCGGCTCCTGGTCCAACTCCCGATCGGGCTCACGAGCAAGGAACTGGACGGCAAGCGGACCCACCTGGCCGAGGCCATGCGGGCGATCGATGCCCGGATCCGCAAGGACAAGCCTGGCCGGGTCTGGCTCGACCTTGAGATGCGCAATCCCTTGCAGGCAACGGTTCCCGCGATCCCGATAGACGAGTCCCTCGACCCGGCACGCCTGGACGGCCTGGTGATCGGGTTTGCCGACGACGGCACCCCTTGGCGGCTGCGGGTCCGTGGCTCCCACGTCTTCATCGCTGGCGCTACCGGCTCCGGCAAGGGCTCCATCATCTGGTCGACGCTGCGGGCACTGGCTCCGTTCATCCGGGCCGGTCTGGTGCAGATCTGGGCCGTCGATCCCAAGGGCGGCATGGAGCTGGAGTTCGGTGCCGCGATGTTCAGCCGGTACGAGCGCGACGACTACGACGCGATGGTCGAGCTGCTCGAAGACGCCGCCGACGACATGGACATCCGGTGCAAGCATCTGCGGGGCACGACCCGGACGTTCAACCCGACTCCGCTGACCCCGCTCGTGATGGTCCTAGTGGACGAGCTGGCCACGCTGACCGCACTGCAGCCGGACCGCAAGTTGCAGGCCAGGGCAGAGAACGCACTCGGTCTCCTGCTGACCAAGGGCCGCGCTCCCGGCTTCCACGTGATGGCCGCTGTCCAAGACGTCACCAAGCGGGTCTGTGAGTGGCGCGACCTGTTCCCGGACAAGATCGCGCTTCGGCTCGGCAAGGCCTCCGAGGTCGACATGGTCCTCGGTGACGACGCCTGGGACAACGGCGCTCTCTGCGACTCCATCCCCCGCTCACTGCCTGGCATCGGCTACGTCCGGATGGAAGGCCAAGCCCACGCCCAACGCGTCCGAGCCTCCTACGTCACCGATGACGAGATCCGCGCCATGGCCCACGACTACCGGCCGCGCCGTGTCCTGCACTCGATCGATGCCCCCAGCAACCACACCGACCCGACCCCCGAGACAGGAGAGGCAGCATGAAGTTCCACGCAATCCCCGGACAGCTCGAACTCGTCTTCGAGGTCCCCGCACTCACCGCCGACCAGCGCGCCGAGGTCGCCGCCTACGCCGTCCCTGGCTGGGCCTCGATGGGCGAATGCCGCTCGGTCGCTGACGACTCCTGTTTCCCCGACCCCGGACAGGCCACCGCTGCCGCGCTCGATCGCTGCTCGTTTTGCCCGGTCCGCCGGTCCTGCCTCGCCTCGGCGCTGGCCAACGATGAGGAGTTCGGCGTCTGGGGTGGGACCACCGAGGTACAGCGTGACGTGATCCGCGAGGACATCGCCGCTGGTGTCCCGATCGCTGATGCCCTGGACGGGTCGACGTTGCTGCCTGAGCTGTTGTGGAGGCAGGCGTCATGACCGTGGAGCTCCGGGTTTCCGGCGACCCCGAAGAGATCGACATCATGATCAAGGTCCTTGGCGTGGTGTTCGACTTCACCGGCACCGGACAGGTCTTCCCAAACTTCGGCCGCCCCGGAGTCCGCGTCTACCTCACGGCGCGGATCCCGTGGGCCGGTGACCCCGATCGACCACGCCGGGGAGATGGTCCCCGATGATCTCCTCCCTCGGCCAAGTCGCACCCGACGTGCTGCACGAGCTTGCCGTCCGCAACGGCGTCTGCGTCCGCCCGGTGCTCTCGCGGATGACCGACACCGCGACCGGTGAGCAGTCCGTCGTACCGATCCCCTGCGGCTCCACCCAGCACCGCCAGTGCCCTCCGTGCGCCAACCGCGCCCGCAAACTCCGCATGCAGCAGTGCCGCGAGGGCTGGCACCGTACCGACGAGATCCCCACCGCCGACGACGCTGACGACCAGGCCGAGGAGGTCACCGCGGCTTCATCCGACGACGCCGAATCCGACGAGTTGGACCAGGCGGACGAGGACGAATCCGCCCGCCGTGTCCGCTCGACCCGTCGCCGCCAGGACGCTCCGGATCTGCCTCGAGTACCGATGGACAACCGCACCATCGGCACCGCCTTCACCACCCCGGACGGCAAGACGTTCCGGCCGTCGATGTTCCTCACCCTCACCCTCCCGTCCTACGGCAAGGTCCGCCCCGACGGCACACCCGCCGACCCCGAGTCGTACGACTACCACCGGGCCGCGATGGATGCCCTGCACTTCGCCAAGGTCGTGGACCGGTTCTGGCAGAACCTCCGCAGGTGTGCCGGGTACAAGGTCCAGTACTTCGCGACCGTCGAGGCCCAACGCCGCCTCGCCCCGCACCTGCATGCCGCTGTCCGGGGCGTCATCCCCCGCCAGACCGTCAAGGACGTTGCCGCAGCCACCTACGCCCAACTGTGGTGGCCCCGCTGCGACAAGCCCGTCTACGTCGGCGACGACCTGCCCCGCTGGGACCATTTGGCCGGCCGATTTGTAGACCCCTTCGACGGTGCCCCGCTACCAACGTGGGATCAGGCTCTGGACGCGATCGGCGAGGACCCGGCCGCGACCCCGGCTCACGTGGTCAAGCTCGGTAGCCAGGTCGACTACCAAGGCATCCTCGGCACGGCAGAGGACAAGGTGGGCAAAGCGATCGGGTACCTGACCAAGTACCTCGCCAAGTCCATCGCTGACACCTACGGCGACGACGACGAGATCACTGCCCCACAAGCGATCCACCTCGACCGGCTGCACCGCGAGGTCCGCTGGCTACCCTGCTCACCGAGCTGCTCGAACTGGCTCCGGTACGGCGTCCAACCCCAAGGCGCTGAAGCTGGCATCCGTCCCGGCTGGTGCGGCTCCAAAGCCCACGACAGGCATCACCTGGGGCTTGGTGGCCGCCGGGTCCTGGTGTCGCGTCAGTGGACCGGCAAAACCCTCACAGAGCACCGCGCCGACCGCGCCGAAGTCGTCCGCCAAACCCTCGCCTCGGCCGGGGTCGAGATGCCCGACACCGACCGCTACTCAGCCACCACCGACGACGGCACCGGCCAACCCCGCTTCATCTGGGAACCCATCGACCGCCGAAACGACACCGACCTACCCACCTGGCACGGCCTCATGACACGAGGCATCAACGAACGCATCCGCTGGCGAACCGACTACGAGCAAGCCAAACGGGCTGGGCCCACCCCCGGCGACACCAGCTCGGCAACCAACCACGACCCCGCCTCCACGGCGGCTTGAACACGAGGGGATGCACTGTGAACGACACAACGCTGTGGAACATCGATGAGGTTGTCCAGTACCTCCGGGTACCCGTACTGACTGTGCGTTGGCTCCGGCAAGAAGGTCGGTTTGCTCCGGCGATCAAGGTCGGCCGACGGCTCGTGTGGGATGCGCGCGACATCACCGCCTGGCTCGACTCCCAGCGCGAAGCCCAGGCCGCCTGATGAGCGTCCAGCGGTACACCAAGGGTGGGCAGGTCAGATATCGAGCGCGGATCAAGTCGCATGGTCGAGAGGTCGCTACTCGCGTCTTCGACCGCAAGACCGACGCCGTTGCCTGGGAGCAGGACCAGACTCGCAAGCTCCGCCTGGGCGAGTGGACGGATCCCAAGCGCGGTCGCGTACCTCTTTCGGCAGTTGCCGAGGACTGGCTGGAGTCCCGTAGTTCGGCCAAGCGCCGCACCCGTGAGGCCGACGAATCTGACTGGCGTCTCCACATCGCGCCTCGTTTCGGCAACTTCCCGCTGGTGTCGATCACGGCGGCTGAGGTGTCGAGCTGGGTCGGTGCGCAGATCGCTGCCGGTCGCCGTCCGTCCAGCGTCACTCGGTACCTGGCCACGCTTCGCTCGATCCTGAGCTACGCCATCGCTGACGGACGGATGACGGTCAACGTCGCAGCATTTGCCAAGGCCCCGAGTGGAGGGCAGTCGAGGCGTGAAGGTGTGCACCTGACGGAGGAGCAGCTCTACGAACTCGCCGACGCATGCCACGGCCGGTACGCCGAACTCGTGCTCGTCCTCGGTCTGGGTGGTCTCCGCTGGGGTGAGATGGCTGGTCTGCAGGCGGGTGACCGTGTGTGGGTGCCGGGTCGTGGTCTCCGGCTTCAACGAGCTGTGCTGGCTAGCGGAGGAACCGGCGAGCTGTTCGTGGACACCTTGAAGAACAAGCGCGCACGGACCGTCCCCCTGGTCGATGAGCTGATCCCGCTGGTCGACCGCTGGGCAGGTCAGAAGGTGAACGGCGCATGGCTGTTCCACGCTCCCCAAGGTGGGCCACTTAGCGAGGGCAACTGGAAGCGGTCTGTCCGTTGGTCGGCTGCGATCAAGGCCATTGGCGTTCCGAACCTGCGGGTCCATGACCTGCGCCACACCGCTGCATCAGTCTGGCTGGGGTCGGGTGCTGACCCCAAGGTCGTTCAGCGGATCCTGGGGCACGCCTCGGCGGCCATGACGATGGACCTCTACGGGCACCTGATCGACCAGAACCTCTGGGATGCCGCCCGGAAGATCGGGGGCACCACGGGGGCACGGCGGGAGCTTGAGGCTGGAAACAAGAAACCCCCGGGCGAGGAAACTGGCCTCTGACCTGGGGGTTCTGGTGGAGCCGCCTATCGGAATCGAACCGATGACCTTCTCATTACGAGTGAGACGCTCTGCCGACTGAGCTAAGGCGGCGTGGCCCCGGAGGGCCGTGCAAGAGTGTAGCGGGGTGGCGGGCTGATTCCGAATCGGATACCGGGGACGGTGGTTGGGCGGCGGTGGGGCGGGTGCGCGCGAGGCGGAGTACCCGGGGGTGGGTTGCGGCGGAACCGGTGCGGGCGCGATGCCGTCAAAGGGGGGTGTGAAATGGTGGGAATAGAAGTTGTAAGAAATGCATTGACTTCAGTTGACGACCTGGGTGAAACTAATCCCCGCAAGGACCGAACGAGACCAGGAGAAGCACAGTGACCGGCAAGCGAGAGTTCGAGGCGGCGTGGCGCGAGAAGCGCGACGCGATGCCTGCTTGCCTGCGATCCGTGCGCCAGTACGCCGGTATCCACCTGCTCGCAGGGAGTCTGAGCCCGAGGTACGGCGGTCCGCCTGACTGATCATCCAGATCGTCAGGAGCCGCCAGAACCGGGATGTCCGGATCGGGCGGCTTCTTTGTTTTTACGCCACAAATACCTTTGTGCTGCCCACGGGCGGCAATTCGAACAATTGACAACTGGATATGCCATTTGCAATACACGAGCTGTAGGCCAGCGGCCAGGCCACCTCATTTGGGATGAGGGGATCGGGAGTTCGAGTCTCCCCAGCTCGACCAGGCGCCCGCAGCAAGCTCAGCTACCGGCCGAGCGAGCGCCAAACCAAGGTCTGCGTCAGCGGTCGGGCGAGGGTCCGGCCCTGCCGACGCCGGCCACGCCCGCGCCCTGCGCCGGACATACCAAAGTCCGGCGCAGGGGCGGTGAACGCCCGTAGCTCAACTGGAGAGAGTGCCTGTCTACGAAGCAGGTGGTTGCAGGTTCGAGTCCTGCCGGGCGTGCTGCAGGTCACAGTTCGTCACGATGTCACTACCCGTTCACGCGGCTCTAGCCCAATTGGCAGAGGCGCCTGGCTTAGGACCAGGAGGTTCGGGGTTCGAGTCCCTGGAGCCGCACCGAGAAAGCTGACCCGGCAACTATCTGTCGGGCACACTGGAGAGAGGAGGAACCACCATGAGCGGTGTCATAGTGCTCAACGCCTCATATGAGCAGCTTCACGTCGTGTCACTTCAGCACGCCATCCGGATGCTCGTCCGGGAGGTCGCGGTCGTCGAGGAAGCGCACGACGGCGCCAGTATCGGGCCGTTCCCCTTTCCCCGCGTCCTGCGCCTGGTCCGCTATGTCGTCACCAAGTGGCGCTACGCCTCCGGCCGGCTGCAGTACACGCGCGTCGGCGTACTGAAGCGCGACAAGCACCGCTGTGCGTACTGCGGCCAAACGGGCGCCACCACGATGGATCACGTCGTACCGCGCTCGCGTGGTGGCCGCGGCGAGTGGCTGAACGCCGTCGCCGCCCACGCACGCTGCAACGAGAAGAAGGGCTGCCGCACGCCCGACGAAGCCGGCATGCCACTGCTGTGGCAGCCGTGGATCCCTTCGCGGGCCGAGTTAGCACTCTGACGTAGTACCCACCGGTGCCGCGTCAGAGCGATGCCAGGTGGGTGCCGGAATCCCACCCTCGGTTCTGACCCGAGGCCCCGCAGGTTCGAGCCCTGCCCTGGCAGCTGCTGACGCCGTACGAGCCGACCCGGCCCGTACGCCGTCCGCGGGGATCGCGTCGGCACGCGAGCGACCTTTGCAAGGTCACTTCACCGGGTTCGACACCCGGGATCTCCACGCCAGGTGAGCTAAGCCGAGCGTAGGCCTACCGGCAGCCGTCTCGAAAACGGCCGATCCTTCACAGGATGTCTGGGTTCGAATCCCAGGTTCACCGCAATCAACCAGAGGAGTGGGGAGATGAACGTTCAGTATCCGGTCGCCCTGAGTGGGGCCAAGAGCTCCACTCTGATGTGGGCTCAGGAGCATGAGGTGGGGGCTGCTGCGCTGCAGCAGTTGCGGAACATCGCGGCGCTGCCGTGGGTGCACGGCGTACGGGTGATGCCGGATGTGCACCTGGGCAAGGGGGCGACCGTGGGGTCGGTCATCGCGATGTACCAGGCGGTGTCGCCGGCTGCGGTCGGGGTCGACATCGGGTGTGGCATGGAGGGCGTGCTCACTTCGCTGACTGCTTCGGACCTGCCTGACGATCTGGCGGGGATTCGGTCGCGGATCGAGGCCGCTGTACCGGTTGGGTTCGGAAGGCACCAGCATCCGGTGAGTGTGCGGAAGCTTGGGCTGGATCGTGGCTGGGATCGCTTCTGGGGTTCGTTCTCGAGCTTGCACGACGGGGTGCAGGACCGGGAGAAGAAGGCGCACCAGCAGATGGGATCGCTGGGTGGTGGCAACCACTTCATCGAGGTCTGCCTCGATGACGACGACCGGGTCTGGCTGATGCTGCACTCGGGGTCGCGGAACATCGGCAAGGAGCTGGCCGAGCGGCACATGCGGATCGCGAAGGCGATGCCGCACAACGCCGATCTGCCGGATCGCGATCTGGCGGTCTTCCTGGCCGGTACGCCGGAGATGGACGCGTATCGCCAGGACCTCACCTGGGCGCAGGAGTACGCGTCGCGGAACCGCGCGGTGATGCTCGCCCTGGTGATGCAGGCGGTACGGGACTCGTTCGAGCAGGAGATCGTCTTCCAGAAGCCGATCTCGTGCCACCACAACTACGTGGCGGAGGAGACGATCGACGACCTCGAGCTGCTGGTCACCCGCAAGGGCGCGATCCGGGCGGGTCTCGGCGACCTGGGGCTGATCCCGGGGTCGATGGGGACCGGTTCGTACGTCGTCCGCGGGCTCGGCTCCGAGCAGTCGTTCAACTCGGCCTCGCACGGGGCAGGCCGGCGGATGAGCCGCAACGAGGCGAAGCGCCGCTACACGGTCGACGACCTGATCGCCCAGACCGCCGGGGTGGAGTCCCGCAAGGACGCCGGGGTGCTGGACGAGCTGCCGGCGGCGTACAAGGACATCGATTCGGTGATTGCTGCCCAGTCGGACCTGGTCGAGGTCGTTGCCCACCTCAAGCAGGTCATCTGCGTCAAGGGCTGATGGTCGGGACCGGCCGCCGTGATCAGGGGACACGGCGGCCGGAACCCGGCGGCTGGGGAGAGGAGCTGAAGGATGAGTCTTGAAAACGCATTGGAGGCGGTCCGGCGGGATCTTCGAAGTACGGGCGGGATCAAGCTACGGATCTCAGAGGAGCCGGCGACTTCGGATCCCGGCTATGAGTCTGTACTGCTCTTGTCCGGTCGGCGCTCGACGACGGGGGTGCTGGCACCGACAGCTATGTCAGCCGACGAGCGGCTGGTGCAGGTTGCCGATCAGGTGCAGGACTTCGTGCTTGAGGAGCTCGGACGGCTGGGGCTGCCGGCGACCTGGCCGGAGTGTCCGGAGCACCCGGCGTCTCATCCGCTCAGTGCAGTACTGACCTCGTCGGGGCCGCGCTGGCAGTGCCCGAAGTCGAGCAAGAACATCAGCGTGATCGGCGAACTGCCGAGGTGAGGTCCGCCTGTTGGCAGGGGCAGCGGTTTGCTAAACCGTCGGCCGGTTTCGGCTGGTCCGTGAGTTCGAATCTCACTCTCACCGCGTCAACCAATCAATCAGTCAGAAAGGAGGACCGGCCATGGCCGACCTCAGGAACAAGCGGAGGAAGATTCCCGGCGGTAGGACCGGTGCTCCGGTTCAGCAGGGGCACGCCCTGCGACGGGTGAGTCTTGCCTGTGGGCACATCCAGCGCGATCGGATCGCGCACCCGGGAGATCACGTGTGGTGTGAAGGTGATTGCTCCGACTGGGTCCGCGTCGTCTCGGTCGACGAGTAGCAGCCCCGGGTACGCCGGTCCGCCGGCGTACCCGGGAGCTTCACAGCAGGACTTTGCCTGGGTTGAGCAGGTTTTGGGGGTCGAAGACCTGTTTGATGCGGCGGTGGAGGTCGAGGCTGACCGGACCAAGCTCCTGCTCCAGCCAGCGGGCCTTGAGCATGCCGATGCCGTGTTCGCCGGTGATCGTGCCGCCCAGCGCGAGGCCCAGCTCCATTACCGCGCCGAAGGCTTCCAGGGCTCGGGCCTCGGCGGCTGGGTCGTCGCGGGGGAAGACCACGGTCGGGTGCATGTTGCCGTCGCCTACGTGCCCAGGGCAACAAATCAGTACGTCGTACTTCGTACTGATCTCCGCGATTCCCTGCAGCAACGCGACCAGCTTGCTGCGGGGTACTGCCACGTCGTCCACCAGCGTCACGCCGAGTGGCTCCAGGGCTGGGTTCACCAGGCGGCGGGCCTCCAGGAGCATCTTGGATTCTTCCGCGTCGGAGGCCTCGGCCACCTCGACGGCGCCGAACGAGGTGCAGATCCGGGCGATCTCAGCCACGTCTTCGGCTGCCCGGGGGCCGCGGTCCGACTGGGCGATCAGCAGTGAGCCGACGTCCGCCGGCAGGCCCATGTCGCGATAGTCCTGGATCGCTCGCGCCGTTGGCCCATCCAGAAACTCAAGCAGCGAAGGCCGCAGGCCTGACGTCATGATGGCGGCGGCCGCGGCGATGCCGGCCTCGATCGACAGAAAGGTCGCAGCCGCGGTCAACGCTGCTTCGGGTTCCGGGCGTAGCGCCAGCGTTGCCTCGGTGACGACGCCTAGCGTTCCCTCGGAGCCGACCATCAGGCGCGTGAGGTCGTAGCCCGCGACGCCTTTCGCCGTACGCCGGCCGGTGCGCACCACCTCGCCGGAGGCGAGCACCACCTCCAGGCCGCGCACGAAGTCAGCGGTCACGCCGTACTTCACACAGCACAACCCGCCGGCGTTCGTCGCGATGTTCCCGCCGATCGTGGACATCTCCCAGGACGACGGGTCCGGAGGGTAGAACAAGCCTTGAGCCAAGACCGCACGGGAGAGCTCCGAGTTGACGACCCCCGGCTGCACGACGGCCACCTGGTCTTCCACCGATACTTCAAGGATCTGATTGAGCCGTGAAGTCGACAGCAGCAGAGACCCGTCGAGCGCATTCGCAGCGCCTGACAACCCGGTCCGCGCGCCCTGCGTCACCACCGGTACGCCGTACTCCCCTGCCGCCCGCAGCACCTCCTGCACCTCGGCGGTGGACCCCGGCCGCACCAGCACGAGCGGCACCCCGGCCTTGCAGAAGGTCGCGTGATCGTTGCGATGGCTGTCCAGTACGTCGGGGTCGGTGACGACCGCCTTCTCCCCCAGCGAGGCTCGCAGTCGCGCGATCAGCAAGTCAGAGCTCATTCCTCGTCCTGTTCGGCCAGTAGTCGCAAGATCAGGTCGGCCCGCCTGACCCGTTCCCGCCCGAGCGCCTCGGCCGTGGCGGCCAGGTGGGCGCCGGCCGGGTAGATGTTCGGCGCGTTCCGCAGTCCCATCTTCAGGTAGACCGGCGCCGCCACTCGCACCACATCCGGTACGTCGTAGAAGCGCACGTGCCCGCCCTGGTCGTCCGGCACCTCGATGTACATGTCGATGGCAACGGTCGTCGCCGCGCGGATCTCGGCCAGCACGTTGATCGGCAGATCCGTCGACACGTTCAGACTCGTGGCGCCCAACCGCTCGTACAGCGCCGCGGTCGACGCATTGGCGAGCGGCATCAACACCGAGGTCTTCAGCACCAGGTCGGCCGGCAACTCGCCTTCCTTCTTCAGCAGGCCGAGCAGTTCCAGTACGCCGAGATCTCCGACCAGCAGGCTACGGACCCCCAACTCGACCGCGCGGTAGGCGTCACACAGCGACGCGGCAACCATGTCGTTGCCACGAGCAACTCCTCCGACGACGGCCGAGACCTTCGCCTGACCACCGGTGTCCCAGGCGCCGCGCGGTCCGAGGAACAGACACACCTCGACGTCATGGCTCGCGCCGAGCGTGAGCATCTCGTCGATCTCGCCGTCGGTCAGCATCATCACGCCGCTGCCCTGCGAGACCCGATGCACGGTCACCCCACGCGCCATCGCCTCGTCGAGCACGGTCCGCATCACGGCGGGCCCCTCGCAGCTCGGGATCTCCACCCGGTACTGCGCTCCGTCGGCGAACCGCCGCGTCGAGGCGAAGCCCGGCGCCGGGCTGATCAGTCCCCGGTCGGCCAGCAGTCCGTGCGCTTCCCGCAGGTTCATCAGTCTCCCCAGCCAGTCAACGTCCCGGTCGCGTCGGTCAGCTCGCGCGCGCTCCCGGTGATCTCCAGATCGAACCGCTCCGCGGCCTCGTCCAGCAGCGCCGGCGAGACCAGCAACTCGTTCGGCGACAGCGTGTCACGGATCCTGGCCAGCCTGAGCTCCGACCAGTCGCGTCGCCCGCTCATCGTGACGGCGCCGAGGATCGCGGCGGCGTCGTCCTCCAGCACCATCGGCAACCGGGAGCGTCTTGCACCGCCGGCGCCGGAGGTCAGTGCGTTCACATAGCTGGCCTGCAGGTCGATCTGCTCCAGCAGGCTTGCCGGGATCACGTCCGCCAGCCCGAGGCCGGATGCATTGCCGTGCGAGGCGTTCGACAACCGGTGCACGGTCACCGCCGCGATCGACGGCGACTCGAACTCGGGGATGCCGTGGACCCAGCAGCGCCCGAGCACGTTCGTGTCCATCCCGGTGCCGGACTTGTCCTTGCCCATCTCGTCGACCACCAGCACATCCAGGTCGTCGAACGGCAGGCGCGCCATCAGTCCGGCAGCCCTTAACAACAAGGCGTTCTCGGCGGTCGAGGCGATGCCGTCGGCAAGCACCAGCTCGACGGCGGCGGTCTGCTCGTGGGCGTTCTCGAGGATCGCGAGGCCGCCGAGGATCTTGCCGGATGCAACCACGAGCTTGGCGGCGGCTTCGATCGCGCCGCCGAGCGCAGGGATGCCGCCGGCATGTAACGCGGCGGCTCCTTGGTGGTTGCCGAGGCCGATCGCGAGGATCTTGCCGAGGCCGCTCTCGACCGGGCCGTGGAAATCCGTGTGGGGCTTGACGCGGTTGACGAGCAGGACGCCGTCGGCCTTGGCGGCCACGGCGTCGTGGTGGACCGGAGTACCGTCCGAGAGGTTGCCGAGGACAACTGTTTCCATGGTTGCCTCGATCGGGCAGCCGATGGAGTCCGGGGTGACGCCGAGCCCGGCGAGCATTTCGCGCTGGCCGTCGGCGGTGGCGCCGCCGTGGGATCCCATCGCTGGTACGACGAACGGGTCCGCTCCTGCCGCTCGCAGCCAGTCGATGGCGGCGCGGACGACGGGGACGAGGTCGTGGATGCCCCGGCTGCCGGCGGTCACCGCGATCCGATCACCAGGTCGGATCGCGGCAGCCAGTGGTGCGAGCGCTGCTTGCGCGGCGGAGTACGGGTCGGGCTCGGTCGATACGTCGTTGAGCAGCCGGCGGATCGGAGTCACCTGCGGGAGGACGCCCGCTGGCCGCAGCCCACGGATCGCCTCGAACGGCCCCCACACACCGCCGGACATCAGTGGCTCTGGCGGGCTACGGCTGAGCCGGTGCGGCCGACCAGGAAGTCGAGGTCGCAGCCGAGGTTGGCCTGGGTGACGTGGTCGACGTACAGGCGAGCCCAGCCGCGGTCGGTCGGCGCGGCCGGGGCTTGCCAGTCGGCGCGGCGCTTGGCGAGTTCCTCGTCGGAGACGTCCAGGTGCAGCGTGCGCGCTGGGACGTCCAGTTCGATCCAGTCGCCGGTGCGGACCAGCGCGAGCGGGCCGCCGACGGCTGCCTCAGGCGCGACGTGCAGCACCACCGTCCCGTACGCCGTACCGCTCATCCGCGCGTCCGAGATCCGAACCATGTCGTCCACGCCTTGTTCGGCGAGCTTGCGCGGGATCGTCATGTTGCCGACCTCGGGCATCCCCGGATAGCCGCGCGGGCCGGCGTTCTGGAGCACCAGCACGGTGTCCTCGTCGACGTCGAGCTCCATGTCGTCGACGGCCAGGTCGTACTCCTCGATACTGCTGAACACCAGCGCCTTGCCGCGATGCTGCATGAATCTCTCCGCCGCCGCGGATTGCTTGATGACGGCACCGTCCGGGGCCAGATTCCCTTTCAGCACAGCGGTTCCGGCGCCGCTGCCGAGCGGGTTGCCGACGGCACGGATCACGTCGGTGTCGACGGTGCGCTCGGTGTTCGCGACGTTCTCGCCGATCGTCTTGCCGGTGACCGTGATCGCGTCCGCCTTCAACAGCGGGAGGATCTCGCGCATCACCGCGGGCAGCCCGCCGGCGTAGTAGAAGTCCTCCATCAGGTACTTGCCGGACGGCTGCAGGTCGACCAGCCACGGTACGCCGCGGGCCCACTCGTCCATGTCGTCCAGCGTCAGGTCGACGCCGACCCGGCCGGCGATCGCGAGCAGGTGGATCACCGCGTTGGTCGAACCGCCGATCGCAGCATTCGCCCGTACTGCGTTCGCGAACGCGTCGCGGGTCAGGATGTCGCTCGGCTTGAGGTCCTCCTCGACCATCTTCACGATTCGCTGGCCGGCCAGTTGGGCGGTCGCGTAGCGGCGCGAGTCGACGGCGGGGATCGCGGCTGAGCCGGTGAGCTGCAGACCGAGCGCTTCGGCCATGCAGGCCATCGTGGATGCCGTGCCCATCGTCATGCAGTGGCCGTTGCTGCGGGACATGCCCGACTCGGCGGCGGCGTAGTCCTCCTGCGTCATCCGGCCGGCGTTGACGTCCTGGGTGAACCGCCAGACCGCAGTACCGGAGCCGATGTCGCAGCCGCGGAACTTGCCGTTCAGCATCGGGCCGCCGGTCACGACGAGGGTCGGGAGATCGACCGACGCAGCGCCCATGATCGAGCCCGGGGTGGTCTTGTCGCAGCCAGTCAGCAGGACCGCGCCGTCGATCGGGTTGCCGCGGAGCGACTCCTCGACGTCCATGCTGAGCAGGTTGCGGAAGAGCATGGCGGTCGGGCGGAGCATGGTCTCGCCGAGGGACATCACCGGGAATTCGAGCGGGAAGCCGCCGGCTTGCCAGACGCCTCGCTTGACCGACTCGGCGAGGCGTCGCAGGTGGGCGTTGCAAGGGGTGAGCTCGGACCAGGTGTTGCAGATGCCGATGACTGGACGGCCGTCGAACACCTCGTCGGAGAAGCCCTGCGCCCGCATCCAGGATCGGTGGATGAACCCGTTGCGGTCCTTCTCACCGAACCAGTGGTCGAAGCTCCGGCGGCCGGTGGAAGGACCAGAAGTACTGGAAGGGGTGTCCTCCAAGCGGCCGGTCTTCTCGGGGGTCGGTTCGCCTGTTTCGTCGCTCATTGAGGGACCTCCGCGGTCGTGACGACTCCGTTGATGCGGCGAGGGATGCCGGCGGGGTTGGTGTTGCGCAGTACCTCGGGGAGTACTGCGTCGGGGATGTCCTGGTAGGCGACCGGGCGCTGGAAGCGGCGGGCGGCGGTGGCGCCGACGCTGGTGTGGATGGAGCCGACGGTGGACGGGAACGGGCCGCCGTGGTGTTGCGCCCAGGAGACGGCGACGCCGGTCGGCCAGCCGTTCCACAGCACGCGGCCGGCGCGGGCGGTCAGCAGTGGGAGCAGGTCGCGGGCCAGGTCGGCATCATCGGACTCAGCGTGCAAGGTCGCCGTGAGGTTGCCCTCGAAGGCTTCGACGGCGGCGGTCAGTTCCTCGATCGAGGAGTACTCGACGACGATCGACACCGGGCCGAAGCACTCTTCCAGGATCTCCTCGCGACGCTCGAGCAGCTCGGCGACCGTCGTACCGAGCAGGGTTGCGGGGCCGTCGCTGAGCACCCGGAGGCCGTCGACCTTGCGCAGCCGGTCGAGACCGGAGGAGAAGCCCGAGGCTATCCGGTCGTTCAGCATCGGGGCCGCGGCGACTCCGCCGGCGGCCTCGATCAGCTGGTCTTCCAGCCCGTGACCGGCGGGCAGGAACAGCAGCCCGGGCTTGGTGCAGAACTGGCCGACACCGAGGGTGAACGACCCGACATACCCGGCCGCGATCTCGTTGCCTCGGGCATCAATTGCCGCCTGGGTGACGAAGACCGGGTTGAGGCTGCCGAGCTCGCCGTAGAACGGGATCGGCTCCGGCCGGGTCACCGCGATCTCGTGCAGCGCCTTGCCTGCAGGCACCGACCCGGTGAACCCAGCGGCCGTGATCCGCGGGTCCTTCAGCGCGGTCACGCCGACGTCGTACCCCTGGATCAGGCCGAGTGTTCCAGCCGGCGCACCAGCGGCCAGCAACGCGTCGATCATGACCGCGGCAGTCCGTACCGACAGCTCCGGGTGACCCGGATGCGCCTTGACGACGACCGGGCAGCCCGCGGCGAGCGCCGAGGCGGTGTCGCCACCGCAGACACTGAACGCGAACGGGAAGTTGCTGGCAGCAAACACGAGCACCGGCCCGAGCGGCACCAGCACCCGCCGCAGGTCAGGGCGCGGTACAGGCTTGGCCTGCGGGTCGGCCGTGTCGATGATGATCTCGAGCAACGACCCCTCGGCCAGCGCGTCGGCGAACATCCGCAACTGACCGCTGCTGCGGGCAACCTCTCCCCGCAACCGGGGCTCAGGCAGCGACGACTCGCGGATCGCGATCGGCACCAGCTCGTCGGCAGCGGCATCCAGCGCATCGGCCACCGCACGGATCCACTCAGCCCGTACTGCGGGCGCCGACGCCGCCAGTGGCTTGGCAGCTGCCGCGGCGTCGCTCAGTACCTGCTCGAGCTCGGCGGTGGTGGTGTCGGACGTCATCGGTTCTCCTCCAGAGTCTGCGCTGCCAGGAAGGCGAATGGTTCCCGGCCGACTGCCACCGTATTCGTCAGCGTGCCGACCTCGCTGATCGAGATCGCCACCTGGTCACCGGCGCGCAGCGTGAAGTCGAGTTCGGGCACGATTCCGGTGCCGGTCGCGAGAATCACGCCGTCCGGAAACTCGTTGGCCACGAACAGGGTGTCGATCAGGTCCTGCAGTTCCCGGACGAGCTGCTTGGTGGACGTCGTACCGGTGAACACCTCGGCGCCGTCGCGGCTGATCGCGAGGTCGATGGTCAGGTTCTTGGGGTCGGCGACCTCCCAGGCCGGGCGGATCCCGGTGGCCAGCGCGCAGCCGCCGGCGAAGACCTTCGCCTGCGGGATGTAGAGCGGGTTCTCGCCCTCGATCGACCGGGAGCTGACGTCGTTGCAGATCGTGAAGCCGACGATCTCGCCGCGGCTGCTGGCGACGATCGCCAGCTCGGGCTCCGGGACGTCGTGGCCGGAGTCGGTGCGAATACCGATCTGTTCCCCGTCGGTGACGAGGCGCCAGGCCGGTGACTTGGGGAACAGTTCGGGGCGCGGCGCGGAGTACACGCGGTCGTAGACGGACTGCTCGGTACTCTCCTCCATCCGGGCGCCACGGGACCGCTCGTAGGTGACGCCCGCGCACCAGACCTCGCCGCGGCCGTCGAGCGGCGGGAGCAGTTGCACGTCGGCCACCGGTACGCCGTCCCCGAGCCGGCTGGTCGCTTCGCGGAGGTCGTCCGCGGTCAGGCGCAGGAGCTCGGCCATCGTGGCGAACCCCTGCACCGGCGCCACCGTGTCACCGGTTCGGACGCCGACCTGGGGTCGTTGTCCAGGGGGCAGGTACCGGACCAAGTGCATTGGATCCACCTTTCGAGTTGGTCGAGGTCACATCGAGGTGCCGAGCAGACCGCGGGTGATCTGGAAGCCGACATTGCCGGAGGCAACCGCCTTCGGTACTCGTTGCCGGCTCGCTACTCCGGCGACCACTTCCAGAGCGACTGTTGCCTGCTCGTGTGCGTTGCCTGAGGCAACTGCATCCAGGTCGTCGCCGTACTGCGCGACCGTCTCCGGGTCGCTGCTGAACTCGACCACCGGGACGAAGCGCTGCGCTGACAAGGTGCCGCTGGCAACATGCGCGAGAACCTGCTGGACACCGCCGGCGCCGAAGCCGGTGACGGTCTCCATCCAGTCGGTGCCGGGCATCCGCATCACGTGCCAGCCGCTCGCGGCGAACCGCTGGCCGTGGGCGATGGTCGGCCCGACCGCGGCGGGAGAGCCGAAGGCGGCGTACCGGAAGTCGTCGTTGGCGATGAGGGCGCCACGGGAGGAGAGGACGACCGTACCGCCGGCCGCGACGATCTCGCGACCGGTGATCGCCAGCGCCTCGGCCGTTTGGCTGGTCAGCGGGCCGCGCGCTTCGAGGGCGATGGTGAGCTCGCCGATGGTGCTCTGGACTTCGGCTGGTGCTGTCAGGTCGAAGGTGCCGAACCAGTCGCGGACGCGGGTGGTGACGGCGTCGAGGCCGCCATCGGCCTGGATGCTCGCCCAGCCGAAACGCGAGGGGTCCGCGCCGGCTTCCACCAGACGCGAGCGGAAGTAGTCGTTGTGCGTCTTCTCGCAGCCGTGCTCGAGCAGCAGCGCCAGACGGGTGTTCGGGTGCAGGAGGTAGCCGAGCATGGTGCGTGCGAAGGTCTCCTCGGACGCCCCGCCGCTCGATCCACACCCTTCGGTGTGCGGGAGGGCGACCATTCGGGTGACGGCGTCGCCGGCCCAGCGCTCCAGCTCGCCCTGGGCAGCAAGCCGCAGAGCAATCTGCCCAGAACACAAGCTGGTCGGCAGGATCAGCCCAACAGCCTCAGGCACAACGCGATCGTCGACCCGCAAGAGCCGAAGACCTCCGGCAGCGAATGGCGGACGGGCAGCGGCAGCGCCGCCGGAGGCCGGCGCCTCGAATGCGGCGCCGCCGAAGGCTGGCGCTCCGCGGGCGCCGCCGGAGGCTGGCGCTTCGGGGGCGGCGGCTCCCTCCACTCCCCCTTCCAGCGAGCCGGCGAAGCCGGCGAGCTGCAGCGGCGTACCGGCTAACGGTGCGTCTCGGTCTTCGACTGGGAGGTCGAGCAGGTTGCGGGTGGTGCGGCCGTCCGTCGTGATCGAGATGCCTTCGCGCGGCCCGCTCTGGCGCCAGTTGCGCCAGATGGAGACCTGGCTGTGGCCGGCGCGTTCGCCGGCGCTCGGCGTACCGGAGGCGATGTCGACAGTCAGGTCGAAGGTCTCGGCAGTCAGCGTGTCCATCGGGGTGCCGGTGAGGTAGCGGCCGGCGTCGACGTCCATCTCGGCGTGCAACAGGTCGTAGCGGGTCGAGGTGGTGACGAACTTGATCGTCGGGACGAACGGGAAGTTGGTGATCGACCCGTTGCCGGTGGTGAAGAAGATCAGGTTGCAGCCGCTCGCGACCTGACCGGCGACCGATTCCAGGTCGTTGCCCGGGCTGTCCATGAAGACGAAACCGTGGCCGGGCATCCGTTCGCCGTAGTCGATCACGTGGTCCAGCCGGACGTCGCGATCCAGCTTGCGCGCCGCCCCGACCGACTTGAGCACGATGTTGTAGAGCCCGCGGTACACGTTGCCGCCGGACGGATTGCCCTCCGCCGTGTGCCCGTGCCAGCCGACGCGATCCTTGAAGGACTGGATCGTCCGGAGGAAGCGCCGCGCCGTCGGCAGGTCCCGGACGTTCTTGAGAACGTAGCCCTCGGCACCGATCAGCTCATCGGTCTCCGCCAGTACTGCGATCCCGCCGTGCCTGATCACCTCCCGCGCAACCGCCCCGGACAGCGGGTTGGCACTCACCCCCGAAAAAGCGTCCGATCCCCCACACTGCAAGCCGATCCAGAGATCCGCGAGCGGAACCTCCACCCGCTCCACCGCAGAAACCACCGGCAACCACGGCTCGACCAACCGACCAGCCGCGGTCAGATCCGACTCGAAGCCAGCTTTCCGGGTGAAGTACGCGTGCGGCACCAGAATCGCCGGATACCCCTGCTCGGCCATGAAGTCCTGGATGGCCTGCCCGGACACCAACTCACCCTCGGTGTCGACGATCAGCACGGCTCCGACATTCGGGTTCAGCGCGAAGCCGGCCAACGTGGCGAGCAGGAAATGCAGGTTGTTCGGCGTACCGTCCTCGCCACCCTCGGTGTGCGCCACCGGTACGACGAGCCCGTCCGGCCGCTCGAAACGCTTGGCCAACTCCGTCACAAACCCGCTGCTGCGTGAACTCGTCGCGAGAAGTACGACGTGATTGCGCGTCCCGGCCGGCCCCTGCTCCCGCGGATACCCGAGGAACGTCCCGGGCTGCTCGACCGACGTGACCTGCTGCCCGAGGTTGAGGGCCGACTCGTCCAGTTCGTACGGGTCGAGTGGCTCGTTCTCGGCGCTCGGCTCGGCCGGGAGACCCTCGACGCCTCTCGCGGCCACGGCGGCGAGGCTGCTCGGCGTACAGACGTAGTCGCCGATCTCGAGATCACGCAGGGCGCGGGCGAACGGGGTGTTCCACGACAGCAGCGGCTCGCCGGTCGCGACCGGACGGGCGACGAACCGGTGGCCTTCGAGCACGGTGTGCGGCAGCGTCACCGGAGTACCCGCGAGGTCGATCACCGTCCCGGCCTCGAGCCGCCGGGACGAGATGGCGACGTTGTCCCCCGGCTCGGGCAGTACGCCGATCTCGTCGAAGCTGAGCATCGTTTCCGCCTCCGGGTGGCTGACACGCGTGGAATCGTGCATGATGCATGATTACCAGTGCCACCCTGCCGAACTGCGCGGGCTGGGTCAAGGGCACGGCCAGTCCCTGGAGAATGGGCCCCGATGAACCCGACAGCGAACCCCGCAGCGAGCCCGACGGGGACCCCGGCAGCGCCCCCGCCAGGGAACTCGGCAGGCACCTCAGCTGCACTTCCGCCGGCGAACTCGGCGGCCGAGCCCCAGGACCGCCGCCTGCTGCGCCGCCAGATGCTCGCCGACGACGTCTACGAGGCGATCAAGACACTGCTGATGGACCACGCCATCCGCCCCGGCGCCCGGATCTCGATCGACGGCCTCGCCCGCGACTTCCAGGTCTCCTCCACCCCCGTCCGCGAAGCACTGGCACGCCTGGAGTCCGAGGGCCTCGCCGACAAGGAACCGCTGAAGGGCTACCGAGCCACCCCACTGCTGACCTTGCCGGAGTTCGACGACCTGTACCGCTTCCGCCTACTCCTGGAGCCATGGGCAGCCAGACGCGCCGCCGAACTCCTCGACGACGCCGGCCGCGAGCTCCTCCACGCCGAGCTCTCCACCGCCGTCGAGCCGACCGCCGTCGACTACGCCGGCTACAAGTCCCTCACGGCCCACGACAACCGCTTCCACTCGCTCATCGCCGCC
Source organism: Kribbella sp. NPDC056861 (assembly GCF_040687575.1). Taxonomy (NCBI): domain Bacteria; kingdom Bacillati; phylum Actinomycetota; class Actinomycetes; order Propionibacteriales; family Kribbellaceae; genus Kribbella; species Kribbella sp. NPDC056861. The sequence goes on along the minus strand of NZ_JBFBNQ010000003.1, from coordinate 183,248 downwards.
CTGTCAGGCAGCGAGCAGGTCCGCTTGGCCTTCCAGCGCACCCACTGCCACCTGCACATCTTCCGGCTGCACTACGACCGCGACACCGGCCCCGAAGTACTGGTCGAGCACCGCCAGATCGTCGAGGCGATCACCTCCGGCGACCCCGTCGCCGCCGAGGCCGCGATGACCAGGCACCTCGACAACTCGATGTCCCTGCGCCTGCGCAGGATCTACGAACAGTAGTCACTGACGCGGCAGCACGCCCAGGAGAGCAGCCGTCAACGCCAGCTCCAAGGAGTCCTTGAGCTCCAGATGGAAGCGGGCCAGCTCAGGCTCAGCCTCGTACGCCGCGCGCAGACTGGGCGGCGGAGTGCTGTACGCCGACAGCGCGCCGGCCATCACCATGGCTTGCAGGCTGAACAGCGTCGCGTTCTCGCCCAGCTCCGGCAGGTACTTCTTGATCAGCTCGGTCACAGTCGCCAGGCGAGCCAGGGACGCGCGCTTGTAGCGCGTGACGACCTCGACGGAAACGTTGTGCTCCAGGACGCTGCCCTGCGCGCCGAAGAGGTCGCACAGCACCACGCGGCCGGATAGCGAGCGCCCGATGATCTCGGCCACCGCTGTCGCGCGCTCGACCATGGGCAGGTCTACATCGACGCCGGCGGCCAACTCGTCGGCCAGCTCCGCCAGCCACTCCTGCAGGAACTGGTCCAGTAGTTCGAGCAGTACCGCCTCGCGCGACTCGAAGTACCGCAGCACGTTCGGCTTCGCCAGGCCCACCCGGCGACTGAGCTCGTTCAGGGTCACCGCGGCCACCGGCATCTCGTCGAGCATCGCCGACGCCATCGCGAGGATCGCCCGCCGGCGGATCTCCCGCTGCTCCTCGGTGCGTGCCCGCTGGAAAGTCACAACGCCCAGCCTAGCTTAAGTACCTTCGGTACGTTGACAACGTACCGGGAGTATCTTAGGCTGATCGACACAAGATACCTTCGGTACGTTAACGGTCGGGAGACTGAGATGAGCGAGCAGTGGACAACAGGGAGCATTCCGGACCAGCGCGGCCGGGTGGCGGTGGTGACCGGGGCCAACACGGGACTGGGGTTCGAGACCGCCAAGGCGCTCGCCGAGCGCGGCGCCTCCGTAGTACTTGCCGTGCGCAACGTTGAGAAGGGCAAGCAGGCCGCGGCCCGGATCACCGGCGACGTGTCCGTCCAGGCGCTGGACCTGACCTCGCTCGACTCGGTCCAGACCGCGGCGGCGGAGCTGCGGTCCCGGCACGATCGGATCGACCTGCTGATCAACAACGCCGGCGTGATGTACACCCCGAAGCAGACCACCCAGGACGGCTTCGAGATGCAGTTCGGCACCAACCATCTCGGCCACTTCGCGCTCACCGGGCTGTTGCTGGACCTGATGCTCCCGGTGCCCGACTCGCGCGTGATGACGGTGAGCAGCGTCGGCCACCGGATCCGGGCCGCGATCCACTTCGACGACCTCCAGTGGCAGCGCTCGTACAGCCGGGTCGCCGCCTACGGTCAGTCCAAGCTGGCCAACCTGATGTTCACGTACGAGCTGCAGCGCCGGCTCGCCTCGCACGGCACCACCGTCGCGCTCGCCGCACACCCAGGCGTGTCCAGCACCGAGCTTGCCCGCAACGTCCCCGCGGCCTTCCGGCTCCCGCTCACCTGGCTCGCGCCGCTGATCACCCAGACCCCGGCGATGGGCGCGCTACCGAGCTTGCGGGCCGCCACCGACCCTGCCGCGCTGGGCGGCCAGTACTACGGTCCCGGCGGACGCAACGAGGTCAAGGGCCACCCGCGGCTGGTCACCTCGAGCCCGGAGTCCTACCAGGTCGCCGTCCAGCAGCGGCTGTGGGCCGTCTCCGAGGATCTCACCGGAGTGAAGTTCCCCGTGTGATGACCAAGGGTCATACATCTAGGCAGGGGCGTCGCCGTGATCCGGAATCTCCAGCTGTACGCCGCCCTGCAGCGCGGACTGATGGGCGTAGATGCCGGGCAGCGTGTAGCGGGCCGCGACCCAGGCGTTGACCGGCGGCACCGTCTGGTCGGCGACCGCTCGAACGAAGTCGTCGGCGAGGAAGTGATGCGAACCCTCATGCCCGTTGTGCAGCCCGTCGAACTCGGCCGGCAGCCGGCTGCGGTCGTGCACCGGCGACAGCCCGGACCGGAACGCGTCGCGCAGCGCCGGGTCGACGTTCGCCAGATCCTCGTCCTCCAGCGATCCACTCGGGCTGGTCTCCATCAGATTGCTGATGTCCTCCACACCCTCCTTGTTCTGCCACAGCGTCGTCGTCGCCAACTGCTCGAAGCTGCCCTCGGTGCCGAAGACGCGAAGCCGCGACTCCCGGATGTGCGACGGGTAGCCGACCCGGCGCATCTCGTTGGTGCGCATGATGCCGCCGTCGGCGAGCTTGAACAGCGCGGTCGCGTTGCTGAAGTCGTTGTCGAACTGGCTGATCTCCTGGTCGAAGACGCCGTCGCCGCGGTCGTCCTTGACGCCGATACAGGAGACGTGGGTGGCGTGCTGGCCGGTCACCGACAGCACGTTGCCGACCGCGTGGGTCGGGTAGAGCATGGGCGGGAAGGAGGCGGTCTTCTTCCAGTCCTCGCCGCCGCTGTACTGGTACGCCGAGTAGAAGCCGAGATCCATGTCGTGGACGTAGTCGCCCTCGGTGTAGAAGACGCGGCCGAAGTCACCGGCGGCCAGCCGTTGCCGGCAGTAGACCGAGGACGGGTAGTAGAAGCTCGTCTCGCCCATCATGTAGGTCAGGCCGGTCTGCTTGACCAGCTCGATGATGCGCGCGATCTGGTCAGCCTCGATCGCCATCGGCACCGTCGAGTAGACGTGTTTACCGGCCTCCAGCGCCTGGATCGCCATCTCGCCGTGCAGCCAGCGCTGGGTGAAGATCGCGACCGCGTCGACGTCGGACGCGAGCATCTCCTCGAACGACTGGTAGGTGACCGAGACACCCTGCTTCTCGGCCAACTCCTGGACCCGCTCCGGCAGCACGTCGGTCAGCCGGACGTCGTCGACGTCGGGATGCGCGGACCACAGTCGCAGGAACGAGGGGGCGAACTGGCCGGCTCCGACCACACCGATGCTGATACTCATGAACCAAGGCAATCACACATTCCTCGATCATGTAAGAACAAAACCGCACACCGAGATGCGAGCGGTCGTACCGCGACGCGATGGGTCAGTTCTGCATCAGCAGCAGCGCGCGATCCGCGGTCGCCAGGTCGAGGCGGCCACCGTCGACCGCGCCGTACGCGCCGATCGGGCCACTGGTCTTACGGCCGTGCCGGTTGAGCCAGAAACCCCAGCCGGCCGGGGCGTCAGGCCACTCGGGGTCGGGCTCCCAGCCGAGCGGCGGCCGCCAGGTGGCGGTCGGCGGCTCAGGCCAGCTGGGTGGTGAGTTGAATCGATGCACAGGCGGGCCTTCCCCAGGGGAAACTGTCTGACAGGTCAACGACCGGCTCGATCGAACGTCACGCCTAAATCTTGGTAAAGATTATTTGCTCGACCCCCGTTCTGGCTACTCCTGCGGGCAGTGAGCAACTAGTTACACAGGGCCACCAAATCCCTGCGGAACAACGGTTGCCGACGGCCACTGCCCTTGACATCGCTGCCCCACTGGCGGACCTTGAACTCAGTCGATCGGCATCGTGGGGGGACCATGGAGTCTGATCTGTGGAGCATGTCCTGTACGCCGGGGGAGATCGCGGCCCAGGACTTCCAGGGATTGAGCAAGCGCGGGCTGTACCTCGTCCAGCTGGACCTGACGGGGATGGCCGGCGATCACGCGCGTCTGCGCGAGGTGGAGGTCGCCGTCCAGACCTTGCGGCGGACCGGGATCCTGGTCGAGTACGAGCTGGATCTGTTCGCCACGGCGCCGCGCTTCGCGACCGTCCGGGACAACGTGGCGCTGCTGCGCGCGATCGTGGCCGATGGCACCACGCCGGCCACCTTCACCGTCAGCCCCCGCGTGGGTGAGTGCTCGCCCTGGCTCGCGGCGTACCGGGAACGGGTCGGCGTCGCGGTTCAACCCTGGCTGGCAGGACTGTCCGGCCGGCTCAAGGACGCCTGGACCGAGATCGTCGTCAGCGAGCGGCGACCGGGACGGCTCAGTGGTGTCGCCGCACACCGGATCGCATTGCAGCGACTGACGCTGCGAAGCAACACGGAGTTGCTCAACCTGGTGGCCGACAGCGCCCGCGAGTACGAGCTGACCGGGGACACCCAACTGCTCGAACACGACCTGGTCGCGCCGCGGATCGCCCTGCTGACCGAGACGCTGGTTGCCCTGAGCAACAGATTGCACGCCTTGCGGCCGGCCGCCCTGCAGCAGGCCGGGTAACCGGGAGCAAGCTTTCGAGCACGGCGCGAGCTCTTTACCAACAGGCTTCCAACGTTGTAAAACGGCACATGAGCCTCATCCGCCCCGCTGTGCTCACGGCCGCCCTCGCCGCGGCCGTACTGCTGACTGGACTGCCGGCCACCTCCGCGCCGGTACTGGAGAAAACCGTGGACAACGCGGCCCTCGCCCAAACCTTCCGCAACCCCGTCAACCCGGGTGCCGACCCGTCGCTGTTCTACTACGGCGGCCGGTACCACGTGGCGACCACGACCGGCGATCACATCGGCATCTGGTCGTCCCCCAGCCTCGCCACCCTGCTGGTCGCGCCCGAGAAAGTGGTCTGGCGCGACACCAACACGAGCCGGAACACCCAGATGTGGGCGCCGGCCTTCCGGCACGTCGGCAGCCGTTGGTACATCTACTACACCGCCTCCGACGGCGTGGACGCCAACCACCGGATGTACGTGCTCGAGTCGGCCGGCGACGACCCGACCGGGCCCTACAGCTTCAAGGCGAAGATCGCGGACTTCGGCGAGTACGCGATCGACGGCGAACCGATCACCCACAACGGCCAGCAGTACTTCGTCTGGACCGGCCCCGGCCGCGGCCAGGGTGGACCGGCGCAGCTCTACATCACCCGGATGAGCAATCCCTGGACGGCGACCGGCGCCCGGGTCGCGATCCCCGCCGACGGGGGTTGCAGCGAAGTACGGGAGGGTCCGACGCCGTTGTACCGCAACGGGCGGACGTTCCTCACGTACTCCAGCTGCGACACCGGCAAGCCGGACTACCAGCTGTGGATGAAGAGCATCGCGAACGGCGCCGACCCGATGGTGGCCGCGAACTGGGTCCAGCACCCCGGCCCGATCTTCTCCCGCAACGACAGCACCGGCGTCTGGGGGCCGGGTCACCACTCGTTCTTCCAGTCCCCCGACGGCACCGAGGACTGGATCGCGTACCACGGCAAGAACACCAGCGCCTACACCTACGCCTTCCGGACCGCGCGGGTCCAGAAGATCAGCTGGAACGCCGACGGCACCCCGAACCTCGGCAGTCCGCTGGCCGCCGGCGCCACCCAGAACCTGCCGTCGGGCGATCCCGGCGCCGCCACCGGGTGGATCAACGACACCGACGTCGGCACCGGCCAGAACCAGGTCCAGTACGCCGGCGCCTGGTCGTCCGGCTCCGGCTGCGGGAACCAGTGCTTTTGGGGCAACGACCACTGGAGCGGCCAGGTCAACGCCTCGGCCACGATCCGGTTCACCGGGACCAGGATCGCCCTGCTGAGCGTGGTGGACACCGGCAACGGCATCGCCGGGATCTCGATCGACGGCGGCCCGGAGCAGCGCGTCGACTACTACAGCTCGCTGCGGGTCGGCGAGCAGCTCGTCTACGTCAGCCCGACGCTGGCGGCCGGTCCGCACACCCTGAGAGTCAGGGTGACCGGCGACAAGAATCCCTCGTCGACCAGCTCGGTGATCAGTCTCGACCGAATCGAGACCTATTCCTGAAAGGTTTCAGTAAGGGTGCCTGGTCGTTGCCTGAGAAGATGGTCGGGTGCCCGAGACCACCCGTGCCCTGCTGACCGCCCAGGCAGCCGTCCGGCAGCGGATCCTGGACCACCCGTTCGTCGCCCGGACCTCCGCCGGTTCGTTGCCCAAGGCTACCTTCGACCGCTGGATCGCCGAGGACCATTTCTTCGTCCGGTCCTTCCAGCGCTACCTCGAAGCGTTGTCCGCGGTGGCCCCCGACGACGAGGCCCGGAAGGTGCTGGCGGGTGGTCTGGCCGCGCTGATCCCTGAGCTCGCCTTGTTCGAGGAGGCGGCCGCCGAGCGAGGTGTCGACCTCACCGGCGAGCCGTCCCTGCTCAACCTGGGCTACTCGTCGTACCTGTTCACCTCGGTCGAGGAGGGCTGGCCGGTCGGCATCACGGTGCTGTACGCGGTCGAGAAGGCGTACTACGACGCCTGGGCGTCGGTGCGCGACACGACCGGCCCGACTACGCAGTACGCCGGATTCATCGCGAACTGGTCGTCGCCGGAGTTCGCGGCGTACGTCGAGCAACTGGGCGCCTTGGTCGACCGCGAGCCGCTGACGCCCGCGATGACGCTGGCCTTCGACCGGGTACTCCGCTTCGAGATCGCCTTCTGGGACCTGGTGCACGGGTCTTCGGTCGACGCATGAAGACGCCCATCCTGGTCAGTGGCATCGTCGTGCTCGCGCTCCTCGGCGCCGGTGGCGGCTACCTGGCCGGACCGCTGCTGGACCAGCACGTCGACGAACCAGGTGCTGCCTCGCCACTCGCGGGCGGCACCGCCAGTACTCCGTCGCCGCCGGCCACCCCGTCGCAGACCCCGTCGGTCCCGTTGATCCGCAAGACGCCGCAGCCGAACCCGCTCGAGGCGCTGAGCGAGCACATGGACTTCGACCTGCGCAATTTCACCGTCAGCAGCGAGCTGGCCGGTGAGGTCAAGCTGTCGCTCAGAATCCCGGCCGGCTGGCAGTTCACGCCGTCGAAGGACAAGGCGAGCGAGGTCCGGTTCGTCGACTCCAGCGGTGAGCGCGCGGTCCGGATCGAGTCCGCGCTGACCCCGGACAAGTCGGTCAAGCAGGCGTTGCAGGACGTCCTGACGAACGTCCAGTCCAGCCAGCCGTACCAGAACTTCGTCCAGCCGCTGTTCCAGGGCACCGGCACGGTCAAGGACGACGACGGCAACCCGCGGCAGGTGGCGACCCTGGTCTACACCTACATCCCCGGCGCCACCTCGCGGTACGTGATCGTCCGGTTCGTCGCGACCGGCGACGGCAGTCTGGCCACCATCTCGATGAGCGTCACCGGGCTGCCGAAGGAGAAGAAGGTGCTGGAGCGGATCCTGGCCGAGGCCACCTCCTCGGTGCAGATCCGGGACTGAGAGCGCGGGATTCCGGACGGGTGTTACTCAGCGCCAACCTTTAGGCGGTTTACGGTGTCCAAGACGGTGTGGGAGCGAACCGAGAGGAGGAGTTGGCGTGACCAGTAGAGCTGTCGGGCGCGCACTGCTCGGTTCCGGGTTGCTCGCGGTGACCCTGCTGGGGGGAGCAGGGGGCTACGCGACGGGCTGGCTGACCACCAATCAGGACGCCGGGAGCGCCGCGGCGATGCCGCTGGAGCCGGCCACGTCGGCGCCGAGCACGACGCCGACCCCCACGACGACGCCCTCGCCGACCGTGCCGAAGCTGCTGCTGGACGACAGCGAGCCGCTGCAGGCGGACGACATCGAGTACAAGCCGCGGACCTTCACCGTGACCAGTGTCGTCCGGTCCAAGGTCAGCCTGCGGGTGCCGTCGAAGTGGGAGATGGTCCTCCAGGACCCGCCGAAGGACATGCGGTTCAACGAGCCGGAACGACGGCGCGCGGTCCGGATCCAGGGCGGCTTCACCATCAACCGCCCGCCCGCTGCCTCACTGGAGACCAGGATGGATCAGCTCGCGGCGCTCGCGCCGGACAAGGTGATCACGGTCAAGTCGCATGAGGTCGACACGGTGACCGGCAACGCGACGCTGGTCTACACCTACGCCGACCGGGGCTACCTGAAGTACGCGATCATCCGGTGGGTGGCCAACGACGAAGGTCTGTGCCATCTCGAGATCGCCGTCACCGGGTTCCCGCAGGACAAGGCGGCGCTGGCCGCGATTCTCGACGAGGCCTCGGAGTCGGCGACCCGGCTGGACTCCCCCGCCGCCTGATCCGATCGCCGGGTCGTTGCCGGCTCAGACGCCGGTGTCGATCGGCCAGATGGTGCGGAAGATGACCGTGCGCAGCCGGTAGAACCGGCGGCGGCTCGACTGGACCAGAGCAGGGGACGGACGCAGTCGCTCGGCGACAACTCTCACGGGGATCCTTCAGCTGGAGAAGGTGACGGTGTCGGCCACCTCGACGGCTTTGGCACGCTCGGATCCAGGCACTTGGACCTGGATCAGCATGGAGTCGTCGGTCCCCGTATCGACTACTCGCTGCAGCAGAGTAGTGCCGTTGGAGCAATTATCCGAAATCTGGTCCAGAACGGTTGTCCCCGGGTCGGTCTGGTCCGGGCTGATCACGCCGATCGAGCTGCAGCCGTAGCTCTTCGGGTCCGGGAAAGCCTTCTTCGGATCGGCCGAATGGCTGATCGCCCCGACGAAGACGCCGGGGGTGTCGTTGCCGGGCAGGTTCCAGTCGTCGTCCTTGCTGATCCGCAGGGCCGGCCGGTCCGCCGTGGCACCCGGCGGACGCCACGCGGAGGCGGTGACCACGCTCGCCCAGTCACGCGGCAACTGGACGGAGAAGTGGTTCCTGGTCACCTTGATCGTCTGGACGGTCTCGAGGTAGCGCTGGACGCCGAACCCGCCGCCCGCGCCGAGCACCAGCGCGAGCACCGCGGCGGTGACCCAGCGCCCGCGACGGCGAGGTTGTTTGCCGACAGATGCGGTGGCCACATCAGTGACCGCCACAGAACCGACAGGCTCGATCTCATCAAGAGGTCGACCGGCTTCGTCGGCGGGGACTGTGGTGGTGCCGGTCTTGATGATGGTCGGCGCGTTCGACTCGCTCAGCGCGGTCTTCTCACCGTCCTCGGTCTCGTCGCCCGGTACCTCGTCGGCCCCGATCCGGTCGGCCACAACGTGGGCAGGCAGCACGGCGGTGGCGTTGTCGGTCGCCGGGGTCGCCATCAGCGCGGCCATCGCGGCGCCGGCAGGGGTGCCCGGGACGAAGATCTGGGTGGTCTCGTCGAGGCCGCCGACCAGTTCGCGGGTGAAGGACTCGATATCCGGCCAGCGCTTCGTCCGATCCGGGTCGAGCGCGCGGACGATCGCCGCGTCGACCCGCTCCGGTACGTCGAAGCCCAGCGAACTCGGCGGCGGGGCCGCCTTGACCCGGCCGGCAGCACCCAGACCATCCACCTGATGCGGCGAGCGTCCGGTCAGTGCCGCGTAGGCGACGGCGCCCAGCGAGTACTGGTCGGCGCGCTGGTCGAGCCGCTCGCCGAGCGCCTGCTCGGGCGCGACGTACGACGGAGTACCGCCGGGCATAGTGATTCTCGACACCTCGTCGAGGGACTTGCCCAGGCCGAGGTCGGACAGCACTGCCCGCTCGCCGTCGTCATCGGTACTGCGGAAGAGCACGTTGGCCGGCTTCACGTCGCGGTGCAGCAGCCCGCGCCGGTGCAGCGCCTGCAGGCCGCGCCCGACCTGGACGATCACGCCGATGGCCGGCTCGAGCGCCAGCGGGTCCTTCTTCAACCGGTCCGCGAGCGTGCCGCGGTCGGCGTAGGTGAGCACCAGGAACGGCCGGCCGTCCTCCAGTTCACCCACGTCGTGGACCTGGACGACGTGCTCGGACTCGACCCGGCGCAGGAACCGGCCCTCCTCGAGGAAGCGCCGCCGGACCGAGTCGTCGTGCGCCCAGTTGTCGGCCAGCACCTTGACCGCCACCTCGGCGTCCAGTTGCTCATCGTGAGCGAGCCATACCGTAGCGAAACCGCCTGAGCCCAGGCGGCGGCGCACGACGTACCTGCCAAGTCTGGATGGGACCCCCATAGGAGGCATTATGGAGCATGCGGAGTCCCATGCCCCGTGGGCCGATGACAACGAAGGCGCAGATGAGCGAAAGCAGCAGTCCGACCGACGACCTGGCGGTCCTGGCCGAGCGCGCCGCCGGTGGTGACAAAAACGCGATGGACGACCTGCTCCGGCTGGTCCACCCGCGCGTCCTGCGGATCTGCCGCAGTGTCCTGCCGTACTCCGCGGACGCCGAGGACGCGGCCCAGGAGGCGCTGCTCAACATCGCCACCAAGATCCACACGTACTCCGGCCGGAGCAGCTTCTCCACCTGGGTGCACTCGGTCGCGGCCAACTCGGCCCGCTCGACGTACCGCAAGCTGAAGCGCACCGCGCAGGCGGCGCACAACCCCGAGCAGATGGACCGCCCCGACCCGCGCACCACCAGCGTGATCGCCGGCACCCGCCTGGACCTGCTGGAGGCCCTGGAGACGCTCGAACGGGATCGCCCGCAGATGGTGACCCCGCTGGTCCTCCGGGACGTCTACGGGCTCTCCTACGAGGAGATCGCCGCCGAGGTCGGAGCGCCGCTGGGCACCATCAAGTCCCGCATCCACGACGCCCGCGAGGTCGTCCGCCCGCTGCTGCGCCCGAAGGACTGAAGCCGATGGCCCGAGGGTGAACTCGATCTCGGGCCATGTCTGATTCCCTGCTCAAGAACGGCGACTACCTGCGCCTGATGACCGGGCAGAGCATCAGCTCACTCGGTACGGCGATGAGCTCGTTCGTCTTCACCCTGCTCGCGATGTCGATCACCGGATCGCCGATCCAGGCCGGCCTCGTCGGTACTGCGGGAGCACTCGGCGGCACCCTCGCCTCGTTGCCGGCCGGCGCGCTGGTCGACCGGCTCAACCGTCGCAAGGTACTGATCGCCTGCGGAGCCGCCGGCACGATCCTGCTCGGCTCGGTCTCGGTCGCGGGCTGGCTCGACCGGCTGACGATCGGGCACCTGATCGTGGTCAGCTTCGCCGGCGGAGTCGGGTACGCGTTCTTCCAGCCCGCCCAGACCGCCGCGCTGCGGCAGATCGTGGCGCCGGAGCAACTCGGGACGGCGATGGCGGCCAACGAAGGGCGCGAGCACGCCGCCGGGCTGCTCGGCGCACCGCTCGGTGGAATCCTCTACTCGATCAGCCGGCTCCTCCCGATCGCCGTCGACGCCATCTCCTATCTGGTGATGACCGTCCTGCTCGCGACGATCAGGCAACCGCTGCCGGCGCCCAAGCCGGACGGGGACAAGCACGAGCCGATCCTGCGGGCGATCCGGGCCGGGCTGAGCTGGCTGGTCCGGCAGCCCGCGCTCCGGGTGATCACCCTGTCCGCCACGCTGCTCAACTTCGCGGCCGGCGGCACGCTCCTGGTGTTGGTGCTGAACCTCCAGCAACTCGGCGTGCACGCGTCGGCGATCGGCCTGCTGAACACCGGGCTCGGCGTTGGTGGGTTGCTCGGCTCGTTCGCGGCGCCGCGGCTGCTGCGCCGGTTCAGGACAGGCGCCATCGCGATCGTTGCGAGCTGGGCGATCGCCATTGCCTTCTCATTGACTGCGTTCAGCACGCGGACCGTAGTACTGGTGGCGTTGCTCGGCGCGGCCTTCCTGCTGGTTCCGGCCGTCAACGCCGGGTTGTTCGGCTATCTGGTGATGATCACCCCGGACGGCATGCAGGGGCGGGCGCAGAGTGCGCTGATGTTCCTGGCGACGGCGGTCGGACCGTTGGCGCCGGCGCTCGGCGGAGTACTGCTGGCCACGGCGGGAGCGCGGACGGCGTTGCTCGTCTTCGGCGGGGCGCTCGGGCTGGTGGCGCTGATGCTCACCCTCAGTCGTTCGGTGCGGACGATTCCGTTGCTGTCGGACGTCGCGGCGGAGCAAACCGTCTGAGGGTCTCCCCACCGGGCGTCCGGTGTGCTCAGATGGGTTCCATGAAGAAGCTCATCAACGACCCTGCCGATGTTGTGAGTGAAGCGCTGCAAGGAATGGCCGCGGCGCACCCCGATCGCCTCCGGGTGGATCTGGAGAACCGGATCGTCTACCGCAAGGACGCGCCCAGATCCGGGAAGGTCGGACTGATCTCCGGCGGCGGCTCCGGGCACGAGCCGCTGCACGGTGGGTTCGTCGGGCTCGGGATGCTGGACGCCGCCTGCGCGGGTGAGGTGTTCACCTCGCCGGTGCCCGACCAGATGATGGCCGCGACCAAGGCCGTCGACGCGGGCGCCGGGGTGCTGCACATCGTGAAGAACTACACCGGCGACGTGATGAACTTCGAGATGGCCGCCGAACTGGCCGCCGCCGACGCGGGCGTCGAAGTACTCTCCGTCGTCACCGACGACGACGTCGCCGTCCAGGACAGCCTCTACACCGCCGGCCGCCGCGGGGTCGGCGTGACCGTGTTGCTGGAGAAGATCGTCGGCGCCGCCGCCGAGGAAGGCCGGCCGCTGCAGGAGGTCGCCGACCTGGCGAAGCGGGTGAACGACAACGGCCGCAGCATGGGGATGGCGCTGACCTCGTGCACCGTGCCGGCCGCCGGCAAGCCGACCTTCGAACTGGCCGAGAACGAGATGGAGGTCGGCATCGGCATCCACGGCGAGCCCGGCCGGAAGCGGTTGCCACTGGCATCGGCGCGCGAAGTCGCCGCCCTGCTCGTCGATCCGGTACTCGGCGATCTGCCTTATCAGCAAGGCGATTCGGTGATTGCCTTCGTCAACGGCATGGGCGGGACGCCGTTGCTCGAGCTCTACCTGATGTACAACGAGGTGCAGCAACTGCTGGACCGCGCGGGCATCACGGTGGCCCGGTCACTGGTCGGCAACTACATCACCTCCCTGGAGATGGCCGGCTGCTCGGTCACCCTGCTGAAGGTGGACGACGAACTGGTACGCCTCTGGGACGCACCGGTGAACACCCCCGGCCTACGCTGGGGCGCGTGAGCATGGGAGTAGATGACTTCGGCAACTGGTTGCGCGACGCCGCGAAGACCTTTCACGAGAACGCGGTATACCTGACCGAGCTCGACTCGGCGATCGGGGACGCGGACCACGGCAGCAACATGGATCGTGGGTTCGCGGCGGTGGTTGCTGTCCTGGACGAGAGCAGCTTCGGGTCGGTCGACGAGTTGCTGAAGAAGGCCGGGATGACGCTGGTCAGCAAGGTCGGTGGGGCGAGCGGGCCGTTGTACGGGACGTTCTTCCTGCGCTTCGGTACTGCGTTGGCCGGGGTTGAGGTCACGCCTGCGACTGTTGGCGAGGCATTGAAGGCTGGTGTCGGCGGCGTCTTGCAGCGCGGCAAGGCTGAGCTTGGCGACAAGACGATGTACGACGCTTGGGCTCCGGCTTTGGATGCGTACGACGCTGCTGTTGCTGATGGAGCTGAGTTGGGTGCTGCGTTGACCGCGGCGGCTGAGGCTGCGGCGAAGGGGCGGGACGCGACGACGCCGTTGGTTGCGCGGAAGGGGCGCGCCAGTTACCTCGGTGAGCGGAGCGCTGGGCATCAGGATCCTGGGGCTACCAGTGCGACGTTGCTGCTGGAGTCGGCCGCTCGTACGTTGGCGTGATCCTTTGATCGGGATCGTGGTGGTCTCGCACAGCCGGGCATTGGCTGATGCGGTGGTGGGGCTGGCGTCGGAGATGGTTGCCGAGGGCGACCGGCCGGTGATCGCTGTTGCTGCCGGGCTGGATGAAACGACGGTCGGGACTGATGCGGCGGCGGTTGCTGAGGCGATCGGGGTTGCTGACAGTCCTGATGGGGTTCTGGTTTTGCTTGATCTTGGTAGTGCGGTGTTGAGTGCCGAGTTGGCGCTGGAGTTTGTGGATCCTGAGGTTGCTGGGCGGGTGCGGTTGTCCAGTGCTCCTTTGGTGGAAGGGCTTGTGGCGGCTGTGGTGACGGCTTCTACTGGTGCTTCGCTGGATGTGGTGGTGGCGGAGGCTTCGCGGGGGTTGGCGGGGAAGCAGGATCATCTGGGTGATGGGTCTGCGGGTGAGAGTGCGCCGGTTGCTGTTGAGGGTGGCGAGTTCGTAGAGGTTGCTGTTGGCAACGAGCATGGGTTGCATGCGCGGCCGGCGGCGAGGCTGGTGCGGTTGGTGCAGGGGTTCGATGCTCGGGTGACGGTGATGAACGTGACGACCGGGAAGGGGCCGGTTGATGCGGGGAGTTTGAGTTTGGTGGCGACGCTGAATGCTCAGCGGGGGCATCGGTTGAGGGTTGGTGCGAGTGGGGCTGAGGCGGGCGAGGCGCTGGCTGCGGTGAGGGCGCTGGCTGAGCGTGGGTTTGATGATGGGCCGGCGGTTGTGGGCGGGGCGGTGGTCGTTGGGGCTGGTCGGGCGTTGGGGGGCGGCAGCGGGTCTGGGCTTGACGTGGCTGTTGGGGTGGCGATTGTTACTGGGGGTGAGGTTGAGCTCGGGGGATATCGGGCTGGGGATGGTGAGGTTGAGCGGCGGCGGTTGAAGGATGCGCTGAGGAGTGTTGGGGATCAGCTGACCGTGCTTCAGGGAAAGACGGCTGAGGCTGTGGGGGCGGCGGAGGCTGAGATTTTTGATGCCCAGTTGGCGATGCTTGATGATCTGACGACGCTTGATGCGGTGTTCTCGGCGATCGCGGACGGTGAGAGTGCGCCGGAGGCGTGGAAGGTGGCGATGGATGCCGTTGCCGCGCGCTTCGAGGAGCTGGACGACGCGTATCAGCGGGAGCGTGCGCAGGACGTGCGGAGCGTTCGCGATCGGGTACTGCGGGTTCTCACGGGTCAGAGTGAGACGACACAGGCCGCTAGTGGGCTGCTCGTAGTACGGGAACTTGATGCGGCGACCGCGGCTGGGGTTGATGCCGAGCGGGTCGTCGGGATTGCCGTGCGGGCTGCTGGGACGACCGGGCATGGGGTGATCGTCGCGCGGTCGCGTGGGATTCCCGTGATCACGGGGATCGGCGACGTGGAGGTGCCGGGCGGAGTGCTCGTGGGGTTCGATGTTCGGGCGGGTGAGTTCGTCGTCGAGCCGGCCGACGGTGGTGAGCGGTTGCGGGCCGTCGTACGGGAGCGGTCGGCTGAGCGGGAGACGGCGTTGGTGGAGGCCGAGCGGCCGGCTGTGACGCTCGACGGGCGGACGGTCTCGGTGTTCGCGAATGTCGGGTCGGTGCAGGATGCGGCCGATGCGCGCGGGGCCGATGGGTCGGGGCTGGTGCGGACGGAAGTGTTGTTCGGTGAGCGTCGGGTGGCGCCTACGGTTGACGAGCAGGTGGAGGCATTTCGGGCGATCGCGGCGGCGTTCGGTGGGAAGCCGATCACGATCCGGACCTGGGATGTCGGTGGGGACAAGCCGCTCGCGTTCCTGCCGCAGGAGCGGGAGGCGAATCCGTTCCTGGGTGAGCGTGGGATCAGGGTGTTCCGGCGGCGGCCGGAGCTGCTGCGGGATCAGCTGCGGGCGATCTGTCAGGTGGCGGCGGAGACGCCGGTGCAGGTGATGTTCCCGATGGTGACGACGGCTGACGAAGTTGCGTGGGCTCTCCAGGAACTGAAGGCGGTCGACCCGCCGCAGGGTCTCAAGGTCGGCATCATGATCGAGGTACCGGCCGCCGCGTTGCGGATCGCGACACTGGCCGCGAGGCTGGATTTTGTCAGCATCGGGACGAACGACCTCACGCAGTACACGACGGCGTCTGATCGTGGCAACAGTGCGGTGGCGGGGCTTGCCGATGGGCTGGATCCGGCGGTGCTGCAGTTGATCGATCGGGTGGTGCGGGGTGTGCCCGAGGGGGTCGAGGTTGCCGTCTGTGGTGACCTGGCGAGCGATCCGGCGGCGGCGGTGCTGCTGGTCGGGCTCGGGGTCCACGAGTTGAGCGCGGTGGGTCCTCAGGTGCCGACGATCAAAGCCCGGCTCCGGGAGACGGACCTGGCAGCGGCAACGGCGAGAGCCGCCGAGGCGCTACAGCTCGCGAGCGCTGCCGAGGTCCGTGCCCAGTAGGTTCAGCTGAAGTAGCGGAGCTCCACGATGTTGAAGCCGTTGGTGCGGGCGTCCTTGGCGGGCAGCGCGTAGGTGTCGCCCGGCTCGAGGTAGCTGACGTCGGGGCAGGTGATGCCCAGGTCGACGATCAGCGTCGGGTGGGCGCCGACGTTCCAGGTGTAGGTCTCGCCAGCGCCGGGGGTGACGTGCAGGACCTGCACATCTGCCTCGTCGACGACGACTTTCGCCGGGACCTCGCCGACGCCGGCGAAGCTGCCGACGCCGTCAACACCTGAGCTGTAGGGCTCGCCGGACGCTTCCTCGCCGAGGTCGAGGAGCTCGATCAGCCGGTTCAGGTACGGCGTATCGCCGTCGTTGGTGAGCATGTGCACCGGCGAGACCGGGCGGTAGACCGAGCCGCCGACAGTCTCGCTGAGCTCGCGGGCGGCGCTGCCGTCCAGCCAGTCCATGTGACACGGGGAGGTCGCCAGGCAGAGTACGACGTACGGGTTGTGGTGGAGGTGCCAGCCCTGCGCCTCGCCGGGAGCCAGCGAGACCTCCCAGACGCGGACGCGGGAGTTCTCCAGCAGCACCCGGGTGCCGATCTCGCCGAGCACGACCTCGGTGCCGTCGGGGGCCTGGACTGTAGTGCCTGCGGTCATCGTGCGTCTCCGTTCGGATCAACTGGGCACATCTACTGCGCGTTCCATCGCCACCGCGGCCAGCACGACGCCGTCGGGCATCGTCAGCTCGGCGGGCTCGACCTCGGTGAAGCCGAACGACTTGTAGAGCGGTACGCCGGGAAGCGTCGCCATCAACGCCAACTGGGTGAACCCGCGGCCGCGAGCAGCGTCGACGCAGGCGGTCAGGATCGCCCGGCCGAGCCCACGCCGGGTCCAGTCGGCACGCACGAACATCGCGCGAATCCTGGCCGGCTCGGTGGCCGGGTCGAGCAGCCGGTCGTCGGCGCCTGCGCCCGAACCGTTGAACAGCTTGTTGCGCCGACTCCAGCCGCCGCACGCCACGATCTCGCCGCCGGCCTCGTGCACGTAGTACGTGCCGTCCTCGATCAGCGCGAGATCCAGCCCGGCGATGTGCACCACGGCGCTCGCGACCTGCGCGTCGTCGTAGTACGCCGGGAACAGGGTGAGCACGGACTGCCGCATCAACTCCGTGATGGCAGGCGCGTCCGCCGGCACGGCCAGACGTTGCACGGGCTCCACCAGGTCAGGTTATTTCAGCCGCGGGGCGCGTACATGATCAGCCCTACACCGACGAGACAGACCGCCGCCCCGGCCAGGTCCCACCAATCCGGCCGGAACCCGTCGAACCCCATCCCCCAGGCCAGCGACCCGGCCACGAACACCCCGCCGTACGCCGCCAGAATCCGCCCGAAGTTGGCGTCCGGCTGCAACGTCGCGACGAACCCATAAGCGCCCAGGGCAACAATCCCGCCCAGCACCCAGAGCACTCCCCGATGCTCCCGGATCCCCTGCCACACCAGCCAGGCGCCCCCGATCTCCGCCACCGCGGCCACCCCGAACAACCCGATCGAACGCAGTACGGTCATACCCGCAGGCTATGCGCTCCCGCCCCCGGGATCAGCGAGGTGGTTCTTTGCGGCTGGAGGTCCAGAAGCTGGTGAGGAAGGACCACAAGCCGGTCGCCGCGCCTGGGGGCTGCTGGTCCTGGGGTCGGTCCTGGGGGCGCTCGTTGCGCTGGGCCTCGCGTTGTTCAGCGAGCCGGCCCTTGCGTTGACCGGCCTGCAGCGCGTCGAGTGCCTCGCCGAGGTCGACCTTCTTCGCGACCGTCAGGCGGTTGGTGACCTCCAGCCGGGTCACGCCGTTCGGGGTCAGCTGGTACTTCGGCAGTCCCTCGCTCTGCGGCACCACCGCGACCTGAACCGCCGAGACCAGATGCTGCAGCACCTTCGTCGCCGCATCCTCGGGCAACCCTGTCGACACCGCGACCCGGTCGGCCGTCATCGGTCCTTCGGTCAGCGCGGTCAGCACCGCATGCACTTGCGCCTCGTCAGCCATCCACTCCCCCTCGGTCGCCACCAGTTTCCCAGTCCAACCGGTCAGCGGGGTGACCGCCCGAAGGCGCGGCGTGCAACCGGGTAGGCGCAGAAGGCTGCGCCGCCAATGAGGATCGCGCCGCCGAAGTACCCCTTCGGGCCTGAGGCTTCGGAGAGAACAAAGATCCCGGCGACCAGGAACGGCAGGCAGAAGAGCACTCTCAGGCCGTAGAGCAGTCTCAGGCCGTAGCCGATCTTGTTCCACGAAACCCCGGCCGGCGCTGCCGACTGCTCGCCGTACAGCGGCGGCAACTGCAGTCCGTCGAACACCGCGGCGAGGTCCCCGTGCGTGACCGCCGCATTGAGCAGCGCCCGGCGCCTGCTCAGGTCGCTCCAGTCGAACCGGCTCCGCTGATGCTGCCACGTCAGCGCGTCCGCGCAGACGGTCCGTTCGTGGTCGGTCAGCGGCACCTCGGCCATCTGCTCGCGGTGCGCCGCGATCCCCGACTGGTGTTCGGCGGCCGAGAACGCGTTGATGACGTCGCCCATCTTGACCGGGCCGTCCCGCACGAGGTTTCGCATGATGACCCGCTGGACGACTCCGGCAGGGCTCAACCTGTACTCCGCACGTCCGTCCTGCCACTGCACCGTGAGCCGCCCGTCGGCGGCGAGTGGCTGGATCAGCCGCTCGACCTGCGGGGCGGACAGTCCTGCGCTCTCGGCCAGCTCCGGTACGGAGTACGGCGTCGTCTCCGACAGTGCGTTGAGCAGGCGGTACTCCGACGACACGGCCATGCGTTCCCCCAGGCTTTCACCGATCCACCCCGGACCGGCGTACCGGATCAGTTTCCCCGCCGGGGCGGTCATCCAGTCGAGTGGAGACCTGCAGGTTGCTGCAATGTGGGCGGGGTGAAATGGGGGCGCCGGGTGCCGGACATGTGGTGGGTATGACGCAGATACCGACGAAGGCCCGGCCGGGGCCAGTGAGTGGGGCGGGCGTGGGCGAGGTGCCGCGGGACCGCCGGCGGGAGCGGTTCGAGCAGTTCTTCGCGGTCAACCGTGAGGCGGTGCTCGGCTATCTGCTCCGCCGGACCGGTAACCGGCACGACGCTGCCGACCTGCTCGCGGACACGTTCCTGGTGGCGTGGCGCCGCCTGGACGACGTGCCGCCGGGCGACCAGACCAGGCCCTGGCTGTACGGCGTGGCGCGGCGCGTGCTCGCCAACCATCATCGTGGTGAAGGTCGCCGGCACGCGTTGGCCGATCGGCTCCGCAGCGAGCTGGCCGAGCCGGACGAGCCCGCCACGACGCTGACCGACAACTCCCCCGCCGGCATCGCCTTCCGCGCGTTGCCGGAGCAGGACCGGGAACTGCTGTCGCTGGTGGCCTGGGAGGAGCTCGACACCGCCCAGATCGCGATCACGCTCGGCATCACGCGCAACGCGGTACGGATCAGGTTGCACCGGGCGCGGACGCGGTTCGCCAAGCTGCTGACCGCCCCGCTCGCCAACCGCTCTGAGAGGAGAGTGCCATGAAGACAGACGACATCGACGCGGTACTGCGCGGCCTGAACCCATCCACCAGCACCGAGATCAGCGACTCCGCCTGGGCCGAGCTGTCCGCCGGCATCACCAACGCGCCCAGCGACACCACCACCCGCGTCACCGCCCTGGTCCCACGCCGTACGCCGAACCGCCCGCGGCTGGCGCTGGCGGCCGCCTGCACGCTGCTGATCGCCGGCGTGGTCGCCGCGGCCGTGGTCGACGGTCCGGCCCAGAACCAGCCGCAGGCGCTGTCCTTTACCGAGTTCGGCGACAAGTTGATCGTCCGGGTGGTCGACCCGAACGCCGATCCGAAGCGGTACAACGCCGAGTTCAAGAAAATGGGCCTGAACGTCAAGGTCAAGGCGGTCCCGGTCAGCCCGCCGTCGGAGGGAAGGATGATCACCTTCACCGCCGGCAGCGGGCAGCAGCTGGACCAGTTGCGCATCCTCGCGCCGGGTGAGAAGTGCAACGGGACACTGAACGCGTCCGATCCGGGCTGCCAGGACGGGCTCGAGGTACCGAAGAACTACCGGGGCGACACCGAGATCCTGTTCGGCCGGCAGGCCAAGCCGGGCGAACAGTACCTGCAGAGGTCGTCGTCGGCCACCGAGACGGGCGAATCGCTCGCCGGGCTGAGGATCGCGAACAAGACCGTCGGTGCGGTGCTGCCACTGATCGGGTCGAAGGGCGTCCAAGTGCAGGCCTACTACGCGAGCAGCGACTCCCCGAAATTCGACGACATCGGCAAGCCGGACGACGGCTGGTACGTCCACGGCGCCGAGCCGTACTCGCCGGGCAAGGTCGTCCTGTACGTCGGTCCCGCTCCGCAAAAGTAGTCGCCGGCGCTGCTCCCGCCGGGCCTCGGGCCCGGCGGGAAGCGGTCCGGGTCAGCCGATCCGGATGTACAGCTGGCTGTAGCTCGTACTGCGGGGATGGACGTTGCGGGTCACCGCGTCGGTACCGTCGTTGCCCTCCGCGTTGCCCTCGATCGTGTGGATGCTGCCGTCGCTGCCGACCCGGTCGACGATCCCGATGTGCGCGTTGCCGGGAGCGAAGTCGCCGTTGCCGTCCCAGTCGAAGGCGATCAGGTCACCGGACTGCGGGGTACTGACCTGGTGGAGACCGTTGTTACCGGCCCTGGCGGCGATCACCCAGTTCTGAACTGCGAGGTTCTTGAACGTGGTGACTCCGGCCTGGTGGTTGGTCACCCAGCTGGTGAAGCCGGCGCACCACGAAGTACTGGTGGTGTGGAGTCCGGGCCAGGCCCAAGCGAGGTACTTGTCGGCGTCTGGGCCCTCTTCCGTCCCCAGCTGACCGCGCGCGATCGCCACCACGTTGGAGGTGTTGATCGGCGAACAGATGTCCGGCGGGGTGGTGATCGGGAGGTCCGGAGTACTGACGCTGGTGCTGATGGTCTGGTGTGCACTGATGACGGTGTCGGTGCCCTTGGCCGGTAGGTCGACCAGGTGGCGCCAGAGGTTGTTCGTGGTGTCGCGGATGAGCAGGCCCGCGCCAGGTGAGGCGATGGCGGCCTGGTTCCAGCCGTCGCTGCGGACGACGGCAACAGTCGCGGTGAGGCTGCCGCTGCTGGTGGTTCCGACGTCGACGGAGCGGAGTACGCCGCTGGTGTCGGTGTAGAGGAGTTCCTGGTCGTTGTCGGCGACGCCCCACAGAGCCAGCGGGTAGCCGATGGTCTTGACGGTGGCGAGCTGGTTGGGCCGGGCGGTGGTCTTGATCCCGGTCATGATGAAGAGCTCGCCGCCCTTGGTGCCGTAGAGCCGGCGACCGTCGGAGGCGAGGCGGCTGAAGTTGTAGGGGCCGGGGTTGGCGGCCGAGCCGGTGTGCAGGTTGTTCACGCTGGTGACGGCGGTCTCGCTGGTGCTGAAGTTGTAGACCCGCAGCCCGCCGTCGCGATCGGTCACGAACAACTTCACGACACCGTTGACTACACTGTGCGCGGCGACAGCCAGGGCCGGCCTGCTGGTGCCGAAGGTGTAGACCTTGCGCCAGTTGTAGACCGCCGGGCTGCTGCTGGCCGGACCACTGATCGAGCTGTACCAGAGCTCGTTACCGTCGTCTCGCAGCTGGAACAGCCGGGCCGCGGAGTCACCACAGTCCACCTGGCTGTACGACGTAACCGCCTGTGCAGCGGAAGGCTCAGGACCGAAGGGGGTCAGCGACAATCCGGCCAGCAGGGCGGCGGCTGCCGCAGTACCGGCGAACACACGTCTGAACAGCGATGGCATCTGGGGCTCCTCCGGTCCTCGGGAGCTAGAACCTAGAGCGCACACCCCGGTAACACAACGCTTCCGGCCACATCCTCAGCGTGACCACCAGGATTGCTCGGATCTGGTCAGCTCTGGCGGGAGCGGCGGGTCGGAGCCTTGGCCCAGCGCCAGGTGACGCCGACGAAAGCCAGCGCGGGGAGGGCGAAGATGGCGGCGGCGACCTCGCGGCCGAAGACCAGCAACGCCAAGCCGGTCAGGAAGAACGGCAACGCGAGCCAGATCGCTCCGACGAACGCGGCCCAGCGCCAGCGGCCTTGCCGACGGGGCGGCAGAGCGTAGAGGCCGGGTTGCGGGAGCCCGTGGAAGGCAGGCTGGAGATCGGCGTGGGTGACGGCCTCGTTGACGATGTCGACCCGGCGATGCAGCTCGGCCTCGTCGAGGCGGCCGATCGCGAACTGCTCGGAGAGCTCGTCGATCCCGACCCGGCGCTCCTCGTCGGTCAGCCGCACCGGCATCATCTTGCGCCGCGCGGCCACCGCTCGCGCTTCCTGGCCCGCGGCGGCGGCATAGCCCGCCAGATTGGCCAGATCCGTCTTCGGCCGGTCTCTGTAGCGATCGGTCATCCGTGCCACCCCACTCCCTCTTCCCGAGTGTGCCAGCCGAGAGGGCAACACCCAACCGATCACTCGGCCAGCAGACGCTCCCGAAGCCGATCCAACTGCTCGAAGGTGAGCCCGCTGTTGGTGAGATAGCCGGCGACATCGGTGGAGCCGAGGAAGGCGATCAGGGCCAGGCAGTTGTCCGCGCAGTGCTGCTCCAGCTCGGCCGGCGTGAGCGGCGTCTCGCCTGCCGCGGGAGTCGCCTCGTAGTACGCGTTGATCGTGCGCAGGCTCAGCTCGTAGTCGTCGAGGATGTCGGCGACCGGGGTGCCGACCAGTTGGAGCAGCATCGCGATGATCATGCCGGTCCGGTCCCGGCCTGCCTTGCAGTGGACCAGAACGCCGCCTTCCGGCGCGTCCGCGATCCGGGCGAACACCGAGGTGATCAGCCCCGGCCACCGCCGGAGCGCCTCGGAGTAGTACGCCGGACTGTCAAGCCGCTCACCCCACACCGCCATGAACTCGGTGTCCTGCTGATCCTCGATCGGGTGATGGTGCACCACGTCCAGCACCCGTACTTCGAGCCGCTCGTGGTCGTTCCGCAGATCGATCACGGTGCCGACCCCGGCCTGCTCGAGCTGCTGCCACCCGTCCTCGGTCAGCAGATCAGGCCGAGCCGACCGGTACACCCGCCCCGGCTGGATCGTTCCCGATCCAGCCGGCAGGCCGCCCAGGTCGCGCGCGTTGACCGCGCCGTCCCAGCTCAGCTCACGGCTCACGTCAGCCGAGGGCTGCCGGGAGGGTGGCGGACCAGGTGGTGCGCAGATCGGCCAGCGACACCTCGAACTGGTCCTGGACGTCGAGGGACTCGCCGGTGACGACGCCGATCTTGGTGTGCGGGAAGCGGCGGGCGGTGCACATGTCGGTGAACCGGACCTCTTCGGTGCGCGGGACGGCGACGACCGCGCGGCCCGAGGACTCGGCGAAGAGGAACAGGAACGGGTCCAGGTCGTCCGGGGCCCAGACCCGGGCGCCGACGCCACCGCGGAGGGCGGACTCGACCAGGACCTGGGCGACACCGCCGTCGCTGACGTCGTGGGCGGCGTCGATCAGGCCGTCGCGCGACGCGTTGATCAGGATGTCGGCGAGCTGCATCTCAGCGGCCAGGTCGACCGCCGGGGGACGGCCGCCGAGGTGGCCGTGGATGACATTGGCCCACTCCGAGCCGGACAGCTCCTCCTCGGTCTCGCCGAGCAGGTAGAGCTGGTGGCCCTCCATCTCCGCGGTGAAACCGATCGGGGTCCGGCGGGTGACGTCGTCGATGACCCCCAGGACGCCGACCACGGGCGTCGGCAGGATCGGGGTCTCGCCGGTCTGGTTGTAGAACGACACGTTGCCGCCGGTGACCGGGATGCCCAGTTCGATACAGCCGTCGACCAGGCCACGGATGGCCTCGGTGAACTGCCACATCACGCCCGGGTCCTCCGGCGAGCCGAAGTTCAGGCAGTCCGTCACCGCGGCCGGGCGGGCACCGGTGGTGGCGACGTTGCGGTACGACTCGGCCAGCGCGAGCTTGGCGCCCGTGTACGGGTCGAGCTTGGCGAACCGGCCATTGCAGTCGGTGGAGACCGCGACGCCCAGGCCGCTGGTCTCGTCGACCCGGATCATGCCGCTGTCCTCGGGCTGCGCGAGCACCGAGTTGCCGAGCACGTACCGGTCGTACTGGTCCGTCACCCACGACTTGTCGCACAGGTTCGGCGACGCGATCAGCTTGAGCAGGGTGTCCCGCAGCTCCTCGCCAGTGGTTGCCCGCGGCAACTTCTCGGCGGCGTCGGCCTGCAGCTCGTCCTGCCAGGCCGGCCGCGCGTACGGGCGCTCGTAGACCGGGCCGTCGTGCGCGACGGTCCGCGGCGGCACATCGACCACGCGCTCGCCGTGCCAGTCGATCTGCAGCAGCCCGGTGTCGGTGACCTCGCCGATCACGTCGGCCTGGACATCCCACTTCTCGCAGATCTTCAGGAACTTCTCGACGTTGTCCGGCGTGACGACCGCCATCATCCGCTCCTGCGACTCGCTCATCAGAATCTCTTCCGGAGCAAGCGTCGCGTCCCGCAGCGGCACCTTGTCGAGCGAGACGTGCATACCGCCGTCGCCCGCGCTGGCCAGCTCGGAGGTCGCGCAGGACAGTCCCGCGCCACCGAGGTCCTGGATACCCTCGACGATCCGGGCCGCGAACAGCTCGAGCGTGCACTCGATCAGCAGCTTCTCCATGAACGGGTCACCGACCTGGACGGCGGGACGCTTGGTCGGGCCGCCGTCGGCGAACGTCTCGCTCGCCAGCACGGACACTCCGCCGATCCCGTCGCCACCGGTCTTGGCGCCGTACAGGATGATCTGGTTGCCGACCCCGGTCGCGTTCGCCAGGTGCAGGTCCTCGTGCCGCATGACGCCGACGCAGAGCGCGTTGACCAGCGGGTTGCCCAGGTACGTCGGGTCGAAGACGACCTCGCCGCCGATGTTCGGCAGGCCCAGGCTGTTGCCGTAGCCGCCGACGCCGGAGACGATGCCGGGCAGCACGCGCTTGGTGTCCGGCGCGTCCAGCGGGCCGAACCGCAGCGGGTCCATCACCGCGACCGGGCGGGCGCCCATCGCCAGGATGTCGCGGACGATGCCGCCGACCCCGGTGGCCGCGCCCTGGTAGGGCTCGACGTACGACGGGTGGTTGTGCGACTCGACCTTGAAGGTGACCGCGTAGCCCTCGCCGATGTCGATCACGCCGGCGTTCTCGCCGATGCCGGCGAGCATCTTGCCGGCCGGGGTCTCCTGCGGGATCTCACCGAAGCGCTTGAGGTGCACCTTCGACGACTTGTACGAGCAGTGCTCGCTCCACATCACGGAGTACATCGCCAGCTCGCAGCTGGTCGGCCGCCGGTCCAGGATGTCGCGGATCCGCTGGTACTCGTCCGGCTTCAGCCCGAGCTCCGCCCACGGCTGCTCCACGTCCGGCGTACTGGTCGCGTTACTGACGGTGTCGGTCGACACTTGATGACTCCTGAACTAGGTGGGACTCGGGTACAACGCTAGCGGCCAGCAGGTGGGCCACCAGCAAGGGCAGGGCGAAACCGGTCATGATCGCGGGCAACGCGACCCCGGCGTCGTTGAGCAGCATGCCGACCAGACCGCAGGCCGACAGGGCGAGCAGGGTCGGCCGGATCATCGGCGCGCTGGTGTAGAAGCGACGGTAGGTCTCCGACGGCACCTTGTTCGGCCAGACCGTGGCGATCATCGCGAGCACGACGCCGATCAGCATGAACCAGCCGGCCGGGGTGTGGAAGAAGCCCAGCGACATCTGCAGCTTGCGGATCAGTACGTCGTTGACATCACCGTCGAGCAGCCGGTCCACGAAGGTGCCGAAGTGGCTGCGCTGGTCCGCGGGCCGCAGGTAGTCGAGGAAAGCGACAGCGGACACCGCGAGCACTCCCGCGACGCCGATACCGACCAGGGCCTTGAGAGTGATGCCGCCCCGCCAGGTCAGCCAGGCCAGCAGCAGTACTGCGGGCGTCAGCGCGATGATGCCGCCGAAGTCGGTCCCCCAGCCTGGCTTGCCGTCGACGATGATCGCGAGGCCACCAATACCCAGTACTGCGAGCGCCGCCTTGACCCGGCTCTGCGGCAACAGCTTCTGCGCGACCGACCCGGCCGTGACGAGCGCTGCCACGGCCAGCGTCGCGAAGGTCGAGTTGCCGAAGCCGTAGAACCGCCCGCCGATTACCGGCCCGTCCGCGAACATGCTGCCGAACTGCAGCGGCGTCCCGAGCACTCCGTCCACCAGCAGGATCAGGTACGCCGCCAGCAGGATGCCTAGCGCGGCCCACTGCTTCAGCAATGCTTTGGCGACGGCTGCGAAGGCCACGCTGATCGCAAGCACCACGAAGTACAGGGAGAGACCTGGCGACGGCCAGCGCCACCAGACGGTCGCTGTGGACAGGAAGACCGCGATGAAGAAGCCACCCTGGGCAAGCATGGTGAATTCACTCGTACTGCGTGCCTTCCGGCCGCGGGTGATCAGGAACCAGCCGAGTGCGGCCAGTTGCGCCACCAGCAAGGTCATCGAGACCGCGACCAGCACCGGGCGCGGGTGCTCGAACCGTTCGTTGGTGTCGAGCCGGTCCTCGATCACCGCGGCGGCGTCGGTGTGGTGGTCACCGCCGAAGCCGATCTCGTTGCCGTCGAGCGGGCCGGACTGCTCGGTGCCGGCCGGGTCGATGGGCTTGGCCTCGCCGCGCAGGATGGTCGCGGTCAGGTCGGTGAGCTGGATCAGGCCGGGCCGACGGGTCGAGTCACTGGTCAGCCAGCGCGGTACGTCGTCAGGCGGGAGCTGCAGCGCGACCAGCGGCTCCTGGTGCGCTCCCGCGATCTCCTGGCTGATACCGGCCAGCAGCACCCAACCGCCTGCCGCTCGAGCCTGCGCGACCAGCTCGGCGACCTTCTTGCGAGCCTCCTCGCGGCCTTCCCGCAGCGGCAGCGCGCCGGCGTCGATGATCGCGTCACCGCACTGCGGGCTGGCCAGCTTGGCCAGGTCGAGCTCAGGCTGCCAGTTGGTGACCGTGCCGTCGGTCCGCGCGGTGGCGATCGCCGCGCCGGGACCGAAGCCGCAGACGCGGTCCCGGCTCTCCGCGAGGCGGCCGAGCGGTGCGCCGGTGTGGTGCTCGGCCTGGCGGTCGACGTACGTCTGCCAGTTCTCGACCTTGCCACCGGCAACGGTTGGCAGCTCGCCGCAGGACTGGTCCGCGACACTGCCCCAGGCGCGGGTGCCGGCGCTGATGGTCAGCCAGCCGTCGACCGGGCAGGTGTGCGGGCCGGCCGTCTTCACGGTGATCGAGCCGACGTGGGACTGGTCGACGAGCGCAGTGAGCTCCGGCGAGGCTTTGACGTCGTTCCAGCTCAGTCCGGGGACGCCGATGACGATCACCTTGGCCAGCAGGTCCTGCTCGGCCTGCGGCTGAGCCGCGGGTGGCGTGGCCTGCGCGGGCGCGGCTGCCGTAGTACCGGCGCAGGCCGCGACCGCGGCGGCTAGGAACAGGGTGCGGGACAGCAGCCGCCGCACCCCCCGTGACGTCATCAGGAGGAGACGACGGCCTTCAGGACCGAGGTGAAGAAGCCGAGGCCGTCGGTGCTCGGGCCGGTCAGGGTCTCGACGCAGTGCTCGGGGTGCGGCATCAGGCCGACCACGTTGCCGCGCTCGTTGGTGATCCCGGCGATGTCGCGGTACGAGCCGTTCGGGTTGCCGCCCAGGTAGCGGGCGACGACCAGGCCCTCGCCCTCGAGCCGGTCCAGGGTGGGCTCGTCGGCGACGAAGGACCCGTCCTGGTTCTTCAGCACGATGGTGATCTCGTGGTCCGCGTCGTAGTCGCTGGTCCACGCGGTGCGGTTGTTCTCGATCCGCAGCGCCTGGTCCTTGCAGATGAACTTGCGGTGGTGGTTCTTGATCAGCGCGCCTGGCAGCAGGTGCGACTCGCAGAGCACCTGGAAGCCGTTGCAGATGCCGAGCACCGGCAGGCCTTCACCGGCCTTCTTGATGATCGTGTCCATCACCGGCGCGAACCGGGAGATGGCGCCGGCCCGCAGGTAGTCGCCGTACGAGAAGCCGCCCGGCAGCACGACCGCGTCGACCCCGTGCAGGTCGGCGTCACCGTGCCAGAGCGCTACCGCTTCGGCGCCCGCGACAGCGGCGGCCCGGCGGGCGTCGACGTCGTCGAGCGAGCCCGGGAAGGTGACGACGCCGATCTTCACTGGGCGTCGTCCTCGACGTGGAGGGTGTAGTCCTCGATCACCGGGTTGGCCAGCAGCGTGTCGGCCGCCTTCCGGATCTCGGCCACCTGTTCCTCGGTGGCCTCACCGTCCAGGGTGATCTCGAAGCGCTTGCCCTGACGCACATCGGCCACGCCGTCGAAGCCGAGCCGGCCGAACGCGCCGTGCACCGCCTTGCCCTGCGGGTCGAGGATCTCGGGCTTGAGCATGACGTCGACGACAACGCGAGCCACTGATTACTCCTGGTTTCGATCCGGCTGACCCGATGAATGCTACCGACCTCCGGCCGGTTGCCCCGCATCGCTCGGCTATTCACTCAGTACATACTCTGAGTGTATAGTCCTGCGCATGGCAACCGCTGAGCTCGTCCTGGGACTGCTGGCCGACGGCCCGGCCCACGGGTACGACGTGAAACGCGGCCACGATTCCTGGTTCCCCGACAGCCGTCCGCTGGCCTTCGGGCAGGTCTATACGACGCTCGGCCGGCTGGCCCGCGACGGCTTGGCCGAGGTGGTCGACAAGGGCTCCGAGGGCGGCCCGGAGCGGACGGTCTACGCGATCACCGACAAGGGCCGCAAGCACCTGGCCGACTGGCTGGCCGATCCGGTGCCACCGGCGTGGGGCAGCGCCGACGAGATGCTCCGCAAGCTGGTGGCCGCAGTACGGACCGGTGGTGACGCGACCGAGTTCCTGGCCCGGCAGCGGGCCAGTCACCTGCGCCGGATCCGCGAGCTCACCAGCACCCCGGCCGGCGACGACGCCACCTCCCCGCTGGTCCGCGACTACACGGTCGCCCACCTCGACGCCGACCTGCGCTGGCTCGACAGCGTGATGGAACGCATCACCGACCAGAAGGAGACCAGCCGATGAGCGCACTGGAACTGCACGAGGTCGAGTACGCCTATCGCCGCAACGTCGCCCTGCGCGGTGTCTCGCTCACGGTCGTCCCGGGCGAAGTCGTCGCGATCACCGGGGCCAGCGGCGGCGGCAAGTCGACCCTGCTGCACTGTGCGGCCGGGATCCTGCTGCCCGACAGTGGCACAGTCGCGATCGGCGGGCAGGACCTGTCCGTGCTGAGCGAGGAGGAGCGCAGCCAGTACCGCCGCCGCCACGTCGGCGTAGTACTGCAGTTCGGGCAGCTCGTCCCGGACCTGTCCCTGGCCGACAACGTCGCACTGCCTCTCCTGCTGGACGGCCACGACCGCAACGCGGCGCGAGCGACGGCGATCGAGTGGCTGGAGCGGGTGGGTGTTGCCGGTGAGGCAGAGTCCACCCCGGCCGAGCTGTCAGGTGGTCAGACCCAGCGAGCTGCGGTGGCCAGGGCGCTCATCACCAACCCTGCCGTCGTACTGGCCGATGAGCCGACCGGCAGCCTGGACAGCCGCTCCGGGCAGGAACTCCTCGACGTACTGCTCAAGGCGACCCGGGATCAGGGCGCTGCGCTGGTCATGGTCACCCACGACAACCTGCTGGCCGCAGTGGCCGACCGCGAGGTCCGGCTGCGCGACGGCGTGGTCCAGCACGAGGTGAGGCTCTCATGAAGCTCTCGACCGCCATCCTGCTGTCCCGATCCCGTACTGCGGCCGACCGCAGCCGCATCCGGCTGGCCACCATGGCAGTGGGGTTGTCGGGTGCTCTGCTGATCAGCGCGCTCCGGGTCGGCCGACTCGGTCCCGGTGATCTGTCGAAGGCGAAGTACAGCAACTACCTGGCCGAGGAAGGTCTGCGGCCGGGGGTGATCGCAGCGTTCGTGGTCATCGCAGTACTGGCGGCGGGGCTGGCCGGGCAGGCGCTTCGGATCGGTGTCGCGGCTCGGGAGCGGCGGCTCAACGCAGTACGGCTTGCTGGTGGGTCTGTGCGACAGGTGAAGCAGCTTGGCGCTGTGGATGCCGGGTTGGCCGGGCTGGTCGGGGGCCTGTTGGCAGCGCCGATCTACTTGTTCCTGAGTCTCCTGTTCGGTGCAGTACCGCGGATGGGCAGGCTGCTGCCCGGGATCGACGCCGTGGACCTGCCGGCCTGGGTGGCCTGTACTGCGGTCACTACTCTCGCGGCCGCGACTCTCGGCTGGTCCCTCGCCACCGACCGCCGTTCACCCGAGCCGGTGCCGTCTGCCGGTCTACGGCGGCCTGCAGTCATCGTCGGCACGGTCCTGATGAGCATCGTCCTGCTGGTCGGCACGGCCGCCATCGGCTTTGTGGCTGTGGTCCTGGTGATGCCGTTCCTCATTGTGGTCCTGGCACCGCACTGGGCGGTCCGCCTCGGGCAGCGGCTCACCCGATCCAAGTCACCGGCCAACGTGCTCGCCGGGGCCCGGCTGATCACCGACTCCCGGCCGACCGGCCGGCTGGGCGGGGTGCTCGTCTCCTGCGCTCTGCTGATCGGCTTCCTGGGCAACAGCGCCACGGGCTTGGTCCTGGACCCGCCCCCTGTCAGTGACACGGTCGAGCCCGGCTTCTACTTGACCGGGTTCTTTCTCGGGATGATCGGGCTGCTGCTGATCGTCGCGACGGCCTTCACCGCGCTGCTGGTCGGCGTGACCGACCAACTGGTGGACCAGCGCCGCCAACTGGCCTGCCTGACCGCCTTCGGAGTCGACGCCCGCTTCCTCCGCCGGGTGATCGAGCGGCAGTTGATCATCGCCGCCTGCCCGACTCTCGGCGTCGGCCTGTTCCTCGGCTGCCTGCTCGGGCTCGGCCCGACCCGGAACGCCTTGAGCGACGCCGGATTCCCGGCTCTGCTGCTGGGCAGCCTGGCCTTGGCCGCCGTCGGAGTGGCCGCGGGCCTGCTCGGCACAAACCTGGCCGGCTTCCTGCTGCGCAACCACGTCCAGGACGCGTTGGCACCCGAGAACCTGCGGGCGGCGTGATGAACACCGCTGCGACCGTCCTGCAGAAGCCTGCCCTGCTACTCGGCCTGCCCAACAAGATCACCCTCGTCCGGACCGTACTGGCGATGCTGATCGCCACCGTCGCCTTCGGCTCCGGCGACCTGACCTGGCTGATCACCGGGTACGCCGTCTACTGGATCGGCGACATCGCGGACGGCGCGGTCGCGCGGTACCGGGACGAGGAGACGATCGCCGGCGCCGTCTTCGACATCGTCTGCGACCGAGCCTGCTGCTTCCTGCTCGCCGCCGCCTTCATGGCGACCTACCCCGACGTGGCCGGCCCACTGGCGATCTTCCTGATCCAGTTCGGCGTACTGGACACGATGCTGTCGCTGGCCTTCCTGCTCTGGCCGAGCTGCATCAGCCCGAACTACTTCCACCGGATCGACCGCCCGATCTACACCTGGAACTGGTCGAAACCAGCCAAGGCCCTCAACACCGGCGCCGTCGTGGTCTCCCTGCTGATCGCGTCCCGGCTGGAGTTGCCCTGGCTCCCGTACTGCGTCGCGCTGGCGGGCGTCGCCGTCAAGGTCTGCTCGCTGGGCCGGCTGCTGGCGATCCTGACCGGCCGGCGTCCCGCAGTACCGGGAACTGTGGTGTAAATGACAGGTCTTGGGTGGTGCTAGGTCCCGTGCTGGCGGCCGGAATGGGACATAGCCTCGACGTCATGTGGGCGTGGCAACTCGTGCTGGCGGTCGGATTCGGAATCGGATCCGCTGTCATCCCTGTGCTGAACGCAGAGGTCTACGTCCTGGGCGTAGGCGCCTCCGGCGCACTCGACCCGGTGGTCGCCGCCATCGGCGTCTCGGTCGGCCAGACCATCGGCAAGGTCGCCATGTTCCTCGCCGTCCGCTACCGCCCCGGCTACGCCGCCAAGAAGGGCAAAGAGCCCAAACCGGTCAACCTCGACACCCGCCGCGGCCGCCTGATCCAGTGGAACCGCGACCTCAGCAAACGCCTCCTCGACGCCCTCAGCGACCGCCGCTGGGGCATCCCGGTCACCCTGCTGAGCTCGTCGGTCGGCATCCCGCCCTTGTACGGCGTTGCGCTGATCGCAGGCGCGAGCCGGATGGGCCTGCTCTCGTTCACGCTGTCGGTTTTGGCCGGCCGAGCAGCCCGCTTCATCACCCTCGCGCTGGGTGTCAGCCTCTTCTAGCTACAGGAAGTCCCGCGACCAGCACCGCAAAGCGCGGGGCAACCATAAGGGGACCTCGCGGGCAATTCTTTCAGCTGTTGAAGGTCTGTCCGGTCAGCTGCTCATAAGCGTTGACATACGCCGACCGCGTCCGCTCGATCACCTCGGCCGACAGCGGCGGCGGCGCCTCACCCGAGTGCCGATCCCAGCCCGACTCGAACTGCAGCCAGTCGCGCACGATCTGCTTGTCGTACGACGGCTGCTGCTTGCCCGGCGCCCACTCGGCGGCCGGCCAGAACCGGCTCGAGTCCGGCGTCAGCACCTCGTCGGCGAGCACGATCGTCCCGTCCGCCCGGGTCCCGAACTCGAACTTCGTGTCGGCCAGGATGATCCCGCGCTGCTCAGCCATCGCATGCGCCGTCGAGTAGGTCTCGAGCGTCAGCTTCCGCAGAGCATCAGCCGTCTCAGCGCCCACGGTCGCCACCACAGCGGAGTACGAGACGTTCTCGTCGTGTTCCCCGAGGTCCGCCTTGGTGGCCGGCGTGAAGATCGGCTCGTCCAGCCGCGACCCCTCGACCAACCCGGCGCGGAGCGGGATGCCGCAGACCTCGCCGGTCTTGTTGTAGTCGACCAGCCCGGTGCCGCTCAGGTAGCCGCGGGCGACGCACTCGACCGGCAGCATCTCCAGCTTCTCGCAGACCACCGCACGCCCCGCGACCTCAGCAGGTACGTCGGTGGAGATGATGTGATTCGGCACCCCGAGCTGCTCGAACCACCACAGGCTCATCGCGGTCAGCACCTTGCCCTTGTCCGGGATCGGCGTGTCCAGGATCCAGTCGAAGGCGCTCATCCGGTCGCTGGCGACCATCAGCAGCTCACCCGACTCCAACTCGTACAGGTCCCGGACCTTGCCGGAGTGCAGATGCTTCGCGCCAGGGATCTCGACAGCCTGCGGAGGTGTGATCACACCGGCGATTGTTCCATCTGCCCTCGTGGCGCCGACACTCCACCGGTCGACCCAGGTCTAGGCGGGTTGCTAGCGTCACCGGCCTGTTGCAGCAGGTAGTCAACTTCAGGGAGGGTTTTCGATGAGAACAGCCAAGAAGAGCCTGGCAATCACAGCGTTCCTCGTGCTGGCCGGCACGAGTCTGGCCACCGCCGGACCAGCCGCGGCCGCCGAGCCGGCAGCAAGCCGGCCAGCGTCGATCAGTTCCGGAGCGACCACGGGCTCCGGACCGAGCAAGGTCGACGTGACCTACTACTTCCACACCGTGTGGTCCACCAGCGGTGACTGCGCCAATCGCGGCCGCCGAGGCATCAGCAACGGCGAGTGGATCGACTGGATCTGCGTGAAGGACGGCCTGCACTCCTCGATCTACAAGTGGAGCCTGTACGTGCGCTAGCTGGCCAGACAGTTGACAGTGGGGCGGCCTCGGTCGCCCCACCAGTCATTGCGCTGCAGGCGCGCGCTCCGACCGACGCCGCCTGGCCGACAACCCGGCCAGCTTGCCGCCCAGCCCGAACACACCATCACGCAGCGCACACAGCACCGGATTGTCGAGCTGACCAACCACGCCAACCTGGCGGGACCGCTTGACGAGCTTGGTCGTCGCCGGCCGGCGCTCGGCGTCATAGGCACTCAACTCGTCACCTCGCCGCAGCACCCGGGCCAGCGCTCCCGCGTCCTCGATCGCGGAGCATGCACCGCGCCCGAGGTTGGGCGTCATCGCGTGCGCGGCATCACCGAGCAGCAGAACGCGCCCCTGCACGAACGGCACCAACGGAGTAGTCAGGTCGTAGATATCGTTCCGCAGTACGCCGGAACTGCCCGCGATCAACGCCGGAATCGGGTCATGCCACCCCGCGAACCGCTCCCGTACGTCGTCGCTCTCACTCCCCGCCGGACGATTGGCAGTCGCGTACCAGTAGTACCGTCCGTCGACCAGCTTCGCGAACCCGAATCGTTGCCCACGGCCCCAAGTCTCACCGCCGTCGTCGAGCGTCTCCACCTCGGCGATCCCCCGGTACGCCGTATAGCCGGAGTACCGAGCCCCCTTGTACTGCGGGTAAAGCAGCCCGCGCACCACACTGCGGATCCCATCCGCGGCAACCACCAACTCCGCCCGGTACTGCGTATCGCCCGCCAGCACGGTGACTCCATCCGCGTCCTGCGTCAGCCCGCTCACCGTCGTACCGGTATGAATCGTCACGGCCGAACCGAGACGCTCAGAGATCAGCCGATGCAGCTCAGCCCGGTGAATCATCACCGGCAACTCCACGCCGAGCGCCGACGCATCCACCACCCACCGGCCGTCCGCCCTGCGCATCCCCGCCCCGGATCCCAGCCGAGCAGCCCTCGCCACACCCTCGACCCCCAACTCGTCGAGCACCGCCAGCGCCGCCGGCCAGACCGAGATGCCCGCGCCGACCTCACCCAACTCCGGCGCCCGCTCCAGCACCGTGACCTGCCAGCCGCACTGCTCCAGCGCGACGGCCGCCGTCACCCCACCGATCCCCGCTCCCACCACGATCGCTGTCCTCATGCCGATGACTCTACATCTGTAGAGTTCGCTTGAGTAGAGTAGCCGCCGTGACGAAAAAGGTGCCGCTCGGCGACGACCGTCGAGCCGCCATCGCCGATGCGGCCATCCATCTCGTGGCGACCCGCGGTCTGCGCGGCCTCACCCATCGCGCGGTCGACGAGGAGGCGGGCCTGCCACCCGGCTCCACCTCGTACTACCTGCGCACCCGGAGCGCGCTGCTCACCGCCTGCGTCAACCGGATGCTGGAGCGAGACCTCGCCCGCGGCTCGATGGAGGTCCCAGCCGCCGCGAATCCCGAAGACCTGCTGGTCGCAATGGTGGTGAACCTCGTCCGCGATCGCCCGGACGACCTGATCGCGCGGTACGAGCTCTCCCTGGAGGCCAGCCGGCAACCGGAGCTCCGCGACGCGATCGTCCAAGGCGGCCGAGTCCTGCGCGAAGGGCTCGCGGACCTGTTGGCGGCCTTGGGTGTTCCGAACGCCGACACCGCCGCCTGGCCGGTCGCCGCGATGATGGACGGCCTGCTGTACGACCGGGTCGCGGGCGCCGGTACGACGCTGGCGACCGACGCGTGGGAGCGCGCAGTACGGACGACTCTGGCGGCCCTGCTGGCCGGACTGCGACATGCGTAGCGCTGCACGCCGCCACCCCGCGCCATAAACTGGAAGTCACTTCCGTAATTTCCACTGGGGGGCTCCAGATGGCCGAATCGGTCGCGCAACGCTTTGCCCGGATCGCCACCTCGGAGCGACCGCCGGACCCGCACGTCGTGGTCGGACGGGCGATCGTGCTCGGCGCCAGCATGGCCGGGTTGATGGCGGCGCGGGTGCTCAGCGATCACGCTGACGAAGTCCTGGTGATCGAGCGGGATTCTTCCGAGGAGTCGGCGTTGCCGCGGCCCGGCGTACCGCAAGGGAGTCAGGTGCATGCGCTGCTGCCGTCCGGCAATGCGCAGCTCGATCGCTGGTTTCCGGGATTCAGCGCTGAGGCGCTGGCGGCCGGCGCCACGAACCCGCCGCCGGAAGAGATCCGCAACTACGTGAACGGAGTCCTTCGTCCGTTGCCGCCGGCGGATACGGTCGGCGCGTCGCTGGTGAGCACTCGGCCGTTCCTGGAGTCGCTCGTGCGGCGACGGACGCTGGAGATCGGGAACATCCGGGTGATTCACGGGCGCGCTGACGGGATCGAGTTCAGCGGCGACCGGGTGAGCGCAGTGCGGTACGAGCCGTCGGGTGGCGGGCTGGTCACCGAAGCCGCCGATCTCGTGGTGGACGCGACCGGGCGCTCCAGCCGGCTCAGCGACTGGCTCGGGTCGGCCGGCTGGCCGCAACCACGGATGCGGCGGATGCCGATCAAACTCAACTACGCGAGCGCGCTGTTCAAGCGGGACCCGGCCATCTCCGACATCGGGATCTCGATCGCCGTCAACCAACCCGGCGCCGGGCAGGCGCCGCGTCAGGGCGGCGTACTGGGGGTCGAGGGTGATCGCTGGCTGGTGCTCGTCGCCGGGTACGGCGATGACCGGCCGACGCGGACGCTCGAGGACTTCCGGAAGCGTTGCCGGGAGGACTTCCCGCCGGCGTTCGGGCAGATCGCCGACCAGGCCGAGCTCATCGGCGACGTGATCACCTACCACCAGGCAGACAGTCGACGCCGCGATTACGACGAACTCGAGCGCTTCCCGGCCGGCTTGATCGTCGCCGGCGACGCGGTCGCGTCGTTCAACCCCGTCTACGGGCAGGGGATGACGTCGGCGACTCTGCACGCCTCATGCCTCTCCGCCTACCTACGCTCCGAACCAGCTCTCGACCAGCCTGCTCGCTCGTACTTCGACCAGGTGCGCGTCGTCGTCGACGCCGCCTGGCAGACCTCGACCTTCCCGGATCTGGCGCTGCCGCATGTCGACGGCCCGTATCCGCGGGGGTATCGGCTGTCGAAGTGGATCTCCGGGTTGCTGTACGAAGCCACGGCGGTGGATCCGGCGCTGAACGTGCAGTTCAACCGGGTGACGACGATGGTCGAACACCCGAGCACGCTGGCGCGCCCGCAGAATGTCCTGCGGGCGCTCCGGCGAAAACTGTTCAGCTAGTTCGAGTCTGCCCAGGCACAGAGCCCTGCTGGGTGCCCGGGTCTGTCCCCTGACCTGGCTGGGCACCCGGGTCCGTGCCCTGCCCCGGCTGGGTGCCTGGCTGCTGCTGGGTCCCCTGCCCCTGCTGGGTTCCCGGCCCAGCACCCTGCTGCCCGGGCGCCTGTCCGAACCGGCCACCACCAGGTCCGTTGAACTGCGTCTGCCCCGCACCACTCGAACCGCCCCACGCATGCCCAACAGCAGTCCCACCGAGGAAGGCAAGCACCGCCAACAGCGACCCGGCCCCAGCCAGCACCAGCCCACTAGGCCGCCCCGCGCCGGCCTTCTCAACAACCGGCTCACCCGCCTGCGCAGGCGCCTGCACCGGAGCCGGCGCCTGCTGGGGACCCGCCACCCACGGCGGTACTGCAGTGTTCTCAGACATTCCCATCCTCCTGTTCACTTGCTGCTGAGGTCGTAGATGGTGCTGCTGCCAACGGTCTGCGCCGTGAAGTTCTCCGCGACCCACGTGCTGATCTCACTCGAGGTCCCACCGCGACCGCCGCCACCGAAGCCACCCCCGCCACTCCCGACGAAGTAATGCACCTTGCCCTGGGCAACCATTTCCTGGAACTCGGCCAGCGTCGGCGCCACATCGGTCCCGTTGAACCCGCCGATCGACATCACCGGCACCTCCGCGGCGATCTGCAACGGAGCCGCCGCATTCGACGTCACCGCGGCCGCCGCCCAGGTGTATCCCTTCGCGCCGTTCTGCAGCAACGAGACCAACTCACTCGACACCCCGCTGATCCCGCCGCCACCAAGGAATCCACCCACGCCCCCGCCACCCCGCGGAGCACCAGCAGTAGCGCCACCCTGGGTCGTAGTGCCGGGCTGGGCAGGCATCGCACCCATCCGGCCACCACCGCCACCGCCCATCCGCCCGCCACCAGCACCAGCCGGTCCGGCCGACGGCAGTGCCCCGGCATGCGCCGCGCTGATCGTCTCCACCGAGTACGCCGCCGGCCCGGCCAGCGCCGTCAACGCCAGCAAGCTCGCGGCGAACAACCCAGTACGCCGTACCGCCGACCGATGCAGCTTCAACTCCGGCAGCACCAGCACCAACCCGGCCGCCAGCACACCCACGATCAGCACCACCCACCGCAACCACGGCAACCACGTCGGCACCGCGTTCAGCAAGGAGAAACTCCACCCGGCCGTCAGCAACGTGCCACCGGCAAGTGTTGCTCGCGGCAACCACTCGTCGCGCCGCCGCCACAACACCATCGCCGCCGCACCGACCAGCGCACCGATCGCCGGCGCCAACGCCACCATGTAGTAGCTGTGAATGATCCCCTGCATGAAGCTGAAGACCAGTCCGGTCACCACCAGCCAGCCGCCCCACAACACCGCGAACGCCCGGGTCCGATCGGTCCGCCCAGCCTTGCCTGCAGCAACAACCAGGACGACGGTCGCCAGCAAAGCTGCCGGCAGCAACCAGGCGATCTGGCTGGCGAACTCACCACCGAACAACCGCTGCACCCCGGTAGCACCACCCCAGCCAGGGTTTCCGGTCCCGCCGCCCACCGACCCGGTCTCGTTGCCGGTCAACCGGCCAAGCCCGTTGTACCCAAGAGTCAGTTCGAGAATGCTGTTCGTCGACGACCCGCCGATGTACGGCCGGGCCGAAGCCGGTACCAGCTCGACGATCGCGATCCACCAACCAGCACTGACGATCAAGGCACCCAGCGCGACCAAGCTGTGCACCAGCCGTTTGCCCAACGCCGGCTTCCCCGCGATCAAGTACGCGAGCCCGAACGCCGGCAGCACCAGGAACGCCTGCAGCATCTTCGTCAAGAATCCGAAGCCGACCAGCGCTCCGGCCAGAGCCATCCAGCGCCAGGCGTACTTCTCCGAGTCGATCGCCCGAGTCACCGCCCAGGCACCTGCCACCAGCAACATCACCAACAGCGCATCAGGATTGTTGAACCGGAACATCAGCACCGCGACCGGAGTCAGCGCCAGCACGGCTCCCGCGAGCAGCGCGGCGTTGGCGGAGAACCAGCGCCGTACCGACACATACAGGAAGCCGACACTCGCGACACCCATCAACGCCTGCGGGATCAGCATGCTCCAGACTCCGAACCCGAAGATCCGGCCGGACAGCCCCATCACCCACAGCGAGGCCGGCGTCTTGTCGACGGTGATGAAACTCGACGAGTCGAACGCCCCGAAGAACCAGGCCTTCCAGCTGGTCGAGCCCGCCTGCACGGCGGCCGCGTAGTACTCGTTGGCGTAGCCGTTCTTGGACAGGCCCCACAGGTAGGCGATCGCGGTGAGCACCAGCAGTCCGCCGTACAGGGCGTGGTCCCGGCTGATCGCGTACGCCGTGACGCGCGTCCTCGATCTGCTGCGTTCGGCCCGCGACGGCGCCGCGGTGGTCGGTTCGGTCAGTGTGCTCATATCAGTTGCTCCGGGTCGAATCGAGAACCACCGGGGGTTCGAAGGTGGGCAGGATGGGCGCCTCGTCGTCGAAGACCCAGGCCTGGAAGAGGCTGAAGCGGACCACCGTCGCGGCCAGGTTGGCGGCCGTCAGGACGACGATCTCGACGCTGTGCGCCGGTACTGCGACCGCCGCGTGCAGCAGCCACAGCGAGGAGGCGGTCAGACTCCAGCCGATGCCGAAGGTGACCAGCCCGCGTAGCTGGTGCTTGCCACGGTTCTCCACGCCCCGGACGCCGAACGTGACGCGGCGGTTGAGCGCGGTGTTCCCGATCGCGGTGATCAGCAGCGCGAGGACGTTGGCGACCTGGGCGGGCATCGCGTGCCGCAGACCCAGGTAGAGCAGGATGTACGCGAGCGTGCTGACCACACCGACCCCGGCGAAGCGCAGTACGCGGGCCGCGAGGGCGGTCTTCGGATCGGCGATCGCGGGCCGGCCGAAAGCCTGCCGGACCGGCTCCAGCGGGATCCGGCCGCGACCGAGATTCTTGCTCAGCCGAGCGATCCCCCGCAGATCCTCGGCGACCGTCTTGGCGATCGCGACCCGCGAGTCCAGGTCGTCGACCCAGTCCACCGGTACTTCGTGGATCCGCAGCCCGGCCCGCTCGGCCAGCACCAGCAGCTCGGTGTCGAAGAACCAGCTGGTGTCCTGCACCAGCGGCAGCAGCTCGGCCGCGACGTCCCGCCGGATCGCCTTGAAGCCGCACTGCGCATCGGAGAAGTGCGTTCCCAACGTTGCCCGCAGCAACAAGTTGTACCCGCGCGAGATCGCTTCCCGCTTCGGCCGCCGGACCACCCGGGAGCCGCGCGCCAGCCGCGATCCGATCGCCACGTCGCTGTGGCCGGCCAACAGCGGGGCGACCAGCGGCAGCAGCGCGTTGAGATTGGTGGAGAGGTCGACGTCCATGTAGGCCAGCACCTCGGCTTCACTGGACGACCAGACCTGCTTCAGCGCCCGCCCACGGCCGGATTCCTCGAGCCGGACGATCCGGACTCCCGGCAGCTCGGTCGCCAGCAGCGCGCCGATCTCCCAGGTGGCATCGGTGCTCCCGTTGTCAGCGATGCAGACCTCGGCCGGGAACGGGAACGCGTCGTCAAGGAACGCACGCAACCGCCGGATGTTGGGGCCGAGGTCGTATTCCTCGTTCCGCACCGGGACGACGATCTCGACCCGGGGACGACCTGTTTTCTCCATGTCACCGATGCTGGCCGGTGAACCTTGGCCACTCCCTGCGCTCGCCTGGGAGTTCCCTGGGAGTCAGTCCTTGGCGGTACGCCGCAGCCAGAGCAGGCCGAGGACGGGCAGAACCAGGGGGACATAGCCGTAGCCCTGGCCGAAGTGCGACCAGACGGTGGAGTGCGGGAAGTCGTCCGGTACGGCGTAGCTGAAGGTCCCGATGGCCAGCACGCCGACCAGCTCGATGACGATCGCGACCAGGGCGACCCGGCGCGAGATGACAGTGGCCTTGGCCAGCGCGAAGGTGGCCGCGCAGTAGATGATCGCGGCAACCGCCGACAGCGAATAGGCGATCGGCGCCTCGGAGTACTGGGTAGCGATCTGTACGCCGGCCCGCGCCGTCGCGGAGAGCGCGAAGACGCCGTACACGGCGATCAGGATGCGTCCCGGTCCATGCCTGGTCGCCTCGGCGTCAGCCATCTCAGAGCACCCAAATGTCGTGCAGCCGCAGCTCGACCACCGGGATCACGATGCACGCGATCGCCAGCGCGCCCGCACCCCACCGGCTGCTCTCGGCCAGCGCCCACAGCGCCCCGATCGGCAGGATGAGCAACGAGCCGATCAGGTAGCCCACGAAGAACGGTCCGGAGACATCCCGGTCCGTCCCGGCCAGCTGGACGATCCCGACCACGAGCTGGGCCAGCAGGGCGACCTCGACCACGCCGAGCAGCCCGAGCAGCCACCAGTTGATCCGGCGGTCCAGCCCGGCCAGCACCAACGCGAAGACCATCGCTGCCAGCGACAGGGCCACCAAGGCCCAGGTGAGCGGTTCGTACACGGACTAGAGGATGTCACCCGGGGTGTAGGCGGCGGCCTCGGGGTAGCGCTTGGCCAAGTCGTCGATCGCGGCGACCACCGTGTTGACCTGCGCGACCGCCGCGCCGGTGAACGACAGCGGCTCGCCGACGATGCCGACGATCTGCTCCTCGGTCAGGCCCAGCCGGCCGTCCGTGCCGAGCCGGTGGAACAGGTCGTTGGCCGAGGTGCCCTTGCGCAGGTCGAGCGCCATCGCGACGGCGTGCTCCTTGATCACCTCGTGCGCGGTCTCCCGGCCGACCCCGTTCTTCACGGCGGCCATCAGCACCTTGGTGGTGGTCAGGAACGGCAGGTACCGCTCCAGCTCGCGGGCCACCACGGCCGGGTACACGCCGAACT
This sequence comes from Kribbella sp. NPDC056861, assembly GCF_040687575.1. Classification (NCBI taxonomy): domain Bacteria; kingdom Bacillati; phylum Actinomycetota; class Actinomycetes; order Propionibacteriales; family Kribbellaceae; genus Kribbella; species Kribbella sp. NPDC056861. Next base: position 141,666 of record NZ_JBFBNQ010000003.1, on the reverse strand, counting down.
CGTCCAGCACGGTCAGGAAGGTCTCGAACAACCCGTCCAGCGCGAAGAAGGCATCCGGCAGTGCAACGCGGCGGACGACGGAGCAGAAGACGTCGCCCTCGTTCCACTGGTTGCCGGCCAGCTCGCCGGTCATCGACGCGTAGCCGCGCAGGATCACGGCCAGCCCGTTGACCCGCTCACAGGACCGGGTGTTCATCTTGTGCGGCATCGCCGACGAGCCGACCTGGCCGTCCTTGAAGCCCTCGGTGACCAGCTCGTGCCCGGCCATCAGCCGGATCGTCGTCGCCAGGCTGGACGGCCCGGCGGCGAGCTGGACCAGCGCCGAGACGACGTCGTAGTCGAGCGAACGCGGGTAGACCTGGCCGACGCTGGTCAGCACCCGGCGGAAGCCGAGGTGCTGCGCGACCTCCGACTCCAGCCCGGCGAGCAGCTTCTCCTGCCCGCCGAACAGGTCCAGCATGTCCTGCGAAGTACCGACCGGGCCCTTGATGCCACGCAGCGGGTAGCGCTCGATCAGGTCCTCGAGCCGCGCGATCGCGGCCAGCAACTCGTCGGCCGCCGAGGCGAACCGCTTGCCGAGCGTGGTCGCCTGCGCGGCGACGTTGTGCGAACGCCCGGTCATCACCAGCGCCGCGTGCTCGGCCGCCTTCTGCCCGAGCTGGACCGCGGTCGCCACCGCCCGATCACGGACCAGCACCAACCCGGCCCGGATCTGCAGCTGCTCGACGTTCTCAGTCAGGTCGCGGCTCGTCATGCCCTTGTGCACGTGCTCGTGCCCAGCGAGCGCGTTGAACTCCTCGATCCGCGCCTTCACGTCATGCCGGGTGACCCGCTCCCGAGCCGCGATCGACTCCAGATCAACCTGGTCGATCACCGCGCGATAGTCCTCGATCACCCCGTCCGGCACATCCACGCCGTACGCCTTCTGCGCCCCCAGCACCGCCAGCCACAGCTGCCGCTCGAGCACGATCTTGTACTCCGGCGACCACAGCTGCGCCATCGACAAACTGGCGTAGCGCGCGGCGAGAACGTTCGGGATCCGGGGCTTACTGGAGGTCGGCACGTACCCCATTGTCTCCCAGGCTCAGCGGGCGACGGTCAGCAGGGCGCAGGCCTTGGGGTTGCTCATCTCGGTACAGAGCAGGTAGGTGCCGTCGGCGATGGTGGTCGGCACCACCAGACGGTCCGGGCCGGGGCCGGAAATGCCGATGGCGCGCCAACCGCCTCCCTGGTTGTCGGCGGCGCTCTTCCAGAACGGCTTGCCATTGGGCGACCTGGGGGCCGTCAGGTAGTAGAGAGCCTTCGTTTCGTCCGACGGATCGGCGAGGGAGAAGCCGACACCGCGCCCGTTGTCGGCGGGGAAGGTGAGCCTGATCTCCGCGTCAGGCGCGGCCGTGGACGGGGTGATCGTCATCGTGCCCGCGTACTTCGGGTCCAGCGTCGGCCCCGCAGCGACCGGGACATCAGCCGGGTCGTGCTGCCACGGCGACACCGCGGCGATCCCTCCGACAGCCAGTACTGCGCACGCGACCGCCGAGACCCCCGCGAACCGACGCCGGCGGCGGGTGGTCGCGGTACGGAGGACGGTGTCGAAGTCGCCACCGGACTGGCTCGCGTGCCGGTCGGCGATGGTTTGCAGGTCGTTCTGGAGATCACTCATGGTCAGCACCCCTGAGAGTCAGTGACTGGGACAGCGCGGCCCGGGCCCTGGACAGTCGCGACTTGACGGTGCCTTCGGCGATCCCGAGGGCTCTCGCGATCTCGGGCACCGGCAGGTCGCAGACGTAGTACAGGACGGCGGCTTGGCGCGCGGGCATCGGCAGTTGCGCCAGCGCCCGCTCGAGGTCGACCTGCTGCCCGTCGGCCGGATCCCGTACGACGGAAGCCGGCACTCGGCGCAGCAGCGAGGCGAACCGGGTCGCGTTGCGGTGCCGGTTCCCGGCGAGCCGGATCGCGACTAGCCGGAGCCACCCCTCGGGCGACTCGTACCGCGAGACCTTGGTCCAGCGCGGTACCAACCGGACGAACGCCTCCTGCACGATGTCCTCGGCCTCGGCCCGGGATCCGGTCAGCAGCGTCACCACACCGACGAGCCGCGGCTGCTGCGCCGAGTAGAACTCGCGCAGCGCCGTCTCGTCGGACTCCGTCAGCCTCATGACCACCTACACCCCCAGCCCCTCCCAGTGGTTCCATCGAACCTACTGGCGGCCGCCGGGGTCAGGCGACGGCGACTGCGATCTTGCCGCTGACCAGCCCGCTCTCCAGGTCGACGAGGGCCTGCGGGACCTCTGTCAGGCCCACGACGCTGTCGATGCTCGGCACCACCTGGCCGGCCTCGATCAGCTCCCGCAGTACTGCGAGGTCGGCGGCGTTCTCGCGCGAGAGCAGGCTGGTCAGCCGCTGCCGGACGAAAGGCGACAGCAGCCGCGCCCGCAGCTGCCGATCGGTTCCGCCCGCGATGGGACCGCCACCCTCGCCGCCCGCGATGACGGCGGTCCCGGTCTTCGTGAGTGCCCGGCGCAGTCGCCGCAGGGTCGGATTGCCGGCCAGATCGATGATCAGGTCGTACTGCCGAGTGCCGTCCGCGAAGTCCTCGTGGGTGTAGTCGAGGACGTGGTCGGCGCCGAGCTGCTGCACCAGCGCGAGTTTCGCAGTACTGGCTGTGCCGGTGACTTCGGCGCCGAAGGCCTTGGCCAACTGGACCGCGAACGTGCCGACCCCGCCGGACGCGCCCGTGATCAGTACCTTCTGCCCGGCCTGGACCCGGCCCGCATCGCGGAGCGCCTGCAGCGCGGTGAGCCCCGAGATCCCGACCACCGCCGCATGGGTGAAGCCGAGACCGGCCGGCTTCAGCACCAACTTGTCGGCCCGCGCCACGGCGTACTCGGCAAATGCCCCTTCGCCGATCCCGAATACCTCGTCGCCCCGAACGAAGGTGGTCACCCCGTCGCCGACCTCGACCACCCGTCCGGCCAGCTCGCGACCGAGCACCGGATCCTTCGGCCGCCGTACGCCGAAAACCAGGCGCAACAGATACGGCTTGCCGGTCATCAGGTGCCAGGCGCCCCGATCGAGCCCCGCGGTCTCGACCTGGACCAGCACCTCCCCCGACTTCGGCGTGGGCCGCTCGACGTCGGCGACCCGTAGTACGTCGGCGGTGCCGTAGCTGTCCCGAACCACTGCTTTCATGTCCGCCCCCAAGTCTCACCGTACTAAGTACGGCGAGCGTATCGTACTAAGTACGAAACTGCTATCGTCCGTTCGGTGCCACGTTCACAGGGATCCCCGGATCGGCCGCAGCTGAGTCGCGACCGGGTACTGCGGGCCGCCGTCGCGGTGGCCGACGGTGGCGGTCTGGGCGGGCTGACGATCCGGTCGCTGGCGCTCCAGCTCGACGTCAAGCCGATGTCGGTCTACTACTACGTCGCGAACAAGAGCGAGATCCTGGACGGCATCGTCGACCTGGTCTTCGCCGAGATCGAGCTGCCGACGCCGGGCGGCGAATGGCGCGCCGAGATCAGCAAGCGCGCCCACTCGGCTCGCGAGGTACTCCGCCGGCACCCGTGGGCGATCGCCCTGATGGAGTCGCGGACCAACCCGGGTCCGGCGACGCTGCGCCACCACGACGCGATCGTCGGCACCTTCCGGTTGGCCGGCTTCTCGGTGCCACTGGCCGCGCACGCCTATGCCTTGCTGGACGCCTTCGTCTACGGCTTCGCGCTGCAGGAGACGTCGCTGCCGTTCGAGAGCTCCGAGGACGCAGCCGAGGTGACCGGGGCCATGATGGAGCACTTCGCGTCAGGTCAGTACCCGCACCTGACCGAGCTGGCGACGGATCACGTCCTCCAGCCCGGTTATGCGTTCGGCGATGAGTTCGACTTCGGTCTCGACCTCATCCTGGACGGATTGGCGAGATCATTACCAGCTAGCTGACCGGCTGCTGCAGCTCGATCTCGCCGCGGGCTGCTTTGAGCGCGATGTCAGTGCGGTGCTGGGAACCCTTGATCAGGATCTGACCGACACCGGAGTACGCCCGCTGCCGCGCCTCGTCGAGATCCTTGCCAGTGGCGCTGACCGCGAGCACCCGGCCGCCTGCCGTGACCACCTCGCCGTCCTCGACCGTGGTGCCGGCGTGGAAGACGCGGACGCCGCCCGCCTCGGCCTGCTCGATCCCGCTGATCACGTCACCGCTGCGCGGCTTGGCCGGGTACTTCTTGGCGGCGACCACGACCGCGACCGACGCGCCCGACTTCCAGCTCAGCGGCTCGACATCGGCCAGCTTGCCCGTCGCCGCGGCGTACAGGAGTCCACCGAGCGGGGTCTTCAGCAGCGGCAGCAGCGCCTGCGTCTCCGGGTCGCCGAAGCGGCAGTTGAACTCGATCACCCGGGTGCCGCGCGACGTCAGCGCGAGTCCGGCGTACAGCAGGCCGCTGAACGGGATACCGCGCCGGCGCATCTCGTCGACGGTCGGCTGGAGCACCTTCTCGGTGATCTCCTCGACCAGGTTGTCCGGTGCCCAGGGCAACGGAGTGTAGGCGCCCATGCCGCCGGTGTTCGGGCCCTCGTCGTTGTCCGCCAGGCGCTTGAAGTCCTGGGCCGGCTGCATCGGCAGCACGGTGGTGCCGTCGGTGATCGCGAACAGCGAGACCTCGGGGCCGTCCAGGAACTCCTCGATCAGCACCTGCTCGCACCCGGCCGCGTGCTCGAGCGCCTCGGCCCGGTCGGAGGTGACGACCACGCCCTTGCCGGCGGCCAGCCCGTCGTCCTTGACCACATAAGGCGGGCCGAAGGCATCGATCGCCTCGGCGGCCTGCTCCGGCGTCGTACAGACGTAGGCCCGGCCGGTCGGCACGCTCGCGGCGGCCATCACGTCCTTGGCGAACGCCTTCGAACCCTCCAGCTCGGCCGCGTCCTTGGACGGGCCGAAGACTGCGATCCCGGCCGCGCGGAGCGGATCGGCGAGCCCGGCGACCAGCGGCGCCTCCGGGCCGACGACGACCAGGTCGGCCGCCAGTTCGGTGGCCAGCGCGACCACCGCGTCGTGGTCGGAGATGTCCACCGGGCGGCAAACGATCGTTTGCCCGTCGTACGCCGGCTGCAACGCGGCGATGCCAGGGTTACCCGGGGCCGCCACCAGCTGCTCGACCTCGGAGTCCCGGCTGAGCGCCCAGACGAGTGCGTGTTCGCGGCCGCCAGTGCCGATAACTAGAACCTTCACGGGGCCTGAGCCTAGTGCACTTGTGCGTGGCCTGAGTTTGTCCGGACCCGGGCGGTGCAAGACTGCGCCTGACTGGAGGTATTCGATTGACTACGAGTTCCGCACCTGCGACCGCCCGCCGAGGGCCCACCGCAGCGTCGCTGGCGTCCTGGCTGATGTTGCTCCCCTGCGTGGTCATCTTCGCCCTGTTCATCGTCTGGCCGCTCGGCAAGTCCGTCTCGCTGTCGCTGCACGGGTCCGACCTGTTCGGCCGGCCGGACGCCTTCGTCGGGCTGCAGCACTACCGGGACATGCTCGGCAGTTCGGAGTTCCGGCACATCCTGTGGGTCACCTTCGCGTTCGTGCTGCTGACCGTGATCCCCGGCGTACTCGGTGGGCTGGCGATCGTGCTGCTGCTCGAGCAGCACATCAAGGGCATCCGGATCTTCCGGACCGCCTTCGCGCTGCCGTTCGCCTTCTCGGTGGCCAGCGCGTCGGTGATCTTCGCGACCATCTACAACCCCGCGATCGGGCTGGCCAACGGCCTGCTCGGCCGGTTCGGGGTGGACCGGATCGGCTGGCTGACCGACCCGTCCTGGGCGCTGATCAGCGTCGCCATCACCACCGTCTGGATGAGCATCGGCTACAACGTGCTGGTGCTGTCGGCCGGGATCGGCGCGATCCCGCAGGAGATCAACGAGGCGGCCACCCTGGACGGCGCCGGCGGCTGGCGCGCGGCCCGGTTCATCACCGTGCCGATGCTCGGACCGCAGCTGTTCTTCCTGGTGGTGATCTCCACCATCCAGTCGCTGCAGGGCTTCGGCCAGATCAAGATCCTCACCCCTGAGGGCGGCCCCGAGCAGTCCACCAAGACGCTCGTCTACTCGATCTACCACACCGCTTTCGCCAACAACAACAGCGATTTCGGCGCCGCGTCGGCCCAGGCGATCGTGCTGCTGGTGATCCTGTTCGCGTGCACCGCGATCCAGTTCGGCGTCCTCGAGAGGCGGGTGCACTACAAGTGAGGCAACTGACCGTCGGACGGGTCGTCACGTACGCCGTCCTGATCGCCGCGGCCATCGCGGTGATCTTCCCCGTGTACTACGTGATCGCCGGCTCGATCATGTCGCCCGGCCAGATCTCGTCGTACCCGCCGGACCTGTTCCCGCACGGCCTGTTCACCGGCAACTACGAAGGCGCCACGACCTCCGGCACCCCGATCGGCCGGCAGTACCTGAACTCGATCCTGCAGACCTCGATCATCACGCTGTCGCAGCTGGTCACCAGCGTGCTCGCGGCGTACGCGTTCGTGTTCATGAAGATGTGGGGCCGGACCGTGCTGTTCGGCCTGTTCCTCGGCACCCTGATGGTGCCGTGGGAGTCGATCGTGCTGCCGAACTACCTGACCATCACCGGCTGGTCGGTCGGCGGCGAGCGGCTGACCGCGTCGTACGCCGGGACGATGGTGGCGCTGGTGCTGCCGTTCCTGGCGAACGCGTTCGGGGTGTTCCTGCTGCGGCAGTCGTTCCTGCAGTTCCCGAGCGAGCTGCGCGACGCGGCCACCATCGACGGCTGCGGGCACTGGCGGTTCCTGCGCCAGATCCTGGTCCCGCTGAACAAGCCGGCCCTGATGGCGGTCGGCCTGTACGTCTTCCTGGCCGGCTGGAACCAGTTCTTCTGGCCACTGCTGATCGGTGACTCGGCGTCCCGCCGTACGTTGCAGATCGGTATCAGCCAGCTCAACGACGCCGAAGCGGCCGATCCCGGGCTGATCCTGGCCGGAGTCACCCTTTCCATCCTGCCCACCCTGGCCATCGTGATCTTCGGCCAGCGCTTCATCGTCCGCGGCCTGACCGCGGGCGCGATCCGGTAACTACTGTGTCTAATCCGAATGGGGTTCTACCGATGCGACTAGTCCGACAACGGCGTACGGCGGCCGCGTTCTCCCTGCTCGCAGCGCTCGCCCTGGTGGCGACCGGTTGCGGCAGCGGCGACTCCGACTCCGACGCGAAGAGCGGCGGCCAGGACGCGCCCGGCGCGGACGCGCTGGACAAGGCGACCGGCGTCACCAAGGTGACGTTCTGGCACGGCATGAAGGGCGCCAACGGCGAGGCCGTCGACAAGCTGGTGAAGGCGTTCAACGCCAAGAACACCGGCAAGATCGAGGTCACGCCGGTCTACCAGGGCGACTACGACGAGACGATCACGAAGTACAAGACGTCGGTGCAGCAGGGCACCACGCCGTCCGTCGTGCAGATCTACGACATCGGCTCGCGGTTCATGATCGACTCCAAGCAGACCGTGCCGGTGCAGAAGTTCGCCGACAAGGACGGCTACGCGCTGGACTCGATCGAGCCGAACATCGCGAACTACTACTCGATCGACTCGCAGCTGAACTCGATGCCGTTCAACACGTCGATGCCGCTGCTGTACATCAACAAGGAAGCCTTCGTGAAGGCCGGGCTCGACCCCGCCAAACCGCCGGCCAACCTGGACGAGATCATGGCGGCGGCGAAGAAGCTGACCGTCAAGTCCGGCGGCAAGACCACGCAGTACGGGTTCAACGCGGCGATCTACGGCTGGTTCCTGGAGCAGCTGATCGCGCAGTCCGGTACGTCGTACTGCGACAACGACAACGGCCGCAAGGACCTCGCCACCAAGGTGAACTTCGCGGACGAGCAGGGCGTCAAGATCGCCACCTGGTACCAGCAGATGGTGAAGCAGGGCCTGATGCCGAACACCGGCAAGAAGACCGACGATGCTCAGGCGGTGTTCAAGTCTGGGACGTCGGCGATGCACTTGGAGTCGACCGGGTCGCTGCGCGGGTATCTGGATGCGGCCAAGGGCAAGTTCACGGTGTTGACCGCGCCGTTCCCGAAGCTTGCGGCGGACAGCACTGGCGGGCCGATCATCGGTGGCGCGTCGCTGTGGGTTGATGGTGTTGGCCACTCGGACGCTGAGAAGCGTGCGTCGTGGGAGTTCGTGAAGTTCGCTTCCACGCCGGAGCAGCAGGCTGCTTGGCACACGGGGACCGGCTACTTCCCGATCAACTCCAAGGCGCTGGACCTGCCGGAGGACAAGGCGTGGGTGGCGCAGTACCCGCAGTTCACCACCGCGATCACTCAGCTGCACTCCACGAAGCCGACCAACGCTTCGTCGGGTTGCATTCTTGGTGTGATGCCGCAGTCGCGTAAGGCTTCTGAGGACGGGCTGGAGAAGGCTGTGCTCGGGACCGACCCGGCGAAGGCGATGCAGGACGCGGCGGACTCCATCAAGCCGCAGATCGAGCAGTACAACAAGACGGTCAAGAAGTAGTTGTGGTTGGTTGCTGAGCGGCCTGTTCGGCCGCTCAGCAACTCCCACGCACCCTGCAGTTCCGCTCCTTCGTCGCTTCACTTCCGGGGTGCTCCCGCCCACCCTCCTTTGAAAGCCCGCTCCGGGGCGTGGCACCGCCCGCATCGCGACCAGCTAGCCGAGTGTCTCCCCCGGCAGCCCCGCGCCCGGCGAGCACCCACCGCCACCGCAGCACAGCAAATCGCCCCCAGCAGCACCTACCTGCCGAGGGCGATCCGCGTGCGACCTACGCGTCCTCTCCCCGCATGACGCCCAGGATCAACCCAGCCAGCTGATCCACAGTCCTGCGCTGCAAGAACACCGCCACCGGGATCGTCGTCCCGAGATCCTCAGTGATCCGGTTCCGCAGCTGCACCGCCATCAGCGAATCGATCCCCAGCCGATTCAGCCGCTGGCTCCCCTGCACCCGCTCGACCGGAGTCTTCACCACAGCCGCGACCTGTCCGCACAAATAGCTGGACACCGCCGCCAGCGAAGCAGCCTCATCCAGAAGATCCAGCTCAGCCACATCAATCCCTGCAGAACACGATGAGCCCTGCGTGGTGTCGAAGTCCCGCAGCAGCGAACCAGTACGCAACGCCGGAAAGTCCTTCGCCCAAACAGCCGGATCGAACGACATCACCGCAGTCTGCGCCCCGGACCTCCCCAGCAAACGCCCCAGAACAGCGAGCCCATCCGCAGGATCGAACCCCTTGAAGCCACGCTCGTCCAACCGCAGATCGTGGTCGGCCTTGGCGACCCGCCCGGTGGCAGTCCACTGCCCCCAGTTGATACTGAGCGCCGGCAACCCCCGCGCCACCCGATAGTGCGCCAACCCATCGAGATACGCGTTCGCCGCGGCGTAGTTCCCCTGCCCGGGCGAGCCGATCAGCGACGCCGCCGACGAGTACAGCGCGAAGAAGTCCAGCTCCAGATCCTTGGTCAAAGCGTGCAAGTTCCAAGCGCCCAGGACCTTCGGCGGCATCACTGTCATGAACCGGTCAGCGGTGAGCTGAGTGATGATTCCGTCATCGAGCACAACCGCCGAATGAACTACCCCTCGCAACGGCGGCATCGTCGCGGAGATCTCGGCGAACACCTCGGTCATCCGCTCGAGATCAGCGACATCCGCCTGCAGGATCCGCACATCCGCGCCGGATGAACCCATCGCCCGCAGCTCTCCAAGAGCTTCATCGTCCGGACCGCGCCGACTGGTCAGCACCACATGACGAGCGCCCTGCTCGACCAGCCAGCGGGCGGTGAGCAGCCCGACACCGCCGAGCCCGCCGACGACCAGGTACGTCGCATCCTCTCGCACCGGCGAAGCGCCCTCATCCGGCAACTGCCCCGGCGCCAGCCGAGCGGCGTACCGTACTCCGTCGCGCAGCGCGATCTCGTCTTCCAGATCATTGGCCAAGACCTCGGCACACAGCGCGGCAACGTCAGCAGTCGACGGCGACTTCGGCAGATCCAGCATCGAGCACCGCAGATCCGGGATCTCGTACCGGACGACGCGACCGAGCCCCCACAACGCGGTGTGCAGCGGATCAACCGTTGCCCCAGGCAATGCAACTTGCCCGCCGCGCGTGACAAACCAAAGTCTCGGCGGCGCAGCAGTTGCCGCGAGCGCCTGAAGGAGCTCCATCGCGACAACCGTCTCCTGGAGGTGATCTCCGGAGTGCAGGTAGAGGACCGTCCGCAGATCGCCGTACTCGGCATCCACGGTCTTGAGGAGGTGCTCCCAGTAGTAGCCGCCCGACTCCTCATCAGGGCACGACGGCGCCAGCACCGCGGTGACACCCTGCCGTGCAAACTCAGCCTGTACTGCGGTTCCATCGCCGATCACCAGTACGGTTCCGGCTGAGGCAGACTGCCCGACCGGCTCGGCCGGCACCCACGTCAGGTCGTACAGGAGTTGGCGCGCGCGCTGCTGGAACAGCTCCGGCAGATCCCCGCCGAGTCGCTTCAGCTGGAAGTCCTCGATCGCGAGGAGTTGGCGGCCGTCGCTGTCGCCGATCAGGATGTTGCCTCGGACAAGGTCGACCTCGTCGGCGGCCGACGTACGGATGACCTTGCACCACAACGACGTACCGGGGGTCGGCTTGCCTTCGCCGTGGCAGCGTGCCGTGCCGACCGGGAGATAGGTGTCCTGGGCAACTTCTGCGCCGACCAGCAGGGACATCAGTGGCTGAAGTGCGCAGTCCAGCAGCGCCGGGTGGATGGTGTATTGGCCGACGTCACCGGCGATCGATCCGTCGATGGTGAACTCGGCGAGGATCTCGCCCGGCGCGCGACGCAGCGAGGTGAGCGTGCGGAACGGTCCGGTCTGGACGATCCCGCGAGCGGCGGACGCCGCGTAGTGCTGCGCGATATCGAGCTGTTCCTCGTACTGCGTCGGGTCCGGCAGCTCCAGTGTCGCCGAGGCAGCCCGGTCCGGCTCGCTCGCGATGGTCGCGGTTGCGAGCAGCAACCACTCCCCGTCGTCGGTGTAGCAGGCCCAGCGATGAGCGCCTGATTCTTCTTGGGTACAACGGATCTGCAGTCGTGCCGGCAAATCGGCGGTGAAGAAGAGCGCACGGTCGAGACTCAGGTCGCGGACGGAGAACGGAGTCGTGCCGAGGATCTGCCCGCCGGCTGCGAGCGCCAATTCGTGGTACGCCGCACCAGGCAGCACCGGGATGTCGTGGACGCGGTGCTCCGCCAGGTAGCGCAGGCGCCGCAGATCCAGCTCGACGTCCCAGACGTAGGTGTCGCCGGGCGCCAGCCGCACGTAGGTGCCGATCAGCGGGTGCGCAGGGACGGCCGTGGTGGTGGCGAGACCACCCGAACCCACGGTCGTCGCCCGGAAACTCTGCTCAGCGCCGGGCACGCCGAGCTCCTCGCGCCAGTACCGCTCGCGCTGCCACGGGTAGCTGGGCAGCGGGACGTAGCGGGCAGCAGGGTCGTAGAGGCTGTCCCACGGGACAGGTCGGCCGGCGATGTACAGCTCGGCGAGCGCCTGGAGCAACGCGGCCTGCCCGCTGCTCTCGCGCGACATCGTGCTGACAATGACGCCGGTGCGACCGACATGCCGCAGGTTCTGCTGGACGGCGGCCGCCAGCAGCGGATGCGGGCTGAACTCGACGAACGTGTCGACCCCGTCGTTGGCGAGCTGCTGGATGACCTCGCCGAACAGCACCGGCTCGCGGAGATTGTCCATCCAGTACTCCGGGCCGAGGTCGCGGCCGTCGACGATCCGGCCGTGCACGGTCGAGCGAAGCGGAAGGTGACCCGCCTTCGGGCTCAGCGAGGACAGCAACTCGAGCAGCTCGGCTCGCAGCGGATCCATCTGCGGGCTGTGGGAGGCGACGTCCACCTTGACCCGGCGACCGAAAACCCCGCGCGCGGTGAGTTCGTCGAGGATCTCCGTGATGACGGCCTCGTCACCGGACAGCACGGAGGAAGACGGACCGTTGCACACGGCAAGCGAAACTCCGGGGCGCCCGGCAACGATCTCCTCGGCCTCCTGCCGGGACAGCTCGACCGCAGCCATCACACCCTTGCCGCTCGCGCTGCGCATCAGCCGGCTTCGGCGGCAGATCACCATCGCCGCATCGTCCAGGTCGAGAATCCCGGCGACATGCGCGGCCGCGACCTCGCCCATCGAGTGACCGACCACGACGTCCGGGGTGAGGCCGCGCTCCATCCACAACGCAGCCAGCGCGACCTGTACTGCGAAGATCATCGGCTGAGCCACGTCGATCCGGGCCAGCTGCGAGTCCTCTTCGGACGCGACGAGCTCCGCGGTCAGCGACCAGTCGACGTACGGCGCCATCGCGGCTTCGCAGTCCGCGATCTTCGAAGCGAACACCGTCTCGGTGGCCAGCAGTTCACGCCCCATGCCGAGCCACTGCCCACCCTGCCCCGGGAACACCCACGCGGTCGAGTGAGCGGTATCCAACTCGTCCTCGGCATCCCCCGAGACCAGTCCGTCAGCAAACTCTCCCTGCGCGAAGGCATCAAGCCGCGACACCGCCTGCGCCCGCGACTCCGCCACGATCGCCAGCCGCTGCGAGTGCTGAGTACGCCGTACCGCAGCCGAGTAGGCAACGTCGGCCAAGTCGACCTCCAGCCGTGTCACTAGATCGCGGAAGGTACCGGCCAGCTCGACGAGGGCGGCTTCGCTCCGAGCCGAAACCGGCAACAACACCGGCCCGTCAGCGCCACCAATCGACGTGGTGGTCGGAGGCTCCTCCAGCACGATGTGCACGTTGGTTCCAGTGATCCCAAAGCTGCTGACCCCCGCACGCCGCGGCCCGCTCACCTCCTCCCACTCCCGAGCCTGCGCCGCAACCTCGATGTTCATCTCGGCCCACGGAATCGCCGGACTCGGCGTCTCGAAGTTCAAACTGCGCGGGATGTGCCCGTGCTTCACGCACAGCGCCGCCTTGATCAGCCCGACCGCGCCGGCCGCCCCCTCGGTGTGCCCGACGTTCGTCTTGACCGACCCCACCATCAGTGGCTGCCCGTCCGGACGCGCCGCACCCAGGACCGCCTGCAGCGCGCCGAGCTCCACCGGGTCGCCGACACTCGTGCCGGTACCGTGCGCTTCGACGTACCCGACCGTGCCTGGATCGACCCCAGCATCCTGGTACGCCGCGCGCAGGCCGGCGCTCTGCCCCGAGACCTGCGGCGCCATGAACGTCTCGCCATGCCCGTCGTTGCTGGCCGCGCTCCCGCGGATCACCGCGTGCACCCGATCCCCATCAGCGATCGCCCGCGACAGCAGCTTGAGGGCGACCACCGCTGCGCCCTCACTGCGGACATACCCGTCAGCGCGAGCGTCGAACGCCTTGCACTGCCCATCAGGCGCCATCATCCGGCCCTGCGAGAAGCCGATCGCGTGATCCGGGTTGAGGATCATGTTGACCCCACCCGCGAACGCCACGTCGCAGTCGCCCGCCCGCAGTTCGCGCATGGCCAGGTGGACCCCGACCAGCGACGACGAACATGCGGCATCGACCGCGACACTCAGCCCGTGCAGGTTCAGCGCGTACGAGATGCGTCCCGCGTTCCCGCCCCGCGTGCTGCCGCCGACCGTGTGCACATCCAGGTCCTGCAGCCGATGCGACTGCCGATCCCAGTAGTCACTGGTAATCACGCCCATCAGTACCGCGGCATTGAGCGTCGACACCCCGTCGAGCGTCAGCCCGGCATCCTCGAACGCCTCCCAGGCGACCTCCATCAGCAACCGCTGCTGCGGGTCCATGCACTCGGCCTCGCGCGGCGAGATGCCGAAGAACTCCGCGTCGAACTCCTCGATCCGGTCCAGGAACCCGCCGTACCGGCTCATCATCCGGCCGGGCGTCGCCGGCGCCGAGTCGTAGAACTCGTCCACCGCGAACCGCTCCGCCGGGATCTCGGTGATCGAGTTCCCGCCCCGGCACAACAACTCCCACAACGCCCCGACGCTCGCCGCCCCCGGCACCCGCGCTGCCATCCCGATCACCGCAACCGGCTCCCGGCCAACTCCCACTGAACTCACAACCGCATCCTTACCCGACGCACCGAGGTGGTCACTCCCAGTAATAGGTCGCGTGACCTTAATTGCCCTCGGCCCCTAAACCGGGCCCGAACCGCCGACACCCCGATGCGATTCCGAACACTCGTGGGTGCGGGGAATTGACTCGGGGTAGCTCAGTAGTGCCAGTAGGACCGCGCCTCGGCGGTCCAGCTGAGCGGGACCGTCGTGTGGTTGGTGAAAGCCATCCCCTTGCCCCGGGCAAGCTCCAGCGTCCGCGACAACTGCAAGCCGTACGCATGCCGGTTGTCGTCCCACCACTGCTCGAACTGCGTAATGCACGTCTCGCCGCTGAAATACGCGTTCGAGCAGGCATGCGGCGGGCTCCACCGCTGCACGTGACGGAAGTTGACCGTGGTCGCACCGTCAGGCGGCCGGATCGTCCCCACGGCATCCAGGCAGTAGCCAACCCGAGGGATCGTCCACCGCACATAGTGCTGCCGTCCGCCTGCGGAGGCGAGCGGTTGCATCCCAGTGCAAGTAGCGCTGCCGATCTTCTCCGACGTCACCCGCTGGATCTGCGTGAGCGGTCGGCCGGCGCCGTCGTTGTAGCCCTCGAGCAGCACCCAGTCGCCCGAGCGAACGAACCGCTCGGCAGAAGACGGCGGCCAGGTCTTCGGGTCGCCCCACGAGATGTCCGAGATAGCGGCATCCAACGGCGACCAAGTCCACTGACCAGCGGCCACCCCGCCCGCCCAGTACTGCCCGGCCGAACGCTCGAACATCAGCGAGTACTGGCCGTAGTTCTCAGCAGGAGCGGCCACAGCCGGAGTACCGGCAGTGAGCAACGCAGCAGCGAGCACGGCCAAAATCTTCTTCCGCATGAACACCGAGAGTAGTGCTGTTCAGGGGACCCCGGTCCGGTTTATGGTCCAGCAAAGCCTGATTCGAGGAGCTGAAATGCCGGAACCCGTGACCCACACCCTCGCCGTGCCAGGCGCCGATCTCACGTACGACGTACGCGGTGATCTCCAAGATCGGCCCGTGCTGCTGATGATCGGGTCGCCGATGGGCGCGAGCGGTTTCCCGACCCTGGCGGCGCAGTTCGAGGACCGTCCGGTCGTGACCTACGACCCGCGCGGCGTCGAGCGCAGTACCCGGACCAACGGCACCGGCGAGCTCTCCCCGGACCACCACGCTGCCGATCTGATCGCGCTGATCGAGACCCTCGATGCCGGACCGGTCGACCTGTTCGCGAGCAGCGGCGGGGCGGTCAACGCGCTCGCCTTGCTGGCCATCCGGCCCGACCTGGTCAACACGCTGGTCGCGCACGAGCCGCCGCTGGCCGCGATCCTCCCGGACAGCAAGGAAGCTCTGAAGGCCTGCGAGGACATCTCCGAGACCTACCAGCGCGACGGCATGGGCCCGGCGATGGCGAAGTTCATCTCGATCGTCGGCTTCGAGGGCGAGATCCCGGCCGACTACACCGAGCAGCCCGCGCCCGACCCGGCGATGTTCGGGCTGCCGGCCGAGGACGACGGCTCCCGCGACGACGCGTTGCTCGGGCAGAACCTGCGCGGCTGTACGTCGTACCTGCCGAACTTCGACGCGCTCGCCCAGGCCACCGGCAAGCTGGTGGTCGGGATCGGCGAGGAGTCGGCCAACCAGCTCGCGGCACGCGGCGGGAAGGCGGTTGCCGAGCGGCTCGGGCTCGCCCCGGTGGTGTTCCCGAGCAACCACGGCGGCTTCCTCGGCGACGAGTACGGGATGCCCGGCAAGCCGGTGGAGTTCGGGGCCAAACTGCGCGACGTGCTGGCCCGCTGACCGGCGGCCGGCCACCTATCTGGTTAGCTGGAGACATGACTGACAAGCCTGAGATCGAATTTCCGGAGGGCCCGCCGCCGGCGGATCTGGAGATCACCGACATCACCGAAGGCGACGGCGACGAGGCCAAGGCCGGCTCCCGCGTCAACGTGCACTACGTGGGCGTGGCCCACTCGACCGGCGAGGAGTTCGACGCCTCCTACAACCGGGGCGCGCCGCTGGCCTTCCAGCTCGGCGTCGGCCAGGTCATCCAGGGCTGGGACACCGGCGTCCAGGGCATGAAGGTGGGCGGCCGGCGCAAGCTGGTCATCCCGCCGCACCTGGGCTACGGCGACCGTGGCGCGGGCAGCGCGATCAAGCCCGGCGAGACGCTGATCTTCGTGGTCGACCTGGTCAGCGTGAGCTGAATCCACCACCTCAGCCCCCGGTTGCGTCACAATGACGCGATCGGGGGCTTTTTCGCGTAGTACTACGCATCCGCGCTGCCGCCCCCACCAGCTTGACTTGGGAGCATGACGACGATGGTTGCCACCACCACCAAAGCCGGTACGGCGGTCCGCGCCGACTGGACGAAGTACGCCGCCCTGCTCGCCAAGGCCGCGCTCTTCGCGCTGTTGCTCACCGCCCTCATCTGGCCCGACCTGAGCGGGATCAAGGGCAAGGCGTCGACGGCCCGGCTGGTCGTCTACCCGATCGGCGCGCTGGTGCTGCCGCTGTGGTGGTTCGCGTACGGGCGTGCCAAAGGCAAGCTGCACAAGGCTTTCCCGTGGCACGCCGACCTGCTGCTCACGCTGCCCTGGCTGATCGACCTGGTCGGCAACCGGCTGAACCTGTTCGACACCATCACCTGGTGGGACGACGCGATGCACTTCAGCCTCTGGGCGCTGCTCACCGCGGGCGCGCTGACCGCCTTCGCCCCGCGCGACCTCAGCCGCGCGCTGACCGCGTTCGTCGCCCTCGGCTTCGGCGCCACCGCGGCGGTGATCTGGGAGCTCGGCGAGTACGTCGCCTTCGTCCGGCACTCCACCGAGCTGCAGACCGCCTACACCGACACCCTCGGCGACCTCACCCTCGGCAGCCTGGGCGCACTCCTGGCCGGCCTGATCCTCTACCAGGTACGGCGTACCAACTAGCGCTCGGTCGGCCGGCAGATCCCGTTCGCGGCAGCCGACGCGGCCAGCGCCTTGGCAGCAGCATTCTCAGCAGCAGTGGACGTCGCGCCCACAGCCGGCACCTGATCCTGCGGCCGGCTCGCATGCCGCCCGATCGGCACCACCATCGGCGTACCGGCCACCGGATCCGGAATCACCTTCACCGCCAGCCCGAAGACGTCCTGCACGACCTGCTCGGTGATCACCTCACTGGGGTTGCCCTCAGCAACGATCGCGCCGTTCTTCATCGCGATCAGGTGATCGCCGAACCGGCAGGCCTGGTTGAGATCGTGCAGCACGATCACGATCGTGCGCTGGTCGCGCCGGTTCAGGTCGACCAGCAGGTCCAGTACCTCGAACTGGTGGGTCAGGTCGAGGAACGTGGTCGGCTCGTCCAGCAGCAGGATGTCGGTCTCCTGGGCCAGCGCCATCGCGATCCAGACCCGTTGCCGCTGGCCACCGGACAGCTCGTCGATCGGCCGGTCGGCGATCTCCAGCACGTCGGTCGAGCTCATCGCGTCGGCGATCGCCTCGTCGTCACCCTTGGTCCACTGCCGGATCCAGCCCTGCCGCGGGTACCGGCCGCGGCCGACCAGGTCGGCGACGGTGATCCCCTCCGGCGCGGTCGGTGACTGCGGCAACAGTCCGAGCTTGGTCGCGACCTGCCGGGTCGGGATCGACTGGATGCTCTTGCCGTCCAGCAGCACCGTGCCGCGGCTCGGCTTCAGCAGCCGGGCCAGCGTCTTCAGCAGGGTCGACTTGCCGCAGGCGTTGGCGCCGACGATCACGCTGATCTTGCCGGTCGGGATCCGCACCGACAGGTCGTGGATGATTTCCCGCTGGTCGTAGCCGACGGCAAGGTTCTCGGCCGACAGGCTGTGCTCCACGTGCGTCTCCATGTCAGCCACCACTTCCGATCCGGTTCGTCCGGGCCAAGAGGAACATCAGGTACGGCGCTCCGACCACGCCGGTGACGACACCGACCGGCAGCTGGGTGTTGCCGAGCGCGTGCTGCGCGATCAGGTCGGACACCCCGACCACCAGCGCGCCGATCAGCGCCGACGCGACCATCGACGGCCCGGGCGAGCGAGTCAGCCAGCGGGCGATCGGCGGCGCCACGAACGCCACGAAGCCGATCGGTCCGGCCGCCGCGGTCGCGACGGCGGCGAGCAGTACGGCGACCACGATCAGCGCCAGCCGCGACCCCTCGACCCGCAACCCCAGCCCGTACGCCGTTTCGTCGCCGAGCTGCAGGATCCGCAACCGGTGCACCAGCAGCGCCATCACCGGCGTCAGCACCACCAGCGTGATCACCATCGACCGGACATGTGACCAGTCCCGCCCGTTCAGGCTGCCGGTCAGCCAGATCAGCGCCTGCTGGGCGATCTCGACCCGGGCCTTGGTCAGCAGGTACGACGTGAGGCTGGTGGCGATCGCGCCGATCCCGATCCCGACCAGGATCAGCCGGTAGCTCGAGACCCCGCGCCGCCAGGCCAGCAGGTACATGATGATCGCGGTCAGCAGCGCGCCCAGGATGGCCAGCCCCGAGACAGCGGCGCCGGTCAGGCCGAGGGTGATGATCCCGAAGACGGCGAACGCGCTGGCGCCGTACGTGACCCCGATGATGTCCGGGCTGGCGAGCGGGTTGCGGGCGATGCTCTGGAAGATCGCGCCGGACAGTCCGAGCGCGGCGCCGACCAGGATCGCGGTCAGCGCGCGCGGCAGCCGGAGCCGGTTGACGATGAACTCGGTGGCTTTGTCGCCACCGCCGAACAGGGTCTTGACCACGTCGAGGACCGGGATCTTGAAGTCGCCGAGCGACAGCGAGACACAGAACACGACGAAGACGATGACGGCCAGGACGAGCACCACGGCCGCGTTCCGGGCATGCCGGACGGCGCGGGCGTGCGAGATCACCTGGGCGGGCGACTGCTCCACGATCACGTCGGCCATCAGAGGTCCGCCAGCTTCCGGCGGCGTACCAGGGCGATGAAGAACGGGGCGCCGATGACGGCGGTGACGATGCCGACCTGGAGCTCACCGGGCTGGGCCACGACCCGGCCGATCACGTCCGAGCCGAGCAGCAGAATCGGGGAGAGCAGCATCGAGTACGGCAGGATCCAGCGGTAGTCCGGGCCGGTCACCAGCCGCGCGACGTGCGGGATGGTGAGCCCGACGAAACCGATCGGTCCGGCGGCAGCGGTGGCCGCGCCACAGAGCAGTACGACGGTCACTGCGGTGAAGAGCCGGGCCATGCCGACCCGCTGACCGAGCGAGCGGGCCACGTCGTCACCGAGCGACAGGGCGTTCAGGATCCGGCCGGAGACCAGCGCGAGCACGATGCCGATGATGATGAACGGCGCGACCTGGCCGGCGATGTCCGAGCCACGGCCGGCCAGCGAGCCGACCGCCCAGAACCGGAACTGGTCGAAGGTGTCGACGTCACCGATCAGCAGCGCGGTGGTCAGCGAGCCGAGCATCGCGGTCAGTGCTGCTCCGGCCAGCGCGAGCTTGACCGGGGTCGCACCCTCACGACCAAGTGAGCCGAGGAGGTAGACCGCCACCGAGGCCGCGGCGGCGCCGGCGAAGGCCAGCCACACGTACGCCGTCAGGCTGCTGAGGCCGAACCAGTAGATGCCCGCGACAACAAACAGCGCCGCTCCGCCGTTGACGCCGAGGATGCCCGGGTCGGCCAGCGGGTTGCGGGTGACGCCCTGCATCAACCCGCCGGACAGGCCGAGCGCGGCGCCGACCAGCAGGCCGATCTCCGTCCTCGGCACCCGCAGCGACCGGACGATCACGTGATCGGTGTTCGTCTCGTCGTAGTGACGCAGGGCATCGAGCACGGTCCCCAGCGGGATCTGCTTCGAGCCGACCGCGATGCTGAGCAACGCGATCAGCAGCAACAGCGCGACACAGCTCACCAGCCCGAGAATCAGCGTCGTCCGCCGGGCGCGCTGCGGCCGCTTTCCGCCGGCAGGAACAGATTCCGGACGGCCGGCGGAGACCGTGTCGGCAGCGGAAGACGGGGGCATGGACTTTTGGGATCCTCTTAGGTAAGGCTAACCTCTAGGTGCTTCACCATAACCCGCAGGCCTGTCGCCCCGCACCTGAACCCTGCCTTTCCGCCATCCGAACCCGACGGAGACGCCGCCATGACGTCCACGCTCGAACGCCCGATCGCCTTCGACTCGGTCTTTGCCACCGTCTCGGCGATCGATGACCTCAGCCCGCATCTGCGCCGGGTCACCTTCACCGGCGAACGAATCGGCGCCGCGGTCACCGCGGGCCCGGACCAGCGGATCAAGATCCTGCTCCCGCCACCCAACGGCAGCGAACTGAAGCTGCCCGAAGGCGAGGAGTGGTACGCCGCCTGGTGCGCGCAGCCCGCCGAGGAGCGCTCCATCATGCGCACCTACACAGTGCGCGCGCTCCGGCCCGAGCTGGCAGAGCTCGACATCGAGTTCGTCCTGCACGGCGTGAACGGGCCCGCCTCGGCGTGGGCCGGCGAGGTCACGGTCGGCCAGACGATCGGCTTGATCCTGCCGTTCTCGGTCGACACCACCAGCGTCAAGGGCCTGCTGATGTCCGGCGTCGATTATGTGCCTCCGGCAACGAGTCTGAGCCGGGTGCTGGTCGCCGACGAGACCGCGCTGCCCGCACTCGCAGGCATCCTGGAGCAGCTGCCGGCCGGAGTACGGGCGACCGTCTTCGCGGAGGTCCCGGACATCCGTGACATCCGTCCGCTGCCGAGCCCCGGCGAGGTCGACATCACCTGGCTCCCGCACGCCGGAGCACCCGAAGGCACACCCACATCGTTGCCTGAGGCCCTCGACGCGGCCAAGTTGCCTACTGACGTCGACTTCGCCTGGGTGGCCGGCGAATCCACCATGATCAAGCAGATCCGCCGGCACCTGGTCAACGTTGCAGGCCTTCCCAAGTCCGCCATCTCCTTCCAGGGGTACTGGAAGCGCGGCGAAGCAATGGAGTGAAGGTCAGCTCGGGTTCTCTGCGTGGGTGAGGGTTTCCCACGCCACGAAGAGATCGTTCGTACCGGCGGGGCGGCGGGACTCGGTCAGTGCCTGGGTGTTGGCCATCGCGATCCCCAGCCGGGTGTGCAGCGCGTTGTAGCCGACCTCGGTGATCGGGCCGAGACCACGCTTCAGCGTGCCCTTGCAGAGCCAGGACGGAACGGCCTCGAGGTTGCGCTCGTAGCGGGACTGGAAGCCCAGTGCCTGCTGCAGCCGCGGCCCGAACTCGGGGTACAGGTCGATGCCCTGGATCCGCGAGGTCTCCAACACGTGCGAGATCGCCGAGATGCCGTACCCGGTGTGCACGAAGTCGCGGCAGGTCTCCTGGGTCAGGCCGTTCACGAAGGTGCCCTGACCTTGCCAGTACGCGACGATCTTGTCGCGGGTGTTGAGGTTCTGGCTCGGCTTGGTCTTCGGCAGCGCGCCGTCGGACTCCAGGTAGACGAAGGCAGGCGTCCGGACCCGGAACAGCGAGATCGCCTTGTCGTAGACCGCCGCGTCCTCGAGGAACACGCCGATGCCCTGGATGGCCTCGGTCATGCTCAACTCCCAGTTGCCGTTGGAGTTCGAGCCGTTGATGATCTCGGGCAGGTAGACGTTGCGCAGCATGGTGCCGAACCGGCCGGAGTTCGGCCAGTTGCCGTAGACGTGCTTGATGATCTCGGCGGCCTTCGGCCACGACGAGGCCGACCAGGCGGTCTGCAGCGGCGCGTTGCTGTTGGTGTGGTCGCGGATCGTGTTCGACCAGGCGTCCATCAGCTGGATCGACTTCTGGGCATAGCGATCGTCGCGAGTGACGTACCAGATCAACGCGTCCGTGTACGCCGCGATCGCGTCGCCGCGCTCGTCCCGGCAGCCGAGATCGGGGTTGGAGTACGGGCCGCACTCGACCACGGCGCGCGGTTTCGGCGTACGGCTGAGTGAGCCGTAGGCACTGTTCTTGGCCTGGTTGAACGCGTTGGTCCACGGCTGGGCGCCGGCGTTCACCTTGGCGCGGACGAAGTCCAGCTGTGCGCGGCTGACCCCGACGCCGGGGTGCGTGAAGGTGCCGGGCGCCAGCGGAGCCTGTACTGCGGCCTCTGTTTTGGGAGATGCCGCGGCCGGGCTGGTCAGCGTGCCGACCACCAGAGCCGCACAAGCAGCGGCAACTACCGGGAAGAAGACTTTCTTGTGCATGGGCGGAGTCCTTGCATACGGGGGCGGTGTGACGCTGCGATTCCCCCCACTACCGCAGAGTCTTTTCGGAAGTTTGACGACAGAGGGTGAAGGCGTCAATATCCAAGCCAGCAATAACTTCACCTGGAACAGAAATCTGATTTGTCCCATCCCCAATGGAACAAAGCGAGGTCTTGTCCCATGAAACGACGTCACTTCCTGAGCCTTGGAACCGCCGTTCTGGCCGCCCCGGCACTACCCTCCGTCACCGCCTACGCAGCGCCGCCGTCCGAGCTGCTCCCCGGCCGCGCACAGATCGTCACCCAGATCCGCCGGGTCGCCGACCAGTGGATCGCCACCCATCCGCAGTCCGGCGACAACGGCTGGGCCCGGGCCACCTTCTTCAGCGGCCTGATGGCCGCCTACCGGCTGACCAACGACCGCCGCTACCTCGACTACACCCGCAGCTGGGCCGAGCGGCACAGCTACGGCATCCGCGAAGGCGTCGCCACCCGGCACGCCGACAACCACAACGCCATCCAGGTCTACCTGGACCTCAACGAGCTCGAGCCGTCCGCCAACAAGTTGACCGCGGCAACGGAAACGATCGGCAGGATGGTGGCCGGCAGCAAGGTCGACGACTGGTGGTGGGACGACGCGCTGCACATGGCGATGCCGCCGTTCGCCCGACTCGGCCGGCTCGGCCGGCTGCGCAACGATCCGGCGTACTGGGCCAAGCTGCACCAGCTGTACCGCGACACCAAGATCAGACGCGGCCTGTACGTCGCGTCGAGCGGGCTCTGGTACCGCGACGATCGCTTCCTGCCCGGCAAGATCGTCTCGCCGAACGGCAAGCCGGTGCTCTGGTCGCGCGGCAACGGCTGGGTCGCGGCCGCGCATGTGAAGACCCTCAAGGCATTGCCCGCGAACCAGCAGAATGTCGTCGAGTACCGCAGTACGCTGGCGCAGCTGGTGAGTGCGTTACGGCCGATCCAGCGCTCCGACGGCTTCTGGAACGTCAACCTCGGCGACCCGCAACACCTGCCAGGCCCGGAGACCAGCGGGACGGCGTTCTTCGCCTATGCCACGGCGTACGCCGTCAAGACCGGCCTGGTGCCGTCGCTCAACCATCTCCCGGTCGCGGCCCGGGCCTGGAACGGAATGGTCCAGACGGCCGTCCACCCGGACGGATTCCTCGGCTATGTCCAGAAGGTCGGCGACCGGCCGGAGTCGAGCCAACCGGTCAACTACGAATCCACTGCCGACTTCGGCGTCGGCGCCTTCCTGCTGGCCGGCGCCGAATTAGCGAGCCTGGCCGGCTAACTCCGCAGCACGTACTCCGGCCGCGTCGAGCATCGCCGCGGCCATCCGGACGCCGACCCCGTTGAGCGCCTGGGCCCGTACGACGGCCCGGGCGCTCGCGCCGTCGAACGCCATCGTCAGCTGGATCGCCATCGCGTCGGGATCGTCGACCCCGGCGGCCACCAGTTCGCTGCGGAAGAAGTCGGTCAGCCGCTGCTTGAAGTGCCGCGCGACGACACTGCCCGGGTGCTCCGGGTTCTTCAACTCGACCGCGGTGCTGACGAACGGGCACCCGAAGAACTCGTTGCCCGCGGCAAGCAGGTCCTGCTTCTCGAACACCGCCAGGATCCGCTCCCGCGGCGTCGCGCCGTCCTCGACCCCCGGCTCCAACGCCTGCTGGTACGACGGCCCGACGCTGGCCAGGCTCTCGGCGATCAGCTCGTCCTTGGAGCGGAACAACTGGTACATCGACTTCTTCGAGACGCCGGCCGCCTTGCAGAGCGCGTCCACGCCGATGTTCACGCCGTCTCGGTAGAAGAGTTCGCCCGCCGCGTCCAGAAGCCGCTCGCGGGGTGTCGCCTGGGAGTTCATGTTTCGAGCGTACCGGCTCGGTTTGTGTTTGGAAACCGATCGGTTTAGAGTGTGGAAACAGAACGGTTTCCAACCACTCTCCCAGGAGCAGACATGACCACCCTCGAAGGCGCCGTAGTCCTCGTCACCGGCGGCACCCGCGGTATCGGCAAGGCGCTCGTCGCCGACCTGCTCACCCGCGGCGTCACGAAGATCTACGCCACCGCCCGCGCCCCGCAGCCGAGCACCGACCCCCGGGTCGTGACGCTCCCGCTCGAGGTCACCGACCAGGCCTCGATCGACGCCCTGGTCGCCGCGGCGCCCGACGTCACCGTGCTGATCAACAACGCCGGCGGCAGCTCGCCGGACACCTACCTGGACGTGCCGCTGGCGGCGATCCGCGAGGTGTTCGAGACCAACTTCTTCGGCCCGCTGAACCTGACCCGCGCGTTCGTCCCGGTGATCGAGCGCAACGGCGGCGGCCACATCCTGAACGCGCACTCCGCCCTGACCTGGGTCGCCCGGCACGGCGCGTACTCCGCCACGAAGGCCGCCCTCTGGTCCCAGACCAACGCCCTGCGGCTGGAGCTGCTCGACCGCAACATCGGCGTCACCGGCCTGCACATGGGCTACGTCGACACCGACATGACCAGCGACGTCACCGACCCCAAGGAGAGCCCGGCCGACATCGCCAAGGCCGCCCTCGACGGCATCGAGACCGGCCAGCACGAAGTACTGGCCGACGACACCGCCCGCTGGGCCAAGGCCTCCACCGCCGGCGACCTCGCCGACGTGTACGCCGAACTCAAGAACTGAGCGGCGACCTCAGCGACCAGGCGGTCACCGAGACCTTCGTCCTGAGGTTGATGTCAGTGGCGATCGGCAGGACGACGACCGGATCGCCCTGACCGGGGGCCAACGACAGGAAGTCGCCGGCCACCTTCCTGCCGGAGATCATGTCGTCGCTGTTGAACCAGGTGACCGCGGCCTGGACCGTCCCGCCCTGGGCGAGCCGGATCCTGGCCGGGCCCCGGTCGGTCGCCACCTTGACGACGCCCGGCGTCACCGGCACGGGCATTGTGTTGCGGTCGGCATCCAGGATGGCGACTACCGGATAGCCGTTGATGATCAGCGGCTGCGCCGAGCAGTTGGCCAGCGTCACCACCACCGCCCGGTACCCCATCGTGGCTTCGACGATCCCGGTGGTGATCTTCGGCCCGACGGCCGGGCAATCAGCAGGGCGCGGATTGATGGTCGGCGGCCGGGGCGGCACGTTCGGGGCGGCGTTGTACCCGTCGTCCTCGACGCAGCCGCTCAGCATCAACAGCAGCGCGGTCATTCCCAGCCACCGCCTCAGCTCCATCCGCCGAACCTACGCCGAGCAGCAGTCCACCAGGCGAC
Source organism: Kribbella sp. NPDC056861 (assembly GCF_040687575.1). Classification (NCBI taxonomy): domain Bacteria; kingdom Bacillati; phylum Actinomycetota; class Actinomycetes; order Propionibacteriales; family Kribbellaceae; genus Kribbella; species Kribbella sp. NPDC056861. Next base: position 116,202 of record NZ_JBFBNQ010000003.1, on the reverse strand, counting down.
ACGCGACGGACGTCTTTTCGTAGCGTTCTTGCGTAAAATCGGTTTCGATGATTGACGTCGTTGCTGTGCTGCGTCCCGAGGACGTCGTGATCGACTTCCTCTCCGTCCTAGATCCAGGCTCCGGCCGCGAAACACACCTGGTCATCGCTGACCGGGGCGCCTATCTGCGGCTGCCGGCGGGAGTCCCGCTCGCCGGCCGGCTGGCGCCCTTGGCCGAGCTGCTGCAGACCTCCGGCGAGGGCGCCAAACCGTTCTCGCCGGAGAGCGCGGCGGATGCGATCGCGCTCGAGACCGGCGATGTGGCGGCGACCGTCTGGACCCACTCACCTGCCGACGCCCGCGAGCGTCGCGGTCAGTGGGGTCTCGACCTCGCCGCCGCAGTACGGCGTGCGCCGGTCCGGCACGCGGTCGGGGACGCACTCTTGTTCCAGTGGCGAACCGAGCTGGACGTCCAGCTCGACCAGCCGCTGATCGACGCGAAGCTCGACTTCGTCAACACCCATTGCGCCGACTTACTGCAGCTCGGTGAGGACGACGACGACGCGCTGCCGACCCGGCGGATCCAGTCGGTCGAGCGGTTCTTCGACTCCGATCCGGACGAGCGGGCCCGGCTGTTCGCGTTGATGAGCAGCCTGAGCTCGAACGCCGCGATCGTCGAGGATCCTTGGGAGTTCGCGACCTCGCAGTACGAGATCGAGCGGCTGGACGCGACCGCGGATTGGGTGCGTGGGCATCTCGATCCGGTCGCCGGCCGGGTGATCGAGCTCGGCGCCTGCGAGGGCGCGCTGACCCGGCGGCTGCTGCGCGACGGCTACTCGGTGGATGCGACCGAGCCGAACCAGACCTTCCTGGCCAGACTGCGGGCCGGCGTCGACGGTGACGTCCGGATCCACCGGCACAGCTTCGAGGAGCTCACCACGACGCGGCGGCTGACGGGTTCGGCGTACCTGCTGATCGAGATGCTGTACTACGGCCAGAACCTGACCCTGCTCGACCGCTTCCCGACCGACCGGGTCTTCGTGTCGATGGAACCGGAGAAGCTGGCCCGCCAGAACTGGTCCTCCTCCTGGTCGATCGAGGAGGAGCTCGACCTGGTCCTGCCGCGGATCGAGCCGGTCGCCGGCGGCCGCGCCTACCTCCGCAAACGCGGCAGCCGCGGAATCCTGCTCCGCCGACGGTGATCCACCGCGGTTCAGTCCCCAAACCCGCACGGCGATGCACAAAAGTGAAAGTCGCTACCACTGGGCGCAGGGATCGGACCGCTGGGCGCAGAACGCTCGCACGATAGGTAAGCGACCCGCTACCCATGGTGGAGACATCCCGCCCATGGAGGTCCGCCCATGCCTCGACGCATCAACGCCGGCTCGATCGTCACCATCGCCACCACCCTGATCGCCACCACCGCCACCGTGCAGGCAGTGGTGACGCCCGCCGCCGCGACCTCTTCGGGTCAGGCGGCCGCGACCAGTTGCGACAGTGCCGCCGCCGGCTTCACCCCGGTCCTGCAGCTGGACCTCCCGGAGCGGGCCGGCTACCTGAACCAGACCCCGCCGTACAGCCTGGACCGGACCGCCGAGATCGGCGCGAACTTCGACCGGGTCGGCTACTGCGTGGAGCTCAACGGACCGGACGGACCACAGTGGGTCTGGACCGCGATGGAGCCGTTCTCCAACGACGCAAGGCGAATCGGCCTGCCGACGAGGCCTGGTGAACTCGTCCGGCAGCGGGTCGGCGACCTTGACGTCAAGTCGAACGTGGCCAGCGTGACCAGTGGAACCGGCCAGACCGGCTACCTGGAGATGTGGCCGAACCAGTACCAGGAGAGCGCCAGCAGCCAGGTCTCGAACGCGTCGCCGATCACCTTCGACGCCGACGACAACCCGACCTCCCCGCTCGGCTACGGCTCCTTCCAGGTCGCCCAGATCGGCCCGACCCGGCCGTCGAGCCTGGCGGCCAAGCAGGTCTTCGCGATCAACACCTTCACCGAGTCGGACACCGGCCTGCTCTCGTTGGGCATCGGCACCAACCTCAGCGGCCAGCCCGACTGGACCTTCGCCAACAACGCGAACCGCTACTCCCAGCGCCGCTTCACCGCCTACGTCCGTACTGCGGTCGTCGCGCTGACCGAGTCTCCCCAGGACCGGCAGTTGATCCCCCGGGACGCCAAGGGCGGCTCGATCGTGCCGGTGGCCGGGCGGGTCACCGACCCCCGAGTACGCCGGGTGCAGCTGCGGGTGAGCAGCAACGGCCGTACGGAGAGCTACAGCTCCGTCGGCAGCACCTTCCGGTTCTCCCCGCGGATCAAGGCAGGGCTGCAGGTATACACCTTCGAGCTGCGCGCCACTGGTCCCGGGTTCGACCGGGTGGTGGCTCGCCGCGAGGGCGTGGTGTCAGGTGACGTCTACGTAGTACAGGGGCAGTCGAACTCGGAGGCAGCGAAGTACAACGGCGCTGCCAACGGGGAAGAGTCGCCGTACCTGCGCAGCTACGGCTCCCCGACCGCGGACCCGAACATCTCCGGCGCCGACCGGGTCTGGCACTACGCGACCGGCGACGTGACCAACCAGTCCGGCTCGATCGGCCAGTGGGCCGTCCGGATGGGCCGGCGGATCGTCGACACCTACAAGGTGCCGGTGGCGCTCATCAACGGTGCACACGGCGGTCAGCCGATCAACTTCTTCCAGCGCAACGACGCGAACCCCAACGACCTCAACACCAACTACGGCAGGCTTCGGCAGCGCCTGACCGGCGCCGGCGTGATCGGCCAGGTGCGGGGCGTGCTCTGGTACCAGGGCGAGTCCGACAACGACAACGCGTCGGTGCACATCAGCGGCTTCACCTCGCTGCTGCAGGACTGGCGAGCCGACTTCGGCACCGCCATCCCCGGCGGCAGCCGGTACTACGTCTACCAGGTCCGCACGTCGCCCTGCGGCAACACGACTGCCATGAACCTGCGCGAGGCCCAACGGGATCTCGGCGACACAGCAGGCGTGACGGTGCTGTCGACCAACGGCGTATCGGGGCATGACGGCTGCCACTACTCGTATCTGGGTGGCTATCGCGATCTGGGCGACCACACGTTCGCAGTACTGGCTCGGGATCTGTACGGCGGCACCAAGGTCGGGGTGGCTCCGCCTAACCCATCCACTGTCACCGCTAATGGGTCGCAGCTCGTAGTACAGCTTCGATCGACTGATGCGCTGACTGTCGACGCTGGAGTAGCCGCCGCCTTCCGGGTCGATGGCTCCATCGTCAGCGTCTCGTCGGTGGCCTACCAGGCGGGCGGCAAGCTCGTGGTCACCCTGTCCGGGCCCGCAACCAGCGGGTCTTCCCTGACCTACCAAGGCCACAACGGCGCCGGCCCGTGGATCACCAACGCCACCGGCACCGGGCTGCTCGCCTTCACCCTCCCGATCAGCTAGCACCCAGGCGCGGCCGGTGCCCACCGCCCCGAGGCATCGGCCGCGCCCCGAGACTCAGCGAGCTTTGTAGGCAGCCAGGAACGCTTCGACGCCCGCTGCCGTGAACCGCTCCAGCTCCTCGGCCGAGACCGCGTCCATCCGGCCGAAGAACATCACCCGGTTGCTCGGGATCCACAGCAGCAGACCGGCCAGATGGTTGGCCGCGATCTCCGGATCCTTGATGGCGAGCAACCCACGCTCGGCCAGCCGGCTCAGACAGTCGGCCAGCGTCGGCAGCACCCGGCCGAAGCCGCGGTTCCAGTAGTCCTCGCCCAGGTCGGGGAACCGGGCCGCCTCGGCGATCACGAGCCGGCGCATCTGCTGCACCGAAGGCGTCATGATCCCGCCGACGAAGGCGTCCGCGAGCCGGCGGACGGCCGTGTCGACGTCGTCGGCCTCGGCCACCTCGCGGCCGATCTCCGCGAACGGGTCCTCGACCCGGTCGCTGATCGCCACGATCAACGCCCGGAACAGGTGTTCCTTGTCCGCGAACTGTTTGTAGACAGTCTGCTTCGAGACCGAGGCGCCGGCCGCGACCTGGTCCATGTTCGCGCCGACGTAGCCGTTGTCCAGGAACGCCTGCAGCGCGGCGTCCAGGATCTGTTCGCGCTTGAGGGCCGCCCGGGCGGTGAGTTCTGGCATGGAATTCTCCCTTCGCAGTACTAGACAGTACCGTACTGTTTTGAGTACGGTACCGTTCAGTACCCATTCGTGAGGAGATCTGAGATGACCAGCACCCGTTCGTCCGACGGCACCGAGATCGGCTACAGCAAGGTCGGCTCCGGCCCGGCCGTGATCCTGGTCGACGGCGCCACCGGCTTCCGCGCCTTCAACCAGACCGGCAGCCAGCTCGCCGGTCTGCTGGCCGGCTCGTTCACCGTCTACACCTACGACCGCCGGGGGCGCGGCGAGAGCGGCTGGAACGACGCCTCGACCAGCCGGTTCGACGACGAGCTCGCCGACCTCGGCGCGATGATCGAGGTGGCCGGCGGCTCGGCCGCGCTGTGCGGCTTCTCCTCCGGCAGCGTCCTCGCGCTGGAAGGCGCCCGGGCCGGTCTGCCGGTCACAAAGCTCGCCCTCTACGAGCCGCCGTTCATCGTCAACGGCGATCGGCCGCCGCTGCCGGACGACTACGTCGAGCAGTTGGAGACCGCGGTCGCCGAGGACCGTCGCGGCGACGCGGTGAAGATCTTCATGACCAAGGCGGTCGGCCTGCCCGAGGAGTACCTGGGAGGGATGGAGCAGAGCCCGTTCTGGCCGACGATGCTCGACGTCGCGCACACCATCGCCAGCGACGGCGCCGTGATGGGCCGGACGATGTCGGGCGACGTCACCGCGCTGGACCGGTTCGCCGAGGTCGCCACCGAGACCCTGGTGATCTACGGCGACCAGACCGACGCCTCCATCATCGACGGCGACCAGGCGATCGCGAAGGTGCTGCCCAACGCGACTCTCGAAGTACTGCCCGGTCAGACCCACGACGTCGCCGCCGAGGCGCTCGCACCGGTGCTGCTGCGCTACCTCAGTTGAGGACGTCGGTGGCCAGGTGGTCCCGGTCGACGCCTGCCAGCAACATCGCGACCCCGTCGGAGTTGCCGGTCCGCAGCGGCAGGATCTCGCGGTACGCCGCGGAGTCGTACCAGCCGCGGGCCTGCTCGTAGCCGGGGAACTCGATCACGATCAAGGTGCCGTCCCAGCGCCCCTCGATCAGCTCGGGTTCCCCGCCGTGCACGATGAAGTGGCCGTCGAAGGGGGCCAGGGTGGCGTCGATGCGCCGCAGGTACTCGACGATTGCGTCGTTCAGCTGGACGTTGCGCAGGTTGGCGATCGCGTAGTGCGTCATGCTCGGCTCCTCGTTCGTTGGTAGGAGACGAGCGTGGAACGGAACGCGCGAAAGGACGATTACGTCAGAGGTCATGGAGAAAGCTCTCCGGCCAGGCCCAGCGGATGGGCTGATCCCGACGTACGGTGGATGCCATGTCAGCAACGGGGGAACGCCCGACGACACCGACCGAGGTGTTGGAGGAACGCGTCGGGCCGTACCGGTTGATCCGGCGGCTCGGCCAGGGCGGCATGGGTGTCGTGTACTTGGCGGAGGGGCCCGAACACAAAGAGGTAGCACTCAAGGTCCTGCGGTCGCACGTCGCCCATGATCCGACCGCGCGAGCCCGGTTGCAGCGCGAAGCGACCACGTTGCAGATGGTGAACCACCCTGGTGTGGCGGGGATCCTCGACCACGACCTGCACAGCGACCGGCCGTATCTGGTTACCCGGTTCGTACCAGGCCGACCACTCGACGAGCAGGTGGACGATCGCGGGCCATTGACGCCGCAACGCTGGCTGCCGCTGGCCGGCTGTCTCGCGGAGTCACTGCAGGCGATCCACCGAGCAGGGGTCGTGCACCGCGACCTGAAGCCCGGCAACGTGATGATGCTCAACGGCAAGCCGGTGATGATCGACTTCGGTATCGCCCAGGCGGCTGATGATCTTCGCCTGACCCAGACCGGCCTGGTGATCGGTACGCCGGGCTACCTCGCGCCGGAGCTGATCGAAGGCGAAATGGTCTCCGAGTCGGCCGACTGGTGGGGCTGGGCCGCCACGGTGGCCTTCGCTGCCACCGGCCGCCGCCCGTTCGGCAAGGGCCCCTTCGAGGTCGTCCTGCACCGCGTGCACAGCGGCCAAGCCGACCTGGAAGGCCTCGACCCGCGCCTGAAGCCGCTGCTCGCCGCTGCGCTCTCTCCAAAGAAGGGCGACCGCCCCACCCAGCTCGAGATCATGGCCGGCCTCAACCGGTACGCCGAAGGCCGCGAGGCGCTGATCCCGGACCCGTACGGCTCCCCCGACGAGCACCCGGAGACAGCCCTCCTCAACCCGCCTACCGCGGTGATGACCCGGGTCATGCCCGAGGACGCCGCCGCTGCCGCTGGGAACACCGCGCACGATCCGGCCAACGTGGCGCAGCTTGTCCCGTCGGTGATCCCACCGCTCTCGGCGTTCAGCCCGATGCGCGACAAGCTCCGCGACGTCGCCGCTCAACAGAAGGCTAAGAAGGCCGCCGCTGCCGCGGCAGCAGGCGCCGTGGGCGCAGGCACGGGTGGCGCGGCGGCAGGCGCCGCAGGCGCGGGTGGCGCGGGCGCGGGTGGCGCAGCCGGCTACGCCGGTGGCGGCCTCGCCGCTGGTGCGCCGAGCGGCCTGGCGGGCGTCCACCCGGCCACCTACAGCCCGACGCCTACGGCTGCAGCGCCAGCTGGCATGCCGGTGAACTACCAGCCGTATCAGCCGCAGCAGACCTACCAACCGCAGTACCAGCAGCCGGTTGCCCCGCAGTACCAGCCACAACCGCAGTACCAACCTCAGCCACAGCCGCAGTACCACCACCCGCAGCCACAACCCCAGCACGGCAATGAGATCGCCAGGCGGCAGAGTCACGAGCCAGTAGCTCGCGCCGACGCTCCCCCGTCGGCCGACCAGCAGGTAGCGCGGTCAGTGCTGGTCGCCGCCCTCATGCTCGCTGTCGGCGCCCTGATCGCCTACACCCCCGGCTTCGGCGTCCTGGTCGCCGCGCTGCTGATGATCCTCGCCCGCACGGTCGACCGCGGCAGCACGGCGCTCATGCGGCGTCGGCAGGTTCGCGGCGGTCGCGGGAAGTCCGACGGCCTGGTCGCCGCCGCTGCCAGCCCGGTGCACCTGATCGCCGCCACCCTGATCACGCTGTTCTGCTTGATCCTCCCGGTCATCGTGGGGTTCATCGTCGGCGGCAGCGTCACCGCCGGCGCCGCCAACACCCACGGCCTCGACTGGACTCCCCTGTCCGCCGTCGGCTTCGGTATCGGCGGCATCGCCGGCCTGTTCACCGCCTGGTGGGGCCCCGGCGGTACGTCGCTGCGCCGTGGCACCAAGATCACCCTGCGCCAGGCGTTCCGGCCCGCCTGGCTGAGCGTGCTGATCGCCGCCGTACTGCTCGGCGTGGCAGCACTCACCTTCCAGAGCGCGGCCGCTGGGAACGGCGCCGCCTGGGCCCGCGAGCCGATCAGCAAGCCGGAGCTACCGCAGCGGCCGGGTCTCAGCGACATCCGGGACTGGCCGATCATCAGCGACCTGCCGCTGATCGGCAACTGACCCAGCTGCCGAACCGGGCCGCCGTCGCGCCAGACCTGCCCGACAAACACCAAACCCCAGCCGATCGGTCGAACACCGACTGGCCGGGGTCACGGGCGAGCAGGGTCAGAAGCGGTTGTCCAGGATGACCATCTGGGACCGCTCCGGGCCGACGCCGACCGCGGAGATCGGGGCGCCGCTGAGCGCCTCGACCGCCTTCACGTAGGTCTGCGCGTTCTTCGGCAGGTCCTCGAAGCTCCGGCAGCCGGTGATGTCGTCGTTCCAGCCGTCGAACTCCTCGTAGACCGGCGTCGCGTGGTGGAAGTCGGTCTGCGTCATCGGCATCTCGTCGTGCCGCACGCCGTTCACGTCGTAGGCGACGCAGACCGGGATCTTCTCCCGGCCGGTCAGCGTGTCCAGCTTGGTCAGCACGAAGTCGGTGACGCCGTTGACGCGCGCGGCGTACCGGGCGATCACGGCGTCGTACCAGCCGCAGCGGCGCGGCCGGCCGGTCGTCGTACCGAACTCGAAGCCCTGCTGGCGCAGCCACTCACCGTCGGCGTCGAGCAGCTCGGTCGGGAACGGCCCCTCGCCGACCCGGGTGGTGTACGCCTTCACGACCGCCATCACGCGGTCGATCCGGGTCGGCGGGATACCGGAGCCGGTGCAGGCGCCGGCCGAGATCGCGTTCGACGAGGTGACGAACGGGTAGGTGCCGTGGTCGACGTCCAGCAGGGTCGCTTGGCCGGCCTCCATCAGCACCGTCTTGCCCTCGTCCAGAGCCCGGCCGAGGAGCAGTGGCGTGTCCGCGACCATCGGGCGCAGGCGCTCGGCGTACGCCAGCAGCTCCTCCATCACCTCGGCGATCTCGACCGCGCGGCGGTTGTAGACCTTCACCAGCAGCTGGTTCTTCTGCTCCAGCGCGCCGGTGACCTTCTGCTCGAGGATCTTCTCGTCGTACAGGTCCTGGACCCGGATCCCGATCCGGTTCATCTTGTCCGCGTACGTCGGGCCGATGCCGCGCCCGGTGGTGCCGATCTTGCGGCTGCCGAGGAACCGCTCGGCCACCTTGTCCAGGGTCCGGTTGTACGGCGGGATCAGGTGCGCGTTGGCGCTGATCACCAGCCGAGAGGTGTCGACCCCGCGGACCTGCAGCGCGTCGAGCTCCTCGAACAGCACGCTGAGGTCGACCACCACCCCGTTGCCGATCACCGGGGTCACGCCCGGGGTCAGGATTCCACTCGGAAGCAGGTGCAGGGCGTACTTCTCGTTCCCGATCACGACCGTGTGGCCGGCGTTGTTCCCGCCGTTGAACTTCACCACGTAGTCGATCGTCGCCCCGGTGTTGCCGAGCAGATCGGTCGCCTTGCCTTTGCCCTCATCGCCCCACTGGGCGCCGACGAGCACGATTGCGGGCATCTCAGCCCTCCTCTTCACGCGTCGGCCCGAACGGCTTCGTCGCCGTCGGTGGCCGGTCGCTAGAAACGGTGAAGCCCGGGCAACGTCACCAGAAGTTCGTCTCGGCGCCGCGTCCAGGCTCTTGCGACCAAAGCTTACCGGAACTGCGCATTACCACGTACTTCCCGCTCCGGGGAGTCAACACGTGACACCGAGCGCGCAATTCATCACGACGGGTTGCCATTTTCCGTGATCGCGTGCACACTCTTAGTCAGCGGCCCGCCGAAACTGCCGCAGGGGACGGTTCCGGCGGGCCGCTTTCTTCATGCCCACAAGGGTTTTCACGCCGTTTCACAAACACTCAAGCTCGTTGCCCGGTGCCCCGTCCACCGCCTCGCCGCTGGTTGCCCGCGGCGACGAATCAGTTCGCGTCCAGGCCTTCGGGGTTCGACGCCAGCCACTCCTTGACCCGCCGGTCGGCCTCCTCCGGCGAGACGTCCTCGACCTTGGTCAGGATCGCCCAGCGGTGCCCGAACGGATCGATCACGGTGCCGAACCGGTCCCCGGTCATGAACGTCTGGACCGCCTCCACCTGCCGCGCGCCGGCCTCGAGCGCCTTCGCGAAGGTCGCGTCCACGTCCGGCACGTAGTGCACCAGCGACGAGTGCACCCAGTCGCCGTTCGGCGCCTGCAGCCCGATCTGCGGCATCTCGTTGCTCAGCTGCAGCATCGAGTCGCCGAACTTCAGCTCGGCCTGCCCGAGCCGCCCGTCGGGCAGGTCCTGCCGGCTGATCACCTCGGCCCCGAACACCTCGATGTAGAACTCAATCGCCTTCGGCCCGTCGGAGACCGCCAGGTAGGGGGTGAGCGAGTGGTAGCCGGGCGGAATGGGGTTCACCTTGTTCGTCGTCATACCGAACAGTCTTCGCGAACCGGGTGGGTCGGGTCTTGTAAGAACGCGACAGCGTTCTGTCGGTGCGCTGCCGTAGGTTTGGAGGGTGTCCAGGCAACCCTTCGAGAGCGAGAGAGGCATCCTGCATCCGCGGGAGCAGGCCCGGCACCGCAGCCTGAGCCGGCTCACGCCCGACCCGGGGATCGACCGGTTCGTGGAGTGGTACTGGATCGTCGAGTGGGACCTGCCCGCGCCGTACGTCGCCGAGGTGCTGCCCTACCCGAGCGTGAACGTGACCTTCGAGCAACCGGGCGGCGCGTTCGTCAACGGGGTCTGCACACGCAAGTTCGAGCGCGAACTGACCGGCCGCGGCCGCGTCTTCGGGGTGAAGTTCTGGGCCGGCGGCTTCGGTGCGGTCACCGGCCTCGACGTCGGCTCCTTCCGCGACGAGGTGCTGCCCCTGCGCGAGGTCTTCGACGACGCCGACCGGCTGGCCGACCTGATCTTCGCCGAGCCCGACGACCTCCGCCGCCGAGCCGTCTTCGAGGCGTTCATGACCGACCGCCTGGTCGCCCCGGACCCGCAGTACGACCTGGTCCGCAGCGTCATCGCCGCGATGAGCGAGGACCGCACCCTGACCCGGGTCGACCAGGTCACCGACGCCTTCGACCTCCCGATCCGCAAACTCCAGCGCCTCTTCCGCCGCTACGTCGGCGTCGGCCCGAAGTGGGTCCTCCGCCGCTACCGCCTCCACGACGGCGCCGACCTGCTGGCCCGCGGCGAGGCCACCGAACTGGCCGACCTCTCCACCGCCCTCGGCTACTTCGACCAGGCCCACTTCTCCCACGAGTTCAAAGAGCAGATCGGCCTGACCCCGGCTGAGTACGCCGCCCGCGCCGCAGCCGAGGCCCAAGTCACCTACCGCTGACGAACCACGAAAGCCATCGCTGTGGCCGCCAGCGTCGCGCCAACAGCCAAGGCGAAGCCCAGGTGCGGACCTTGTGCGTCCACTGCCCGTCCAGCCACGGCAGCGCCCATCGCGATACCGGCAGCGCTCCCTGAGTTCAGCCAAGTGAAGGCTTGCGTCAGCACTGCGGGCTCGACCTCCGACTCGGCCAGTACGGACGACAGCACCTGGATCGGGGCCAGGGCGAGGCCCGGGAGGGCCAGTGACAAGGCGAGAGTCAGCGGGCTGTCCGCCACGAGCAGCGGCAGGCTGCTGAGGAACAGCACCGCCATGGCGACCACGAACTGCTTGGTGATCGGCGTACGCCAGCGCCTTGCTCCGTAGGCGATTCCGGCGACCAGGCTGATCAAGCTGGTAATGCTGTAGAGCGGCCCGGCGAGTGACTCCGACCCTCGGCCGACCGCGAAGGCTGTCACTGACACCTGCATGGTGCCGAAGAACAGTCCGACGGCAATGTTCGTGCCAACCAACGCCAGAAACCCTTTACGTAGAAGGCGTTCTGAGCCCTCGGCGCGGACGCCGGAGGTAGGAGGCGGCGCAGTACTGCGTTGTGCGGCCAGCGTGAAGCCGCCTGCCAGCACCAAGGTTGTCGCCAGCAACGAGCCCGCTACCGGCGACACCAACGCGCTGACGGTCCCGACGAGCGCAGGGCCGACCAGGTAGGCCAGGCCGGTGCCTAATGACTCCAACGCGAAGGCGGATGACAGTACGGGATCTCCGCGCAAGGCATGTGACCAGCGGGCTGCTGTCTGGGCGCCGATCTGTGGGAGCGAACCGCCTGCCAGTACTCCGGCGAGCACCAGCATCCACAGCGGGGCGGCCGACAGAGTCAGTGCGATCAGCAGAGCTATGGAGGTCGCGTGCAAAAGCAAGGTGATCGGCAGCATCCGGGGTTGCCCGAAGCGATCGATCAGCCGGGCGACCTGTGGTCCACCGACAGCTTCGGCGACGGCGAAACCGCCGGTCACCGCGCCTGCGACGGCGTACGAGCCTGTTGAGCCGTGGACCAGCCAGACGATGCCCAGACCAGTCATGGCGATGCCGATCCGCGCGGGCGCGGCGGCCAGGTAGAACTTCAACGCTCCCGGCGTGCGCAGGGCGACGCGGTAGCCACTCTCGACTGGAGCGGTTTGGGGCGTACGGATCCGTCCGGTGAGTGCCGGCACGGTGGTACCTTCCGCTGCCCGGTGGGGCGGTGACCTGACCGCGGGCGTCCTGCTACGCCGGTCCGTCGTTGCCGCCTACAACCGTCCAAGTTCGGCAGGAAGCGGGGACGCACGCCGCCTGCCGGCTATGTCACCGGGCAGAACCTCGGGGGTTTCGATGACTCAGTGATTCTACCTCCTTGCAACACCGGCACGAGCCCACTTATGTCCAGCTCGCCCGCAACTGCCACATCCCCCGCGAACCCGTACTCCGCAAGCTCCCGCCCGCCGGCGCATTCGTACAGCAGCTCCGGAAGTTCACCAGCAACCTCCCTGTACGCCGCAACGGCGGCGCGGGCCTCCGGTGAGAGTGGCCCGACCCCGCGGTCGACCAGTGCAGCCAGGAACCCACCTGCACCCCACAGGTCCTCGACCGCCGGACGCAGTGATCCGTCGGTCCACCTCTCACCGGCTGCAACAGCCACCACTGTCAGTGATGGATCGTCGGCCAGCCTCTGAGCCGCCCAGTCGGCGGCGGCCGACCTGTTGCGCAGTGAGACCGCCATCACCATCGAGCCACTGTCACTGAGCAGCTGGGAGATCGTGGAGCCGTTGGGCGAGGGAAGCACCAGCCGCTCGATGCCTGCCGCTCGGCGGATCGAGCCCGGCGAGAGCGTGACTCCCGGCTCGGACCGGCCGACGGCGAGGACCGCGTCGAGCTGTTCGGCGTACGCGGCTGCGGTCTCGTCACGCCAGCGATACGGGTACACGTCGATGCCGAGGTCGACAGCGACCGTGACGGCGGTGGTGAAGGACAAGACGTCCACCACCGCCACGAGGCTGCCGGGAACGGCAGTAGCGCCGACCGGCCCCCAGTCGAAGCCGACGCGGAATCCGGACTGTGCATAGGGGCTGGTCACCGACGGATCATTTCCCGTCGGCGCCGACCCCTACAACCTAGTTGGCTCGCTCAGGCCAGTACGTCGGCCGCCGTGGCCGACGAGTCGCGCAGGAACGTCGTGCAGCGCTCGGCTTCGTCCTTCTCGTCGATGATGGCGGCCGCCTTGCCGAGGACGGCCAGGCAGCGCAGGAAGCCGCGGTTCGGCTCGTGCTCCCACGGGACCGGCCCGTGGCCCTTCCAGCCGTTGCGGCGCAGTGCGTCCAGACCGCGGTGGTAGCCGGTCCGGGCGTAGGCGTAGGCCTCGATGGTGTTCCCGTCCGCGAGCGCGGCCTCGGCGAGCGAGGACCAGGCCAGTGAAGAGGTCGGGAACTTGGCCGCGACGTCGACCGCGGCGGCCCCGGCGGCGAGTTCCGCTGCGGCGGGGTCGACGGGGAGTAGTGTCTCGGGTGGACCTGACAGCAGATTGTTCAATTCCATAAGCCCCATCTTCGCCGATCACGAACCCGTACCGGCACGTGACCGTCTGGCGAAATCCGTTGACCGTTCACCGGACGGCCACGGATGCTTGAGACCTTGCGTCGAGACCGCCGTGGTTTCCAGCTACGGCCGGAAGGAGGCACCGGATGAGCGTGATCGTCCTGAACGCGTCATACGAGCCGCTGCACACCGTGTCGATCCAGCACGCCATCCGGATGCTGGTCCGCGAGGTGGCGGTGGTCGAGGAGGCGCATGGCGAACGGACCATCGGTCCCTTTCCGGTGCCAAGGGTGCTCCGCCTGGTCCGCTACGTGGTCACGCACTGGCGGTACGCGGCCGGCCGGATGAAGTACAGCAAGCACGGCGTACTGCGGCGGGACAAGTTCCACTGCGCGTACTGCGGACTGGCCAACGCCGACACGATGGATCACGTCCAACCGAGATCCAGAGGCGGCCGCACGGAGTGGCTGAACGCGGTCGCCGCTCATGCCTCCTGCAATGAGCGCAAAGGCAATCGGACCCCGTCCGAGGCCAACATGCCGCTCCTGTGGCAACCCTGGGTTCCAACCCGCGCCGAGCTCGTCATACATGTATGACGGGCTATTTTTATGCCTTCTTTCCACAGCTTTGAAGTAGCCGGCCGGACCGGGCTCCGGCCGGTGCATCTTCTCTGGTGTGAACCCACAACTCAGCGTGATGAGCCAGATCCGCGGGGGCGTCTTCACGCGGGCCGACGCCCGCGCGTGCGGCTACCCCGACCCTGACATCGACTCCCTGCTGGACACCGGCGGCTGGCGCCGGATCCGGCCGGGGACCTATGCCCCACACCAGACCCTCACCCTGGTCGACGACCAGGTGCTCCATCTCCGCCTGCTCTTCCAGGTACTACGCCGTGGCGAGCCCGGCCTGATCGCGAGCCACCAATCGGCGGCAGCCCTGCATGCCTTGCCCCTCTGGGGTCTCGACCTCAGCACTGTCCAGGTCACTTCCCGACAACCCGGCTCTCCTCTCGACGGAGTCCAGCGTCACGTCCGAGACCCACTCGGACCAGGCGTCACTCTCTGGAACAACCTCCGTCTGGTCACCCCGGCCCGGGCAGTGGTCGAGGTCGCTGCCACCTGCCCTCTGGCCCCGGCGGTCGCCCTGACCGAAGCCGCCTTGTACGCCGGTCTGGTCACCCAGGCCACCTTGAAACGAGCCGCTACCCACCTACTGCCTGCGGGCCAGGCCCCAGCGCGAAGGGCTGGCCAGCATCCTGGACCGGGCGATCTCGCCGAGCTCTCGTCGACTTGTGCCGACGACCAACAGACCGATCGTGCAGCCCTTGCTGCCCGGGCACAACGAGCTTTCTCCTTGGCCTGCAGCGAATCTGCCTCAGTGGCCGAGTCGCGGCTCCGCCTGATCCTCACCGAAGCGGACCTCCCCGCGCCATCCCCCTTTCCCCCACCCCTCTGCGAGGAGCACGCCATGGATCTCGCCAGCGCTCTCTGGTTCCCCGACGAACGCACCGTCGTCGAGTTCGAGCCCCGATTCCCCTTCTGGAGCGAGGAATTCGACGACTACGACCCCGAAGCGGCCGACCGCGCTTTCGGCGTCGTACCGGCCGACGGCCCCGAACCACCCGAGCCGCTGGAGTACTGCTTCGTCGCCTGGCAAGACCTGGCCGAGCCCGCCACGGTCGTCGACCAACTCCGCTCCACGTTCGGCCGCGCTTCCCGGCGTACTGGGGTGCGGGCGTTCGATCCCGCTCGCGCACGGCGAAAATCCGCGACCAACCATGGCCCGGTCTCCCGCTTCTCCGCCGTCCCCGATCAACCCGGCTGATCCTGGCCGTTACCTACGGCTTGTCCGGTACTCCGGACCAACCCAGCTGAACCTGTCCGCCATAAGAACCGCGCCGCGGGGCGACGGTCGACGGCGCCGGCGCAGGAGCCGGGGGGAGCGCCGGAGCCTGAGCCGACGGCGGCAGTCAACGGAAGGGGCCTTGGGCAACTACTGCCTCGACCTCGGCGCGGGTGATGGATTCCGCGTCGAAGTCGGTGAGGGACCAGGTCGCGCCGGCGGCGACGTACGGGGCCGGGTCGGTCCCGGGCTCGAGCGCGACCGCCACGTCGTACGGCGCAGTGGGGTCCTCGCGGAACTCGTTGACGCCCTCGACCGCCTCGGCGAGCTGGTCGGGATGGCTCAGGTTGACCGGGAAGAACCCGTCGTACCGCGCCGCGCGGCGACGCGGGCGGACGTTGCCAGGGAAGCCGGCGACCCAGATCGGGATGCCGTCCTGCTGGGCCGGACGAGGGAGGAACTCAACGTCGTCGACGGTGTAGTTGGCGGTGCGGTGCCGGACGGCTTCGCCCGACCAGGCGGCTCGCAGGATGGTGAGGGATTCGTCGGTGAGCTCGGCACGCTTGCGGTCGTCGACCTCGTCGCCGAACCGGCTGAACTCCTCACCGAAGCGATCACTGCCGATCCCGACCCCGAGGGTCAGCCGGCCATTGCTCAGCAGGTCAAGCGACGCGGTCTGGCGGGCGACGACGGCCGGCCGGCGCCGGGCCAGCGGCGTCACCATCGGGCCGAGTCGCAGCGTCTCGGTCGCCATCGCGGCGGCGGTGAGGGCGACCCACGGGTCGGCGACCGCGCGGACCGGCGGGCGCCAGCGCACGTGGTCCCACACGAACAGTCCGTCCCAGCCGGCCTCCTCGGCACTCGCGGCCAACTGGGCGACCAGGCGCGGGTCAGCCAGTTCGTCGAACAACGGGATCCACACGGCGGTCTTCAGCGGTTTCATGTCTTCGACGGTAGAGAGGCTCCATGGGTCATGAAAAGCGATCATTCGTGATGATGGTGATCGAGCTTTACGATGTTCAACATGATGGAGCTGCGGTTGCTACGGGCCTTGGAGGCGGTGGTCGACGAGGGGACCTTCGCTGCGGCCGCGGCGCGACTCGACTACACCCAGTCCACGCTCAGCCAGCAGATCGCCGCGTTGGAGAGTTCGGTGGGCGGTCGCGTTTTCGATCGTCCTCGCGGTCCACGGCGGGTGTCGCTCACGCCGCTCGGGCGGTTGGTGCTCCAGCACGCCCGCGACCTCAACCAGCGCGCGGAGTCGGCGAGCCTGGCCATCGAGCGGTTCCACGGTGGGGACGGACGGGTCGACATCGGCACGTTCCAGACGGTCACCAATGTGCTGCTGCCACCACTGGTCCGGCGACTTCGCGAGGAGCACCCGGACTGCGACGTCCGGCTCTTCGAAGACGAGACCCCGACACCCCGGCTGGACGACCTCGACCTCGTCTACTTCGACGCTGCTCCCCCACCAGGCGTCGACGGCCGACTCATCATCGAGGACGACCACGTCCTGCTCGCCCCACCCGGCCGCTTCCCACCCGGCCCGGTGCCCCTCACCGCACTCGACAACCTTCCGATCGTCGCGCTCCCCCCGATCTGCGACCAAGGCATGGTCGAAGAATCCCTTGCCAGCCAAGGAATCTCGCCCCAAGTGATCTTCCGAACAGCCGACAACCAAGCAGTCGTCTCCATGGTCCGAGCCGGCCTGGGCTGCGCCATCCTCCCCGCCCTGGCCATCGGCCCCACCCCAACCCCCAACCCCACCAACCCAACCTCCGGCGCCACCCCCACCAGCTCCACCGGCCCAGTCGCCGCCCTTTCAGCCAGCTCCAGCTCCGACCCCAGCCCCGGCTCCAGCTCCGGCCCCAGCCCGAGCTCCGGCTCCGGCTCCGGCTCCGGCTCCGGCTTCACCCTCCACCCGCTCACCCCAGGGCTTCCGCCGCGCCAGATCTACCTGCTCTGGCAAGGCACCCTCTCCCCGCTCGCCAGCCGCTTCCTCGCCCTCGCCACCCAGACCGCCAAACCCCTCAAATCCCCCTGGGTCCACCCGGCCCGCCCACAAAAACCGAAAGGACCCGCCTGACGGCGAGCCCTTTCGGTAAAACGAACAACCAGCGTGCAGCAGACCAACCAGCAAAAGAATCAGGCGAGCAGCGAGGTCCCCGTGGAGCGCAGGTTCTCGCACGCCTCGGCGACGCGCTGCGCCATCCCGGCCTCGGCCGCCTTGCCCCAGGCGCGCGGGTCGTAGACCTTCTTGTTGCCGACCTCGCCGTCGATCTTCAGCACACCCTCGTAGTTGGCGAGCATGTGACCGGCGACCGGACGGGTGAACGCGTACTGCGTGTCGGTGTCGACGTTCATCTTGATCACACCGTGGTCGACCGCGGCGCGGATCTCCTCGAGCGTGGAGCCCGAGCCGCCGTGGAAGACCAGGTCGAACGGGCGCTCCTTGCCGACCTTGGCGCCGACCGCGTCCTGGATGTCCTTCAGGATCTCCGGGCGCAGCTTGACCGAGCCCGGCTTGTAGACGCCGTGCACGTTGCCGAAGGTGAGCGCGGTCAGGTAGCGGCCGTGCTCGCCGGTGCCGAGCGCCTCGACCGTGGCCAGGCCGTCCTCGACGGTGGTGTACAGCTTGTCGTTGATCTCGTTGGCGACGCCGTCCTCCTCACCGCCGACGACCCCCACCTCGATCTCCAGCACGATCTTGGCGGCCGCGGCCTTGGCCAGCAGCTCCTTGGCGATCTCGAGGTTCTCGTCCAGCGGCACCGCGGAGCCGTCCCACATGTGCGACTGGAACAGCGGGTTCTCACCGCGGGCGACGCGCTGCGCGGAGATCTCCAGCAGCGGCCGGACGAAGCCGTCCAGCTTGTCCTTGGGGCAGTGGTCGGTGTGCAGCGCGATGTTCACGTTGTAGTTCTTCGCGACCTCGTGCGCGTACGCCGCCAGCGCGACCGAACCGGTGACCATGTCCTTGACGGTCGAGCCGGACAGGTACTCCGCGCCGCCGGTGGAGACCTGGACGATGCCGTCCGAGCCCGCCTCGGCGAAACCACGGATCGCGGCGGTCAGCGTCTGCGACGAGCTGACGTTGATGGCCGGGTAGGCAAAGGCGTTCTGCTTCGCCTTGTCCAGCATCTCGGCGTAGACCTCAGGGGTGGCAATAGGCATGTCTCGCGGTACTCCTCACAGCAAAGTTCCATGTGGGTTGAGCTCCAGTATCGCCGTCGCGCACCTCGTCGTGTGCGGCGGCCCGTCTGCTGAGCCGGTCAGGTAACCGGGGAGCGAACAGCAGAAGAACAGACCAGTTGATGAACAGGACCGATCCAGTTTGTTTCCTGGACGACCGCCGGACAGACAGTGCTACCTGCCGGTCAAGCGGCTGAGTTGGGCCGGCTGGTTCAAGCCGACCCGGAGCGCGGCCCTCGCGGAGTCAGGGCCATGTGCAGCCGGTAACGGTCGGCCCGGTAGGCCGACCAGGACAGCTCGACGACCTTGCGGCCGGCGAAGGTGGTGCGCTCGAGGACCAGCAGGGGTGCCCGCCGGGCCACGCCGAGCACCCGGGCGACATGACCGTCGGCGTTGTCCGCCCGGACGGTCTGCTCACCGGAGGTGACGACCACGTCGTACTCGCTGGCGAAGACGTCGTACAGGGTGCCCAGCTCGCGGCCGAGCAGGCCGGGGAACAGGGCGGAAGGGTAGTAGCCGACCTCGTAGGCCATCGGGGAGGCGTCGGCGGTCCTGAGTCGCTCGACCCGGATCACCTTGGTGCCCTTGGGCACCCGTAGGCCCTTCGCGGTCTCGTCGGACGCCTCGATCTCGGTCGCCGACAGGACGACCGTGCCGGGCTCCAGCCCACGGGCGCGCATCTCCCGGGAGAAGGAGGTCAAGTGCAGCTGGGAGTCGACCTGCGGGCCGGTGACGAAGGTCCCCTTGCCGTGCACGCGTTCCAGCGCGCCGGACTCGACCAGGTCGCTGATCGCCTGCCGCACGGTCACCCGGGACACGTTCAGCTTGTCCACCAGGGCGCGCTCGGACGGGATCGGATCCCCGGGGTGCAGCTCGACGTCGATCAGCCGTTCCAGTACAGCGCGGACCTGCGCCCGCTTGGTCGCCACCATCGAAACTCGATCCTCCAGACCTGGGCGGAAACGCGGGGGGTGCCCCGGTTCGCCGCTCACTGCTATCGTGCGCAGCATACCTGTTAAGACCAGATAGGACCAGTGATCGTCGTGGTGTCAACGCCCGTCCCCGCTCCCGCCACCCAGATGGCCCGCGAGATCGCCGAACAGCCCGCGGCGCTCGCCGCGACGTTCGAGCACGTGCTGCCGCTGCGGCACGAGATCACCCGGCTGGCCGCCGGCCGCCGGCACGTGATCTTCGTCGCCCGGGGGTCCTCGGACAACGCCGGCGTCTACGGCCGCTACCTGACCGAGATCCACGCCGGCCGGCAGGCCTCGCTGGCCGCGCCGTCGGTGGCCACCCTGTACGGCGCCAACCTCGACCTGTCGAACTCGCTGGTGGTCGCGGTCAGCCAGTCCGGCGCCACCCAGGAGATCGTCGACACCGCCGAGTGGGCCAAGCGCAACGGCGCCGCGATCGTCGGCATCACCAACGACGGCGACAGCCCGCTGGCCTCGGTCGCCGACGTCGCGCTGATCACCCAGGCAGGTAAGGAACTGGCCGTCCCGGCGACCAAGACCTACACCACCCAGCTGGCCGCGATCACCGTTGCGGTCGACGCGCTGGCGCAGAAGCCGGGCACCCTCGACGCCGACATCGCCCGCGTCCCGGAGGCCGCCGCCAAGATGCTGGAAGGCTCCGTCGACGCCGCCGCCGAGCTGCTCGCCGGGGCGCACGACGTACTGTCCAGCGGTCGCGGTCTGACCTTCGGCACCACGCTGGAGGTCGCCCTCAAGCTGGAGGAGACCTGCCTGCAGCCGGTCCGCGGTCTCTCGTACGCCGACCTCAAGCACGGCCCGATCGCGGTCGTCGACTCCGACCTGGTCACCATCCTGGTCGCCGCGGGCGAGGGTCCCGCGCTGCCCGGGATGACCGAGCTGGCCTCGATCGTCCGCGAGAAGGGCAGCAAGATCCTCGGCATCGGCGGCGACGCCCGCTTCGCCGCCCTCTGCGATGTCAACCTGCCCGGCCCCGACCTGCCGGAGACGCTCGCCCCGCTGGCCCTCGTCATCCCGGCCCAGCGCGCGATCGAGGCGCTGGCCCGCAAACTCGGCCTCGACCCCGACGCCCCCCGCGGCCTCCGCAAGGTCACCCAGACCGACTGACACCGAACAAAAAAACTGCCTTCACCCACTGTGGGTGAAGGCAGTTTTTGTTGTTCAGGCCTCGGCGTGGGCCTGGTCGTAGGTCTGCTGGGCGTCGAGGATGCCGGGCATGCTGCCGGTCAGGTAGCCGATCAGGTCGAGCAGTTTGGCGGCCAGCACCTCGCCGGTCGGCGTCAGGCTGTACTCCACCTTCAGCGGGAAGGTCGACTGGACCTCCCGGTTCACCAGGCCGTCGCGTTCGAGCGCCTGCAGGGACTGCGCCAGCATCTTCTGGCTGACACCTTCGACCCGCCGCCGCAGCTCGTTGAACCGCAGCGGCCCGTTGGCGAGCGCGCTCAGCGCGAGTGATCCCCAGCGCCCGGTCACGTCCTCGAGCACCGGCCGGGACGGACAGGCGGCGCCGAAGACGTCGTACTCCACGCCTTCACCCAGGTCACTGTCCATGTCTCCAGCGTACTCCGACCGGGAACCAGTTACTTGAAGTTTGTAGTATCTACTGGTAAGCAGTATCCAGCAGAAACTACAGCAGCACCGACCCGAAGGATGCGACCCCGATGATCGATCGACGTTCCCTGATCCGGAGCAGCAGCGCGGCAGGTTTCGGCGCCCTCGCGCTGGCCGCGGTGAGCACCAACACCGAACTGGCCTACGGCGCCACCGACAGCACCACGACCGGCGCTCAGCACGGCGGCGGCAACGGATTTCCGAAGAACCTCACGCCCGCCGAGCGCAAGCACCTGAAGATCTTCGACGAGCTGGACTTCGAGGTCTTCACCGGTCAGAAGTGGGACCGGCTGAACGAGAGCCACGCCCGCAACATCCGGGTGCACTGGCCGGACGGGCATTTCACCGACGGCATCGACAAGCACATCGCCGACCTGGCCGCGATGTTCGTCTGGGCGCCGGACACCCGGATCCTGGAGCACCAGTTCCGGCTGGCCAACGACCAGCTGACCGCCGTCACCGGGGTGATGAAGGGCACCTTCAGCAAGCCGATGCCCGACGGCAAGGGCGGCTTCATCCAGCCGACGGGCAAGAAGTTCGTGCTCCCGATGGCGACGGTCGGCATCTGGAACAAGCGCAACACGATGGACGAGGAGTACCTGTTCTGGGACAACCAGTCCTTCTACGCCCAGATCGGCCTCGGCTAAAGGCTAGAGCGAAGCCGCTAGATCCGCCCGCGCCGGCTGCTGAGCGGCACCGCGGCTAGATCCGCCCGCGCCGGCTGAGCGCGGTACCGATCTGGTCGGCGCACTCCCGCAGCGGGTCCAGTACCTCGGCGCGCAGCGAGGCGCGGGTGGAGCGAGACGCGTGGGCCGAGACGTTGAGGGCGGCAACGGCTCGGCCCCGCGAGTCCCTGATCGGTACTGCGATCGACCGCAGCCCAAGCTCCAGCTCCTGGTCGACCAGCGCATAGCCGTCGGCGCCCGCCTGCGTGATCAGCCCCCGCAGTTCGTCCACCGACGTCACCGTGTGGTCGGTCAGCTCCTCCGGCTCCAGCGCCGACAGGTACGTCGAGACCTCGTGCGCCGGAGCATCCGCCAGCAGCACTCGCCCCATGGACGTCACGTACGCCGGGAGACGCGCGCCGACGCCCAGCGCGACCGTCATGATCCGGCGGGTGGGCACGCGGGCGACGTACACGATGTCGGGCAGGTCCAGCGTCGCGATCGAGCACGACTCCTGGGTCTTGAGGCTCAGCTCCTCCATGAACGGCCCGGCGATGTCGCCCAGGTCCAGCGAGGACAGGTACGCCCAGCCGAGCGCCAGCACGCGAGGTGTCAGCGAGAAGCGCCGCCCGTCGCTGCGCACGTAACCGAGCTCCTCCAGCGTGAGCAGGATCCGCCGTGCGGTCGCCGGCGTGATGCCGACCTCCCGTGACACCTCGCTCAGGGTCAGCGACGGCATCTCCGCGTTGAATGCGCGGATCACCGCGAGCCCGCGCTCGAGCCCTTGCAGGAAGGTCCCGCCGGTCGCGCTTGTAGACGCATCACCAACCATGAGCTAGCCTTTTCGTTGAAAGAAGAATCTTTCGCTGAGCGAAATCCTAGCAGACATCCTGACCAGGGGTAGCCGATGACAAGTCCAGTGCCGTTGTCCGATGCGATCGCCGAGCACGTGCACGACGGGGACACGGTCGCGCTGGAGGGATTCACCCACCTGATCCCCTTCGCGGCCGCGCACGAGATCGCCCGGCAGGGCCGTCGCCACCTGACCCTGGTGCGGATGACGCCTGACCTCGTCTACGACCAGCTGATCGGCCTGGGCTGCGCCGACGAGATCGTCTTCTCGTACGGCGGCAACCCGGGTGTGGGCTCGCTGCACCGGCTGCGGGACGCAGTGGAGAACCACTGGCCGCACCGGCTGGTCGTACAGGAGCACAGCCATGCTGGGCTCGCCAACGCGTACTCGGCCGGCGCAGCGCGGCTGCCGTTCGCAGTACTGCGTGGCTACCGCGGCACCGATCTCGAGGAGCAGCAGGACATCATCAGCCGGGTCACCTGCCCCTTCACCGGCGAGGAGCTGGCTGCGGTCAAGGCGGTCAACCCGGATGTGTCGATCATCCACGCGCAGCTCGCCGACCGCGACGGCAACGTGATGCTGTGGGGCATCACCGGGGTGCAGCGGGAGGCAGTGCTCGCCGCCAAACGGGCCATCGTCACCGTGGAAGAGGTGGTCGACGAGTTCCCGCAGCGCACCGGCGCGGTGATCCTGCCGAACTGGGTGCTGTCCGCAGTGAGCGTGGTGCCGAACGGCGCCTGGCCGTCGTACGCCGCCGGGTACTCCGTGCGCGACAACGACTTCTACCAGCAGTGGGACGCCATCTCGCGGGACCGCGAGTCCTTCCTCGCCTGGGCCGCGGAGAACGACCTCAAGGAGAACAGCAATGTCTGAGTGGACCAGCGCGGACATGATGAACGTCGCCGCCGCCCGCGAACTGCTCGACGGCGACGTCTGCCTGGTCGGCGTCGGCCCGCCCAACCTGGCCGCCAACCTGGCCCGCCGGACGCACGCGCCGAACTGCCGGCTGGTCTACGAATCGGGGGCGATCGACGCGAAGCCGAAGAAGCTGCCGCTGTCGATCGGCGACGACGACCTGGCCGCGACGGCGGTCTCGGTGGTGTCGGTGCCGGAGATGTTCAACTTCTGGGTCGGGGCCGGGCGGATCGATGTCGGTTTCCTGGGCGCGGCGCAGATCGACCGGTTCGGCAACATCAACACGACGGTGATCGGCGATCACGCGGATCCCAAGGTCCGGCTGCCCGGTGCCGGTGGCGCGCCGGAGATCGCTGCGGCGGCAGGGCGGGTGATCGTGATCGTCAAGCAGTCGCCGCGGACGTTTGTCGAGCGCGTCGACTTCGTCTCGTCCGTCGGTTATGGACCGACCGGCCGCGAGCGGCAGGCGCCTGGCGCGGGACCGACGCTGGTGATCACGGACCACGGGGTACTCCAGCCGGACCCGGTCACCAATGAGCTGACCCTCACCCGTTTGCACCCCGGCGTCACTGTGGAGCAGGCGATCGCGGCGACCGGCTGGCCGTTGAAGGTTGCCGACAGCATCCAATACGTTCCCGCACCGACCGAGCTGGAGCTCGATGCGCTGCGCCGACTGAGGAACCGGGAGACGGCTGATGCCTGAACCCTTCACCCATGTCGGACTGGCAAGTCGAGTGGTCCTCGGCGCCGGATCACTCGATGAGGTAGCCGCTGAGGTCGACCTGCTCGGCGTTGACCGAGTGTTGCTGATAGCAACGAGGTCGGCGCGTGACTGGGCGGATCTGGTGCAGCGGTCGCTCGGCGACCGTTTCGCCGGGCGGATCGACGAGGTCCGCCAGCACGTCCCGAAGGAGAAGGCCGACGCAGCCCGCGCCAAGGCCGCGGAGGTCGGTGCGACCGGCATCGTGGCGATTGGCGGCGGCTCGGCCATAGGCCTCGCCAAAGCGATCGCGCCCACCACAGGATTGCCGATCATCGCAGTGCCGACGACCTACTCCGGCTCGGAGATGACCCCAGTCTGGGGCCAGACCGACGACGGCGAGAAAACCACCGGCACCGACCTCAAAGTCCTCCCGAGGACAGTCATCTACGATCCCATCCTCACCCGCGACCTGCCACTCAAGATCACCGCCGCGAGCGTCGCCAACGCACTCGCGCACTGCGTCGAAGCCACCTGGACCGATAAAGCCGACCCCATCACCGAGGTCACCGCCGTGGAAGCCGCCCGCGCACTCCGCGAAGGCCTCCTCCAAACCCTGCAATCCCCCACCGATTTAGAGGCCCGAAGCAACCTCCTGTACGGCGCCTCACTAGCTGGCTCAGCTCTCGCGTCAGCAGGCACCGGAATCCACCACAAGCTCTGCCACCTCCTCGGCGGCACCTACAACCTCCCCCACGCAGAAACCCACGCGGCGGTCCTGCCCCAGGTCACCCGAGTCAAAGCACCCGAGGTCACACGCGCAAAGGCAAGACTCGAAGCCGCACTGGAGACGGACGACTTAGCAACCGGACTGTTCGAGCTGTTCACCCAAGCCGAAGTCCCGACCAGCCTGCGCGAGCTCGGCCTGACCGAACAACAAGCAGCCGAAGCAGCGCAGCGCGTCCACGCCAAAACCACCATCGACGTCAGCGAAATCCTGCACCGCGCCTGGGAAGGAACAGCACCGTGAGATCGGCCTATCTGCTAGACGCCGTGCGCACTCCAGTGGGCAAACTAGGCGGCGCATTGTCCGGCGGCCGGCCCGATGACCTCGCCGCCGTCACACTCCGAGAGCTGCTTACCAGGCACCCGGACCTCGACCCAGCACAGATCGAAGACGTCATCCTCGGCAACGCGAACGGCGCCGGCGAAGAGAACCGCGACGTCGCCAGGATGGCCGCGCTGCTGGCCGGCTACCCCACCAGCGTCCCCGGTACTACGGTCAACCGCCTCTGCGGCTCCGGCCTTGAAGCCGCCATCCAGGCAGCCCGGGCGATCGAGACCGGCGACGCCTCGCTGATCGTCGCAGGCGGCGTGGAGTCCATGAGCCGAGCTCCCTGGGTCCTACCGAAGCCCGACAGAGCCTTCCCCCACGGCAGCATGACCGCCGAGTCCACCTCCCTCGGCTGGCGCCTGATTAACCCAGGGATGCCAGAAGAGTGGACCGTCTCACTCGGCGAAGCGACCGAGCAGCTCGCTGCCAAGTACCACGTGGATCGCGACGCACAGGACCTCTTCGCGCTGCAGAGCCACGAGAAGGCGGGCAAAGCCTGGGCGGAAGGAAGGTTCGACGACGAGCTCGTGCTCTGGGAACACCTGGCGCCGATCCTCCCCAAGAAGACCGAGCCGCTCACCCGCGACGAGTCGATCCGCGACGGCGGCACCCCGGACACGATGGCGAAGCTCAAGCCGGTCTTCCGCGCAGACGGCACGGTCACCGCGGGCAACGCCTCGACCCTGAACGACGGCGCGTCCGCAGTACTGATCTCCGACGAGGCAACCGCGCAGCAGTTCGGCATCACGCCGCTCGCCCGGATCGTCAGCCGGGCGGTGCACGGCGTCGACCCGCAGTACTTCGGAATCGGCCCCGTCGAGGCCTCCCGGAAGGCGCTGCAGAAGGCCGGCATCGACTGGGACGACCTGACGCTGGTCGAGCTCAACGAGGCCTATGCGGCGCAAAGCCTGGCCTGCTTGGGCGAATGGCCCGAGCTGGACCGGGCCAAGGTGAACGTGAACGGCGGAGCGATCGCGCTCGGGCATCCGCTCGGCAGCTCCGGCACCCGGATTCTGACCACGCTCGCGCACGAGCTGCGCCGCCGTGGTGGCGGATACGGCCTGGCCACCCTGTGCATCGGCGTCGGCCAGGGGCTCGCCATGGTCATCGAAGCAGTCTGAGCGAAGTCACCCCGAGCTTGAGGAGTACTGATGGACCTGGCAGGAGACGAGCTGACCGACGCCGTCGTGGCGAGCTTCGACGGCAGCCCTGACGCGCGCACCAGAACCGTGCTGAGCGCGCTGGTCCGGCATCTGCACGAGTTCGCCCGCGAGGTCGAGCTGACCGAGGAGGAGTGGTTCGCCGGGATCGACTTCCTCACCCGGACCGGCCACACCTCGACCGGTACCCGGCAGGAGTTCGTGCTGCTGTCCGACGTGCTCGGGCTGTCGATGCTGACCGTTGGCCTCGGCAACCAGAAGCCGGACGGCGCGACCGAGTCGACGGTCTTCGGCCCGTTCTTCGTCGAAGGGTCGCCGGAGATCAAGCTCGGCGACGACCTGTCCAACGGCGCGCCCGGACAGCCCTGCCTGGTGAGTGGGCGAGTCCTGGACCTCCGAGCCAACCCGATCGCGGGTGCTCTGGTGGAGACCTGGCAGGCCGACGAGGACGGCTTCTACGACGTACAGAAAGATGCCGACGGCCCACAGAACCGCGGCCACCTGACAACAGATGCCGACGGCAACTACTCGTTCTGGGCGGTCCGGCCGGTCGCCTACCCGATCCCCGACGACGGCCCGGTCGGCGAGCTGCTCAGAGCCGCCGGCCGCGGCCCGATGCGCCCGGCCCACATCCACTTCATGGTGACCGCGCCCGGCTTCTCCCGGCTGATCACCCACGTCTTCGCCGCCGGTGACGACCACCTGCACGACGATGCCGTCTTCGGCGTGAAGGACTCGCTGATCGCCGACTTCACCGACCACGAGCCCGGTACGGCGCCCGACGGCCGGGTGCTCGACCAGCCCTATTCGACCGTCCAGTACGACTTGGTGCTCGCCACCACCGAGGAGACCCGATCATTGTGATGGAAACCGATGTGCTGATCGTCGGCACCGGCCCGGCCGGCGGCGCAGCCTCCCTCTTCCTGTCCAGCTACGGCATCGACAACGTGGTCCTGACCCGCTACGGCTGGACCGCCAACACGCCTCGCGCGCACATCACCAACCAGCGCACGATCGAGCTGATGCGCGACATGGGCATCGAGGACAAGATCACCGGCCTCGGCACCGAGCACGCGCTGATGGGCCAGACCGCCTTCTGCACCAGCCTGGCCGGCGAGGAGATCGGCCGGATCCGCACCTGGGGCACGCATCCGCAGCGCCTCGCCGACTACACCGAGGCCAGCCCTACGCTGCCCTGCGACCTGCCGCAGACGCTGTTCGAACCCATCCTGGTCAGTACTGCGGCCAGCCGCGGCGCCCGCCTGCGCTTCGACACGGAGTACGTGTCGCTCGAGCAGGACGACGACGGCGTCACCGCGACGGTCCGGGACCGGCTGTCGGGCGAGACCTACCAGATCCGGGCGAAGTACCTGATCGGCGCCGACGGCGGCCGCAGCAAGGTGGCCCAGGACATCGGGCTGCCGATGGCCGGCCAGATGGACGTCGAGGGCTCGATGAACATCGTCTTCGAGGCCGACCTGTCGAAGTACGTCGCGCACCGGCCGAGCGTCCTGTACTGGGTGCTGCAACCCGGCGCTCAGATCGGCGGGATCGGGGCCGGCCTGATCCGGATGGTGCGGCCGTGGAACGAGTGGCTGATCGTGTGGGGCTACGACATCAACCAGCCCGCACCTGTCGTCGACGAGGCGATGGCGACCGAGATCGTGCACAACCTGGTGGGTGACGACACGATCGACGTGAAGCTCAAGGGCACCTCGGTGTGGAGCGTCAACCACATGTACGCCGAGCAGGCGTCGGTCGGCCGGGTGTTCTGCATGGGCGACGCGATCCACCGGCACCCGCCGAGCAACGGCCTCGGCTCGAACACGTCGATCCAGGACGCGTACAACCTGGCCTGGAAGCTCGCCTTGGTCCTCAAGGGTCAGGCAACGCCCAAGCTGCTCGACACGTACGACGAGGAGCGCCTCCCGATCGCCCAGCAGATCGTGGAGCGGGCCAACAAGAGCCGCACCCAGTTCGGTCAGATCTTCCACGCGCTCGGGATGACTCCTGATGCGCCGGAAGGCCGCACGATCGAGTCGCGCAAGGACGACAGCCCGGCGGGCGCCGCGCAGCGCGAGGAACTGCGCAAGGCGATCGAGCTCAAGGACTACGAGTTCAACGCGCACGGTGTCGAGCTGGGGCAGCGGTACAAGTCAGCAGCAGTAGTGCCGGACGGTACCGACGAACCGGAGTACCAGCGGGATCCGGAGCTCTATTACCACCCGACCACCTGGCCGGGGGCGCGCATCCCACACTGCTGGTTGACCCGAGGTGCCGAAACGGTCAGCACCCTGGACGTAGTCGGCAAGGGCCGTTTCACCCTGCTCACCGGCATCGGTGGCGAGGCCTGGGTCAAGGCTGCCCGGTCGATCGCAGAGCAGACAGGTGTCGAGGTAGAGGCCTTCGTAGTCGGCCCTGGTCGGGAGCTGGACGACCTGTACGGCGACTGGGCGCGGCTGCGCGAGATCACCGACAGTGGCTGTCTACTGGTTCGCCCGGACGCTCATGTCGCCTACCGCTCGCACGAGTTGCCTGCTGATCCCACTAGCGCTTTGGGAGACGCGTTCCAGGCGCTGCTCAACCGGTAGCGAGCACCAGCCAGCTGTGCGGCGGCACCAGCAACGGGTCGGTCGGTAGCTGCTGATTCGGGTCCGACTGGGCCGCGATGACGAGGCCTGCTACTTCCACCGGGAAGCGGTAGGCCTCGTCTCCTACGTTCAGCAGGAGCAGCAACTGGCCGGCAGTGTCACCTGAGCGCAGTGCCAGCGCCTCGTTGGTGAGGTGGGCGACCTTGGTCCGTGACCGCGTCAACCACGCATTGCGACGCCGTACGCCGATGAGTTGCTGGTGCAGCCGGTACGTCGCCCAGTCGGGATCGACCAGGTCACTGGGCTTGTCCGGGAACTCCGGCCGGATCGCGTCGTCGCCACCGACCCGGTCCTCCTTGATCCCCTTCATCGCCTGCTCGTCACCGCCCCAGATACTCGGGATACCGGCCACCGCGAACAGCACCGCCAACGCGTGACCCAAGTGCCGCGGATCGTCCAACTTGCTGGCGATCCGGGTCACGTCGTGGTTGCCGACGAACGTCTGCGGCACCAACGGGTCGACCAACTGCTGGTGTCGCTCGAGCGCATAGGCCAGCTCGAAGAAGTTCCGGTCGTTCAGCGAACTCCAGATCGCCTTCCACAGCTCGTACTGCGTAATGGAGTCAAGCGTGCTGGTCGCCGCGTAGCCGGCGTAGTCCCCATGGATCAGCTCGCCGACGAACCACGCCTCCGGGAACCGCTCGCGGACCTCCGACAACACCCCACGCCAGAACTCCGGCGCCACCGCGTACGCCGCGTCGAGCCGCCAGCCGTCCACGCCCCGGTCGAGCCAGTGGCACATCACCTCGATGACGTACTCACGGACCGCCGGCTCCTCGTGGTTGAGCACGACCAGGTGCTCGTGCCCCTCGAAGGTGTCCAGGGATCCGTCCGGCCGGTGCTTGAACCACTCCGGCGGCGCGGCGAAGCTCCGGGCCACGTGGTTGAACACCCCGTCCAGCAGGATCCGCAGCCCACGTTGCTTGGCCGCGGCAACCAACGAGTCGAACTCCTGGTAGTCGCCCAGCCGGGCATCGATCCGGAAGTGGTCGACCGTGTCGTAGCCGTGCGTCTCGGACTCGAAGACCGGTCCGAGCAGCAGCCCGTTGCAGCCCAGCTCGACCGCGTAGTCGAGCCAGTTCTCCAGCCTGCCGAGCCGGGACGTGCGAAAGCCGGTAGGAAGCGCGGCGTCCTCAGCGCCGACGAATCCCAGCGGGTAGACCTGCCACCAGATCGCGTGATCGGCCCAAGGCACCATCAGCCCTCCTCAGAGTCGATGGCCCCACACTAGTTGCCCTGCTTCAGCTCGCGGCGCTCGCCGGGCTGGAGTAGTCCCGACCTACTTCGTGGACCAGGGCGACCACCTCGGCCGTCTCGGCCTCCAGCAGCTTGAGCAACGCGGTCCGCGACTCGTCGCTCTTCGCCTCGACCGCCGCGGTGGAGATCGCTTGCACGGTCTGCACCTCGTGGATCAGCTCGGCCCACATCGCACGCCGGACATGCAGATTCGAACTCATGGTGTTTCCCCCAAAATCGCCATCGCTGAACCCGAACCAGCGCATGCCGAAGCAAGCGCCGTTCCCCGCCCGAGTTGGGACTGACTCTTCCACCAACGCACCGGCCCACCGCGGGGTTACGCCCCTGACCCGACAACTTTCTGGACCCCGGCTGCAACAGAATCGGCACCGAGGGGCTCATACCTCTTCGACAGCTGTTCGGCGACGAAAGGGTGATCGTGAGTGCCGATCTCGAGGAGTTCAGCGAATTCGCCGCCGCCCGCGGCGCGCAACTGTTCCGGATGGCGTACCTGCTGGCCGGTGACCGGCACGCGGCCGAGGACCTGACCCAGACCACCCTCGGCAAGCTCTACGCCGCCTGGTCCAAGGTCAGCCGGGCCGACAACCCGGTCGCCTACAGCCGGACCGTGATGGTCCGCACCTACGTCACCTCCCAGCGCAAAACCCGGCTGGAGCGCCCGACGTCCGAAGTACCGGACAGTGGCCGGTACGGCGAGGACACCGCGTTGCGGCTGACCCTGTTCATGGCGCTGGCCGAGTTGTCGGCGCGCGACCGGGCGATCGTCGTACTGCGCTATTGGGAGGACCACAGCGTCGAGGACACCGCCACCATCCTCGGCGTCAGCTCCGGCACGGTCCGGACCCGCAGCCAGCGCGCGCTGCTCAAGCTGCGCGCCCAGCTCGGCACCGACATCAGTGAACTGAGCGGGCGATGAGCCCGGAACCGGAAGGACCCCTGATGACCTTCGAAACCGAACTCCGCGACCACCTGCACGCCGGCGTCGACGAGCTCCCGGTCGACCTCGGCCCGCTGCTGGCCGGCGGTGTTGCCCACGGCAACAAGCTGGTACGCCGCCGGCGGCTGACCCGGATCCTCGCCGGCGCCGCGACGATCGCCGTCCTGGGCGGCGCCTTCGCGTACGCCGGATCCGTCGGCGACGCCCCCGGCCGAGGGGTCGCACCCGCCGCGGAGAACAGCGTGCAGAACAAGGTGGTCAGGAAGACCACGGCCATCACCCCGCAGGCAGCGCTCAAGATCATGCTGGAGACGCTCCCCCGTGAGCCCGCCACCAACTACCGCGGTGGCTACGACGGCACCACCACGGGGCCTGATGCCAGCAACAAGCCGACCGGGGTGAACGCGCTGGTCGACTACACCTCCGGCGGCAGCACGGGCATCGTCAGGGTGGAGGTCGTCACCACGGGCTATCCGCTGTTGTGCTCCGGGACCGAATGCAGCCTCACCACCCTCCCGGACGGCTCCAAGCTCCGGTTGATCGACCTGACCGATCGCATGGACAACAAACCGGGCGGGTACCGCCATCTCGAGGTCAATCTGGCCCGCCCGGACGGCCTCAACCTCAATCTGCTCGCGGTGAACTACCAGCATGACAACCCCAACACCTCACCGACGCGGCCGCCGGTCAGCCTCGCGCAACTGAAGGCCATCGCCACCAATCCGCACTGGCAGCTGAAGCTGGACCAGGCCTTCGTCGACGGCGCCGAGGGTCTGTTCGTCCCCCGGCTGATCACTCAGCCTTCCGGTCCGCCCGAGCAGATTCGGGTCACTCCGACGCCGGCCCGCTAGGCCCTAGGGCTGCTGGGCGAAGGTGTGGCGGCGGATCCAGGCGTGCATCGCGATGGCCGCCGCCGCGCTGGCGTTGATCGACCGGGTCGAGCCGAACTGGGCGATCGACAGCACGTCGGTACAGATCTTGTGCGCCTCGTCGGTCAGCCCCGGGCCCTCCTGCCCGAAGAGCAGCAGGCAGTCGGCCGGGAGTTCGTAGGTCTCCAGCGGCACCGAACCCGGCAGGTTGTCGATACCGATGACCGCCAACGAGTGCTCTTCGGCGTACGCCGCGAGGTCCGCGAGTTGCGGGTGGTGGCGGACGTGCTGGTAGCGATCGGTCACCATCGCGCCGCGGCGGTTCCACTTCCGGTTGCCGACGATGTGCACCTCGCGGGCCAGGAAGGCGTTCGCAGTCCGGACGACCGATCCGATGTTCAGGTCGTGCTGCCAGTTCTCGATCGCGATGTGGAACGGGTTCCGCTGGGTGTCCAGGTCGGCGACGATCGCCTCCAGCCGCCAGTACCGGTACTTGTCCACCACGTTGCGGCGGTCACCGGCAGCGAGCAGCTCCGGGTCGTACTGCGAACCGGTGGGCAGCTCGCCCTGCCACGGGCCGACGCCGACCTCCGCCGGGCCGACCAGATCGGCTCCGACCAGGTCCGCGGCCGGGGTGAGCTGACCGTCACGATTGGGTTCCTGCATGGGTCGGGACGCTACCCTGTCCGCGTGCTCTTACAGATGGCGATGCTGATGCCCAACTGGATGGACCCGGAATACCTGCTGACCTGGCTGGGTGACTGGGCCCTGTGGGGCACGCTGCTGGTCGTCTTCATCGAGTGCGGACTGCTGTTCCCGATCCTGCCCGGTGACTCGCTGCTGTTCGCGGTCGGCCTGTTCATCGCGCACGGCACCATCGACGTGCCGCTCTGGCTGGCCTGCCTACTGCTCACCATCGCCGCGTTCCTCGGCAACGTGTCCGGCTACTACATCGGCCGGGTGCTCGGGACGACGTTGTTCAAGAACCCGAACGCGCGGTTCCTGAAGCCGAAGTACATCGAGCAGACGCACGAGTTCTTCGAGCGCTACGGACCGCGCGCGCTGGTGATGGCCCGGTTCGTGCCGATCGTGCGGACCTTCATCACCGTCGTCGCCGGGGCCGGCAAGATGGACCCGAAGAAGTTCTTCGTCTGGACCGGGGTCGGCGCGGTCCTGTGGGCCACCGGCATCACCTTGCTGGGCCACGCGCTCGGCCGGGTCAAGTTCATCCACGAGCACCTCGAGTCGGCGCTGATCCTGCTGGTGCTGGTCTCGCTGATCCCGATGGCGGTCGAGTACTTCCTGGCCCGCCGCCGCGGTCACGGCAAGGTCGTCGAGGGCGTCGAGGCCCAGATCGAGGAAACCACCAGCCACCGCCGCAAGCACTGAGACGGTCAGTGCCCGAAGGGGAAATGCGGCTCTGACCAGACGTAGTCGGTGCTGAGCCCGGCCAGGTCCGTCGTACCGACCTGGCCGCACGGCAACGGCCCGACCACCTGGCCCGAACCGAGTGAACAAGCCACCCGGATCAGGTCTGCCGCCTGGTACCAGACCAGCGCCCCCCGTGGCGCCGCCCCCTCACGGAGCAGGGCGTGGTGATCGAGCCATTGCAACGCGTCAGCCGGATCGTGCCAGCCACTGTCCTGAGCGAACCCGAAGGCCATCCGCTGGAACTTCAACGTCCAGTCCTGCCAGGCCGTTGACCCCACCCGTTCCAACTGCCAGCTCAGAGCAGCTTCGGTGTCCCGTGGATTTGCACCCCACGAAACGCTCCGGCGCTCCACAACAATCTCCCCCATTGGCCGTGCTCCCCCATCCTCCGGCCCCTGCCGTGGTGCCACCAGCTTCGCTCGGCCGCATACAGCCGCCGTACATTGCGGGGATCAACTACACAGCGCTACGAAAGCGTTGCGTACAAGGGGAAATCAGCCCACCGCGAGATCGGCGGTCAGCGCGGCCAGCGCCGATCGGGCCTCGGCGACCTTGTCGTCGTTGGCAACCAGCTGCCGCACCCGCGCCGCGCGATCCAGGTAGCGGCGGGCGAAGTCCACGTTCCCGGTGCTCGCGTAGAGCTGCCCCAGGTCGTACGCCGCCTGCCCCTCGACGCTGCGATCGCCCAGCCGGTGACCGATCTCGATCGCGTCCAGCAGCATCCGCCGGGCCGCCGCGTCCTCGCCGACCGCGATCAGCGCGCGCCCGAGATCAGCCCGCCCGTACGCCGCGCAGTGGTCGTCGCCCAGCGTGGTGAAGATCGCCAGCGACGCCTGCAACTGGCGAACCGCCTGGTCGTTGCGGCCCTGCTGCAACCGGAGGGTGGCGATCCGGCGCCGGACCTTCGCCTCCCGGTGCGAGTCGCCGAGCCGGACTCCGAGCAGGAAGGCCTCGGCCAGATAGCGCCCGGCGGTGACCGTGTCGTCGCGGGTCAGCCAGATCGAGGCGGCCGCGCTCCGGGCCACCACCTCGCCGTTCTTGTCGCCGACCTCGACCAGCGCCTCGACCGCACGCTCGTAGTGCGCCAGGGCCTCGTCCGGCCGGCCGCGTTCGCGCAGCCAGGTGCCCAGCCCGACGGAGACGATGCCGACGCCCTGCTGGTGCCCGATGTGGTCGAAGATCGCGAACGCGGTGTTCAGGTGCTCCCAGGCCACGTCCCAGTCGTCCTTGTAGAGCGCGAGCTGGGCCAGGTTGCGGTGCATGATCGCCTGGCCGCGCTGGTCCTCGCACGCGATCGCGCTGATCAGGCCGGGCTGGTGCGACTCGTTCCAGTCGTCGAAGTACGCGCGCATGTCGAGGTACGGGCCCCAGGCGGCCGCGATCCGCCAGGCGTAGTCGTGCAGCCCGTTCTGCGCGGCGGCCCGGATCGCCGGGGCGAAGGTGGAGCGCTCGGCGTCGAACCACGCGATCGCGTCGGACGAGGTGAACGGCTGCGGGTCCGGGGTGAGCAGCGGGCCGGTGTGCTCGACGACCCCGAAGTACCCGAACGGCAGTGCCGCGGTGGCCCGGCGCACCTTCTGCAGCAGGGAATCGAAGACCGTGCGCAGATCCCTGATCGCCTCCGCCTTCTGCTCCGCGTCGCCGACCGCGATGGCGTGCAACCGGAGCAGGTCGTGCACCCGGTACCGCGCGGTGCCGTTCGCGTCGACCGTGCTGATCTGCACCAGGTTGACCTCGATCAGCCGGTCCATGCTGCGGCGGACCGAGGCCGGCGTCGCGATCGTCTCCAGGATGCGGGCGGAGAACTCGCCGACGGCGAAGTGCCCGATCAACCGGTAGAGCCGCGCCTCCTCGGCACTCAACGCGTCGTAGCTCAGATCGGCGCTGGTCCGGACGGCCAGCTCGCCGATGCTCAGCTCGTCCAGCCGGTGGGTCTCGTCGCGCAGCCTGCGGGCCAGCTCGGTCGGGCTGAGGTCGGGCCGCTGCGCCAGCCGGCTGGCGACGATCCGGATCGCCAGCGGCAGGTTCCCGCAGGCGGCGAGGATCTCGTTGGCTGCGACGGAGTTCGTCTCGACCCGGCCCGCGCCGGCCACCCGGCGCAGCAACTCGGCCGCCTCGCCGTCGTCGAAGGTGTCGAGCGGCGTACTGTCCGCGCCGGCCAGGTCCATCAGGCGGTTGCGGCTGGTGATGACGACGGCCGATGCCCCGGTGCCCGGCATCAGCGGCGCGATCTGGCGTGCGGAGGCGACATCGTCGAGGATGATCAGCACCCGCCGGCTGGCCAGCTCCGAGCGCAGCGCGGCCGACCGTCGATCAGGGTCAGCCGGTACTGCGGAATCCGACATGTTGAGACTCAGCAGCAGATCGGTCAGGGCAGCGGCGGGATCGCGCGGATCAGTCGCGCCACGCATGTCCAGGTAGATCTGCCCGTCGGGGAACGACTCGCGCACCAGATGACCAAGCCGTACTGCGAGCGAAGTCTTGCCGGTACCGGGAGCACCCGAGATCACCGCGATCGGCGGGCGAACCGGGTCGCGGCCGCAGACCAGGTCACGCAGCTCTTCCAGGTGTCGCTCACGGCCACTGAAGTCGGCCAGGTCGAGCGGCAACTGACTCGGCGGCCGATGTGGCTCGAGAAGCACGGGGGACGCCATCGGCCCGGCAGCCAGCTCAGGCTCCGCCTGCTTCGGAGTACGGGCTGCTGCTGGGATGCCCGGGTCCGGCCAGTTGGCTGATCGGCCGTTCTCGGCGCGGGCGCCGGCTGCCTGCAGCTCCGGGCCGGGCTTGACGTCCAGCTCCTCGGCCAGGGTCTGCACAGCCTTCTGGTACGCCGCTCTGGCCTCGCCGGTCCGCCCGGCGGCCAGCAGTGCATCCACGAGTCGCCGCCACAGCTGCTCGTCGTACGGGTCTTCGGTGAGGCGCCCACTCAGCAGTACTGCGGCACCGCTGGCGTCGCCGTACTCAAGTCGCAGGTCGAGCAGAGTGTCGACCAGCCCCCGGTACTGCGCGTCGAGCCGGGCGATCGAGCCCTCCCAGGCGGACGGGATGGTCAGGTCCTCGAGCGGGTGACCGCGCCACAGTGAGTAGGCGCGGGACAGGACCTGCATGGCCTCGCGCTTGTCCCCCGCGTCGCGCAGGTGACCGCCCTCGGCGAGCAGCGACTCGAACAGGCTGGAGTCGAGCTCGTCGACGCCGACCCCGATGCTGTAGCCGGCCGCGGAGGTGTCGATCGGCGCGACCAGGCCGGCCTCCTGCAGGACACCGCGCAGGGACCGGACGTAGGTGCGGATGTTGGCCGTCGCCGAGCGCGGCGGACTGCCCTCCCAGAGGGCGTCGGCGATCAGGTCGGTGGAGACGAACCGGTTCGGGTGCAGGAGCAGCGTCGCGAGCAGCTGGCGCGGCTTGCTGGCGCGCAGCGGCTGACCCTGGACGCGTGCGAGACGCAGAGGTCCGAGGATCTCGTACCTCAGACTGTCCACTTGCTCGCCCTCTCAACTGTTGGCCAGTCCCATGGTGTCATCCCGCCCGCCCCGCCGGGAAGGTTCGGCGACTGCGATGTACGTCGCGATGTACGCGCGATGTATCTCAGCCCGCCATAGTTACCGGAGGTACCGGGGGGAGGGCAGGCCCGGGGGTGACGAACTGACCGTCGTCACCACCGGGCCTGAATTTTTCCGAACTTTAGGGCATTGAGCGCTGGCCGTGGGGGCACTGGCCGGGGGGACGCTCAGTGCCCTATCGACCACTGGCTGGTGTTACTGACCGCCGGTGAAGGGCGGCTGACCGTCCTGCGGCGAGGGGGCTCCCGCAGGCGGTCCGCCGACTGGGGGCTGGCCGCCGGCCGGCGGGAACTGCTGCTGCTGAGGCTGGTACTGCGGCTGCTGCGGAACCTGCTGGTAACCATCCTGCTGGTACCCGCCCTGCTGCTGACCCGGCATCTGCGGCTGGATCTGGCCCGACGAGTGGCTGCCCGGCTGCATCTGCGGCTGCGCCTGCTCGCCCTCGACCGAGCCGATGGTGCCGAACGAGACCTGCGGGACCGCGCGGACCTGCTCGTCCTTGACCTCGAAGTAGCCGGCCTTCTCGAACTTGAACCGGCCCGCGATCACGTTCGACGGGAACGACTCGACCCGGGTGTTGTAGTCGCCGACGTTGGCGTTGTAGAAGCGCCGGCCGGCCGCGATCCGGTCCTCGGTGTCGGTCAGCTCGCGCTGCAGGTTGAGGAAGTTCTGGTTCGACTGGATCTGCGGGTAGGCCTCGACCGAGATCATCATCTGCCGCAGCGCGCCGGACAGCTCGCCCTCGGCGGCGGCCCGCTGCTCCGGCGAGGCGCCCTGCACGTTGACCGCCTGGGTGCGCAGCCGGGCGACCTCCTCGAAGACGTGCCGCTCGTGCGCGGCGAACGCCCGGACGGTCTCGACCAGGTTCGGGATCAGGTCGTAGCGGCGGTGCAGCTCGACGTCGATCTGCCGCCAGGACTCCTGGATCAGGTTCCGCTGCTTCACGAACCGGTTGTACGAGACCATCAGCGCGATGGCCAAGATCACGACGATCGCGACGATGATGACGATGACGAGGGTCATTTCCCTGCTCCCGAGTGTTGGGTACGGCTCGATGCGACTCTAACGCCGCCCGGGTCAGACGCACTCACGCACGACACGGATCCCGCCGGGAATCAGCGCTGCGTCACCTGGGGTCGATCCCGGCGTAGTCGCGCCAGACGTACGGCGGGACGTTGTCGGCGACGAGCTGAAGCAGCTGGAGGCGGTTCATCACCTCGACCGGCTCGTGCGGTCCGCGGTCCCAGCCGATCAGCGAGTTGCCCTCGATCCGCCAGCCGATCTCACCGCGGGCGAGCAGCAGCTCCATCATCTGCGGGTGGATCACGGCGTGCCCGAAGCGCTCGTCGTCGGCCTTCACCCGGAACGCCCGGTTGAACTGCTCGCTCTCGAACCGGATGTCGGCGAAGCCCAGGGCGTTCGCCACCGCGCCGCCGAAGATGCCCTCGTGGGTGACCTCGAGCCGCGGCAGTACGCCGGGCAGCTGCATCACGACGACGCCGAACTTGTGGGTCTGGGTCTGCCGCTGACCTTTCCCGTTGGTCGTGTGGGTCTGGTAGCTGTAGTCGAAGGCAACGATCTGCCGGCCCTGGAAGGCGCCGGTGAGCACGTTGAGCGCGCGCCGGTGATCGCCGGTCTGGAACGGCGTACCGGCCCATTGGCCCGTCAGGGCAGCGTTCACCGGCTGGTAACTGAAGCCCTGCTGGGCGGCGAAGGCGGCGAACGCCTCACGGCGCTTCTTCGCCTTGATGTAGCCGACGTAGAACAGCGCGAAGCCGGCTACGACAACGACGACGATGATCAGAGCGACGTTCATGAGCCGAGGCCGAGCTCCTCCAGGCCGTAGACCGAGCGGTATTCCAGCCCCTCGGCCTCGACCTTCTCCTGCGCACCGGTCGCCCGGTCCACGATCACCGCGACAGCAACTACCTCGGCACCGGCAGCCCGCAGCGCCTCGACGGCCTGGAGCACCGATCCGCCGGTGGTCGACGTGTCCTCGACCGCGAGCACCCGGCGGCCCTTCACGTCCGGACCCTCGATCTGGCGCTGCAGCCCGTGCGCCTTGCCCGCCTTGCGGACGACGAACGCGTCCAGCTTCCGGCCTTGCGCGGCCGCGGCGTACAGCATCGACAGCGCCACCGGGTCGGCCCCGAGCGTCAGGCCGCCGACGGCGTCGTACTCGAGATCCGCGGTCAGCTCCAGCAGCGCGGGCCCGATCAGCGGCGCCGCCTCGGCGTCCAGCGTGATCCGGCGCAGGTCGACGTAGTAGTCGGCTTCCTTGCCCGAGGCCAGCGTCACCTTCCCGTGTACGACGGCCTTGGTCTTGACCTGGTCCAGCAGCGCAGCGCGATCAAAGCTCATGAGGCCTCAGCCTAGGTGACGCGCCGGTCAGGGCTTCTTGTCGGCCTTCACCAGGTGGCCGAACGCGACCGAGCGGTCCGGCGAGTGGAACAGGTCCTGGCAGGTGGTCAGCGTGATGATCGAGCTGGTTGGCGTCACGGCAGGCTTGCCCGGGACCGGCTCGAGGACCCAGTTGTCGGCCGGTTTCACGGTCAGGTCGCGAGGCGAGCCGTCCAGCTCGTAGGTGTAGATCGCGGTCGCGGTCTCCACGATCACCTGGTCGCCCTTACTGAGCTCCAGCAGCTTCCGGAACGGCGAACCGTGCGTGACCCGGTGCCCGGCGACGGCGAAATTGCCCGGCTCCCCGGGCAGTTGGGTCTGCGGATAGTGCCCGATCCCCCGGGTCAGGTCGTCCTTGTCGACCCCCTCGACCACCGGCTTCTCCCAGTCCTTGCCGAACTTGGGGATCCGCAGCAGCACGATCGGTTTCCCGGCCGCTGCCTTGGCAGCAGGTTTGCCAGTGGAGGGCTGCCAGTCGTCGTGCAGGTCGCGCTTGAGGTCGTCCATCGCGTGGTTCGAGGTGATCCCGGTGCCGAAGTACTGCCAGCCCACCCAGCCGAGCAACCCGAGCCCCGCCACCAGCAGGACGACTCCCAGACCTCGTACAACTCGCCGACCCATGCGGACAAGTATGCAGATCAACTGCAAAGGCTATGTACCTCGTGTCGATGGACGCCGATGGTTGCCCGGGACGACGATGTGCTGAGCATCCGTCGAGGAGGTAGCCGTGAAGGCGCTGGTGAAGGCCGAGAGCAAGCCCGGACTGTGGTTGCAGGATGTCCCTGAGCCGCAGATCGAGGCCGACGAGGTACTGATCAAGGTACTGCGCACCGGTCTGTGCGGGACCGATCTGCACATCCAGTCCTGGGACCCCTGGGCGCAGAAGAACGTGCCGGTGCCGATGGTGACCGGGCACGAGTTCTGCGGCACGGTGGTCGAGATCGGCGCCGGCGTCCGCGACATCGCGGTCGGCGACCTGGTCAGCGGCGAGGGGCACCTGGTCTGCGGCCGGTGCCGCAACTGCCGGGCCGGCCGCCGTCACCTCTGCATCAAGACGCGTGGCCTCGGCGTACACGTGGCCGGCGCGTTCGCGGAGTACGTGAAGCTGCCCGCGACCAACGTCTGGGTGCACCGTGACCCGGTCGACCTGGACGTGGCCGCGATCTTCGACCCGTTCGGCAACGCCGTGCACACCGCGCTGTCGTTTCCCGTCGTCGGCGAGGACGTGCTGATCACCGGCGCCGGCCCGATCGGCATCATGGCCGCGGCCGTCGCGCTGCACGCCGGCGCGCGCAACGTGGTGATCACCGACCTGTCCGACTA
The DNA here is from genome assembly GCF_040687575.1 of Kribbella sp. NPDC056861. Lineage (NCBI taxonomy): Bacteria > Bacillati > Actinomycetota > Actinomycetes > Propionibacteriales > Kribbellaceae > Kribbella > Kribbella sp. NPDC056861. The sequence continues at coordinate 75,394 of NZ_JBFBNQ010000003.1, read as the reverse complement.
CCGGCTCGACCTGGCCCGCAAGATCGGCGTCACGCACGCGGTGAACGTCCGCGAGCAGAGCATCGCCGACGCCCAGCGCGATCTCGGCATGCGCGAGGGCTTCGACGTCGGGATGGAGATGTCCGGTCAGCCGGCCGCGCTGCGCGACATGCTGGCGAACATGAACCACGGCGGCAAGATCGCGATGCTCGGCCTGCCCGCCGACGAGATCGCGATCGACTGGGGCACGGTGGTGCTGAACATGCTGACCATCAAGGGCATCTACGGCCGGGAGATGTTCGAGACCTGGTACTCGATGTCGGTGATGCTGGAGCGCGGCCTCGACCTGGCCCCGGTGATCACCCACCGGTTCGACTGCACCGACTTCGAGCAGGCCTTCGACGTCGCCCGCAACGGCGACTGCGGCAAAGTGATCCTGGACTGGACCAACCTGGAGGAGAAGCACTGATGTTCGGCCGGATGCGCGACGACCTGACCACGACGATCGGCGAGATCCGCGACGCCGGGCTGTACAAATCCGAGCGGGTGATCAGCTCCCCCCAGAACGCCTCCATCTCAGTTGCCGCTGGCAACGAGGTGCTGAACTTCTGCGCCAACAACTACCTCGGTCTGGCCGATCACCCCGAGGTGATCGCGGCCGCCCGGGACGCCCTGGACCGGTGGGGTTTCGGGATGGCCTCGGTGCGCTTCATCTGCGGCACCCAGCAGATCCATAAGGACCTGGAAGATGCCCTGAGCAACTTCCTCGGCCAGCAGGACACGATCCTCTACAGCTCCTGCTTCGACGCCAACGGCGGGCTGTTCGAGACTCTGCTCAGCGCCGAGGACGCGGTCATCTCCGACGAGCTGAACCACGCCAGCATCATCGACGGCATCCGGCTGTCCAAGGCCAAGCGGTACCGGTACAAGAACCGCGACATGGCCGACCTGGAGGCCCAGCTGAAGGACGCCGCCGGCGCGCGGTACCGGCTGATCGCCACCGACGGCGTGTTCTCGATGGACGGGTACGTCGCCCCGCTGGACGAGATCTGCGACCTGGCCGAGCGCTACGACGCGCTGGTGATGGTCGACGACTCGCACGCGGTCGGCTTCGTCGGCCCGGACGGCGCCGGTACGCCGTCGCTGTTCGGCGTCCAGGACCGGATCGACATCCTGACCGGCACGCTGGGCAAGGCGCTCGGCGGCGCATCGGGCGGTTACGTCTCGGCCCGGCGCGAGATCGTCGAGCTGCTTCGTCAGCGCTCCCGGCCGTACCTGTTCTCCAACTCGCTGGCCCCGTCCGTCACCGCCGCGTCGCTGAAGGCGCTGCAGTTGATCGCCGACTCGACCGAGCTGCGCGACCAGCTGACCGCGAACACGAAGCTGTTCCGCACCAAGATGACCGAAGCGGGCTTCGACATCCTCCCCGGCGACCACCCGATCTCGCCGGTGATGATCGGCGACGCCGCCGAGGCCGGCCGGCTGGCCGAGAAGCTGCTCGAGCTGGGCGTCTACGTGATCGCCTTCTCGTACCCGGTCGTCCCGCACGGCAAGGCGCGGATCCGCACCCAGCTCTCCTCGGCGCACTCCACCGAGGACATCGAGCGCGTGGTCGCTGCCTTCATCGAGGCCCGCGCCGCGCTGGCCTAGGCATCGACCTGGACCTCGCGGCCTAGGACCTCGGCGGTTGTCCGCCCTCGATCGGGGGCGGACCGTCGAGGTCGTCGACGCCGGTGTGCTTGCGGACGGCGTCCAGGTAGATCCGGTCGGCGCGATCCTGGATCCGCTCCTGCGACTCGATCCGCAGTTGCTCCCGCTTGGTCAGCTCGCGCTCCCGCGCCATCTCCAGCTCGTGCTTGCGCTGGCGGCTCTGGGTGATGCCCCAGACGATCCAGCCGCCGCAGCTCAGAGCGATCACGAAGAAGACACCGATCAGTGTCTGCAGTAGGTCCATCAGGCGGCCTCCGTCGCTCTCCGTTTCCACACTACGGCCCAGCGCAGCAATCCGCAGACGGCCACGGCCTCGACAGCCAGTACTGCGACCGCAATGCCCGGGTTCCACCAGTGGGCCAGGCTGAAGTACCAGCTGCGGACCAGGAACACGATGGCCGGCCCGAGGATCGCAGTAGCCAGTACGGCGTACCCGGTGTAGATCACCTTGGCCCGACGCGGATACCCGGCGACTCCTGCCGGCCCCCGTCGCAGGAAGGCTCCGGCGAAGCGGAACGACTCCCCCTGCAGGTTCGACGTCGAGGTAGCGTGTTCGAGCATGTGATAGCCGTCCAGCTTCAGCACCGGCACCAGGTTCGCCACTGCGGCGGTGACGCCGAACAGCAGCAGCGCGGCCGCCAGCCCGTGCCACCAACCCGACTGCGGTCCCCACAACCAGAGGGCCGCGAACGGGATCAGCGCGATCAGGTTGACGTAGATCCCCGCGAACGACGTGACGACGCGTTGCCCCGGCCGCGGGAAGGTGACGACGTCGTCGACCTTGCAGTACGGCGCGATCATCGGGAACCGCCACATCACCCCGATCTCGGTCGGCCGCCCGCCGTACCGGACACAGGCGATGCCGTGGAAGAACTCGTGCCCCGCGATCACCAGCCAGCCCACGATGAAGCCAACCAGGGCAGCAGTCCAGCGAGACGGCGAATCCGACACTGCCGACCAGAGCGTGCCCCAATCGAGCAGCACGAACACAGCGATCGCAGTACCAAGCAATGCCAGCGGTACTGCGGCCAGCGGGTGCAGCAGCCACCCAATCCGCCGGGCCAGCGGTACGACGAGCTCAGCAGCCCCCGGCAGCGGCCGACGCCACAGCAACGGCGACTTACCCGCAGCACGCCGGGCAACCTCAGTCTTCTCCCGTACTGCGTCCAGCTGCTCGGGCGCGGCCGGGTCGATCAGCGCATGTGAGTGCAGCAACCCCAACAGCTGCTGCCAATGCGCCTCACCCAACCGCTTGCCGAACTGCCCCGCGTACTGGACACCGATGTCCGCCAAGGTCCGCTGCCCGTCGAGCTGCGACATCAGGAACGCCTCCCGCGGACCCACCCGCAGGAACGCGTGCGTGTCCCGGTCACCAATCACATGGACGACCGCCGTGCCCTTCTGCAACCCGGGCCCGATCCGGACGGCGTCCCGCAGCGCAGGCCTCGCCTCTGCCAACCAGCCCGCCGCAGCGGGATCGCTGACGGTGGTCATACCGGAGCCGCCGCAGGTTCCAGGGCCCTCTCGATCAAGTAGGACAGGTAGATCTCGTCCAGGATGGCCACGCCGAGCCGGTTGTTGGTCATGTGGATGTAGGAGCTCAGCAACACGGCAGCGCGCGCTTCGGGGTCGGCGATCGGCTCCCGCTCGGTGCCACCCGTGCGACTCGGGAACAGCAGTTGCTCGGCATCGGCATCCACCCGAGCGCGAAGTTCCCGGCAGTGCGTCAGCCAGGCCCGCTCGATCCCCGACAACTGCTGATCGGAGTCACCCGCGCTGATGGTCCGGATCCGGTCGACCCGCTCGGTCAGCGATGCCCGGGTCAGCTCGTAGCTCTTGTCGAACGACTCGTGATAGTCGTCCGACGGCTCCTGGTACGACGTCTCCCAGAACCCCCGGTACCGCTGGAAGAACCGCCGGACCGCCTCGTCGGTCTCCAGGAACGAGTACGCCGTCAGCAGCGACAGCTGGGTCGCCAGGCCGAGCAGTACCGGCCGGACGTGCGTGTTCGAGGTGGCGAGCAGCTTCGCGACCAGGTCGCTGGACGCCTCGAAGTGCCATTCGCCGAGCGCCATGCCGACGGGTCCGCCGTACCGGTCGAACTCCTGCTCGTAGGGCAGCGAGGCGACGGTGTTGTTCGGCCGGAACGGCATCACGCCGTCGACGCCGTACTCCTCGACGAACCGCTCCTCGCCGTACTCGGCGACGTACATCTTCTTGTAGATGTCCGCCAGGCCGTCGATGTCGGTGTCGTAGAGGGCCGGCCGCCGGGCCAGGAACGCCTCGATCGCGGCGGTGGCGCGCTTCTCCACCTCCTCGAGCAGCTCGGGCCGGGCCGGCTTGAACCGGACCCGCAGGTGCGGTCCCTCCATCCAGTACTTGATGAAGAACCAGTGCTCGATCAGCTCGTCGCGGCGCAGCTCCGCGACCAGCGGCCGGACCGCCTCGACCAGGATCGGGTTCGCGTCACTGGCGTAGAAGACGTGCAAGGCCACCCAGTCATTCGTCATCGGAGTCCCTCCCGGTGTCGTAAAGCTCCAGCAACAGTTCGCAGACGTGCGGCCGGCCGTGTTCGTCGGTCAGCCAGAGTTCGTCGGTGTCCGGGTTCGCCTCGGTCAGCACGATCCGGGCCGACGCGCCCAGGGCCAGTTGTTCCAGCAGTTGCAGGGACATCCAGCTGTCGAAGTCGACCGGCAGCGGCTTGCGCCCGGCCTTGCGTTCGGCGCCAGGCGTCTCCGGGGCGTCCGGCGTATCGGGCGCCGCGCCGTCGTCGACCGCGGACTTGGCCGCCGCGTTGTCGATCTGGGCGAACAACCGGGAGGGCAACCCGTGATCGAGCCGCCAGCGCCGCACCTTGAGCAGGTGCTCGGCGTCGGAGTGCCGCGGATCGCGGAACGGGAAGACCGAGGTGTTCAGCTTCCACATCCGCCGCTGCAGCACCAGGTCGCCGAGCACCAGCCGCGGGTACGACTGGATACCGTCGACCGGGATCGGGTCGCCGGTCCCGGCCCACAGGTCGATCTGGGCCATCCCGCTGGGTGAGAAGCAGAGCAGGATCTGCTGGATCTCCGGCAGCGCCATGGGCATCAGGAAGCCCAGGTAGACCGGCACCACCTCGCGGCCGAGCCGGGTCGACATCAGCCGGACCCGGTCGGCCACGGCATCGTGCACCAGGAAGAGGTCCTCCAGCGCGATCTGCTCGTCCTTCGGCCGGGTGCTGGCATCGCCGGGACAAACGATCTCGTACTGCGTAACTGCCGGGTGCACGTTCAGGTTGGTCGTCTCGTAGCCGCCCCGCAGCTCGGCCAGTACGGCGCCGTCCGGCGAGTAGTCGCGCAGTACCTCGCTGATCAGGTCGCGCGCCCGGGTGCCCTCGGTGTCGAGGCTGTGCGCGAACCGGGAGAACATCAGCGTCAGCCCGGCATAGGCCTGGTTGAGAATCAACCGACCCGGCTCCTGGTCGCCGGATGCCAGCTGGACGAAGAACGACCAAGGCTGGGCGAGTTGCTCACCCGGCGGCAGCTCACGCCGTACTGCGTCGACGAAGTCCGGCCCGAGCCGGATCTCCTCCACCTCGCTGGGATCGGCCGTCCGCAGGTCACGCAGATGCAGCGACGCCGCCTCGCGCGCCTTGTCGACCGCGACGATGTCCTGCAGCTTGAACCAGTTCTCCTGCGGCACGAACGCGTTGTCGTCGTCGAACTGCCGACGCCGCATCGACCGGCGGGTGTAGGGATCGAAGAAGTCCCGCTGGAACTCGTGGCAGAACCGCACGACGTCCGCGCAGTCACCGCCGATCCCGTAGCGAGCCTTGAAGAATCCCTTGGCCGTAAGCCGTCTGGACACATTCAGATCGAAGGCCGGCAGCAGATCCGCCAGGTCGGCCAGATCCGGCAGCAGCGTGCGCTCCCACAGCCCGCGGTCCACGTCCATCCCGTCGCCGGTGATCGTGGTGTCCTCGTAGATCACCGTTCGCGGTACAAGTTGGTCGGACGCGCCGAGCAGCTCGAAGCAGGCCCGGACGTGATCGCGCACGTCGCGGAGCACCGCCGCGCGGCCGCGGGCCGGCGTACCGGGGTAGGCGTCGATCAGATCTACCGCAGCCTGCAGCGAAGCCGCCAACTGCTGCAGCGTCGGGTGGTCCTGCGCCAGCAGCGCGACGATCAGGACCTTGGTGGGATCGCTGGACCGTAGGTCGATCTGCAGATCAGGAGCGAGCAGGAAGCCCAGCCGGAGCAGGTGCCCGATCAGCTGGTCGGACTCCTCCGGCGACCGGCCCTCGGCCTTGGCGGCGATCTGCCGGCTCAGCTCGGTCACCGTCGGCCGGTCCTCGCGGGTCAGCGTCACCACGTCGTCGAGCGCCGGTCCGCCGGGCAGGAAGAACAGGTCCTCATGAACGTTGTCAATGGCAACCACTGCGTCGGGATCGCTGCCGGAGGCGGTCCGGCGGCGGACGTACCGCATGGTCTCGCCGTCCGAGCTGGCTCCCGGCGCAAGCGCGACCCGGAGGCCGGACCGCAGGGTGGAGTCGGCCAGTACGACGGCGGACAGCCGCGCCAGGACGGCGATGTTCAGGCGGACCGTCGAGCGCTGCTCCAGTGACGTCGGCTCCGGTCGCGGCCGGGTCGCGGTGTCGCTGAAGCGTCCGAGGCCGACCGACGTGAGCGTGCTGAACGGGCTCGTCTTCAACGCGGCCCGGTAGAGCAGCTCCAGCAGGGTCCGCTCGACCTGGCGGCCGTGCTTGTCGACCTTCCGCGTCGGGTCGAGGTACCGGTCCATGTTCTTCTCCAGCACCTCCGACTGGAGCAGGACGGCGCTGCGGAGCTTGTCGTCGGCCAGGAGCTCCCGAGCCCGGGCACGAGCCGCGGCAAGGTCATCACCCAGTACTGCGACGCCCTGGTCCAACAGGTCGCGAACCCGGTCGATCGTCGCGACCCACTGACGTGTGAGGACCTGGGTCTGCTCCGGCAGCAGCGGCTCGGCCTTGGACACTGTGGCGGGCCGGGGGCGGCGTCCGTTGAAGGCATCCCGGCGGAGGTTGATCAGCGCCACCCGCTCGGGGTCCTCCGGGTCACGAGCCGCCAAGTCGGCTTCCAGCGCCTCGCGGACCTGGTTGGCCACCGCATCCCGGACGGCCTCGGCCGCGAGCACCTGCTCGGTCCAGGAGATGGCGGCCGGAGTACGCAGTACGGCGACTGCTTCGGCGGGCTGACCGGCGACGCGGAGCAGGAAGCCGGAGCCGAGCCGCCAGCCGGACGCAGTACCGGTGTCCGGGCTGTAGGGGTTCGAGAGGACGTCGGTCATCGTGGGTCTCCTTGAGCCGGACGGTGATGCAGGCCGTGGTCGTAGCCGGCGCGGCCAACGCGTTCGTGGCCGAGCAGCAGGAAGAGCATGCTGCGCTCGTCGGTCTGCTCGATGCCGAGGAACTCGTCAACGGCGAGGTTGTCGATACCGAGTACTGCTCCGATGCCCAGTCCCCGAGAGGTTGCGGCGAGGTAGCTGGTCTGGGCGAGCTGGCCGACCTCGACACTCAACATGCGATAGCCGCGGGCGCCGTACGCCTCCACCAGCGCCTGCAGCCGTCCAGTGATGACCAGTACGGCGGCTACCTCGCTGATGTTGTAGTTGGTCAGCGCGTAGTGCCGCTGGACCTCGCCGTAGTCGAACTCACCTGCACGGATCAACTGGTGTGTAGCCGGGTCGTAGGAGTACGCGCGCTTCTCCAGGCCTTCGACGGCGTTAGGCAGCACCCACAGGCGAGTCCACGGGTCCTGCCGAGGGATGGGCTCGACATCCGTTCCAGCACGAGTCATCTGGGCAGTGGTAGCCAGTACTGAGCCGAGGTCGGCGGCGGCGAGCTGCGGCCGGGCGGAGAACAGGCCGAAGCTGGATCGCCTGGTGCGCAAGCTGGTTGAGAGGTCCTTGGCCGACTCGTCCAGTGCGGGTAGGTGCACGTCGCCACCGGACCGGTCGAGCGGCGCCAGCGTCACCGAGGTTGTCCGCGGCGTCCTCGCCTGGTTGCCGACGAGGGCGGCCGCGTGGACGCGCTCGACCAACTCGAAGTCGCGGACCCGCTCGGACTTCTCCCAGACCCGCAGCGGCGACGGTGTGCCTGGCTCAGCCTGGGTGGCTGCAGGACGGGTGGGCCCGAGCGGGACGACTACAAAGGGAGCTTCGGTGCGGCCGTCCACCGCGAGCGCAGTACTGACCGGTGCTTCGTCGAACCACAGCACCGGCTCGACCGTGTGGCCGGCGGCCGCGAACACGAGCCGCCAGGAGGCCAGCAGCGCACCCACGTCCTGGGTCACCACGTGATAGCTGAACGAGTTGTACTTGAACGCGTTCTTCCAGAACTTCAACGTGGACACGAGATACAGCCCGGCCTCGACCCCGGTCGCGGCGGCCAGCTCCTCGCAGCGGTTCGCCGAGGACAGCCGGTCGAGACTGTGGTGAGCCGTGTCGTAGTGGTAGACGCCGGTGCGCAGCGGCGCTTGGCTGCCGGCCACCAGGTAACTCTCGGCTGGATACATGCCTCCGCCGGACGCAGTCGGCCGTGCCCAGACAGGAGCGGCCGGGCGCAGCTTGGCGGTGCTGTCCTCGTTCCAGTTCAGCTGGGTGCGGCGGTCGATCAGTCCGTAACAGCCGAGCACAGACGCCAGTACGTCGAGGGACGGCAGCTCCGCGTCCACCGGACCGGCAGCACGAGCCGCAGCGGCCTCCACGCCGATCGAGGGCAGGTTCGCGAAGGGCACCGGCAGCGGGAGCTTGGGCGCGTCGAGGTACAGCTTGTGCCGCGACGGCTGGTCGCTCCAGTCCACCTGGAAGCCGAGCGGCGGCAGGGGTACCCGCTGCCGCTCGAACATCCGGCGCGCGTAGTCCATCGCGACTTCCGCGCGGCTCGGCCCGGCAGTGGCATCGATCTGGCTGGTCACCTGCGCTCAACTCCTACGGAAGACGGCGGGACTGGGACTGGGCTGGGTCGGTCAGGGGAAGGGGTGCGGGACGCGGTGCAGTTGCTCAGGGGTCAGCGGCTGCGCGGTCCGCCCACCGGCGTACGGCGCCCACAACGTGCGCGGCATCGTCAGCACCCGCTGGCGCTGCCAGCCGAAGTCGATCGGGATCAGGCCGGGCACGATCGTGGCGACCGTGCGCAGACCCATCGCGAGCTGCTCGGGCGTGGTCTGGTCGACCACGACGGTGTCCATCCCGCGCTCGGCGAACAGCGCGACGATCTCCTCCACCGGCTCCCGCAGATCGGTGGCCGGCGCCCGCCCGGTGGTCCAGTCGGCGAACACGTCGTCGAGCGAGGTCACCTCGGTCTGCCGCAACCAGTGCTGGGCGTGCTCGGCCATCTCCGGCATCCCGAACAGCAACGCGTGGTGGGCCAGCTCGCCGACATTGCGGTAGTCGGTCACCATCGGCCGCACCTCGGCCAGACTCTCGGTCACCCGGTCCTCGAACCCGGTGACGTAGGACGCCACCTCACAAACAGCAGCCCGTACTGCGTCCGCCGGGTCCAGCGAGGCGCCGCCCGCGAAGCAGAGCGTGCCCGGCCCGCCATCACGCCGTACGGCGACAGCGCCGACCGCGGGCACCGGGAGGTCGACCCGGATGTCGAAGCAGCGCAGGTCGTAGCCGAGCAGGTCGACGTGCGCCCGCATCTGCCGAACCAGCGCGTTGTCGACGGTGTCCAGATCGATCTCGACCGGCGTCAGGCCGCTGTACCAGCTGATCAGGAAGGCGTCCCGCTCGATCAGCTCGAGCTGCCCGTGCAGCACCGCCTCGGTCACCGAACTGCCGGAGGCGCAGCCGTTCGAGCACTCCTGCACGGTGTTGCGGTGGTCCTCACGATGATCCAGGTAGTAGACGATCTGCTCGGGCACCAGCAGCCCGCGCTGGTCCCGGACCGACCAGCCCCAGACCCACGGCACCTTCGGGTTCGTTGCCCAGGGCACGTACTTGTCGGCGTGGTCGACGTAGAACTCCGGCGTGTAGAGCCCGCACTGCTCCATCTCCACGTAGGGGACGGTCAGCTCGGCAGGCGTGGCCCGCAGCGCGACGTCGAGCCGACGCGGGAGCTGACCGGCATCGCGTTCCAGGCCTTCGAGCGCGCCCAGCAGCTCACTGCGCTGGTAGCTCTCGGCATGGCCGCTCCACCACATCTCGTGCAGTCCGTACTTGCTGCGAACCTCGAAGTGCCCGCTCGCCGGTGCGGTGGCGGTGGCGTGGTACGCACGGATCGCCGGGCCGCCGAGCATGCCGCAGACCGGGTTCGCGAGCGCCTCCATCGGCAGGTTGAGGTCCTCCGGCTTACGCGAGCGCCCGCTGCCAGGACTCGACGCCGGGGTGGACACCAGATGGATCTGCGCGCCCTCCGCAGTGTCGGGTTCAGGCTCGGCGCAGACGCAGGAGGAGTCGCGGATCAGCCCGTAGCGCTCGACGCGCGCCGTCCGGGTGTCGATCTCCCACACCGGGTACGCCGGTCCGTCGGGGCTCGCCTCGGCCGCGACCCGGCTCAAGGTGGCGGCGACGGCGAGCGCGTGGTGGGCCGGCACGATCGACTCGGTGGTCAGGATGCCGTGCGGATGATCCATGATCCGGCGTTCGATGCTCGGGCGGCAGACCACCCAGCGCCGGTCGAAACAGGTCGGGCAGGGGCCGGCGCCACCAGGGGTCGCGGCGACCACCAGGGTGCCCGCGTAGCTCCGGATGCTCACCGTGGCGGTGGTCTCCGGCGGGCCGATCATGGTCCGCTCCTCCTGGCCGGGCAGGCCCAGGACGGCGACGTCCAGTGTCAGTACCGGACCGGGTGGCAGCAGCGCGGCGATCGACGTACCGACGGTGCTGACCATCGGAGGAGCCGTAGTTGTCTCTTCCACTGTTGTCACTGGATGCTGCTCCTTCGTGGTCCGGGGCGGGGTGTCGCGGGAGGGGTGAACATGCTGCGGACCAGGGCCCTTGGCCCGCAGCACTCAGCTCACAAGCACACTTGGTCAGCCGCAGCTGGAGGTGCTGGTACTCGTCGAGCAGCAGCTCGAGGTGGAACACGAGCAGCAGCTGGAGGTGCTGCAGGACGAGCTGGTGGCTGCGAGGTCGAGCGACGGATCAGTGATCTCGTCGACCTCGAAGGTGACGGCCTCGAGGTCGAGCAGTTCGAGGCCGAGCGACTGAGTGCTCATAGCGGTCTTCCTTTCCTTGTCCTGCGCGGCTGGTCAGCCGCGTCTGGGTGGAGCAGGTAGTACCAAGCCGTCGACAACATGGGGCAGCTGTCGCCGTAGTACTCGGACGAGCGGGCGGCTGTCAGCCGCCGCCGCACCCGGTGCTGGTGCTGGTGGAGCAGCAGCTGGACGTGCTGCAGGACGAGCAGCTCGAGCAGGAGCAGCTCGAACTGCACCAGCCGGCCGCATCCTGACCGAGGTCGATGATGTCCTCGATCTCGAACGTCGCCGTCTCGAGGACAAGCAGCTCTTCGCGGAGTGCCATGGTGATTCACCTCCTTCCTGGGCGGGGTGGGTCGCCGCCCGGCCGGGCGGCGGAACCTGGGGAGGCAGTACCTGGCTCAGCTGGTACTGCTGCAACTGCAGCTGGAGCATCCGCAGCAGCTGGACGTGCTGCAGGACGAACAGCTGCTGGTGCTGGTGCTGGAGCTGCACCAGCTGGCGGCCTCCATGCCGACGTCGGCGATCTCCTCCACCTCGAAGGTGACGGTCTCCAGCGACAGCAGCTCAGCGGTCAGGTCGGTCATCACGACTCCTTCGTGACGGGCTCGCCGAAGAGCAGCACGCGGGCGACCGCGGTGACACCGGCGAGATCGGGTGGGGTCAGGTCGACGACGGCGGCCCGGTGGCCAACGGCGGCGAGGGTGGACAGGATCTGGTCGTCGGTGAAGCCGGCGGTGAGCTCGGCCGGCTCGGCCACCGGACCCGCGGAGCGGAGACCGCTGAGGTCGGCCTCCAGTCCCAGGCGGTGGTCGAGACGGGCGAACGGCGTACCGGTGAGCTGGCGTTCGCCGACCGCGGTGAGCAGCGCCGACTCGGCCGCCGCCACCCACGAGCTCGCGGCCCGGGCCAGCCGGACCGTCCCCGATCCGTTGCTGATAGCAACTACAGCGACCGGGACGGCGCCCCGGCCCAACTGGAAGGAGACGCGGTCTCCGGCGGCGGTCAGCTCGTTGACCAGGATCATCAGCCGACGGTGCTGCTGCGGGTCGAGCGCCTGCGCGATCAGCTCGTCGGAAGCAGCCGTGACCGGCAGCTCGCCGCGGGCGACAGCGGCGACGGCGGCAGACCCCGCTGCTGTCACCAGAGCCCGTGAGACCGCTTCGGCCTTGGTCGGCGCGGCGGCCAGACCACCGAGATCAGGCTCGAACGTCGCCGAACTCCAGTCCAACGGCCCGGCCAGCACGGCGGCCCGGTCGACTGCGAGCGGCGCACTCGTCCCGACCTCCACCGCTGCCGTTTGCTGTGTGTTGGTCGGTCCCACACCCAGCCACGTCGCCAACTGCTCTGCCGCGACCTGCTCGGCGTCCGGCGCCGGATCGGCCAGCAACTGACAGCGCCGATGCAGGTTGAGCGCATAGCGGACCGACGCCGCTTCCAGCGCGGCCAACCGGGCCTCCAGCACCGTCTCGACCCCGAAGGTCACCAGCGGCGCGGCATCGGCGGCCGGAGCCAGCAGGACGGCCGTCTTCACCGGGATCTGCGGTACTGCGTCGTCATCGAACCGCCGCAGCAACCCGACCGTGTCGGCGACCACCGTGTCGAAACGCCGGTACGCGGTCTCGACACTGTCAGCCGGCTCGTTCTGGCTGGTGGCGCTCGCAGCGGGCTGGACAGCGGGGTGAGCGATCACGTGCTCGGTGTAGACGGTGAGGCGATCCGGGTCGACCAGGATCACAGTCTCTTCCAGGTCGGACGGCATGCTGCCGGCGAGCTGCTTGAAGATCTCGAAGCCCACCACGTTGAGCAGCATCGTGGCGGCGACTCCGGGGAGGGCCGGTTTGGCCTGCGCGGCCGATGGACCGGCGACGGCGGCTTGCCAGAGTTCCGTAGTACCGGAGAGGTTGTTGTCGCTCATCCGCAGAAGTGCTGACTGGATCGAGACTGTGCCCTGCCAGGGACCGGCCATGAGTTGGTCCCCGACCCGCAGCAGCGGAAGGAACGCAGTACCGGCTTGGCGTGCTTGCTCGGCGAGCGAGAACAGTTGCTGCGACGGCCCATCCAGGGCCAGCAGGCAGATCAGGTCGGCCTCTTCTCCTGCCTGGCTTGAAGAAACCCGCACAAAGCCGCCGTCGGCCGAGCCGACGCCATTTGCGGTCAACGCGGCTGCGAGCGTGGCGGTGGCCTCGTCGTCCTCGCCGATCACCAGCACCCGGGCAGCGGCCACCCGGGCGAACCCGCTGCCGTCGTCACCGTTGTGCTCGAGCAGGGCGATCTGACTCGGGAAGTTGGCGCGTACCTCCTCGGCCACCTCGGCCCGGGCACCGTCCAGTACGACGCCGCGCGAAGCGAGGGTGCCGAGCAACGACCGCACCGCGCCGGCGTGCGCTTCGGGGAGTCCGGCAACGATTTCCGTCAGCGAGTTGCTGCCGTCCAGATGCGGCAGCAGAGCCGACAGATAGCGGTAGGCGCCGGCGCCGCGGATGACGAAGGCGCCGTCGGCTCCCCGGACGTAGACACCGTCGAGAGTCTCCAGGAAGGCGACGTCCTGGCGCATCCGGGGGCGGACTAGTTCATCGGGCGGGTTGGTCACGGTCACTCCTCGGGCGGAAGGAAGGCGTGCAGGGGATGCTGGGAGTCAGCTGATGTCGCGCCGGCGGATCAGGATCGCGGCGACGGTGGTGCTCAGGACGATGTAGGCGACCAGGACGAAGCAGGCCGCGGGAGTGCTCAGGTAGTCGACGACACCGGGAGTGCCGCCATTGCCTTGCGTCGGTGCGCCCATCCCGCCGACCAGCGAGCCGCTGGCCGAGCTGAGCAGGACGTAGCGGACGGGTTCGAGGCCGGGCAGGATGCCCGCCAGTCCGGACAGCGCGTTCTCCAGGGCGAGGGTCCACAGCAGGCCGGCGGCGAGGGCGACCGTCGTACCGCGGAAGATCACGCCGAGCGCGGCGCCGACACTCATCCAGGCGGCCGAGATCAACGCTGCGGAGCCGAGCGAACCGGCCATCGCCCCGATCGAGGGCCAGTCGGCCGAGCGACCTTCGACCGCGCCGATGACGGCGGACGAGATCACTGCGGCGACAGCGGCGGCCGCTGCGATCACTGTGGTCGCGATCGCACCGACGGCGACCTTGGCCAGCAGTACCTGCACTCGGCCGGGACCTTGACTCAGCCGAGCGGTCCAAGTGCCCCACCGGTACTCCGAGCCGGTCACCAGCACGCCGAGAATCAGCATGATCGCGCCACCGAACAAGGGATAGCTGCTCAGCGAGGTGGCCGCGACCGCGTTCGGCAGCAGGATGTCGAGCAGCTCACCCCGGCTGGTGTCGGACGGGTCGAGAACGCTGTAGATGATGTACGGCACGACGAAGGCGAAGCCGACCACCATCAGGATCCAGGCGATCCCGATGACCACCGGCGCCATCCGCTTGCGCAGCAGCAGGCCCTCGGCGGCGACAGCGTTGATCATGACTCCTCCGTCGGCTGCTCGTCGTGCTTGGTCAGCGCGAAGAAGACGCCTTCCAGGGTCTGCCGTTCGCGCCGGATCTCGTGCACATCGATGCCTGCGGCAACCAATGCGCGAACCAGCCCCGGTACGTCGTCCGGCGCGGCCGCGAGATGCAGATGCGGATCCGAGGCGTCTCCCGCCTCGACCGGCGACTGCCCGGTGTACTCCGCGAGGATGCGCGTCGCCTGGTCGGCCGGGGTGGCCCAGACATCCAGGGTGACGCTGCCCGGCTGGTCCCTGATCGCGTCGACGGTGTCGTCGGCAATGACCAGACCGCGGTCGATCACCACTACCCGGTCGCAGATCTGCTGGACCTCGCCGAGCTGGTGCGACGAGAACAGCACCGTGGTCCCACCGGCGCCAAGTCTCCGCACCAGGGACCGCATCGAGGCGACGCCTTCGGGGTCCAGACCATTGGTCGGTTCATCCAGGATCAGCAGTGCCGGGCTGCCCAGCAACGCGGCCGCAACGCCGAGCCGCTGACCCATGCCGAGTGAATAGCCAGAGAACCGGTCGTTGCCACGATGCTTGAGCTCGACGACTTCGAGGACCCGGTCCACCTCAGCGTCGGGCAGCCCTTTGGCTCGGGCCAGAACCTGCAGGTTCACCCGGCCCGACAGGTGCGGGACGAAGGCTGGGGCCTCGATCAGCGCGCCGACCTGGCGCAGCGCCTCCGGCGTACCGGGGCGGCGGCCGAGCACGGTCACCGAGCCGTCGTCGGGACGGACCAGGCCGAGCAGGATCCGCAACAAGGTGGTCTTGCCGGCGCCGTTCGGGCCGAGGAGTCCGTAGACCTGTCCAGGAAGCACTTCCAGGCTGACGCCACGCAGCGCTTCGACCTGGCCGAACGCCTTCCGCACGCCGCTCACCTGCACGGTGGCGGCGGCCGCGACGGCGCCGGTCGGGCGCGACTGAGCAGTCTCGGTGGGCACGAGAAACCTGCCTTTCTCCTCTGTTTCATGAACAGACAGAACCCGGCGAATGAACTCCGGTGAATTCAGGCTCCCCAGCCGGGCCTGAGGCTAACAGCTAAATTCCACCGCGGCGAGAACTTCTCCTGTTCTGCTCATCTTTGTCAGGAGATCGTCAACCAGGTAAGGAGAAACCGGGCTATATCGGTTCTAAGTCAACTGTTTTAGTCGACATTAAATATGCATTTCAAGTGATCATTGGATAGTTAAAGCACACGAACAATCGAATTTGTCCACTCCACCGCGTGGCGGCTGTACTGGTCCAGTAATTGACGACCTTCGATCGAACCGTGGCGTAATCTCTGCGCATGTTGACTGCGCGCCGCGGCCTGGCCACGGCAATCGATTACAGCCTGCTGGCCGTTCCCCTTGGTCTGCTGGCCGCCGGCGCTTTGCTGCGGCAGCGCCGACGGCCGGGCTCAGCCCTCCCCGACGTGTCCCCGGCCAAGGTCCGGGTGCTGGTCGCGGTAGGCCTGACGATGCCCTTGAGCGCCGCCCTGGCGGTGACCGAAGCAGCCGGTGGATCGCCCGGTAAACGTGCCCTGGGTCTCACCCTGCGTGATGAAACGAGCGCCGGGTCGCCCTCGTACCCGCAGGCACTGGTCCGATCACTGCTCAAGACAGCTGTGCCGTGGGAGCTCGGGCACCAGGCTGTGTGGGAGTTCCGGGCAGACAACACCCGGCGGGGCGCAGTACTGGCGGCTGGGTCCTATCTGGCCCTCGGGTTGCAGGCAGCCGCGATCGTGCGCAACCGCCGTACCTACCCCGAGCGCGCTTCGCAGACCCGGGTGACCTCGAAATGACGATGCTCAGCCCGCAGGCGATCAACCGCGCGACGCTGGCCAGGCAGTTGCTGCTGGAGCGGTCCGACCTCGGCGTGGTGGCGGCAGTCGGGCAACTCGCGGGGATGCAGGGTCAGGAGCCGAAGCATCCGTACGTCGGGCTGTGGTCCCGGCTGTCTGATTTTGCCGACACCGACCTGACCTCGGCGGCCGAGGCGCGTGAGGTGGTGCGGGCGACTCTCTTACGGGGCACCCTGCACCTCGTCACCGCCGACGACTACCTGCGCTTCCGCACCACCCTCAACCCGGTACTCGAGGCCGGGCTGAAGCTGCTCGGCGACCGGGCCGCCGGTCTGGAGCCCGACAAGGTGGCCGTCGCGGCGCGCAGCCTGCTGGCGGCAGAGCCGTTGACGTTCACCGAAGTACGCGATGGCCTGCAGAAGCAGTTCCCGCAGGTGAACGACCGGGCGCTCGGCTTCTGCGCGCGGATGCTGGTCCCGCTGGTCATCGCGCCGGCCGAGACCCGCTGGGGCTGGACGGCCAACGCGCGGTTCACGCCGGCCGAGCAGTGGATCGGCAAGAAGCTGCGGCGGTCCGCAGTACCGGACGAGCTGGCGTTGCGCTATCTGGAGGCGTTCGGGCCGGCCACCCCGGCGGACTTCCAGACCTGGTCGGGGCTGCCGAAGGCGAAGCAGCTGTTCGACACGCTGGAGCTCGAGGTCTTCACCGACGAGCGCGGCAAGCCGCTGTACGACGTACCGGCTGCGCCGCGGCCTGACCCGGAGACCGTCGCACCGGTCAGATTCCTGCCTGAGTTCGACAATCTGCTGCTCGCACACGCGAAACGCCAACGAATCATTGCCGATGAGCACCGTCCAGCCGTGTTTACGAAGAACCTGCGGGTGAAGTCGACGTACCTGGTCGACGGGTTGGTCGCCGGGCTGTGGACGGCCGAGAAGAAGCGGGGTGTGGCCACTCTCACGCTGACCCCATTCGGGCGGCTGCTGAAGAAGACGACGGTCGAGCTTGAGCGTGAAGGGACCGCCCTGTTGCGCTTCCTGGAGCCTGATGCCAAGACCTTCGAGGTGGTTACGGGCAGTTGATGAGGTTGTTGTCACACGTCGGATGACTGGGCTGGAGGCCCTGCTGCCAGTGGAATGGACGAATGAGCACAGTCCCCATGATCACCCTGGACAACGGCGTCGAGATCCCGCAGCTGGGCCTGGGGGTCTGGCAGGTCGAGGACGAGATCGTCACCGGCGTCGTCGAAGCAGCCTTCGAGGCCGGCTACCGGCACCTCGACACGGCCGCCATCTACGGCAACGAGGCCGGTGTCGGCCGGGCCATCGCCGCCTCCGGACTGCCCCGCGACGAGCTCTTCGTGACCACCAAGCTCTGGAACAGCGAGCAGGGCTACGACTCCACCCTGACCGCCTTCGACGCCAGCCTGGACCGGCTCGGCCTCGACCACGTCGACCTCTACCTGATCCACTGGCAGGCGCTGAAGAAGGACAAGTACGTCGAGACCTGGAAGGCGTTCGAGCAGCTGTACGCCGACAAGCGGGTCCGCGCGATCGGGGTCTCGAACTTCCACATCCCTGCCCTGCAACGGCTTTTCGCCGAGACCGAACTGCGCCCCGCGGTGAACCAGATCGAGCTGCACCCGGAGCTGCCGCAGGACGAACTGCGCGCGTTCAACGCGGAGAACGACATCGTCACCCAGGCGTGGAGCCCGCTCGCGTCGGGTGGCCTGATCGACAACGCGTCGCTGAAGACCATCGGCGCGAAGTACGGCAAGACTCCCGCGCAGGTGGCGATCCGCTGGCATCTGCAGCTCGGCAACGTGGTCCTGCCGAAGTCGAAGACGCCGAGCCGGATCGCGGAGAACATCGACGTGTTCGACTTCGCCCTGGACAACGACGACATGGCCGCGATCGCCGACCTGGAGACCGGCGTCCGCACCGGCGGGGACCCCGATACCTTCGGCTGACGTGTGCGAAGCTGACCTCGTGATCGAAGTACGCCGGTTGCGAGTGCTGCGAGCCCTTGCCGACCACGGCACCGTGACCGCGGCCGCCGAGGTCCTGCACTTGACCCCGTCGGCCGTCTCCCAGCAACTCGCCGCCCTCGAGTCCGAGGTCGGCCAGGAACTCCTCGAACGCCGCGGCCGCCGAGTAGCCATCACCTCGGCCGGCCGCCTGCTGCTCACCCACGCCGACACCATCCTGACCGAGGTCGAACGCGCCGAAGAAGCCCTCCGTCAACACGCCTCCGGCGCAACCGGCGAGCTCCGCGTCGCCGCCTTCGCCACCGCGATCAGCCTGCTGGTCGCCCCATCACTCGCCACCCTGCGAACCACAACGCCGGGCCTGCACCTCGCAGTACGGGACGCCGAGGGCCACCAAGCCATCACCCAACTCCTGGACGGCGAAGTCGAACTAGCGATCGCCGTAGAACACCGCGGCGCCCCTTCCCCCGACGACCAACGCCTGACCCGAATCCCCTTGTACGCCGAGCCTTTCGCCGCCCTCCTCCCCTCCGACCACCCCGCGGCCGCTCGACCCCAGATCGACCTCACCTCGCTCGCCGCCGACAACTGGATCATGACGTCGACCGGCAACCCGATCCGCGACGTAGTACTCCTAGCCTGCGAACAGGCCGGCTTCGCCCCCCGCATCGCCCACCACTCCGACGACTACACCGCAGTAGCCGCCCTGGTAGCCGCCGGCGCCGGAGTCTCACTGGTCCCCCAGTTGGCCCTCCCCAACCCCGGCACCGCAGTACTCCGCCCCCTCGCCCCACCAACCCCCACCCGCCGCGTCTACGCCGCCCTCCGCCCCGGCCAAGCCGAAAACCCCTTGCTCAAAGCAACCATCGAGGCCCTGCGAAAGACTGCAGCCGCGCTACCGCTGAGCCCGTAGCAACTCGCGAACCTCGTCGGCCCGCGGGTCAGCCATGCGATCGTGCAGCACGACCGCTTCCTCCCACTCGGCCCGCGCCTCGGCGATCATCCCCAAGCCTGCTAGCGCCAGGCCGAGTTGGCGCCGCAGTTCTGCTTCCCGGTGCTCCCCCGGGTACCGGATCGCAATGGCCAGTCCATCGGTCAGTACCTCGCAGGCTCTGGCATGGTCCCCCATCGCCAGCCAGGTCATCCCGATCTCCGCCAAAGTCACCAACTCCAGCACCTCGGCCCTCGCCTTCCGGGCCTGTTCCAGCGCCTCTCCCAAGATGGCGATAGCGGCCTCGTACTGCCCAGTGACACGAAACGATTCGCCCATCAGCGCCCTGGCCAAGGCGGCGGTCGGCAGTGTCGCGTTGGGTAGCACCTGAAGCGCCCGATCGAACGTCTCCCGCTGCCGGGCAAGATCGCCCAACTGCCCGGCCAGCGTGCCGACGCTCAGATTGGCAGCTGACTCGTAGGTCCCGGCGCCGGTCTCGACAATGATCCTGAGGGCCTCTTCGGCATCCGACAGCCCTTCGGCCGGCCGCTTCAACCGGAAAAGACCCGAAGCGCGATTGACCAGACAGACCGACAGCTGGGTCGGATCCCCGATCGCACGAGCCGACGGCAGCTCGAGGTCGCTCCATCGCAGGGCCTCGTCGAACATCCCCACACAGCCCAAGGCGAAGCTCATCTGGGCTATCCGGCCATGCTCGAGTCTGGGGTCCAGCTCGATCGGAAGATCGATCACCATCGACATCGCCTGCTGGAACTCTGCGAACCGCATCAACCCACGGCCGAGGTACGGCATCCCCAACGCAAGCTGCACCGCGGTCAACTGATCGCCGGAGTCACCTTCGGACGCGGCCCGGACCAACCGGACAAGGTTCGGTAGTTCACCTTCGAGCCATTCGAGAATCCCCTGCCGATCGGACAGGTCCTCGGCATCCGCGAACCAGCGGGGCTCCTCCCATGCACCGTAGTGGTCGACCACAGCGTCGAACAGCGACACGTACCGCCACAACATCCCCCGATAACACTCCAACTCACGCCGGAAGGCCTCCACAAGCTCCCCGTCGCTCCGCGTCGTCCGCGCCAGATCCCGCCCGACGTCCCGCACCAGATCATGCAACCGATAACGACGCAGCGCCGGCGTCTCGACCAGATGCAGATCAACCAACCGCTCCAGCAACTCCTCGGTCTCTCCCAGAGACCTCCCCAGCACCCTGGCTGCGGCCCGCAACGGAAACCAGTCCCCATCGAACAACGCGAGCACCGGAAACGCCTCGACAGCCCCCTTGTCCAGCGCTGACCCCGCAGCCAAAGCCTCCAGAGAGACAGCGATGGTCTTGTTCACCACACCATCCGCCCCGGTCAGTACGTCCAGCCGACCATCCTCATCCGCCAACTGCCCCGCCAACACCTCGAGAGACCGCGCGCCCCGACCACACTGACCACCAGCGATCCGGATGGCCAACGGAAGCAGCCCACACCGCTGAGCAACCTGCAGCGCAGCCTCCGGGTTCCGGCTGACCAGCCCCGGCCCCACCACCTCACTGAGCAACTGAAGAGCATCACGCTCCTCCAGAACATCGAGGTCGACCCGCCGAGCCCCCGGCAACTCGGACAGCCGCTGCCGACTGGTGATCAAGACCGCCGCACTCGAAGTCCCCGGAATCAACGGCAGAACCTGGGCAACACTGGCCGCATCATCGAGCACCAGCAATACCCGCCGCCCTGCGATGGCCGTCCGATACCGCGCGGAGAGGACCTCCACGTCCGAGGTGCCGACCGGCGGCACCCCCAACGACTTCAGCAACACCTCCAGAGCACCCGCAGTACTCCGAGGCTCCGCGCCGCCACCTCGCAGATTCACATAGAGCTGCCCATCCCGAAACTCATCGGCGACAGCGTGCCCGGCCCGCACAGCCAAAGTGGTCTTCCCAACCCCACCCATCCCCGAAATCACAGCAACGGCAACTCCCGCCGCGGGCCCACTCCGCGGACGAACGTCCCGAACCAGCCGAGCGAGTTCGTCCCGGCGGCCGGTGAAGTCGGCGATGGGCAATGGCAGCAGTTGCGGAACATTCCGATCACCCATCGCGGTCGGAACCACCCGTTTTGCGGCGGCCACCAACCGCCGGCTGTCCGCCTCCGGCAACTGCAGCGCCGCAGCGAGCTGGCTGACCGTTTCAGGCCTGGGATGACGACGCCGCCCGGTCTCCAGCAACCGGATCGCCCCCACACTGAGCTCAGCCTTCTCAGCCAGCGCTTCCTGAGTAAGAGCGGCGCGGCTTCGAAAATGACGCAGCAGCTGAGCTACGTCGGACGATGTGGCGGACATGATCGGCATAACTCCAGGCTTCGGGGACACCCTCCCCGATCAAGATAGTCGGACCCAATCGGCTCTACAGACTGCGGCGCAACAGCTCCCGGACCTCATCGGCGCGGGGATCGGCCATCCGGTCGTGCAGCACGACTGCCTCCTCCCACTCGGCCCGCGCCTCGGCCAACATCCCCAGCCCTTTCAGCGCATGCCCGAGTTGGTGTCGCAGCTCGGCTTCCTTGTGTTCCTTCGGATACCGCACGGCGATAGCCAGTCCGTCGGTCAACACCTCGCAGGCTTTGGCATGATCACCCAACGCCAGCCAGGTCATCCCGATCTCGGTCAGAACCATCACTTCGAGTGCCTCGGCCTTCGGCCCCTGGGACAGCTCGAGAGCCTGATCGAGCACCGCCAGCGCCGCCTCGCACTGCCCGCTGGTCCGCAATGACGTGCCCATCAAGGTCCTGGCCAGCGCAGCTGTTGTCGGCCTGGGGTTCGGCAGG
Organism: Kribbella sp. NPDC056861; assembly: GCF_040687575.1. Lineage (NCBI taxonomy): Bacteria > Bacillati > Actinomycetota > Actinomycetes > Propionibacteriales > Kribbellaceae > Kribbella > Kribbella sp. NPDC056861. Next base: position 53,513 of record NZ_JBFBNQ010000003.1, on the reverse strand, counting down.
ATCTGGAGAGCTCGCTCGAAAGTCTGCCGCTGGCGAGCAAAATCTCCCAACTGCCCGGCCAGCGTGCCCATCGCGATGTTGACGGCGGACTCGTAGGTCCGCGCACCGCTTTCGTGAATGACGCTGAGGGCCTCTTCGGCAACCGGCAGTCCCTCGACCGGTCGGTTCAGAGAGGCAAGATTGTTGGCGAGGTTGAGCAAGGACGCCGACAGCTGGGTCGGCTCTGCGAGCGCGCGAGCCAACGGCAATTCGAGATTGCACCATCGCAGCGCTTCGGCGTAAAAGCCGAACCAGCCCCAGGTGAAGGCCATCTGAGCCATCCGGCCGTGATCGAGTCTGGGGTCGAGCTCGACCGGCAGATCGATCACGGTCAACGTCACCTCATGGACCTCGGCGAACCGCATCACCCCGCGGCCGAGATGCGTCATCCCCAAGGCGATCTGCACGGCAGTCACCCGATCGCAGGCGTCACCGTCGGCCGCAGTACGGACCAGCCGGACGATGTTCGGGAGCTCCACGTCGAGCCAGTCGAGGACTCGCTGCCGATCAGACAGGTCGTTGGCGTCCGCCGACCAGGAGGGTTCGGTCCAGGCGCCGTACAGGTCCACCACGTAGTCGAGCAGCTCGATGTACCGCCACAGCATCCCCCGATAACAGTCCAGCTCACGCCGGAAGGCTTCAACAAGCTCCCCGTCGCTCCGCGTCGTCCGCGCCAGATCCCGCCCGACGTCCCGCACCAGATCATGCAGCCGATACCGATGAAGCGCCGGCGTATCCACGATATGCAGATCAACCAGCCGCTCCAGCAACTCCTCGGTCTCGTCCAGCGATCTCTCCAGCACCTTCGCCGCTGCCCGCAACGGAAACCAGTCCCCATCGAAGAGCGCCACCATCGGAAACGCCTCAACGGCCGCCACATCGAGCGCCTTGCCCGCCCTCAACGCCGCCAAAGAGATCCCGATGGTCTTGTTCACAACACCACCAGGACCAGTCAGCGCATCCAGTCGCCCATCATCATCAGCCAGCCGCAACGCCAACTCCTGAAGGGATCCCGAGCACTGACCCCCAGCAATCCGGATGGCCAACGGCAACAACCCGCAGCGCTGGACAACCTGCCGCGCCGCCTCCCGGTCAGCGTCAACCAGCGGCGCACCAACCACCTCACCCAACAACTGCAATGCCTCGCGCTCACCCAACACATCAAGATCGATCCGCCGAGCCCCCGGTAGCTCAGTCAGCCGCTGCCGACTGGTGATCACCACCGCCGCACTCGAGCTCCCCGGAATCAACGGAAGCACCTGCCCGACCCCGGCCGCATCATCAAGAACCAGCAGCATCCGCCGGCCCGCGATAGCCGTCCGATACCGCCCCGCGAGCGCATCCACGTCCGCAGTACCGGCCGGTGGAACCCCCAGCGACTGCAGCAAGATCTGCAACGCATCCGCAGTACTCCGAGGCTCAGTACCGCCTCCGCGCAGATTCACATAAAGCTGTCCATCCGGAAACTCCGCAGCCACAGCATGCCCCGCGTGCACCGCCAAGGTGGTCTTCCCCACCCCACCCATCCCCGAAATCACCGCAACCGCAACACCCGCCCCACCGTCGCCTCGCGGCCGAAGGTCCCCACACACCCGCTCAAGCTCCGCCCCGCGCCCAGTGAAATCAACAACATCCACCGGCAACTGCCGCGGCACCCCATCCTGACCAACCACCCCCGCAGCAGGCCGCCTCGCGGCAACCACCAACCGCTCCCTGTCCTCCTCCGCCAACCGCAACGCAGCAGCAAGCTGCTTGATCGTCTCCGACCTGGGATAACGACGCCGCCCGGTCTCCAACAACCGAACCGCCCCGACACTGAGCTCCGCCCTCTCCGCCAAAGCTTCCTGGGTAAGCCCAGAACCAAGCCGAAACCGCCTAAGCAGCCCAGCCACATCCGCCGTCTGCGGTCCTGGCTCACGAGCGCGGGCAGTCATCCGACCCCGCCAGCAATGCAACAACTTCCTCAGCCCGGGGATCAGCCGCCTGCCGGTACTGCGTAAGCGCCTGTTCCCACTGCAGGCGCGCATCCTCGGGCCTGCTGAGGCCGGCCAGCGCCTGGCCGAGATGGTGGCGAATGGCCGGTTCTCGGTGGTCAGCCGGGAAGCGTAAGGCGATCTCCAGGCTGGCGGTGAGGACCTCCTCGGCCTTCGTGGGTTCGCCGAGTGCCAGCCAAGTGCTGCCGAGTTCGCGGAGGAGGTCGGACTCGACCACCTCCAGCTTTGCTTCCCGGGCGTCGGTCAGAGCGTTGGTCAGGACCTCCAGCGCGGCCTGGTACTGGCCGGTTTCCTGGAGGGCTCGGCCCATCAAGGAGCGATGCAGAGTGGATGGGCCGACGGTGGTTCGAGACGGCATCAGGGTGAGGGCGCGGTCGAAGGCTGCTCGTTGGCGCTCGAGGTCGCCGAGCCAGCCGGCTACGGCGCCGACGACGATGTTGGCGTTGATTTCCTGGCTGTGCAGCTGATGGCGTTCGACCAGGACAACAGCTTCCTCGGCGAAGGGCAGGCCGTCGGCGGGCTGGCCGATTCGGCCGAGGCCGTACGCCAGGTCGATCAGGCAGGCGACCAGGAGGAGCGGGTCCGGGAGGTTCCGCGCCAGCGTCACGGCGGCTCGGCTCCAGGGGACGGACGCCTCGTACAGGCCGAGCGTCTGGTCCATGAAACCCATGTAGTAGAGCCGGCCGACCTCGAGGCGGGGATCCAGGTCGACCTGAGTCCGGACGATCGCGGTGATGGCCTGATGGGCTTCGCCGAAACGCATCAGGATCCCTGCCAAGCGGTGCATTCCGAGCGCCATCCGTACGGCGGTCAGTCGCTCCGACTCCACTCCGGCGGCCGCCGTACGGACGAGCCGGACCAGGTTCGGCAGCTCGTCGCGGAGCCAGCCGATGAGCTCCGCTTGATCGAGCACGTCCTCCGCGCCGGCCGACCAGGGCTCGCCCTCGTCGGCGCCGAAGATGTCGAACCGGCGGGCGGTCTCGTCCAGGCGCCACAACATCGCGCGGTAACAAGCCAGCTCCCGGGTCCGGAACTCGACCCGGGCAGCATCGTCGAAACGGTCCCGACCGAGGAGCCGGCCGACATCGCGGACCAGGTCGTGCATCCGGTAGAGCTGCGGGGCCGGTGTCTCCAGCAGATGGATGTCGACCAGGCGCTCCAGCAACATCTCCACCTCGTCGAGCGATCGACCCAGCACCTTGGCTGCGGCGCGAAGAGGGAAGTGGTCGCCGTCGAACTGGGCCAGGACCGGAAACACCTCGGCGTCGCCAACCAGGCCGTCACGCTCCAACTGATGGAGCGAGACCAGGATGCTTCGACCGACACCGGATCCCGGGCCGGTCAACAGGTCGCGGCGGCCGGTCTCCTCGGCCAGCTCAGCGGCCAGACCTTCGAGGGTTCTCGCGGTACGGCCGGCCTCCGCGGCAATCCGGATCGCCAGCGGCAGGAACCCACACCGGCGTACCACTTCGCCTGATGCGTCGGGTTCGGCGGCGACTCGGTCGGGTCCGAGCAGCTCGCCGAGCAACTGCAGCGCCTCGGCCTCTGTCAGGACGTCCAGATCGAGACGCCGTACGCCGGCCAGCGCGGACAGATGCTGCCGGCTGGTGATCACGACTGCCGTTCCCGGCGTACCGGGCATCAGAGAGCGAACTTGAGCAACGCTGACCGCATCGTCCAGCAACAGCAGCAGCCGTCTTCCCGCCAGCGCCGACCGGTAGCGCGCAGCCATCACATCTTCGTCGTCCGCTGCCCGACTCGACGGCACTCCAAGCGCGTGCAGCAACCGGCCGAGCGCATCGACGGTACTGAGCGGCTCGTCGCCACCACCGCGCAGATTCAGATAGAGCTGACCGTCGGGGAACTCGTCGGCCACCAGCTGCGCGGCCTGTACTGCGAGCGTCGTCTTCCCGACGCCACCCATGCCACCGATCGCCGAGATGACGACCCCCGGCGCCACGTCGTACTGCGAACGCAGCAGCGCCACCAACTCGGCCAGCTGGCGCGATCGCCCGGTGAAGTCCGTGATGGGCGGCGGCAGCTGCGTGCTGGTCAATGCCTCCGAGCGGCGACTGGCAGCGGACGCCAGTTGCTCGGTATCGGCGACGGAGAGGTCGAGGGCGTCCACCAGAAGGTCGATGGTCACCGGCCGCGGATACCGGCGGCGGCCGTTCTCCAGCGCCGAGATCGCCTGCGCGCTGAGACCCGCCGCTTCGGCCAGCGCTTCCTGGGTGAGGCCGGAGCGGGTCCGGAAGTCACGCAGTAGCTGGGCCACGTCGGAGGGTGGAGCGGACATGGGCGGCTTGGCTCCAGGCGTTGGGGCAGCGGGGGTAGCCCGAGCTTAGGTCCGGGCGTCGTACGTCGTGTTGGCCTGTTGCACGTCGGGGACCTTGGACTCGACCCAGTGGGCCAGTGCGTGGACCTGGACAGCCACATCCTGCCCCAGTGGGGTGAGCGAGTAGTCGACGCGGGGCGGGATGACAGGCTGGGCGTCGCGGTGGACGAAACCGTCGCGTTCCAGCGCCTGGAGGGTTTGGGCGAGCATCTTCTCGCTGACGCCGCCGACGTGCCGGCGGAGCTCGCTGAAGCGGTAGGAGCGGTCCAGGAGGGCGGCGAGGACGAGGACGCCCCAGCGGCTGGTGACGTGTTCGAGGATCTGCCGGGAGGGGCAGTTCGCCCGGTTCACATCGGGCGCGAAGGTCTGGCTCATGGTGCTCCCTTTGCTTACTTGAAGATCAGTACCTTACTTCAAAGTGGGTACTACTTTGAAGATAGTACCCACTGTAGAGTTAGTGCCATGAATACGAACATCGTCATCACAGGGGCCACCGGGCAGCTCGGCCGGCTTGTCATTGCCGAACTGCTGGCCGCGGGAGTGCCGGCCGACGGCATCACAGCCGTTGCCCGGAGCAAAGAAAAGGCTGCCGACCTGGCGGGGCGGGGCGTCAAGATCGCCGTCGCGGACTACGACGAGCCGGCCAGCTTCGCCGACGTGTTCAGCGCCGGCGACCGGGTCCTGCTGATCTCCGGCAGCGAGCCCGGCCGACGGATCCCCCAGCACTCCGTGGTGATCGACGCGGCCAAGGCGGCCGGCGTCGCGCAACTCGCCTACACCGGCATCTTCGGCGGCCCCGAGAACGCGATGCAGCTCGGCGCCGACCACCGCGCGACCGAGCAGCTCATCCTCGACTCCGGTCTCCCGCACACGTTCCTGCGCAACAACTGGTACTCCGAAATGGCGGTCCGCGACCTGACCGCGGTCGTCGAGAGCGGCGCGATCGTCAACGCCGCCACTCCGGACGCCCGGCTCGCCACGGCCACTCGCGAGGACTACGCCGCCGCGGCTGCCGCAGTACTGACTGCTGACGGGCATCTCAACCAGGCGTACAACCTGGGTGGCGACCAGGCTTGGAGCTACCCGGAGTTCGCCGCAGAGGTCACCCGCCAGAGCGGCAAGCCTGTTGCCCACCAGACCGTCTCCACCGACGACCTGCTGGCCGGCTACGTCGCCGCAGGCATCCCCGAAGGCTTCTCGGCGGTCCTGGTCGACGTCGACACCCAGGTCAACGCGGGCGCCCTCGCCTCAACCCCCGGCGACCTCGCCCGCCTGATCGGCCGCCCCACCACGCCGATCACGACGACCATCACCAAGCTGCTCAGCTAGTCAGTCCTGTACTGCGAGGCCGTCGAGGAGTTCCTGGACCTCGTCGGCCGCCGGGTCGGCGACCTGCTGGTACAGGACGATCGCTCGCCGCAAATGCGCGCGAGCCTCGTCCGGTTTGCCGAGCGCCAGCATGGTCCGGCCGAGGCGATCTCGCGCCCGGCCCTCCTGGTTCTCCGACGGAATGCGGAGCGCGATCTGCAAAGCCTGCTCGAACTGCTCCTGGGCCCGGTGGTGATCACCGCGCAGTGTCCAGCCCTTCCCGAGATCGGACAGCAGGTCGAACTCGATCAACGTCCTGTCAGCCGCCCGGGCGCGTTCAAGGGCTTCCGTCAGCAGTTGCCACCCCAGGTCGAACTGACCGCTCTCCACCAACGACATCCCCATCTGGGACTGGTGGATCATGGGGACTCGGCCACTGCCTCGCTCGTGGTGGACCGTAGTGGCGCGATCGAAGGCTTCCCGCTGTCCTGCCAGGTCACCCAGCGCGCCGGCCGCGATGCCTGCGACCAGCTGAGTGGCGGCTTCGAGATGCACCTTCCGCTCCGAGGGCACCAGCACCCCGAGCTCGTCGACCATCTCCAGCGCTTCGGCCGGCTCCCCGATCCGCACCAGCGCATAGGCCAGCTCGATCAGGCAGGTCACGACCTGCGTGACGTCGTTTCGCGCCCGCGCCAGGGGCAACGCGGTCCGGATGCAGTCGACCGCCCGTCGCGGCTGCTCGAGAGCCGAGCTCACCTGCCCCAGCGCGAGCCAGAGCTGGTCATCGAGATCGTTGTCGGCTTCGTCCAGTACGCCGACAACGGCCGCCAAGGCATCGCGCGCCACCGCGAACCGCATCACCACCATCGAGAAGTGGAACATCCCCAACGCCATCCGCGCCGCGGTCAACCGATCCTCGCGCCCGCCGACGGCCGCCTTGCGGATCAGCCGGAGGAGGTTCTCGAGCTCCGACTCCACCCAGTCGGCCGTGTCGCCCACGCCGCTGAGATCCTCCGCGCCGGCCGACCAGTCCGCCGAGTCCTTCAAGGGCGGAAGCTCGGCCAGCTCGCTGAGCCGCCACAACACCGCCAGGTAGCAACCGAGCTCGCGACGCCATACATCTGTCCGCGCCTCGGCGATCAGACCGTCGCTCGCCAGCGCGCGGCCGACGTCTCGTACCAGGTCATGCATCCGGTACTGGTGCGGAGCCGGCGTCTCCAGCAGATGGACGTCCACCAGCCGTTCGAGCAGGTCCTCGGCGTCGTCCAGCGGCAGTTGCAGCACCTGGGCTGCAGCTCTCAGCGGGAAGTGATCGCCCTCGAACAGGGCCAGCAACGGGAACGCCTCGGCACAGCGCGAGTCGCCTGCGCGGTCAGCCGCAGCCAGGGCTCGCAGCGACAGCATGATGGTCGCCCGTACACCGCCCTCGACACCGTCGCTCAACGCGTCGAGCCGACTGTCCCCATCGGCCAGCAGGTCCGCCAGCAAGGCCAGCCCGCCAACCTCCCCGCCGGAGGGATGAGCACCGGCGATCCGGATCGCCAGCGGCAGCAACCCGCAACGCCGTACCAGTTGCAGCGCGGCTTCCGGCTCGGCCGCCACGCGATCCTGACCCGCGATCTCGCCGAGCAGACTCACTGCCTCGTCCTCCGCCAGCACCTGCAACCCCAGATAGCGCACTCCAGGTAACGCCGTCAGTTGCCGGCGGCTCGTGATGATGACAGCCGAGCCACGGGTGCCCGGGAGCAACGGCAGCACCTGCTCGAGATTGTCCGCGTCGTCCAGCAGCAGCAGGACCCGGCGGTGCGCGAGGGCGGTCCTGTAGCGGGAGGCGGCCTGGCGGACATCGCCGGGATCGTCACCGGGCGGGATGCCGAGACTTCGCAGTACTACGGCCAGCGCATCGGCCGTACTGAGCGGACTTTGGTCACCGCCACCGAGGTTGAGGTAGAGCTGACCGTCCGGGTAGGTGTCGGTCAGCAGATGGCCGGCCTTGAGCGCCAGCGCGGACTTGCCAACCCCTCCCATCCCACCCACAGCGGAGATGATCACGGCCAGGCTGTCGTCGTCGCCGCGCAGGACACGCACCAGCTCGTCCAGCTCCCGAACCCGCCCGGTGAAGTCGGCTGGTGCCGGCGGCAACTGTTGTGGCACCGCTGAGTCCGGGCGTGGACGGATTGCCGCGTCCGTCAGCTGCTGCCGTTCGGTCGGGGACAGGTCGAGCGCCACCCCGAGCTGATCGATGGTCGTCGATCGCGGCGAACGGCGCCGGCCGCCTTCGAGGGCGCGGATGGCTTCGACGCTCAAGCTGGAGCGCTCGGCCAAAGCCTCCTGGGTCAGCCCTGAGCGCAGGCGGAACTGTTTCAGCAGCTGGGCGACGCCTGCGGGTGGGGCGATGGATCCTGGGATCCGCATGGAGTCAGGCTAGAGGATCAGTTCAGGTGGGCTGCGGCGGCTCGGGTGATGCGTTCGAAGTTGGCGGGCTTGATGCCTTTGCCCATTTCGCCGAAGGCGAGGACGCTGACGATCTTGTCCTTGACCGTGACGGCGTAGGGGAAGCCGCCGTCCTCGCTGCCTGGGTCGGATGGGAGTGGATAGTCGTACCAGCGGAGGAGTTGGGTCGCGTTGCCCAGGGGGAGGCCGCGGTTCTCGGTGAGTTTGCGGGCGTGGGTGGGGGCGGGGAGGGCCGATCGGCAGGACTTGATGGTTTTGAGGATCTGGTCGTACGCCGCCCGCGCGGCCTTCGCATCGGCGTACCGGGTGATCCATTGGCCGCCGGAGGCGTCGAGGTCGCTGACGAAGTTGCGGTTCAGGCTGCCGAGCGGGTTGTCGCCGCGGGTGGAGGCGCGGCCGCAGATCGGGGTGCTGGCGGTGCCGCCGGTGGCGGCCCAGCCGCGGTTCGGGTCGGCCTTGGACAGCTCGGGGCCGGTGAGCAGCAGGGCGGTGGTGAGCTTGGGCGGCTTGGTGGGCGAGGTCGTCGGCGCGCCGGGAGTCTGCGGGCCAGTGGGCCCGGTTGAGGGCTTCGGCGGCGTATTGACCGGCTGGCCGGTGCGCGTCGGCGCGGGCTTGGCAGGGAGGCTCGACGTCCCGGCAGAGGGCGCGCCGTTCCCGGCCGGCTTCGTATCGTTGCCGCAGGCCACCAATACCAAGCCCACCATGGCCACCCCGGCCACCAGCGTCGAAACCCGTGCGGACATCAACACTCCCCTACCGGTTCAGGCGCGGCGCCGGCCGTCCAGGCCGACGGTGGACAGCCGCGCGATCAGGGTCCGCGGGATGTAGCGAGCGCCGGCCACGATCAGCTTGTAGCGCCAGGACGGGATCGAGATCGACTTGCCCAGCATCAGGTCGGCCCAGGCCGCGTCGACCAGTTCGGTCGCATCCAGCCACATGAACGACGGGATGATGGTCTTGTCCATCTCCATCCGGGCGTGGAACTCGGTGTGCACGAAACCCGGGCACAGCGCCATCACCGCGACGCCGCGGGAGTGCAGCTCGATCGCGAGACCGGCGGAGAAGTTGGTCACCCAGGACTTGTGCGCGCTGTAGCTGCCGCGCTGCAGGAAGCCCGCGACCGACGACACGTTCACGACCGCACCGGAGCCGCGCTCGATCATCGGCAGCACGGCGGCGTGCGTGAGCCGCAGGACGACGCGGGTGAGCAGGTCGAACTGCTTCTCCTCGACCTCGATCGGGTTGGCCCAGAAGGGTTTCTTCTGCCCGAAGCCGGCGTTGTTGACCAGTACCTCGATCGGCCCGGAGCGGAACCGCTGCTCGACCACGGCGAGCTGGTCCGGCTCGGTCAGATCGGCCGGCAGTACTTCGCAGGCGACCCCGTGCAGCGCGGTGATCTCGGTCGCGACTTCCTTCAGGCGCGCCTCGTCGCGCGCCACCAGCACCAGGTCGTAGCCCTCGATCGCCAGCTTGTCAGCGAAGGCCCGGCCGATCCCGGCAGTAGGTCCAGTGATGAGCGCGGTCGCCACAGCTTCGTTCCTCCCGTCGATGACCGGTCCAGTCTGTCACTACTCTGGGCAGATGTTCGCTGATGTCGACACCTGGGTGCTGGATCTGGACGACACGCTCTATCCGCCGAGCACCGGGCTGTACGGCCAGATCGGGGTCGGCATCCGCGACTACCTGACCGCGTTCTTCGGGGTGGACGAGGCCGGTGCCCGCCGCAAACAGGCTGAGCTGATCGCGGCCCACGGCACCACCCTGCACGGCCTGATCAACCTGCACGGCGTGGATCCGGCCGACTACCTGGCCTTCGAGCGACACCTCGACTACTCCGTACTACGCCCCGACCCGCGCCTGGCCGAGGCACTCGCGGCCCTACACGGCCGCAAGTTCGTCTTCACCAACGGATCGGCGTACCACGTGGAACAGGCGCTCCCCCGGCTCGGCCTCAGCGACCAGTTCGACGGGTACTTCGACATCCTGGCCGCCGGACTGACGCCGAAGCCGTACCCCGAGAGCTACCAGCGGTTCATTCGACCGGTTCGCCATCGACCCCACCCGGGCCGCGTTCTTCGACGATCTGGCAGTCAACCTGACTGTGCCGGAGGAGCTGGGCATGGCGACCGTTATGGTCGGCGGCGACGCCACACCCGGCACCGCGCAGTACGAGGTGATCGCACCGCGGCGGTGGCGGGTGTGGGACCTACCGGCTTTCCTTCACTCCTTGACCGCGCCCGCGGTCAGACCCTCGACGATGTAGCGGCTGGCGAAGGCGAACAGCACCATCGTCGGCAGGATCGACAGCACCGCGGCGGCCGACATCGACCCCCAGTCGATGTTGTAGCTGCTGATGAACCCGTTCAGCGCGGCCGGGATCGTCTTGTTGCTGTCGCTGTTCATCAACGTGACCGACAGGAACAGCTCGTTCCAGCAGTTCACGAAGTTGAAGATGAACGACGCCGCGATCCCCGGGGTCATCACCGGCACCAGGACCCGGAACAGCGCCGACAGCCGCGAGCAGCCGTCCACCATCGCCGCCTCCTCCAGCGAGGCCGGCACGTTCTCGAAGAAGCCGCGCAGCATCACCGTGCAGAGCGGGATCGAGACCGCGACGTAGACCAGCACCAGGCCCCACCGGTTGTCGACCAGGTAGAGCTTCGTCATCAGGATGTAGAGCGAGCCGAGCGCGATGAAGCCGGGAATCATCTGGGTGACCAGGAAGGCCCCCATCACCGCGCCCTTGGAGACGAACTCGAACCGGGCCAGCACGTACGCCGCGAGCAGCGAGATCACCGTCGCGAACGCGGCCGCGACGAGCGACACGATCAGGCTGTTGACGACGTACACGCCGAAGTTCGACTGCTCGAACAGGCCCTGGTAGTTGGCCAGCGACCAGTCCGAAGGCCAGTACTTCAAGGGATAGGCGAAGATCGTGCCCGGTTCCTTGAACGACGTGACCAGGATCCAGTACAGCGGGAAGATGGTGGCCAGCAGGCACAGGCCGAGCCCGATGAACCGCGCGATCCGGCCGCCGGTGCTGTAGTCGCGGATCATCGCATCGCCTTCTTCGGCCGGATCGACAGCAGGTAGAAGATCGCGAACAGCATCAGCACGAAGACCACCATCACGCCCATCGCCGAGGCCCGTCCGTAGTCACCCTCCTGGGTCACCTGGATCATGTACGACGTGACGATGTGCGTCTCGTTGGCCGGGCCGCCCCCGGTCATCCCGAAGATCAGCTCGGGTGAGTTGAAGATCCAGATCACCCGCAGCAGCACGGTCAGCGCCAGCGTGGTCCGGATCGCCGGGATGGTGATGCTGAACAACGTCCGGACCTTGCCGGCGCCGTCGATCGCCGAGGCCTCGTAGAGCTCCTCCGGCACCGACTGCAACGCGGCCAGGATCATGATCGCGAAGAACGTCACGCCGTACCAGACGTTCGCGATGATCACCGCGACCATCGCGTACTTCGCGTCCGCCAGCCACGGCACCGGCGTGCTGATCAGGTGCGTCTTCATCAGCAGGTCGTTGATCACCCCGAACTCGCCGTTGAACATCCAGCGGAACAGGATGCCGATCAGGAACCCCGACACCGCCCACGGGTAGAACACCAGTGCCTGATAGGTCCCGCGGAAGCGGAACCTGCGCCGCAACCACAGCGCCATCGTGAAGCCGATCAGGAACTGCGGCACCAGCGAGCCGACCACCCAGACGACCGAGTTCTTCACCGTGCCGCGGAACATCTCGTCGTGCAGCAGCGTGCTGAAGTTCTTCAGCCCGACCCACGAGGTGTCGGACAGGTCGTTCAGGTTGTAGTTGCGGAACGCCATGCTGATGCCGTTGGCCAGCGGGTAGTAGGTGAACATCCCGACGAAGACGATCGCCGGCGCCATGAAGAGGAACAGGGTCAGCGCGGTCCGCCCGGTGAACTGGCGGCGGCGGGTCAGTTCCCTGCCCACTTCTTGGTCCAGTACTCGTCCCAGCTCTTCGCGATCTCGGCCGGCTGGGCCTTACCGGTGATGAGTTTCTGGACGTCGGCGTCGGCCTTGTTGCCCCACTCGGTCGACCACGGCACGCCCCGCGGCTGGGTCACCACCACGTAGGTGTCCGGCGAGGAGTTCATCGCGACGTAGGAGGCCCACGGGCCGTCCTTGAAGTACGGGTCCTCGGCGGCGCTCTTCAGGATCGGGACCAGGCTGTTCTCCTTGGAGAACGTCATCGCGGAGTCACCCGAGGTGAGGAACTTGACCAGCTCCACCGCCTCCTTCTTGTGGGTGCTGCCCTCGGCGACACCCCAGCCGGCGTTGGCCAGCGGCTGGGCCGCCTTGCCGGTCGGGCCGACCGGGAGCGGCGCCGTGCCCCACTGGTCCTCCTTGATGGTCTTCGACTCCTTGACCGTCGCGATCACCTCGGGGTCCTGGAGCAGGAAGCCGGTGGTGCCGGAGGTGAAGCCCTGCACCATCTCGGGGTAGCCCCAGCTCACCGAGGACGGCGGCGACGCGTTCTTGAACAGGTCGACGTACAGGTTCAGCGCGTCGACGGCCTTCGGGGACGAGAAGATCGTCTTGCCGCTGGTCAGCTTGAACGCGTTGTCCTTGTTGATGTCGTCGATCACGTAGCCGGAGATCACCGCGATCGCGTTGCCGGCCGCGCCGAGGCCGCCGCGGAACGAGTAGCCGTAGCGGTTCTTCGACGGGTCGTTGATCTTCTTGGCCTGCTCGACCAGCTCGGCCCAGCTCTTCGGCGGGCCGCTGAAACCGGCCTGCTGGACCAGGTCCTTGCGGTAGAACAGCGACAGGCCGTAGAAGCCGTACGGCACCATGTACGACTTGCCGCCCTGCTGGGTCACCTTGAGCGCGTTCTCGGTCAGCGCGCCGAGCCCGTCCCAGCCCTTGAGGTCGGGGGCCATGTCGTAGATCCACTTGTTGGTGGAGAACGGCCCGACGGTGGTGTCGCGGACCTCCAGCACGTCGACGCCCTTGCCGGACTGGAGCATCTGCTGGATCTTCTGGTCGGCGGTGTTGGTCGGCGGCGAGATCAGCTGGACCTTGACGCCGGAGTTCTTCGCCTCGAAGTCGGCGATCAGCTTCTTCAGCAGCGTGGTTCTGGTCGGGTTGGTCAGACTCTCGACCATCTGCAGCTTGACCTCACCGCCCTGGGCCTTCTCGGCCGGGCCGGGGCCGCACGCGGTGGCCGCGGCGACCAGGGCGACCACGACGGCGAGAGGTGCGAACATCTGTCGGTAGCGCATTGGCACTTCTCCTCAGGGGATGTGGGCCAGGGGGAAAGAAACTTTGCTCTGACATCTGATGAATCGTTAGTGCGATCCCAGCAGATTACGCAGAACTGCGCTCTGACGACAAGGTCTAGACGATCACGTGACCGCAAGTGGTCTGAGGACTTACTCTCTGAGTAGGTCTTCGAAGGGGAGGTGCTGATGGCAGCGACGGACAAGGCGCTGGCCGGGCTGCGGCAGATGATCGCGTCCGGCGAGCTGGGGCCGGGGGCGAAGTTCCCGCCGGAGCCGGAGCTCTGCGACCACCTCGGGGTATCCCGCAGCTCGTTGCGCGAGGCGGCCCGCTCGCTCGCCGCGCTGGGTGTGATCGAGTCGCGGCACGGCTCGGGCACCTACGTCTCGGCGCTGGACCCGGCCGAGATCATCAGCCGGTTCTCGCTCTCGGTCGACCTGATTCCGCTCGAAGGGGTGCTGCAACTGCTCGAAGTACGCCGGGTACTCGAGGCGCACGCGACCGCCGCGGCCGCGGCCCGGCAGGATCCTGAGCTGGAGAAACAGTTGGGCGACATCCTCGACCGGCTGGAGGCGACCACCGACGCGGCGGAGATCCAGGCCCTGGACGCGGAGTTCCACGGCACCATCTGTACTGCGGGTGGCAATCCGACCGTCACCGCGCTGACCGGCGTGATCCGGGGTCGCGGCGGGCACTACCGGATCTTCGAACCAGGCGCTGATTTCGACGCGATCAAGCAGACCAGCGACCGCGGCCACCGCGCGATCCTCGCCGCGATCGCCCACCGCGACCCGGCCGCCGCCGCCACCGCCGCCTCCGCCCACATCGCCCAGACCGAGCTCTGGCTGCGCGCGCTGCGCCCGGTGCCGCAGGTAGCTCTCGGCGAAGACTGAGGCATTGCTGGGGCAACTCGGCGCCGTGATGATGGTGGAGTGCCCTCTCTCACCGCGGGACGCCGATCGGTTCGCTGGCTGACCGCGGGCGCGATCGTGCTGATCGTGGTCGGTGTCTCGCTCTTGATCCCCGGCTCGACCGAGGACGCCGCCTGCACGCTGAACGCACCCGCCCGGATCGCCGTCGACCAGGCCGAGCTGGAGTTCACCGCCACCAAGGTCTGCACCGGTCGAGGGCCGAGCGACGTCACCTGGACGGCGGCGGTCGGGTCGACCGAGACGAGTGAGCTGCGGTTCCGGCGTACCGACAGCGCGGTCGCGCAGGTGTTCTCCAATGATCCGTTCGGGCAGTGGACCTGGACGGTGACCAGGACCGATCGGTCCGGGGCCGACTACAACGCGCCGGTGACCGAGGTCCGGGCCGGGTCGACGGTGACCGTGGCCGCGGCGCGGCAGGCGAGCTCGGGGACCGAGGTCACCTTCCAGGTCAACCGCTACGACCCGAAGGCGTCGGCGATGGTGCCGTGGGCGGGAGCGACCGCCACGATCGAGTCCAGGAAGGCTCCGGCGGACGACAATGCACCGTTCGCGCCGGCGGGAAGCGCGACCAGTGACGGCGAGGGGATCGTCGTGCTGACGTTGCGGCCGCGGGTGGATACGCAGTACCGGGCGCGGTTCGCTGATGCGGCCGAGGTGTTCGGGGCAACCAGCGACTACGTGTTCGTCGGTCGCTGAGGTCAGGCGAAGGCGATCGCGACAATGCCGGCCAGTACTACGGCACTGCCGAGCAAGCGCCGTCGCGCGCCGGCCTCACCGAGGACGAGCCAGGCGGCGAGACCACTCAGGACGATGCTCACCTCTCGCGCAGGCGCCACCAGACTCACCGGCGCCAGGCGCATCGCGAACAGGACCAGCAGATAGGCGATCGGCGACAGCAACCCGACGATCAGCACCTCGCGTTTGTTCTCCTTCCACAGCAGGCGAAGCGGCTCGCGGTCGCGGAGCACCTTGGGCGCCAGGAAGGCGCTCTGCAGCAGGGAGCCGGTGGCGAAGTAGATGATCGGCGGCACGGCCAGCGTCGTGACGGAGTACGCGTCCCAGAGTGTGTAGGCGGCGATCAGGGCACCCGTCGCTACGCCGTACGTGACTCCGGCCCGGACTCCAGGCTGTCTGGGGCGTCGCATGCCACCACCGCTGATGGTGAGTACGCCGGTGACGATGAGCGCGGCGCCGGCCAAGCCGATCGGGCCCGGGCGTTCGTGGAGCAGGACAACGGCCAGCAGTACTGACAGCAATGGTCCAGTCCCCCGCGCCACCGGATAGACCACGGAGAGGTCGCCGACGTCGTACCCGCGTTGCAGGACGAGGCCGTAGCCGATGTGCAGTACTGCGGTGATGACGGCGGCCAGCAACCAGTTCCAGTGCGGTCTCGCGTCCGTGACGAGCAGCGTGATGACTAGCGCGGGCAGCAGGAAGACTGCGGCGGCCGAGTAATAGGCCCAGACGAAGGTCGCGCCGCCGTGGCGGACCCGCTTCGCCGCGAAGTTCCAGGCCGCGTGCAGGACCGCGGCGACCAGGACGAGGGTGAGTGCTTGGCCGTTCATCGAGACTCTTCTGGCACTCCTCGCACACTACCGAGAGCGAGGGTTGCGCGGAAATTACTTCCATCTGTCGAAATCTTGCGGAGAACAGTCGGCGTGCGTAGTGTCCGGGCTCAGTACGGCACCGCCTGTGGGGCGGCCGTGAGTTCGAGGGGGATGTCGCCCGTGTCCCAATTCTTTGTCCGTCGCCGCCCGATGGTGATCGGCGCCGTGGTCGGCGCTCTGCTCGCCGCATCCGGTCTGTCGGCCGCTGCCACCTCCACGACCGGCACCGGTCGTCCCAGCCATCCGCCGCAGGCCGCTCCCGTGGTGACTCGCGCCGGACTTGATCCCGCGCTGGTCCAGGGGCGCGGCGCGACTGTCCCGTTCGTCGAGCAGGAGGCGGAGAACGCCGCCACCACCGGCGAGAAGATCGGGCCCGGTCGCGAGGCCTACACCCTGCCCGCCGAGGCGTCGGGGCGTACCGCAGTACGGCTGACTCAGGCTGGGCAGTACGTGGAGTTCACGCTGTCGAAGCCGGCCAACGCGTTGACCCTGCGCTACAGCATTCCCGACTCCGCGACCGGTGGTGGACTGCGGTCCCCGCTTGACGTTCTGGTGAACGGCAAGCGCGCCAAGACCATGACGCTGACCTCGGAGTACGCCTGGCTGTACGGGATGTACCCGTTCTCCAACAACCCCGATGTCGACCCGAACCCCGGTTGGTGGAAGCCCGAGCCGGATCCGGTCACCAAGCCGTTCCGGCCGAACCATTTCTACGACGAGCAGCGGCTGCTGCTCGGCAAGACGGTGAAGGCCGGGGAGAAGATCCGCTTCCAGCTCCCCGCCGGGGCGCCGGCCGCGTGGACTGTGCTGGACGTCGCCGACTTCGAACTGGTCGCCGCTCCGATCCGGCAACCCGCTCGCTCCTTGTCCGTCAGGCTTTTCGGGGCCGACCCGACCGGTCAGCGGGACGCGGCGCCGGCGATCGACCGGACCATCGCGGTCGCCAAGAAGCTCGGCTGGTCGGTCTTCATCCCGCCCGGCACCTACCAGGTCAACCGGCACATCATCGTGGACAAGGTCACCGTCCGGGGCGCCGGCAACTGGTGGACGATCATCAAGGGCAAGGTGCTGCCGCTCGCGCAGCCCGCGCCGGACAAGTCGGTGCACAGCGCGCCGGGCTTCTACGGCAAGTACGCCGACGCCGGCGGCAGCACCAAGGTGCACCTGTCCGACTTCGCGATCGAGAGCGACGTCCGGGAGCGGATCGACACCGACCAGGTGAACGGGATCGGCGGCGCGATCGGCGGCGGGTCCACGATCCAGAACCTGTACCTGCACCGCACCAAGGTGGGGATCTGGCTGGACGGCCCGATGAGCGGGCTGCTGATCCGCAACAACGTCATCACCGACCAGGTGGCCGACGGGATGAACCTGCACCTCGGGGTCTCGAACGTCCGCGCCACCAACAACTTCATCCGCAACACCGGTGACGACGGGCTGGCGATGTGGTCGGAGACCAACGCCGAAGGTCTGGTGAACCACAACAACGTCTACGACCACAACACCGTGCAGACGCCGACGCTGGCGAACAACATCGCCATCTACGGCGGTCGCGACAACGCGGTCACCGACAACCTGGTGGCCGACCCGCTCCGCGAGGGCAGCACGCTGCACGCCGGCTCGCGGTTCGGCTCGACGCCGTTCGAGGGCACCCTGTCGTTCGCCCGCAACACGACGGTGCGCGGCGGGCCGCGGGACCTGAACTGGGACCTCGGCCTGGGCGCGATCTGGCTCTACGCCCTGCAGTCGAACATGTCCGGCAAGATCGAGGTCACCGACAGCTCGTTCCTGGACTCGACCTACAACGCGTTCATGTTCGTCGTCGACTGGCCGGTCAAGGACCAGTACGCGCTGACGAATGTTGCCTTCCGCAACATCAAGGTGGACGGCACCGGCACCAACGTGGTGAACGCCCGGGTCGGCGGCTGGGCCACCTTCGAGAACGTCGACGCCCGCAACGTGGGAGCGCCGTTCGTCAACAACTGCGGCACCTTCCACTTCACCGGTACGCCGGAGTTCGACGTACGGCTCGGCGCTGGTAACGACGGCAACTGGACCGCTGACGCCGGCGCTCCGGGCCACTGCGAAGACCGTCCCCCGGTGGTTCCGCCGGCTCCCCCGAGCCCCTGGAACTGACCCCTCCCCCTCCGCCGGCTCAGGCAGCAATGCCTGAGCCGGCGGGTTAGGGTCGGAGGCATGCGCGAACACGCTCAGCGGCTGCAAGGACTCGGGACCACGATCTTCGCGGAGATGTCCGCGCTGGCGGTCCGAACCGGTTCGGTCAACCTCGGTCAGGGCTTTCCCGACACCGACGGCCCGGACTCCCTGCTCGAGGACGCCGTCGCCGCGATCCGCGCCGGCGCGAACCAGTACCCGCCGGGCCGCGGCATCCCCGCGCTGCGGCAGGCGATCGTCGATCATCAGCAACGCTTCTACGGCCTCAGCTACGACCCGGACACCCAGGTGCTCGTCACCACGGGTGCCACCGAGGCGATCGCCGCCGCGCTCCTCGCGTACGTCGAGCCAGGCGACGAGGTGATCGCCCTCGAGCCGTACTACGACTCGTACGCCGCCTGCATCGCGATGGCCGGCGGCCGCCGCGTACCGGTCACGCTGCGCGCCCCCGACTTCCGGCTCGACCTCGACGAGATGCGCGCCGCGGTGACGCCGCGCACCAAGGTGCTGCTGATCAACTCGCCGCACAACCCGACTGGCACCGTGCTCGACGACGCCGAGCTGCGTGGCATCGCGGCGATCGCGGTCGAGCACGACCTGGTGGTGATCACCGACGAGGTCTACGAGCACCTGATCTTCGACGGGCTGCAGCACCGCCCACTGACGGCGTACGAGGGGATGGCGGAGCGGACCGTCTCGATCGGCAGCGCCGGCAAGACCTTCTCGGTCACCGGCTGGAAGATCGGCTGGGTCACCGGCACGCCTGAGGTGGTCACCGCGGTCAACACCGCCAAACAGTTCCTCACCTATGTCTCGGGCGCGCCCTTCCAACCGGCCGTCGCCGGAGCCCTTGCTCTAGGCAACGACTACTTCGACGCCCTGCGCGCCACCCTGCAGGCCAAACGCGACTACCTCTGTGACGGCCTGCAGTCCCTCGGCTTCGGCGTCCACCGCCCGCAGGGCACCTACTTCGTCACCACCGACATCCGCCCGCTCGGCCACACCGACGGGATCGACTTCTGCCGGCTGCTGCCCGAACGCGCCGGTGTCGTCGCCATTCCCACCCAGGTCTTCTACGACAACACCGAAGCCGGCCGACCGCTGGTCCGCTGGGCGTTCTGCAAAAAGCCCGAAGTCCTGGAAGAAGCCCTGTCCCGCCTCGCGAAACTCTGACCCCGGCTCAGTCCGGCAGGTCGGCGATCCGGTCGGCCACCCGCTCCAGGACGACGAGTTCGTCGGCCGACAGATGGTCGACGAACCGGTCGCGCACCGACTCGAGATGACTCGGCGCGACCTCCTCGAGCAGCGCGAACCCCGCCTCGGTGAGGTGGTAGATCGAGCCGCGCGCATCGGCGGGATCCGGCTCGCGCTCGATCAAGCCGCGGGCCTCCATCCGGCCCGCGTGATGCGACAGCCGGCTGCGCGACCACTGCATCTTCTCCGCGAAGTCCCGGAGCCCCCAGCGCCGTCCGGGCTTCTCCGACAGCGTGCTCAGTACTTCGTAGTCGGCACTGGAGAGCCCGGCCTGGTTGAGGTCGCGCGCCAGCCGCGACGGCAGCACGGTGAGCAGCCGTCGTACCGCTCGCCAAGCGCGTTCCTCGTCGGCGGTCAGCCAGTTGGTCCCGGTCACCGGCCCATCCTACTTCTTCTTTGACATGTCACAGAAATTCGCTAAAGTCTTAGACATGTCAATGAAAATCCTGCTGGTCATCGCCAGCACCCGGCCGGGCCGGGTCGGGCCCGCCGTCGCGGATTGGTTCCGCCGGTCGACCGAGCCGACCGTCGCCGAGCTTGACCTCACGATCGAGGTGGCTGACCTTGCCGAGGTCGGCCTGCCGTTCCTCGACGAGCCGGAGCACCCGTCGACCGGGATCTACCAGCACGAGCACACCCGGGCTTGGAGTCGTCAGGTGGAGGCCGCCGACGCACTCGTCTTCGTCACCAGTGAGTACAACTTCGCGATGCCCGCGACGTTGAAGAACGCCTTCGACTATCTGAGCCGGGAGTGGGCCTGGAAGCCCTGCTTGTTCGTCGGCTACGGCAACACCTCGGCCGGCTCCCGCGGCGTCCAGATGGCCCGTGGCGTGGCGACCTCGCTCCGGATGCTGTCGATCGGCGGTGACGTCTACCTGCGACTAGCCGACGACCTGGTCGACGGCGAGGTAATCGACACCGACCGCCGTACGAACCACGCCCAGCGAGCCCTCGAGCAACTCACCCGCGCCGCCGAGGTGATGCGCCCGCTGCGCGGCGAGGACAGGCAGATCGTCCCAGCAACGCCACGGGACGTCGCCGAGCTCGTCGTCCTGCAACGCGCCTGCTGGGTGGACGAGGCCATCGTGAACCAGATGCTCGACCTGCCCGCCCTGCACGAGTCCGCGACCGACGTCGAAGCGGGCCTCAGCGACTGGTCCACCTGGGTGATCCGCAGCGGTGGTCGCCTGATCGGGTCCGTCCGAGCCAAGCGCGAGGGCGACGACTGGCTGATCGGCCGCTTGATGGTCGCCCCCGACCAGCGCCACCAAGGCCTCGGTCAACGCCTCCTCGCCCACGCGGAGACCCGAGCGCCTGAAGGTGTCACCGCCGCCACCCTGTTCACCGGCGCTCGTAGTACGGCCAACCAGAAGATGTACCAACGCGCCGGCTACCACCTGTCCACGGACGAGGCCCCACCCGGTGCGGTCACCCTCCGCAAGCCACTGTCATAACGTGGCCCGGAAGTGCAGGACGACATGCTCAAGAGCCTCGGCGACGAGCTTCTCGTCGTCATAGAAGGCCATCTGGTCGCCCGTGAGCCAGACGAATTCACTCGGTGCCGTCAGGCCGGCGTGGAATCGGCGGGCTCCGTCGGGGATGGCGCCGTCCTCGCTGTGGACCAGCAGAGTTGGAACTCGCAGAGCAGGTGCGGTCGGGATCGCGGAGTAGGTCAGCCACTCCGGCCAGGCCATCACGGCGAACTTGTTCGGCCACTGCGGTACGGCGCCCCGCTCCGGGTCGAGGTAGTACTCGAACGGGCCGTACATCGCCGCCGTCGGATCGGTGCGACTGACTGCCGGGACGTACTCCACCTCGTCGGTCGCCTCGTACCGCAGCCGCGCCGCTTCACCGGCAGCCATCCGCTCGTCCACACCTTCCTTACCGCCATAGATCACCTCGACCAGCTCCGCATCGTGCAACCACGGCGCGACGAGAGCCAGCGAGCGAACCCGGGAGTCAGCTGCGGCACTGTCCGCGGCGTACCCGGCGCTCGCGCAGATCCCGAGCGCACCGATCCGGTCAGCCCGTACGTCGGACCGTCTCGCGAGGAAGCTGATCGCGTGCTGGAGATCACGAGTTTTCAGCGCCGCCGACTCGGTGTCGCGTGGCTGCCCTTGCGAGGCCCCGGTCCCGGTGAAGTCGAAGGCCAGAGCGACATACCCGTACTCCGCCAGCGCGCGTGCGTGGAGTCCTGCCATCTGCTCCTTGACCGTCAGCCAGGAACCGGACACGACAACCGCCGGCCAGGGCCCATCGCCGTCCGGCCGGTACAGGTGCCCGGCCAACTCGTTGCCATCAGCATCAAATGTGACCAGCTCCGGCTCGCTCATCCGGCGCCTCCGGCCAAGGTCATCAGGTGCTGGTTGCCGTCGCCCCAGGTCGCAGTCATGGTGACCGCCGAGATCAGCCATCCGGCATCGGACCGGACCAGTTCGAACCGGTAGTCGCCGCCCAGGGTCCACAACGATCCACCCGCGGCACTGCTCAGCCGATGGGTCGCCTGGAAGGCGGCCGTACAGACTGCGGTGTCGCCGGAAACGGTGACCAGCTGATTGGTGATCAGGTGTTGGGTCACGTCGAACCCGGACAGGAATCCGGCCCAGGCTCCGACGATGTCGTCGGCGGCCACATGTGCCGGTTCGCCGCCGTTGAGGCTGGTGTAGTCGACCAGGATTTTCTCGGTGAACAGGCCTCGCAACTCCTGCCACTCCTGGTGATCGACGTGCCAGGCGAACCGGGTGCATCGCTCGATGATGTCTGCTTTCTCTGTCATGGCTCGAGTCTTCGGGAGCGAATCGGACCGAACAACGACGATCTTCCAATGGCCCGATCACTGCCGCTAATCGATCAGTCGGCAGCCCGGGCCGCCGATTCGACGAACGCGCGGATGGTGGCGTTCTCCGCGCCGGCCGCCCAGACCGGGACCACGAGCATGGGCGGCAGGCCCACCAGCGGAACCATCGTCAGCCCGGGGAACGGATGGGCGGCGAGCGCGGACGCCACCGTGCAGTGGATCCCGTGCCCCCTGGCGACCAGCGCGAGGATGTCCTGGATGGTCAGCTCGGATCTGCCGGACAGGCTCAGCACGTCCCGCTCGGTTCGCCTGATCACGCGTCCGTCAGGCGTCCGCGGCGGCACCCAGAAGTCCCGGTACTCCGGCGCCCAGGCATCGCTGGGATTCAGCAGCACGTAGTCGGCGAGATCGTCGAGGTGCACCTGCTCGCGGCCGGCCAACGGATGATCGACCGGTACGACGACACCGCGCGGCACGCGCCGAAGTACCGGTCCGTACCGGCGGCCGGCCAACTCCCGGTTGGCTTCCGGCGCCCAGACCAGGCCGACGTCGGCCGGACCCGGCAACACCATCCCCTGAGCCTCTAGCGGAAGGCTCACCATCGCACTGACCACCAACCCGCACTGCGGTTGGTCCTGCTCGAAGCCGGCCACCACGCGGGTCACCAGGTCGGCGCCGATCGCCGGCATGTAGCTCAGGTGGAGGTCGGCCGCCACACCCCTGGCCGCTGCGCGCGCAGTACGGAGTGCGGCTGTCAGTGCGTCGTACCCGGCTCCCGCCGCCGCTCGGAAGTCGGCACCGAGCGGTGTCAGGGCGACACTTCGGCTGGTTCGGGTGAAGAGAGCGGCGCCCACCTCGCGTTCCAGGCTCCGGATCAGTTGGCTGACCCGTCCCTGGCTGAGGTGGAGCCGCTCAGCGGTCCGGCCGAAGTGCAGCTCCTCGGCCAGGACCAGGAACACCTCGACCTCCCGAAGCTCCACGCCGGTCTCCCCACTCAGCTGCCGAATCGGTCATTGTCCCCGGCAGAGTGGATTTGTCCCAGCTGGTGGCAGCAACAGGACAAGGTCAGCGCGGGCCCTGGAACCAGCGTTTCGTGGGTTCTTGGAGCATCAGGTAGAGCAGCGTGCCGTGCAGGGCCAGGCCAAGCAGGGATGCGGGCAGGGCGGTGATGCCGCCGCCGATCCCCAGAGCGGCTACGACGATCAGCAGCGTGCGGGCCCAGCGGCGGCGTTTGCGGAGGAAGATCGCCGGGAGGATGTACGCGAGGCTGGTGACCAGGATGACGCCGACGACCAGGCCCTTGGCGTCAGGGTCGCCGGTCAGGACGTTAGCGATCTCGGCGCCGGCCGAGGTGAGGGCGAAGAGGCCGAGCAGCACGCAGAGGGCGCCGAGGCCGAGTGAGATGGCGGCGGCGATCCGCACCTGCTTGGGCGGCGCGGTCAGGTCGGGTGCGTAGGAGTACGGGTTGGGACCAGGCTGTCCGCCGTACGGCGGCTGCTGGGGTGGCGGCTGCTGGCCGGACGAGCCGTAGACGCCCTGGTAGGGCCCCGGCCGCTCGTCGCCGTACTGGTCGCTCATCTCCTACACAGTTCCTTCCACCCGATACCCCCACCCCGATCCTCCCAGACCCACGCAAAACCACCCCGTACCTCGCAGGCACGGGGTGGTTCAGGAGCAAGCTCAGGCGGAGGTGACCTCGAGGGCGTCCTTCGCCTCGCTCAGCCGCACGTGGACCGTGTCGCCGTCGCGGATGGCGCCGGACAACAGGCCCCGCGCCAACTCGTCGCCGATGGCCGACTGGACCAGCCTGCGCAGCGGGCGCGCGCCGTAGACCGGGTCGTAGCCGGTCATCGCGAGCCACTCCATCGCGTCCTCGCCGACGTCCAGCGTGATCCGCCGGTCCAGCAGCCGCTTCTGCAGCGCGACGATCTGCAGCCCGACGATCTTGGTCAGCTCCTCGCTGCCGAGCGCGTCGAACAGCACGATCTCGTCCAGCCGGTTGATGAACTCCGGCTTGAACGCGGTCCGCACCACGTTCATCACCTGGTCGCGCTTGACCGCGTCGTCGACCGACATGTCCGCCAGGTACGCCGAGCCGAGGTTGCTGGTCAGCACCAGGATGACGTTGCGGAAGTCGACCGTGCGGCCCTGGCCGTCGGTCAGCCGCCCGTCGTCGAGCACCTGCAGCAGGATGTCGAAGACCTCGGGATGCGCCTTCTCCACCTCGTCGAGCAGGATCACGGAGTACGGCCGACGCCGCACCGCCTCGGTCAGCTGCCCGCCTTCCTCGTAGCCGACGTAGCCGGGAGGCGCGCCGACCAGCCGCGACACGCTGTGCTTCTCCCCGTACTCCGACATGTCGATCCGCACCATCGCGCGTTCGTCGTCGAACAGGAAGTCCGCCAGCGCCTTGGCCAGCTCCGTCTTACCGACGCCTGTCGGCCCGAGGAACAGGAACGAACCGGTCGGCCGATCCGGGTCGGAGATGCCGGCCCGCGCCCGCCGGACGGCGTCGCTGACCGCCTTGACCGCCTCGCGCTGACCGATCAGCCGCTGACCCAGCTCGTCCTCCATCCGGAGCAGCTTGCCGGTCTCGCCCTCGAGCAGCCGCCCGGTCGGGATGCCGGTCCACATCGCGATCACCTCGGCGATCTCGGTCGGCCCGACCTCCTCGTTGACCATCGCGTCCGGGCCGTCCGCGACCGGCTGCTCGGACGCCTCTTCCAGCTCCTTGGCCAGCTGCGGCAGCTCGCCGTACAGGATCCTGGAGGCGGTCTCGAAGTCACCGTCACGCTGGGCCCGCTCGGCCTGGCCGCGCAGTTCGTCGATCCGCTCCTTGATCTCACCGACCCGGTTCAGGCCGGACTTCTCCTTCTCCCAGCGCACCTCGAGCGCGCGCAGTTCCTCCTCGCGATCCGCGAGGTCGGCGCGCAGCCGGGCCAGCCGGTCCTGCGACGAGGCGTCCTCCTCGCGCGACAGCGCGAGCTCCTCCATCTTCAGCCGGTCGACGGTACGCCGGAGCGAGTCGATCTCGACCGGCGACGAGTCGATCTCCATCCGCAGCCGGGACGCGGCCTCGTCGACCAGGTCGATCGCCTTGTCTGGCAGCTGCCGGCCGCTGATGTAGCGGTTCGACAGCGTCGCTGCCGCGACCAGCGCGGAGTCGGAGATGGCGACCTTGTGGTGTGCCTCGTAGCGCTCCTTCAGCCCGCGCAGGATGGCGATCGAGTCCTCGACCGAGGGCTCGCCCACGAACACCTGCTGGAACCGCCGCTCCAGCGCCGGGTCCTTCTCGATGCGAGTCCTGTACTCGTCGAGCGTCGTCGCGCCGATCATCCGCAGCTCGCCGCGGGCCAGCATCGGCTTCAGCATGTTGCCGGCGTCCATCGCGCCCTCGCCGGACGCGCCCGCGCCGACCACCGTGTGCAGCTCGTCGATGAACGTGATGACCTGGCCGTCCGACTCCTTGATCTCGGTCAGCACCGCCTTCAGCCGCTCCTCGAACTCACCCCGGTACTTCGCGCCGGCCACCATCGCGCCGAGGTCGAGGCTGATCAGCCGCCGGCCGCGCAGGGACTCCGGCACGTCGCCGGCCACGATCCGCTGAGCCAGCCCCTCGACCACAGCGGTCTTGCCGACACCGGGCTCACCGATCAGCACCGGGTTGTTCTTGGTCCGCCGGGACAGCACCTGCACCACGCGCCGGATCTCCGAGTCGCGCCCGATCACCGGGTCGAGCTTGCCGTCGCGAGCCCGCTCGGTCAGGTCGACGCCGTACTTCTCCAAGGTCTTGGTGGTGCCCTCGGCCTCCGGCGAGGTGATCCGCCGGTTGCCGCGCATCCCGTCGAACGCCTGTAGCAGCGCGTCGGCGGTCACGCCCAACGCGGTCTGCGCGACGCCCTCGACGGTCGCCAGCGAGATCAGCAGGTGCTCGGTGGAGACGAACTCGTCCCCGAGCCCCAGCGCGCGCTGCTCTGCCTGGTTGAGCACGTCGCTCGTCTTCGGCGACAGGCTCGGCGCCTGCACGCTGCCACCGCTCGCCTTGGGCAGGCGACTCATCGCCTCCGCCGTACGACGGCGTACTGCGTCGAGGTCACCGCCGGCTGCCTCGAGGAGACCGACCGTGGTCCCCTCCGGCTGCGCGAGCAGTGCCGACAGCAGGTGAATCGGTTCCACGGTCGGGTTGCCTGCCGCAGACGTCTGACGGATCGCGACCGACAGGGTTTCCCGGGCCAGCGTCGTCAACCGCTGAACATCCATCTGGTTCCAGCCTTTCAAGTTCAGATACAGGTCCTACCAGAGACAACCTATCCAAACTTGAGTCCATTCCACTCAACTCTGTCGAATCCTGGGGAAAAACTCAGGGATTTCCCCAGGCTTCAGCGTTGACCCGCGGTCACCAGGCCGGAGTCGTAGGCCAGGATCACCGCCTGGACCCGGTCCCGCAGGCCGGTCTTGGCCAGCATCCGGCTGACGTGGGTCTTCACCGTGTGCTCGGTCAGGTGCAGCCCGGCCGCGATCTCGGCATTCGAGTTGCCCTTGGCGACCAGGACGAGCACCTCCCGCTCGCGCGCGGTCAGCACGTCCAGCCGGGCCGCCACCGCCGGGTCGAGCCGGTTGTCGGCGAACCGGTCGATCAGCCGCCGTGTCACCGGCGGCGCGAGCAGCGCGTCACCGGCCGCGATCACCCGGACCGCGTTGATCAGCTCGTCCCGCGACGACCGCTTGAGCAGGAACCCGCTCGCCCCGGCCCGCAGCGCGTCGTACACGTACTCGTCCAGGTCGAACGTCGTCAGGATCAGCACCCGCGGCGCGTTCACCTGCGCCGCCAGCCGCCGGGTCGCCTCAATCCCGTCCATCACCGGCATCCGGACATCCATCAGCACCACGCCGAGGTCCAGCACCGCGGCGGCCTTCCGGATCGCGTCCGCCCCGTCAACCGCCTGGGCCACCACCTCGATGTCCGGCTGCCCGTCCAGAATCATCGCGATCCCGTCCCGGACCAGATCCTGGTCGTCCACCACCATCACCTTGATCGGCGGCAGCTCGGCCAGGATCGGCGCCGCGCCATCGCTCATCGGACCGGCTCCGCGGCCGCCGTACCGACGTCCGTCAGCCGTTGCGGATCCGCGGCGGGTGACGCGGCGCCACCGACCGGAATCCAGGCCTCGACGACCGTCCCCGAGCCGGGCGCCGTCCGGACCTCCAGCGAGCCGTGGTGGATGCGGACCCGCTCCCGCATACCGGCGAGGCCGTGGCGGCCGCCCTTGCCCGCCACGGCGAGATCGAAGCCGCGGCCGTCGTCCGCCACCGAGACCGCAATGCCGTCGGCACCGACCCGCACCGTCACCTTCGCCCCCATCGCCTCGGCGTGCCTGGCCACATTCGTCAACGCCTCCTGCACCAGCCGGTACGCCGTGAGCTGGTGACCCACCGGCGGCAGCCCTGGATCGCCGACCAGCTCCAACTCCACCATGAGCCGGTCGTGCGACACATCCCGCACCAACTGCCGCAACTCCGCCAGCCCCGGCTGCGGCGCCAACTGCGGATCCGGTACGCCGTCAGCATCCCGCAGCGCCGACAACAACCGATCCAACTCGCCGAGCGCTCGCCGGCCGGTGTCGCCGATCCGCTGGAACCCCTCCAGCACGTCGCGATCCCCACGCTGCAACAGATCCGGCCCGGTCTCCGCCTGGATCACCATCAGGTTGACCGCATGCGCGACCACGTCGTGCAGATCCCGCGCGATATGCGACCGCTCGGTCAGCACCACCTGCGCCGCGTCCTGCTCCTCGGACCGTCGTTCCAGCTCTGCCTCGCGCGCCGCGGCCACCCGGTTGCGCCGGTAGAGCCGCATCAACACCCCGCCACAGACCGGCAGGGCCAGAGTCAACGACAGCAAAACCGGCCACTGGTGGTCGACCAGACCTTCGTAGACCGGGTTGTGGTACCGGCCGTCGAAACCGTCCAACTCCAGCCAGGGCTTCACCGCCGGGAAGATGATCACCAGCTGCGCGTACCGGATCAGCTCGGCGATCACCGGCGCCGCCACCAGCACGACAGTTGCTATTGGCAACGAGAATCGCACCCGCCGGGAGACCGCCAGCGAGTAGAGCGCCAGCGCCACTGCGCCAAGCACCGCCCAACTGCCGGACATCTGCCAGTAGGTCAGCAGCGCGCCAACGGCCAGTACCACCACAGGCAGGGCCGGCCGGTGACGCCGAAGTACCAGCGTGAGAGCGGAGTAGGCGATGCCGTACGGCATCCAGCCAGGCGCGCTCCACCAGTTGCCCTCGGATACGGAGCGGCAGAGGTCGACGAGGACGAGCGAGGCAGCCAGCATCGCCAGCACCGCGTCGAGTGCGCCGTTCGACAGCAGGAACGTCCGCAGGTCATCGATCCGCTCTCCGGCCGTCCGGCTGACAATCTCCGGCCCGCGGCGGTATCGGTAGGCAATCGCGAGAAGGCCGACCGACAACAGGGCTGCCGAGGCCCACCACGGCCACTGGGATCGCAAGATCCGGTCGAACTCGGCCGACTGGATGCCGCCGATGGTTGTCGATCCACCCTCCGGGTGGTCGACGTGCTGGTAGATCGAGGGATAGATCGCGTTCTCGAAGTCTGTCCACTTGATCCTGGCCACCAGCGGCAGGGCGGCGGTCAACACAGTGAGCGCCAGCGCGGCAGTAGGCCGGAACCGCGATGACAGCGACCAGAGGGCGAGCGCGCAACCGGCGAGCAGTACGTAGTCCTGCTGTCCGACCAACTGCGAGCAGAAAGCCGCTGTCACCAGGCCGATCGCGGCCAGCACCGGGTCGACCCGCCGTACGGCGATCAACGCGGGCGCGATCGCGATGACCACCAGGAGCAGTATCGGGGCGTTGGGCCAGCCACCCGGCTGCTGGATGATCCGCACCTGGGTGATCGCCAGGCCGACGACGGCCAGCAGCACGTCGAACGACCGATCCATCACGAACCCACGGACTCTGGTCATACGTTCGCCTGCTCTTCGGAGTACGGGAGGACGGCGCTGATCGTCGTACCGGTGCTTGGGTGGGAGCTGATGGTGAGTGCGCCGTCGTGGACCCGCACGCGCTCGCGCATTCCGGTCAGGCCGTGCCGGCCGTCGGGCGGGCTGTCCGGGTCGAACCCCTGCCCGTCGTCGGTGACCCACACCCCGACACTGGCAGCGCTCACCTCGACCAGCACCCGTACTCCGCTCGCGCGTGCATGCTTGACCACATTGGTGAGCGCCTCCTGCACCAGCCGGTACGCCGTGAGCTGCACGCCGTCCGGGATCTCCTCGGTGTCACCACGAACCTCCAACGAGACAGGCAGGCCCTGGTCGGACAACCCATCGGTCAGCGGCCGCAGATCCTTCAGCCCCGGTTGGGGCGACAACGACGGATCGGGTACGCCGTGCGCGTCGCGCAGCGCCGACAGCATCCGGTCCAGCTCGCCCAGCGCCTTGCGGCCGGCATCGCCAATCCGCTGGAACCCTTGCAGCACGTCCTTCTCGTCGCGCTGGACGAGGTCCGGCCCCGTCTCGGCCTGGATCACGATCAGGTTCACGTGATGGGCGACCACGTCGTGCAGGTCGCGGGCGATCTGCGAGCGGCCTTCGAGCAGCACCTGGACCTGCTCGCGCTGCTGGTTCTGCTCGATCAACTCGGCCTCGCGCACCGCGGCCAGCCGGTTCTCCCTTGCCAGGCGGACCAGCAGGCCGATCGCGAAGGCGGCCAGCAGCAACGCCGACAACCAGACCGGCCAGGTTCGGTGAAGCATCGCGGTCACCGGTTCGACGCCGTAGCTGACGAAGCGCAGGATCGGCTCGCCCGTCACCAGCCGGCTCAGCAGCGGCAACGCGAGCAGCCCGAGCCCCGCGACGACCAATGACCGTTGCCATGGGCGCCAAACTGCGAGCGAGTAGAGCGCGATCGCGAGCGCCGGTGTCAGCACCCAGTGGGTCTCCGTCATCGGATAGATCAGCAGCCCCACCAGCCCAAGCACCAGGCACGGGATCTCGGGGTAGATCCGTCGGACGGTGAGAGTGGCTGGCGCCGCGCAGGCGAGCAGTAACAGCCACTGCCGGGTGGCAGACCACTCAGGGCCGATCTGCTGGCCGACGACGTCGTAGATGACGCACGCGACCAGGGCGGCGGCCAACACTGCGTCCAGCCACCGGCCGTTGACCGGGTCGGTCACGAAACGCTGGATCGCCCGGAAGGCGGGCTGAGCGACGGCGCGGTACCGCCACGCGAGGCCGAGCAGCCAGGCGCCGATCAGCAGCGGATAGAGCCACGGCGAGAACCACCAGCCGAGCGGGTCGAAGAAGGGTGGGAACCGGTACTCCGGATAGCCCGGCCACGACCAGCCTGCCCACTCGATCCACGGAGCCTTGGCCAGCAAGGTGGTCAGCCGGTACCAGTTGACCAGGCTGACAACGACCGGGAGGGCGAGCGCGACCGCCGCCACGGCTACGGCGTACCGGTAGAGGTCGGAAGCAGCCAGCAGGAAGAGTGCAAGCGCCAGGCAGGTGATCAGCACCCAGGAGTGGCCGACGACGGGGTACGCGAGGGTGCTCGCCAGCGCCAGCGCGGGAGCAGGCAGGAAGGGCCAGCGGCGGCGTACTGCGAGGGTCGCGGGCGCGAGCCCGATGACGACCAGCACCCAGCGGTTGGCGATCCCCCACGGGTCGTCCCGGCCGAGCACGAACAGGTCGGCGACACACAGCGTGGTCGCGACCAGTCCGAGCGCCCGGTCGAAGACCTCCGGCCTGGCCGTGCTGAGTCCACTCACCTGTTCATTCTGCGACTCCGCAGGGGCCTCGGCCGTCACTCTTTGGAGTGATCCCGCATTGCGATCGGTCATCCGTTGCAGTGACCGCGGAGGGCTCTTGACGGCGATGTGCTTGGCGGGGTCCGGAACCGAGGCTCGAAGACATGACCACAAGTCCCGTACTCCGGCCGGTGAAGACCCGGAGCCTGACGCCCCGATCCAGGGTCGCCGCCATCGCCTTGGGCACGCTCGCTTTCGTCGCCGTGTGCCTGGCGCTGTGGCCGCCGACCTCCACGATGTCCGACCTGCGGGTGTACTTCGCCGCGGCCAAGGGCTTCGTCGACGGCGAGGACATCTACACGATCCACCACCAGTACCCGGGGATGGGCCTCGGCTTCACCTACCCGCCGTTCGCGGCGATGATCATGGCGCCGCTGGCGATCGGCGAGCAGTTCGCCCGGTTGCTGATCACGCTGCTGTCGGCGGTGTCGCTGCTGGTCGTCGGGTGGGTGACGATGCGCGCGGTCCGGCCGCAGTGGTCCCGGGACCGGGCGCTCGGTGCTGGGCTGGCCTGCGCCGCGGCCGGGCTGGTGCTGGAGCCGGTGAGCTCCACCTTCGGGATGGGCCAGATCAACCTGGTCCTGCTCGCGCTGCTGCTGGTCGACCTGCTCGGACACACGCCGCGACGGTTCCGCGGGGTGCTGATCGGCGTTGCCACCGGCATCAAGCTGACGCCGGGCATCTTCATCGTCTTCCTGTTGGTCACCCGGCGCTTCCGCGAGGCCGCCGTCGCCTCGGCAGCGACCGCCGGTACCTTGCTGCTGGGCTGGCTGGTGATGCCCGGCCCGACCGTCGACTTCTGGACGAAGTACATCTTCGATCCCGGCCGCCCCGGCCCGGCGCACTACATCAGCAACCAGTCGCTGCGCGGCGCGATCGCCCGGCTCACCGAGAACTCGGTCCTGACCGGCCCGCTCTGGTTGCTCACCGCAATGATCGTCGGCTGCGGCGGGCTGCTGGTCGCCCGCCGCCTGTACGACGCCGGCCGGCCGCTGGACGCGGTGGTGGCCACCGGGATCACCGGGCTGCTGGTCTCGCCGATCTCCTGGTCGAACCACTGGGTCTGGGCTCTCCCCGCCGTCGCCGTGGTGTGGTCCTGGGCCACCCGCAGCCGCGCGCTGCAGGTCTTCGCCGGGATCTGGACTCTGGTCTTCGCCCTCGGACTGCCCTGGAAGGCACCCTGGGCCCACGACCAAGAATTCCACCACAACTTACCGCAGGCGCTCGTCGGCAACTCCTACACGATCGCCGCAATCGCCTTCCTGATAACGGGTTTCATCACCGCCGCCGCTCGCTCCGACCGGGCGCTGCGATGAAGACGATCTACGAAGTGCTGCAACGCAAGCACCTGCAGCTCCTGATGCTGGCAGTCGCCCTCACCCCGCTGCTCTACTTCAGCTGGTCCGGCAATGTCGACCTCAACGTCTACCGGACCGGCGGCTACGCCTGGCTGCACGACATCAGCCTGTACTCCGAGGGTTTCGGGCAGCTCGTTCCGTGGATCGCGTTGCCTTTCACCTATCCCCCACTGGCCGCGGTGCTCTTCGTCCCACTGCATCTGCTGCCGATGCCACTGGCCGATCTAGCCCTCTGCGTGAGCAGCGCGGCGGCGCTGACGGCGACCCTGCTGGTGGTGTCCTCCCGGCTGCTGCAGGGGTGGAGCAAGGCGGCTGCGGCGCTCGGCTTGGGGATGACCGTTGCTGCCTTCGCCTTCGAACCGATCCGGTCGACGATCGGCTTCGGCCAGGTCAACCTCGTGCTGATGGCATTGGTGGCGTTGGACTGTCTGCTGCCCCAGACTCGCTGGCCTCGTGGGGTGTTGGTCGGTCTCGCGGCGGCGATCAAGCTCACGCCTGCTGTGTTCGTGCTGTATTTCCTGGTCCGTCGTCAGTACCGCGAGGCGATGGTTGCGGTCGCGACCTTCGCCGGGCTGGGGGTGCTCGGCTTCGCGTTGGCGCCGCGGGACTCCGCGAAGTACTGGTTCGGGGTGCTGCTGGATCCCAGCCGGATCGGCGGGGCGACCTACTCGTACAACCAGTGTCTGCAGGCGTTTCTCAGCCGGGTGATGGTCGATGGGCCGGTTCGGTCGCTGTTATGGCTCGGGCTGGTGGCGGTGACCGGAGTACTGGCTGCTGTGGCAGCTCGTCGGGCGCGCGCTGCCGGTGACGACGTCCTGGCGCTGCTCGCGATCGCCTGTTGGGGGCTGCTCGCATCGCCGGTGAGCTGGTCGCATCACTGGGTCTGGGTCGTCCCGGCCGCGCTGTACTTCGGCTACCACCGGCACAGGTTGATGCTGTTGGCAACTATTCCGTTCCTGTTCGGGCCGCACGCGCTGCTGGTGCCCGAAGGCCGCGACTGGTCCTGGCCCGAACAGGTCTTCGGCGCCGGGTACGTCGTACTGGGCCTGGCGTTCCTCGCCACCGCCGCCCTGTCGGGGACCTTCCAGGATCGGCGCGACGCGGTCCGGCTCGGTCAGGCTTTGAACTCGGAGGCGCGGATGCGGTAGACCTGCAGATTCAGGTCGTAGTACTTGTCGGTCTCGCCGACCCACTCCATCCCGAGCCGGGCAGCAGTCGCGATCGCGCGCTTGTTGTTCGGCCGGGCGACCGCGAACAGCTCGTCGGTCGAGCCTTCGTCGAACGCCCATTTCATCAACGCCCGGCTCGCCTCACTCGCGAACCCGTTGCCCCAGGCACTCGGCCGCAACTGCCAGCCGATCTCGAGATCCTCCTCGTACGGCGGCAGCAGGCGGATCAGCAGCCCGCCGACCACCACACCGTCCTCCTTCCGCACCACGGCCCACCGGCCGGCCGGTACGACGAAGTTCGGCTGCGCCTCGATCCAGGCGTGCAGGATCACCCGCATGGTCGCCTCGTCGACGACCCGCTCGATCGCCGGCGACAACCACTGAGCCACATCGGCCGACCCGTAGATCTCGAGCGCGGCCGCGGCGTCGTCCTCTTCCCAGTCCCGGATCACCAACCGGTCGGTCTGCACAATGCTCGTCACCCAACCAGAGTAGGCCGCGCCACCCCGGATCCCACGCGATCACGGGTGACCGGCGGGTGAACGCGAGGAAGCCCCCGGACCACGAGGGTCCGGGGGCTCTGGCCGAAGTCGTCCGGGGAGACGAACTCCGGCCTGGGGCCGGAGACACCTGGGGGGATTCAGTGTCTCCGGGCACCGGCGGCTTCCGGGGGAAGAAGCCACCGGCCGAACCGGAAGCCCCGCGGGGGTGGGAGCTTCCGGAAGTCTGGTGGTAGCAACCCCACAATTCTAACGTTCAAATCAAGCCCAACAGACTCAGCTGCCGAGCTGAGCTGTTACTGGTGCCCGGGAGCCTCAGCGCGCGAGGCTCCCGGGCACCAGCTCAGCGTTGGTCCAGCTCGAGCGGCTGGGTGCGGATCCAGCGGGTGGTGGTCTGCTGCCGGCCCATGGCGATCACGTCGCCGGCGGGGCCGGCCGAGAAGACCCGGCTGCGCTGGGTCTGCTGGCGGGAGACGCCGACGCCGCGTTGGACCTCGGCGACCAGCTGGTTCACCCGGTGGCGCAGGACCTCGACCTCCGACTGGAGCTCGAGGATGTGCCGGATGCCCGCCAGGTTCACCCCCTCTTCCTGCGAGAGGTGTTGCACGTAGCGCAGCCGCGCCACGTCGTACGCCGAGTAGCGGCGCCCGCGTCCGCTCGCCCGGCTCGGCGTCACCAGCCCGAGCCGGTCGTACTGCCGCAGGGTCTGCGGGTGCATGCCGGCCAGCTGGGCCGCCACCGAGATCACGTAGATCGGGGTGCGGTCGTCCCAGGTCGGCAGCTGGCTGAACGGGATGCCCATCAGGAACTCCCGAACAACCCGGCACGCAGATCATCGGTCGCCGACGCCGTGCTGAACGCCTGCAGCTTCTCGCGCTGGTCGTCGGTCAGCTCGTGCGGCACCTGGACCTCGATGGTCAGCAACAGGTCACCCTTCGACCCGTCACGTCGCGCCGAGCCCTTGCCCCGGACCCGCAGCTTGCTGCCGTTCGCAGTACCGGCCGGGATCCGGACAGTGACCGGGAGCCCGTCCAGCGTCGGCACCTTGATCTCGGCGCCGAGCGCTGCCTCGGTGAAGCTCACCGGCACCGCCAGCGTCAGGTGCTCGCCCTGCCGGCCGAAGATCCGGTGCGGCTTGACGTGCACGCTCACGTAGAGGTCCCCGGAGGGTCCACCCCGCTCGCCTGCCGCGCCCTTGCCCTTGAGCCGGATCCGCTGTGCGTCCTGCACGCCCGCGGGAATGCGGACCTGCATCGTCTTGCTCGACTGACCGCGGCCGGAGCCGTGGCAGGTCTCGCAAGGCTGGTCGACGACCAGGCCACGCCCCTTGCACTCGGTGCACGGCTCGGTCATCGCGAAGACGCCACCCTGGACCGACGTCTGCATCCCGGTGCCTTCGCACTTGAGACACACCTTCGGCACCGTGCCGTACTTCGCCCCGGTGCCGCGGCACGTCTTGCAGGGCTCGTCGCTGGTCATCCGGAGCGCGACGGTGACACCGTTGACGGCCTCGGCGAACTCGATCGTCGCCTCGGTCTCGATGTCGGCGCCGCGCCGCGGGCGGGCCGTCGAGGTGGTGGCCGTCGTGCGCCCACCACCGCCGAACATGCCGCCCAGGATGTCGCCGAGACCGCCGCCGCTGCCGGCGCCGCCGGGCTGGCCGGACCGGTTGAACAGGTCGCCGACATCGAAGCCGAATCCCTGTCCACCTGCCTGGCCGGCACCGCCCGGCATCCGGAAGCCACCACTGCCGAACAGCCGGCGGGCCTCGTCGTACTCCTTGCGCTTCTTGACGTCTCCGACCACGTCGTACGCCTCGGAGACCTCTTTGAACTTGGCCTCGGCCGACGCGTCCCCGGCGTTGGAGTCCGGGTGGTACTTACGCGCCAGCTTGCGGTAGGCCTTCTTGATCTCGTCCGGCTCAGCCGTCTTGGAGACGCCGAGAACCTTGTAGAAGTCCTTCTCCAACCAGTCTTTCGTACTCATCGACGCCCCACCTCCTCGGGAAGAATGCCTTACTCCGCGGGCTTCTCGGCCTCGCCGTCCCCGGCCGCGGGGGCCGGGAGCTGCTCGGTCGGCTCCGAGACCGCGACCCGGGCCGCCCGCAGGATCCGCTCGCCGAGGCGGTAGCCCGGCTGCATCACCAGCGTCGCGGTCGGACCGTCGACCTCGTCGGAGTAGTTGTGCAGCAGGGCTTCGTGGATGCGCGGATCGAAGGTGTCGCCGACCTCGCCGTACTTGGTCAGGCCCAGCTTCTCGGTGACCCGCTCGACCGACTCGGCGACCGCCTTGAAGGCACCCTCGAGCTCACCCGCCTCGCGGGCCCGGCCGATGTCGTCCAGCGTCTGCAGCAGTTCGGTCAGCACCGACCCGATGACGACCTCGCGGTTCGCCACCCGGTCCCGGTCGACCCGGCGCTTGTAGTTCACGTACTCCGCCTGCAGCCGCTGCAGGTCGGCCGTACGCTCGGCCAGCGCCTCGGTCAGCAGGGCCTCCTGCGCCGACGGCCCGGTCAGGTCCGAGGGCTCCCGCGGCGGCTGGGCGCCCGGCGTACCGGGCATCCCTGCCGCGGGACCGCCCGCGGGGGCCGCCGACTGCTCGGCGGGCTCCCGCAGGTTCCCGGTCTCCGGGTCGATCCGGCGCTTGTCGCGGACGACGGGCTCGCCGTCGCCGAACTCGCTGCCTGGGTCGCGATCGGTCACTTGTCGTCCTCTTGCCTGGAAGAATCACTCGGCTTGTCCTGCGGGCGCTCCTCGTCGACGATCTCCGCGTCGACGACACCGTCGTCGTCGTTGCTGTTCGCGTTGGTGTCGTCGGCCGAGGCGTTCTCGTCCGATCCGCCGGCCGCCTGGGCGTTCGCGTACATCGCGGCGCCCATCTTCTGGCTGGACTGGGACAGCTTCTCGGAGGCGGACTTGATCGCCTCGTCGTCGGTGCCCTCGAGCGCCTTCTTCAGCTCCGCGACGCCGTCCCTGACCTCGGTCTTGACGTCGTCGGGGACCTTGTCCTCGTTCTCCTGCAGGAACTTCTCGGTCTGGTAGACCAGGCCCTCGGACTGGTTGCGGGACTCGACCGCCTCGCGGCGCAGCCGGTCCTCCTCGGCGTACTGCTCGGCGTCGCGGACCATCTGGTCGATGTCGGTCTTCGGCAGCGCGGAGCCACCGGTGACCGTCATCCGCTGCTCCTTGCCGGTGGCCAGGTCCTTGGCGTTGACGTGCACGATGCCGTTCGCGTCGATGTCGAAGGTGACCTCGATCTGCGGCACGTTGCGCGGCGCCGGCGGCAGGCCGGTCAGCTCGAAGTTGCCGAGCGACTTGTTGTCGCGGGCCATCTCGCGCTCGCCCTGGTAGACCTGGATCATCACCGACGGCTGGTTGTCCTCGGCGGTGGTGAAGATCTCCGAGCCCTTGGTCGGGATGGTCGTGTTCCGCTCGATGATCTTGGTGAAGACGCCGCCCTTGGTCTCGATGCCCAGGCTCAGCGGGGTCACGTCGAGCAGCAGGACGTCCTTGACCTCACCCTTCAGCACACCGGCCTGCAGGCTGGCGCCGACGGCGACGACCTCGTCCGGGTTGACGCCCTTGTTCGGGTCCTTGCCGCCGGTCAGCTCCTTGACCAGCTCGGCCACCGCGGGCATCCGGGTGGAGCCACCGACGAGGATGACGTGGTCGACCTTCGACACGTCCACGCCGGCGTCCTTGATGACGGCCTTGAACGGCGCGCGGGCGCGCTCGAGCAGGTCGTTCGTGAGCTTCTGGAACTCGGCCCGGGAGAGCTTCTCCTCCAGGTGCAGCGGGCCGGAGTCGGTCAGGCTCAGGTACGGCAGGTGGATCGAGGTCTCGGCCGCGCTGGACAGCTCGATCTTGGCCTTCTCGGCGGCTTCCTGCAGCCGCTGCATGGCCATCTTGTCGCCGGACAGGTCGGTGCCGTTCTTGTTCTTGAACTGCTTGACCAGCCACTCGACGATCCGCATGTCCCAGTCGTCGCCACCGAGGTGGTTGTCACCGGAGGTGGCCTTCACCTCGAAGACGCCGTCACCGATCTCCAGCAGCGACACGTCGAAGGTGCCGCCACCGAGGTCGAAGACCAGGATGGTCTGCTCGGTGCCCTTGTCCAGCCCGTACGCCAGCGCGGCCGCGGTCGGCTCGTTGACGATCCGGTGCACGTTCAGGCCGGCGATCTCGCCGGCCTCCTTGGTCGCCTGGCGCTGCGCGTCGGAGAAGTAGGCCGGCACGGTGATGACCGCGTCCGTGACCTGCTCCCCGAGGTAGGCCTCGGCGTCCCGCTTCAGCTTCTGCAGCACGAAGGCGCTGATCTGCTGCGGGGTGAACTTCTTGCCGTCGATGGCGACGTTCCAGTCCTCGCCCATGTGGCGCTTGACCGAACGGATCGTCCGGTCGACGTTCGTGGTGGCCTGGCGCTTGGCCACCTCGCCGACCAGGACCTCGCCGTTCTTGGCGAAGGCCACGACCGAGGGCGTCGTACGCGCTCCTTCGGCGTTGGGGATGACGGTGGGCTCGCCACCTTCCAGTACGGCGATGACGGAGTTCGTCGTACCGAGATCGATACCGACCGCGCGGGCCATGTGCGTTACCTCCACGAAGTTGAGTGATGCAGACTCAATGTTGCCTCTCCGAGGGCCCGGATTCAAATCGGGCCGCGGTCCGGATCAGCAGACTTGAGTTCACTGGGCTCAACATTGCCCGACCCCCGGGTCATTCCCAACCCCGGCCCCCGGTTTTCAGGGTTCAGGCGGGGTCAAGCCCTGATCGGACCCCTGCCGCGGAAGGTGTCCCGCGTGGGATGGTGTGCTCGTGAAACTCCGCCCCCTGACGTCAGCCGACGAACCGGCCGTGCTCGCCCTGAACGCCGCCGCCGTCGAGCAGACGGACCCGCTGGGTCCCGACCGGCTGGACTGGCTCCGGCTGATCGCCGCCCATGCCGCCGTGGTGGAGATCGAGGGCGAGATCGCCGCCTTCGTCCTCACCTTCGCGCCCGGCTCCGCCCATGACTCCCTCGACTTCCAGTGGTTCGTGAACACCTACGCCGACCGCTTCCTGCTGCTCGACCGGATCGTGGTCGCCGAGGCGCACCGCCGGACCGGCGTCGCCAGCTCCGTCTACCGCGCCGTCGAACGCGCCGCCAAGCCCTTCGACCGGCTGGTCTGCCGGGTCCAGTCCGACCCGCCCGACGAGGCCTCGCTGGCCTTCCACGCCAAGCGCGGTTTCGTCGAGGTCGGCAAGATCCGCCGCCCCAACGGCACCACCAGCGCGATGTTCTCCAAGGAACTCGCCGACTGAAAAAAGCTCGTCGTACCGGGCTTTTCCATGGACCTGGGCGAATTTCTGGCGAATACTGACGGTCCCCTGCTCAGACCGCACCGTCATCTTCAACGCCCAGGAGTGACTTGCAGATGAGACAAAATTCCGCCCTGCGCTGTGCCGCGATCGCCGCGGCCGCGCTGCTGACCGCGGTCAGCCTCCCAACCACCGCAGTCTCGGCCGCCCCAGCTGCCGTGACCGCTCCGTCCGCCGTCACCTCGCACGGCAGGCTGGCCTATTCGGTCGGCCTCAACACCGCTACCTGGCGGGTCTGTGTCTCCGGCTGGACCGAAGGCCAGAACGCCTCGTACACCGCGATCAGCCGGATCAGCGCCCTCGACGTCAACGCCAGCGGGGTCGGCTGTCCCGGCAGCTGGAACCTGTCGTCCACGGCCGCCAGCTACCCCGACGGCTGGTACGGCGTGACGTCCTGCTTCAACCCAGCAGGCTCGCGCTGCGCCGGTACGTCGATCAAGCTGAACGGCCGCACGGTCACCACCACGACCCAGTGGACCAAGACCGCCACCCACGAGTTCGGCCACGCCGCCGGTCTCGGCCACCGGAGTACGAACTCGTCCTGCATGACGCAGGGCGCCGCTCCGCCGATCGTCACCACGTACGACCAGCACGACAAAGACTCCGTCAACGCGAACTACTGACCCGGCTTCCCCGAAGGGATTGTGCAATGACTCGCACACCTCGCCGGCTCAGCCGGCAGTTCCTCGGCCTCGGCATCAGCGCCGCGGCCCTGACCATCGCTCTGACCGGCTGCGGTAGCCAGCCGACCGTGAGCGCCCCACCACCGGCGGCAGCGGCCGCCGAGCACAACCATGCCGACCACGAGCACTCCGACGCGCACGAGGACGGCTCGCTGGCCAACACGATCGTCGACGAGCCGCTGGCCGGCGCCGATCTGCAGACGCTGACCAAGAGCACCCAGCTGGCCGTCCGCGGCAAGATCACCACGGTCCAGACCGGGGTGCTGCTGGCCAAGGGTGACACGTCGGCGAAGTACTCGGTCTTCACGATCAAGGTCGCCGACACCGCCCGTGGCAAGGCGCAGCCGACGGTCCAGCTCGCCCTGCTGCAGGAGATCTACGGCGCGGCGGTCGTGGTCGAGGAGCGGCCGAACCCGAAGGTGGGTGACGAGGTGGTCGCGTTGATGACCAAGATCGCCCCGGAGTTCAACCACCCGGGCTACGTCCTCACCAGCCAGGCCAGCCTGATGCTGGTGAAGCCGGACGGCCAGGTCGTCGCCGGGATCGAAGGCTCGTCGCCGGTCGCGGCCCAGGCGAAGTCGCTGCGGACCGTGGACCAGGTGCTGGCCACGATCCGTGCGGTGAAGTAGCTGCCTTCCTGAGTGCCCCCGTCCTGGGGGCACTCAGGCTGGACGGCCCGCCACGAAGGTCTGAGTGACCAGCGGGACGCCAGGCCGGTAGGCAAGGTGCAGATACGACGGCGCATCCAGTACTGCGAGGTCGGCACGCGCGCCGATCGTGAGCCGCCCGACATCCGTACGCCGAAGTGCCGCGGCACCTCCCGCAGTGGCAGACCACAACGCCTCAGCAGGCGTCATACGCATCTCCCGAACCGCCAAGGCGATACAGAACGGCATGGACGACGAGTAGCCGCTACCGGGGTTGCAGTCCGTGGCAAGCGCCACCGTCACACCGGCATCCAGCAGCCGCCGAGCATCCGGGTACGGCGAACGCGTGGAGAACTCGATCGCCGGCAGCAGCCCTGCCACCACTCCAGCAGATGCCAGCGCATCCACATCCGCATCCGTCAGGAACGTGCAGTGGTCGGCAGCAGCAGCCCCGACCTCACACGCCACCTGTACGCCGGGCCCCTCCCCCAGCTGGTTCGCATGCACGCGTGCCGACAACCCCACTGCCTGACCGGCCCGCAGAATCGCCCGCGCCTGGTCAGCGTCGAAGGCGCCGCGCTCGACGAAGACGTCCACCCACTTCGCGTGCTTGGCAGCCGCCGTCAGCATCGGCCCGGTCACCAGGTCGACATAGCCCGCCGGATCATCGGCGTACTCCGGGGCAACCACATGCGCCCCAAGGTACGTCGTCTCGTCGGTGAAGCCCGAGGCGATCGCCAGCGAGCGCGACTCGTCGCCGACGGTCAACCCGTAGCCCGACTTGATCTCCACCGTCGTGGTCCCCTGGCGGCGCATCTCCCCGACCAAGCGACCAACGTTCGCGGTCAGTTGCTCGTCAGCAGCGGCACGGGTCGCGGCAACCGTCGTACGGATTCCACCGGCGCTGTAGGGCACACCAGTCATCCGCGCCGCGAACTCCTCCGCGCGATCCCCCGCGAACACCAAGTGCGAATGCGAGTCGACGAAGCCGGGAATCACCGCGCGGTCGCCACAGTCGGCCGAGCTGTCCGCGGCCGGCGCTGCCCGCCGCGAGCCGACCCAGGCGATCTTGCCGCCCTCGATCACCAGCGCCGCGTCGTGCACCTCGCCGAGTGGGCCGCCGTGCGCCGGGTCGTTGGTCACCAGCGAACCGATCCCGGTCAGCAGGAGGGAGCTCATCGCGTCACCGCTTCGATCGAGGCGGTCAGCTCCGCGCCGACCGCCAGCTTCACATGATTGCCTTCAGCCACAACCTGGACGCCGTTCGCGACCACGTCGGTGACATCGGCCGCCGACGCGGCGAAGACCACGGTCTCCACCGACCCGCCGGTCCCTGCCGTCCGGACGGAGTCCAGCCTCAGCGCGACCAGATCGGCGCGCGCGCCGACCTCGATCACCCCGGCATCACCGAACCCGATCGACCGATGCCCGGTCACCGTCGCCGCCGTCAGTAATTCGGCCGCCGACCAGTGCCCACGCTCCTGCGAGGCCAGCCGCTCGTCCAGCTCGACAGCCCGCATCTCCTCGAACAGATCGATCACCGCATGGCTGTCAGATCCCAGTGTGAGCGGGGATCC
This sequence comes from Kribbella sp. NPDC056861, assembly GCF_040687575.1. Classification (NCBI taxonomy): domain Bacteria; kingdom Bacillati; phylum Actinomycetota; class Actinomycetes; order Propionibacteriales; family Kribbellaceae; genus Kribbella; species Kribbella sp. NPDC056861. The sequence goes on along the minus strand of NZ_JBFBNQ010000003.1, from coordinate 11,237 downwards.
CGCGTCCCGCAGCGCCACCGAGGGGCCGATGCCGTCGGCAAGATCCCGCTCGGTCGTCGGGCAGAAACACGAGTAGGTCCCCGAACTGCCGAGCAGCCCGACATCCACCGAGGTCAGGTGAGTCGCGTGCACCGCGCTCGTCCGCGGGCCGAGAAATCCCGTCTCATCCAGCACCTGCGACGGAGTCCGCCCGTACGCCGCGAGACAAGCCTCGTTCTCAGCCACCTGCTCGGACAAATGCACATGCAAAGGGGCCTCGGGCAACAATGACGCAACCGCATTCAACTGTTCCTGCGGCACACCGCGAACCGAATGCGCCGCAGCACCGATCACCACGTCTTCCGCGCCGCGCAACTGCCCGACCCGAGCGCCCCACGCGACCGCATCGCCGTCACTGAAGCGTTGTTGTACTTCGTTCAGCGGCTGATCGATTCCGCCTGCCAGATAACAGGTGTCGAGCAGGGCGATCCGCAGGCCGACATCCCGCGCTGCCGCGATCAAGGCCTCGCCCATCGCGTTCGGATCGTCGTACCGGCGGCCACCGGGGGCGTGATGGAGATAGTGGAACTCGCCGACCGACGTGATCCCGGCCAGCACCATCTCGCCGTACACGGCTCGGGCCAGTCGGTAATAGCTGTCGGGGGTGAGCACCGACGCCACGGAGTACATCTGCTCGCGCCAGGTCCAGAAGGTGCCGCGCTCGGTCTGCGTGCGGCCACGCAGCGCGCGGTGGAAGGCATGACTGTGGCAGTTGGCCAGGCCCGGAATCACCAAGCCGTCGAGCCGTACCGCGGTACCGGGCTCGGCGTCGGCGGTGATCGCGGTGAACCGACCGTCGACCACCTCGATCAGGACGGATGACGCGATTCCTGTTGGCAGCAAGGCCTGCGCGCACCAGTACGCGGTCACCGGGCGAGATCCTTCAGCACCGTCGCCAACGCCTCGACCCCGGCCAGACAGTCGTCCATCTCGGCGTTCTCCGCCGGTGAGTGGGAGATCCCGGTCGGGTTCCGCACGAACAGCATCGCGGTCGGGATACCGGCATCGGAGAACACCCCGGCGTCATGCCCGGCTCCGGTAGGCAGCACCGGAGCGTCACCCAGTACTGCGCTCAGGCGATCTCTCAAGCCGGGTTGGAAGTCCACGATCGGCGAGACCGACTCCGGCACCATCACCACCTGCGTGCCGTCCCGCTCGGCCCGCTCGGTCGCCTGCCTGGTAATTGCTTCGAGCAACGATTCGAGCACCTCGCCGCTGGCGGCCCGGGCGTCCAGCCAGGCGGTCACCTGCGACGGTACGGCGTTGGTCCCGTTCGGCTCGACCGAGAGCCGGCCGAAGGTCGCCCGCGCACCGGCCAGCCGGGCCTGCTTGTTGGCGGCCAGCGCGGTCATCGCGTAGGTCAGCATCGGGTCGTGCCGGTCCTCCATCAGCGTCGTACCGGCGTGGTTCGCCTCGCCGGTGAAGGTGAACCGGAACCGTCCGTGCGGCCAGATCGAGCTCGCCACTCCTACCGGTGCGGTGAGCGCGCGGCCTTGCTCGACGTGCAACTCGACGAAGGTCCCCATCCGGGAGAGCAACGGCGAAGGACCCACCCGATCCAGGTCGACCCCGTGATCCTTCAGCGTGTCCGCCAACGAGACGCCGGTCCGATCCGTCAGCTTCAGGGCCTTCTCCGGGGTGAGCACCCCGGTGGCGATCCGTGATCCGAGACAGGGCATCCCGAACCGCGAGCCCTCCTCCTCGACGAACGCTCCGACCCCGATCGGCACTGAGGGCGTGAACCCCTCGGCCCGCAGCTGATCGACCGCCGAGAGCGCCGAGACGACGCCGAGTGGCCCGTCGAAGGCACCACCGTCGATCACCGAGTCGAGATGACTACCGGTCACGACGCCCGGCAGCCGCGCTCCCCGCGCGGTACCGATGGTCCCCGGTGTGTCCTCTCCCGGTTCCCACCAGGCGACCAGGTTGCCGAGGGCGTCCGACTCCAGCGTCAGGCCCCGGGACTCGCACTGGGCGGTGAACCAGGCGGTCGCCTCGCGCTCGCTGGGCGTCCAGCCACCCCGGTGATACCCGCCGGACGAAGGGTCCCTCCCGATCGCGGCAAGGTCCGCCCACAGTTGCTCGAACGACTCGGTCACGCGTACTCCTCCATGATGACGACATGGCAAGGGGCCGCCCGGACAGCGTGTCCAGGCGACCCCTAGCGGGTTGGATCAGGACAGCGGGTTCTTCGACAGCCAGTCCTTGGCCACCGCGTCAGCGCTCTCCGCGCCGCCGCCGATCCGCTTGACCATGTCGGTCAGCGACTCGGTGGTCAGCTTCGCCTGCACCGCGTTCAGCGTGGACGCCACATCGGGGCTCTTGTGGTCGGTCCGGATCAGCGGAACGATGTTGTTCGGCAGGTGGATGTGCTCCGGGTCCTCGAGGATGACCAGGTTGTTGTCCTTGATCGCCGACTGGGTGGTGAAGAACTGGGTCACCTGGATGGTGTTGTCCTTCAGCGCCTTCAGGCTCAGCGGGCCGCCCGGGTCGAGGGTCTTGAACTCCTTGAACTCGACGCCGTACTTGTCCTTCATACCGGCCAGGCCCGCGGTCCGGGTCTTGAACTCGGGTCCACCGCCGGCCACCAGCGTCTTGCTGACCGCCTTCAGGTCGGCGATCGACTTCAGCGAGTACTTGTCGGCCGTCTCCTTGGTCACCACGATGGCGTCCTCGTCGGTGGCCTTGGACTTGTCCAGCACCTCGAGGCCCTTCGGCAGCACGCCGGGGATCGCCTTGTAGACGGCCTCTTCCTCGTTCTCGGTGGCGTCCTTCTTGAAGTAGACCAGGGTGGCGCCGGTGTACTCCGGCAGCAGGTCGACCGACTTGTCCTGGATCGCGGCCATGTAGAGCTCACGCGCGCCGATGTTGAGCTTCTTGCTGACCTTGATGCCCTTGGCCTCCAGCGCCTGGGCGTAGATCTCGGCCAGCAGCTGGCTCTCCGGGAAGTTGGCCGAACCGACCGTCAGCGAGTCGACCTTGTCGGGCGCCGAACCGCCGCCCGCGTCGCCACCGCCACCCAGCGGGTCGTCGTTCCCGCCACCGCACGCCGACAGCGCGAGCACGGCGGTGGCGGCGATGGCGCCGATGAAGGTTCTTCTGAACACGGGTCCTCCAGGGTCCTGACTACACTCCGGCCGGTGCCGGAGCAGTTGATGTCTTGGTGTCGACGGCGCGCCGCCGCCGGCCGGTCAGCCCGGCCGACACGGCGTACCGGCCGAGGGCGGCGAAGAAGAGATCGAGCAGGATCGCCAGTACGGCGACCAGCACCGCGCCGGTCAGCATCTGCGGGAAGTCCCGCAGGCTGAGCCCGTCGATCACGTAACGCCCCAGGCCGCCGAGCGCGACGTACGCCGCGACGGTGGCGGTGGAGACGATCTGCAGAGTGGCACTGCGCAGCCCCGAGATGATCAGCGGCAGCGCGATCGGGATCTCCACCTTGGTGAGGATCTCCCGGCCGGTCATGCCCATCCCGCGGGCGGCGTCGATGGTGGCCCGGTCGACCCCGGAGACGCCGGCGAAGGTGGAGGCCATGATCGGCGGGATGCCGAGCACGACCAGGGCGATGATCACCGGCACCTTGCCGATCCCGATCAGCAGCACCACCAGGGTCAGCAGCCCCAGCGTCGGCAGCGCGCGGGCGGCGTTGCCGGTGTTGATCGCGATGAACGCGCCCTTGCGGGTGTGGCCGATCAGCAACCCGATCGGCAACGCGATCAGGGTCGCGATCGCCAGCGACAGGAAGGTGTAGCCGAGGTGCTGCAGAATCCGGTTGCCGATGCCTTCGGCGCCGGCCCAGTTGGCCGAGTCGCTGATGAAGTCGAACATGCCCTGCAACATGTCAGGCCTCCTTCACCGGGCTGTTGACCCGGGCCCACGGCGTCAGACCCCGTTGGAGCGTGACCAGCAGGACGTCGGCGACCAGGGCCAGCGCGAGCGAGAGCACCACGCCGACCACGATCGGGGTGAGGAAGTCCTGCTGGAAGCCGGAGGTGAACAGCTCGCCCAGGCCGCCGATGCCGATGATGGCGCCGACACTGACCATCGAGATGTTCGCGACCGTGACGACCCGCAGACCGGCGAAGATGACCGGGACGGCGATCGGCAGGTCGATGGTCAGCACCCTTCGCAGGGTTCCATAGCCCATCGACACTGCGGCCTGCAGCACGTCCTCGGGGACCGATCGCAGACCGTCGATCACGTTGCGGATCAGCAGCGAGACCGCGTAGATGGTCAGCGCCACGATGATGTTGATCGAGGAGAGCACCTTGGTGCCCAGGATCGCCGGCAGCACGATGAACAGCGCGATCGAGGGCAGCGAGTACAGCACGCCACCCAGGGCGACCAGCGGGTTCGCCAGCCAGCTGTACCGCGTTGCGACGTACCCGAGCGGGATGGCGATCAGCAGCCCGAGAATCATCGGCACCAGCGCCAGGTACAGGTGCTCGCGCAGTTGCTCCCAGATCAGCGTGGTGTTGTCACCGACCCAGGTCATGGCCGCAGCACCCCGGCGAGCGCGGTGTAGTCGATCACGCCGACCGCCTTGCCCGCGTCGTCGACGCAGACGCCTTGGCCCGCGGTCGAGGTCAGTACGGAGTCCAGCGCCGCCCGCAGCGAGTCGCCGAGCTGGAAGGTGGCGCCGATCGGCAGCGTCTCGCCACCGCGCTGCCAGCTGAGCGGCTTGCCCTCGGGGCTCAGCTGAAGATCGTCGGGCAGCGGCGCCAGCGGCAGGTCCTCTGCCTTCAGGAAGGTCAGTTTGCGATAGCCACGGTCCTGGCCGATGAAGCTCTCGACGAACTCGTCGGCCGGGTTGGCCAGCAGCTCGGCCGGCGGCGCGAACTGGGCCAGCTTGCCGCCGACCCGCAGTACCGCGACGTTGTCGCCGAGCTTGATCGCCTCGTCGATGTCGTGCGTGACGAAGACGATCGTCTTACCGATATCGCGTTGCAGCCGGAGCAGCTCCTCCTGGAGCTGGTGCCGCACGATCGGGTCGACCGCGCTGAACGGCTCGTCCATCAGCATGATCTTCGGGTCGGCCGCCAGCGCCCGGGCGACGCCGACGCGTTGCTGCTGGCCGCCGGACAGCTGGGCCGGATACCGCTCGGCCAGCTTCAGGTCGAGGCCGACCCGCTCCAGCAGCTCCATCGCCGTGTCCCGGGTCTTCTTCTTGTCCCAGCCCAGCAGCTTCGGCACCGTCGCGACGTTGTCGACCACGGTCTTGTGCGGGAACAGCCCGGCGTGCTGGATCACGTAGCCGATGCCCCGCCGCAGGGTGACCGGATCGCCGTCGTTGATGTCCTCGCCGTCGATCGAGATCCGCCCGCTGCTGCGCTCGATGGTCCGGTTGATCATCCGCAGCGAGGTGGTCTTGCCGCAGCCCGAAGGTCCGACGAACACGGTGATCTCGTTGCTCGGGATCCGCAGGCTCAGCTGATCGACGGCGACCGTGCCGTCGGGGTACTGCTTGGTGACATCTTCGAACTCGATCATGGCGCCCCTTCGCGCTCGTCGGAGATCGCCCGAACGATCCTAGGGGACCGAGAGCCCGCTAACACGCTATTAGCGGGCGTCTCGACCCTTAAGAAAGTGCACCTTAGCGCTATGGATTGCTCCGGTCGCACAGTGCAGCAATCAGTTCTCCCGCATCGGGACCCTGACGCCTCGCTCGGTGGCTACTTCTTCTGCTCGTTCGTACCCGGCATCGACATGCCGAATCACACCCATCGCCGGATCGTTGGTCAGCACCCGCTCCAGCTTCTGCCGGGCAAGGTCGGTGCCGTCGGCAACCGAGACCTGGCCGGCGTGGATCGAGCGGCCCATCCCGACGCCGCCGCCATGGTGGATCGAGACCCAGGAGGCGCCGCTGGAGACGTTCACCATCGCGTTCAGCAGCGGCCAGTCCGCGATCGCGTCCGAGCCGTCCAGCATCCCCTCGGTCTCCCGGTACGGCGAGGCGACGCTGCCGGTGTCGAGGTGGTCGCGCCCGATCACGATCGGCGCGTCCAGCTCACCCGAGGCCACCATGTCGTTGAATCGCAGGCCCGCCTTGTCCCGCTCGCCCTGGCCGAGCCAGCAGATCCGGGCCGGCAGCCCCTGGAACGCGACCCGCTCCTGCGCCATCTTGATCCAGCGGGTCAGGTGCTCGTTGTCCGGGAACAGGTCGAGGATCGCCTGGTCGGTGCGGTGGATGTCCCGCGGGTTGCCGGACAGCGCGGCCCACCGGAACGGGCCCTTGCCCTCGCAGAACAGCGGCCGGATGTACGCCGGTACGAAGCCCGGGAACTCGAACGCCCGGCCGTACCCCGCCTTGCGCGCCTCGTCGCGGATCGAGTTGCCGTAGTCGAACACCTCGGCGCCGGCGTCCTGGAAGCCGACCATCGCCTCGACGTGCCGGGCCATCGACTCCTGCGCGAGATTGGTGAACCCGGCCGGGTCCTTCTCCCGCGCGGTGGTCCAGTCCTCGAAGTCGATACTCGCCGGCAGGTACATCAGCGGGTCGTGCGCCGAGGTCTGGTCGGTGACGATGTCGATCGGCGCGCCCTTGGCGAGCAGCTCAGGCACCATCAGCGCCGCATTGCCCAGTACGCCGATGGACAGCGGCCGGCGCGCCGCCTTGGCCTCCTCGGCGAGCCGCAGGGCGTCGTCGAGCGACGTCGCCCGGACGTCGAGGTACCGGTGCTCGATCCGCCGGTCGATCCGGGTGGAGTCGACGTCGATGCAGATCGCCACGCCGTCGTTCATCGTGACGGCCAGCGGCTGCGCGCCACCCATCCCGCCGAGCCCGGCAGTAACCGTGATGGTGCCGGCCAGCGTGCCGCCGAACTTCTTCGCGGCGACCGCGGCGAACGTCTCGTAGGTGCCCTGCAGGATGCCCTGGGTGCCGATGTAGATCCACGAGCCGGCCGTCATCTGGCCGTACATGGTCAGGCCCATCGCCTCGAGCTTGCGGAACTCCTCCCAGTTGGCCCAGTCGCCGACCAGGTTGGAGTTCGCGATCAGCACCCGCGGCGCCCACTCGTGGGTCTGCATCACGCCGACCGGCTTACCCGACTGCACCAGCATCGTCTCGTCGTTCTTCAACGTGGTCAGCGTTCTGACCATCGCGTCGAACGAGTTCCAGTTCCGTGCGGCCTTCCCGGAGCCGCCGTAGACGACCAGCTCGTCGGGGTGCTCGGCCACCTCCGGGTCGAGGTTGTTCTGCAGCATCCGCAGGGCGGCCTCCTGCGGCCAGCCCTGCGCGGTGAGGGTGGTGCCGCGGGCGGCGCGAACGGGACGGGGTCCGGACATGTGTGATCCAGCCTCTCAGTTCAGTGGGCCGGTGACGGCCTGGACAGCGGACAAGTAGGTGCCGTCAGCAACGAGCTGGACGGAGTGTTCGATCTCTGGGGCGAGGTGCCGATCGGTGCCCGGCCCTTCCACGTGCTCGCGCAACTTGCCCCGTACTGCGGCAGTGGCGGGCGAGGGCTCCAGCGGCGCACGCATGTCGAGTGCTCGCGCGGCGGTGAGGATCTCCACCGCCAGCACCCTTTGCAGACCGTCGATGCTCTTGCGCAGCTTGCGGGCGGCGGACCAGCCCATCGAGACGTGGTCCTCCTGCATCGCGCTGCTCGGGATCGAGTCGACGCTCGCCGGGACCGCGAGCCGCTTGAGCTCGGAGACGATCGCGGCCTGGGTGTACTGCGCGATCATGTGGCCGGAGTCGACCCCGGGATCGTCGGCCAGGAAGGCGTTCAGCCCGTGGTTGCGGGCGACGTCGAGGAACCGGTCGGTACGCCGTTCGCTGATGCTGGCGACGTCCGCGACGGCGATCGCCAGGAAGTCCAGCACGTAGCCGACGGGCGCTCCGTGGAAGTTGCCGTTCGACTCGACCCGACCGTCGGGGAGGACGACCGGGTTGTCGATCGCGGCGGCCAGTTCCCGGCCGGCGACAGCGGCGGCATGGCTCACCGTGTCGCGCGCGGCTCCATGAACCTGCGGCGAACACCGCAGCGAATAGGCATCCTGTACGCGGTTGCAGTCCGGCCCGCGATGGCTCGCGACAATCCCACTGTCAGCCAGTACTGCGCGCAGGTTGCCGGCGGCCGCGCCCTGCCCGGGGTGCGGGCGGAGGGCCTGCAGGTCCGCGGCGAACACGCGATCGGTGGCGAGCTGGCCCTCGACGCTCATCGCGGCGGCGATGTCGGCGGTCTTCAGCAACCGGTCCAGGTCGGCCAGCGCGAGCACCAGCATGCCGAGCATGCCGTCGGTGCCGTTGATCAGCGCCAGACCTTCCTTCTCGGCCAGGACGACCGGCTTGAGTCCGTGCTGGGCGAGCGCGTCGGCGGTGTCCAGGAGATTGCCGTCGGCATCGCGAACCTTGCCTTCACCCATCACGGCCAGCGCGACGTGCGACAGCGGGGCCAGGTCGCCGGAGCAACCGAGGCTGCCGTACTCGTGCACCACGGGGGTGAGCTGGGCGTTCAGCAGCCCGGCGTACGCCTGAGCGGTCTCGACCTTCACCCCGGTCCGGCCGGTCGCGAGCGTGGACAGTCGGAGCAGGGCGAGCGCGCGGACAACCTCGGTCTCGACCTCAGGGCCGGAGCCGGCCGCATGTGACCTGACCAGGCTGCGCTGCAGCTGGGCTCGGAGCTCCGGCGCGATGTGCCGTGTCGCGAGTGCTCCGAATCCGGTGGAGACGCCGTAGTGCGGTGTATCCGCATGCGCCAGCGCCTCGATGGCCGCCCGCGACTTCGCGATCTCCTCGAGCGCCTGGTCGTCGATCCGCACCGGCGCGTTGTAGCGCGCCACCGCGACGACGTCCGCCGGACTGAGCGGTCCGACGCCGACGATCACGGCGTCGGCTGTCACTGCCTGGGATGTTTGGCTGTTCACTCGCCCATTGCACCCTGCCACCTGTCCCGGCGATAGCACCGCCACCCATCAGCCGTCTCAGATGCGAGACATCTGCAGGTCAGTGCAGTGCTGAACCTGGGTGGAAATAGGGTTGGGGGATGGGGTTCGGGATTCGGGTGGCCACGCCGGCTGATGCGGTGGGGATTGCGGCGGTGTGGGCTGCGGCGATGCCACATTTGGTGAAGACCGCTCGTGGGGTTGAGGCGGAGCTTCGGAAGAGCACTACCCGGGTGGTGCTGATCGCCGTTGAGGATGACGCGGTCGTGGGCTACGGGAACATCTATCAGCCGCCGCCGAGTGCAGTGGAGCCCCGGGTGCGGATCACCGTGCAGGTGCCGCCTGCGCATCGCGGGCGGGGGATCGGCAGCGCGCTCGCTGAGCGAGTTACCGCGGTGGCGGTTGAGGCGGGGGCTCACAGTCTGCTGATTGTTGTCGCGGACGAGGATGCGTTCAAGGGGTTCGCCGCGCGGCGTGGGTTCGAGATCGGGCGGCAGATGAGTCACTCGCGCGCCGAGCTCAGCGCAGTACCGGAGCCTGTGGCTGTGCCGGCTGATCTGCAACTGGTCGACTTCACCGGGATCGAGCCGCGGCGGCTGTGGGAGGCCCATGTGGCGGTGGCCGGGGATGATCCGAGCGGGTTGTCGCACATCTCGGCGTACGACGATTGGCTGAAGCACGACTTCGACCACCCGGACATGCGGCTCGACCTGAGTGTCGCGCTGCTTGACGGGGACCAGGTCGTCTCGTTCGTGACCACCACGGCTGATCCGGAGCGGCGGGTGATCTGGTCCAACCTGACCGGGACCGTTCCGGCGTACCGGGGGCGGGGACTCGCCAAGGTGGTGAAGTCGGCGGCGCTCACGCGGAGTCGTGATGCCGGCTTCGAGCAGGCGTTCACCGGGAACGACGCAGGCAACGCACCGATGCTCGCGGTCAACGATTGGCTCGGCTACCGGGTATCGGCGGCTGCCTGGACCGCGGAGAAGGAACTGTGACCCGGTTCTTCCTCTCGGTGGGGTTCTTCGCCGCCTTGTCGGTGGGCGTCGGCTTCCTGATGTCAGGCAATGATTCCTTCGACTGGGGGATGGCGCTCGGCCTGTTCGCGCTCGCCCTGGCCGGCGAGGGGCTACGACTCTGGATTCGGCGCGGCCGCGCCGGGAGTCGTCAATCGTCCGAAATCTGAGACAGGGCAGCTAGTCTCACTGTTGTGAGCGGCAACGTTCCCGCGTCGACCCGGACGCTGCGAGTGCTGACGTTCCTGGCGACTCAGCCCGGAGCGGTACCGATGGAGCGCATCGCCTCCGCGGTCGGACTGCCGCGCTCGTCGACGTACCACTTGCTGAAGGCAATGATCAGCGAAGGCTTCGTGGTGCACCTGCCGGAGGAGAAGCGGTACGGGCTCGGGGTCGCCGCGTTCGAGATCGGCTCTGCGTACCTGCGCCACGATCCGCTCGAGCGGCTGGCCCGGCCGTTGCTGGCCCAACTGGTCGCCGAGGTCGGCCAGACCGCGCATCTCGGCGTACTGCATGGGCGTGAGCTCGTCTATCTGCTGAAGGAACAGCCGCCACGGCCGGTCACTCTGGTCACCGACATCGGTGTCCGGCTCCCCGCGACCTTGACTGCTTCCGGGCGTGCCCTGCTGGCAGCGCTGCCGCCGGCCCAGGTCCGCGCGTTGTTTCCCACTCCGGAGAGCTTCGTACGGCGTACTGATCACGGTCCGCAGACTCTCAGCCAGCTCCGGCGGATCCTCGCTGACGAGAAACGGCAGGGCTACGCGGTCGAGGACTCGCACATCACGCCAGGCGTTGCCTCGGTGGCAAGTGCGGCTGTGGATTATGCGGGGCATCCGGTGGCAGCGATCAGTATCAGTTTCCGGACTGATGCGATCCCGGCCGGTGAGCGGTTCATGTTGGCGCGGCGGACTCGGCAGGCCGCGGACGCGTTGACCAGGCGCCTCAGCCACTAAAATGTTTCTGGGGTAAACACATTAAGGGCCACCCCTTGCGGGGTGGCCCTTAACAGTGTGAATGTCCGGCGACGTCCTACTCTCCCACGACCTACCGGTCGCAGTACCATCGGCGCTGTCAGGCTTAACTTCCAGGTTCGGAATGGAGACTGGGTGTTTCCCCGACGCTATGGTCACCGTAACTCTATAGAAATATCAACCAACCACACACCAAGCCACTTCCCACCCCTCGTGGGGTGGGTGTTGCTGGGGGTTGACCGTATTTCGGGAACCGTATAGTGGACGCAGATCATCTTCGCAGCAAGTGTCTTTGTTGCCAACCAGTGGTTGGTGTTGAGAC
>NZ_JBFBNQ010000002.1:693891-1424805 GCF_040687575.1 Kribbella sp. NPDC056861 | reverse complement strand
GGTCCGCAAACCCCTTTCCCCCAACCCCCCGCTCTTCCGATCTTTTCGCTCTCGTGGCTCTTAGGGCCCCGCTCGTCACCACGGTGACGAGCGGGCCGATCGTCGTTTCAGGTCAGCGATACGTCCAGGAGAACGCGTAGCCGATCGAGCACTGGATGTCGTGACAGGCGTAGTAGTACTCGTAACACGACTTCACGATCCGGATCGAGCTGCTGTGACCGAGGCTGCGCTGGTTGGTCTGGCAGGCCTTCATCGTGTTGTAGGCGTTCGTGTACGTCGTACCGGCCTCGGCGGGACCGGCGGTGATGGTGAAGCCGGCGATGGCGAGACCGGCGGCGGCGATCGCGCCGGCCGTCCGGCGGCGGGACGAACGGGGGGCGGGTGAACTCATGGGCAAAGGTCTCCTCAGGACGATTGGGTCACGAAAATACTTGGGCGACGAGGTCGTCGGTTAGGTTAGGGGAACCTAATAACGACTGTGAGGTCCCTCTGATGCGTTCCATCCTCCGGCCGCTCGCGCTGCTGGTCGCTGTGCCGTTGCTCGCGCTCACTGCCTGTGGAGGTGGTGACGACCAGGCCGCCGATCCCCAGACTCGGACGGGGGCCGACGCCGGGGCGTTCCCGGTCTCGATCAAGAACAAGTTCGGCACCGCGGAGATCAAGGCGGCGCCGCAGCGGGTGGTCGTGGTCGGGTTGGTCGAGCAGGACGCGCTGCTGGCGCTCGGCGTCACGCCGGTCGCGACCACCGAGTGGTTCGGCGACAAGCCGGGCGCGCTGTTCCCGTGGGCGAAGGAGAAGCTCGGCAGCGGTGAGGTGCCGCAGGTGCTCAGCAACAAGGACGGCATCCAGTTCGAGAAGGTCGCCGCGCTGCGGCCCGACCTGATCATCGGCCTGTACGCCGGAATCACCGCCGACGACTACAAGAAGCTCACCGCGCTCGCCCCGACGGTCGCCCAGCTCCCCGGTTCGCCTGACTACGGCGTCGCCTGGCAGGACCTGACCCGCACCGTCGGCCAGGCCGTCGGCAAGGCGCAGGAGGCCGACGAGATGGTGAAGGGGATCGAGGCCAAGTTCGAGCAGGCCCGTGCCGATCACCCCGAGTTCAAGGGCAAGACCTCGCTGATGGCCTCGCCGTACGAGGGCTACTTCATCTACGGCAGCCAGGACCCACGCTCGCGGCTGATGACGGATCTCGGCTTCGCCCTGCCGGCCGACCTGGACAAGGCGATCGGCGACAAGTTCGGCGCCAGCATCAGCGCCGAGAAAGCCGACCTGCTGAACCAGCAGGTGGTCGTCTGGTTCCCCGAGAAGGGCGGCACCCAGAAACTGAAGGACGACAAGGTCTACCAGGCCCTCGACGTCCGCAAGCAGGGCCGGGACGTGTTCATCGAGGAGAACTACGACAACGACCTGTACGGCGCCACCACCTTCGTCTCGATCCTCAGCCTCCCAACCGTCCTGGACCAGCTGATCCCCCAGCTCGCCAAGGCCGTCGACGGCGACCCGGCCACCACCTAGGCCCAGACCACCCGATCCAGAAAGTCCTCGACCGCCGTCGCCACTTCACCAAGCACAGCGGCCGACGCCGCCAGCCGACCCGGGACATACATCCCGTGGTCGGCTGCCGCAATTTCCAGCACGTACGGCGTGAGCTCCCGCGCCAGTCCGGAATCCCACAGCGCATCAGCCGTCCCGCCCACCAGCAGGAACGGAGCTGTTGCCCGCCGCAACCCGTCGACCACCCACTCGCTCGTCAGCACCGGCGTCAACCACACCGCAGGCAACGCCAACTCGGCCGCCACGACGGAAGCATGGCTGGCCAGCGACTTGCCGATCAGCAGCGGCGTACCAGGCCCGGCCGGCGAGCGCAGGGACGGTACGGCGCGGTCGAGCTGGCTGACCACCCAAGGGCCGAACTCCTCCGGGGGCTTGGTGCGCAGTTGCTCGGGACCTTCCCAGTGCACCGGCGTCAGTTGGGCGCCGCGTTGTTCGGCCGCATCGCCGGCGAACATCAGCAGCGGGGCGTGCGGCCCGTTCTGTCCACCCGGCAGGATGACGGCTTCGCGAGAGCTCATAATTTCGACCCTATGCCCAGGTGAAAGCCGCCCGGGTGTGGTGAAGAGCCGGGTCGCTGGCAGAATCGGCTGCATGTCAGCAGCCGTCCCTGGGGACACCCCTGTGCAGGCCGCCGGATCGGAGCGACGCCCCCGCGTCCTCTCCGGTATCCAGCCGACCGCGGATTCCTTCCACTTCGGCAACTACCTGGGTGCGGTTCGCCAGTGGGTGGCGCTGCAGGAGGACCACGACGCGTTCTACTGCGTGGTCGACCTGCACGCGATCACGGTCGAGTACGACCCGAAGGTACTGCGGGAGCGCACCCGGCGGTCCGCGGCCCAGTTGCTGGCCGCCGGCATCGATCCGGAGCAGTCCACGCTGTTCGTCCAGTCGCACGTGCCCGAGCACGCGCAGCTCGGCTGGGTGCTCGGCTGCATCACCGGGTTCGGCGAGGCCAGCCGGATGACGCAGTTCAAGGACAAGTCCGCCAAGGGCGGCGCGGACCGGGCCACCGTCGGGCTGTTCACGTACCCGATCCTGCAGGCCGCGGACATCCTGATCTACCAGGCCGACCGGGTCCCGGTCGGCGAGGACCAGCGCCAGCACCTGGAGCTGACCCGCGACCTGGCGCAGCGCTTCAACCACCGCTTCGGCAAGACCTTCCGGCTGCCGGAGCCGCACATCGTCAAGGAGACCGCGAAGATCTCCGACCTGCAGGAGCCGACCGCGAAGATGAGCAAGTCGGCCTCCTCGCCGGCCGGCATCATCGAGCTGCTGGACGACCCGAAGGTGAGCGCGAAGAAGATCCGCTCGGCCGTCACCGACTCCGGTCGCGACGTCGTCTTCGACCCGGAGAACAAGGCCGGCGTCGCGAACCTGCTGACCATCTACTCCGCCCTGAGCGGCAAGAAGGTCAGCGAGCTCGAGGACGAGTACGCCGGCCGCGGCTACGGCGACTTCAAGAAGGACCTGGCCGAGCAGGTGGTCGAGTTCGTCACCCCGTTCCGGGAGAAGACGATGGCCTACCTCGACGACAAGGCCCAGCTGGACGCGATCCTGGCGGCCGGCGCCGAGCGCGCCCGCGCCGTCACCGAGCCGACCCTGCAGCGGGTCTACGACCGGCTCGGCTTCGTGCCCGGCCCAGGGTCAGCCTCCGGGCTGGGCCGGTAGGCGCCGGATGGCGACGATCGGCGTGGCGATCCCCATCGCGGAACCCTTCGGCACCGAGCTGCAGAAGTATCGCGAGGAGTTCGGCGACCCGATGGCGACCTCCATCCCGACGCACGTGACGCTGCTGCCGCCGACCGAGGTGGCCGACGGTGATCTGGCCCTGATCGACGAGCACCTGCTGGAGGTGGCGGCCCGGTTCCCGAGCTTCCGGATCCGGCTGCGCGGTACGGCGACCTTCCGGCCGATCTCGCCGGTGGTGTTCGTGCCGTTGGCCGAGGGGATCTCGTCGTGTGAGGTGCTGCAGTCCCAGGTCCGCTCCGGTCCGCTGGAGGTCGACCTGCGGTTCCCGTACCACCCGCACGTGACGGTGGCGCACGACCTGGACAAGGACGCCCTCGACCAGGCGTACGACGCGCTCTCGGAGTACGACTGCGCCTTCGACGTGGCGGCCTTCAGCCGGTACGAGCACGGCGCGGACGGCGTGTGGCGGCCGCAGCGGTCGTTCCCGCTGGCAGGGTAGGACTCCTTACCCGGGGTACAGGAGTCGTATGGGGATCATGGATCGGGCCAAGGCCGTCTGGGCACGCTTCAGCCGGACACAGTTGTGGCGGGCCTGGAAGCGGTACGGCGATCGGCGCGGAAACAGGTTGGCCGGAGCAACGAGCTTCTTCGGCTTCCTGTCGATGTTCCCGCTGATCGTGCTGGCCGCGGCGGTCACCGGCAAGCTGCTGAACAAGGACGCCGTCAGCCGGCTGAAGACCGCGCTGACCACGAACCTGCCGGGCATCGGCGACAAGATCGACCTGGACTCGCTGATCAACAACGCGGGCACCATCGGTCTGATCTCGGCCGCCTCGTTGCTGCTCACCGGCCTGGGCTGGATCGACTCGCTGCGCGCCTCGATCCGCTCGATGCACGAGCTGGACGACCAGCCGGGCAACGCGATCAAGCTCAAGCTGGAAGATCTCGGCGCGCTGGTCGGCCTCGGCGTGATCGGCGCGGTCGCCACCGGAGCCTCGTCGATCCTGACCGGCCTGTCCGAGAAGATCATGGGCTGGACCGGCCTGCAGGGCACCTGGTTCGCCAGCTGGGGCCTGGACGCGATCAGCATCGTGGTCGGGATCGCCGCCGGCGCGGTGCTCTTCCTGTACCTGCAGACCGCGATGCCGCGGATCATCCTGCCCCGCCGGGTCGCGCTGATCGCGGCCCTGGCCGGCGGCATCGTGTTCTACCTGGCGCAGAAGCTCGGCAACGGCTACGTCAACGGCGTGATCGGCAACAACGCGGCGTACGGCACCCTCGCCCTGCCACTGGCCCTGCTGGTCTGGATCTACCTGATGACCCGCGTCATCATGCTGATCGCCGCCTGGACCAAGGAAGCGACCCTCGACCACCGCTGGCACACCGGCGAGGCCGAAGAAGCAGCCCGAGCCGCGATGCCGTTCGAATCAGACCCCATCAGTACGCCCTACGCGCCTGCGGCCCGCTCAGCAGCCCCTGACGGCCTGCTGCCGGGCCCTCCCGGCAAGAAGTACAAGGTCGTCCCCATCCCGGCCCGCAAAGCCGACACAGTCGCTGTAGCCGCCGGCGCCTTGCTGGGAGTCACCGCCTCAGCCATCGCAGTCCAACTGGCTCGAGTCGGCCGCTCCCTCAAACGCTAACCATCGGACGCAGCCACCGCTCACCCTTGGGGCGGACTCCGCTCCAACAACTACAGCGGCGCAGCGGCGGGAAGCGAAGACGGCGTGCCCGCCGCCATTGAACCAACAGAAGCTAACGGAGTCTGGCTTTTGCTGCAGCTTTGGCTCGAGCACGAAGCGCCTTGGGCCGCCGGAGGAAGAGCGGAAGAAGCAGCAGCGGCGGCAACGCATAAGCCCACACCGGGATGCGATAGACAACCGACTGCGTCACCGCAGCAGCGACAAGAGCAGCGCGGTTCCGGCGCGGCGGCAGAGCCGAGGCCTTCTTCGAGGTGTTCGGCCCCGACGACTCACCCTCAGCGGTCTTCGGCGGTGCCGCGACAACCGGCTTGACCAGCGTGCCGACCGGCGACAGCGCGGAGTACGACGTGAAGCCCCAGTCGAGCAGCTTGGTGGCGTCCTCGGTGATCCCGTGTGGCGAGTTCATCAGCGTGATGACGAGCGTGTGCCCACCCCGACGCGCGGCGCCGACGAAGGTGTTGCGGGCCAGCGTCGTGTAGCCGGTCTTCACGCCAAGCGCGCCGTCGTAGTTGAACAACAGCTTGTTCTGGTTGGCGACCTGGTAGCTGCCGCCCTTCTTCGCCAACGGGAAATTCGTGTACTTCGTCGACGCGTACTTCGCGAAGTCCGGCCGCCCCAACCCAGCTTGCGCAAACAACGCCAGGTCGTAGGCGCTCGAGTACTGCCCATCGGCGTCCAGCCCGGTCGGGTCGGTTACATGCGTGTCCAGCGCGCCGATCTCGCTGGCCTTCTTGTTCATCCGCTGGATCGTGTCCGGCACCCCGCCCTCGTCGTGGCTGACGAGCGCGTTGACCGCGTCGTTGCCCGACGCCAGGAACATCCCCTGGAACAGCAGATCGACCGAGTAGCGCAGCCCGGGGTACACCCCGACCTTGCTGCCGATGATGCCGGCGTCCTGGTCGGTGCCGACCACCTGGTCGGCCTTGTTCAGCCGCGGCAGCAGTACCAGCGCGGTGAGCGTCTTGAGCGTGCTGGCCGGCCGCAGCTTGGCGTGCGGCGCCTTGGCCGCGAGCACGTTGCCGGTGTCGATGTCAGCCAGTACGTACGCCGACGCCTGGACGGCCGGCGGCGTCGCGCCAGTGGCGACAACCGTCGGCTCCGTCGTCAGCTGGGCGCCGCCGACCGGAGTACGGACACTCTGGTCGGCGGCGGTCGCAGCAAGAGGACCGGTCACCGCGAGAGCCGAGCAGGCTACCGCGGTGGCGCAGGCCGTCAGGAGGACACGCATCGCGAGAGACTCTAGACGGCCCGCGGTTCAGAAGTCACGCGCGGTATGCGGTCCACGCGTTGGAGATCCGGGTGCTCTGACCCGGGGTGAACTGGTTGTAGCAGGAGTCGTAGGAGTAGTCCATGTAGTTGTGGATCGGGTCCACGCCGGGCAGCGAGCAGGAGTTCCGGCCGGTCGGGCAGCCGGAGCTGGCGCTGCTCTGGGCCGGGGTGTCGCTGACCGAGTCGTTCGTGCTCGTGCAGCCACCCTGGAAGGTGTGGTAGAGCCCGAACCAGTGGCCGGCCTCGTGGGTCGCGGTCTTGCCGAGGTTGAAGTTGGTGGCCGAGCCGCCCGGCAGCGAGCTGTACTGCACCCGGATGCCGTCGATGGACGGGTTGCTCGAGTAGTCCCACGGGAAGGTGGCGATCCCGAGGTACGAGAAGTTGACCAGCCAGATGTTCAGCGCGTTCTTGCCACCCTTGCGGGTCTGCGCCCGGTACGTCGTGCTCTGGCCGTCGGTGTGCCAGGTGCTGTTGTTGTACCGGTAGGTGCCGGCCAGCGTGAAGGTGAAGCCGGTGTTCGCCGCGGCCGACGACTCGCCACCGGCGAAGTCCTGGTTCAGCTCGGCGATCTGCTGGCTGATCTGGGTCGCGGTCACGTCACCGGCGCCGGAGCTGCTGCGCATCACGTGGATGTAGACCGGAACGTTGGCGGCGGCGAGCTTGCCGGCCTTGGGGGCCAGCCCTCGCGCCTGCTTGGCGGCCACCAGCACGGCCGTCCTGGCGTCGATCGACTTCTGCTCGGCGGCCGACAACTCGCGGTGGTCGGCCCCTTGGCCGCCACGCGCCGAGGTGGTGTCGGCCGGCGTGTAACAGGGATTCGTGAGGTGTTCCACCGGCAGCTTCGCGTTGGCCTGACCACCAAGCGGGCTGAAGGCGAGCGCCGTACCGGCAACGAGAACGGCAACGGCGCGGGGGCGGATGCTGAGAGATCGCATAGGAGCGCTCCTCGGAGTTTGGCCGCTGGGCGGTGCGACCGGATCAGCCGATTTTGAGCGCGATCCCGGCAACTGCAAAGCCGTTCCCTGGCGGAAAAGTGCCAAGGCAGTGTCAGGACACGGGTCAGGACAGTTCGGATTCTGCTTGCTGGATGGCGGCGAACTCTTCCTCCGGGGCTGAGGCGACCAGGTGGTGGCGGCTGTAGAACCAGAAGTAGGCGAGGGCGACGACGAAGATGCCGGCGGTGATCGCGGCCGCGAACTTGTCGACGAAGAAGGTGGCGATGACGGCGGTGATCGCGAGCACGAGGGCGACGCTGGTGGTGCCTACGCCGCCAGGGGTTCGGTACGGGCGGTCCAGCGCAGGTTCGCGGACTCGCAGGACGATGTGGGCCAGCATCATCAGGACGTACGAGACGGTGGCGCCGAAGACGGCGATGTTGATCAGCAGCGCGCCGTCCTGGGTGATCGCGGCGAGCAGGAAGCCGATCAGGCCGGGGACGGTCAGGGCGAGGTACGGCGTCTTGCGCTTGCCGGTGACGGAGAGGAAGCGGGGGAGGTAACCCGCGCGGGATAAGGCGAACAGCTGCCGCGAATAGGCGTAGACGATGGAGAAGAAGCTTGCCACCAGGCCGGCCAGGCCGACGTAGTTGACGAAGTCGGCGACCCACGTTTCGCCGCCGAAGGCAGTACGCAAAGCCAGTGGCAGTGGGTTGTCGGACTCGGCGATCACGGCCGAGCCCGCGCCGCCGGCGGTGAAGACGAGCATCAGGGCGGCGAAGACGAGCAGGATCAGCATCGCGGTGATGATGCCGCGCGGCATGTCCTTGCGGGGGTCGCGGGCCTCCTCGGCGGCGAGCGGAACGCCCTCCACCGCGAGGAAGAACCAGATCCCGTAGACCAGCGCGGCCAGCACCCCGGCGTACCCGAACGGGATGAAGTCGCTCGCCCCGGCAGCGTTGTTGGGCACGATGTCGAACAGCTTGTCGGCGTCGAACTTCGGCACCATCGCGATCACGAAGACCACCAGCGCGACGACGGCGATCGCGGTGATCCCGAGGGTCAGCCGCAGCGCCTCGCCCACGCCGTACAGGTGGATGCCGATGAAGAGCACGTAGCAGCCGAGGTACACCGGCCAGCTCGACGTCAGCCCGAACAACCCGAGCGCCTCGATGTACCCACCGATGAAGGTGGCGATGGCCGCCGGGGCGATCGCGTACTCGATCAGGATCGCCGTCCCGGTGGCGAAGCCGCCGAGCGGGCCGAGCGCGCGCCGGGCGAACCCGTACCCCGCGCCGGCCACCGGGATCGCCGAGGCCAGCTCGGCCAGCCCGAACACCATGCAGGTGTACATCGTGGCCATCAGCACGGTCGCGATCAGCAACCCGCCCCAGCCGCCCTCGGCCAGGCCGAAGTTCCAGCCGGCGAAGTCGCCGGAGATGACGTACGCGACCCCGAGGCCGGCCAGCAGCACCCAGCCCGCCGCGCCGCGTTTGAGCTGCCGTTGTTCCAGATATTCCTGACCGACCTGCTGGTAGTCGACGCGGGCTTTCTTCCGGCTCATCGCTGCCTCCCAAGGGTCCTGAGTCATCTTGACATTGCGACCCGGGGTTGCGTCAATGGACTGACCGCATACCAATAGAACTCAGGAGTGCGACCGTGGCCGAACTGACCGTACAGAAACTGCGGGACCTGATCAGCGAGGGCCAGATCGACACCGTGCTGGTCGCGATCACCGACATGCAGGGCCGGTTGCAGGGCAAGCGGTGCGGCGGCCGGTACTTCGTCGAAGAGGTCCTCGAGCACGGCACCGAGGGCTGCAACTACCTGCTCGCCGTCGACGTCGACATGAACACCGTCGACGGCTACGAGATGTCGTCCTGGGAACGCGGCTACGGCGACCTACTGATGGCACCGGACCTCGACACCCTGCGGCTGGTGCCCTGGCTCGAAGGCACCGCGATGGTGCTCTGCGACGTCCAGTGGCTCGACAAGTCCCCGATGCCCGCTTCACCGCGGCAGATCCTCAAGGCCCAGCTCGACCGGCTCGCCCAGCGCGGCCTGAAGGCGTACGTCGGCACCGAGCTGGAGTTCCTGGTCTTCAACGACACCTTCGAGCAGTCCTGGACCAAGCGCTACCAGGGCCTCGAGCCGGCCAACCAGTACAACGTGGACTACTCACTGCTCGGCACCACCCGGGTCGAGCCGCTGCTGCGCGACATCCGCAACTCGATGGAGGGCGCCGGCCTGTACGTCGAGTCGGCCAAGGGCGAGTGCAACCTCGGCCAGCAGGAGATCGCCTTCCGGTACGACGAAGCGCTGGTGACCTGCGACAACCACTCGATCTACAAGAACGGCGCCAAGGAGATCGCCTCCAAACACGGCAAGAGCCTCACCTTCATGGCGAAGTTCGACGAGCGCGAAGGCAACTCCTGCCACATCCATCTGAGCTTCCGTTCCGACGCCGGCGAGGCGGTGCTGGCCGGTGATCGCGAGCACGGGTTCTCCCAGCTGATGGAGCATTTCATCGCGGGCCAGCTGGCCTGCCTGGAGGAGTTCACCTACCTGCTCGCGCCGAACATCAACTCCTACAAGCGTTTCGTACCAGGGAGCTTCGCGCCGACCGCTGTCGCGTGGGGCCTCGACAACCGCACCTGCTCTCTGCGCGTGGTCGGCCACGGCGAGTCCCTCCGGGTCGAGAACCGGCTCCCCGGCGGCGATGTCAATCAGTACCTCGCGGTCGCCGCGCTGATCGCGGCCGGCCTGCACGGCATCGAGAACGAGCTCGAACTGGAGCCGATGCTCGAAGGCAACGCCTACACCTCCGACAAGCCGCACGTCCCGACCACCCTGCGCGAGGCCGCCGCGTTGTTCGCCGGCTCGAGGATCGCCCGCGAGGCGTTCGGCGACGAGGTCGTCGAGCACTACGTCAACGCGGCCCAGGTGGAGTTGACCGCGTACGACGCCGCCGTCACCGACTGGGAGCGGATCCGTGGCTTCGAGCGCCTCTGAGCGGCCGCGCATCGGCATCACGACCTATCTGGAACCGACGATCTGGGGAGTCTGGGAGCGTGACGCAGCACTGCTGCCGCGGGTCTACCTGGACTCCGTGGCCGCGGCGGGCGGCGTACCGCTGCTGCTTCCGCCGGTCGGCACCGACCCGTCCGTGCTGGAGATTCTCGACGGCCTGATCATCGCCGGCGGTTGTGATGTCGACCCGGCCTCGTACGGCGCTGTGCCGCACCCCGAGACGGTCGGCACCAGGCCTGGGCGAGACGAGCACGAAGCGATCCTGATCGCGGCGGCGCTCGACGCCGACCTCCCGTTGCTAGCCATCTGCCGCGGGCTGCAGATGCTCAACGTCACGCTCGGCGGGACGCTGCAGCAGCACCTGCCGGATGCCGGCGCGCACGAGCAGCACCGGCCCGCGCCCGCGATCTTCGGCCGGACCGAGGTGAAGATCGAGCCGGATACCCGGACCAGTGAACTCTTCGGTGAGAGCACGACCGTGCACTGCTACCACCACCAGGCGCTCGACGTCGTCGCCGACGGGCTGCGGGTGACCGCCCGGGCCGGGGACGGCACCGTCGAGGCGGCCGAGGTGGATGGCCGGAGCTTCGCGCTCGGCGTCCAGTGGCATCCCGAGGAGAACCCCGAAGACCTGCGGCTGTTCGCCGCACTCGTTGCTGAAGGCAAGAAGAGGAGCAAGCGCCGGTGACGTACGACGTGATCAATCCCGCGACCGAGAAGGTGGTGCGGAGTATCGAGCTCGCCTCGGTCGAGGATACCGACGCCGCGATCGCCCGCGCGGCCGAGGCGTTCACCACCTGGCGTGCGGTCGCGCCCGCCGACCGGGGCCGGTTGCTGCGCCGGTTCGCCGACGCGGTCGACGCCGATCTGGGGAACCTGGCCGCGCTCGAGGTCGAGAACGCGGGACACACGATCGGCAACGCCCGGTGGGAGGCCGGCAACGTCCGTGACGTGCTGACCTACTACTCGGCGGCGCCCGAGCGATTGTTCGGGAAGCAGATACCCGTTGCCGGAGGCATCGATCTGACCTTCCACGAGCCGCTCGGCGTGGTCGGCGTCATCGTGCCGTGGAACTTCCCGATGCCGATCGCCGGTTGGGGGTTCGCGCCGGCGCTGGCGGCCGGCAACACGGTGGTGCTGAAGCCGGCTGAGCTGACGCCGTTGACCGCGATTCGGCTGGGTGAGCTGGCGTTGGAGGCAGGGCTGCCGCCGGGGGTGCTGGAGATCGTGCCTGGTGCGGGGACTGTGGTGGGGCAGCGGTTCGTGACGCATCCCGCGGTACGGAAGGTGGTCTTCACTGGGTCGACCGGGGTCGGTAAGCAGATCATGGCCGGTTGTGCGGATCAGGTGAAGCGGGTGACGCTGGAGCTGGGTGGTAAGTCGGCGAACATCGTTTTCGCTGACTCGGATCTGGCGAAGGCCGCGGCGCAGGCGCCGGCGGGGGTATTCGACAACGCGGGGCAGGATTGTTGTGCTCGGTCGCGGATTCTGGTGGAGCGGTCGGCGTACGAGAAGTTCATGGAGTTGCTGGAGCCGGCGGTCAAGGCGTTCAGGGTTGGGGATCCGGCTGACCCTGCCAGCGACATGGGACCGCTGATTTCTGCTCGGCAGCGCGAGAGGGTGGCGGCGTATACGGAGCGAGATGTGGCGTTCGTGGGGAGTGCGCCGGAGGGGCCGGGGTTCTGGTTTCCGCCGACGGTGATCACTCCGGCGCCTGGGTCTGCTGCGTTGACCGATGAGATTTTCGGGCCGGTGGTGGCGGTGGTCCCGTTCGAGGACGAGGCCGATGCGGTCAGGATCGCCAACGACTCGGAGTACGGGCTGTCGGGGTCGATCTGGACCCGGGACGTCGGTCGCGCGCTGCGGGTCGGGCGCGGGGTCGAGGCGGGCAACCTGTCGATCAACTCGCACTCGTCGGTGCGGTACTCGACGCCGTTCGGCGGTTACAAGCAGTCCGGGCTCGGCCGCGAGCTCGGACCGGACGCGCTCGACGCGTTCACCGAGACCAAGAACATCTACATCTCGACAGAGGACTGAGAACATGACAGACGTGCAAGCGACCCGGCTGGTGGGACGAGTCGCCGTGGTGACCGGTGGCGCGAGCGGGATCGGGCTGGCCTCGGTCCGGCGGCTCGCGGCCGAGGGCGCCAAGGTGGTGATCGGCGATGTCGACCCGGCGGCCGGCAAGGCGACCGCGGACGAGGTCGGCGGTTTGTTCGTGCAGACCGACGTGACCAGCGACACCGATGTTGAGAACCTGTTCCAGCAGGCCTACGACACCTTCGGCAGCGTCGACATCGCCTTCAACAACGCCGGCATCTCACCGCCCGAGGACGGCTCGATCCTGGAGACCGGCCTGGAGGCGTGGCGCAAGGTGCAGGAGGTCAACCTGACCTCGGTCTACCTGTGCTGCAAGCACGTCATCCCGTACATGCAGCGCCAGGGCAAGGGCTCCATCATCAACACCGCGTCCTTCGTCGCCGTGATGGGCGCCGCCACCTCGCAGATCTCGTACTCCGCGTCGAAGGGCGGCGTGCTCGCGATGAGCCGCGAGCTCGGCGTCGAGTTCGCCCGGCAGGGCATCCGGGTCAACGCGTTGTGCCCCGGCCCGGTCAACACCCCGCTGCTGAAGGAGCTGTTCGCCTCCGATGCCGAGCGGGCGCAGCGCCGGATGGTGCACGTGCCGATGGGCCGGTTCGGCGAGCCGGAGGAGATCGCCGCCGCGGTCGCCTTCCTGGCCAGCGACGACTCGTCGTTCATCACCGCCAACACGTTCCTGGTCGACGGCGGAATCTCGGGTGCCTATGTGACTCCGCTCTAGGGTGAGCCGAAGGCCAACGGGGAAGGTGGGAAGCAGTGGCGACTGCGGACGAGGCGGTGTTCCGGCCGGTCCGGGCCGGCAACCCGTTCGAGGAGACGGTCGAGCGGCTGCTGCAGGCGATCAAGCTCGGCGTGGTCGCGCCGGGGGAGCGGCTGCCGGCCGAGCGGGAGCTGGCGGCCCGGTTGAGCGTCAGCCGGGACACCTTGCGGGAGGCGATCAAGGTGCTCACCGACTCCGGGTACGTCGAACCCCGCCGCGGCCGGTACGGCGGCACCTTCGTCAACGAGCGGCTGCCCAAACCTCGCCGGGTCGGTGCCAAGCGGATCGCCCGCGAGTTGGGCAGCGGCCTGGAGGACGCCCTCGTACTGCGGGCCGCCCTGGAGGTCGGCGCGGCGGAGGCCGCGGCCGCACGGGAGTTGACCGCCGAGGAGTGCGAGCAGTTGCGGGGCCGGCTGGCCGACTCGGCCGGCGCCAAGCTCGCCGACTACCGCCGGATGGACTCGCGGCTGCACCTGGCGATCGCCGAGCTGAGCGGTTCGCCGTCGCTCACCTCGGCCGTCGCCGACGTCCGGATGCGGCTGAACGCCCTGCTCGACGCGATCCCGCTGCTCGAACGCAACATCGTGCACTCCGACGAGCAGCACCGGGCCGTGGTGGAGGCGATCCTGGCCGGCGACGCGCCGACGGCCCGGGCGGCCATGCAGGAGCATGTCGCCGGCAGCGCGGCACTCCTGCGGGCCTTCCTCACCTGAACCAGTCCACATACTGGTCTGACCGTCGATTTTGGCCGACACGCCGGTGAAATGCGCAATGCTGCGCGACGCGCCGGGGAGAACAGGTGGGTAACGAGCGTATGGCCGGACGATCTCCATATGTGACACTCGCCGTGTCCATTGGCACTCGACTGTGATGTCGGCGAATGTAATCCTTCGGGGAGAATGTGGATCGATGACTGACGACGAGCTGGTGGGGCGTGCCACGCTGGTCGAGCGCGCCAAAAAGCAGCTCGAGACCAGTGGCAGCGTGTTGCTCTATGGCCCGACCGGGATCGGCAAGTCCGCCACCGGCCGGGCACTGGTCGCTGACCGCGCCCGGGCCGGCTGTCGCGTGCTCAGCGCCGCGCCCTCCCAGAGCGAGGCCGGTCTGCCCTACGTCACGCTCCTCGACCTGCTCTCCAATCAGCTTGAGCTCGCCTGGCAGGTGCTGCCCGACCACCTCCGCCAGCCGCTGGAGGTGGCCCTGCTCAAGGCGAGTGCCCCCGACACCGTCCGCGACGAGCTGGCCGTGCGCCTCGCAGTACTGCACGTACTGCGTCGCCTGGCGGCCTCTGGTCCGGTGCTGCTGGTTGTGGACGACATCCAGTGGGTCGACCCGTCCAGCCTCGAGGTGCTCACCTTCTGCGCCCGCCGCTTGACCGAGGGTGTCCAGATGCTCGCCACGGAGCAGGTGGCCGACGGCGACCTGCCGGTGATGGCCGAGGCCTGCCCCGAGCCCGTGCTCCAACTTGAGGTCCCGCCGCTCGTCGAGGCCGACGTACTGGCCCTGCTCCGCAACAGGCTCTCCAGCCCCCTCCCAGTCCGTACTGCGCGCCGCATCTTCACCGCGAGCGCGGGCAACCCGTTCATGGCCCTGGAGCTGGGCCGGGCGATCCTGCGCCACCCGCAGGGCGTCTCGCCGAACGACCCGCTGCCGGTGTCCAGCCGCCTGAAGACCCTGTTGGGAGATCGGCTCGCTGACCTCACTCCTGCGACGTACGAGCTGTTGCTGCACGCCGCCTCGTCTCCGCGCCCGACGACCAACCAGCTGACCCAGTCGCTCAGGCGGCCACTCGATGCCGAGCTGGCCGAGGCGGAGGGGCTCGGGCTGATTGACGTGTCGTCGGAGCGGCTGCGGTTCTCCCACCCGCTACTCAGAGAGTTCGTGTACGCCGAAGCGACCTCTGCGGCCAGGCGGCAGGCACACGCCCAGCTGGCTGCCGTGGTGAACGAGCCGGTCGAGAACGCGACCCACAGAGCGCTGGCGACCCAAGAGGCCGACACCGAACTGGCAGCAACGATCGAGGCTGCCGCGGTTGTCGCCGGCGGTCGCGGTGCGCTCGGTGCCGCCGCAACGCTGTGGCGACTCGCTGCTGAGCGCACGCCGGTCAACGAGCAGGACGACCGCGCAATGCGGCTCTCCCAGGCAGCGGACGCAGCTGCCGCGGCCGGGCATCTGGTGGAGTCCGCGGAGATGGCGCGCCTCGCAGTACAGGCTGCTACTCGTCCTGACACCAAGGTGGCTGCCCTGCTGCTCCTGGTGGACGCTGCCTGGCCGGAGCGGGAGCAGCGGCTTGCCCTGCTCGCCGAGGCCTTCGAAGCTGCGGCTGGTGACCTGCAGCTCGAGGCGCGAGTCCGGATCCTGCGCAGCAACAGCGCGTACTTCGACCGCCGGCTCGACGACGCCCAGACCGATGCGCAGGAGGCCGAGCGGCTGGCCCGCGAGTGTGGCGACACGGAGGCGCTGGTCGATGCGCTGAGCGCGGCCAGCAGTGTCCAGATCGCCCGCGGTGGCGACCACAGTTCCGACTCCCTGCTGGAGCAGGCAGCGGAGTTGTCCCGTGGTCTGCCGCTCACCAAGGCGGTCGTGGGCGCTCGCCAGATGGCGGCGATGCGTGAGCTCTTCCGCGGCCGCACGGACGCGGCGATCGAGTCGATCAGCACGCTGGTCGACGAGGTCCGGACCGCCGGCGCGGTTCGCTGGCTGGCCTCGATCCTGATCTCCGCGACGGCGATCTACGAGCGCAGCGGTCGCGGCGCCGAGGCGCTGGCGGCCGGGCACGAGTGCTACCAGTTGATGCAGGACCTGGGTGACGAGCCCGAGGTCGGCATGGTCGTGGCCGGCCGCGCCGAGTGGGCCGGTGGGACGGCGACGATGGCGCGTGAGCTGGCCGACGCGGCGCTGGAAGGCTGCCGGCTGGTGGGCAACGAGGAGTGGACCGGGCCCGCGCTCACGTGCGTTGGCATCATCGGCGTACTGACCGGGGATCCGCAGCGTGCGGTGGAGGCGTTCGACGCGATCGCCGGCTCGGGCGAGGCGGCGATGCCGTACGACCCGGCCGTCATCCCGTGGCACGCGGACTATGCGGAGGCCCTGGTCGCTGCTGGTCGCCTGGACGACGCTGCCGCGCTGATCGCGGAGATCCGGGAGCGGGCCGAGGTCCTGGACCGGTCCGTCGTACTGGTCGGGCTGGCGCGCTCCGAGGCACTGCTGGTCGCCAAGCAGGGCGACCCAGCGGCGGCGCTGGAGTTGCTGGAGAAGACGATCACCACTGCGGGGGACCACGTCTACCCGCTAGACCTGGCCCGCTGCGAGCTGACGCGTGGCCGGGTCGCCCGGCAGGCTCGTCGCCGGTCAGTGGCGCGGACTGCGTTCCTGGATGCCATCGAGCAGTTCGAGGCGTACGGCGCTCCCGCCTGGCGCGAGGTGGCCGAGACTGAGCTGGCGCGACTCGACGTACCGAGCCGGAGCCGGCAGCCGTCCGAGCTGACCGACAACGAGCTGCAGATCGTGGCGATGGTCCGCGACGGCTCCACCAACCGGGAGATCGCAGCGGCGCTCTACCTGAGCGTCAAGGCGGTCGAGTCGCAGCTGACCCGGCTGTACCGGCGCTTCGGCGTCGCCAACCGCACCCAGCTGCTCCGCACAGTGGACCGCGGCGGACAATAGCTCTGTGAAGCTCGAGCGCAAGCACGCCCTGGTCCTGATCGGGATCGCCGTCTGGAACGTCGTCACCTATGCGACGTTCATCAAGAACCTGGCCGGCACCGAGGGCCGTCCGAAGGGCTACTACATCGCCCACAGCGTGCTGATCGTGGTGAACCTGGTGATCGCCGCCGTGCTCGGCAAGTGGGGCGTGACCGCCCTCAAATCCGCGCGAACCGCGAAGGACTGACCCCGAGCATCCTGCGGAAGTGCCGGTTCAGGTGCGACTGTCGTAGAACCCAGCCAGTACTGCGACCTCCGCCGCAGGCCGCCCGTCGACCAGTACTTCGTTCGGGGGCAGCAGCGACACCTGCGCCTGGGCCAGACCGTGCTCGCGGTGATCCAGGCCGTCACCTCCGCGCCGCCGCTCGTGATCAGAACATACGCTCGGAGGATGAAGGTCTACCTGAGCGCGGACATGGAAGGCATCACCGGTCTCGTCGACGCCGAGGACGTCCAGCCCGCTGGGCGCGACTACGAGCGCGGCCGGGTGCTGATGACCGAGGACGTCAACGCGGCCGTTCGCGGGGCCTTCGCGGGCGGGGCGTCGACGGTTCTGGTCAACGACGCCCACGGCCCGATGCGCAACCTGCTGCCCGATCTGCTCGATCCGCGGGTGACGCTGATCAAGGGCCGGCCGAAGCCGATGGGGATGATCGAGGGCCTCACCCCGGAGTACGACGCGGTGGTGTGTGTCGGCTTTCACGCGCGGGCCGGGATCCTCGGCGTGCTGAGCCACAGCTTCATGGGGCACGAGATCGAGGACATCTGGCTCGACGACCGCCCGGTCGGGGAGATCGGGCTGCTGCACGCGACGGCCGCGGCGTACGGCGTACCGGTGGCGCTGCTGACCGGCGACGACGCGGCGTGTGCCGAGATGACAGGCTGGGACTCGTCGGTGGCGACCGTCCCGGTCAAGTTCGCCAAGGACCGCTTCGCCGCTCAGCTGGTACCGGTCGCCGAGGCGCGGGCCGCGATCGAGACGTCCACCCAGGCAGCCCTTCGCGTCCAGCGGACCACCCCGACCGTGAGCCGAAGCGCCCATCGTTTGGCGGTGCGCTGGCAGAACGCCTCGGTCGCCTCGCACCTGCCGGCTATCCCCGGCGTCAGCCGCACCGACGATCGCACGGTCGTCGTCGAGGCCCCGATGCCCGATCTCTACCGGCTCTTCAACCTGTTCCTACGCGTCGCGACCGCCATCACCAGCAACCCGCCGTACTGCTGACAGCAGCAACTGCGGGCTCTCGAGCTGCGGCAGGTGACCCGTCTCAGCCAGTACTTCGAAGGTCGCGCCGGGGATCGCCTCGGCGAAAGCGCGACCGTACTCCGGACCGACGATCTGGTCGCTGTCTCCCCAGATGACGTGAGCCGGCACCTTGATGCCGGCCAGCCGGTCGCGCAGCGTCGGGTCGGTCATAGACGTCGCGTAGACCGCCAGGGTGGCGCGGTTGCCGGCCAGCACCGCCTGCGCGGCCGGCGGCAGGGCCGACGGGTCGATCCGGAACGTCTCGGGATCGAAGTAGCTGAGCTTGGCGATGGAGGGGAAGTCGAGCGCGAAGAAGTCGACCACCGGGTGGTCGGCCACCTCGATGCCGACCGCGTCGACCAGGATGATGCGGCTGACCCGGTCGGTGCCGAGCAGCGCGAGCTCGGCGGCGATCCAGCCGCCGATCGAGTTGCCGATGACGACCACCTCGTCCAGGTCGAGCTCGTCGAGCAGCTCGGCGTAGTGCTGGGCCAGGCCGGCCACGGTGGTCAGGTGATCGGGGCGCGGAGTACCGCCGAAGCCGGGGTGGGTGGGGACGACGACGTGGTGGTCGGCGCTGAGCAGCTCGCCGAAGGCGGCCACCGTCTGCGGCCCGCCACCACCGTGCAGCAGGAGAATGTTCATATCAGGAAACTTAGATCAGCATTCTTATATAAGCAACCTGGTAAGATGGCCGGATGGAAGCATCGGTACACGACCTCGGGCGCGCGGTGAAGCAACTGCAGTGGCGTCATCACAGTGAGGCGAGCAAGCAGTTGGCGGAGCTGGGCGTCTCACTGCCGCAGTGGGATGTACTCCGCCGCCTGCACGACGTCCCGGACGCGTCGCTGCACGACCTGGCCCAGCTGACCTACCAGACCGACCAGTCGATGGGCTCGCTGGCGACCCGGATGATCGCCCGCGGCCTGATCGAGCGGCTGGCCGGTCCCGGCCGGGCGATCCGGCACCGGCTGACCCCGGAAGGCGAGCGGATCCGCGAGGCAGGCGCCGAGCTGTTCACCGGCGTCCTGGAGAACTCGGTCGGCAACCTGTCACCGGCCGAGCGCAGTACCTTGCTGAAGCTGCTGACGAAGGCTCTTGGTTAGAAACGTACAAGACGTACGAGGATGCCGACGGCACGCGGTACCTGCCGATGTTCCGGCAGCCGGTGCTGGTCTTCGAAGGAGCAAGGAGTTCCTGCCGGTCGCCCACCAGCGCGCTCTCGGCCGCGGGCTGACCCTCGCCGTCTTCACCCAGGATCTGTTTGCTACCGGAAACGACCGCGACAACCGCGCGGCCGTGAAGGCGGTCCGGCAGAGCCAGCTCGACCTGGTCGGGCTGGCCCTGCACGGACCGAAGAACGCGGTGGACAAGATCCTGAAGGGATCCCGGATGCACCCCTAGCGCAGGGTGAAGCTCTCTCGGGAGGTGGATTCCGGTTGCATCAGACCCGGCGGAAGATCAGGGCGCGCTTGACCTCCTGGATCGCCTTGGTGACCTCGATGCCGCGCGGGCAGGCGTCGGTGCAGTTGAAGGTGGTCCGGCAGCGCCAGACGCCCTCCTTGTCGTTCAGGATCTCCAGCCGCTGCTCGGTGCCCTCGTCGCGGCTGTCGAAGATGAACCGGTGCGCGCCGACGATCGCCTGCGGGCCGAAGTACTGGCCGTCGGACCAGAAGACCGGGCAGGAGGTGGTGCAGGCGGCGCAGAGGATGCACTTGGTGGTGTCGTCGAAGCGTTCCCGGTCGGCCTGCGACTGGATCCGCTCCCGGCTCGGCTCGTGCCCGTCGGTGACCAGGAACGGCATGATCGCCCGGTAGGCGTCGAAGAACGGCTCCATGTCGACGACCAGGTCCTTGAGCACCGGCAGGCCCTTGATGGGCTCGACGGTGATCTCCTTGTCCGGGTTCAGGTCCTTGATCAGCGTCTTGCAGGCCAGCCGGTTGCGGCCGTTGATCCGCATCGCGTCCGAGCCGCAGACCCCGTGCGCGCAGGACCGGCGGAACGTCAGGGTGCCGTCCTGCTCCCACTTGATCTTGTGCAGCGCGTCCAGCACCCGGTCGCCCGGCTGCAGGGTGACCGCGTAGGTGACCCACTCGGACTCGTCCAGCACCTCGGGGTTGTACCGAAGGATCTTGACCTTGACGTCCATCAGTACTTCCGCTCCATCGGCTTGTAGCGGGTCTGTACGACCGGCTTGTAGTCCAACCGGATATTGATGTTGCCCTCGGCATCGACTGTCCGGTAGGCCATCGTGTGCCGCATGAAGTTCACGTCGTCGCGCTTGTCGTAGTCCTCCCGGAAGTGCCCGCCGCGGGACTCCTTGCGGGCCAGCGCGGAGACCACCAGCACCTCGGCCAGGTCGAGCAGGAAGCCCAGCTCGACCGCCTCCAGCAGGTCGGTGTTGAACCGCTTGCCCTTGTCCTGCACCGACACGTTGGCGAACCGTTGCTTCAGGCCCTCGATATCGGTGAGCGCCTGCTTGAGCGAGCCCTCGGTCCGGTACACCTGCGCGTTGATGTCCATGGTGGCCTGCAGATCGGTCCGGATCGCGGCCACCCGCTCGGTCCCGGCGGCGTCCCGCATGCCCTCGATCAGGTCGACCACGAAGGCCTCGGGGGCCTCCGGCAGCTCCTCGAAGACGGCCGTCTCGGCGTACTCCGCGGCCGCGATGCCGGCCCGCCGGCCGAACACGTTGATGTCCAGCAGCGAGTTGGTGCCGAGCCGGTTGGCGCCGTGCACGGACACACAGGCGACCTCGCCGGCGGCGTACAGGCCGGGGATGACGTCGTCGTTGTTGGCGAGCGCCTCGCCCTTGATGTTGGTCGGGATGCCGCCCATCGCGTAGTGCGCGGTCGGGAACACCGGGATCTGCTCGGTGTACGGCTCGACCCCGAGGTAGGTGCGGGCGAACTCGGTGATGTCCGGCAGTTTCGCGTCGATGTGGGCCGGCTCCAGGTGGGTCAGGTCGAGCATCACGTAGGCCTTGTCCGGCCCACACCCGCGCCCTTCCCGTACTTCGTTGGCCATCGCCCGGGCCACCATGTCCCGCGGCGCCAGGTCCTTCACGGTCGGCGCGTAGCGCTCCATGAAGCGCTCGTTGTCCGAGTTCCGCAGGATGCCGCCCTCACCGCGGGCGGCCTCCGACAGCAGCACGCCGAGACCGGCCAGGCCGGTCGGGTGGAACTGGAAGAACTCCATGTCCTCCAGCGGCAGGCCCTTGCGCCAGGTGATGCCCATCCCGTCGCCGGTCAGGGTGTGCGCGTTCGAGGTGGTCCGGAAGACCTTGCCGAAGCCGCCGGAGGCGAACACGATCGACTTGGCCGAGAAGATGTGCAGCTCGCCGGTGGCCAGCTCGTAGGCGACCACGCCGGTCGCCTTGCCGGCCACCATCAGCAGGTCCAGCACGTAGAACTCGTTGAAGAACTCGACGTTCTGCTTGATGCACTGCTGGTAGAGGGTCTGCAGGATCATGTGGCCGGTACGGTCCGCCGCGAAGCAGGAACGGCGGACGACGGCCTCGCCGTGGTTGCGGGTGTGGCCGCCGAAGAAGCGCTGGTCGATCTTGCCCTCGGCGGTCCGGTTGAACGGCAGGCCCATCTTCTCCAGGTCGAGGACCGCGTCGACGGCCTCGCGGCACATCACCTCGGCGGCGTCCTGGTCGACCAGGAAGTCACCGCCCTTGACGGTGTCGAAGGTGTGCCACTCCCAGTTGTCCTCCTCGACGTTGGCCAGCGCGGCGCACATGCCGCCCTGGGCCGCGCCGGTGTGCGACCGGGTCGGGTAGAGCTTGGTGAGCACCGCGGTCCGGGTCCGCTTGCTGGACTCCAGAGCGGCACGCATACCCGCTCCGCCCGCGCCGACGATGACGACGTCGTACTGGTGGCGCTGCATCTCAAACCTCTCTAGAAATTACTGGCAGACCGACAGCGTCGAGCTGGGGTCGAGGCAGGGGTCGAAGGTGAAGATGACCAGGGTGCCGAGCACCACGATCACGATCGAGGCGGTGATCAGCAGGCTCTTCAGCCAGAACCGGGTCTGGTCCTTCTCCGCGTAGTCGTTGATGATCGTGCGCATCCCGTTGGTGCCGTGCAGCATCGCCAGCCACAGCATCAGCAGGTCCCAGACCTGCCACAGCGGGTTGGCCCACTTGCCGGCCACGAAACCGAAGTCCAGCGCGGTGATCCCGCCGCCGAGCATCAGGTTGACGAACAGGTGGCCGAGCACCAGCACCACCAGGGCCAGCCCGGACAGCCGCATGAACAGCCAGCTGTAGAGCTCGAAGTTGGTCTGGCCGGACCGGTTCCGGCCGCCGCCCTTGAGGGTCCGGCCCCGGGTGGAGGACCGCGGTACTGCGATCTCGGACATACTCACTCCCCGCCGAAGACGTGCATCAGGTGCCGGACCACGAACGGCACGAACAGGACGATCCAGACCACGCCCACGCCGATCATCAGCTTGCGCTGGTTGCGCGGTCCCTTGGCCCAGAAGTCGACCAGGATCAGCCGGATGCCGTTGAAGGCGTGGAACAGGATGGCCCCGACCAGGCCGACCTCCATCAGGCCGACGATCGGGTTCTTGTAGGTGCCGATCACCTCGTTGTACGCCTCGGGCGAGACCCGGACGAGTGCGGTGTCGAGCACGTGCACGAGGAGGAAGAAGAAGATCCCGACCCCGGTGATCCGGTGCGCCACCCACGACCACATGCCTTCGTGACCGCGGTACAGCGTGCCGATTGGCTTGCTGGGCAAACCGATCCTCCGATCGGACGACAGACCAGAGCCGGTGAACGCGGCGACTCCGGGGCGTCTGAACTCAGCAAAGGGGCCGCGATCGGCTCGGCCCGGAAGGGAACCAGGCCGTTCTTGATGCTATCGCTGCGGTACCCCGCTACAGCGCCGCTCCCGTGTGACATCGCTCTCTGAAGGGCGCCGGATCGCTGACTGTCACCGCGCGATCACGCTCGACCGAGCAGTTTGTTGACTTCAAGTGCGGTCGAGGGCGGAGGCTGCAGTGGCCCGCGTGACGCGGGGTGAATTGGCCCGTGGCCAGGAGCCCTTCGAGCTCTAGCGTGGGGTCAGCCGAGACGACGAGGAGAACGACAGTGAGTTTCTGGATCTGTGAGACCTGTGCGGTCGAGCACTCCGAGCAGGTGCCGGTGTGCGCCATCTGCGCCGACGAGCGGCAGTGGGTGCCCGCCGACGGGCAGCACTGGACCACGCTCGAGGAGCTGAGCGCGGCGGGGTACAAGGTCGAGGTGAAGGAGGTCGAGCCCGGCCTGTACGGCGTGACCTCGACGCCCAGCGCGGGAATCGGTCAGCAGTCGATGCTGGTCCAGACCGCTGAGGGCAACCTGCTGTGGGACCCGATCGGCTACCTGGACGACGACGCGGTCGAGCAGGTCCTTGCGCTCGGCAACGTCGCGGCGATCATCGCCAGCCACCCGCACATGTACGGCGTCCAGGTGGAGTGGAGCAAGCGGCTCGGCGGCGTACCGGTGTATGTCTCGGAGGCCGACAAGGAGTGGGTGGCGCGGGACGACGAGGCGATCAAGACCTGGTCCGGGACCCTCGACCTGCTGCCCGGGGTGACGTTGATCCAGCCGGGCGGGCACTTCGCCGGCAGCGCGGTGGTGCACTGGGCGGCAGGGGCCGAAGGCAAGGGTGTGATCCTGGCCGGCGACACGATCTTCGCCAACCCGGACCGCACCTCGGTGAGCTTCATGCGCAGCTACCCGAACCGGATCCCGCTGTCCGGCGCGGTGGTGGACCGGGTCGCGAAGGCGCTGGACGTGTTCGAGTACGACCGGCTCTACGGCAACTTCGGCGGCTGCATCCCGGTCGACGCCCGGGCGGTCGTCCGGTTCTCGGCCGACCGCCACGCGGCGTGGGTCAGAGGTGACTACGACCACCTGACCTGAATCGAGCTGGGATCAGATCGGGCTGGAGCAGGTCTTCGTCCAGACGTTGGTGCCCGGGTTGTACTGCCGCCAGTTCATCGCCGAGCGGGTCTGCGGGCCGTACACGCCGTCCGCCGTGAGCTTGTGCAGCTTCTGCACCCGCTTGACCACGGCGGCGGTGTTGGCGCCGTACTTGCCGTCGATCCTCAGGGTGGAGCCGTAGCAGAAGTTCAGGTTGCGCTGCAGCGTCTTGATCGCCGCGGTCGGGTTGCCGAACGGGTTCTGCGGGTCGCGGTTCGGCAGGTCGCCGAGCTTCAGGTTGCAGCTGAAGTTGTAGTCCTCCCAGACGCCCGGGAGGGTGATCTGCCAGCCACGGGCGAGCTTGACTGGGTAGGCGTCGTCACACTGGCTGAGCTTGGCGGAGGCCTGGGCCGGTGCCGCGGAGGCGGGCAGTGCGAGTGCCAGAGGCGCCAGCGCCATACCGACGACGGCCATCGCTGTACGAACGATCATGGTGAGACTCCCTGTATCGGTCCGGGCGGCCCCTCTGCCAGCCCAGTGCCGATTGAGACTCCGCCCGGCCCGCGATAGTTCGAGCGTTCTTGATGCTGAGATGTGGCTGCAACAAACTCGGCTCAGGCCGCCAGCCGCTTCATCGCCAGCCTGGTGTGCAGGTTGAGCATGTGCCGCACGCAGGTGTCCCAGTCGTAGAGCTCGGCCCTGCGCCGCGCCGCCTTTCTGCGATCCGGCTGCTTCGCCAGTTCCAGTACTGCGTCCGCCAACGCCGCCGCGGTCGGCCGTCCCCAGCGGCCGCAGGTCTCGTCGATGAGTTCACGCGCTCCGCCGGTATCGGCCGTGACGACCGGCGTACCGGCTGCCAGCGCTTCCAGTACTGCGAGGCCGAATGTCTCGCCCGGGCAGACGGACAACGCGATATCGGCCTCCGCGAGATGCGTCGCGAGCTTGACCCGGCCGTCGACGTACCCGTGGAAGACGATCGGCGCGCTGCCTGCGATCGCGACCAGCTCGTCGAGGTGAGGGCCGGATCCGTAGACGTCCATCCGGAGCTTGACGCCTCGCCTGTGCAGCTCGGCCGCGGTGGCGACGGCGAGGTGTGGGCTCTTCTCGCGGGACAGCCGGCCGGCGTGGACGAGCTTGAGTACGCCGTCGTCGGCTGGTTGGGCTCGGGCCGGGTGGAAGGTGTCGAGGTCAACGCCCAAAGGGATCCGGACCAGCGGAGTGGTGACTTCGTCGAACTCGGCGGCGGCGTAGCGAGACGTCACCACGACGGCGTCGTACGTGCGGCTGAGCAGTTTGTAGAGCGCCCCGACACCCGCTGCCACCCCGAGTTGGCGGCCGGTGCGGAGGGACAGCATCGCGTCCAGGCGCTCGTGGCTGAACAGCACCGAGCCGATCTCGTTGCGGCGCGCCCACCTTGCCACCGGCAACAATGTTGACTTGTCCGAGATCTCGACGGTGGTGGGACGGAAGCGTTCGAGGGTCTCGATCACTCGCCAGGGATCGGTGATCAGCCGGTAGCCGCCGCCGACCTTGGGGGCCTTCATCCGGACGATGGTGCCGAGCTCGGTCTCGATCACGGTGTCCCGCTCGCCGGGGGTGATCAGGATCCGCTCGGCGCCGGCTTCGCAGTACCCCTGGCCGAGGTGCTCGATCGCGGTCCGCATCCCCCCGGAGGTCGGCCCGACGAAGTTGGCCAGCTGGGCGATCCGCAGGCTCATGCGGCGACCTGCTTGGCGGCGGCTTCTCGCAGTACTGCGGTGTAGTGGTTGTCGACCAGGTCATCGACCACGGCCGGCCAAGTCCTCGTCTGCACTCGCTGCTGCCCAGCCGCCGCCATCTCCGCGCGCTGCCCAGGGTTGTCCAGCAACTGCGCGACGGCCTGCCGCAACGACCCGGCCAGCCCAGGCTCGAACAGCAACCCGTTGACCCCCGGCAGAATCAGATCGAGCGGCCCGCCCGCCGCCGGTCCGACCGTGACCACCCCGGACGCCTGCGCCTCCTGGATCGTCTGGCAGAACGTCTCGTGCTCACCCGTGTGCACGAACACGTCCAGCCCGGCGAAGATCGACGCCAGATCGGCGCCCCGCCGCATCCCGAGGAAGGTTGCATCAGGCAACGTGTTCTCCAGTGCTGCCCGATCCGGCCCGTCGCCGACCACGACCACGTGACAGTCCAGGCCGGCCAGCTCGGCCAGCCGCTTGACCTTCTTCTCCGCGGCCAGCCTGCCGACGTACCCGACGATCGGTTTGCCGTCCGGCGAGATCTCCCGCCGCCACTGCTCGTCGCGGTTCGCGGGATCGAACAGCTCGAGGTTCACTCCCCGCCCCCAGGTGTGCACCCGCGGCACCCCGGCCTGCACCAACTGAGCCACCGAGGCCGACGATGGCGCCAACGTCCGATCCGCCCGCGAGTGCACGCGCCGGATCCATGCCTGCACCCCACGGTCGGCCTTCGCGAACCACGGATACTGCCGGGCGAACGCGGCCAGATCGGTCTGGAAGACCGCCACCGTTGGCAACCCCAACCGACGCGCGCTCCGCAACCCGTAGGCCCCGAGCACGAACGGCGACGCCAGATGCACCAGATCCGGCCTGAACTCCGCCATCGCCCGCTCGATCGCCGGATCGGGCAACCCGACCGGAAACTCCTTGTAGCCAGGAATCCCGAAGCTCCGGGCCCGGACCACCCGGACCCCTTGATAGCTGTCAGGCCCGGGCCCGGCAGCAATGACCAGCACCTGGTGCCCCTGCACCAGCAACCGGTCGGCGACGTGGCGAACCGTGTTCGCCACGCCATTGATCTGCGGCAGGAAGGACTCAGCGACCAGCACTATGCGCACACCGCGAGGTTCCCGACCCCGTGTGAACCCTGAGCGACACTGCCATGACTCGCAGTCGACGCTTCCCCGTCGGACAACCTGCCGGGCCGGGCGAGATCTCGGTCACGTAGAGGTGCTGGATGTCACCAGCATGGTGCGTACCAGTGTCGGGGTGGTTCGGCCTACGGTTGTGGGATGAGTCATCAGACCGAGTCGGGATGGGACTTCGAGGCGGTCTACGGGCCGGACAAGCTCGAAGGGTTCGACGCAGCGGAGAAGTTGGGCGTGCCGGGGGAGTATCCGTTCACCCGGGGCGTCTATCCGACGATGTACACCCAGCGGCCGTGGACGATGCGCCAGTACGCCGGGTTCGGCACCGCGGCCGAGTCGAACCAGCGGTACCACCAGCTGATCGACGCCGGCACGATGGGGTTGTCGGTGGCCTTCGACCTGCCCACCCAGATGGGCTACGACTCCGACGCGGAGATCGCGTCCGGGGAGGTCGGCAAGGTCGGGGTGGCGATCGACTCGATCGACGACATGCGGATCCTGTTCGACCGGATCCCGCTGGACCAGGTCTCCACCTCGATGACGATCAACGCGCCCGGGTCGGTGCTGTTGCTGCTGTACCAACTCGTCGCGGAGGAGCAGGGCGTCTCCGGTGACAAGCTCACCGGCACGATCCAGAACGACGTGCTGAAGGAGTACATCGCCCGCGGCACCTACATCTACCCGCCGAAGGAGTCGCTGCGGCTGATCAGCGACATCTTCGCCTACTGCCAGACCGAGCTGCCGCGCTGGAACACCATCTCGATCTCCGGCTACCACATGGCCGAGGCCGGCGCGACGCCCGCGCAGGAGATCGCCTTCACGCTGGCCGACGGGATCGAGTACGTCCGGACGGCGGTCGCCGCCGGCCTCGACGTCGACACCTTCGCGCCGCGGCTGAGCTTCTTCTTCGTCTCCCGGACCACGCTGCTCGAGGAGGTCGCCAAGTTCCGCGCGGCCCGCCGGATCTGGGCGCAGGTGATGCGTGACGAGTTCGGCGCCAAGAACCCCAAGTCGCTGATGCTCCGCTTCCACACCCAGACGGCCGGCGTCCAGCTGACCGCCCAGCAGCCCGAGATCAACCTGGTCCGGGTGGCGATCCAGGGCCTGGCCGCAGTACTGGGTGGCACTCAGTCCCTGCACACCAACTCGTACGACGAAGCGATCGCGCTGCCGACCGAGAAGGCGGCCCGCCTCGCGCTGCGCACCCAGCAGGTGCTCGCCTACGAGACCGACATCACCGCGACCGTCGACCCGTTCGCCGGCTCGTACGTCGTGGAGTCGCTGACCGACGAGGTCGAGGCGGCGGCCCGCGAGCTGATGGACCAGGTCGAGGAGTTCGGCGGCGCCGTCGCGGCGATCGAGAAGGGTTTCCAGAAGCAGGAGATCGAGCGGTCGGCGTACCGGATCGCGCAGGAGATCGACCACGCCGAGCGGGTCGTGGTCGGGCTGAACAAGTACCGGATCGCCGAGGAGGAGCCGTACGAGCCGCTCCGGGTGAACCCGGCGATCGAGGCCGAGCAGGTCGCCCGCCTCGCCAAGCTGCGCGCCGAGCGCGACCAGGCGGCCGTCGACAAGGCGCTCGGCGACCTGCAGGCCGCTGCCCGCGGCAACGACAACTGCCTCTACCCGATGAAGGAAGCCCTCAAGGCCCGCGCCACGGTCGGCGAGGTCAGCAACGCACTTCGCGAGGTGTGGGGCGTCTACGTCCCCGCGGACACCTTCTAGTCCAGCAGTGCGGCAGCGGTCAGTACTCCGGTGCCGAGCGCGATGGCTTCCTCCGACGGGTTGAAGCCCGGCGTGTGCAGGTCGGCGGAGGTCTCGACGCCGACCGGGCGGACGCCGAGGCGAGCCATCGCGCCGGGCACGTGTTCGAGGTACCAGGCGAAGTCCTCGCCACCGAGACTCTGGTCGGTCTGCGCGATCGCACCCGAGCCCATGGTCTGCTCGACGGCCGCGCGGAACACGTCGATCGCGGCGCCGTCGTTCATCACCGGCGGGACGCCGTGCGTGACCTCGGTGTCCACCTGTACGCCGTACGGCGCGACGAGCTGCTCCGCGAGCGTCGGGATCAGCTCGGCCGCGAGGCGCCAGGCGTTGACGTCGAGGCAGCGCAGCGTGCCCTCCGCCTCGCCACGAGCCGGGATCGCGTTGGCCGCTGAGCCGGACGTGATCCGTCCCCACACCAGCGACATCCCGGCGCGAGGGTCGACCCGGCGGGACAAGGCGGCGGGCAGTTCGGTGACGAGCGTGGCCAGCGCGTAGACGAGATCGCCGGTGAGGTGCGGGCGGGACGTGTGACCGCCAGGACCGGTGAGCCGGACCAGGATGCGATCGGCGGCAGCGGTCAACGCGCCGGTCCGCAGTCCGACCTGACCGACCTCGAGGCGTGGGTCGCAATGCAGCCCGTAGATCCGGTGCACGCCTTCGAGCCCACCAGCGGCGATCACTCCGAGCGCACCGCCGGGCATGACCTCCTCAGCAGGCTGGAAGATCAACCGCACGCGACGATCGAGCAGCCCGTCGCGAGCCATGCCCGCGAGCACGAGACCGGCGCCCAGCAGAGCAGCAGTGTGTACGTCGTGACCGCACGCGTGCGCGGCCCCGTCGATGGTGGATCGCCAAGGCGCCTCCACCGCATCCGGCACCGGCAACGCGTCGATGTCGGCCCTGAGCGCGACACACATGTCGCCGGACCCGATATCGCAGATCAGCCCGGTCCCGGTCGGCAACACCTTCGGTGAGAGCCCGGCTTCGGTGAGTCGCCGCATCAGCAGTTCCGTCGTCCGGACCTCGTGCCAGCCGAGCTCCGGGTGGGCGTGCAGATCACGGCGTACCGCGACCGCCTCGTCCCGGCCCTCGTCGACGCGAGCCTTCACGTCGGCCAGCAGCAGACTGTGCGAAGTGGTCATCCCCGGATGATTGCATATCGCCACCGGACCGAATCTCAGCCATCCAGCGCGCGGATCCCGAGTTCGTTGCCCTCGGGGTCGGTAAGCGTTAGCCCGTCGGGCAGCAGTTCTCCACCGGCCGCAAGGCCTGTGGCGACGCGAGTCTGGACCTGTTCCCGGGGCACCAGCAGCTCGAGATGGACGCGGTCGCGTTGCTGCCGGCGCGGATCGTCGGCGTCCAGCTGCTGGAACATGATCACCGGGTTGAGCCGGCGCGGGTCGTAGATGTCGCTCAGGAACTCGCGCGGATCACGCTGGTAGCCGAGCACCGCCAACCAGAACGCCTGTACTGCGGGGATGTCGACGGCATCGAAGGCGAACTGGACTAAGCGCACCCGCGTCGGGTCCGCCGTCAGGCCCAGCTCGCGGGCGGCGGTCTGGACCTGAAGGGCCAGCGCCTTGAAGGCCTCTTCGTCGTTCTCCCACTGGTCCTTCCCGGTGTCGATCGCGACACCTTCGGGTCGGAGATCGATCAGCAACGGCCAGCCCGCGGCATCCGCCAGCTCGGCGACTGCGGTCGCCAGTTCGATGGCCTGCTTCGACGAGGTGGTCGGGTAGAAGGTCATTGCGCCGAACAACAGCCGCCAGTCGGGGGCCTCCGGCAACTCATCACCCGGCACCAGGTCTATTTCGTTGCCCTCGGCATCGGCCAGGGTCAGGCCGTAGGCGCCGTACGGCTCCAGCCCCTCGGCTGCCCGGAACGCCTCGACGGCTTCCGCCGTACGGACCACGTCGACATGGATCCGGTTCCGCAGCACCCGCGGCGGATCCTGTGGACCGAACGAGAGCGCCGGATCCCGCCGCAGCGGATCCACCAGCCCGTCGTACCCGAACGCACCCTGCCAGAACGCCCGCACAGCCTCTTGGTCCACAGCATCGATCTGCACCTGCATGCTCTGCACCGCAGTGTCATCCGCGGTCAGCCCGAGCTCCGGTAGCTCCGCGCCCACCCGTACGCCGCCGGCGCGCAGCTCCAGATCCGGCAGCGGCCCACCCAGCTCGGCGATCCGGGCGGCCAGCGCCGCGCTAGCGGTCAGGGACGAGGTGTCGTACCAAGCAGTCATCACCCCAGGCTAGGACTGTTCGCGGACGATCCCCGTCCGCAACCACTCCGTACTCCGGCGCAGCAGCTCGGCGTGCTCGGGGGATTCGTACGAGCGTTCGTCGTGGCCCAGCGCGCTGTAGACGACCCGCCCGGCGCCGACCTCGTGCGCCCACACCAACGGATGAGTCACGCCGTCGTGCTCGTGCACATAGAGCGGCTCGGTGGCGAGACCGTCGGCGAGGACGAGATCGGAGTACCGCTCGTCCTCCACCCAGAAGTCGCCCAGGCCGTCGGCGATCGGGTGCTCGACCTTGGTACGGCGTACCAACGTCCGGTCGAGCGGTGGGTGGAAGGACTTGCCGTGCTCCCAGCTCGCACCGATCGTCCGGTGCCAGGTCTCCAGGCCGGGGAAGGCGATGGTCGAGCTGTGGACGGCGAGCAGCCCGCCGCCGCGGGCCAGGAAGCTGTCGAGCAGGCGGCCGAACTGCTGGTCCGCGGGGGACGGACCGGTTCGGTCGGCGCCGGCACTGGCGTTGACCACCAGTACTGCGGCCTGGTCCAGCCGGGCAGCGAGTTCGTCGGGCGTGCTGACGATCTGGGCGGGACCGAAGTCACGCAGTACGTCCGACAGCCGGGCCGTCGTCTGCGGCAAGGCGTGCCAGGGATCGGCGTCCGGGCCGGCCCCGGAGTAGATGATCAGGTCGGTAGGCAATGGGTACTCCTCGGTGATCACTCTGCGTGACCGACGGGCGGCGGTCAGCAGATGTTTCGTTGCAAAGCTTCTCGTGCCGGTCACTTTCCGGTATCGAGCGTCTTTGGCCGTTCATAGATGGGCGGAGTCGCACCTATAGTCTGCGGATGCGGCACCTGGGAAGGCCTGCCGTTGACAGAACTTGGTCGACAAAGGAGACGTCCGGTGAAGAAGTACGTGCGGGGACTGGCGATCGTGAGCGTAGTGACGCTCGCCGTCGCTGCTTGTGGCAGCAAGCCGACTGAGGACACCGCCGGGGGGAGCGCCAACAAGGACTTCAAGGCCTGCATGGTCTCCGACTCGGGCGGCTTCGACGACAAGTCGTTCAACCAGACCTCGTACGAGGGGTTCCAGGCCGCCATCAAGGCGAAGGGCCTGACCGAGCAGAAGGCCGAGTCGAAGTCGGACAACGACTACCCGACCAACATGACCGCGATGGTCAGCGCCAAGTGCAACGTGATCATCGCCGTCGGCTTCAAGCTGGAGGACGCCACCGACAAGGCGGCCACCGCGAACCCGGGCATCAAGTTCGCCATCGTCGACTCCGCGCCGGAGAAGCCGATCGAGAACGTCAAGCCGC
Source organism: Kribbella sp. NPDC056861 (assembly GCF_040687575.1). Classification (NCBI taxonomy): domain Bacteria; kingdom Bacillati; phylum Actinomycetota; class Actinomycetes; order Propionibacteriales; family Kribbellaceae; genus Kribbella; species Kribbella sp. NPDC056861. Next base: position 1,392,707 of record NZ_JBFBNQ010000002.1, on the reverse strand, counting down.
TGGGCTTCAACACCGCCCAGTCCAGCTTCCAGGCCGGCTACCTGGCCGCCGCGATGTCCAAGAGCGGCAAGGTCGGCACCTTCGGCGGCCTGAAGATCCCGCCGGTGACCATCTTCATGGACGGCTTCGCCGAGGGCGTGCGCTACTACAACAAGCAGAAGTCGAAGAACGTGGCCGTGCTCGGCTGGGACGACGCCAAGCAGGAAGGCCTGTTCGTCGGCGGCTTCGAGGACAAGGCCAAGGGCCAGAACACCGGCCAGAACCTGATCACCCAGGGCGCCGACATCATCTTCCCGGTGGCCGGTCCGGCCGGTCTGGGCGGTCTGCAGGCGGCCAAGGCGAGCAACGGCAAGGTCAACGCGATCTGGGTGGACACCGACGGCTGCGTCAGCGCCGCGGAGTACTGCTCGGTGCTGATCTCCAGCGTCAAGAAGGGCATGGACGTCGCCGTCCAGGACGCGGTCACCTCGGTGGTCGACAACAAGTTCGACAACAAGCAGTTCATCGGCACGCTGGAGAACGGTGGCACCGGGCTGGCCCCGTTCCACGAGTTCGACTCCAAGGTCCCGGCCGAGCTGAAGACCGAGCTGGACACCCTGAAGGCCGACATCATCGGCGGCAAGATCACGCTGGAGTCCAAGGCGCAGCCGAAGGCCTCCTGAACCACCCGGTGATCCCGTAGTACGGTGCGAGCCAGGAAGACGGCCCCTCACAAAGGGCCGCGCTTCCTGGCTCGCCGTCTGAAGGCCGATGTCCACGAAGGGGGCATGCCCGCATGCATCTAGAGCTCTCGGGGCTGACCAAGAGTTTCGGCTCCCTGGTCGCCAACGACCACATCGACCTGGCGATCGAGCCCGGCGAGATCCACTGCCTGCTCGGTGAGAACGGGGCCGGCAAGTCGACCCTGATGAACATGCTCTACGGGCTGCTCCAGCCCGACTCCGGCGAGATCCTGATCGACGGCGAGAAGGTCTCGATCAGCTCGCCGAGCGACGCGATCAAGCACGGCATCGGGATGGTGCACCAGCACTTCATGCTGGTGCCGGTCTTCACCGTCGCGGAGAACATCATGCTCGGCCGGGAGAACACCCACCCCGGCGGCGTGCTGGACCGCAAGAAGGCCAACGCCCTGGTTACTGAGCTGTCCGAGCGGTACGGCTTCGAGGTCGACCCCGAGGCGCTGGTCGAGGACATCCCGGTCGGCGTCCAGCAGCGGGTCGAGATCATCAAGGCGCTCACCAACGACGCCAAGGTGCTGATCCTGGACGAGCCGACCGCGGTGCTCACCCCGGCCGAGATCGACGAGCTGATCACGGTGATGCGCCAGCTCAAGGACAGCGGCACCTCGATCGTCTTCATCACCCACAAACTCAAAGAGGTCAAGGCGATCGCGGACAAGATCACCGTGATCCGGCGCGGCAAGGTGGTCGGCCAGGCCGAGCCGTCCGCGACCGAGGAGCAGCTGGCCGAGCTGATGGTCGGCCGGGCCGTCGACCTGGTGGTCGACAAGGCGCCGGCCCAGCCGGGCGAGGCGGTGCTGCGGATCGAAGGCCTGACCGTGATCGACGAGCGTGGGTTCACCGCCGTCGACGGGGTCGACCTGGAGGTCCGGGCCGGCGAGATCCTGGCCGTGGCCGGGGTCCAGGGCAACGGCCAGACCGAGCTCGCCGAGGCGCTGCTCGGGCTGACCCCGATCGCGGCCGGCCGGATCTCGCTGGACGGCAAGGACCTGACCGGGGTCTCCACCCGGCAGCGGCTGGACGCGGGGATCGGCTACGTCCCCGAGGATCGTGGCCACGACGGTTTCGTCGGCCCGTTCAGCGTCGCCGAGAACCTGGTCCTGGACCTGTTCCGGCAGGAGCCGTTCGGCAAGGGCCTGGTGCTGCACACCGACGAGATCGAGAAGAACGCGCGGGACCGGATCGAGGAGTTCGACATCCGTACCCAGGGGTCGGACCAGGCGGTCTCCTCGCTGTCCGGCGGTAACCAGCAGAAGGTGGTGCTGGCCCGCGAGCTGTCCCGGCCGCTGAAGCTGCTGGTCGCCTCGCAGCCCACCCGCGGCGTCGACGTCGGCTCGATCGAGTTCCTGCACACCCGGATCGTGCGCGAGCGCGACCAGGGCACCGCGGTGCTGATCGTGTCCACCGAGCTGGACGAGATCGCCGCGCTGTCCGACCGGGTCGCGGTGATGTACCGCGGCAAGGTGGTCGGCGTCGTCCCGTCCGACACCCCCCGCGACGAGCTCGGCCTGATGATGGCCGGCGCCTCCCGGACCGAGGCGCACGAAGTCGCGATCGAGAACCCGACCACGTTGGGAACCATCTAGATGAGCAACGAAGCAACCACCGTGCCGGTCGAGCCGCCCGCGCCGGCCCCGGCCAAGGAAGCGAACCGGTCCAGCCTGCCGAGCTGGGCGGTCCAGGGTCTGGTCTCGCTGAGCGCGATCGTGCTGGCGCTGCTGGTCGGCGCCGTGCTGATCATCATCGGCGACGACCAGGTGAAGGCCGCCGTCTCGTACTTCGGCGCCGCGCCGGGCGACACCTTCTCGGCCGCGTTCACCGCGGTCGGCAACGCCTACCAGGCGCTCGCCACCGGCGCGCTCGGTGGGATCAGCCCGATCACCGAGTCGCTGACCGCGGCCACTCCGCTGATCTGCGGCGGTCTGGCCGTCTCGCTGGCGTTCCGGACCGGACTGTTCAACATCGGCGCCCAGGGCCAGCTGATCATCGGCGCGATCCTGGCCGCCTGGGTCGGCTTCGCCTGGCACCTGCCGCCCGGGATCCACCTGGTGGTGGCGATCCTGGCCGGCCTGCTCGGCGGCGCCCTGTGGGGCGGGATCGCCGGGTTGCTGAAGGCCCGCACCGGCGCGCACGAGGTGATCGTCACGATCATGCTCAACTACGTCGCCATCTACCTGCTCCAGTGGTTGCTGACCACAACGACCTTCAAGCGGCCCGGCCGCGAGGACCCGATCAGCCCGATCGTCGACCCGAGCGCGCAGTACGCGCAGTTCGGCAGCACCCGGTTGCACATCGGCTTCTTCCTCGCGCTCGCCGCCGCGGCCTTCGTCTGGTGGCTGCTGAACCGTTCGACCGTCGGCTTCGAGCTGCGGGCCGTCGGCGCCAATGCCGACGCCTCCCGGACCGCGGGCATGTCGGTCGGCCGCGCGTACTTCATCGCGATGGTGGTGGCCGGCGCGCTGGCCGGTCTGGCCGGCACGCAGCAGGTGCTCGGCACCGACCTGCCGCTGACCGACGGTGTCGCGGCCGAGGTCGGCTTCGACTCGATCACCGTCGCGCTGCTGGGTCGCGGTACGCCGCTCGGCACCGTGCTGGCCGGGCTGCTGTTCGGCGCCCTCAACGCGGGTGGTCTGCAGATGCAGCTGCAGACCCAGACGCCGCTGACCCTGACCACCGTGCTGCAGGCCGTGATCGTGCTGTTCGTCGCCGCCCCGGCGCTGGTGCGCTCGATCTTCCGCTTCCTGCCGAAGGATCGCGGTCCCGGTGCCGTCCTCGCGAAAGGCTGGAACGGATGAGCGAGTCGACCAAAACCGCCGATACTCCGCCGACTCCGGTGGCTGCTACCTCTACGACACTGCCGATCGAGGCACCGGCCGAGCGGACCCGCCGGTTGCGCGTCGGCGGCCTGATGGTGGTCTTCGCCCTGATCGGGCTCGCCCTGGCGATCGCCACCAAGGGTGGCAAGGCGACCTTCCAGCTGGTCTCCGGCGACCTGGAGCACAACCTGGTCGGCATCCCGGCCCAGCCGGTCGCGATCCTGCTCGGCGCCCTCGGACTGCTGGCCGCCGTGGCCTACGTGCTGCGCCGGGTGCCGACGAAGTACGCCGGCTGGCTGGCCGCAGTACTGGGCGTCAGCTTCATCGGCGCGTTCCTGTGCTGGGCCGCGGCCGGCAAGGTCTTCCCGCTGGCCAACCAGTTCCAGGGCACGCTGAACTTCGCCACCCCGCTGATCCTCGGCGCGCTGGCCGGCGTCCTGTGTGAGCGGGCCGGTGTCATCAACATCGCGATCGAGGGCCAGTTCCTGGTCGGCGCGTTCACGGCAGCCGTCGTCGCCAGTACTACGGGCAGCGCGGCCGCGGCGTTGGTCGCCGCCGCCGTGACGGGCGTGCTGATGGCCTCGCTGCTGGCCGTGTTCTCGATCAAGTACCTGGTGAACCAGGTGGTCCTCGGCGTCGTGCTGGTGGTCTTCGCCTCCGGCATCACCGGGTACCTGTTCGACCAGTTCCTGCAGGCCGACTCGGCGAACCTGAACACCCCGGACGTGCTGTCCGCGGTGAAGATCCCGCTGCTCGGCGACATCCCGTTCTTCGGGCCGATCCTGTTCGACCAGACCGTGCTGGTCTACCTGACCTACATCGCGGTCGCGGTGGTCACCTTCGTCCTGTTCCAGACCCGCTGGGGCCTCCGGGTCCGCGCGGTCGGCGAGCACCCGAAGGCGGCCGACACGGTCGGCATCAAGGTCAAGCGCGTCCGGTACTCCGCGGTGCTCTGGGCCGGCGTGCTGGCCGGTCTCGGCGGCGCGTTCTTCACCGTCGGGTACGCCGGTTCGTTCAACAAGGACATGACCGCCGGCAACGGCTTCATCGCCCTGGCCGCGCTGATCATGGGCCGCTGGCACCCGATCGGCGCGATGGTCGCCGCGCTCTTCTTCGGCTTCGCCACCCAGCTGCAGTCCCAGCTGCAGATCATCCAGACCCCGATCCCCGGCGAACTGTTGCTGATGGCCCCTTATCTGGCCACCATCATCGCCGTGGCCGGCCTGGTCGGCCGGGTCCGGGCCCCGAAGGCGGACGGTGAGCCCTACGTCACCGAGTAGCCGGCCGTCGCCCGCCTCGCCTCCGGCGCACCGGCCGGAGGCCGAGCCGTCCATGGCGGTCGCCGGAGCCAGTCCGACCTCGACAGCTCCCGCTCAGCGCCCCGGCTCTTCACCCGCGTTTCTCCGCCCGGAGGGCGGAGAAACGCGGGAGGTGGCGTCGTGAGGGATGCTGGTGGAGTGACTGTGGACTGGGTGGAGCTGCGAGCGGCTGCTGTGGCTGCGATGCGCAGGGCTTATGCGCCGTACTCCGGTTTTCCGGTCGGGGCTGCCGCGTTGGTCGACGACGGCCGGATTGTTGCCGGGTGCAACGTGGAGAACGCGTCGTACGGGCTGACTTTGTGTGCCGAGTGCGGGCTGGTGTCCGCGCTGCACGCGAGTGGCGGCGGCCGGCTGGTCGCCTTCACCTGTGTGGATCACAACGAAGAGCTCCTCACCCCGTGCGGCCGCTGCCGGCAGTTGCTGCACGAACACGGCGGACCGACTCTCCTGGTGGAGTCCGCGACCGGCAGCCGCCCTCTGCGCGAGCTGCTGCCCGACGCGTTCGGGCCCGAACGACTGGAGGATTAGTGTCTTTCGACGCGGTAGACGTCATCCGCACCAAGCGGGACAAGGGCGAGCTGAGCGACGGTCAGATCGACTGGGTGATCGACGCCTACACCAAGGGCGCGGTCGCCGACGAGCAGATGTCCTCGCTGGCGATGGCGATCCTGCTGAACGGGATGAACCGGCGCGAGATCGCCCGCTGGACCGCGGCGATGATCGCCTCCGGTGAGCGGATGGACTTCGCCAAGCTGTCCCGGCCGACCGCGGACAAGCACTCCACCGGCGGCGTCGGTGACAAGATCACGTTGCCGCTGGCCCCTTTGGTGGCGGCCTGCGGGGTCGCCGTGCCGCAGCTGTCCGGTCGCGGCCTCGGCCACACCGGCGGCACCCTGGACAAGCTCGAGTCGATCCCCGGCTGGCGCGCCGCGCTGTCGAACGACGAGATGATGCGCCAGCTCGAGGACGTCGGCGCGGTGATCTGCGCGGCCGGTGACGGTCTCGCCCCGGCCGACAAGAAGCTGTACGCGCTCCGCGACGTGACCGGCACGGTCGAGGCGATCCCGCTGATCGCCAGCTCGATCATGAGCAAGAAGATCGCCGAGGGCACCGGCGCGCTGGTGCTGGACGTCAAGGTCGGCACCGGCGCCTTCATGAAGGACCTCGCCGCCGCCCGCGAGCTGGCCTCCACGATGGTTGCCTTAGGCACTGATGCCGGCGTCAAGACCGTTGCCCTGCTCACCGAGATGTCGGTCCCTCTCGGCCTGACCGCCGGCAATGCCCTGGAGGTCAGGGAATCCGTCGAGGTGCTGGCCGGTGGCGGCCCCGCGGACGTGATCGAGCTGACCGTCGCCCTCGCGGTGGAGATGCTCGCGGCAGCAGGCGTCACCGACGTCGACCCGGCAGAGAAGCTCCGTGACGGTACGGCGATGGACGCCTGGCGCCGGATGATCGCAGCCCAGGGCGGCGACCCCGATGCCGAGCTGCCGATCGCCCCCGAGCAGCACGTCGTCAAGGCGGCGTCGACCGGTGTCCTGTCCACCCTGGACGCGTTGTCCGTCGGCGTCGCGGCCTGGCGCCTCGGTGCCGGCCGCGCTCGCAAGGAAGACCCGGTCTCCGCGGTCGCAGGCGTCGTACTGCACGCCAAGCCGGGCGACCAGGTCACCGAGGGTCAGCCGCTTCTCACCCTGCACGCCGATGACGCAACCCGCTTCGATCGCGCCCTGGAGTCGCTGACCGACGCGATCGCGATCTCCGACTCCTACACGCCGACCCCGCTGGTGATCGATCGCATCACGGCCTGATCCGCAGTACGGCTGGTCAGCCTGACTTGGTGGTCAGGCGGGCTTGCTGCAGGCGAATCACCGCGGTGGCCAGCTTGAGGTCCGGGACCGGCGGCTTCTCGAGGCTGCCGGTCTGAGTAACGGTGACTTCGGCAACCATCGTGCCGACGGTGATGCTCGCCTCCGCAACCGCGACCACCTTGTCGGTCGCCCCGGTGATCGCCGTGCGAGCGTCGGTGAGCGCGCCCGGCAGACCCGGTACTGCGAACGGCTTGGCGTGCTCGGTTTGGTTCCAGAAGCCTTGCTGCAGGTCATGCGCTTTGGGCTTCGAGGCGGTCTTGAAGAGTTGCACGGTGACCCGCTTACGCCGGTCAGGGCTGAGCCGGAAGGTCTGGTAGCCGTCCTTGCAGCCTGCGTTGAGCAACAGGGCGAGGTCCTCGGCAGGTACGGCGGACAAGGTGTCGACGAAGGTCTGCCGGGTGAACGGACCAGTCAACTGGGTCGGGTCACCGGGAGCGCCCTTCAGGAAGCCGCCGGGGACAACGGCCAGCGCTGCCAGGCCATTGGTGGGTATCGCGACAGCGGCAGGGGTCGTGGTCGGCGCGGTCGTAGCGGCTGGAGTGGTGGCGGCGCCGGCGTCGTTTCCGCAGCCGGTCAAGGCGGCCAGCCCGGCCAGGGCCACGACGGCAACACCTGGCGTGACTCGCCTCACAATTCCTCCGCTGGGTCTGGTGGACTACCGAAGCAGCCCACCAGACCAAGGTGAACGACAGGCAAATTGGGTCAGTAGCGAGTGCTGATGGTGACGCCGCCGCAGGCGGTTGCGCCGTACAGGCTGAGGTAGTGGTAGCCGGCGGTCGGGTTGGTGACGGTGATCGATTCGGTGTTGCCGGAGGCAATCGATCGCTGGGTGTAGGCGGAGGTGGTCGCCCAGGTTGCCCGGTTGTAGTACAGGTCGCAGTTGCCGGTGCCGCCGCTGGTGGTGATCTGCAGTTGGGTCGTGCCGGCCGGCAGGTTGAGGTAGAAGTAGTCGTAGTTGCCGGTGGTCGTGCCCCGGTTGCCGCGCTGGCAGTTCTTGCCCAGGACCCGGGCATCGCTCGCGGTGCACTCCGGCAGGGTGGTGCCGCCGCCACCTCCGCAGTTGCCGGCTCCGCAAGCCGTCAGCCAGCTGGACCAGTCAGCGTCGTACCGGGTGCCGATGGTGGTGCGGAGATAGTTGTTGGCTGCGGTCCAGTTGCCCGATCGGTAGTAGTTCAGGACGGTGGTGATGTCGCCGCGATGCGACTGCAGCATGTAGCGGACGGCCAGGTAGCCCCACTGGTAGATGCGGGTGCTGTCGTTGCTGTAGGTGGTGCCGAACAGAGTGCTGAGCGTGTAGGTGCGGCGAGCAGCCTCGGTGATCGCCGCGGTATAGGTCTCGTTGCGGTACGAGTAGGACACGTACTCCGCGAAGCCCTCGATCCACCAGATCGTCGGGGTGGTGACGCCGGCGGTGAAGTCGCCGAACATGTCGAAGCGGCCGTCGAGGTAGTGGGTGTACTCGTGGTTGAGGTTCCAGATCGCGAACGCCGGACGCAGCCACTCGGCCTCGTAGGCAATGAATCTGGCCTGGTTACCGACCGCGGCCGGGTCGCCCTCGAGGTACATCCCGCCGTTGTTGGTGTCGATGCCCCACATCGCCCCGGCGTAGGTCTGGTAGTCGGTGCTGGAGTTGTAGACCACCACCTCCAGGCTGGTGTTTCGATCGTTCGCGACCGGGCCGGGATCGGCGACGATGCCGTGGAAGTAGGCATCCTGGTTGGCCAGGCTGGTGCAGCTCGCTGCCAGCTGGGCGGCCGTCATCTCCTGGGCCCGGATGCGCAGGGTGGAGCTGCAGGTGTGGTTGATCGGCAGTACTGCGGCCGCCAGCCTGGCCTGCAGATTGCAGATTCCGTAGTACGCGCAGTTGGCGTTGTCGTGGTAGTCGGCGAGCTCGGCGACGCCTACCCAGAGTGGCGCGGTCGGCCCTTGGATGGAGGTCTGCGTCAGCAGGCTTTTCGCCAGCGGCCGGACCTTGGCCAGCAAGGCGGAGTACTGGAGGAAGCGGGTGAGTTCGCGGCCCGCGTTCGAGGTGAGGTAGCTCTGCTCGCCGGACAGCAGGTCCTTGTGGTTGGAGGCGAAGCTGTACAGGGTGTCGATCACGCTCGGATCGGCCTGTACCGCGGACACGAACTCCGGCACCTGGTGACCGCGGAACAGGACGACGTACACGTTGTTGACCGCGTTAAGCATCCACCAGGACGCGTTGTAGGTGCTGTTGTAGCCGGTCAGCATCCGCTTGACGACGGACAGGTAGCGGGCGTTCTGGGCCGAGCTGTCGATCAGCGTGATCGCCTCGGACAGGGTCTCGCCGTTGGCATCGCTGACCTCGAACGCGTAGGCGTTGGCGAAGAAGCGGTCGAGGCCGGCCTGGATCGCGGTGCGGAGGGTGGGGCCGTAGGTGCCGACGGTGGTGGGGTCGTACCACTGGACGTAGTAGCCGGCTCGGAGATACAGGGTCAGTTGCGCAGTACCGGTTGAGTTGTTGCCGGGGTAGCTGATGCCGTTGTCCCGCAGGCCGTAGGCGACGGTGGCCATCTGGGCTTCGCGGAAGGCGGAGTACGCGTTGGCGCCGGTGAGGCTGAAGAGGGAGTTCACGCAGTCTGTGGTGGAGGCCTTGATCTGGTTGACCAGGGCTTGGCCGGTGCGGCTGGTGAAGTCCGCGATGTTGCAGGCTGCTGCGGCCGTCTTTCGGGCGGGGAGGTCGTAATCTCGGCGTAGTTCGTGTTTTGCCGCGGGCAGTGGAGCCCGTTGGTTCACCGGCAAGGTCGCGTCGGCGACGTGCGCCGGCTCGTCGTTGGCGGTGGATGGGCCGAGACCGAGGGCGGGGGCGGGCGCCTTCGCTGCTGGCGCCGCTTGGACCGGACCGGCGGTGAGACCGAGCCCGGTCAGGGCGACGGTGGCGGCCAGGAAGACCACCAGGCGTTGTGGGGGTTTCATCAGTTTCGTCCTCCGGGGCGGGGGCACGCGAGCCGCGTGGCTACGGTGGGAGAGTGGCGGTGATCCGCAACGTTTCGGAGCGTGCCACGACGAGCAGTGCCGCGGTCATCCCAACAGCGATAGCCTCATGTGATGGATCCGGAAATCCGCCATCTGCGGGCGATTTGCGCGATCGCCGAGGCGGGCAGCGTGACCAGGGCCGCCGCGCTGCTCGGGATCTCCCAGCCGGCCCTGACCGGGCTCCTGCAACGCTTCGAGCGGTCGCTCGGCGGCACGCTGTTCGAGCGCGGCCGAACCGGCGTCCGGCCTACCGCCCTGGGAGAACGCGCCCTGCAGCGAGCCCGGCTAGTGCTGGCCGAGCTCGACTCGTTCGCCGGCGATCTCACCCTGGCAGCCGGTACGACGCCGATGCTGCTGCGAATGGGATCGGCGCACATGGAATGCGTCGGCACCATGGTGGAGCGGGTCCAGGCTGCGCTGTCACCCGTCGAGCTCACCGTCCAGATCGACCCGTCCGCGATCAGCCTCGCGCAGGGGCTGACCCACCATCGGACCGACTTCGCGGTGATCGGCATGAACGACGACAGCGACGTACCGCTGGCGCCTGATGTCGCCCAACGCACCGTGCTGCCCCGGCTGCCGTTCTTCATCGCGCTCTCGGCCGACCACCCGCTCGCCGACCGCGAGGAGATCAACCTCGCCGACCTCGCGGACGAAGCCTGGATCAGCCCGCCCGGCGCCGACGACGGCTCACTGGCCGCACTCCGTACTGCGTGCCGCCGCGCCGGGTTCAGCCCGAAGGTCCGCTACGAGGCGCCCAGCGGCGGCGGCCGCCAACTCGTCCAGACCGGCCGCGCCGTACAGCTGGTCGAACCCACCTCGATGGGAGCCGAAGGGCTGGCGATCCGCCGCCTGATCGGCGATCCGCTTTGCGGCCGCCTGGTCCTGGCCTGGTGTCGCAGCCGAGTCACCGCCGACCAACTGGAGGCCATCTACCTGGCCGTCGCCGGCGCCTACACCGACCACGCGCTCCGCAGTACGACGTACGCTCCCTGGTGGGCAGCGCACCCCGAAGTCCACCCGCGCACGACCTGAGGTGCGCCGCGGCTAAGCGTGGTTGGCAGCAGCCAGCAACTGCACGATGCGCCGCCGGGCGGCCTTCGGATGCAGCGGCTCGCAGCCGGCGTCGACACACCGCTTCACCACCCGCGGATCGTCCTTCAGCAACAGCAATCCGCGCCGCAACAACGTGAACGGCGGCTTCCGGCGCTCCCGCAGATCCCGCTGGAACCGCCGGACGAACGTCACCACCCGATGATGCCGAACACAGATCCCGGCCGCCAGCAATCCCCGCTCCCGCAGGGCTCCCACGATCTGGTCAGCAAAGATGCCCTCGGCAACCACCAACGGCGCCCCACCGGTCTCCACTGGCCGATGCCCCACCGTCCCGTCCGCCGAAATGCTGTAGATCGGCATCTCCGCGGCCCCGGTAGCGCACAAAACCTCCAGGGCTGCCACCGCCCGCTCTCCGTCCCAGGACCCCGGATCGTCCCAGTCGACGATCCCGAGCGGCGACCGAGGCATCGCCTCGTCGTCCCCGTCCCGGTAGAAGTCGTCGAGCCGCACCACCGGCAACCCCACACCCTCCGCCAACCGCGACTTCCCAGCCCCCGAAGGCCCCGCCAGCAACACCACCCGAGCACTCACCCGCCGCATTCTTCCTTATCGAACGGCGGTCAGCCGACGCAACTACAGGCGGAGAGCCTCGATCAACACCGCGCGCTGGCTGGCGAACCACGCGTTCGTGCGCTCGGTGAGGGTCGATTCCCCGGTGACCCATCGCTGGTGGAACCACGGGTGGCCGGACTCCGCGCCGCGGCGGACGTAGTCCATGCACCAGATGTGGTTGGCGGCGGCCGCATCGACCAGGCGGTGGCGGTCGGGGAGTGACAAGCGGTAGGCGTCGGCGAAGAGGCGGAGGCGGGTGAGCGACTCGCCCTGGCGGGGGTCGTCGATGTCGGCGTCGGGGCGCAGCGGAGCCCACAGGCGGACGGCGGCCGCGACGTCCCAGAGCGCGGAGCCGGGGCCGGCGAGGTCGAAGTCGATCAGGGCGACGGCCACTCCGTCGCGGAAGACGATGTTGTCGAGGTTCGGGTCGTTGTGGCCGACCAGCCCGACGTCGTACTCCGTGGGCACATGCTCGGCCCATGGGTAGCCGGAAGGGTCGAAGCCCAGCACCGCCTCGTGGTAGCGCCGCAGCAGGTGAGCGACGCTCTCGAGTGCCACTGAGGTCATCGACCATGCGGGGTACGGCGCCTGCACGGTCTCGCCGGGGACGTAGGTCAGCACCTCACGGCCTTGGGCATCCACTCCCAGAAAAGCTGGTGAGGCGTCGAAGCCGACCTCCTGGAGATGGTCGAGCAACGCGTGCACGGCAGGGCTGCTCGGCCGGAGCGGGCGGCGTACGGTCTGGCCGACCCGAACCACCAAGCCCCGGTTGGCGGTGCCGCCGAGCAGGCGGGTCTCGACCTCAGGCATCACGGCACAGTCTGGCGGCTGGACCTCGATCCGGCCAGTGCGGCCTGCTCACCCCGCCAACCCATCACTTCGGATGCTCAGATGAGCAACGATCCGCTCTACTGTTGCCCGAACTCTTGACAGGCTCACCCACATTCGGTTCACTCAACGATGAGCAGCCCCCTGCTCATATGAGCGAGTACCGCCGATCGCGAAGGAGCAGCCCGTGCTGGAACAGCGCAAACGCATCGGAGGTGTGGTGATCGCACTCCTGCTGGTGAGCGGAGTGAGCAGCTGCGCCGGGTGGGGCGGTGGTGGCGGCGGAGGCGGTGGCGCCGACAGCATCAACGTGCTGATGGTGAACAACCCGCAGATGGTCGACCTGCAGAAGCTGACCGCGGAGAACTTCACCAAGCAGACCGGGATCAAGGTCAACTACACGGTGCTGCCGGAGAACGACGTCCGGGACAAGATCAGCCAGGAGTTCTCCAGCCAGGCCGGCCAGTACGACGTCGCCTCGCTGAGCAACTTCGAGATCCCGATCTACGCCAAGAGCAAGTGGATCGCGCCGCTGTCGGACTTCATCGCCAAGGACTCGACCTTCAACCAGGACGACATCCTGAAGTCGATGACCGAGTCGCTGTCCGGTGAGGACGGCAAGGTGTACGGCGAACCGTTCTACGGCGAGTCGTCGTTCCTGATGTACCGCAAGGACATTCTGCAGTCCAAGGGCGTCGAGATGCCGGCCAAGCCGACCTGGCAGCAGGTCGCCGAGATCGCCGCCAAGGTCGACAACGCCCAGCCCGGTATGCGCGGCATCTGCCTGCGCGGCCAACCCGGTTGGGGTCAGCTGTTCGCGCCGCTGACGACGGTGGTGAACACCTTCGGCGGCACCTGGTTCACCGAGGACTGGCAGGCCAAGGTCAACTCGCCCGAGTTCACCGAGGCGACCAAGTTCTACGTCGACTTGGTCCGCAACCACGGCGAGCTCGGCGCACCGCAGGCCGGCTTCACCGAGTGCCTCAACAACCTTGTCCAGGGCAACGTCGCGATGTGGTACGACGCCACCTCGGCCGCGGGTTCGCTGGAAGCGCCGAACTCACCCGTCAAGGGCAAGATGGGCTACGCCCCCGCGCCGGTCGTCAAGACCGACAGCTCCGGCTGGCTGTACGCCTGGTCGTGGAGCATCCAGGAGGCGAGCAAGAAGAAGGACAACGCCTGGAAGTTCATCTCCTGGGCCTCCAGCAAGCAGTACGAGGAGCTGGTCGGCAAGGAGCTCGGCTGGTCCCGCGTCCCGGCCGGCAAGCGCGCCTCGACGTACGAGAACCCGGAGTACCGCAAGGAGGCGTCGGCGTTCGCGGACCCGACCAAGCAGGCCATCGAGGCCGCCGACCCGCGCAACCCCGGCGTCCAGCCGCGGCCGGCGATCGGCATCCAGTTCGTCGACATCCCCGAGTTCCCCGATCTCGGCACCCAGGTCAGCCAGGACGTCAGCTCGGCGATCGCCGGCCGGATGAGCGTCGACGAAGCACTGAAACGCGGGCAGGAACTGGCCGACGACGTGGCCGAGCGCTATCGCGCCAGAGAAGCGAAGTGAGGGCTGACATGACTGTCGACACCGAGGTTCGACCGGGCCGTCGCGCCGCCGAACCGCCGAAGAAGCCGGGCACCCTGCTGCGCAGCACCGGTGACTGGGCCCGGCGGGCGCCGCTGCTGCCCGCGCTGGTCTTCATGATCGTCGTGACCCAGCTGCCGTTCGTGGTCACGATCATCACCTCCTTCATGGACTGGAACGCCTACTACCCCGACGAGCGCGGGTTCGCCGGGATCGACAACTTCCGCCGGGTGCTGACCGACGCGAACACCCGGCAGGCGATCTGGGTGACCATCCTGCTGACCGCGGGTGTGGTGCTGATCAGCCTGCTGCTGGGGCTCGGCATCGCGTTGCTGCTGGACCGGAAGTTCCGCGGCCGCGGCGCGGTCCGGACGATGATGATCACGCCGTTCCTGGTGGTACCGGTGGCGGCCGCGCTGCTGTGGAAGCACGCGCTCTACAACCCGGAGTACGGGCTCTTCAACGGGGTGCTGACCTGGATCTTCGGCGACGACGCGCCGCAGCCCGACTGGATCAGCAACCAGCCGCTGTGGTCGGTGATCTTCGCGCTGGTCTGGCAGTGGACGCCGTTCATGATGCTGATCATCCTGGCCGGCCTGCAGAGCCGCCCGCTGGACGTGATCGAGGCAGCCGGGATCGACGGCGCCAGCCAGTGGGACATCTTCCGCTACATGACGCTGCCGCACCTGCGCCAGTACCTCGAACTGAGCGCGCTGCTCGGCTCGATCTACGTCGTGCAGAACTTCGACGCCGTCTTCACCATCACCTCCGGCGGCCTCGGTACGGCGAACCTGCCGTACTCGATCTACCAGACCTTCTACACCGCCCACGACTACGGCCGGGCCTCGGCCGCCGGCGTCATCGTCGTGATCGGCACCATCGCGATCGCGACCTTCGCGCTCCGTTCGGTGTCCACCCTGTTCAAGGAGGAGGGCCGATGAGCGCCCATGCGACGATCGTGACCGGTAAGAAGAACCGTGGCGGTGGCTGGGCGTTGTCCGGGCTCGCCTGGGTGGTCGGCGTGCTGTTCGTACTGCCGGTGCTGTGGATGGCACTCACCTCGTTCCACGCCGAGGAGGACGCGGCGAAGAACCCGCCGGACCTGGCGGCGCCGCTGACCCTGGACGGCTTCCGGTCGTTCTTCGACACCGGACCCTGGCCGTCGATCGCGAACTCGCTGACCGCGAGCATTCTGTCGACCCTCTTCGTGATCCTGCTGGCGTTCCCGGCGGCGTACGCGCTGTCGATCAAGCCGGTGAAGAAGTGGACCGACGTGATGTTCTTCTTCCTCTCCACCAAGATGCTGCCGGTGGTGGCCGGACTGCTGCCGATCTACCTGTTCGCGCAGTTCTCCGGGCTGCTGGACAACATCTGGCTGCTGATCGTGCTCTACACCTCGATGAACCTGCCGATCGCGGTCTGGATGCTGCGCAGCTTCCTGGCCGAGGTGCCGGTCGAGATCCTCGAGGCCGCGCAGGTGGACGGCGCCGGTCTGCTCCGGACGCTGCGTTCGGTGGTCGCGCCGGTGGTGATGCCGGGCATCGCGTCCGCCTCGCTGATCTGCTTCATCTTCAGCTGGAACGAACTGCTCTTCGCCCGGGTGCTGACAGGTACCGTGGCGCAGACCGCGCCGGTGTTCCTGACCGGCTTCGTCACCAGCCAGGGCCTGTTCCTCGCGAAGGTCTGCGCCGCGTCCCTGGTGGTGTCGCTGCCCGTGCTGATCGCCGGCTTCGCGGCTCAGGACAAGCTCGTCCAGGGCCTGTCGCTCGGGGCGGTCAAGTGACGGAGGGCAACGTGCAGCAGCTGAACTCGGCCAATCTGGGATCACTCGGCGAGCAGGTCGGCGTACCGGCGTACGACCGTACTGCGATCCGCCCGGGCATCGTGCACTTCGGGGTGGGCGGCTTCCACCGCGCCCACCAGGCGATGTACCTCGACCAGCTGATGAACGACGGCAAGGCGCTCGACTGGGGCATCGTCGGCGTCGGCGTGCTGCCGCACGACAAGCACATGGCCGAGGTGCTGGCCGCGCAGGACCACCTGTACACGCTGGTGGTCAAGTCCGCGGACGGCACGCTGGAGCCGCGGGTGATCGGCTCGATCGTCGGTTACCTGTTCGCGCCGGACGACCCCGAGGCGGTGCTGGCCAGGCTGACCGATCCGGAGACCCGGATCGTGTCGCTGACCATCACCGAGGGCGGGTACCACGTCAACCAGGTGACCGGGGAGCTGGACGCGTCCGACCCCGGCCTGGCCGCGGATCTGGAGCCGGACGCGCTGCCGGGGAGCGCGTTCGGTTTCATCGTCGAGGCGCTGGCCCGGCGCCGGGCGGCTGGCGTCGCGCCGTTCACGGTGATGTCCTGCGACAACATCCCGGGCAACGGGCACGTGGCGCGCAAGATGCTGTCGGGGTTCGCCCGGCTGAAGGACCCGGAGCTGGCCGATTTCCTGGAGCGCGAGGTGCGGTTCCCGAACTGCATGGTCGACCGGATCACGCCGGTCACCGCGGACGCCGACCGCGAGGCGCTGGCGGAGCGGTTCGGCGTACAGGACGGCTGGCCGGTGGTGTGCGAGCCGTTCACCCAGTGGGTGCTGGAGGACGACTTCGGCGGTGACCGGCCGCCGTTCGAGGAGGTCGGGGTCCAGCTGGTCGAGGACGTCGAGCCGTACGAGCTGATGAAGCTGCGGCTGCTCAACGCGAGTCACCAAGCCCTTTGCTACTTGGGGTATCTGTCCGGTTATCGCTATGCGCACGAGGTCTGCCAGGACAAGCTGTTCGTCGACTTCCTGCTCGGCTACATGGACGACGAAGGGACGCCGACGTTGCCGCCGGTGCCGGGCGTCGACCTCACGCAGTACAAGCACCAGCTGATCGAGCGGTTCGCGAACCCCGAGGTGCGCGACACGCTCGCCCGGCTCTGCGCGGAGAGCTCGGACCGGATCCCGAAGTGGCTGGTCCCGGTCGTCCGGGAGCAGCTCGCGGCCGACCGCGGGATCGAGCACGCCGCCCTGGTGATCGCCTCCTGGGCCCGGTACGCCGAGGGTGTCGACGAGCAGGGCGAACCGATCGAGGTGGTGGACCGGTTGCGCGACAAACTGGTCGAGCGGGCCCAGCACAACCGCGACGAGCCGTTGCTGTTCGTGTCGGACCGGGATCTGTTCGGTGACCTCGTCGACGACGAGCGATTCGTGCAGGCCTACACCGCCGCATTGACCTCGCTGCACGAGCACGGGGCCCGCGCGACGCTGGAGGCGCGGGCCAGCTGACCAGTTAGCGGATGGGGCTCGCAGCAAGGGCTGCAAACCGTTACGGTGCCGGGGAATCACGGGAGAAGGATTGGTGGCGGGGCGAGCGTGAACAGCCGGGGACAGCTGCTCGGAGAGGGCGACGAGGAGGACGAACTGCTGGCCGAGGTGGCCCGTCGCTACTACCTCGACAACACCTCCAAGGTGGACATCGCCAAGCAGCTCGACCTGAGCCGGTTCAAGGTCGCCCGGCTGCTCGAGGACGCCCGCAGCCGGGGCATCGTGCAGATCCAGATCAAGAGCCCGAGCCCGATCGACCGGGGTCTGTCCGAGCAGCTCGCCAACGCTCTCGGCATCCCGCGCTGCGTCGCCACCCACACGTCCGGTTCGCCCGAGCAGGTCCGCGACCAGGTGGCCGAAGCGGCCGCCCGGACGGTCGCGCCACTGGTCCGCGACGGCGACCTGCTCGGCCTGACCTGGAGCCGGGCAGTGGACGCGATGGTCGATCACATCGACGCGCTGCCCGCTTGCACGGTGATCCAGATGGCCGGCTCGCTGCACTCACCCGCAGGCGGCGGCAGCACCATGGACCTTGCCCGGAGAGCAGCAGCACTCGCAGGCGGTACTGCGCACGCCGTCCACGCGCCGCTCGTAGTGGACGACATCGCTGCCGTCACCGCGCTCCGTCGGCAGCCCGGGATCGCCGACACCTTGGCGCTGGCCGACGGCCTGGACATCTCGGTGGTGGCGATCGGCGCTTGGCGCGCGGGCTGCTCGACCGTCTGGGATGCGGTGTCGGAAGACCTCCGGGCTGAGGGGGTTGCCGGCGGGGCAATCGCCGAGGTCAGCGGGCATCTTCTGGACCTGAGCGGCAGACTGGTCGAGTCTCCGTTGGAGCAGATGATCATCGCGGTCTCGGTCGACCAGTTGCGCCGTCCGGCGGAGCGGGTCGCGCTGGCCGCGGGGACCCATCGCGCCCCGGCGGTGATCGCCGCGGTCCGGGCCGGTCTGGTCAGCACCCTGGTGACGACCACCGATCTGGCCCGCGAAGTACTGCGGCATCTTGCTGTTTCTGAGAGGGAGTTAGATGACTGACCCGAGACTGGTCGCCGGCGTGGACTGCTCCACCCAGGCGACCAAGGTCGTCGTGTGCGACGCGAACACCGGCGAGGTACTGCGGGAAGGCCGCGCGCCGCACCCCGACGCCACCCAGGTCGACCCGGCCGAGTGGTGGAAGGCCTGGTCGATCGCCTCCGACGGTCTGCTCGACGGGGTCTCGGCCTTGTCGGTCGCGGGTCAGCAGCACGGCATGGTGCTGCTGGACGGCGCCGGCGCAGTGGTCCATCCGGCGGTGCTGTGGAACGACACCAGCTCCGCCGATGCGACTACTTCCCTGGTAGCCGAGTTGGGTGGACCGGAGGCCTGGGCCGCTGCGACTGGATCCGTACCGGTGCCGAGCTTCACCGTCACCAAGCTGCGCTGGGTCCAAGGCGCTGCTCCCGATGCGGCCGCGAGTGCTGAGGCTGTCGCGCTGCCGCACGACTGGCTCACTCACCAGCTCGCCGCCGACCGTTCCGGTATCGCCGATCTGACAACGGATCGCGGCGACGCCTCCGGTACGGGCTGGTGGTCCCCGACGACCAATGAGTACCGGCCTGACCTGGTCGAGCTCGCTTTCGGCCGCTCACTCCAACTGCCGCGCGTAGCCGGTCCTGCCGAGATCGTCGGCCAGACCGCGACCGGCATCTCGCTGGCCGCCGGCACGGGCGACAACATGGCAGCCGCGCTCGGCCTCGACCTGCAGCCGGGTGACGTCGCAGTCTCCCTCGGCACCAGCGGTACTGCGTTCGCCACCTCGACCGTCCCGACCACGGACCCGAGCGGCTTCGTCGCAGGCTTCGCGGACGCCACCGGCGGCTACCTGCCCTTGGTCTGCACGCTCAACGCAGCCCGAGTGCTGTCGGCAACAGCCCAACTCCTCGGCATGGACCTCGCCGAACTGGACGAGGCCGCCCTGACCTCACCAGGCAGCAACGGCCTCGTCATGCTCCCGTATCTCGACGGCGAGCGGACCCCCGACCTCCCGCACTCGACCGGCCTGATCTACGGCCTCACGCGCACCACGGCCCAGCCCGCCACGATGGCCCGCGCTGCCGTCGAAGGCATGCTCTGCGGCCTGGCTGACGCGGTAGACGCCCTCCGAGCCCAAAGCCTCCCGGTCCACCGAGTGCTGCTGCTCGGCGGCGCCGCCCGCTCCCGCGCAGTACAGGCGTTGGCTCCTGCTCTCCTGGGCGCCCCCGTCGTCCTGCCTGAGCCCGCCGAGTACGTCGCCCTGGGCGCCGCCCGCCAGGCAGCCTGGGCCGTCTCCGGCTCGGTGCCGACCTGGGAAGTCGCCATGAGCAAGCCGGAGCCGTCAGTCCTCTCCGACGAAGCAGCCGACCAGATCCGCACCCGCTACGCCGCAGTACTCAAGGGCACCCGCCCACTGCTTGCTGGTAGCTAACCCCGGAACCCTGCGCGGTGGTCGGTCTAAGGCCGTGGGCCCAGCGGGTCCTCTGCGGGCGGCGTGGGGGAGCTGCGGGTGGTGTTGGCGAGGGAGCGTTCGGGGAGCCAGAGGATGAAGGTCGAGCCGATGCCCACCTCGGAGTGCAGCGCGACCGAGCCACCGTGGGACTCGACGATCTGGCGGACGATGGCGAGGCCGAGGCCGGCTCGGCGTTGACTGGTCGACGGGCCGCTGGACGGGTCGTTGAGCGGGACTGTTGTCGGTGGCTGGCGTTGGCCGGAGCGGAAGAAGCGGTCGAAGACCCGGTCGGCGTCCTCGTCGGCGATCCCAGGCCCTTCGTCCCGTACGGCGATCCACGCCCACCCGTTGCGGCTGCCGACGGCCAGCACGAGTTCGCTGCCGCCGCGGGCGAGCCGCACCGCGTTGGAGAGCAGGTTGTCCACTGCCCGGCGCAGCGCCTGCGCATCCCCGGCCGCGATCGGCCCGGGCGACAGGCGGCGTACCAGACGGAGCTCGCGATCGGCGGCGAGCAGCGCATACTCCTCCGCCGCCTCGCCGGCGATCGCCGCCAGGTCGATGTCGGCATCCACGAACGCCGGTGACGACCGCCGAGCCGAGGCCAGCAGGTCCTCGACCAGGCGCGTCATCCGCTGGATCGCGCGCGACACGATCGCCGTCGCCTGTGCCCGATCCTCGGACGGTGTGTCGTCATGAGCCAGTACTGCGTCGACATTCGCCTGGATCACCGCCAGCGGATTACGCAGCTCGTGCGACGCGTCGTCGACGAGTTGCCGCTGCGCGACGAAGGCCGACTCGAGCCGCTCCAGCATGTCGTCGACCGTGTCCGCGAGACTGCGCAGCTCGTCCTGCGGCCCGTCCAGCGCGATCCGGCGGGACAGGTCGGTCGCCGAGATGTCCTGCGCGGTCGCGGTGATCCGGCGGACCGGCCGCAGCGCGCGACCCGACAACCACCAGCCGGTGCCGAGGCTGAAGACGAGCAGCACTCCCATCCCGGCCACCGAGTACGTCTTCATCGTCTCCAGTGTTTTGTAGTTCACCGCCGACTGGACACTGGTGATGTCAGCGGCCTGGATCGGCTCGCCGGGCTTGAACTTCAGATGGCCGTCCTTGTCGTAGTACGACTTCTTGACCGTGATCGGGTCCAGCGGCTGCGGATCGAGGTACGCCGACAGCGCGAAGTACAGGCCGCCGAGCACCAGCGCGGACAGGCCGATCAGGACCGCGGAGTAGGTCAGCGTCAGACGGAACCGGATCGTCTGCGTCCAGGGCGGGAGCTTCATTCCTCACCCCTGAGCCGGTAGCCGCGCCCGATCACCGTCTCCAGCAACGCTTCCTCGCCGTCCAGCGTGAGCTTGCGGCGCAGCGTGCCGACCGTCACCCGCACGCTCTGGGTGAACGGATCCGCGTTCTCGTCCCAGACGTGCTCGAGCAGCTCCTCGGCCGACACGACATGGCCGGGCCGCGACATGAGATAGCGCAGTACGCCGAACTCCTTCAGCGTCAGCGGCAACTCACGCCCGGCCCTGGTCGCCAGGTGCCGCGCGCTGTCCAGCACCAGCTCGCCGACGTGCAGCTGGGTGGTCCCGTTCGTCACGTCACGACGCAGCAGCGCGCGGATCCTGGCCAGCAGCTCGACCAGCGCGAACGGTTTGGTCAGGTAGTCGTCCGCGCCCTCGTCGAGCCCGCGGACCCGGTCGGCGAGCGAGGCGCGCGCGGTCAGCATCAGCACCCGCAACTCGCGCCCGGACGCCACCTCGATCTCGCCGCGACGGACCGCGCGGCACAGGTCGAGACCGCTGGTGTCCGGCAGCGTGATGTCGAGAATCGCCAGATCGTACGGCGTACTGGCGAGCTTCTCGACCGCCTCCGCGCCGGTCAGCGCCGCGTCCACGGCATAGCCGGCCCGGCCGAGTCCCGAGCGCAGCGCGCTGACCAGGCCTTCCTCGTCCTCCACCACCAGTAATCGCACCACTCCAAGGTAGCGGCGCGAGCCGCTGGAACGGGTCTGCGCTTTCGCCGGACTTTCGTTCTGCTTTCCGGTCGTTTTCGGGGTGGCCTGATGAATTGGTGGCCAGCATCGACAACCTGAAGGAGTCAGCATGAATCTCCCCGGTAAGCGTCTGCTGCTCGGTACTGCGATCGCGGTCGCCGCGCTCGGCGCCGGCGGTGTCGCGTATGCCGCCGGCAACGACCCGGCCCCCGAGCAGGGTTATGTGACGGTGGAAGAAGGGCCGTCGGCATCAGGTAAGGACTGCCCGGGGAAGAACGGGTCCGGCGGTCAGCAGGGCGGCGCGGAGCAAGGCGCTCAGCCCACCCAGCCGCAGAGTGAGCAGCAGCCCGACGTGGCGGGCAACGCATGACCGCAGTACTGGAGCGGGCTCTCTTCGAGGTGAAGCGGGTGGTCGTCGGCCAGGACCAGCTGGTCGAGCGGATGCTCGTCGGATTGCTTGCCCGCGGCCACTGTCTGCTGGAGGGCGTGCCCGGCGTCGCCAAGACGCTTGCGGTCAGGACGCTGGCCGAGGTGATCGGCGGCCGGTTCACCCGGCTGCAGTTCACCCCCGACCTGGTGCCCGGCGACATCGTCGGGACCCGGATCTGGCGGCCGTCGGCGGAGGGGTTCGACACCGAGCTCGGTCCGATCTTCGCCAACCTGGTGCTCGCCGACGAGATCAACCGCGCCCCGGCCAAGGTGCAGTCGGCGTTGCTGGAGGCAATGGCCGAGAACCAGGTCAGCATCGGCGGCGTCAGCTACCCGCTGCCGGAGCCGTTCCTGGTGCTCGCCACCCAGAACCCGATCGAGTCCGAGGGCGTCTACGCGCTGCCCGAGGCGCAGCGCGACCGGTTCCTGCTGAAGATCACCGTCGACTACCCGACCCCGTTGGAGGAGCTCACGATCCTGCAGCGGATGAGCTCGCACCGGCCGCACGCGAACGGGGTGCTGACCCCGCAGATGGTGAGTGAGTTACAGGAGGCAACGGAAGACGTCTTCGTGCACAACGCCGTCGCGGAGTACGTGGTCCGGTTGGTGCACGCGACCCGTCAACCGCAGCAGTACGGGATCGATGATCTGGCCGGCGTGCTGGAGTTCGGGGTGAGCCCGCGGGCGACCTTGGGTCTGGTCGCGGCCGGCCGCGCGCTCGCCTTGCTGCGTGGTCGCGACTACGTGCTGCCTGCTGACGTGTACGACGTGGCGCATGACGTGATGGCGCATCGGTTGGTGCTGACCTTCGACGCGCTGGCCGACGGGGTCGACCCGCGGGCCGTGGTGTCGCGAGTGCTGCACGCGATCGAGCAGCCGCACGTCGTACCGGCTGATCAGGCGCAGGGGTCCGCGGCATGACAGGTCCCGACCTGCTGGCCGGGCGGGAACGCGCGCTCCGCTCGCTGGAGCTCTCGGTGAAACGGAAGCTGGAAGGCTTCCTGCACGGCGAGATCACCGGCCTGCGGAGCGGCCCGGGCAGCGAACCGAACGAAGCAAGGCCTTACCAGGCAGGCCAGGACGACGTCCGCCGAATGGACTGGAACGTCACCGCCCGCTCGCTCGAACCCCACGTCCGGGCGCCCCTCGCCGAGCGTGAACTGGAGACCTGGGCCCTGGTCGACGCCTCCGCCAGCATGGACTTCGGTACTGCGCTGTCGGAGAAGCGCGATCTCGCCGTCGCCATCGTCGGCGCGGTCGCCCTGCTGGCCGACCGCCCCGGCAACCGCCTTGGCGTCCGCGTTGCTGTTGGCAACGAAATCCGGCGGATCCCGGCGGTCAGCGGTAACGCCGCGCTCCGTCGTACCCTCCGCGCTCTGCTGTCGTTGCCAAGAGCAACGCCGGGCGAGCATCCCGCAACAGACCTGGCCCACGCGATCACCCGCCTCAACCGCGAACACCCACGCCCAGGCCTGCGAGTCGTCATCTCGGATTTCCACACCGCGCCGAGCACCGGCTGGGCCGACCAACTGCGACGCCTCGGCGCCCGGCACGAGCTCATCGCCGTCGAAGTCCTCGACCCCCGCGAACTGGAGCTCCCCGAGGTCGGCCTGCTCACCCTCGTAGACCCCGAGACCGGCCGCACCCGCGAAGTACAGACCAGCAGCAAACGCCTCCGCGCCAGATATGCCACCGCGATGCGCGAGCACCGCGAGCAAACCACCCAAGCGATTCGCGCCGCCGGCGCCGCCCACCTCGTCCTGCGGACCGACACCGACTGGGTCCGCGACGTCGCCGCCTTCGCCACCGCCCGCAAACGCGCCGCCACCCGACGCGCCCCGCGAGGAAGGACCGGTACCCGATGAAATTCGAGCAACCCCTGTGGCTCTGGCTGCTGCTGATCGTCGCGGCGCTGGTCGTGGCCTACGTCTTCGCTCAGCGCCGCCGCAGCAAGTACGCCGTCCGGTTCGCGACCCTGCCGATGCTGGAGAAGGTCGCCCCGAAGAGCCCCGGCTGGCGTCGCCATGCGCCTGCCTTCGCCTTCCTGGCCGCCCTCACCGTGCTGACGATCGCGATCGCCCGCCCGGTCACCGACGTCCGGGTACCGCGTGAGCGCGCCACCGTCGTGGTCGCGATGGACATCTCCAACTCGATGGCCGCCACCGACGTCGAGCCGAACCGGTTCGAGGTCGCCAAGAGCGCCGCCACCGAGTTCGTCAACAGCCTGCCGGAGCAGTTCAACGTCGGCCTGGTCTCCTTCGCCCGTACTGCGAATGTCGTCGCGCCGCCGAGCACCAACCACCAGGCCACCGTCGACGCGATCAGCCGGCTCACCCTGACCGACAGCACCGCGATCGGCGAGGCGGTCCTGACCAGCCTGGCCGCGGTGCAGAACCTGGACGCCGACGCGGCCACCGACCCGCCGCCGACCCGGATCGTGCTGCTGTCCGACGGCGGCAACACCGCGGGCCGCCCGATCGACGAAGCCGCGCAGGCCGCGACGGAGGCCGGCGTACCGGTCTCGACCATCGCTTACGGCACGGCGCAGGGCACGGTGACGATCGAAGGCCGGAGCATTCCGGTCCCCGCCGACGCCGACTCCCTGCGGGGACTGGCCGACGCGACCAACGGTTCCTTCTACGCCGCGGAGAGCGACGAGGAACTGCGTTCGGTCTACTCCGATCTCCAGTCGTCGATCGGCTGGACCACCGAGGAACGCGAGATCACCAACCTGGTGGCGGGAATCGCCCTGGCCGTCGCACTGCTGGCCGGCCTGGCGTCGCTGCTCTGGTTCTCGCGGCTGCCCTAAGGAGCCTTCAAGTGAGCCCTCATCTCGGTCACCCCTTCCGCGGGCCGCACTACCAGCCCGGCCCACCACCCACCGCGCCGCCCGCACCCAGCGGCCCGCCGCAAGGCGACCCGTTCACCGTCACCCCGGCCACCGCCTGGTCGGCTCCCCCCTCTCCGGCCGAGGTACCACCGGCCGGGGTGACGGCCTCACCCCCAGTACGCCGTACCGGCCGGATCCTCGCCACGGGGATCGCACTGTCCGTGCTGGCCGGCGGCCTCGCCGGCGCGGTCACGGGCAACTGGGGCGACTCGCCGTCCTCGGTGAGCGCGCCGGTCGAGTTGCCTCAGGCCCCGGCTCCGTCGGCCGGTGCCGAGCAAGGCTCGATCGCGGCCGCCGCGGCGAGTGTGTTGCCCGGCGTGGTGTCGGTCCGGGCCGGCCGGGCGACCGGCTCCGGGTTCGCGATCGACCAGCAGGGGCACGTGGTCACCAACGCACACGTGGTGGAAGGAGCGAGCAATGTGTCACTGGTCCTGTCCAACGGGCGGTCCGTTGCCGCCAGCATCGTCGGGGTCGACGCGGACAACGACCTCGCTGTCCTTCAGGTCAGCGGCAATGTCGAGGGACTGCGTGCGCTCACGCTCGGCCGGTCCTCGCAGCTCCACGTGGGCGACCCGGTCCTGGCGGTCGGCTCCCCGCTCGGCCTGGAGGGAACGGTGACGGCGGGCATCGTCAGCGCCGTCGACCGGCAGGCCCGGTTCGGCGACAACGGCAACCGCCAGACCGCGATCCAGACCGACGCCGCCATCAACCCCGGCAACTCCGGCGGCCCACTGGTGAACGCGGCCGGTCAGGTGGTCGGCGTCAACACCGCGATCGCCACCCTCGGCTCGTCGTCGCGCTCCGGCAGCATCGGCATCGGCTTCGCGATCCCGGTCGACCGGATGACGACGATCGTCAAAGGCATCATCAACTGACGGCGTCACCCAGCCGGCGCGAGATCGGCGCCGGGCTGAAGTCCTCACCGTCCTGGTGCCGGAGCACCCACTCGTCCAGATCCGCCGCCGCTTCTTCCGGTGCCTCCGGCAACAACCAGCTGACCGGTTGTGCAGTCGTCTGCTGACATGTGAAGGCATGCACAGTCGCGGCATACCGCTCAGCGGCAGCCAGTACTTCGTGCGCTCGCGCCAGCAGCTCCTCGGGATCGCCCTCGATCGTCACAGCCGTTCGCGCGGCCTCGGCCAGCTGGCACGCTTCCCAGGCGATCGTCAGCCGGGCCAGCGAGTCGGCGGTGATCATGAGGTGACCACGAAATAGCCGACCGTCATCGCGGCCGCCGACGTCACCACGATCGCGCGGAGTACGGAGGTGGAAAGCCTGCGGCCGATCGAGGCGCCGCCGTACCCGCCGATGATCGCGCCGGTGAGCATCACCAGCAGCTTCGGCCACTCGGTCAGGACGTCCGAGGCGACCAGGAAGACGGCGCCGGCGGTGATGTAGATGGCCGCCATCTGGGCCTGCCGCAGCGGGTTGAGCCGGCCCGGGTCGACACTCGCGGCGACGCTCCAGAACGCGACCATCATCAGCCCGGAGGCGCCGCCGAAATACCCGCCGTAGAGGGAGAGCAGCAGTTGGCCGGCCAGGATCGTCGGCCGGGCGGCGATCCGCGTTTTGAGGGATTTGGCGATCCGGCGGCCGAAGGCGAGCACGAAGGTGGCGAAGGCGAGCAGCCACGGCACCACCGCGTCGAACGACTCGGACGGCAACAGCAGCAACAGGACCGCACCCAGCGCGCCGCCGAGGACGCTGGTCCAGGTCAGCACTGGGATCGACGTGTTCGGCAGCGGCCGGAGATCGCGGCGATAGACCCAGAGGCTGGCCAGCCCGCCCGGCAGCAGGGCGACCGTCGTCGCGGCGTTGGCGGTGACCGCGGTGACGCCGACCGCCACCAGCGCGGGGAACGCGACGAAGCTGCCACCCCCTCCGACGGAGTTGAGCGCACCGGCCGCGATCCCCGCGAGCAGGACGATCAGCAGCGTGGTCACTCCTAGTGTCCCGTCAGCGAAGTAGCTTGACGCTGGAGGCGCCCAGGCACGCACCTCGCGGCACTTGACGAGCATCCACGATGCTCCGCATCGAGGACGCTCCTCAAGCACCACGATGCACGCACCTGGACACCTCCATCGTTCAAGCTACTTCGCTGACGGGACACTTAGAGCATCCGGGAGCCGGGTAAGGAGCACAATGCGTATTTGCCGCAGTCAGCCTCTGCTCCAGGCGTAGGCTGGTGGCTGTGCGTTACGACCTGGATGACCTGCGGCTCTTTGTCCACGTGGTGGACCAAGGCTCGATCACGGCCGGTGCCGCCCAGATGCACCTGAGTCTGCCTTCAGCCAGCGCGCGGGTCAGAGCCCTCGAAGCCCAGGTCGGCGTACCGCTCCTGATCCGCGAACGCAGGGGAGTGCGCCCAACCCCGGCCGGTACGACGCTGGCCCGCCACGCGCGCGAAGTACTGGCGCAGACCTCGCGTCTCGACAGCGCGGTCGCCAGCTACACCGCAGCCCGCTCCCGACCGCTCATCCTGGTCTCCGGCGGCTCCGCCATGCACCGAGTCGTCCCGGCCGCGCTGGCGTCCTTCCTGCGCGAGTACCCCGAACACGACGTCACGGTCTCCGAGCAACGCACCCCGCAGTCACTCCGCCTCCTCGCCGACGGCAAAGCAGACCTGGGCATCGTCCTGGACGACGACGAAACCATCGCCACCACCCTCCGCACCGAACCCCTGGTCGACGACTCCCTGGTCGTCATCGGCCAATCAGGCGGCCTACTCGCCGGCCGCCACACCATGCCGTACGCCGAAGTCGCCGAACACCCCATGATCGGCCTGGACCTCGGCTCCACCCTCCGCACCTGGATGGACCGCCGCCTCGGCCCGCACGCCCCCGCCCCGCGCTACCGCACCCTCGTCCCGACACTCCACACCCTCATCACCCTCGCCACCGCCGGCGTAGGCCTGGCGATCGCCCCACTCCGCTCGGTCGACGGCAACCCATCCCTCGACATCACCCGCCTCACCGACCCCTGGGCCACCCGCTCCCACCTCCTCTGCTACGCCTCCCCCCGAATCACCCCAGCCGTCAAAGCCCTCGCCAACCACATCCGCCTGGCCGCCCACACCTGACCCGGCTATCGCCTACGGCGTTCCTTCACCAGCTTGCGCCAGGCCGTTTCCGTCACCAGCCGCGCCGGCCTGACAGCCCGGGCAAAATGCTCCACCTGCGACATCTCCAGGTGTACGACGATCGACTGGCTCTCATCCGCCAGAGACACGGTCGGCTGCCCCCTGTCGTTCCAGACCGTGGCGTCGTAGGCCCAAGGCGCGAAAACCAGAAACGCGGCCCAGGTCTCGTCGGCAGCCACCGGCAGTCGCCCGGTCCGCGCGTACCCGCCCTTGTCGACCCGGCCGGTCTGACCCGCGGCTGCTCGCAGAACCTCCGCAGCCGCCAGAACCTCCGGCGGCCAGTCGGCCTCGACGGCAGGAACATCGACCCGGTACTCCGCTGCGGTTCCCTGCGCAGCGCTCAGCACCGCCCGGCAGGCCTCGACCATCTCGGCGTGCTCCCAGCCGTCCCTGTCCACCACAAAGCTCTGCACGCTTGCCACCGTAACCAGTCCGCTTGCGACCTCTCCTGCTCATCACCTGTCAAGAGAGCTGGATCTCGTTTGCAGCTTGTTGCAGATCGCGTAACGGCGCGCCGGATGGCGTCGATGTGGTGAGCGCTGGCCCGCTCGGCGAATGTCCCTCGCCGCAGCCGCCCTAGGCCGGCTCTCAACGGGGAGTGCCATGTTTGTGCTTGATCGATCTCAGCGTGCCCGGATCCAGAAATTCCCGAGGGTGGTCGCCGCGGTTGTCTCGCTGGCACTGCTGGCCACCGCCCTCGAGACCCATCAGACCGCGGAGGCAGCGCCGTCGGAGGATCCCCAGCCGGTCGCGCAGAAGGTTGCCTCGCGCCCCGATGTGATCTCGGCGGCGGTGACCGCGCGGTCCCAGGGCTCCCGGGTCGAGGTCGAGTCGCTGCGGACCGAGACGTCCACGACGTGGTCGAACCCTGACGGGACCATGACGACGGACGCCCACGCGGTACCGATCCGGTTCAAGACCGCCAAGGGCAGCTGGCAGGCGATCGACCTGACCCTGCAGAAGGCCGCCGACGGCACGGTCGCTCCCCGCGGCCACCAGCACGCCGTGCGCTTGGGCAAGCGCAACGCAGCCACCGGTCAGGTCTTCGCTTCGGCATCGTCCGGCACCGGCCGGCAGGTCGAGTGGATCTCCCCGTGGAAACTCCCCGAGCCGACCCTCAACGGCACCAAGGCCACGTACGCCGACGTGCAACCGGGCGTCGACCTCGTACTCGATGCCCGCCGCAACGGTTTCGAGAACGACTTCATCGTCAAGCAGCGCCCCGCGGCCGCCCCGGTCTGGCGGATCCCCTTGCGGACAAAGGGTCTGACGCCGCGTTCGCTGGCCGACGGCACCATCGAGTTCGTCGACGCCAAGAACGTGGTCCACTCGAAGATCCCGGTCGGCTACATGTGGGACTCGGTCACCGCGGCCAACGGTGAGCCGGCCAACAAGACGATCGTGAAGGTGACGGTCGAGCAGGTGTCCCGCGGCAAGGCGACCCTCGTCATCACCCCCGACGCCAAGTGGTTCCTCGACCCGGCGCGCGTCTTCCCGGTGACGGTCGACCCGACGTACGTGACCGGCACCCTGAAGTCGACCTTCGACACCTGGGTGCAGTCCGGCATCACCACCGACCAGTCCGACGCGGTGGACTTGCGAGTCGGCAAGACCGGTACGGCGACGGCCCGCTCGTACATGAACTTCGCGACCTCGACCTTCGCCGGCAAGGACATCGTCTCGGCCTCGATGTCGCTGTGGCAGTACGGCGCTGTGTCGTGCACCGCGACCGCAGTACAGGTGCGCTCGGCAACGCCTGCCACCACCGCGACCCGATGGACCGCGCAGCCGACCCTCGGCGCGGTCTACGGCAGCGTCAGCGCAGCGAAGGGCTTCACCGGTTGCCCCGGCGGCCGGATCTCGATCCCGATGACCGGTCTCGCGCAGGCCTGGTCGACCGCGTCGTACCCGACCGGCGGACTGGCCCTCACCGCGGCCAACGAGACGGACGTCAACGGCTGGAAGCGGTTCTACTCCTTCTCCGGCACGGCCGACCCGTACGTCACGATCACTTGGAACCGTCCGCCCGCCCAGCCGGCTAACCCAACCTTCTCCTCGGCAGTCTCCTACGCGCCGCTGAACGGCACCAGCGAGCTCTACTCGCCATACCTGAACCCGTGGGTGACCACCAAGGCGACCGATGCCGACGGCAACACGGTGAAGTACGTCGCTGAGTTCCACACCTCGACCGCCGTCTCGGCGAGCACCCTGAAGGCGACCTGTACCAGCGCGACCTACGCGTCCGGCACCACGGGAGGCTGCAAGCCGGCCACCAACCTGCCAGAGAACACCGCGATCTTTGTCCGGGTGAAGGCCAATGACGGTCGCCGCGACGGCGCCTGGTCCGGCTTCACCAAGGTCCTGATCGGCGCGACGCCCGCTGCGGCTCCGGTGATCTCGTGCCCCTCGCCGTACGTCATCAACTCCTGGCAGGACAACGACCCGGCCGCCGACATCGTCTGCACGGTCACTGCGACAGGCACCAGCTACTCGGCTCCCGGCTATCTCCGGATCACGGTCGACGGTAAGCCGGTGGCCTCGAACTTCCCGGGCGCCGCAGCCGGCCAGGTGAAGATCACCCCGTCCAGCGACCCGGCCGTCGCCAAGACGACTGTGACGATCCCGAAGAACGTCCCCGGTCTGCATCGGATCAGCGCCCAGGCCGAGACCCCGGCCGGGCGAATCTCGAGTACTTCGGCGTACAGCTTCGGCTGGGGCGGTTCCTCCCTCTCGGCCCCGACGGCGACCCCGAGGATCACCACCACCGGCTCGATCAAGATCGCTGCTGCCGGACCGCCGAAGGGGCAGTCCGCAGTACCGACGGCCAAGATTCGCTGGCGGCTGTCCGGTTATGCGAAGGGAAGTCAGCACGACACGGTCGGCTGGAACGTCGACAACGACACCGTGCTGACGGTCACCGACAACGGTGATGCCGGCGTCACCGTGGCCGGCCTGTGGGACACCAACCGGGCCAAGATCGACGCCAACGTCGACTCCGACCCGGACACCGAAGGCGTCCAGCCGACCACGCTGAACGACCGCGTCCCGGTCAAGCTCGACGTCCAGGTCTGCATCACCTACGCGTCCTCCAGCCAGTGCACCTGGTCGCAGACGCCGGACACCACGATCCAGCGCGTACCGCATGCCTTCGGCAACGGTTTCCCGACCGCCGAGGCCGGACCTGGCCAGGTCGCCTTGTGGACCGGCGAGTTCAACGCCGACGCCTCCGACATCTCGGTCCCGGGGTACACCGGCGACCTGTCGATCTCGCGTTCGCACTCCACCTACGCCGGTGAGGGCGACGCGATGACGAAGGTCTTCGGACCTGGCTGGGTCGCCAACTTCGACGGCGCCGACGCCGGCGCCGCGGGGACCAACGTGGTCGACTCGACCCGGGTCGACGGCACGATCGCGCTGCTCGACGGCGACGGCACCGGTTTGATCTTCGAGTCGCCGAACGGACTCCGCCGTACGACGGCAGCGCTGGCCACCGGCACCTGGATCCCGGCCGACGAGGAGACCGAGCTGGACGGCTCGAAGCTCACCGTCACCGGAACCGCCACCGCGCCGATCCTCTCGCTGACCGAGGACGACGGCACCGTCACCACCTGGACCGCTGCCGCCGCACCGACCGCCACGACCAACACGACCTTCCGGCCCGCGGGAATCGCCGAGCCGGGCATCGCGTCCAAGACGACCTACTCGTACGACGCGGCCGGCCGGGTCACCCGGATCCTCGCCCCGGCCCCGCCGGGCGTGACCTGCCCCGCGACCGGCGCCCTGAACCCGGGCTGCCGCGCACTGCGCTTCGTCTACATCACCATCGGCGCCACCCGGGTCCGGATGAGCGAAGCCTGGCTGGACATCTACAACCCGGACAAGGCCGGCGGCGCGGCGATGGACTCCACCCGGGTCGCGAACTACTACTACGACTCCGAGCAGCGCCTGGCCAAGGTCACCGATCCCCGCTCGAACCTGAGCACGGAGTACACCTACAACACCGCGAACCACCTGACCTCGGTCAAGCCCGCCGGTCAGCTCCCGATCCAGCTGAACTACGTCACGGTCGACCAGCAGGAGAAGCTCGACACGGTCAAGCGCGACCGCCCGGCCGGCGACCCGACCGGTGGTACCGCGACGCTGTCCAAGTTCGTGTACGACGTACCGCTGTCCGGCGACGGCCTGCCGGACCTGTCGGCCACCTCGGTCGCCCGCTGGAACCAGAAAGCCACGCCCACCAACGGTTTCGCGGTCTTCGGCCCGGACCACCCGGTGAGCGGCACGCCGACCGCCGACGACTGGCAGTACGCCGACCTGCAGTACACCGACGCCTCTGGCTACACGGTCAACACCGCGAAGTACGGCGCCGGCGACTGGCAGTACACGTCGACCGACTACAACGAACAGGGCAACGTCGTCCGGACCCTGGACGAACGCGCCCTCCGCGCCGTGATCGACGGCTCGATGCCGTCCGGCGCCTCGGTCGACCAGCTCGCCAACCTCACCGTCTACAACAAGAACCTTCCCGACGCCACCGTTGTCACTCCGGACGGCACTCTGGTCACCGACACCTACGGCCCGGCCCGCTTCGCCGCCCTGAAGGACGGCACGGTCCGCTGGACCCGAGCCCACTCGCACACGACCTACGACGAACTCGCCCCGAACAACGGCATCAACCCGGACACCACGCTGCCTTATCGCCTGCCCACCAAGGAAACCTCGTGGGCCAACGACCCAGGCACGGGCGAGGACCTGGAGATGACCGCGCAGTCGCTCACGTCGTACGCCGCCCCGGTGGCCGGCGACGCGGACGGCTGGGCCCTCGGCCAGGTCGGCAAATCGGTCACCGACGTCGACCTCGACGGCACGATCAGCACCGGCGACATCGTCAAGCTCACCCGGTACGACGCCGAAGGCCGCGCGATCGAGACCCGTCAACCGGGCTCGAACGGCGCTGACGCCGGTACGACGAAAACGGTCTACTACACGACCGCCGCCAATGCGTCGTTCGCCGAATGCGGTGGAAAGCCGCAGTGGGCCGGCGTGGTCTGCAAGACCTACCCGGCCGCCGCGCCGAGCTCCGGACCTTCGTTGCCCTCGACAACGACCAGCAACTTCACCTGGTTGCTCGCGCCGAAGACGGTGGTGGAGACCTCCGGTTCGGTGGCCCGCACGACCACCACGACGTACCTGCTCGACGGCCGTACCTCGTCGTCCAAGACCGTGGTGACCGGCCTGGCCGGCTCCACCCCGAACACGGCGAAGTCGACCACCTACGACCCGGCCACCGGCCAGGCGACGGCCGTCACCGCGACTGCCGCGGACAACAGCACCACCAACGTCACCACGGGCTATGACACGTGGGGCCGTCAGACGACGTACCAGCCGTCGGGGGAGCAGGCGACCACCACGGTGTACGACGCGGCCGGCTCGGTCGCAACAGTCACCGATGCGAACGGCTCGACCCGCTACACGTACGACGGCACCGACGCAGCCGGCAAGGCCGAACGCCGCGGTGTCGCCACCAAGGTCGAGGTGACCACCGCAGGCTCCACCTGGTCATCGACAGGCGCCTACGACGCCGACGGCTCGATGACGATGCAGAAGCTGCCTGGTGGCATCACGCAGTACAACGACCTCGACAACGTCGGCGAACCGATCGGCCTGCGCTACACCGGCCAGGTCACCTCCGTGGAAGAGGACGGCTCAACCACCGTCGACCCGAACGGCCCCTGGCTGTCCTGGTCCGTCGACAACGACGTGAACGGCCGCATCACCCACGAGTGGACCCCCGACGGCTCCGCCTTCACCAACGCCTCAACCGACGTACCGACCGGCGCCATCGGCTACGACCGCTCGTACGCCTACGACAACGCAGGCCGCCTCACCAAGGTCGAGGACCACACCGCCACCGCCACCGGCGTAGACGTCACCGACCCCACCGAAACCCCCGGCTGCGTAACCCGCACCTACGGCTTCGACCGCAACGACAACCGCCTCACCAAGTCAACAGCGGCCCCAGCGACCGACGGCTCCTGCACCACCACCGGCGCCTCAGCTGTAACCCGCACCTTCGACACCGCCGACCGCCCGGTCACGGGAGCCAACGGAACCGGCACCTACGTCTACGACGCCCTGGGCCGCACCACCACCCTCCCGTCCACCGACGCCCCGCGCCCGGCCGACGGCAACATCACGTTGTCCTACTACGACAACGACCTGGCCCGATCGATCACCCAAGGCGCCACCACCACGACGTACACCCTGGACGCCCTCGACCGCCGCTCCACCGAGTCGGTCACCGGCGCCACCCCCACCACCCGCCACTACGCCGACACCTCCGACAACCCCACCTGGGTAACCCAAGGCACCACCTCCACGAGGTACGCCGAACTGATCGGCGGCGACCTCAGCCTCACCGTCGACCAGAACGGCGCCGCCGACCTGACCCTCGCCAACCCCCACGGCGACGTCGTCACCACCATCGACCTCCCCACGGCGGCAGCCCCGGCCACCAACATCACCGCCTGGAACGCGTACGACGAATACGGCAACGCGGCCACCACCAACACCGCCATGACCGGCACCGTCAACTACGGCTGGCTAGGCGCCAAACAACGAGCCACCTCCGGCGCCGGCCTCACCTTGATGGGCGTCCGGCTGTACAACCCGGCCACCGGCCTGTTCACCTCGGTGGACCCGGTCGAGGGAGGAAACCCCAACGCCTACACCTACCCGACGGATCCAGTGAACAGCCTGGATCTGGATGGTCGGTTCGGTTTCAAGAAGTGGCTGAAGCGAGCAGCACAAGCTGCCACCTACATGCCCGGCTTCATCGGCACAGCAGCCAACATCGGTTGGGCCGGGTACTACGCCTACAAGGGCGAGTGGGGCAAAGCCGCAGGGCACGCGCTCGGCGCCGCATCCTTCGGGGTCACCCGCTACACCAGTCTGATCGGGAAGGTTGCGATCAAGTCGAAGCGTTTCGGGATCGGCAGCAAGCTCTTCGGACGGCACAAGGTTGGTAGGTTCAACAGGAACGACCGGGTGCGCCTCGGCTGGACCTGGCGCGGTTCGGCCAAGAACGGACGGAACATGTTCTCGCTTCGCTTCGGCTCCAAGCGTGGCTTCAAGTTCCGCGGCAAGAAGCGCAAGCTGCACGTTCACTACCACTTGATGAGAGGCATCGACTTCTGATGACCGAAGGCACAGGCGGCGCGTTGGTCGATGTCCTGCGCGCCGCCGCCGCGCCCTGGATCTCGGACAGCCGGGCACGGTTGGTCGAGGTCGACGGGCTCAGGCCCGCCTGGCGGCTTGAGCCGGACGGCTCTGTTGACTGCCTTCGGATCACGCTGGTGCCGGGCGCAGGCGGGGCCGACTGCTTCCTGTCGGACGCGCGGAACGAGTACGAGTCGCTGGAGATCGAGGACCGGGAAGCACCGGCGCTACGAACCTTGACGCAAGCAGTGCTGGAGGGACGAGCCACGCTTCGGCTGGCGCGGTTCCTCGGCAGATCCTGGCTCCGCTCGGTGGAGTGGGACAGCGAAATCTGGTCTGTCTCCACGACACCGCTCCTCACTCTGCTGCCGCAACACCCAACGAAGTACCAGCCTTACTGACCCGGCTCGGAGAAGTGATCGGGATTTGAGCCTCGCTGCATCCCGGGGGAGAGAGCCTTCATGACAAGACTGCCGTTTCGGAAGAGGTTCTGGGATCTGGGCTGGGGTGGCCGGGGCATGGATGCCATGTTCGTGCTGGCGATCGGCGGCGCGATCCTCGGCGGCGTGGCCGGCTGGATCGGCGGGGAGTGGCTGATGGGTGCGGGCATCGGCATCCTGGTGGGCCTGGTCGCCTTCGTGGCGCTGGTGATCTGGGCGCACCGCGGGCAACAACCGCAGGAATGCAAGCACTGAGCGGGACGCCGACCGGATGACACCGGCCAAACAGACGCCTTCTGGGTCGGGGCAGGCGTCGGGCTAGGGATGAGCGTGATCTGGGTGGTGTACTCCGTCCTCGTCATCGGCGTGCTCCGGCTGCGCGGCTCCGATTGGCGGCAGGTCCTCGAGCAGTGGAAGGAAACCAGGTGAGGTCCGACCGTAGCCACCGGCGGGCGGTTACGGTTGGTGGATGGTGATCTTCGGCGGGCTGCTGGGGTTGGTGGGGTTGGCGACCCTGGTGTTTCGCGATGGTGACGTGATCGGGATCCCGGCGGCCGGGATCGGTGCGACGTTCCTGGTGCTGGGCGCCGCGATCGCGGGGATCGGGCTGGTCCGGCGGGCGAAGTGGAAGCGGAAGAAGGAGCGCGGGGAGCCGGTGCCGGTCGGGGACGTGTTCGAGCGGGCGCGGGCGTTGCCGCGGTTGTTGCGGGCTGCCAAGACCGAGGGGTACGCCGGGGTCAGCGGCGGGCGGAAGGCCTTGTGGCTGGTGGCGTTGGTGTATCTGATTTCGCCGATCGACATCCTGCCGGACCTGCTGCCGCTGATCGGGATCGCCGACGACGCCGGGGTCGGCGTCTGGCTGTTCACCAGTGTGTCGACGGCCGCGGGGCTCTACCTGCGTCAAGAGCGGGAGCGGCGCGGCCTCCCGCCCAGTTAGGGTCGAGAGCATGCCTGCTCTCACCCCTGAAGAGGCCCGCACCCGGGCTGCGTCGATCGAGGTCAACTCCTACCAGGTCGCGTTCGATCTGACGGTGGGGGACGAGGTGTTCCGGGCGGTCAGCACGATCAGGTTCGCCGCGTCCGCGGAGCGCACCTTCGTGGACGTGAAGCCGCGAGAGCTCACAACAGTCACGCTCAACGGCCGAAGCGTCGACATCGCAGGGCTCGAGGACGGCCGGCTCTGGCTGGACGGCCTCGCGGCAGACAACGAGCTGGTCGTCGACGCGCTGATGAAGTACTCCGCCGACGGCGAAGGGCTGCAGCGGTCGGTCGACGTGGCCGACGGCTTGGTCTACCTGTACGGCATGTCGTCCCTGGAGTCGGCGCCGCGGTACTTCGCCTGCTTCGACCAGCCCGATCTCAAAGCGCCGTACACGATCACCGTCAGCTGCCCCGACGAGTGGATCGTGCTCGGCAACGGCGCCGCCACCAAGACCGCGCCAGGCAGCTGGAGCCTCGCCGAGAACAAACCGCTCTCCACGTACTTCGTGACGCTGGTGGCCGGCCCCTACCACCTGATCCGTGGCGAGCACGACGGCATCCCGCTCGGCCTCGCTTGCCGGCAGACCCTCAAGGACGCCCTGGAGCGAGACCAGGAAGACCTCTTCACCGTCACCGCGCAGGCCTTCGACGAGTACCACCGGCTGTTCGGCTACCGGTACCCGTTCGGCGAGTACCACCAGGTGTTCGTGCCCGACTTCAACCTCGGCGCGATGGAGAACCCGGGCTGCGTCACCTTCGCCGACAGCTTCGTCTTCCGCTCGACGGTCACCGACGCGGAGCGGAGTACCAGGGCCCGGGTGGTGGTGCACGAGATGGCGCACATGTGGTTCGGCGACACCGTCACGATGCGCTGGTGGAACGACATGTGGCTGAATGAGTCGTTCGCCGACTACATGGCCCACCGGGTCTCGCACGATGCCACCGACCACGACGGGCACTGGACCGATTTCGCCTTCGTGGGCAAGTGGTGGGGGATGCAGGCCGACCAGCGCGCCTCGACCCATCCGGTCGCGGCCGACGCGGTGAAGGACGCCCGCGCCTCGCTCGACGACTTCGACGGAATCTCCTATGCCAAAGGCGCCGCGGTGCTCAAGCAGCTCACGGCGTACCTCGGGGACGAGACCTTCCTGCGCGGCGTCAACGCGCACATCGACGCCCACGAGTTCGGCAACGCGGATCTGCACGAGTTCGTCGCGACCCTGACCGAGGCCGGCGCCAAGGACCTGCCGAACTGGTCCGAGCAGTGGTTGCGCACGGCCGGCCTGGACACGATCAGCGCCGAGCGCACCAGCACCGGGATCAGGCTGCACCGCAGGACGCCGACGGATCACCCGGCCAACCGCCCGCACCAACTCAGCATCGGCGGGTACGACGTCAGCGGCCGCGTCGCCTCTGTCCAGGTGCTGCTGGACCGCGACGTCGTCGAGGTGGAGCTCGACCCGACGATCGCCGTGATCGTGCCTGACGCCGACGACGACACTTGGGCCAAGATCCGGCTCGACGAGACCAGCCTGGCCAACCTCCCCGCAGTACTGCCGAAGATCGCTGACAGCACTACTCGCGCGGTGATCTGGAACAGCATCCGGGACGCCGTCGCCGATGCGGAGCTCGATCCGCGGCAGGCGCTGGAGTTCCTGCTGGTGGCCATCGAGCACGAGGACAGCGTCATTGCGCTCGGGTCGTTGCTGCGCTGGCTGGACGACCGGGTGCTCGGCATCTGCCTCCCGTACGAGCCGTACCGCGGTCAGGTGGCTGCAGCGCTCACCGCGCGGCTCAGTAACACCCCGCCCGGCAGCAGTCTCCAGCTGGCGATCGCCCGAGGGGTAGTCGCGACCACTGACGACAACCAGCTGCTGCAGAGCTGGCTAGACGGCACCGACGTACCGGACGGCCTGCAGGTGGACACGGACTTCCGCTGGTCCCTCGTACTACGTCTGGTGCGCCTGGGCGCCTACGGCAAGCCAGAGGTGGACGCTGAGCTCGCCCGGGACCGGTCGACCGAGGGTGCGAAACAGGCGGCTCGCTGCCTGGCCGCCACCGAGGACGGCCGGGAAGCGGCCTGGCAGCGGATCATCAACGATCCGTCGCTGGGCGTGGACGAGCTCTTCGCGAGCGCCGAAGGGTTCTGGGGTGCGGGTCAGGGCGAGCAGACCGCGCCGTACGTTGAGCGGTTCTTCGCCGAGATCGCGCGCACCGGCGAGATCCGGTCGGGGATGGCGGTCGCGATGACGGTCGGCCGGATCTTCCCGAAGTACGCGGTGGAGGAGCGGGTGGTCGCCCTTGCCGAGGCGCTGGCCGCCGACGAGAGTGTCGCCCCGAACATCCGCCGGAGCACCGCCGACAAGGCCGACGACCTACGCCGGGCACTGGCCGCCCGCCGCACCTTCGGCTGACCGACCAAAGCACTCAGCGACGGAAGAAGCGGGCGAGCAGCCCCGGGCTCTCGTCCTTCGGGTGTCCGCCGCACCACTCGTCCGCGGGCACGCCCTGCTTGACCTGCGCGACGTGCTGCCCGCAGCCGGCCCAGGTGGTTTTCCCGCAGTTCTTGCACTTCACCGCTCTGCACATGCGCCGAAGGTACCTGGTTGTCAAGGTCTCGCGCTTGTCGGTGCCGCCGCCTACCCTCGTCAGGAGTGTCGCCCCCACGACTGAGGAGTTCGCCCGTGCGCCGGTTCATTCGCCTTGCTTTGGTTGCCGCGCTGGTCGCGGGATCAGCGGTCACCACCTCGGTGGCCGCCCCCGCAGTACCGGTCGCCGATCCGGTCGCCGAGGTGACGGCGAAGCTGCAGACGATCCCCGGCCTGCGGATCGAGAGCAGCAGCGTCGTCGCCGGCAAGCCGTTCTTCGTCTTGCAGTACACCCAACCGGCCGACCACAAGAAGCCCCGCGGCGAGAAGTTCGAGCAGCGCGTCACCTTGTGGCACCGCGACTTCGCCCGCCCGACCGTCCTGCACACCACCGGTTACGGCGGTGTCGGCGGCGCGTTCACGTCGGAGCCGACCCGCCTGGTCGACGGCAACCAGTTGAACGTCGAGCAGCGCTTCTTCAACGCCTCCACGCCGGCCAGCCAGAACTGGTCCAAGCTCAACATCTGGCAGGCCGCGACCGACCAGCACCGGATCGTCCAGGCCTTCAAGAAAGCCCTGTACTCCGGCAAGTGGGTGAACACCGGAGCCAGCAAGGGCGGCATGACCTCGGTCTACCACCGCAGGTTCTACCCGAACGACGTCGACGCGACCGTCGCCTACGTCGCGCCGCAAGACGTCGACAACCGCCGCGACTCGTACATCAGCTT
The DNA here is from genome assembly GCF_040687575.1 of Kribbella sp. NPDC056861. Taxonomy (NCBI): domain Bacteria; kingdom Bacillati; phylum Actinomycetota; class Actinomycetes; order Propionibacteriales; family Kribbellaceae; genus Kribbella; species Kribbella sp. NPDC056861. Next base: position 1,352,722 of record NZ_JBFBNQ010000002.1, on the reverse strand, counting down.
CATCCAAGAGGCCGGCACCGACCCGGCCTGCAACCTCGCGCTGCGCAACATGCAGCGGAACACGTTGCTGCGCAGGCCCGCGATGCTGGCCAAGCTGAAGGAGTACGCCGCGGCCAACGGGCTGACCTACGACAGCACCTTCGGGTCCGCCGACCGAGCGCTCGAAGCGGCCGTGTTGGACACACCGTTCGCCTTCTGGCAGTACAGCACCCAGGCGAGCTGCCCGCAGGTGCCGGGCACCGCGGCGGCGACAGACCAGCAGTTGTTCGACTTCATCGACCAGATCGCCGGTTGGTCGTTCTACTCCGACGAGGGCACCGAGGGCTTCCTGCCGTACTACTTCCAGGCGACCCAGCAGCTGAACTGGCCGGACGTGGCGAGCAAGACGACCTGGCTCAAGGGTCTGCTGCACTACCGCGAGGCGGGCGACGCTCCGGCCGCGGTACCGGACTCGATCGAGCCGCGGCACGAGCCGTTCGCGATGGCCGACGTGGATCGGTGGCTGAAGACGTCGGGCAAGCGGATGCTGTTCGTGTACGGCGAGAACGACCCGTGGAGCGCGGAGAAGTTCGAGCCGGGACGCGGTACGAGGGACTCGCACTGGTACACGGTGCCGGGCGGTAACCACGGATCGAGCATCGGCGCCCTGCCCACGGCGCAGCGCACCGAGGCGACCCAGATCCTGCAGCAGTGGATGGGCGTCGCCGCCAACCCGGCCGTTGCCCAGACGAAGACCACCACCATCGACCCGGGAGCCCTGCGACAAGGCGGCCTGCGGTAACCGGCGCCAGGTCAGCGGACCAACCAGCGCCGGACTAACCGGCGCCAGGTGAGCCCCGGGGCGAACTCCTCCTGGGGTCAGCGAACGGTGAGGTGCTCGGCCACTGCCTTGCGGGCCTGGTGGATCCGTGCCTTCACCGTACCGAGCGGCACCGCCAACTCCTCAGCGATCTCGGCGTACGTCATCGCGCCGAGATCGCGCAGTACCAGCGGCTGAACCAGCTGCGGATGGTTGGCCTCGAGCGACTCGAGCGCCTCCAGCAGGTCGAGGCGGGAGCCGGCGATCACCGATGTGGTCCTCGGGTCGACCGACTCAGGCAGCACCTCGGCGGACTGCTCGACGGCCCGGCGCTTCAGCGAGCGGTAGGTCTGCCGGGCGCAGTTGGTGGCGACCACCGTCAGCCAGCCGGCGAAACTGCCGGAGCCCTTGAAGGTGTGGATCTTGGTTGCCACCGTCATCAATGTGTCCTGCGCGGCCTCTTCGGCATCCTCGCGGAACGGCAGGAACTTCGACACCCGGCGCAGCACCTGCGGCCGGATCGCCTGCAGCAGTTCGGGGATGACGCTCTCGTCGCCACCCGCCGCACGGGCCGCGAGCACTTCCAGATCCTCGTTCATGCTCTCCCAAGTCCGGCACAACGCTGTCGCGATGGCGTTATGTGTTCGCCTTGATCCCAGTGTCCCGTGTCGAAAGTGCCGTTGCGCTACCGGCGCCCAGGCACGCACCTCGCGGCAGCGGAGAAACGGCCACGATGGAAAGACATCGAGGCCGCTCCTCCGCCACCGCGAGGCACGCACCTGAACGCCGCTATCGCTAACGGCACTTTCGACACGGGACACTGCCGTGCTCGACAATAGCGGCGATGGATGTCATCGGAAGGTATCGCCTGCAGTCGAAGATCGGCGCGGGCGCTTTCGCGACCGTCTGGCGGGGGTACGACGACGACCTCGACGTGGACGTGGCCGTGAAGGTGCTCGCCGACAACTGGGCGTCCCGCGCGGACGTCCGCGAACGGTTCCTGTCCGAGGCGCGGCTGATGCGCCGGATCGCCAGCGACCGGGTGGTGCGCGTCTTCGATCTCGGCGAACTGCCCGACGGCCGCCCGTACTTCGTGATGGACTTCGTGCCCGGCGGTTCGCTGGCCGAAGTACTGGCGCACGGGCCGCTCGATCCGACAGATGCTCTCTGGTGGGGCGCCGACATCGCCCGCGCGGTCGCGGCGCTGCACGAAGAGGGCGTGGTGCACCGCGACATCACCCCCGCCAACCTGCTGCTCCGGCCATCGCAGGGGCTCGAATCAGGCGGCGGCACCCATCGAATCGTGCTGGCCGACCTCGGCCTGGCGAAACGAGCAGCCGAGGCGTCCGGCCTGACCCAAGCGGTCGGTACTCCGTCGTACATGGCACCGGAGCAGGGGCGAGGTGACGGTGGTTTCGACGAGCGCGCCGACGTGTACGCCGTCGGCGCGGTGACCTATGCGCTGATGACCGGGCGGCCGCCGTTCGTCGCGTCGTCCATCACCGACGTGCTCGCGCGCGACCCCGACAGCAACCCGCCCAGCCTGCGGCCGTTGCTGCACGACTCGGTCGGCGAGATCGACGAGATCCTCGCCCGGACGCTCGCCTACCGCGTCGGCGATCGCTGGAACCGCGCGGACACCCTCGCCGAACGGCTCGAGGCCGAGGCCTACCGCCTGGAACAAGAAGCCCCGCTGCTCGCCTCCCAACGCACCACCGTCGGCGACCAGGACGAGATCCGCACCACGATCGCACAGGCCGCCACCCCGGCCCGCCCTCGCCGAAGCCGCCGCGGCTGGATCCTCGGCTCTCTACCCGCCCTCTTTCTGCTGGCCGGCGCCGGCGCTTGGTTCCTGGTCGGCCGCTAGCCAACCAACGGCCCGACTCCGTAGGGTAGTCATATGACTACTCACTGCATCAAGATGTGGTTGCGCAAGTCATCCTTCGTCGGTGCCGGTCTATTGCTGATAGCACCGACTCTCACGGTCCCGCCGGCGATGGCAGCCGGGCCGACCGCGAGCTATGCGTGCCGAGCTGACACCAAGTTCGGCAAACAGACCTTCCAGCTCCGCCAAGGAGTGGACGCAAAGGCCCCCGCGACCGTGCGCTCCGGCCAGCGCTTCACCGTGGCGGTCGACTTGAAGCCGGGAAGCCTGCCGGCCGAGGTCAAAGGCTTCAAACTCAAAGAGGTCCGCGACCTCCAACTCCGCATCCCCGTGCCCCCGAACACCTCGTTCGTCAGCGCCACCCTCACCGGTGGCTCAGGACTCGGCTCCACCCCGACGCTCGAACGCAACGGCAGCGTCGTGACGATCCGGGTAGGCGGCCCGCTCCCCGGCGGAGCGGCGTACCAGCTGCCGACCTTGTCGGTACGCCTGAAAGCCGGCGCCCGCGATCGCGTGGTGGAGACGAAGCTGCAGGGCACCAGCTTCGACAACCCCGGCCTCACCCTGCAGGCCACCATCAAATGGAAGTTCATCACCATCAAGTCGCCGGTCACCTGCTACCCCAACGCCAACCCCGCTCTCACCCGGACCCAGATCCGCTAACCTGGCGCGCTATGCGCTACCTGATGACGTTTCGCGGGTCCGAGGAGTACGAGAACGGCGCAATGCCGAGCCAGGAAAGCATCACCGCGATGACCGCGGTGATGGCCGAGATGGCGACCAAGGGCGTCCTGCTCGGCGGCGACGGGCTGCACCCGAGCTCCCGGGCGATCCGGCTCGAGCTGCAGGACGGCAAGCGCCGGGTCGTCGACGGCCCGTTCGCGGAGACGAAGGAACTGATCGGCGGCTACTGCCTGATCCAGGTCGCCTCGAAGGAAGAGGCGATCGAGTGGGCGTCGCGCTGCCTGGACGCCGACATGGGCAACTCGCTCGGCATCGACCTCCGGCTGATCTTCGAGGCAGACGACTTCGGCGACGCCTACACGCCGGAGGCCCGTGCCCTCGCGGTCGACGCCGACGCGGACATCAGTAAATGACCGAGATGCTCTGAGTCGCCGGCGTCACGGTGGCGATCCCGCCGTACGGCAGCACGAGCTGCGGATCGGTGTGCCCGATATCCAGTCCGGTGACCAACAACGCCTTCGGCCGGTACTCCGCGAGCGCACGGCGGGCGGCGGCGTACTGCGCCTCGACAAAAGCAGCTGACTCCTCCGGCGTCGAGTGACGGTCGAGCGACCACGACTTCGGGCGCGCCCAGAGCACGGCATCGAAGCGTGCCAGCAGCCCGCGCTCGCCGAAGTTGCGGAGCATCCGATACACGTCGTCCGCCGACGGAAGCTCCTCGGAGGTCTCCAGGAACAGCACCCCGGAGTACTCCTCGACCGGCAGCATCCACCGATTGGCGGCGAGCTGCCACTCGAGGATCTCCAGGCAGCCACCCCAGAGCCGGCCGCTCACTGGCTCCTGCGACCCGTGCCAGCTCCACCCAGTCGCCGGAAACAGCTCGGGCTCGGACTCGAGAGTGCTGAGATCGGCCCAGTCGCGATCGTGATCGGTCCAGTCGTCAGCGGACAACTCGAAGTCGCCCGACTCGAACAGCGCCGCCCGCAGCGACTTCTCGCTGGCCGGATGCATCGCGCCACCCCGCCCGAACTGCACCATCACACTGCCGCCGTGATAGGCCGGAATCCCCAGCGAATAAAGGAAGTTGAGCAGGTTGGTGTTGTCGCTGTACCCGAAGAACGGCTTCGGGTCGCCCCGGAAGACCTCCGGATCGAGATGCTTGAGCACCGTGATCTGGTCCTCGCCACCGATCGATGCGATCACCGCCCGGATCGACGGATCGCTCCAGGCAGCGTGCAGGTCGGCGGCGCGCTCCTGCGGCGTACTGCCGAGCTTGCGCGTGGTCGGGTACTCGACCGGCTCGAGCCCGAACCCCCGAAGACGCTCCAGCCCGAGCTCGTACGGCCCGGGAAAGATCTCTGCCAGCCCACCCGACGGCGAGACGACGGCAACCCGATCTCCGGCCACGACCTTGCGCGAGAACAACATGGCGCCAAGCTACAAGAGCGGCAGCCGATCAGCCGACACGTTTTGCGATACCGGGGTAGTCGACGGCCAGGCCGTCGGTGTCGAGTTGGAGGTCAGCCACGAAGTCGCTATCCAGACTGATGTAGCGCACGACGGCCCCTGACTCGTCGGAGCTGACCGACTGGTAGCGCTGCGGCGAGGCATGCACCGCGAGGTCGGGGAGCGACACCCAGGCCGTCATGAAGTCGACCGTCCCCGGCTGCCGGTGCAAGCCGTGGCGGAGGACCGGCATCACGTTGGTCAACGGCGAGTAGGCCAGATCGCAATCCAGCGCACCGGCTACTGCGGTGAGATCGCCACCTGGCTGCGGCAGGTCCACCTCGCCGTCGGTCGAGGTCCTGCATCGCCACTGCCCGGCCTCGTCCGACCACAGCCGAAGCGACCGGCGCCAACCATCCCCGACGACCGTCACCTGCAGCAGCCGGGTCACCCACTCCGCACCGGTCTCAAGCTCGTAATCCGCCCGATAAGGCAGCGGATCGGCCCCGAACTGCGTCCCCCTCGCAGTCAGCCGATCCGTACCCAACTCAACTTCAGCCGACTCGGCCCGCCAAGCCCCGTCACCGCTCCACAGCAGCATCATCGGCCAAGCTCACAACCCGATCGGATGCCAGACGGTCTTCAGTTCCAGGTACTGCGTAAGCCGCGACAGCCCCGGCGACTCGGTCCAGTCCTCGGCAGCCGGACGACGGACCCGCTTGAGGTTCTCAGCCGAAGCGGCTTCCAGAGTGGTCGCCTCGTCGGCATCGACGATGCCGGCCAAATCGATCGCGTTGACATCGGAGTGCGACGCCAGCCAGGGACCGATCTCGGACGCCGACCCGGTCAGCAGGTTGACCACGCCACCCGGCACGTCGGAGGTTGCCATCACCTCGCCCAGCGTCACGGCCGGCAGCGGCCGCGCGAACGACGTGACTGCCACCACGGTGTTGCCGGACACGATCGCCGGCGCGATCACGCTGGTCAGACCGAGCAGGCTGGAGTCCTGCGGCGCCAGCACCGCGACCACGCCAGTTGCCTCGGGCAACGAGAAGTCGAAGTACGGGCCGGCCACCGGGTTGCTCGAGCCGACCACCTGGGCCAGCTTGTCGGCCCAGCCGGCGTACCAGACCCAGCGGTCGATCGACGCGTCGACGGCCGCCCGCGCCTTGCTGATCGAGAGTCCCTCCGACGCCGCGACCTCCGCGCTGAACTGCTCGTGCCGGCCCTCCATCACCTCGGCGATCCGGTAGAGCACCTGACCACGGTTGTACGCCGTCCGCGCCGACCAGCCGCCGAACGCCTTCCGGGCGGCGACGACGGCGTCCCGGGCGTCCTTGCGGGACGCCTGCGAGGCGTTCGCGAGGAACTTGCCCTTGGCATCGGACACGACGTACGCCCGGCCGGACTCGCTGCGCGGGAAGGCGCCGCCGATGTACAGCTTGTAGGTCTTGCGCACGTCGAGACGCGCTGCTGTCGTGCGCGCGGGGTCCTTAGTGGGCAAGGTAGGCCTCCAGACCATGGCGGCCGCCCTCGCGGCCGTAACCCGACTCCTTGTAACCGCCGAACGGCGAGGTCGGGTCGAAGCGGTTGAACGTGTTGGCCCAGACGACGCCGGCCCGGAGCTGGTTCGCCATCCAGAGGATCCGCGAGCCCTTCTCGGTCCAGACGCCGGCCGACAGGCCGAAGGGGGTGTTGTTCGCCTTCTCGACCGCCTCCTGCGGGGTCCGGAAGGTGAGCACCGACAGCACCGGCCCGAAGATCTCCTCGCGGGCGATCCGGTGTGCCTGGGAGACGCCGGTGAAGACGGTCGGCGGGAACCAGAAGCCCTGCGTCGGCAGCTCGCACTCGGGCGACCAGCGCTCGGAACCCTCGTCCTCGCCGATCTGCGACAGCTCGCGGATCCGGGCCAGCTGCTCGGCCGAGTTGATCGCGCCGATGTCGGTGTTCTTGTCCAGCGGGTCGCCGACGCGCAACGTGGACATCCGGCGCTTCAGCCGCGCCAGCACCTCGTCGTAAACGCTCTCCTGGACCAGCAGCCGCGAACCGGCGCAGCAGACGTGGCCCTGGTTGAAGAAGATGCCGTTGACGATGCCTTCGATGGTCTGGTCGATCGGGGCGTCCTCGAAGACGATGTTCGCCGCCTTGCCGCCCAGCTCCAGAGTCAGCTTCTTGTCGGTGCCCGCGACCGATTTGGCGATCGCGCGGCCGACCGCGGTCGAGCCGGTGAAGGCGACCTTGTCGACGTCCGGGTGCTCGACCAGTGCCTGGCCGGTACGCCCGGCGCCGGTGACGATGTTGACCACACCCGGCGGCAGGTCGGCCTGCTGGCAGATCTCCGCGAACGCCAGCGCGGTCAGCGGGGTCGTCTCGGCCGGCTTCAGCACCACCGTGTTGCCCGCCGCGAGGGCCGGCGCGATCTTCCACGCCAGCATCATCAGCGGGAAGTTCCACGGGATCACCTGCGCGGCGACACCGAGCGGCTGCGGGTCGGCGCCCGCACCGGCGTACTCGAGCTTGTCGGCCCAGCCCGCGTAGTAGAAGAAGTGCGCGGCGACCAGCGGCAGGTCGACGTCGCGGGACTCACGGATCGGCTTGCCGTTGTCGAGCGACTCCAGCACGGCCAGCTCACGCGACCGCTCCTGGATCAGCCGCGCGATCCGGTACAGGTACTTCGCCCGGTCGCGGCCCGGCATCGGGCCCCAGACCTTCTCGTAGGCCTTGCGGGCGGCCTTGACGGCCCGGTCCACATCGGCCGGACCGGCCTCGCTGACCTCGGCCAGCACCTCCTCCGAGGCGGGGCTGACCGTCTTGAACGGCTTGCCGTCGGTCGCCTCGGTGAAGGCGCCGTTGACGAACAACCCGTACGACGACTTGATGTCGACGATCGCGCGCGACTCCGGCGCGGGTGCGTACTCGAATCTGCTCAATGCCCTCAGTCCAGCGTGAAGTAGTCGGGGCCCGGGTAGTGCCCGGTGGCCAGCTTGGTGCGTTGCATCAGCAGGTCGTTCAGCAGGCTGGAGGCGCCGAAGCGGAACAGCTCCGGGTCCAGCCAGTCCGGGCCGGCCGTCTCGTTGACGGTGACCAGGTACTTGATCGCGTCCTTGGCGGTCCGGATCCCGCCGGCCGGCTTGACGCCGATGTGCAGCCCGGTCGACTCGTGGTAGTCGCGGACCGCCTCCAGCATCACCAGCGTGACCGGCAGCGTCGCCGCGGGGGAGACCTTGCCGGTGGAGGTCTTGATGAAGTCCGCGCCGGCCAGCATCGCCAGCCAGGACGCCCGCCGGACGTTGTCGTAGGTGACCAGCTCGCCGGTCTCCAGGATCACCTTCAGGTGCGCGTCGCCGGCCGCCTCGCGGATCGCGGCGATCTCGTCGAAGACCAGCCCGTACCGGCCGGACAGGAAGGCGCCCCGGTCGATCACCATGTCGACCTCGTCGGCGCCCGAGGCGACCGCGTCCTTGGTGTCCTGCACCTTGATCGCCAGGCTGGAACGCCCGCTGGGGAAGGCGGTGGCGACGCTGGCCACGTTGATCCCGGTGCCGCGCAGCTCGAACTTCGCCGTCGCCACCAGGTCGGGGTAGACACAGACCGCGGCCACCTGGGGCGCGGTCGGGTCGGCCGGGTCGGGCCGTTTGGCCTTCGCGCACAGCGCCCGCACCTTGCCCGGGGTGTCCGAGCCCTCCAGGGTGGTCAGGTCGATCATCTGGATGGCCAGATCGAGCGCGTACGCCTTGGCGGTGGTCTTGATCGACCGGGTGCTCAGGGCGGCGGCCCGGGCTTCGGCGCCGACCTGGTCGACGCCCGGCAGGCCCAGCAGGAACCGGCGCAGCCGGTCCTCGGACGAGGTCACGTCGGCGAGACTGTCGACGCCAGTGTCGGTAGTGGTCACCCTCGGCAGTCTAATCGTGTTTCGGCCGGGCGGTTCGCGGCCGTACACAGGTACCAGGACGGCAACAGGTCTGCTCCCGAACGAGGAGATTCCTGGCCTGTGCGGTTACGTTGTCCGGGTGAATTCGAAGTCGATGGAGAACGAGCAGTACCTGTCCGCGTCGAACCGGATCACCGCCGTGATCGTGCTGGTGATCGGTGCGGCCGGCCTGGCCGACATCGTGCTGGAGTGGCGCACGCCGGGCGGCCTGGTGGCCGGCTGCCTGATCGGGCTGCTGATGGTCGCCGCGTACGCCGGGCTGTTCCGACCGTCGGTCACGCTCCGCCCCGGCAGCCTGCTGATCCGTAACCACATCCGCGACCACGTGGTGCCGTGGAACAAGATCACCGAGGTCGACGTCACCGACATCCTGCGGGTCCACACCGAGGACCGCCGGCTGCGCTGCCCCGGCGTCCAGCTGGTGATGCGGGACATGCGCAAGTCCCGCGTCGGCGGCCGCAAACTCAAGGCGGAGAACTCGATGTCCCGCGCCGAGTTCGTCGTCGACCGGATCGACCACCACGTCAACCTGTACGGCGGAACCGGCTCCGCCGACGCCGAGATCGTCACCACCTGGGCCCGCCCCGAACTCGCCATCGCCGCAGTACTGGCCGTCGTCGCCCTGATCGCCCAACTCCTGCGCTGATGCGCCGCCGCACCTTCTCCTGCTGAAGAAACCCGGCAAGAAAATCTTGGATTGAGGGGAACTTCACCCGGATCGGTCGCGTCCGAACCCGTGTCCGCCCTGCTGATGAACCTCACGGTCACCCAGGATGGACACCGCAAGGTCCCCCGATACACCGAGAGTGGAGCTCATGGTCAACCTCTCCAGCAAGAAGCGCGTCCTGGCCGGCGTCGCCGCCGTCGCCGGATTCGCAGCGCTGGCAATGCCCGTTCAGGCAGCGCAGGCGACTGGTGGCGTCCCGCCCCAGATCCCCGCCGCCGAGCTGGGCAAGTCCGCTGCCCAACTGGGCAAGCCCGCCGCCGAGGCGAAGATCCAGGGCACCCAGGCCACCACCCTGGCGAGCTCGAACACGAACATCGTTCGCTACAACAAGCTGTACACGACCGGCGCGATCCAGGCGTCGAAGTGCAAGGAGGTCAACGTCTCCCTGCGCACCGCCGCCGGGGTCAAGGCCTACGACCAGCAGCTGCTGAACTGCATGTGGGCAGCCTGGGCGCCGACCCTGAAGGCCTCCGGCGCCAACTACTCGATCAAGCCGACGCTGGTCATCTACAGCGCCAGCAAGGTCGCCACCAACTGTGGCACGGTCAGCTACCCGACCTCGTACTTCTGCGGGTACGGCACCCAGTCGCACATCTACATCCCGTGGGCCTACATCGCCGGCTTCTGGAAGCAGAGCCCGACCTACGCCCGCGCCTACGCCACCAACACGCTGGCGCACGAGTACGGCCACCACGTGCAGTACCGGACCGGCATCCTGTCCGCGTCCTGGTCGCGGCAGTACGCGTTCACCACCAGCGCCGCGAAGCTGGAGGAGAGCCGTCGCCGTGAGCTGCAGGCGTCCTGCCTCGGCTCGGCGATGCTCGGAGCCAACAAGAAGTACTACCCGCTGTCCGGCGGCCTCTACACCCAGTGGAAGTACCTGGTCGAGCACTCCGGCGACATCAAGGGCTACCCGCGCGACCACGGCTCGTTCGCGAACCACGGTTTCTGGTCGCACTCGGGCTTCTACGCGGCCAGCTCGAAGACCTACGCGAACCGCTGCAACACCTTCAACTCGGCCTCGGCCCGGGTCGCCTGACCCAGCTGAGACAATCTCCGGGTGATCCCGGAGTAACTAAGCCGCCTGGAACGCGTTCACGTTCCAGGCGGCTTTTTGTTTGATCCGGCCGAAGGTTGCAATTTGGCCGACACGTTCACGATCTGCGATCGTGTGGTTACCGTGTTTCGGGTCCGCACGCCTTACAGTCTTGGTCGACCCACGAACGGCAGGAGTCAAGGATCGTGAACTACGACGAGTTCAACACCGAGTACACGAAGGTGCTGGACAAGATCAAGAGCGGCAAGTGTGGCTGGTCGGAGCTGTCCGGTCACGTCACCCGGCTGCGCCAGGGCACGGCCGGCATCAGCACGCCGGTCGAGCGCGCGCAGATCGACAGCGACCTGGCCGCGCTCGGTCAGATGGTCGACCTGTCGCGCCGCACCAACGACAAGGAAGACGTCTGGACCGTCACCTCCGACGCGGTCCGCCGGGCCAGCAGCGGTGAGGGCACTGTCGCCGACCGCCTCGCCCGGATCGAGGCGAGCGTCAACGAGATCACCGCGCTCGCCAACCGCAACCCGGACGAGCGCGAGGCGCTGATGCAGTCCACCAGCACCCTGAAGATCCTGCACTCCTCCCTGCAGAGCTCGCTGCGAGCCGAGCAGGCCGAAGCCGCAGCACTCAGCAGCTGACCCGCCACCAGCTGCCGCAAGTTTCAGCAACACCCGGGCAGGCGCAGACTTCTGCGCCTCCACGCACTTCACCTCCGCGCTCAGCTGCCGCAGGCAGCTGAGCGCGGAGGTTGTTTGGTTAGATGCCTGCGGCCGCGGCCAGATCGACCTTGATGGCAGCCAGCTCAGTGGCAGCTTGGGCTCGTGCCGCCGCCACGTCATCGCCGGCGACCGGGATGACAACCTCCAGGTAGCACTTGATCTTCGGCTCGGTGCCGGATGGGCGGACGACCACCCGGGCGCCTTCCGAGAGCGTGTAGCGCAGACCATCGGTCGGCGGCAGAGCCTCAGACCCCTCACTCAGGTCCTCGACGACGTCGACCGAATGACCACCCAGCGACGTCGGCGGAGTCGCCCGCAACCGATCCATCGCCGCGGCGATCAAGCTGAGGTCATCCACCCGCGCAGCCAACTGATCCGTCGCATGCAGCCCGTACTTCTTCGCCAGATCGTCCAGCAGATCCAGCAACGTCCGCCCATCAGCCTTGGCAGCCGCGGCCAGCTGCAGCACCCGGACCAGCGTCGAGACGCCGTCCTTGTCCTTCACGGCCTCCGGATCAACGCAGTACCCGAGCGCCTCCTCGTACCCGAAGACCAGCTCCGGCACCCGCCCGATCCACTTGAACCCGGTCAGCGTGTCGACGTACCCGACCCCGTACGCCGCCGCGATCTTCCCCAGCAGCGACGACGACACGATCGAGCAAGCCGCCACCCCAGTAGGCCGCGAGGACAGCAGGAACTCGCCGAGCAGCGCGCCCAGCTCATCCCCGCGCAGCATCCGCCAGCCGCCCTCAGCCCCAGCATCCGGTACGGCGACCGCGCACCGATCAGCATCCGGATCGTTCGCCACCGCAATATCGGCCTCAACAGATCGCGCCAACTCGAGCGCAGCGTCGATCGCCCCCGGCTCCTCCGGATTCGGGAACGACACGGTCGGGAAGTCCGGATCCGGATCAGCCTGCGAAGCCACCACATCCAGTACTTCGAACCCCGCGCGCTCCACCGCAGCCTCGACCAGCAGCCGCCCCACCCCGTGCAACGGCGTGTAGGCCACCTTCAGGTCCCGAGGAGCATCCGCGGGCACCAGCGTCGCGATCCGGTCGAGATACGCGTTCAGCAGGTCGTCCCCGGCGGTCTGCCAGTCATCGCCCCGCGGCACGGACGCGATCGGCCCGACGGCATCGATCGCCGCAGCGATCTCGCTGTCAGCCGGCGGCACGATCTGCGAGCCGTCCCCGAGATAGACCTTGTACCCGTTGTCCTGCGGCGGGTTGTGCGACGCCGTCACCACCACCCCGGCAACCGCTTTCAGGTGCCGGATCCCGAACGCGACCACCGGCGTCGGCGCCGGCCGGTCCAGTAGCACGGCATCCAGCCCGGCGCCCCGGATCACGGCGGCGGTGTCCTGGGCGAACACGTCTGACTTGTGCCGCGCGTCGTAGCCGATCAGTACCGGCCCGTCGGTCAGCCCGTTGGCCTTCAGGTACGCCGCGAGCCCAGCCGCGGCGCGGATGACCACGACCCGGTTCATCCGGTTCGACCCAGCGCCCACAGCGCCACGCAGGCCCGCAGTACCGAACTCGAGGGTGCCGGCGAAGCGGTCGGCCAGTTCGGCGTCGGCCTCCGGGCCGGCGTCGAGCAGCGCCTGGAGTTCGGCGCGGGTGTCGGGATCGGGGTCCTCGGCCAGCCAGGCCTGGGCAGCCAGGCGGGGCAGAGCGGCATCGTTGACGGTCACCACCGCACGATACCGCCCGGTATCAGGCCAAGGAGGGGGCTAGTGGCCGGAGCTCTGGCACGGCCGGGCCCGCAGGTCCGCCACGTAGTCGTCCGGCGCGCCCGCGGCCTCGGCGGCCTCGGCGAGGATGCCCAGGTACCGCGCGGAGGGCAGGCCGCCCTCGTAGGCGTTCAGGACGTACATCCAGGCCAGTTGCTCGCCGTCCAGGGTCTGCACCCGGATCTGGAGCTTGCGGTAGACGCCCTGGTCGATGAACTCCCATTCATCCAGGCGCTCCAGATCCACCGGGCTGACGTCGTACAAGGCGACGAAAACCTGGTTGGTCGGGTCGCTGGGATCCTCGACGACAGTCGCCATCGAGCCCTCCCAGCCGAGTTCCTCACCCCCGAAGGTGAGGCGCCAGCCGACGATCCACCCGGTCCCGCGCAGGGGCGAGAACGGGCACCGCTCGGCCATCAGATTCGGGTCCAGATTCGACGCAAACGCGGCGTACAGGGTCACGAGATCACAGGATACGGAACAATGGCCTCTCGTGGCGCGAGTTGTGATCATCGGTGGCGGTCCAGGCGGGTACGAAGCGGCTAGTGCAGCCGCCCAACTAGGGGCGGAGGTGACAGTCGTCGACTCCGACGGGATCGGTGGTTCGGCCGTCCTGACGGACTGCGTTCCGAGCAAGACGCTGATCGCCACGGCGGAGGTGATGACGGAAGTCGAGGAGGCCGGCCAGCTCGGGGTCCGGGTGGAGGACGGCGACGACGATCCGGCGAACGCCGTGCGTGTCGACCTGTCCGTCGTCAACCGCCGGGTCAAGGCGCTGGCGACCGCCCAGTCCGAGGGAATCAGGCGGCGGCTGACCGACGACAAGATCCGGGTGATCAACGGCCGCGGCCGGCTCGACGGGCCGGAGACCGTGGTCGTCGGCGACGAGCGGCTGGACGCCGACGTGGTGCTGATCGCCACCGGGGCAAGGCCGCGCATCCTGGCCGGCTCCGAGCCCGACGGTGAGCGGATCCTGACCTGGGAGCAGGTCTACGAGCTCGAGGAGCTGCCCGAGCGGCTGATCGTGGTCGGCTCCGGTGTCACCGGCGCCGAGTTCGCCAGCGCGTACGACGCGCTGGGCAGCGACGTGGTGCTGGTCTCCTCGCGGGACCGGGTGCTGCCGGGTGAGGACAAGGACGCCGCCGAGGTGCTGGAGGACGTCTTCAGGCGCCGCGGCATGACCGTGCTGGGCAAGTCCCGGGCGGAGTCGGTGAAGCGGCGCGGCGACGGGGTCGTGGTGACGCTGACCGACGGCCGTACGGTCGAGGGCTCGCACGCGCTGCTCGCTGTCGGATCGCTGCCGAACACCGAGGACATGGGCCTGGTCGAGTCGGGCGTGTCGCTGGGTGACGGCGGCTTCGTCACGGTCGACCGCGTTTCCCGTACTACGGCGCGCGGCGTCTACGCGGCGGGCGACTGCACCGGCGTGCTGATGCTCGCCTCGGTGGCGGCCATGCAGGGCCGGATCGCGATGTCCCACGCGCTCGGCGACGCGGTGGCGCCGCTGAACCAGTCGACGGTCTCCTCGAACGTCTTCACCGCCCCCGAGATCGCCACGGTCGGCCTGACCCAGGCGGTGCTGGACGCGGGCGGCAGTACGGCGATGGTCGTCAAGGTGCCGCTGGCGGACAACGCCCGGGCCAAGATGCAGGGCGTCCGGGACGGCTTCGTGAAGCTCTTCTGCCTGCCGAACACCGGGATCATCGTCGGCGGCGTGGTGGTGGCGCCGCGGGCCAGCGAGCTGATCCACCCGATCTCCCTGGCGGTCGCTGCCCGGCTGACGGTCGACCAGATGGCTCAGTCGTTCACTGTCTACCCGTCGGTGTCCGGCTCGATCGCGGAGGCGGCGCGGCGGTTGCACCTGCGCTCCTGACGGCCGGCGGGTTGTTGACCGCTGGCGTGCTGCATGCCGGCGGTCAAACAACCCGCTATCGACTCAGAGGGTCGGCGTCATCCCGCCGTCGATGACGATGTCGGCGCCGGTGAGGTTGCCGGCCCGGTCGCTTGCGAGGAAGACGACCAGGGCGGCAACTTCCTCGGGAGTGGTGAACCGGCCGGTGACTGCGCCGGCCGCGACCTTGGCGGCGACCGCTGCCGGGTCGCCGTCGCCCGCGACCGTCTCGGCGACACCACCCTTGCCGAGCCAGAGATCCGTCGAGACCGGTCCCGGGCTGACTGTGTTGACCCGTACGCCGCTGAGCCCGACCTCCTTCGACAACGCCTTGAAGAAGTTGGCGGAGGCGGCCTTGGCGGCGCTGTAGTCGATCACCAGCGGATCGGGCAGGATCGCGTTGACCGAGCAGACGGTCACGATCGCGCCGGTCCGCTCTAGCAACATCGGGAGCGCCGCGCGGGTGGTGCGGACGGCCGAGAGGAAGTCCAGCGTCCAGGTGGCCAGCCAGTCCTCGTCGGTGACGGAGGCGAATCCGCCGGGCCGCGGATGCACCGCACCGACGTTGTTGACCAGGATGTCGAACCCTTGGGTGCGCTCGAGTGCTTCGGTGACGAAGTCGGCCGGGCCGTTCGGAGTACTGAGGTCGACGGCGATGGTCTCGACACCCAGTGATCCCAACTCGCCGCCGACTGTCCGCGCTCCCGCGACCACCTGGACGCCTTCGGCCACCAACTCCTTGGTGATCGCCAGCCCGATGCCCTTGCTGGCTCCGGTGACGAGTGCGGTCTTGCCGGCCAGGTTCAGCTCCATCGCGGACTCCAGTCCTGAGGGTCCGGCGAGCCCGGACGCCTCAGGTTAGTGCGGTGCTCGTGGGAGACCGTGCATACCGACAGGAAGTAGTGCCCGCGCTGCGGCCGGCCGCCGCTCCGGTGAGCGTGTCGGCCGGCCGTGGAACCGACTACTGCCTGTCGGTATGCGCGGGGTCGGGCAGTCAGTTGGGGGTGTTGGCCGACGCGGTGTCGCCGGGGGTGTTGGCGGACGCAGTACCGGCCGGGGTGTTGGCGGACGCGGTGTCACCCGGGGTGTTGGCGGACGCAGCGCCGGCCGGGGTGTTGGCCGAGGCCGTGTCGCCGGGGGTGTTGGCCGAGGCCGGCTCGCCGGGGGTGTTGGTGCTGGCGACCTCGCCAGGGGTGTCCGCGGAGACGGTCGGCGCGGCGGTCGTCGTACCGGGGGTGACTGCCTTGTCCGACTGGGTTGCCGTCGGGGTGGCCGGTGCCGGGTCGTTCAGGTTCGGGGCGGCGTAGGCCGCGGTACCGATGCCGATCGTGGAGATAGCGGCGATCGATCCGACTACGGCCCACTTACGCGTTGCTGACATGGTGATTCCTTCCTTCGGGGAGCCAGTGGCTCCGGTTGACCCGGTCTGCGGCCTCGACCCAGCTTTCGGCCAGGAGGAGTCGTTCCCGGGTTGCTTGCCGCCAGCCGGCTTCCTGCACACGGTGCGGGCCGGTGGCGAGTGAGAGGACGACCGAGGCGACCCGCAACCGAAGCTGGCGCGGATCGACACAGCGGTCGAAAGTCGAGAGGCAGTGCGCGGAGTAGGCGCCGATGGCCGACGCATGCTGCGGCAGGACCTGCGCGAGGACATCCAGATGACCGACCAGACACGCGAGATCGTCGAGCCGATCCCCGGGCCCGGCCGTGTCGACGTCGAGCAGCCCGGTCACCGCGCCGTGCGAGTCCACGAAAAGCTGTGCTTCGTAGAAGTCACTGTGCACCGGCACCGTCGGCCCACTGTTGCTCTCCGCAACGATCTCCGCGGCGAGCTGGATGGCGGTCGTCCGCAGTTCCGGTACTACGTCGCCGATCGAGTGGGCGTAGTACTCGGTCCGCTCCAGCCACGAAGTCCGGCGGGGAGCATCGAGAAGCTCGGTGGGGAGCGCGTCGAGCACTCGGAGCAGTTGCGACGGATCCGGGAGGGGACCGCCTGAGCGCAGTACGGATCGCAGGTTTTGGCCGGGGAGGCTTTCCAGCACGAGCAGCCCGTCGTCGCTCCAGCCCAGACTGCGAGGAGCCGGTACTCCGGCACCCGTCAGCAGCCGGTGTCGATCATGCAGCGCCTCGACCTTTGCAGGCGGAACCACCTTCAAATAAAGGCGTCCCAGCGACCCGGTCGCCTCCACGACAGCCCGACGCAACGGCCGGTAGGACAGCAACTCGAGGCTGACGTCACCGCTCCCAAGCCCGCAACGCTCGAAGAGCGCCGAGACGGCGGCAGGATTCATCGCCGCCCGCATCCCCGGCAGCAATGGGTCAGCGCCCGCAGCCCAAACCCCTACCTGCAGGTCATCGGCCCCGATGACAGTGACGCCATCCGGCAGCTTCCCACCGGCGGTCGCGCACAACACCTCGGACTCGGGCCGACTGGACGCGTGCCGCCGGATCTCGGTGCGATAGGCAACCGTCGTACCGGCCGCATGGTGATCGACCTGCTCCGGCCGCCAGTTGATCAGTTCACCGCCGCCGGCCTCCACAGCCGCCGCCAGCATCTCCCCGGCCGAAGGACCGGTGAGGAGCTCCAGGAACTCGCTGTGTTCTGCCATACCCAGAACACTGCCCGGCCACTATGAGCGACCAGTTAGCGCATTCTGAGAGCTTTCTCATCTGTCGGCAGGTCGAGGTCGGCCCGCATCGCGATCCGGATCTCACGCAACGGTCCCCACGCCTCCTGGAGGATGTCGCGCGCCTTCTCCGTCGTGTCGGTGGCGGAATCGTGAGTGCCGTCCTCGCGGTGTTTGAGGATGCCGTAGGCGTCGGCCAGCCCTTTGGCGATCTGCTGGGCGAGCACCAGCACCGGGGCGCTGACGATCATCTGCGCCTCGGCGTACGCCGTCTGGAAGGCTTGCCGGGTCTGCGGGAGCTCGACCGTCTCGGCGGCTCGGTCGGTGCCGTTGTCGGCGGCGTAGGACCAGGCGCGGAGAGCGCGGTGGTAGTCGCGTGCCGCCGCGTTGAAGGTGATGTAGCCCTGGCGGAGTTCCAGTCGCCGGACCCTTTTCTCGTCGCGCTCCGCCTACTCGAGGCGCTCGGCGCGGGCCCGCTCGAACTCCCGCCGTTTCGAGCGCTCCGAGAGCAGCGGCGAGAGGGTCGAGGCGATCAGGGTGCCGGCCACGCCGATGGCTGCGATCACCAGTGAGCTGTCCAACGGTCGCCTCCTCGAGAACAGGGGTAAACATGCGTTTCCGCAAGAGCGGGCGCCCGATACTCAGGGTAGTCGACACCGGTTCGGGGGCATCCCGCCGCGATGCGGAAAATCGGCCACCGCCGACTGCCGTTTCGACGGCTGGACACAAGCCGTGTTCGTTGCTTGTGGCAACCAAATAATCGAGGCCGGAACTGGCCGCTGGAACAACTTCCGTGGCGGCGTCGGGCGGTCGTAGGGTCCGAAAGAGTTGAGACGCGGTGGTCGGGGGACCGCCTGTGCTGGAGGGGATCTGATGAGACGACGGCTGTTGCATGGCTCTGCCCTGGTTGCCATGACCACCTTGATCGCGGCGCCGCTGCTGTCGGCGCCGGTGCAAGCCGCGACCGGGGAGGATCCGCCGGGTCAGCCTGGCGCGCAGCCGACCCAGCAGGTGGAGACGGCGACCGATGGAGCCGTGGCGAAGCTCGATCCGAAGCTGGAGACGCGGGTCAAGAAGGGGGAGACCCAGCAGGTCGCGGTGTTCGCGACGGTGAAGGGTGACTCCAGCAAGGCCCGCGCGCTGCTCGACAACGCGAGGGTCGCGCAGTCCGGTGGCACCGGCATCGTCGCCGGGTCGATCGCCGTCCAGGCGCTGGCCAAGCTCGCCTCCGCGCCGGGCGTGATCTCGGTGCAGCCGGTCGAGTTCGGCAAGACCGGGCAGCCGACCGGCGACCCCGATCCCGAGCTGCACCAGGCGCCGACGAAGGCCGAGCAGCAGGCCGCGATCAGCAAGATCAAGACCGCCGAGGTCCCGTACTCCGAAGCGCCGGCGCCGCGCTCCTCGAACTTCGAGAAGCTCAGGAACCAGAACCTCCTCGACGCCAAGTCGCACAACTTCACCGGCGCCTGGAAGGACGGCTTCACCGGCACCGGCATCACCGTCGGTGTCCTCGACGGCGGCACCGACTTCGGCCACCCCGACCTGCTGAACACGTGGCAGACGTGGTCCGGTCAGACCGGCGCGAAGGCCGGCTGGAACGGCTGGCCCAAGGCCTTCGACCCGTACGGCACCCAGCAGTGGCTGTTCGCCCCGGACCAGATCGACCAGGGCCTCTCCTGGTACGTGAAGACCGAGGCAACAACCTGCACTCCGGCAGCCGGCAACTGCGCCGTCGACTTCGCCACCAAGACCGGCCCGTCGCGGAACTTCGCCGCCCCGGCCGGCACGGCTGAGCACAGCTACGACTTCCCCTCCGCGTGGAGCAAGTCCGGCAAGGTCCGCCTCGGCAGCCACCCGGACGACCACCTGCTCTCCCTGTACGGCGAGCGCCCCGCGTTCCTGCTCGCCGACCCGAACACGGCCGGCGTCTACGACACGATCTACGTGGACCTCGACGACGACCACTCGTTCGCGGACGAGAAGCCGGTCAACAAGACCAGCCCGGCGTCGTACCGGGACATGAACGGCGACGGCTACACCGACATCTCCGGCGGCCTCCTGTACTACGTCTCCGACGGTGCGACGCCGCTGCCGGGCGGGCTGGACGCGTTCGGCGGTGAGGGTGCTCCGTTCGGGGCCGGCGAGGTGGTCGCCTGGACGGGTGACTTCGACCCGTCGATCGAGGGCCACGGCACGCTGACCGCGTCGAACATCGTCGGCCAGGCAGTTGCCGACGGCAAGGTGGCGAGCTTCAAGGACGTTGCCGGTGGCAAGCCTGCGGGCGCGGTACTGGGTGGCGCTCCGAACGCCAAGCTCGCGCCGTTCGGTGACATCTACCTCGGCTTCGCCTTCTCCACCCAGTTCGGCTACCTGCTCTCGACCCGGCAGGGTGTCGACGTCACCTCGAACTCCTACGGTCAGTCGGCGATCGACAACGACGGCTGGGACGCGGCGAGCCAGGAGGCCGACGTGATCCACAACGGTCTGCGCACGACGCCGTTGTTCTCCACGGGTAACGGCGCCCCTGGCTTCGGTACGACGGGATCCGCCGCGCCGACCGCGGGCATCGAGGTCGGCGCGTCGACGCAGTTCGGCGGCTCCGGCTGGGACTCGATTCTGCGGACCAAGCAGATCAACGACAACGACGTGGTGGTCTGGTCGAACCGCGGCTTCGGCGCGAACGCGACCAACGGGGTCGATGTGGTTGCCGATGGCGCCTATGCACCGGGCGACGCGACGCTGAACACCGTGCTCGACGGGCGGAACGCGTGGACCACCTGGGGTGGTACCAGCCGGTCGACACCAGTCGCCGCCGGTGCGACCGCACTGGTCTACCAGGCGTACAAGGCGCAGCACGCGGGCGTAGTACCGGCTGGGTTCTACAAGACGGCCAAGGATCTGCTGAAGGGTTCCGCGCAGGACCTCGGGTATGACTCGAACATCCAGGGCTCCGGCTCGATCGACGTCGGCAAGGCGGTGCGGAGCGCGGTCGGTACGCGCGCTTCGGTCAGCCCGACGCAGTGGCGGGTCGGCGACTACCGCGGTACGGAGTACCCGGTGTTCGCGAACGTGATCGCGCCCGGCGCGACGGACACGCAGAAGTTCACGGTCGACGGTCCCGGTGTCTGGGACGTCAGTGACCGCCAGTTGGTCCGTACTGCGAACGACACGTTCTCGTTGAGCAGCAAGGATCTGAAGCAGGAGAGCACCGGCAACTTCAACGCGCCGGACTATCTGGTCGACCTGACCAGCAAGGTGAAACAGCACCAGGACGCCGATCTGATGGTGGTCAAGCTGGAGTATCCGCGAGAGCAGTTCGACGGCGACAAGAACTACACCGAGGACCAGGCCTGGCGGCTGCTCACCTACAACTGGACCGACGTCAACGGTGACGGCAAGCTCTGGAAGGATGCCGATGGCAACGGCGTGGTGAACCACGCCGACAAGACGACCAGCTCGAACATCGACGGCTTCCTCGACCTGGACTTCGCCAAGTCGGAGATGCAGCAGGGTGAATATGGGCGGTTCATGTACCACCGGGCCGGGTCGAACGCTCTGCAGTCCTGGGTGCGGGATCCGCACTCGCGGATGGCCGACGGGGTCTTCCTCGGGCTGCAGCACTCGACGAAGAACGCGAAGATCCCGGTGACGAACTTCAAGATCTCGATCGACTGGTACCAGAACTCCGACTGGAACTGGATCACCACCTCGAAGAACTCCAAGGGCGGCGAGGTGACGGCAACGATCAAGGTGCCGCCGGCAACGCCGTACGGGATGTACTCCGGCGCGATCGTGCTGAAGCGGGGAAGTGACTCGATGGTCGTGCCGGTGTCGGTCGCGGTCGCCGCGAAGGCCACGCAGGACGCGACCGGCAAGATCACCGGGACGACCACCTTCGGCGGCTCGGATGTGGCTGCGGCACAGAGCAATCTGACCTACAACAACGGCTCGGTGTTCGGCGCCAACGACTGGGGCTGGCGCCCGGAGTCGGGGGACTGGCGGTTCTTCTACCTCGACGTACCGAAGACGCCGGCCGAGGGCACCAAGCTGCTCGCCAACACCACCTGGTCGGGAACTGGCCCGTACACGGACCTCGACACGTTGATCATGGGCCGCTCGGAGAACCACTTCCAGCTGTTCCCGGACTCGGTGTTCGGTGCGCCGTACACGATCGACACGGTCGGCAAGAGCCCGAACACCAACGTGCGAGCCGGGGTTTGGCGCTTCGACACGGCCAGCGGCGGTCCTGCCGACGTGGTCACCGCACCGGCGCAGGAAGGCCTGCAGTCGGTCGCGATCCACCAGGTCGGCTGGCAGGGCGACGCCTTCAACACCCCCTTCAAGGTGCAACTCGGCAGCGCATCGGTGTCGCCTTCGGCGGTATCACTACCGTCTTCAGGTGATAGCGGCAGCTTCGACGTCAAGTTCGAGTCGAGTGTCGCGCTGGACGGCCTGAAGGCATCCGCCTTCGGTCTCAGCCAGCCGAGCAACACCACGGAGACCGCACACCAGGACAACCCCGACGACCCGTCAACGGCGAGCGTGAAGAAGAACATCACCCTCAACCACGCTTCCCGCCTGAGCGTCACCACCGCGCTCGACTCCAACGACTTGGACCTGTTCGTGGTCCGCGACGCCAACAACGACGGTGTCTTCTCATCCTCGGAGATCGTCGCGTCGTCCACGTCTGGGACGGCCAACGAGTCGGTAGACCTGGTCAGCCCACCCGACGGCAACTACCAGATCTGGGTGCATGGCTTCGCTGTCGCCGGTACTCCGTCCTTCGGCCTCAACATCAACGCAGTACAGGGCAACGACCTGACCGTCACCGGCCTACCGTCCGGCCCGCTGGCCGCTGGTACTCCGGTCACGCTTCATGTTGCCTACAACAAGGCGATGACCGCCGGCCAGGACTACCACGGCGAACTGCTGATAGGCCCGCCGTCTGCTCCTTCGGCACTGTCCGTCCCGATCACCATCAAGAGATAGGTAGCCAGTGGACAGCCGCTCACCCTTTGGGTGGGCGGCTGTTCCTTTTCCCACGCCCAACACATGTTCGGAGTGGCGAGTGTCCCGGCATTCCTGTTTTGACGTCGAAGTAAGCTCGGTGGACACTTCCGAGTGGTTCGAGCATTCGTGCGGTGTATCAACAAGCTCCTGTTGAGGCCCGGCTGCCGAGCTGCGCTGGTTGCGTGCCACGATTCCTTCGTGCGTACCAGGGTGATGTGGGCTCTCGCCCTCGGGGTTTGTGTTGTTGTGGGCATCGTTTTGCCGGGGCTTTGGCAGCATTCGCTGGTTGATTTGAAGGTGTATCGGCTGGGTGGGGCGACGCTGCTGGATGACGCGGCAGCGTTGTACGACGTGCGGTTGGCGGGGTTGCCGTTTACGTATCCGCCGTTTGCGGCCGTGGTGATGGTGCCGTTTGCGGTGGTGCCGTGGGTGGTGGCGGTGGGGGTGTGGACAGGCGTCACGGTCGTGAGTCTGATCGCGGTGTGGCGGTTGTCGGTGGGGAAGGTGTTGGCGCCGCCGGTGTTCCTGGGGGTGGTGGCGGGGGCGTTGTTGTTGGAGCCGGTGCGGGAGACGTTGGGGTTTGGGCAGGTCAACCTGATGTTGTGTGCGTTGATCCTGTACGACGTACTGGGGCCGGCGCGGCGGGCAGGGCGCGGGATCTGGGTGGGGTTGGCGGCGGGGGTGAAGTTGACGCCGTTGGTGTTTTTCGGGTTGTTGGTGGTCACGAGGCAGTGGAAGGCGCTCGCTTACGCGTCGACGGCCTTCGTGGCGACGGTGTTGGTGGGGTTTGTGGTGACGCCGCATGGGGCTACGGAGTACTGGACGTTGTTGGTGGCGGAGACGACGCGGATCGGTGGGTTGGCGTTCAGCAGTAATCAGTCGTGGAACGGGTTTCTGATCCGGCTGACGGGGGATCTCGATGGGGGTGGGCTGCTCTGGCTTGGGCTGGTGGCCGTCACTATCACCGGTGGTCTATGGCTTACGTGGAAGCTTTGGATTGACGGCCAGAGGCTCGCGGCGGTGTCGGTGACCGCGTTGATCGGGCTGTTGTGTTCGCCGGTGTCGTGGAGTCATCACTGGGTCTGGGCGATTCCGCTCGGGGTGAGCGTCGTCCAGGTGCTGCCGCGGTACAAGGTGGCGTTCGGGGTGCTCTGGGTGGCGGTGTTCATGGTCGCGCCGATCTGGTGGCCGCCGAATCATGACAACCGGGAGCTGGACTGGTCCTTCGGGGAGCAGTTCAGTGGGAATGCCTATCTGATCGCGGCGCTGGTGGCGGTCGGGCTGCTGGGCACCTGTGGATTGAGATCCAATCGACGGAGTGGCATAGACCAGAGTTGACCCAATCGGGTGTCAGGCTGGATCGGGTGATTACGGGGAGCCTGGGGGACCCGGTCAAGCGCCGATGGTGGCTGGCTGCGGGGGTTTGTGTGGTGGTGGCCGCGGCGCTGCCGTTCTTGTGGGACCACACCGGCGCCGATCTCAAGGTCTATCGGCTGGGTGGCGCCGCGTTGCTGGCCGATCCGTCGAGTCTCTACACGACCCGGCTGCGCTACATCTCGATGCCGTTCACCTATCCGATCTTCGGTGGGGTGGTGATGGCTCCGGTCTCGCTGCTGCCGTGGCCACTCGCGTACGGCGCCTCGATCGCCGCCTCGTTGGTCGCACTCGTGGCGGTCTGGCGGTTGAGCCTCAAACAAGCCTTGAAGAAAGGCCTGCATCCTGCGGTGATGATCGCCGTGGCCGCGGCGTCGCTGCTGATCGAGCCGGTGCGCGAGACGGTCTCGTATGGTCAGATCAACCTGATCCTCTGCGCCGTGATCCTGTACGACGTACTCGGGCCGAAAAGCCGAACGGGCCGAGGTATCTGGCTCGGTCTGGCCGCCGGGATCAAGCTGACCCCGCTGGTCTTCTTCGGCCTGCTGCTCGTCACCCGGCAGTGGAAGGCGCTCGCACACGCCTCGGCGGCCTTTGCGGCGACCGTGTTGATCGGCTTCCTGATCACCCCGCGGACGGCGTACGAGTACTGGACGAGTCTGCTCGCCGACACCAGTCGGATCGGCGGCTTGGCCTACTCCGGCAACCAGTCGTGGAACGGGTTCCTGATCAGAGTCACCGGTCACTTGGAAGGCGGCGGCCGGCTGTGGCAGGTCGTAGTACTGATGACCGTCGTCGCGGGGCTCTGGCTGAGTCGCAACCTCTGGCGGCGTGGTGAGCAGTTGGCCGCGGTCTCCGTCACGGCGACGATCGGCCTGTTCTGCTCGCCGGTGTCCTGGAGCCACCACTGGGTCTGGTGCATCCCACTCGGCGTCTCATTGCTGACGGCAAGCAAGGTGGGTCGCCGCTGGCCGTTGCCGACGGCATTGACCTGGATGGGGCTGTTCGTGCTGGCGCCGATCTGGTGGCCGCCGCGCGGCGACAACCGCGAGCTCAGCTGGAATTCTGTTCAGCTGCTGGCGGGCAACGCCTACCTGTGGCTCTCGCTGGTCGCCGCCATTCTGCTGGCCGTCGGCCGCCTCGGGAAGACCCAGGTTTCGAGGAAGGCCGAAATGTCGGAGCGGCGACAACCAACCGGTCCGGATCCGCATCAAGTCCTCTGACGAACACCACGAGAGGACCGAACCACATGAACCTGACCAAGCGCGCGGCCTTCCTGGGCTCCCTGGCTGTACTGGCCGGCGGCCTGGCCGGCACTTCGGTAGCGACCGCGACGACCACGGCCCCCGCCACCCCGTGCTCGATGAGCCTGTACTCCGTATCGCCGCAGGGCACTCTCGACGGCAACGGCATCACCGCCACCAAGCCGCCTCAGAACACGTCCAACCTCGGTGGGCAGAAGTTCACGCCGGGCGCGGTCAAGGCGATGACGTACTGGGAGGCCGTCCTGGGCACCGACGGCACCGTGACCTCCTCCGCCCTCGCGGTGGTCGGCACCACCCTGACCAGCCAGGTCCTCCAGCCGAACGGGACCCTCCTGCAGAGCAACATCGGCGGCGGCTGGGGTGACTACAAGTCGGTCAACCTGTCGATCTGGCAGAAGTACCTCGGCTCGATCGAGGGGCACACCAACTTCTACGGCCTGACCAACACCGGCACGATCACCCGCTGGGCCCCCGGCAAGACCTGGAAGAAGACCGGGACCTACACCGGATTCGCGTCGGTGAAGACGCTGACGCTGATCAGCCAGACCGCGACGTACGACACGTTCCTGGCCAACCTGCGCGGCGGCGGGCTCTACACGATCCAGATCCCGCTCGCGTCGACCAGCAAGACCATCGTCAAGCAGGTCCGCGGCAGCGGCTGGGACACCTACGACTCGCTGGTCGCCGAGCGCTGCGGCCAGAAGGGCGTCCTGCTCACCGCGATCGACAAGGAGACCGGCGGCGCCAAGCTGTTCGCCGTCGGCCACGCCACCGGCACCACCACGGTCATCCAGGACCTCGGCAAGCTGCCCGGAACCCTCAAGAACCCGGTCTACTCCTTGGTCGCCTACGACGCGGCCGGCAACTTCAACGGCGAGTAGCCCTCAGCACCTACGCAGCAGCCGTACTGCGGCCGGCCGGGATCACGATGCCGTCGCGCTCGTCGTCCCAGGCGGCGGCGCTGATCCGCCAGCCGGCCGCGGTACGGACGAACTGGATCGTCTTCATCCCCTTGCCGGTGAAGGATTCGCCGTCCTGCACCCAGGACTTCGCGTAGCTGCCGTACCACTGACCGATGTCGCCGAACACCTCGATCGACCCGGACAGCACCCACTCCTTGAAGTCGATGAGAGTGCCGCCGGTGAGCAGAGCAAGCCGGGGAGCGATGAAGTCGTCGACGCCGTACACGGTCGGGGTCATCCCGCAGGTGCGGACGATGATGGCCTCGGGCAAGAACACCTCCGGCAAGGCGTCGAGCCGCTCCGCGCACTCGGGGCCGGAGGTGAAGGCGCTGAAGAAGGTCTGCACGATCGCCTCAATGGCTGTGGCATCCGTCATCGGGTGCGCCATTCCGTGGCCAGCAACGCCCAGACCTCCGAGTCGTACCGGACGCCGTTGTGCGGATACTGCTCACGCAGTACGCCGTCCAGCTTCATCCCGAGTCGCCGGGCGATGTTGCTGCTCGCGGTGTTGTCCGGCCGGGTGATCCACTCGATCCGGTGCATCCCGCGCTCCCAGACCGCCCAGTCGATCAGGTACTTCGTTGCCTTGGTCACCAGTCCGCGGCCCTGCCCGGCGGGCTCCAGCCAGCAGCCGATCTCACAGTTGCCATAGGCAACCTCGAAGCTGACGAACATGGTGCCGCCGACCAGCACGCCGTCCAGCCAGATCCCGTACAGCCGGCCGGCGTCGCGCGCCGCGAGATCGCTGTACCGCTGCAGCGTCGCGCGCGCCGAGTCCAGATCCGTACTGCGGCCCGCCCACGGGATCCACGGGTCGACGCCTTCCCGCGCGCGGTCCATGTGTGCGAGGAACTCCTCGGCCTGCCACGGCTCCAGCGGTCGGAGCTCGGCGCCGTCCCCCAAGTCGATCGCGAACACGACAACACCCCTCCCTGGTCAACGCTTCGTGCGCCGATCCTAGGAAGCAACTGGCCTCGCGTTATAGTCCAGTTTTGTGGCAATTGAGTGGTCCGGTTTGACTCCTGAGCTGGCTCTGCGGCTCGAGCGCGATGCCGACGAGCCGTTGGGGTCGCAGCTGCGGGAAGCGTTGCGGGACGCGCTGCGCTCGGGGCGACTCAGCCCTGGTGAACGGTTGCCGTCGTCCCGCACGCTGGCGGCCGATCTGGGGATCTCACGCGGGCTGGTGCAGACCGTCTACGAGCAGCTCAGTGCCGAGGGGTACCTGGTCACCAGTGCAGGTGCGCCGACTCGAGCGGCACCGGCGCTTCGGCAGAGTCGTGTGGAGCCGGCGCCGTCCGTTGGCGGGCGGTCAGTGGCTATCGACTTCACCCCGGGCCTCCCCGACCTGCGCAGCTTCCCGATGCGCGACTGGGTGTGGGCCTGCCGCGAGGTTGCTCGTACTGCGTCTGCCCGCGACATCGACTACGGTCCGTCCGCGGGATCGCTGCGTCTGCGGGAGATCGCTGCTTCGTATCTTCGCCGGGTCCGCGGTGTGGTCGCCGACAGCGGCGGGATGGTCGTCACGACGGGCTTCACCCAGGGCGCCGCGTTGACGCTGGCCGTGCTGAAGGCGCGGGGAGCCAGAGCTGTCGCCGTCGAGGATCCCGGTCACCCCGCGATGCCGTCGATGATCCGCCGGGCCGGCCTGCAGGCGGTGCCGGTGCGGGTCGACGAGGAAGGGATGGTCGTCGACGAGCTTCGCAGTACGGGGGCGACGGCGGCGATCCTCACGCCCGCGCACCAGACGCCGACCGGAGTCGTGCTGTCCCCGGCTCGCCGGTTGGCCTTGATCGATTGGGCTCGGCAGGTCGACGGTCTGGTGATCGAAGACGACTACGACTCGGAGTTCCGCTACGACAAGTCGCCGGTCGGCAGTCTGCAGGGTCTGGCGCCGGATCGCGTCGTCTACCTCGGTTCGGTGAGCAAGGCGCTCGGCCCGGCTGTGCGACTCGGCTGGGCGGTGCCCCCGGCGTACCTGCTGCGTGACCTCGCCGCCGAGAAGCGATATGCCGACCACGGGTCGTCAGGTCTGGATCAGCTCACGCTCGCCTGGCTGATGGAGTCCGGCCGCTACGACCGCCACCTGCGGCGGATGCGCAAGACGTACGCCGCCCGCCGGCGGACGCTGATCGATTCGCTCGCCGCTCACGCACCCCACCTACCGCTGACCGGCCTCGACGCCGGGTTCCACGCGCTCGCGACACTGGTCACGGACGAAGCCCACACGAT
This sequence comes from Kribbella sp. NPDC056861, assembly GCF_040687575.1. Lineage (NCBI taxonomy): Bacteria > Bacillati > Actinomycetota > Actinomycetes > Propionibacteriales > Kribbellaceae > Kribbella > Kribbella sp. NPDC056861. Next base: position 1,324,390 of record NZ_JBFBNQ010000002.1, on the reverse strand, counting down.
CGCCGCGGCCGCCGAGCGTTCTGTCGGGTTGCACGGGCTCACGCCCTACCGATCACCCGGCTCGACGTCCAATGCGGGCATCGTCTTCGGCTTCGGCAACTTGAACGAGTCCGCCATCGCCCAAGGAATAGAACAGATCGCCGACCTACTCGCGAGATGAGAAGACCCCTGGAAGCCTGATGGCTTCCGGGGGTCAACCAGCGCAGATCAGAAGTCGCCGCCGCCGAAGTCTCCGCCGCCGAAGTCCCAGCCGCCGCTGTCGCCGCCACCGCTGAAGTCGCCGTCGCCGCTGAAGTCGCCGGAGCCGCCGTCTCCGCCGCCGAAGTCACCGCCGCCGTCGCCGCCTTCGAAGCCGCCGCCGGCCATGTCGCCGTAGCCGCCGCCGGCGAACATGCCGCCGAGCATGGTGCCGATGAACATGCCGGTCATCACACCGCCGAGGGCGCCGAACATGCCCTGGGCGTAGGGGGAGTAGGCCGGGCCGGCCTCCCAGTACGGGACGCGCTGCGGGCCGACCATCACCTTGCGGATGTCCGGGTCGGCACCGGCGCGGACGCGCTCGGCGTCCGCGGCGCAGGCCGGGACCTCACGCGGGGCACCACCGGGGGGCGACCAGGTGACGTCGGCGACCGACGGGCCGTGCTGCGGGTTGAAGAAGCAGGACGGGCGGCGCTGCGGCAGCGGCTCGCCGTTGACCCGGGCGCGGACGCAGGCCATCGCGTACCGGCCGTCCTCGAGGATCTCGATCACGTGCCGGATCTGCTCGGCCTCGGTGACCTGGCCGACCGCGGACTTGGCCGACTCGTAGGAGTCCAGCGCGCGCTGGTAGTCCTGCCGGGCGCCGTCGCCGAGGTCCTTGCCGACCATGTCGAGGTCGAGATCCTGCAGCTCTTCGCCGAACTTGGTGATGTCCTCGTCGGCGGTCCGCTTCACCGACTCCAGCTCGCCCGCGGTGATCTCGTGCTTCTTCTTGGTCTCGAGTTGCGTCCGCCGATACGAGCGGTACGCCAGGACGGCGATCGCGATGACCGCGATCAGCAGGATGAACTTCATGTCGGGCCTTCCTCGACGAGTGTTGCGTCGAGCCTACCGGGCGGTCGAAAGCGACCGAAATCTCCTGAGAATCTCCTGAAAAAGCTGAAAAACAGAGCGTTGGCGGTGCGGCGGCGTCAACGCGTTCGCGGCGGCTCGTAGCGGCGCCGCATGGCTTCCGAGGCAGCAGGTCCCGCGGTGAACACATACTCCGGTCCGTCGACCCGCCGGCCGCTGGCCCGATCCACCACCACCGGCTCGACCTCGTCGCCGCTCTCGGCCTCGACCAGGATCATCGTCCGCTCACCGGCCGGCAGCCGCTCGTTGCCCCACGCCGCCAGCGTGACGATCACCGGCCGCAGCGACCGCCCGAGCTCGGTCAGCACGTACTCGTACCGCGCCGGTTTCTCCTGGTACTGCGTACGTTCCAGCAGCCCGTCCTCGACCAGCGTCCGCAACCGCGTGGTCAGCATGCTGGACGAGATCTTCAGGTTCCGCTGGAACTCGTCGAACCGGGTGTAGCCGTCGAAGGCGTCGTGCAGGATCAGCAACGTCCACCACTCGCCGACATGCCGCAGCGTGGTCGACAACGGGCAGGACAGATCCTCGGGCCGGAACCGGTTCGCCATCGCAAACCCCCTGGTCGCTTCGATTTCAGCAGCCAGCCTACCGACGCCACGCAGGGTGACGAAAATGCGCGGATGTCGGTCACGCGGTGCGCATAATCGATTACTGCTGTCCCGTCTAGCAGAAGGCTGTCCGATGAGCAAGACCTTCTCACCCCGACTGGCGCTGACCGCGGTGACAGGCCTGGCCCTGTTCGCGCCGCTCGCGCCCGCCTCTGCCGAAGTACCGGTCGTCCAGACCGTCCCGGTGGCCGATCCGACCTACGAAGAGCTGCCGCTCACCCAGGGTTCGCAGTACTCGACTGCCGAGGCCCAGCAGACCAAGCCGTTCGGCATGGTCGGTGTTACCTGGCCCTACCGCAAGGACTCTGCCCAGGTGCAGGTCAAGGTCCGGGTCCAGCGCGATGGCCAGTGGTCGGCCTGGGAGGCGTTGCCGGTCGAGGACGACCACGGTCCGGCGACCGGGACCACCGAAGGCGTCGAGCGCTCCGGCACCGAGCCGTTCTGGGTCGGCAACGCCAATGGCATCCAGACCTCCCTCACAACGCTCGACGGCACGAAGATCACCGATGCCAAGGTCGCGCTGATCAATCCTGGCATCAGGGCCGCCGACGCCGAGCCGCCGACCGTCGAGGATCCGGTGGAGGCCGAGGCCGCCAGAGCGCCGTACCCGATGCCGCCGATGGTGAGCCGGCGCGCGTGGGGCGCCGACGAACGGCTCCGCGCGCACAACGGCAAGGCCTGCGTGAAGCCGAAGTACACCGGCACCGTCCAGGCCGCCTTCGTGCACCACACCGCTGATCGCAACAACTACACCCGCACCCAGGTGCCGGCGATGGTCCGCAGCATGTACGCGTACCACGTGAAGAGCCGTGGCTGGTGCGATCTGGGCTACAACTTCCTCGTCGACCGGTTCGGCCGCGCCTTCGAGGGCCGGTACGGCGGTGCGCAACTGCCGGTGCTCGGCGCGCACACCGGGTCGTACAACGCCAGTTCGTTCGGCGTCTCGCTGATCGGCAACTTCGACCAGGTCGCGCCGCCCGCCCCGATGCTGGAGACGACGGCCCGGATCATCGCCTGGAAGCTGGACGCCAACTACCGCTCGCCGCTGGCCACGATCGTGCTGGCCGGCAGCAAGCTGCACACCGTCTCCGGCCACAAGGACACCAAGGCGACCGCCTGCCCGGGCAAGAACCTGTACTCCAAACTTCCTTGGCTGAAGCAACGAACCAACATCTTGATGGGCAAGAGCGTCTCCACCGAGATCTACCGGTTCGCCAAGACCCTCGGCGGATTCCGGGTGACCGGGCAACCGTTCTGGGGTGAGCACCGGACCAAGACCGGCCGGGCCACCTACTTCAGCGCGCGGGACATCTACTGGTCGAAGGCCAGCGGCGCGCACTCGGTGACGGGCCTGTTCCGCACCCGCTACCGCCAGTTCGGCCCCGACGGGCTGCTCGGCCTGCCGACCAGCGAGTACCGCGTCGGCCGGGTCACCGGCAGCAAGGTGCAGTCGTTCCAGAACGGCGGCCTGTACTGGTCGAAGCGCACCGCGATGCGGCCGGTCGCCGGGATGATCCACCGCAAGTACGCCGCGCTCGGCGCCGAGCGGTCGAAGGTCGGCCTGCCGATCACCGACATGTACAAGGTCAAGGGCGGGCTGCGGCAGAAGTTCCAGCGCGGCACCCTGACCTTCAGCAACCGCGCGCAGAAGGTCTACGTCTCGTGAACCGCCTGATCGTTGCCATCGCCCTCGGCTCGACATTGCTGAGCGCAACTGCCCAGGCGGCCCCACCACCTGAGACCGAGGCGACCCAGACCATCACCGGTCGCGGCTTCGGCCACGGCCGCGGTATGTCGCAGTACGGCGCGCAGGGGGCGGCGATCGCGGGCCGGTCGGCGAAGTCGATCCTGGACTTCTACTACCCCGGAACGACGGTGGGCAAGGCGAACGGGGCGATCCGGGTCCGGATCAGCGCCGACACCACCGACGGCGTCCGGGTTGCCGCGGCCAACAAACTGCGGTTGCGTGACCTGCGGACCGGCAAGCTCTACACGTTGCCGACGGCATCGACTCGCAACCAGTGGTCGATCGACCCGTACGGCGAACACGGCGCCAAGGTCAGCTCGTACAACGCCAAGGCGACGACCTGGACGGTCTGGAAGACGCTGACCGGGATGGGCCAGTTCGAGGGCCCGACGGTGATCTCCCTGGTACTGCCCAGTGGCGCGGTCCGGCGCTATCGCGGCGTACTGCGGTCCGCCGACCTGTCCGGCGCCCACTTCGACACCATCAACGTCCTCTCGTTGGAGCTGTATCTGCGCGGCGTGGTTCCGCGCGAAGCCGTGACGAGCTGGCGGCCGGCCGCGCTGCAGGTGCAATCAGTTGCCGCACGCACCTATTCGGTCTTCCACCGCAACCGCGCCACCCGGCGGGCCTACGACCTGTGCGACACCACGTCCTGCCAGGTCTACGGCGGTTACAACGACGAGAAGAACTCGACCAACAACGCGATCGCGGCCACGGCCGGGCAGATCCGGCTCTACAAGGGCAAGCCGATCATGGCCGAGTTCTCGTCGTCGAACGGCGGCGCCACGGCGACCGGCGATACGGCGTACCAGGTGATGAAGCTGGACGGCTGGGATGCGTATCCGGGCAACAGGAACCCGAATGCCACCTGGTCGGTCACCCGGACCAGCGCGCAGTTGCAGGCCGCTTTCGGGGTGGGCGCCTTGCGAAGCCTTCGGGTGCTCCGCAGGACCGGTGTCGGTCCGTCGGGCGGGCGGGTGACCTCGGTCCAGGCGGTCGGCTCGAAGGGCAAGGTGGTGCTGACCGGCGATCAGGTCCGGCTGCGGCTGCACCTGCGCTCGGCCTGGTTCGGGTTCGCGGGGGTCCAGCCGACCTCACTTAATATGTCAACTACGGAAGAACCCGGATGACGCTGAGCCATTGACGGCGAATCCCCTGGCCAGCTAGAACGTGACATCGATGTCAATCGCCGCCGCCCCAGGAGGAGCAGGTCGATGCGCAGAAAATTTGGTATACCAACTCAACGGATTGCCGGTGGCTTGCTCGCGGTCGGGATGCTGGCCGCGCTGCACACCCCAGCCGCCGACGCGAAGGGTGACACCGTGACCGGGAGCCCACACTCGCCGGCGGCGAAGGCCCAGGCGTCGTACCAGGCACTCAACAAGTACTTCGACACCGGCAACCAAGGGCTGCTGCTGGAGGAGTACCCGAACGAGCAGCAGAACCCCTACTCCTATATCTGGCCGTACTCGCAGGCCGCGGTCGCTGCCGAGAACCTGGCCGGCATCCCCGGCTCAGGGCGCAAGGCCGACAAGGAGGCCGACCGCCGGCTGGCGGCGTACCAGCCGTACTGGAACGCGACCACCACGCCGAAGGGCTACGACTCCTACCTGCGGCCGCCGCTCGGGCAGGGCGGTGACAAGTTCTACGACGACAACGAGTGGATCGGGCTGCACCTGATCCAGCAGTACCAGCGGACTGGTGACCGCTCGTCGCTGGCCCGGGCGAAGGAGATCTTCACGCTCGTGATCCACGGCTGGGACACCGACCCGTCGCACCCGTGCGCGGGCGGCACGTTCTGGACCCAGGCGCCCTGGAGCCAGGACCGCAACACCATCTCCAACGGTCCGGGCGCCGAGCTCGGCGCGCATCTCTACCTGCTGACCCGGGACAAGTCGTACCTGACCTGGTCGAAGAAGATGTACGACTGGGCGCAGAAGTGCATGCTGGCCCCGAACGGCCTGTACTGGGACCACATCGACCTGGCCGGCACGGTCGAGAAGACCCAGTGGAGCTACAACCAGGGCGTGATGCTCGGCGCCGGAGCCTTGTTGTACAAGGCAACGCACGAGAAGAAGTACCTGACCGACGCCAAGGCGCTGGCGAAGGCGTCGCTGGCCTTCTACGGCGCCGAGGACCGGCTGTGGAAGCAGCCGACCAGGTTCAACGCGATCTACTTCAAGAACCTGCTGATCCTCGACTCGATCTCCCCTGACCGCAAGTACAAGGCGGTCGCCGAGGCGTACTCGGACCGGGCATGGAAAGAGACCCGTGATCCTGCCACGGGCCTCTTCCACTTCGCCGAAGGACCGGTCCAGTTGCTGGAGCAGTCCGGCATGGTGCAGATCGACGCCTTGCTGGCCTGGCCGCGCAGCAAGTACGACGAACTGGCCTAACTTGCCGCGGTGACGGTCTTGATCTCGACCGGTGTGGCGGGCTTGCCGTCGGTAGGCCCGCCCTGCGGGACCACACCAGCGTTGGCGACCTTGTCGATCGCTTCCAGGCTGGCCTTGTCGACCGTCCCGAAGGCCGTGTACGACGGCGGCAGTCCGGCGTTGCCGTAGACGACGAAGAACTGGCTGCCGTTGGTGTTCGGGCCCGAGTTGGCCATCGCGAGCACGCCGCGGCCGTACTTCAGCTCGGGGTACACCTCGTCCTTGAAGCTGTAGCCGGGGCCGCCGCTGCCGGTGCCCGACGGGTCGCCACACTGCAGCACCTGCAGGCCGTCGCCGACGGTGAGCCGGTGGCAGCTGGTGCCGTCGAAGTACTTCTGCCCGACCAGGCTCAGGAAACTCTTCACCGTGCAGGGCGCGAGCGCGCTGTCCAGGGTGAAGTGCAGCTCGCCGACCGAGGTGTTCAGGGTGACCGGCGAGGTGCCGCTGGCCTTCACCTTGCCGTTGGCCGGCGCGTCGACCTTCTTGCTGGCCGGCTCGGCGGACTTGGCGTAGCTGCAGTCCACTTCCGCCGCGAGCGGCTTGGCCCGCTTCGGTGCCGGTGCGATCGCGGTCGGGATCGAGACCGGCTTGTTCTCCGCGCCCGCCGCCGGTGCCGACGGATCCGGGCTGCCACCCACCGCGGTGTCGTTCCCGGTGTTCTTGGCGATCAGCACCACCACGCCGCCGATCACCGCGACCACCGCGATGATCGACGCGATCGTCACCGCCACCATCCGGCGCTGCTTGGCGCGTTCAGCCTGCCGCTCCGCCTGACGCTGCGCCTTGCGTTGAGCCAGCTGATGCTCGTGGGTCTTCCTGGACATGCAGAGTTCTCCTCACCTCGCGGCAATCCTGCAGGGAAGCTACCGGTAAATGCTGAGAAAGACCTGTGTTTCAGTCTTTGATTTCGCAAATAGCCGCACCAGCAGCCACGGTGGCGCCTACTTCGGCCGACAGCCCAGTTACCGTGCCGGCCTTGTGGGCGTTCAGCGGCTGCTCCATCTTCATCGCCTCCAGGACCACGATCAGGTCGCCCTCGGCGACCGTCGCGCCTTCCTCGACGGCGAGCTTGACGATGGTGCCCTGCATCGGCGAGGTGAGCGAGTCGCCCGAGGCGGCTGCCTTACCGCTGCTCCCCGCGCGCCGCGAAGGCTTCTTCTTCGCAGTACCGGTGGAGGCGACGCCCGAGGAGCCCAGGCCGGCCGGGAGAACGACCTCGAGACGCTTGCCGCCGACCTCGACGGTGACCTTCTCGCGCTCGCCCTGCTCGGCCACGTCGGTGCCGCCGTCGTACGGCGGGATCTGGTTGTCGAACTCGGTCTCGATCCAGCGGGTGTGCACCTGGAAGCCGTCGTCGCCGACGAAGGCCGGGTCGCTCACCACGGCCGCGTGGAACGGCACCGCGCTCGGCATGCCCTCGACCACGAACTCCTTCAGCGCGCGGCGGGACCGCTCCAGCGCCTGGGTCCGGTCGCGGCCGCTGACGATCAGCTTGGCCACCAGCGAGTCGAACGACCCCGGCACGGTCTCACCCTCGTCGTACCCGCCGTCGAGCCGGATGCCCGGACCGGACGGCACGTGCCACTTGGTCAGCGTGCCAGGCGCGGGCAGGAAGCCGCGGCCCGGGTCCTCGGCGTTGATCCGGAACTCGATCGAGTGGCCGGAGACCTCCGGGTCGTCGTAGCCGAGCTCTTCACCGTCGGCGATCCGGAACATCTCCCGGACCAGATCGATGCCGGTCACCTCTTCGCTGACCGGGTGCTCGACCTGCAGCCGGGTGTTCACCTCGAGGAAGGAGATCAGGCCGTCCTGGCCGATCAGGAACTCACAGGTGCCGGCGCCGACGTACCCGGCCTCGCGCAGGATCGCCTTCGACGACGTGTAGAGCGTCTCGAGCTGCTCGGCCGAGATGAACGGCGCGGGCGCCTCCTCGACCAGCTTCTGGTAGCGGCGCTGCAGCGAGCAGTCCCGGGTGGAGATCACCACGACGTTGCCGTGGGCATCGGCCAGGCACTGGGTCTCGACGTGCCGTGGCTTGTCCAGGTAGCGCTCGACGAAGCACTCGCCGCGACCGAAGGCGCTGACCGCCTCGCGGGTCGCCGACTCGAACAGCTCCGGGATCTCCTCCAGCGTGCGGGCGACCTTCATCCCGCGACCGCCACCGCCGTACGCCGCCTTGATCGCGATCGGCAGCCCGTACTCCGTGGCGAAGGCCACCACCTCGTCCGCGTCGGCGACCGGGTTCGGCGTGCCGGGGACCTGCGGGGCGCCGACCTTCTCGGCGATGTGCCGGGCCTTCACCTTGTCGCCGAGCGAGTCGATCGCCGACGGCGGCGGGCCGATCCAGATCAGGCCGGCGTCGATCACGGCCTGCGCGAACTCGGCGTTCTCGGCCAGGAAGCCGTACCCCGGGTGCACCGCGTCCGCGCCGGAGCGGGCCGCGACGTCGAGGATCTTGGCGATGTTCAGGTAGGAGTCGGCCGGCGTCGCGCCGTCCAGCGAGTAGGCCTCGTCGGCCAGCCGGACGAACAGGGCGTCGCGGTCGGGCTCGGCGTACACGGCGACGCTGCCCAGTCCCGCGTCCGCGGCGGCGCGGACGACCCGGACGGCGATCTCGCCCCGGTTGGCGACCAGAACCTTGGTGATGCGCTTGCTGTCAGACACAGCTGAACTCCCTTCGGCCCGGCCGAGTCTAGGGTCAACCGGACCTCAGGGGTGACAGGTTCTATGTCACATCGCCGTCGGCGCCCGCTCGAAGAAGGACTCCAGCACGACGACTGTCTGAGTGCTGGTCACTCCGTCCACCTGGTGGAGAGCGCGCAGGGTCGCCTGGAGCGCTTCGGTGCTGCTGGTGCGTACCTTCACCAGCACCGAGGCAGGGCCGGCGATGATGTGCGCCTCCTCGACGGTGGCGATGCCTTCCAGCGCCTGCCGGGTCGGCGCGTCGCCCATCCAGGACGCCGAGTCGAGCAGGACATAGGCCAGTACTCCGTTGCCGAGCGCGCTGGGATCGACCTCGATCGTGGTCCGCCGGATCACCCCGGCTGCTTTGAGCTTGCGGACCCGCTCGTGGGCGGCCGCCGCGGACAGGCCGACCGCCTCACCGAGGACGGCGTACGACTGGGTCGCATCCTCCTGCAGCATGGCGAGCAGTTCGCGATCTGTCTGGTCTATGGTCATGATCACCGGATCTCATCTGGTCTCAAAAGACTCTCAAAAGATATCATTCGGCACATGACGATCACGCTGACTGACACTCCGGCTCGATCGCGGGCCGACCTGGTGACGCTGGACGAACGCTTCGCGGTGGTCGCTCGCGGCGACGAGTACGTGGAGCGCCTGTACGACGGCGGCCGCTGGCTGGAAGGCCCCGTCTATGTCCCGGCCTGGCGCAGTCTGGTCTTCAGCGACATCCCCAACGACCGGCTGCTCCGCTGGGACGAACTGTCCGGCGCGGTGTCGATCTTCCGCCAGCCGGCCGGCTACACGAACGGGAACACCCTCGACGCCCAAGGCCGGCTGATCAGTTGCGAGCAGGGCAACCGCCGGGTGACCAGGACCGAGGCGGACGGCTCTCTGACCGTTCTCGCCTCGCATCTGAACGGGCTGCGGCTGAACAGCCCCAACGATGTGGTGGTCCGCCGGGACGGTTCGATCTGGTTCACCGATCCGCCGTACGGGATCACGTCGAACTACGAGGGCCACGCGGCCGAGCAGGAGATCGCCGGTTGCAACGTCTACCGGCTCTCGCCGGACGGCTCGGACCTGACCGTCGTGGCCGACGATTTCACCCGGCCGAACGGGCTGGCCTTCTCGCTGGACGAGTCTCAGCTGTACGTCGTGGACACGCCCGCCAAGCACATCCGGCGGTTCGAGGTGAAGGGTGATCGGCTGGTCGGCGGCGAGGTCTTCGCGCCTTGTCAGGCTGGCATGTTCGACGGCCTCCGGCTCGACGCCGCTGGTCGAGTGTGGGCCGCGACCCATGAAGGTGTGCACTGCTTCGACCCCGACGGCACCTTGATCGGCAAGCTGCTGTTCCCCGATGTCGTCTCGAACCTCTGCTTCGGCGGCCCGAAACGAAACCGGTTGTTCGTCACCGCCACCACCTCGGTCTACTCCTGGCTGCTCACGACGGACGGCGCCCCGCCGCCGTACGATCGCGGGTGACAACGTCAGTCACATCTCTGAGGAGCCTCCGATGCCCCTGCTCGAGCCGTTGGCCGGAACCGTTCCCGCGGAATGGGTGAAGCTGGACGACCGCTTCGCCGGGATCCGGGGTGACTCGCGGCTGGAGCGGCTGTGGACCGGCGGCCGGTGGCTGGAGGGCCCGGCGTACTCCGCGGCCGGGCGGTACCTGGTCTGGAGCGACATCCCGAGCGACCGGATCCTGCGCTGGGACGAGACGTCGTACCAGGTGTCGGTGTTCCGGGAACCGGCCGGCAACACGAACGGGCACACGCTCGACGAGCAGGGCCGGCTGATCAGCTGCGAACACGGCAATCGGCGCGTGACCAGGACTGAGCACGACGGCTCGGTCCGGGTGCTTGCCGACAGCTACAACGGCGGCCGGCTGAACAGCCCGAACGACGTGGTGGTCGGCGCGGACGGCGCGGTCTGGTTCACCGACCCGGCGTACGGGATCGACAGTGACTACGAGGGGCACCAGGGCTCGATCGAGGTCGGCGGCTGCTTCGTCTACCGGCTGAGCGCCGACGGCGACCTGAGCGTCGTCGCCGACGACTTCAACCGGCCGAACGGCCTGGCCTTCTCCAACGACGGCAGCCTGCTCTACGTGACCGACACGGAAGAAGCCACCATCCGCGTCTTCACGGTCGACGGCGACAAGCTGTCCGGCGGCGAGCTGTTCGCCGAGTGCGGCAATGGCGCCTTCGACGGCATCCGCCTCGACAGCGAAGGCAGAGTCTGGGGCGCGGCCGCCGACGGCGTACACGTCTACCACCCGGACGGCACCCTGCTCGGCAAACTCCTGGTCCCCGAGACCGTCTCCAACCTCTGCTTCGGCGGCCCCAAACGCAACCGCCTCTTCCTCACCGCCACCACGTCGATCTACTCGCTCTTCACCACAGTCAAAGGCGGCCGGCAGTCGTACGACCTGAACGTCTGACTCACCAGTAGGCCGTGCCCGGCTCGCCCTTGAAGGGGCCGACCACCCGGGACGTGATCCAGCCGCCGTAGAAGTTGCCGGGTTGGGGCTGGACCTGTTCGCCGTCGATGGTGCAGGTGTCCATCGCGCCGGGGTAGAAGGCGATGTGGTCCAGCAGTACGCCGTACGCCGGCACCGGCTCGGGGTAGAACCAGGCCTTCGCCTCGGCGACCCGGTCGCCGGCCGCGATGGTGAGGTAGGACGCGACGCCCTTCCATTCGCAGTACGACGTACCGGGTGCTTCGCGCAGTACGCCGGGTGCGAACGCGGCGCGGGGGAGGTAGTAGGTCGGCGGGTGGCTGGTCTCCAGCACCCGGTACGACGCGGTGGTGTCGACCACGGGCCGGCCGCCGAGCGTGGCGATGATGTGCTCGGTGGACGGCTCGACGGCCGGTGGTCTCGGGTAGTCCCAGACGGATTCCTGTCCGGGGCCGGGGAGTTCGCGCTTCAGAAGTTCTTCCTCAGTTGGTCGATGACGGTGAAGACCGCCAGGAAGCCGAAGGCCAGGAAGGCGAACAGCATCACGGCGGTGCGCAGCCGGCTGATCCGGATGGCGCGGGGCAGGGCGCGGGAGTTCATCCACCACAGCAGGCCGGAGTAGACGAACATCATGGTGCCGGCGGTGCAGGCCGAGATGGTCAGCAGCACCAGCGGCTGGGACAGTCCGGCCAGCAGCACGATGATGCCGAAGGCAACCAGTCCCCAGACCAGCCAGAAGTACAGCTTGGACTCGGTGATCGTCGAGGTGCGCAGGTAGCGGGCCTTGATCATGTCGGAGGCCAGCCGGGAGGTGTAGTCGACGATGCCGGCCGCCGCGGCGAACAGCGAGAACGCGCCGATCGCCCAGAACAGGTAGCCGAACCAGCCGCCCACCAGGGACTGCAGGTTGACGCCCTCGATCTTGAGGAAGCCGATGTTGTTCTTCACCGTGTCGTCGCCGAACAGGGTGGCGTGCGCGAGCATCGAGGTGAACAGGATGGTCAGCACGGTGATCAGGACGAAGGTCAGCGCCTGCTCCAGGTTGGCGAACTTCCACCAGCGCCGCCAGCGGGCCAGGTTCGCGGCGTCGGGCGGGAAGGTGAAGCCGTTGGCCTGCGGATCGGCCTCCTTCTCACCCGTCACCGGCGAGGTCAGCCGCGGCACGTGCACGCCCATCCCGAAGCCCTTGTCCCGGATCCAGTTGCTCTGGCACAGGTTCTGCCCGCCACCGGCGCCGGCGTACGCGATCGCGCCCATCATCAGCGCGAAGCCGAGGGTGCTCACCGGGAACTCCGGGTGGGTGACGGCGTCGCCGAGCGCGCTGTAGGTCTTGCCGCGGATGGCGAAGATCAGCGCCAGTACGACGAGCAGCGCGACGGCGGCGATCTTGACGAAGATCAGCCGCTCCAGCATCACGTAGACGACCGGCGCCAGGGTCAGGATCAGGCCGATCACCACCAGGATGCCGATCGCGATCCAGCGCGGGTCGCCGGCGCCGAACAGGTAGGTCAGCATCGACGCGGAGCTGGTCGCCCAGCCCGGCCAGAGGTTCGCGAAGTACGTCATGATCGCGAAGAACAGGCCCCAGTGTTTGCCGTACCGGTTGAAGCCGGTCAACGCCGTCTCACCAGTGGCCAGCGTGTACCGCTCGATCTCCATGTTCAGGAACCACTGGATCGCGACCCCGACCACCGCGCCCCAGAGGAACACCAGGCCGACCTGGGACGAGATGTACGGCCAGAGGATGAACTCACCGGAGGCGAGCCCGACCCCGGCCCCGACCATGCCCGGCCCGACGATCCGCCAGGTCTGGGTCGGTGGCTCGGGCAGATCGCGAACCTGTGGCGCGGGCAGGTTCTTGGTCGGCAGGTTGAACCTGTCGTGGTCTGTGGACGTGGTGTCTGCCATCTGGCTCCTCACCTTCCTCAACCCCCACTGGGGACCATAACCATTACCCGCGCCACAGGCGAGACGACACCACTACCTTTCGAGCGGCGGCAGGTCGAAGTTGTCGTCGGACGAGCGCAACAGCGCGTACGAGGCGCCCGCGAAACCGATCGCGGCGACGACCAGCCCGAGGCCCGCGGCCAGGTGGCCGGGCATGAACGGATGGGTGAAGCCACCGAAGGCGAGGGCGATCCCCATCCAGGCCGGTGCGACCTTGCTGCGCCACAACGCGATTCCGAGCAGCAGCAGGCCGATGGTGACCGCCGAGATGAAGAGCAGACCGCCGACCTGGATGGTCGCCTGCTCCTCGAAGGCGTCCGAGAGCCGCTCCATCGTGCCCGCGTCGAACCCCTGGCGAGCGGTCAGGTACTCCAGCGTGACGACCCCGTCCAGCAGGAAGAACCCGGCGCTCATCCCACCGACCGACAGCAGCCCGCCGATCGTGGCCAGCCGCGGCGCCGTACGCCGGGACACCCACGCCGCCGCGAACATTGCCGGGATCAACAGGAAGAACGGCACCTGCAGCCACTGCATCGCCTCGAAACGGCCGGAATCGGCCGTGATCGCGGCCACCGAGGTCGCGAACGGTGCGTCGCCGTCGACCGGGCTGACCAGGTAGTAGATACCCATGAACAGCATCGGAACCGGCGCGACCACGGCGAGCAGCACCCGCCAGAACCGCCGGACATCGCGAGGTGTGCGGACAGTCTTCTGCTGACCGGCCGCGAGCTTCGCTTCTGACATGACTTACTCCTCAGGCTTGGAACGAACGGTGATGCCTCAGCGTCGGTCGCGATCGCCCCTGGTCGGCAGGTGTCCGGCCCGCGGTCCGCGCGAGAAGAGTTCCCGAGTGGTCTGGGGGCAGACCCCTACTCGACCGGGGGTGGTCGGCCTGATGATGAGCAGATGAGCGAGTCCGGACCACCCGACGCCGGCCGACGCCGTACTGCGGCATCGGCGCTGCTCGTGGTCGCGCTGCTTGAGGCCGTCGTCACGGTCGTGGCGGCCGCCGCGTCGGACCTGAGCTGGACCCGGCTGACCGAGCTGTTCGTGCCCTCCAATGCGGCGATCGGCCTCTGCCTGGCGCTGGCCGGCTGGCCGATCGCCTACCACCGGCCGCGGAACCTGGTCGGCTGGACCCTGCTGCTGGGCGGCTGTTGCTACGCCTCGACCGCGACCGGCCTGAGTGTCCTTGCCTGGTTGGGCGAACCGACAGTTCCTTGGCGAATCGTCGCGACGGTGACGAACGGCGGCTGGAGTCCGGCGCTGGCCTTCTTCATCCCGCTGACGCTGCTGCTCTTCCCCGATGGGCAGTTGCTGTCCCGTCGCTGGCGCTGGGTAGTTGCCGCTCTGGTGCTGAACGCAGTGCTGTGGACGGCGACCGGCGTCTTCGACCAGGCCGGCGGGCTGTCGGCCGAGATCGGCATCCCGGGCTACCCGCACTGGACCGGATTCGAGCAGATCCAGGTGATCGGCGCGATCAGCAGCGCGGGCTTGCTGGCCAGTCTGTTGGCCGCTCTCCTGGCGGTGGTACTCCGCTACCGCCGCAGCTCGGAGCAGGTACGCCGGCAGGTCCTCTGGTTGTTGCTCGCGCTACTGGTGATCGTTGCGTGTTTCGGGCTGGAGAACCTGATCGGCACCGAGTCGCTGGTGCTCGGCGTGCTGCCGCTGCTGCTGATCCCGCTGGCGATCGCGATCGCGGTACTGCGTCACCAACTGCTCGACATCCGGCTGGTGGTCTCCCGCTCATTGCTCTATCTGATCCTGGCCGGCGGCGTGGTCGTTGCCTATCTCAGCCTGATCGCGCTGCTGGACCGCAACTCGTCGGTGCTCGTGACGCTGGTGATCGCGCTGGCGTTCAACCCCGTCCGGGTCTGGCTGCAACGGGTGATCCATCGCGCCTTCTACGGCGCCCGGCGGGATCCGGTGCGGGCGATCGCCGAGGTCGGCGCGCAGATCGGGGCGGCCGGCGGGCTGGTCGGAGTACTGGCGGCGTTGTGCCGGGTGATGCGCTTCCCGGCGGCGTCGATCGTTGTCGAGGGCAACCAGATGGCGGCGTACGGCGAACTGCCGGCGGCTCGGCATGCGATCGAGCTGTGGTCCGGCGAGGAGCGGCTGGGCGAGTTGGTCGTCGGGTTGCGGACCGGCGAGTCTCGGGTGAACGCGGGGGACGAGCAGGTGCTGTCGTTGCTCGCGGCACCGTTGGCGGTCGCGGTACAGGCGAAGGGGTTAGCGGATGAGCTGCGGGACTCTCGCGAGCGGATCATCACTGGGCGGGAAGAGGAGCGGCGCAGGATTCGGCGGGATCTGCACGACGGGCTCGGCCCGGTGCTGACGGCGGTGGTGCTGAACGCGGATGCTGCTCGGCGGTTGATGGAGACCGAGCCGGAGCGGACGTCGGCGTTGCTCGCGGAGCTGCGGGACCAGGCGATCGGGGCGGTGGAGGAGATCCGGCGGTTGGTTTACGACCTGCGGCCTCCGGCGCTGGACGGGTTGGGTCTGGTCGGCGCGCTGAGCGAGTACGCGGCGATGGCGTCCCGGCGCGGTGATGGAGCCGCGCTGACCGTGACTGTGGACGGGCCGGCGACGCTGGCCGAGTTGCCCGCTGCTGTCGAGGTGGCCGCCTATCGGATCGCCACCGAGGCGCTCACCAACGTGATCCGGCATTCGACCGCGACCACCGCCGCAATACGGGTGGCGGTCGAGACGGACGTCCTGCGGGTCGGCGTACTCGACAACGGGGTGAACGCGGAGCCAGAGTGGACGGCAGGAGTTGGGCTCGGCTCGATGCGGGAGCGGGCGGCGGAGTTGGGTGGGCGGTGCGAGATCACCTTCAACGGAACCGGGTGCTCGGTCGACGCCGTACTGCCGCTGACGGAGGGGGCACGGCGATGACGGTGCGGATCGTGGTCGCGGACGACCACGGGGTGGTCCGGGAGGGTTTGGGCGCGTTGCTGTCGGCCCACGCCGGCTACGAGTTGGTCGGCAAGGCGGCGACCGGGGCGGAGGCCGTGCGGGCCGCGGTGACGTTGCATCCCGACGTACTGGTGATGGATATCCAGATGCCCGACCTGACCGGGATCGAGGCGACCCGGGAGATCGCCAAGGTGGCGCCCGAGGTCGCGGTGCTGATGCTGACGATGTTCGACGACGACGAGTCGGTGTTCGCCGCGATGCGGGCCGGCGCGCGCGGTTATGTCCTGAAGGGCGCTGCGCCCGACAACGTGATCCGGGCGATCGCCGCGGTCGCTGCCGGTGAGGCGATCTTCGGTCCCGGTATCGCCCGCCGAGCCCTCGCCTACCTGTCCGGTCCTCGGCCCGACCAGCCGGCCTTTCCCGAGCTGACCCCGCGCGAGCGCGAGGTCCTCACTCTGATCGCCCAGGGGCTGGGCAATGCGGCGATCGCGGCCCGACTGACTCTGGCACCGGCGACCGTCGGCAACCACATCACCAACATCTTCGCCAAACTCCAGGTGACCACCCGCCCCGAGGCCATCATCCAAGCTCGCTCGGCAGGCCTCGGGGAGGGGTAACTCAGTTGTCGGCCTTGGCGAGCTTGCTCGGCCACCAGATCTTGCGGCCGATGTCGTGCGAGAGGGCGGGGACCAGCAGGGACCGGACCACGGTGGTGTCGAGCAGGACGCCGAAGGCGACCATGAAGGCGATCTGGACCAGGAAGAGGATCGGCAGCACCGCCAGGGCGGAGAAGGTGGCGGCCAGCACGACACCTGCCGAGGTGATGACGCCGCCGGTGACCGCGAGACCGACCAGGATGCCCTTGCGAGTGCCCTGCTGGATCGACTCCTCGCGCACCCTGGTCATCAGGAAGATCGAGTAGTCGATGCCTAAGGCAACCAAGAAGACGAAGGCGTAGAGCGGGATCGAGGGATCGGCGCCGGGGAACTTGAAGATGTGGTTGAAGGCTATCGCGCTGACGCCGACGGTGGCGCCGAACGAGAGCACGTTGCACAGCACCAGCAGGATCGCGGCGACGACCGAGCGGAGCAGCAGCATCAGGACCACGAAGATGACCGCCAGGATGGTCGGGATGATCACCTTCAGGTCCCGGTTGCTGGCGTCCAGGACGTCCAGATTGATCGCGGTGGTGCCGCCGACCAGGATGTCCGGGCTGACCGTGTCCAGCTCGGTCCGCAGGTGCTCGACCACCTTGGTCGCGTCGGCCGAGTCGGCCGCGATCTTGAGCGTCGCCTGGACCAGGACCTTGCCCTCGACCACCTTCGGCGGCACCCCGGGGGCGACCGAGGCGGTGGCGGTGCCCACGCCGTCGACCTTCATCGCCGTCTGAACCACCTTGTCGGCCAGATCGACCGGCGTGAGGATCTGTACCGGCGTACCGGCGCCGGCGTCGAAGTGCTTGGCCAGTTCCTCCTGACCGGTGACGGACTCGACCTTGTTCAGGAACAGGTCCTCCTGCGAGATGCCGGAGGCGCTGAAGGTCGGCAGGAACGCGCCGCAGATCAGCAGACCGAGAGCGCTGAGCGCCCAGACCTTGCGCGGGCTGCGGCCGACCAGCCCGGAGACGCGGCCCCACAGCTTGCGGCCGCCGACCTGGTCGCTGGCGTGCACGTGGTCGACGCGGGGGATGGCCGGCCAGAAGATCCGGCGGCCGAAGGCGAGCAGCACGGCGGGCAGGAAGGTCATCGAGGAGATCAGCGCGCCGGCGATCCCGATCGCGCCGACCGGGCCGAGGCCCTTGGTGCTGCCGAGCTGGGAGAGCAGCAGGCAGAGCAGACCGAGGATGACGGTCGCGGAGCTGGCGGCGATCGGCTCGATCGCGGCCCGCCAGGCGGTCCGCATGGCGTCGTACTTGCTCTCGTAGTCGTGCAGTTCTTCCTTGTACCGGGAGACCAGCAGCAACGAGTAGTCCGTCGCGGCGCCGACGACCAGGATGAAGAGGATGCCCTGACTCTGCCCGTTGAGCTCGATCACGTTGTTCTTGGCGAGTGGATAGACCACCAGCGCGGCCAGCGCGAGACCGAAGACTGCGGTCAGCAAGACGGCGATCGGCAGCACCGGACTGCGGTACACGATCAGCAGGATGACGAACACCACGATCAGCGCGACGCCGAGCAGGATCCCGTCGATCCCGCCGAAGGCGACCACGAAGTCGGCGAACACGCCACCCGGACCGGTCACGTAGACCTGCAGCCCGGACGGGGTCAGCGACTGTTTGATCTCGGTGCGCATCTGGTCGGCGACCGCGAACAGCACGGTCTCGCCTTCCTTGACCACCTCGTCGGCGCGGTCGCCGTCCAGCTCGACGGTGAGCAGCAGCGCCTTCTTGTCCTCCGACGGGATCACCGTCTTGGCCGGCGAGGCGAGGTACTGGCCGATGGTCTTGCCCTCGCCGAGCTCGATCGACGGCACCTTGGCCAGGAAGGCGTTCGCCTTGGCCAGGTCGTCGGGAGTGATCCCGCTGTCGCGCTCGATCAGGACGAAGTACGGCAGCGCCGTGGAGTCGACGAACTTGGCCGACTCGTTGTTGACCAGGGTGGACTCGGCCTGCTTCGGCAGGAAGTTGGCGTTGTCGTTCTCCTGGACCTCGCTCAGCCGCCCGACGGTCGGCCCGCCGAGCGAACCCAGCACCAGCCACGCGATCAGTACTGCGGCCACCCCCGCGCGCCACGCCCAGCGCCTGCTCGAACGCCGCCCGGTCGTTACCTGCCCACCCTCTTCACTCATGGCGGAACAGTACCCAGTTCTCTCACCGCCGCCCGGGAGGTGTGCGGGAGCCGTTTCGGCGACGTAACAACGAGATGACCGCTCGGAAACCTCCCGGTCATAGCGTCCTGAGCTAATCAGGTGAGGCCGATGATCGGAGACGAACGATGACGCTCGAGGCTCGACCGGAGGTCGTCACTGCCCGCGACCAGGCCGGCGCGGTGGGTACCGTCGAGGTACCGCGACGCGGGCGCTGGATCGACGTCTGGGACCCCGAGGACGGTGAGTTCTGGGCCGCGAAGGGCCGCCGGGTGGCCCGGCGGAACCTGTGGCCGTCGATCTTCGCCGAGTTCCTCGGCTTCTCGGTCTGGCAGCTGTGGAGCATCGTGGTCGTCTCGCTGCCCGCCGCCGGCTTCGCGTACACCACCAACCAGATGTTCTGGCTGATCGCGCTGCCGAGCCTGGTCGGCGCCACCCTGCGGCTGCCCTACACCTTCGCGGTGCCGAAGTTCGGCGGCCGGAACTGGACGATCGTGTCCGCCATGCTGCTGCTGATCCCGGCCTCCGGGCTGGCCTTCTTCGTCAGCCGCCCCGGTACGCCGTTCTGGCTGATGGCGCTGGTCGCGGCCACGGCAGGCGCCGGCGGTGGCAACTTCGCCAGCAGCATGACCAACATCTCGTTCTTCTACCCCGAGCGGGACAAGGGCTTCGCGCTCGGCCTGAACGCGGCCGGCGGCAACCTCGGGGTGGCCGTGGTCCAGCTGATGGTGCCGATCGTGATCGTGGCCGGCGCCGGGCTGACGCTCAACCGCGCGGGGTTGATGTGGATCCCGCTGATCCTGCTGGCCGCAGTACTGGCGTGGCGGCTGATGGACAACCTGTCGGTGGCGACCTCGTCGTTCAAGGCCTCGGTCGCGGCGGCCAGGCGGCCGCACACCTGGGTCATCT
Source organism: Kribbella sp. NPDC056861 (assembly GCF_040687575.1). Taxonomy (NCBI): domain Bacteria; kingdom Bacillati; phylum Actinomycetota; class Actinomycetes; order Propionibacteriales; family Kribbellaceae; genus Kribbella; species Kribbella sp. NPDC056861. Next base: position 1,304,767 of record NZ_JBFBNQ010000002.1, on the reverse strand, counting down.
CGTTCCTCTACATCGGCACCTTCGGCTCGTTCATCGGCTTCGGCGCGGCCTTCCCGCTGCTGATCAAGACCACCTTCCCCGAGATCACCGTGGCGCACATCGCCTTCCTCGGCGCGCTGGTCGGCTCGGTCTCGCGACCGTTCGGCGGCAAGCTGTCCGATCTGGTCGGCGGCGCCTGGGTGACGGTCTGCGCGTTCGTGGTGATGGGAGCCGGCATCCTGTCGGCGATCGCCGCGCTGAACGCGGGCAGCTTCACCTGGTTCCTGCTCAGCTTCCTGGTCCTGTTCGTGGCCAGCGGCGCCGGCAACGGGTCGACGTACCGGATGATTCCGGCGGTGTTCCGGCAGACGACGCGGGACCTGGACGGTGCGCCGGAGCCGATCCGCGCCCGGCGTGAGGCGGCAGCCTGTATCGGGATCGCCTCCGCGGTCGGCGCGTACGGCGGCTTCCTGGTACCGCGGGGCTTCGCGATCTCGACCTCGCAGTACGGGTCGCTGGTGCCGGCGCTCTACACCTTCTGTGGCTTCTACGTCGTCTGTCTCCTGGTCACGTACTTCTGCTACCTGCGTCGGGGTGGCCCGCTCAGCCAGGAGCGCGTGTGACCGCAGTCGCCACCCATTGCCCGTACTGCGCGCTGCAGTGCGCCACGACCCTGCACCCGGTCGAGAGGCCGGGTGCGGTCGAGGTGCGGCCGCGAGACTTCCCCACGAACCGTGGCGGACTGTGCCGCAAGGGCTGGACCGCGGCCGAGGTGCTGACCGTGCCGGACCGGCTGACCACGCCGCTGCTGCGCAACGACGACGGCGAACTGGTCCCGGCGAGCTGGTCCGAGGCGCTGGACTTCGTTGCCTCGCGCATTCGTTCGCTGCAGGATGCGCAGGGCAACGACTCGGTGGCGGTGTTCGGCGGTGGTGGGCTGACGAACGAGAAGGCCTATGCCTTGGGCAAGTTCGCCCGGACGATCCTGCGGACCGCGAATGTCGACTACAACGGACGGTTCTGTATGTCGTCCGCCGCGGCTGCGTCGAACCGGTCCTTTGGAGTCGATCGAGGACTGCCTTTCCCGTTGGCCGATCTCGGGGGCGCCGAGGCGATCTTGCTTGTCGGCAGCAACATCGCGGAGACGATGCCGCCGGCGGTGGCACACCTGGCGGCTGCTCGCGAGGCGGGTGGCTTGCTGGTGGTCGATCCGCGGCGCAGTGCGACCGTCCAGCTGGGTGGCATTCACCTCCAGGCGACGCCGGGGACGGATCTCGCGTTGGTGCTCGCGCTGACACACGTCGTACTGCAGGAGGGCCTGGCTGACACCGCTTATCTGGCCGAGCGGACCGATGATCCGGATGGGCTGTTCCGGTCGACGGCGGGGTGGTGGCCCGAGCGCGCGGAGCGCGTGACCGGCGTACCGGCGCGGACGATTCGGCAGGCGGCTCGGGTGTTGGCGGCTGCTGCGCCGGTGCACGGTGGGGCTGGGGCCTACGTCCTGACTGGGCGTGGGGCTGAGCAGCAGAGCAAGGGCACTGACACCGTCACGGCTTGTATCAACCTGGCGTTGGCGCTCGGGCTGCCTGGGCGGGTGGGCAGCGGGTATGGCTGCATCACTGGTCAGGGCAACGGGCAGGGCGGCCGGGAGCACGGGCAGAAGGCCGACCAGCTTCCGGGGTACCGGAGCATCTCTGATCCGGCCGCGAGGGCTTACGTAGCAGGGGTTTGGGGAGTCACGCCGGAGTCTTTGCCGGGACCTGGGCGGAGCGCGGTTGAGCTGATCAACGCACTCGGTACTCCGGACGGCCCGCGCGCGTTGCTGGTGCACGGGAGCAATCTGCTGGTGTCGGCGCCCCGGCTGGCGTCGGTGCGGGAGCGGCTCGCGTCACTCGACCTGCTGGTCGTGGCGGACATCGTACCGTCCGAGACCGCGATGCTGGCGGATGTCGTCTTCCCGGTCACCCAGTGGGCCGAAGAGGAAGGCACGATGACGTCGCTCGAAGGTCGCGTACTGCGTCGGCGAGCAGCCGTCGAGCCGCCTGGGCTGGTGCGGAGCGATCTGGCGGTGTTCGGCGGGCTCGCCTCGCGGTTGCGTCCTGAGGTTGCGTTCTCCGAAGACCCGGCGGCGATCTTCGAGGAGTTACGGGTCGCCAGCGCGGGTGGGGTCGCCGACTATGCGGGGATCAGTTGGGAGCGGCTGGATGCCGGCGAGGCGTTGTTCTGGCCTTGTCCTGCGGAGGACCACGCGGGAACGCCACGGCTGTTCGCGGACCGCTTCGGTACGCCGGACGGGCGCGCGCGGGTGATCAGCGTTGACCATCGGCCTGTTGCGGATGACCTGCGCTCGGACGCGCCGCTGTATCTCGTCACCGGACGGGTGTTGCAGCACTACCAGAGTGGGGCACAGACGCGGCGGGTCGCGGAGTTGGCTGAGGCCGAGCCGGAGGTGTTCGCGGAGATTCATCCGCGGGTCGCGGCGCAGTTGGGGATCGTCGACGGGCATCCGGTGCGGATGCGGACGGCTCGTGGGTCGATGGTGCTCGCGGCGCGGGTGACCGACGACGTCCGGCCGGACACGGTCTTCGTGCCGTTCCACTTCGGTGGCGCCGGCGCGGTCAACGAGCTGACCAACGACGCACTCGACCCGATCTCCCGGATGCCGGAGTTCAAGGTGTGCGCGGTCGAGTTGTCTGCTGTGGCGCTGCCACTGGCGGAGCGGTCGGCATGACGACGCGGACGGTGGCCGAAACCAAGGCGGTGCTGGCGAGCGCCGGGCCGGTTCGCCGGGCCGTGGTGCTGGGTGGCGATGTGCATGGCGTCGAGACCGCTTGCGTACTGCGGGAGAGCGGCGTTGCGGTCACCCTGGTGCACGACGGCGAGACCCTGCTGGACAAGGTCGTTCGGCCGAGTGCGGGGCGGGCGATCACCCGGGCGGTGCGTGAGTCGGGCGTTGAGGTGCTGCTCAACGCGGCGGTTCGGCGTACCGAGTCGCGGGAGGGCGCCTTCCGGGCCTTGGTGCTCGAAGGTGGGCAGCTCGTTCACGGCGAGTTGCTGATGGTCGCCGACGCCTCGGAGCAGGCCGACGTGGTTCGGATCAGTACAGACGGCTTTGAGCTGATGGTGCTGGGGGAGCGCGACTGTCTGGGCGAGGTCGTGCAACTGGCCGATGACCAGCGGTATGTGCGCGCAGTACTTCGTGATGGCGTGGTGGAGGCGGCGGTCGCCGTCAACGCTCCGGAAGTTGCGGCCGAGTTGGTGCAGCTCGCAGACCGGCGGACCCAGGTCGCTGCGGAGTTGTTGCTGGCGGCACCGGAGCCGCCCAGGAAGAAGAACCTGACGATCTGCCGCTGCAACGGAGTGACCAGAGCCGCCATCGAGGCGGCCTGGCAGGGCGGTGCCGACAGTGTGGCCGGCATCGCGGCGAAGACCAGGGCGACGACCGGCTGCGGTAGCTGTACCGGGGCCGTCGGCAACCTGCTCGACCGGCTCCGGCGCGGCGAGAGCGAACCCGTCCCGACCAGAAGGGCGACCATGACAGAGCTCGAGCAGGCCCGGCACTTGGTGATCATCGGTGGCGGCATGGTCGCGCACCGGCTGGTGGAGGCGTTGCGCGCCCGCGACGAGTCGGTCGCGTGGCGGATCACCGTGCTCGCCGAGGAGCCGCGGCTGCCGTACGACCGGGTCGCGCTGACCAGCTACTTCTCCGGCCGCGACCCGCACGACCTCTCGCTCGGCGACCCGGAGCTGTGGGACGACCCCGCTGTCACCTTGCGCAAGGGCGTCACGGCCGTCAGCTTCGACCCGGAGGCGAAGACGGTCACCACGGCGCGCGGCGAGGTGATCGGGTACGACGAACTGGTGCTTGCCACCGGCTCCTATGCCTTCGTGCCGCCGATCAAGAACAGCGACGCGGATGGTTGCTTCGTCTACCGGACCATCGACGACGTCGCGGCGCTGCGGGTCTATGTGGAACGGCTGCGGGCCGAGGGCAAGGAAGTCAACGGTGTCGTGGTCGGCGGTGGGCTGCTCGGTCTGGAGGCTGCCGGCGCGCTGCGGGCTCTCGGTGCTGCCACGAAGGTTGTCGAGTTCGCGCCGCGGCTGATGGCGCTGCAGGTGGACGAGGGCGGCGGTAGCGCGCTGGCTCGGCTGATCCGCAACCTTGACATCGAGGTGCTGACCTCGACCCAGACCACTCGGGTCAAGACCACCTCGCAGGGCGCTGCCCGGGCGATGGCTGTTGCTGATGGCAAGGACCTGCCGGCCGACGTGGTGGTGTTCGCGACCGGCGTACGGGCGCGGGACGAGTTGGGGCGGGCTGCTGGGCTGGAGATCGGTGAACGCGGTGGCGTCATCGTCGACGACGGCTGCCGGACCTCGGTGCCCGGTGTCTGGGCGATCGGTGAGGTGGCCTGTATCGAGAGCCGGGTCTGGGGTTTGATCGCGCCGGGGTACGCGATGGCGGAGATCGTCGCTGATCGGTTGCTGGGTGGTTCGGCCACCTTTCCCGGTGCCGACACCTCCACCAAGCTCAAGCTGCTCGGCGTCGACGTGGCCAGCTTCGGCGACGCTTTCGGCGCCACCGAAGGCGCGCTCGACATCGTGTACGCCGATCCGGTGGCAGGTGTCTACAAGAAGCTCGTGCTGTCCGACGATGCGCGGACTCTGCTCGGCGGCATCCTGGTCGGCGACGCTTCGGCGTACTCGGGGCTGCGGCCGATGGTCGGTCGCCAACTCGGCGCCGACCCGGCGTCGTACCTGCTGCCTGAGGGGTCGCAGCCGGCTCAGCTCGAATTGCCGGACGACGCACCGGTGTGCTCGTGCAACAACGTTGCCGCCGGTGCCATCCGGTGCGCGGTCCGGGACGAGGGCTGCGGTGATCTGAAATCGCTGTGTGGCAGGACGAAAGCCGGTACGAGTTGCGGGTCTTGCCTGCCGATCGTCAAGAACCTGCTGAACGCTGAGCTGGCGGCCGCTGGGGTCGAGGTGAGCAAGGCGCTGTGCGAGCACTTCACGGTGTCGCGGGCCGAGCTCTTCGACGTCGTACGGGTGACGGGGTTGCGGACGTTCAGCGAGATCGTCGAGCGGCACGGCTCGGGCCGCGGCTGTGACATCTGCAAGCCGGTGGTGGCGTCGATCCTGTCCAGCCTGGACCCGGCCGGGCACGTGCTCGACGGTGAGCGCGCGACGCTGCAGGACACCAACGATCACGTGATGGCCAACATCCAGAAGGACGGCACGTACTCCGTGGTGCCGCGGATCCCCGGCGGTGAGGTGACGCCGGAGGGCCTGATCGCGATCGGCGAGGTGGCCCGCGACTTCGGGCTCTACACCAAGATCACCGGCGGCCAGCGGGTCGACCTGTTCGGCGCGCGGATCGAGCAGTTGCCGGCGATCTGGACCCGGCTGGTCGACGCGGGCTTCGAGTCCGGGCACGCCTACGGCAAGGCGTTGCGGACGGTGAAGTCGTGCGTCGGCTCGACCTGGTGCCGGTACGGCGTGCAGGACTCGGTCGGGATGGCGATCGCGCTGGAGCTGCGCTATCGCGGGCTGCGATCGCCGCATAAGCTCAAGCTCGGCGTCTCGGGCTGCGCGCGGGAGTGTGCCGAGGCGCGCGGCAAGGACGTCGGCATCATCGCCACCGAGAACGGCTGGAACCTGTACGTCGGTGGCAACGGCGGGATGACACCTCGACACGCGCAGTTGCTCGCGTCCGACCTGACCGACGAGCAGTTGCTGCAGGCAATCGACCGGTTCCTGATGTACTACGTCCGCACCGGCGACCGGCTGCAGCGGACCGCCGTCTGGATCAACGAGATCGAGGGCGGCCTGGAACACGTTCGCGACGTCGTGCTGAACGACAGTCTCGGCATCGCAGCCGACCTGGACGCGGCGATGGCCGCGCATGTCGACTCCTACGTCGACGAGTGGCAGGCCACCTTGCAGGACCCGGAGAAGCTGGCCCGGTTCGTGTCGTTCGTGAACGCGCCGGACCAGCCCGACGCCGACCTGCGCTACGTGGTCGAACGCAATCAACCGCGGCCGGCGACCCCGGCGGAACGCGGTCAACTGGAGCCGGTGCTGCTCGCCGGTCCCCGATTGGAGGTACGCCGATGACCCTTTCGACGACAGCGGTGGTGGTGTGCGGGTACGACGCGCTGCTGCCGGAGCGTGGTGTCGCCGCGCTGGTCGGGGATCGCCAGGTCGCGTTGTTCCGGACCTTCGACGGGTCGGTGTTCGCGCTGGACAACACCGACCCGGTCAGCGGCGCGAACGTGATGTCGCGCGGGATCGTCGGCAGCCGCGGCGCGGTGGCGACGGTCGCCTCGCCGATGTTCAAGCAGGTCTACGACCTGCGGACCGGGGTCTGCCTGGACGATCCCTCGCTGAGCTTGAAGGTGTACCCGGTGCGCGTTGCCGACGGTCAGGTGATCGTCGGTGAGTAAGCCGGGTCCGTTGAGCGGCTGCACGATCGCCGTCACCGCGCATCGGCGGGCGGACGACCTGATCGCGTCGTTCGAGCGCCGGGGCGCGAAGGTGCTGCACGCGCCGACGCTGCAGATCGTGCCGGCCGCCGACGACCAGCCGCTGATCGAAGCGACCCGGCGGGTGATCGCCAATCCGCCGGACGACGTGGTGGTGACGACCGCCGTCGGGTTCCGCGGATGGATCGAGGCGGCGGACACGGTCGGGTTGGCGGCCGACTTGTTGAGCACGTTGGAGGGCTCGCGGTTGCTGGCTCGCGGTCCGAAGGCTCGGGGCGCGATCAGGGCCGCCGGGTTGGTGGAGCACTGGTCGGCTCGGTCGGAGACGACGGCTGAGGTGGTCGACTGGCTGCGCGACCAAGGGGTCGCGGGGCGCAAGATCGTCGTACAGCTGCATGGGTTGTCCGATCCTTCGCTGCAGGACGCGTTGCGAACTGTTGGTGCGTCGGTGCGCGGGTTGGAGGTCTATCGCTGGGGTCCGGCGCCGGATCCCGCTGCAGTTGAGCGGACGATCGGGCAGATCTGTGCGGGTGGCGTGGATGCTGTCGTGCACACGTCGGCGCCGGGTGCGCAGGCGCTGCTGGATGCGGCCGCGTTGAACGATCAGTACGACGCGTTGGTCGCGACGCTGCGGACCGGTCGGGTGCTGAATGCGTGCGTCGGTCCGATCACGGCCGGGCCGTTTGTCGCGTTGGGTCTTGAGCCGCTGGTTCCGGATCGCTTTCGGCTTGGCGCTTTGATTCGGATCGTCACCGATCGGCTCACCGACGACAACGCCCGCTCCATCGAGACTGCCTTCGGTCAACTGGTGATCCGGGGCGGCGCCGCAGTTCTGGACGGAGTCGTCCTACCGCTTGGTCCTGGTCCCCGAGCGGTCTTGGCGGCGCTGGTCGCCGCTGGTGGCGACGTGGTGTCCCGTCCAGATCTGCTGGCCGTCCTGCCTGGCGCTGAGGACGTCCATGCCGTGGAGGTGACGGTAAACAGATTGCGCACTGCGGTGGGGCGTCCTGAGTTGGTTCGGACGGTTGTCCGTCGTGGCTATCGTCTGGCCGTCGAGCCGGTTCCGGTGACGACATGATCGACTTGGTGGCTGCGGCGCATGGCACGGCGGACCCTCGGGGCATCCGTGCGGTGCACGAGCTGGTCCGGTTGATGGGCCAGCTGCGACCTGAGTTGCCGATCTCGCTGGGTTTCGTGGACGTCGACGTACCGGCGTTGCCTGGTTTGGTCGACCGTGTCGTTGCTGACAGCAATCAAGCTGTGGTGGTGCCGCTGCTGCTGAGCAGCGGCTATCACACCTCGGTCGACATCGCCCGGGAGGCTGCGCGACGGCCTTCTCAGGTGCAGACCGCCGCGGCGCTGGGACCGGATCCGGTGCTGGCCGACGTACTGGTTGATCGGCTGCGAGCTTGTGTCGACCTCGGTGGGGTCGATCGAGTGGTGCTGGCCGCCGCCGGGTCATCGGATCGTCGGGCGCTGCTCGACTGCTCCGCGACCGCCGCGCTGCTGGCCGAGCGAATCGACCGGCCGGTGGAGGTCGGCTGTATCTCCGGCGCCGGTGAGCGACTGGGCGCGGTGCTGGCACGCAGTACCGGGCGGGTTGCGGTGGCCACCTACTTGCTGGCCCCCGGGTTCTTCGCCGACCGCGCCCGGCGGATCGCCGGCTGCTTGCCGATCAGCGCGCCACTGGGAGCCGACCCGCGGATCGCCGCGCTGGCGCTGCATCGTTACGACGCTGCCAGGAAACTGTCGGTGGTCGCCGTCTAATCTTTGCCGGTGGGGATCTTCGACAGACTCAGCCGCCGCAAGCCGTCCAACGAGCCAACTGCTCCCGAGCCGCCTGCTCCCGACCCGTCCGCTGCCGACCCGGTCGATGTGCCGGCCGCACTGGAGGAACTGCGCGACCAGGTCGTGCTCTGGGTGCTACCCGGCTTCAACACGCTCGACGACGTACTCGAGTACGCCCAGGACTTCCGCGACGGCGAAGAACTGCCGGTCACCGACCACCAACTCGAGCAACTCATCAACGACGTCTGGCAGACCCGCCTCGCCGAACAACAGACCTGGACCGGCCCCACGGACGCCGACAAGGTCGAGGCCGCCTTCACCGCCCTGGACGCCGCCGGCGTAGTCGCCCGCATGAACTTCACCTGCTGCCAGACCTGCGGCGTCACCGAGATCGACGACGAACGCCCCACCGATCGCCCCTCCACCGGCTACGTCTTCTTCCACCAACAAGACAGCGAACGCCTGGCCGACGGCGGCGCCCACCTGTACCTCGCCTACGGCACCCTCGACCCGATCCAAGGCCAGGTCGCCGAACAGGACACGGAGATCGGCCGCCAGATCGAGACTGCTCTCCGAGCCCAGGCTCTTCCGGTTGAGTGGAACGGGTCTTCCGACCAACGCATCTCCGTCGGGCCACTGACTTGGAACCGCCGACTGCCGGTTTAGTTCAACCCCGGGCGGTCTGGCTGTGCCAGTCGATCGCGGTCAGCAGATCGGCCTTCAGCCGCTCCACGGTCCCGGCCACGCTTGCTGGTACTGCGGTGAGGTCGATCCGAGCATCGGCAACGGCTCGCTGAAGCTCCGACCAGGTCAGCCAGGCGACAGACTCGGGGATCCGGGCGACGACGTCCTCTGCCGGTACGTCGAGACCCGCGGTGCGAGCCAGGACTGGCTCCAGGTAGAGGTTGATGGCCGCCTCGATGGACAGCCGACCGTGACCTTTGACGGGGACAGGCGGCTCGTTCGGGATGATGAGCAGCAGAAGCGGCCGGGCGGGGCCGGCGTCCCGGAGTACGCAGAGATACTCGCGGCTGAGCTGCTCCCGCTGGAACGCGGACTTGCCCATCCCCTTGGACTCGATGAGCACATGGCAGCTCGGGGTGGTCAGCAGGCCATCCGGCTGTACTACGGTGCCGCCGGGCGACAAGGTCGATTCATCAGGCAGCAGCGTGAGCTGCGACTGCTCGGCTTCGCGGGCGAGTAGCTCGCGAGTCTCGTCGGCGCCGTGGGCCGCTCTGAACACGGCTGCGAGGAACGTCGAGCGGGGGAGATAGGAGAGCGGGCCGAGGACCTCAGCCGTCAGGACGTTCTCGCGACCGCGCCCACCGTTGCGGTAACCACGAACCAGGCGACCTTCCCAGGAGATCTCCTCGAGCAGCCGCCCGAGCACGGAGGTGTTAGCCAAGGGGGCCGGTGGCTGCGGGTCAGGCATTGCGTGTAGCTCCGTCCTGCTGGTTCGTCCCACGATCTCACGCGAGTGGTCGGGTTGTGCGGGCTTGACGGTTCGCCGGGGCTGGTTGGGTTGTGCCCGAGCGTGACGATTCACCGGTTGTGGTTCGGGTGGGCACAACGATTCAGCCGGCAACGTGGGTGCGGGTGGGGCTGTCCACCTTGGTCCGGGGGTGGCCAGGGTTGTGTGGCGCTCACCAGCTAAGCCGGAGTCGGTCGGGTTGTGCGGCGCGTGACGGTCCACCGGTTGTGGTTTGGGTGGGCACAACGCTCTAGCCCGCAGCGCGAGTACGGGTGGGGCTAACCACCTCAGCCGGGGCCGGCTGGGTTATGTGCCGCGTGACGGTCCACCGGTTGTGGTTCGGGTGGGCACAACGCTCCAGCCCGCAGCGCGAGTACGGGTGGGGCTAACCAGCTGGGCCGGGGCCGGCTGGGTTATGTGCCGCGTGACGGTCCACCGGTTGTGGTTTGGGTGGGCACAACGCTCCAGCCCGCAACGCGAGTACGGGTGGGGCTAACCACCTGAGCCGAAAGTCACCGCCTACGCAGCGCATCCAAGTCGGCCTGGCAGCGCCGTTCCACCTCGGCGAGTTCAGCGAGAGTTTCGTCGATGTCGCGGCGGCGTTGTTCCAGCTCGGCGCGGCGGGTGGTGATCTGGTTCAGCAGATAGACCAGCTGGCCGGATTCGCCGGGTTCGGCGTCGTACATGTCGACGATGGTGGCGATCTCGTCGAGGGTGAAGCCGAGGCGTTTGCCGCGCAGGATCAGACCTAGGCGGACCTTGTCGCGGGGGTGGTAGACGCGGACGGTGCCGCGGCGTTCGGGGGTGAGCAGGCCGCGGTCCTCGTAGAAGCGGATGGTGCGCAGGGTGACGTCGTACTCGGTGGCCAGCTCCGCGATGGTCCAAGTAGCTGATTCGACGGGCACCTGAATATTGTGCACCCACCCCATCGTGCTTTACGTTTACGTAAGCGTCAATCCCGAGGGCCAGGAGAAGTCATGTCGTACGAGCTGTCCGAAGAGCACCGTGAGTTCGCCCAGAGCGTGCGCGACTTCGCCCAGGCCGAGATCGCGCCGTACGCGGCGGAGTGGGATCGCAAGCACTACTTCCCGGTCGAGGTGGTCCACAAGATGGGCGCGCTCGGGCTGTTCGGGCTGACCGCGCCGGAGGAGTTCGGCGGCTCGGCCGGTGACTTCACCAGCCTGTGTGTCGCGATCGAGGAGATCTCCAAGGTCGATCAGTCGATGGGCATCACGCTCGAGGCGGCGGTCGGGCTCGGGATCAACCCGATCCTCACCTACGGCACCGACGAGCAGAAGCAGACCTGGCTGCCCGATCTGGTGGCCGGCAACCGGCTGGCCGGGTTCGGGCTGACCGAGCCCGAGTCGGGGTCCGACGCGGGCGCCACCAAGACCAAGGCCGTGCTCGACAACGGCGAGTGGGTGATCGACGGCTCGAAGCAGTTCATCACCAACTCCGGCTCCAGCATCACCTCGCTCGTCACCGTGACGGCCCGCACCGGCGAGAAGCCGGACGGCCGCCCGGAGATCTCCACCATCATCGTCCCGACCGGTACGCCGGGCTTCGTCGCCGAGGCGGCGTACGACAAGCTCGGCTGGCACGCCTCCGACACCCACCCGCTCTCGTTCGCGGGCTGCCGGGTCCCCGAGGCCAACCTGCTCGGCCAGCGCGGCAAGGGGTTCGGCCAGTTCCTCGCCACCCTGGACGACGGCCGGGTCGCGATCGGCGCGGTCGCGCTGGGCTGCATCAAGGCGTGCCTGGAGATGTCGGTCCAGTACGCCGGTGAGCGCAAGACGTTCGGCGTGCCGATCGGGCAGAAGCAGGGCGTTGCCTTCCAGATCTCCGACCTCAAGGTGATGGCCGACGCGGCCGAGCTGCTGGTCTACCGGGCCGCGGCGCTCAAGGACGCCGGTGCTCCGATGAAGGAGTTCAAGCAGGCTGCCGCGGTCGCGAAGCTCTACTCGACCGAGGCCGCGGTGACGGCGACCCGGATCGCGACCCAGGTCTTCGGCGGCTACGGTTTCATGGAGGAGTACCCCGTGACGCGGTTCTACCGCGACGCCAAGATCCTCGAGATCGGCGAAGGCACCTCCGAAGTCCAGCGGATGCTGATCGCCCGGGGCCTCGGCCTCCCGGTCGAGTGACAGGCTGCTTGTGACTGACAGGATGGCTGCATGAGCAGGGATCACTGGACCGAGTTCAAGGTCGCGCGCGAAGCGACGGTGACGCCGCCCGAGAAGGCCGCCGCCAAGCTCGCCTCGCAGAACAAGCTCTACGTCCGGGACCGGATCGCGTTGCTGGTCGACGAGGGCAGCTTCGTCGAGGACGCGCAGCTGGCCAACGCCCTCAACCCCGGCCTGCCCGCGGACGGGGTCGTCACCGGCCGCGCGCTGGTCGACGGCCGGCCGGCGCTGCTGGTCGCGAACGACCCGACCGTCAAGGCCGGTTCGTGGGGAGCCCGGACGGTCGAGAAGATCGTCCGGATCACCGAGGTCGCGCTGCGTGACGAGCTGCCGATCTTCTGGCTGATCGACTCCGCCGGCGCGCGGATCACCGATCAGGTGGACCTGTTCCCCGGCCGTCGCGGTGCCGGGCGAATTTTCCACAACCAGGTCGCGCTGTCCGGCAAGGTGCCGCAGATCTGCTGCCTGTTCGGCCCGTCGGCGGCCGGCGGCGCGTACATCCCGGCCTTCTGCGACCTGGTGATCATGGTCGACGGCAACGCCTCGATGTACCTCGGGTCGCCGCGGATGGCCGAGATGGTGGTCGGCGAGAAGGTGACGCTGGAGGAGATGGGCGGCGCCCGGATGCACACCAGTGTCTCCGGCTGCGGCGACCTGCTGGCGAGTGACGACGCCGAGGCGATCGAGCTGGCCAAGCAGTACTTCTCCTACCTGCCCGGTTCGTGGCAGGTGCCGCCGCCGTCGTACGACGCCTCGCCGGCCGGCCGCGACTTCACCCGCGACCTGGTGCCGGTCGAGGAGAGTGTCGGCTTCGACATCCACGACGTGATCGACGCGATCATCGACGCGGACACGTTCTTCGAGATCAAACCGGCGTACGCGCCGGAGCTGGTGGTCGGGTTCGGGCTGCTGGCCGGTCAGGTGGTCGGGTTCGTGGCGAACCAGCCGGCCGTCAAGGGTGGCGTGCTGTTCGTCGACTCGGCGGACAAGGCGGCCCGGTTCATCTGGTTGTGCGACGCGTTCAACGTGCCGCTGATCTACCTGTGCGACGTGCCGGGCTTCATGATCGGCTCCGAGGTCGAGCGGGCCGGCATCATCCGGCACGGCGCCAAGATGATCACCGCGGTGTCGGAGGCAACGGTTCCGACGGTGTCCGTGATCGTCCGGAAGGCCTACGGCGCCGGGCTCTACGCGATGTGCGGACCGGGTTTCTCGCCGGACGCGTGTATCGCGTTGCCGACGGCAAAGATCGCGGTGATGGGTCCGGAGGCCGCGATCAACGCGGTCTACTACAACAAGATCCAGCAGATCGACGACCAGACCGAGCGGGTCGAGTACGTCTCCAAGCTCCGCGAGGAGTACGAGACCGACATCGACATCCTCCGGCTGGCCGCCGACCTGGTGATCGACGCGATCGTCGAGCCGGAGAACCTGCGCGACGAGCTGATCGCCCGGCTGGCCGCGGCGCAGACCAAGAACCGGCACTTCAGCACCAAGCGGCACGGGGTGCCGCCGGTATAACCTGCGGGCATGACGGCTAGGGACTTCGCTGAGCGGCTTCGCGGCCGGCAGAACGCTCTCGGGTACTGGGTGATGATGGACGCGCCGGCGGCGACCGAGCGGATCGCGCTGACCGGCTACGACTACCTGGTGCTGGACGGTCAGCACGGGCTGATCGACCAGCGCGGGTTGCTGGCCGGGCTCGTCGCAATCGATGCCGCAGGCAACGGTACTGCGGGGCTGGTGCGGGTCGAGGCGAACAACGAGACGCCGATCGGGCGGGCGCTGGACGCCGGCGCGGCCGGCGTGATCGTGCCGCTGATCGACACCGCGGACGACGCGTTGCGGGCCGTTCGGGCAGCCCGGTACCCACCGGTCGGCGTACGGTCGTACGGCCCGTCGCGATCAGGGTTGCGGATCGGCCCGGTGCCGGCCGAGGCCGACGCGGCGACCGCCGTACTGGTAATGATCGAGACCCGGCAGGGGCTGGAGAACGTCGCTGCGATCTGCGCGACGCCCGGGCTGGACGGGATCTACGTCGGGCCGTCCGACCTGCGGCTGGCGATCGGCGGCAAGTATCCGGGAGACCCGGACGTCGCCGAGGAGTTCGACGCCGCGATCGCTTTGATCGCCCGGACCGCCGCCGAGGCGGGGATTGCCGCGGGCATCCACACGCACAGCGGTGCCGAGGCCCGCCGCTACTTGAGCGAGGGCTACACCTTCGCCACGGTGTCGTCAGACCTCGACCACCTGCAAGCCGCGGCTGCCGCTCACCTCGCGGCAGCACGCGACTGAGGTCAGGGGAGAACTCCCGCGAAGGGATCGTCCAGCGACTGCCAGTCGAGCGTCTGAAGCTCGGACTCGGTCAACAGGCAGGCATCGAGAATCGCCTGCAACCGCGCCGGATCCAGCCCCACGCCGGTCGCAACGACGGTGCACTCCGCCAGATGCTCGGTCTCCGACCACTCGCCGAGGGTGCCGAGCGACGCGCTGAAACCGGCCGACTCCCAGCGCACCCGTTGGGTCGGCCGGTTCGCAAGCCAGACGACACCGCGGCTGCGTACGACGTCCTCGACGATGTCCTCCAGCGCCTCGCTCAACCGGGCGGGGTGCAACGGCCGACTCGAGCGCCACAGCATCGTGGTGACGCCGTCGCCGCTCGGCTGCAGTCGTGAATCGGTCGCCAACTCGCCGGCCCAGGCCTCGGCCGCCTCGAAGTCGAACCGCCCGAGCTTGGCGACCGCCTCAGCCGGTACGCCGCTGGGGTCCGCGCTGACGACCGTGGTCCGCGGGTTCAGGTGCTGGAGCAGGTTGTGCAGCCGCTCCGGCGCCTTGGCCCGATAGGCGTTGGCCAGCACGCAGACATCGGCGTACTCGATCTGGCGGGCGGTCAGCTCGGCCACGTTGCGCCGGTCCGGCGGCCCGAGCGCGAGCCCACGCTCGTCCAGCAACTCGTCACCCGACAACTGCTCGACCAGCAGCACGGCATCGACCACGCAGGTGACCGTGTCGACCTGGATCTCCGGCATCGTCGCGACCAGCGCGCTGGCCAGCGACCGCGCCTCCATCGCCGGCGGAGCCGCCAGTACGACGTGTTGCCAGTGCTCGCGCGACACCAGGGCCTCCAGCAACGGCAGCAGCGACTCGATCAGCTGGCACGCGCCGCAGTCGTCGTCGACGCTGAACTCACCGGCGTCGATCGGGCCACTGCGATCGAACACCTTCCAGCTCAGCACTCCCCGGTAGCGCAGTTCGTCCTGATCCACCACGACAGCCACGGTGGTGGCGTCGACCATGGCGGACAGGACGGGCTCACGCAGGGTGGTGGAGAGCCCGGTCAACAGGGTCAGCGGGGTCTTGCGCTGGGCGGCCATGATCCGAGTATATGAAAACGGTTTTCATCAGTCCAGAGGTGGGGGTGGGTCAGTTTTCCCGTGAGTTCGGGAAAAATCCCGGCCTGCCGGGGAAATCAACTCGGGCCGGAGTGTCGGTAGTTAACTGTTAAGCGGCTGATGCCTTCCGTGGCTGCAGGCATCTAACTAAGGTGCGGACTATGCCGGAGCCACTGGAGCAGGCGGATACCGAGTTCGCGCGAGTACTGCGTGCGGCGATCAGGGCACGCGGGCTCGGGTTGGAGCGGATCCGGGACCGGCTGCGGGGCCAAGGGGTCACGGTGAGCCTGGCGACGCTCAGCTACTGGCAGTCCGGGCGGTCGCGGCCTGAGCGCCGGGATTCGCTGGCGGCGGTGCAGTTGCTGGAGAGTGTGCTGGAGGTGCCTGCGGGCACTTTGGTGGACTCGTTGGGCCCGCCCAGGCGGCGAGGGCGATGGCTGAGTACCGTCCCGGTGCCGCCGGAGGTGGCCGCGTTCTGGGCCCGGCCGGATGCTGTCGAGGACGCCGTCAGCGGGGTCGACATCAAGTGGGACGAGCGGCTGACCAGGATCAGCCAGCACGACCGGGTGTTCATCGGCCCCGAGGGTGGCGAGCGGTCCTACCACTCACGCCAGGTACTCCGAGCCGAGGCGGACGGGCCCGACCGCTGGGTGGTGATCATGCATCTCGACGAGCACGATCGCGCCCTGCCCGAGATCCGGCCGCTGCGGCACTGCCGGCTGGGCCGGACCGTACTGCGTCCCGCCGACGGGTTGCTGGTCGCCGAATTGCTGTTCGACCGGCCGTTGCGCAAAGGCGAAACGGTGATCACCGAGCACGAGCTGGTGAATTCCGCGCCGTACCCACCGGCCACCAACTACGAACGGAAATTCCGGCTGCCGGTCCGGGAATTCGTGCTGGAGATCTGTTTCGATCCGGCCGCGTTGCCGGTCGACTGCGTGCGCTACTCCCAACTGGACGAGGCCGACGAGCTCGCCGTACGGGTGGAGTCGCAGGAGTCCGTGCACGGTGTCGCGCTGAACTTCGGACCCGGGCGCTACGGCTTCCGTTGGAACTGGCCCGGCCGCATTAAGTAAAGTGAAGTGTTAAGGCTATAGCCTTAACTGTGAAAAGGCCCGAGCGATATCGGCGCCTTGAATTCGTTCCTAGGGTCGGCTCAACCTCCCCCGGAAAGAATTCAAGGAGAACAGTGATGAAAAGGCGCAGAAAGACGGCCGCAACGGTCGGCGGAGCCGCGGTACTGGCTTCGATCGCGGCCCTGGTCGCCGTCGGTGGCCCTGCCAGCGCGGACCAGCCGCAGGCCGCAGGAGCAGAAGCCGTGCTGCAGCAGCAGGCCGTGTTGCACCAAGTGTCCGACAAGCTGGCCCCCTCCCCGGCCCAGGCCGGCCGGTGGATCGCCGACGGCACGCTGAACGTCGCGGTGACGAGTGAGCAGGAAGCGGCGAGGGTCCGGCAGGCCGGTGCCACGCCGAAGCTGGTCAGCCGCAGCCAGGCTCAGCTGGACGAGCTGTTCGCCAAGGTCGACAAGATCGCGACGGCCGATCGGGCGAAGGGCCTGCAGAGCTGGGGAATCGACCCGGTCAGCAACAAGGTCGTGGTGAGGGCCCGCGGCGCGTACGGCGGGCTGAGCGGGCTGGGGGACGGTGTACAGGTCGTCCGGACCAGTACGACCTTCGAGCAGCAGGCCGGCGAAGTACACCCGGGTGACCCGTGGTGGCCGGGCAGTGAGACCTACTGTTCCGTTGCCTTCCCTGCAACCGATGCTCAGGGCAACAAGCACTTCGTCACCGCCGGGCACTGTACGAACGACGCCAACCAGGCGGCGTACGGCGCGATCAACCAGGCGAACCGGATCGGTACCTCCAATGTCGGTGGCAGCCGCAGCATCAACGCCCGCGAAGGTGACATGGGCGTGGTCGCGGTGACCGAGGCCGGCTGGACGCTCTCGCCGAACGTCAACACCTACGGCTCGCCGGCCGTCACGGTCAGCGGTTCGGCCGAGGCGATCGTCGGCGACGCGGTCTGCCACTCCGGCAACACCGCGCCGAAGTGGGAGTGCGGCACCGTCACCGCAGTCAACCAGTCGATCAACTACGGCAGCGTGACGGTCGACGGGCTGACCACGACCAACGCCTGCTCCGAGGGCGGCGACTCCGGTGGCGCTTGGCTGCGTGGCGACAAGGCGGTCGGGTTGCACTCGGGTGGTAACAGCAGTTGCGTCTCCGGTGATCCTGGCAACTCGATCTTCCAGCCGATCAACGAGGCGCTCGCCAAGTGGAACCTCACCCTGCTGACCGGCGCCCCCGACCCGGGCGGCGACACCCAGGCGCCGACCACGCCGGGCAACCCGCGCTCCACCGGTACGACGTCCGACAGCGTCTCGCTGGTCTGGGACGCCTCGACCGACAACACCGCGGTCACGGGGTACGAGGTCTACAACGGCACCACGCTGGCGGCCAGCGTCGCCAGTACGACGGCCACCGTGTCGGGTCTGACCGCGGACACCAGCTACTCCTTCACCATCCGGGCGAAGGATGCTGCAGGCAACAAGTCGGCGGCGAGCTCGGCGGTCACCGCGCGGACTCAGCCGGGTGGACCGAGCGGCGGCCGGACGTTTGTCAACGGCACCGACTTCCCGATCCGGGACTACCAGACGGCGGTCAGCCCGATCCGGTCGACCGCGACCGGCAAGGCGGCGGCGCAGCTCAAGGTCATTGTCGAAGGCAACCACACCTGCCTGGAGGACCTGAATATCTCGCTGGTCTCACCGGCCGGCCGGTGGTACTACCTGCAGCGGGCCGGTGGCAACAGTTGCCACCCGTTGCCGGCCAGCAAGACGTACAACGTGCCGGCGGTTGGCTCGGAGAACGCGGCCGGGACCTGGAATCTGCGAATTGGTGACAACGGGCCCGGTGACACCGGCACGTTGACCAACTGGTCGATCACTCTCTGACCAGTGTGGTTCGGGGTGCCGGGTCGGGGTGATCCCTCGGCCCGGCATTCTTTCCGCGGTAAGACCTACCGGTCTGATAGTGAAGACCCATGACGATCGAGATCTCGCAGTACACCGGCGGGTGGGAGCAGTTGCGGCCGATGATCGAGCTGGCGTTCTCGGCTCCTTGGAGCGAGGCTCAGCTCGCGACGGAGGAGCATGTCTGGGAGCGCGAGCGCAGCATCGTCGCCACGGACGGTGAGGAGATCGTCGGGCACACAGGGTCCTTCCCGTTCGAGATCACGGTGCCTGGTGGGCAGGTCCGGGCCGGGGGAGTGACGATGGTCGGCGTGGTGTCTACGCATCGTCGGCGCGGGATTCTGCGGGACCTGATGCGGCGGCAGCTGACTGATCTGTACGAGGCAGGCGAGCCGCTCGCAGTACTGACGGCCAGCGAGCCGGTGATCTACGGACGCTTCGGCTACGGCCTGGCCTCGGATCACCAGGAGGTCACCATCAAGCGGGTGTCGCGGGAGCTGCGCGAGGTGGCGGGGGTCGAGGACGTCCGGATCCGGTTTGCTGATCCGCAGGAGTCGCTGCAGCGGACGAGTGCCTTCCACAACGCTGAGGCGGTAGAGCGGCCGGGGATGTTCCGGCACAGCGACAAGTTCCAGTACTACGTGACGCACGACAACGTGACGAGTGACCTGCGGGGCGCCTCGCCGTTGCGGTGCGTGCTGGCGGAGCGGGACGGTGAGCTGGTCGGCTACTCGCACTACCGGACCCGGCGGACCGACAAGGGCTTCGTGGACGTCGTCAGGGTGCACTCGCGGGACCTGGCCGCGCATGCCGCGTTGTGGCAGTTCCTGCTCGATCCGGATCTGCTCAGCGAGACGACGTACGAGCAGTTGCCGTCCGATGACCCGCTGCTGTTCCTGCTGGTCGACCCGCGGGCGGCGAACGCGACGACGCTGGACGGGGTGTGGGCGCGGGTGACCGACGTACAGAAGGCTCTGAGTGCGCGGACCTATGCGGAGGAAATAGATGTCGTGCTCGGGATCGAGGACGACTTCCTGCCGTGGAATGCGGGCTCATGGCACCTGACCGGCGGCCCTGGTGGCGCGACGTGCGAGAAGACTGACCGGGCACCAGATGTGGTGCTGGGCGTGCGTGAGCTCGGTACTGCGTACCTCGGCCGGCCGTCGCTGGGACTGCTGGGCGCAGCGGGCCTGGCAGAGGAGCGGACCGAAGGAGCACTGGCGGTGACCTCCCGAGCATTCCTGGCACCCAGAGTGCCCTGGCTCGACACAGGATTCTGATCCAGTAGAGAGCTACTCTTCCCGGATGCAGCGAAGCCGTCGTAGCGCGTTGGCGGTGGCTGTCGTCTTGATGCTGGGAGTCGCGGCGGTCGCCTTGGTCGTGTTGGCTTCCGCGGGCGGCAGCGTCCGGCCGTACAGCGAGAGCACGGCCACTGCGGCGCCGCGGGAGATG
The DNA here is from genome assembly GCF_040687575.1 of Kribbella sp. NPDC056861. Classification (NCBI taxonomy): domain Bacteria; kingdom Bacillati; phylum Actinomycetota; class Actinomycetes; order Propionibacteriales; family Kribbellaceae; genus Kribbella; species Kribbella sp. NPDC056861. The sequence goes on along the minus strand of NZ_JBFBNQ010000002.1, from coordinate 1,285,046 downwards.
CCGACGCGTACTCCGCCGGGCGCGACTCCGCCGGTGCAGGGGTCGCCGCCGGTACAGAGGGACATCAAGCCGTTCGAGACGCCGGCCTGGGTGACCTTCGTCTGGCAGGCGTTGTTCTACACCGTCATCGCTCTCCTGGTGCTGTTCCTGCTCCGGGCGCTCTACCGGATGCTCAACCAGGTCGAGTTGCCGACAGTGGAGCGGTCCGACTCCGAATGGGAGCGGGTGAAGGCCGAGCGTCTTGCCGATGCGGTGGAGGAGGGCCTGGCGGCCATCGACTCCGGTACTGCGGCCGACGGCGTGATCGCGTGCTGGGTGGCTCTCGAAGACGCAGCGGCTTCAGCAGGTGTGGAGAGGCAGGCTTCGGAGACGCCGGCCGAGTTCACCGTCCGGGTGCTGGGTGTCGGGAGTGTGTCGGAGCCTGAGCTGCTGCGGCTGGCGCAGCTCTACCGGGAGGCGCGGTACTCGACCCATGGTTCGAGTGAAGAGGCACGGACGCAGGCGCGGGCTGCGTTGCTTCGGCTTCGCGAGGAGCTGGCGGCGGCGATCGCGCGACGTACGCCTCCCCAGCCCGAGGGTGAGGTGACCGCCCCGTGAAGCTGAGCAAGATACTCGTGCAGCACCTGCTGATCGCGGTCGTGGGCAGCCTGATCCTGGTTGCCGGCTTCGCGCTCGCCAAGACCCAGCCGCGACCGCTGTGGTTCGTCGCCATGGGGCTGGCGATCGGCTTCGGGTCGGTCGCGCTGCGGCTGATCGGGCCGCAGGTGCTGGAGACGACCTGGCCCGCCCGGTACGACGAGAAGCTGACCGCGCGCCGCGGCCGCAACAGCGACAACCGGACCCAGTTCCTGGCGACCTGGGTGCAGGAGTCGGATCGGGAGCGCCGGGCCGGTGAGGGATCGATGACGTTCACCCGCCGGATCCGGCCGCTGCTGCACGAGCTGACCGTCGACCGGTTGGTGCACCGGCACGGGATCGACCCGGAGCTGGAGCCCGAGCGGGCCCGGGAGGTGGCCGGTCAGCAGCTGTGGGAGCTGATCAGCGGCACCGAGGCACGGACCGCGACGTTCGCGGAGATCGAGTTGGCAGTCCAGACCATCGAGAAGTTGTGAGGGAACCCGTGACTGATGAGCTGAGCCTCAGCGAGGTGTCGGCGTTGAGCCGGAAGGTGCTGGACCGGGTCGGCGAAGCGGTGGTCGGCAAGGGCGAGGCGCTGGAGCTGGTGCTGGCCGGGATCCTGGCCGGGGGGCACGTGCTGCTGGAGGACTACCCGGGGCTGGCCAAGACGCTGGCGGCGCGGTCGTTCGCGCAGGCGCTCGGGCTGGAGTTCCGCCGGGTCCAGTTCACCCCGGACCTGCTGCCGTCCGATGTCACCGGCGCCTTCGTGTACGACCAGCGGGACTCGCAGTTCGTCTTCCGGCCCGGCCCGATCTTCACCGGCCTGCTGCTGGCCGACGAGATCAACCGGACGCCCCCGAAGACCCAGGCGGCACTGTTGGAGTCCATGCAGGAGCACCAGGTCACTGTCGAAGGCGAGACCTTCCCGCTGCCGGTGCCGTTCCACGTGCTCGCCACGGCCAACCCGGTCGAGTACGAAGGCACCTACCCGCTCCCGGAGGCGCAGCTCGACCGCTTCATGCTCCGGATCGCCTTCGGCTACCCGACGGCCGCCGAGGAGTGGGAGGTCTTGCAGCGCCGTATGAGCCGCCGCTCGGAGGATCAGAAGGTCGCGCCGGTCACCGACGCCGCAGGACTGCTCGCTGCGCAACAGGCGATCGAGACAGTGACTGTCGACGACACCGTAGGCCGGTACTGCGTAGAGCTCGCTGCTGCGACGAGGCGCGACTCCCAGGTGCTGGTCGGCGCCTCGCCGCGTGGCTCACTGGCACTGCTGCTCGCCGCTCGCTCGTACGCCGTCATCCAGGGGCGCGACTACGTCGTACCGGAGGACGTGAAGGCTGTCGCTATCCCGGCGCTGGCCCACCGGATCACTGTGCGGCCCGAGCTGTGGCTGCACGAGGTGACTGGAGCCACTGTCGTCCGCAGCGTGCTGGGATCGGTGCCTGCGCCGCCTACTGTCGCGGGCGCCCGGCAGTGACTTGGCGGCCGACGCACGCACAGATGAGGGCGGTAGCTGTCGCTGCCGTCCTGCTGCTGGTTGCTGTGCTGGGTCGCCGGCCGGACATGGCGGTGCTCGGTCTCCCGCTGGCCTTCGTCGCTGCCTGGGGACGCTTCTTCCGTCCGACTGAGGAGCCGGTGCTCAAGACCGAGCTGGACGCCGATGTGCTGTTCGAGGGCCAGGCGACGACGTACAGGTTGCTGGTGGAGCAGGGGCTGGACCCGGACGTCGACCTGGTGGTCATGTCGCTCGTCCGGACGCCGTGGTTCCGCTACGACCCGCCGCAGGCTGCAGTAGCCGAGCCTGCCAACCAGGGGGATGTGACGGTTGAGGTGGGCCTGCGCTCTGAGCGCTGGGGCCTGCGGCCGCTGGAGCACCCGATCGTGATCGCTACCTCTGTGCTGGGCGCCTATCGGTCGAAGGTGCCTTCTGTCGGGGCTCAGGCGATCAGCACGTTGCCATTGCGCGACGGGTTCGAAGCAGTGGACTCCGTACCGCGTCCTGCCGGGCTGGTCGGGCTGCACCGGTCCCGGCGGCCTGGTGAAGGCACTGAGCTGGCAGGCGTCCGGCCCTTCCGTACTGGCGACCGCCTGCGCCGCATCAACTGGAAGGTGTCGGCCCGGACCCGCGAGCTGCACGTCACCTCGACCTGGTCCGACCGCGACACCGAGGTCGTCATCCTGCTCGACACGGGTGCCGAGGTCGGCATCAGTGAAGGCATTGACGGCAGGTCGAGCAGCCTGGACACCGCAGTACGGGCTGCAGCGTCTATTGCCGAGCACTACCTGCGCCACGGCGACCGGGTCCGCCTGATCGACACCGGTACTGCGGTCGGCGGCGTCTGGGCCGGTAGCGGCCGGTCGCACCTGCGCCGGATTCTCGACGTACTGGTGCATGCGGACCGCAAGGGCCGTCAGCAGGACGAGAACCAGCTCGCCCGCCGGCATCGGATCCGTTCCGACAGCCTGGTGATCGTGCTGAGCCCCCTGCTGGGCAAGGCGATGCTCGGCTACATCGTCACGCTGGTCCACTCGGGCTGCACAGTGATCGCGGTCGACACCCTGCCGCCCGACGTGGCCGACGTGATCGACCTCGAGCAGCACGATGCGAAGGCGTGGCCGCTGGCCTGGCGACTCCGGCTGCTCGAGCGGCGCGCGGAGCTCGACCGGCTGGGCGACCTCGGCGTACCGACGGTCGGGTGGCGGGGCGCGGGGACACTGGACGAAGTACTGCGTGATGCGGCGCGCGTCGCCTCCGCGCCGAGGATGCGGTCATGAACAGCGCCGAGAAGGTCACCCAGTGGCTGTCGCAGGCCCAAGCGACCGGTACGGCGACCTGGGCCTCGCGCGCGGCGATCGTGGTGGCCGGCGTGGTCGCACTCACGCTGCCCGGCCTGCAGCCCTGGGACCAGATGGACGCCATCCCGATCGCCGGGGCAGTCCTGCTGGTCGCCACTGTGCTGCTGCCGGACTCGTTGGCGGCGCTGCTGTTCCTGATCGTCGTCAGCCTGGGATGGTTGATGCGGGCCCCGAGTGACCTGACCTGGGCGTTGGTGGTCACCGGCATCGCCTTGCTGGTGGTGCATCTGGCCGCGGCCTTCGCCGGCCAGATTCCGTCGTACGCGGTGGTCAATCGGCAGGCGCTGCGGAGATGGTTGCTGCCAGCAACCGTTGCGCTGCTGCTCGGGCCGGTGGTGGCCGTTGCTGCCGCGGTGGTTCGTGGGGCCGATGTGTCGGGGTCGTTGCTGGTCACCGTGGCTGCGTTGGCGGCCGCGACGGGAGCGGTGTGGTTCGCCTCGGGGCAGTCGGTCGGGGCGCGGGAGGACTAGCTCAGGCTGGTGAGCAGCTCGGTCGCCCAGTGGCAGGAGACCGGGTTGGGGCCGGTGACCTGCATCGCGGCCATCACGGTGAGCAGCATGCCGGTGGCCATGAACTGGGTGACCTCCTCCGGCGTCGCGCCGGTGAGCTGGCCGGCCAGCTTGTGGATGTCGCCGAAGCGCGCCCGGACGGTCTCGCCGATCGCCGGGTCAGCGCTGGCCGCGAAACCGTGCAGCAGGACGACCAGCAACTCCCGCTCGGGGATCAGCTCGTTGTAGGACTCGCCGAGGCTGGCGAGCGTGGCCTCGCGCTCCGCCGCGCGCCGGAACTCGTCCTCGATCCGGTCGCTGACCCGGTGGACGGCGGCCAGGAAGAGCTGCTGCTTGGTGCCGAACAGCCGGATCACATAAGGCTGGGACACCCCCGCCAGGCGCGCGATCTCGTCGGTCTTGGTGCCGGCGTACCCGTTGGCGCCGAACGCCACCACGGCGGCCTGCAGGACCTCTTCGCTGCGCTCGGCCGCGGTCAGCCTGGTCTTCGTCATCAGCTTCCTTTCGTCGTCGCTTGACATGTTATCAGTCGATGCATACCTTGTGGGAGACGAAGTTATCAGTCGATAACAACAAGGAGTTGGACATGACTACGACCGCCCTCGAACCAGCCGGCGCCCCGGCGGTCGACGAGCCCACCGTCAAGCGCTCGCTGGCCACCGTGCTCGCCGTGGTGGGCATCCCGGTGTTCATGGTGACGCTGGACAACCTGGTGGTGACGAACGCGCTGCCGGTGATCAAGTCGGAGCTGGGCGCGTCACTGTCTGATCTGCAGTGGTTCATCAACGCCTACACGCTGTCCTTCGCGGCGCTGCTGCTGACCGCCTCGGCGATCGGCGACCGGCTCGGCCGGCGTCGGGTCTTCCTGGCCGGGCTGACCCTGTTCACGCTGGCCTCGGCGGCCTGCGCGATGACCACCGAGCCGTGGATGCTGATCGGCGCCCGGGCGATCCAAGGCGTCGGCGCGGCCGCGGTGATGCCGTTGTCGCTGACGCTGCTCGCGGCCGCGGTACCGGCTCGTCAGCGGAGTGCGGCGATCGGCATCTGGGGTGGCATCTCCGGCCTCGGGGTCGCGGTCGGCCCAGTCGTCGGGGGAGCGGTCGTCGACGGCATCAACTGGCAGTGGATCTTCTGGCTGAACGTGCCGATCGGCCTGATCGCGCTGCCGCTGGCCGCCCGGGTGCTGACCGAGTCGCGTGGCCGTGCGCAGAAGCTCGACCTGCGTGGCCTGGTGCTGTCCGCGAGTGCGGTGCTCGCCATCGTCTGGGGAGTCGTGCACGGAGCCGATGACGGCTGGAGCTCCGCCAAGGTGCTGACCGCGCTGATCGGCGGCGTCGCGTTGCTGGCCGTCTTCCTCGCTTGGGAGCACCGGGCGCCCGCGCCGATGCTGCCGCTGCGATTGTTCCGGTCCAGGGCCTTCAGTGTCGTCAACACCATCTCCTTCACCTTCTCGCTCGGCGTCTTCGGCGCGGTCTTCCTGCTGGCGCAGTTCTTCCAGGTGGTGCAGGGCTACACGCCGCTGGAGTCGGGTCTGCGGACACTGCCCTGGACGATGGCTCCGATGGTCGTCGCACCGCTGGCCGGACTCGTGGTCGACCGGGTCGGTCCGCGAGTGCTGATCGCCTCGGGGCAGTTCCTCCTGGCCGCCGGACTGGCGTGGATCGCCGTGGTGACCACCACCGATGTCACCTACGGCTCGTACGTCGCTCCGTTCGTCCTCGCCGGGATCGGGATGGGCCTCACCTTCGCCCCGTCGGCCAGCGTCGTGATGGCGAGCTTCACCGACTCCGACCGCGGCGTCGCCTCCGGTACGAACAACACGATCCGCGAGGTCGGCGTGGCGATGGGGGTCGCGGTACTGGCCTCGGTCTTCGCCTCCGCCGGGTCGTACGCCACCCCTGAGCAGTACGTCGACGGTCTGGTCCCGGCGGTCTGGGTCGGCGCCTCGATCGTCGCCGTCGGCGCAGTACTGGCTCTGCTGCTTCCGGGTCGCCAGCGCTGATTCCCCTTGATGGCCGGGACCGCATTGTCGGTCCCGGCCATTACTGTGTCGTCGTGCTTGACGCTGAAGACGTACGCCGGATCGCCTTGTCGCTGCCGCAGGTGGCGGAGAAGCAACGCTGGGGACACCCCACTTTCGACGTCGCGGGCCGGATGTTCCTCACCGTCCCCGACGACCAGACTTCCTTCGCCGTCCGCTGCCCCCGCCTGGAACGCGAAGAGCTGATCGCCGCCGAGCCGGACAAGTTCTGGGTCCCCAGCCACGAGGCCGGCTCCAGCTGGGTCCGGGCCCGTCTGGCCGCCCTGGAAGACGCCGACGAACTCCGCGACATCCTGCTCGACTCCTGGCGCCAGTCCGCGCCTGAGGCTCTCGCTGCCGAGATCTGAACGCATCAGTGGCCAGGAAGCTGGGCACTGGGGCCGCATGGCGAAGTACGAGGTGAACGAACAGGCTGTGGAGTATGCGAAGCGGCTGATCGAGAGTCGCCAGTACGTGCTGGACAGCGACTGGGGCGCCGTGCAGCCGCATGCGGAGGCGCAGAACAAGTACCTCGAGTCGCACTCCTGGGAGGAGTACGGCAACTGGCACCTCGGGCTGACCGTCGGCGCCAGTGACGAGACCAAGGCGCGCTTCGGCTTCGGGTACGGCGATCTGCGGCGGCTGCACCGGTCCGGGCTGATCGCCTGCGTGTACCGGGCCTCCGAGTGGCGCCACAAGAAGGTCGAACTGGCAGCGCACGACCTGCTGCAGCTGCTGGACGCCAAGACCGCTTAGCGGCCGGGCGTCAGGGTGCTGCTGCTGCGTATTCCTGTGCCGCAGCAGCAGCACAACGACGCACTGTAGGACATACCAGGCGGTCGCTGCGAGCCCTGACTCAACTCACGTTGGCCGCGGACGCCGCATAGGTGTTGCAACTGGCCGGGTTGCCGGTGATGAACGAGCGGCCCATGAACCGCGCCTGGCTGGCCGGGCTGCCGTGGTCGCCGGCGTTGGGCTTGTCACCCGCCGTCACCACCCATTTGTTCCAGACCCTCAGCATCACGCCGTTGATCGGGTAGCTGTTCTTGTTGGCCGCCAGGAACACCCCGGCGAAGCAGTTCGCCTGCAGCTCCGACCGGCGGGTGATCCGGATCCGGTCGGCGTAGCTGTCCGCCTCGTACTCCAGCCGGTTCGTCGCCTGCAGGATCCCGGTCACCGACTGCATCGCGTGACCGTACTCGTGCGCGATCGAGCGGGAATACCACATCCGCGAGTAGGCCTTGTTCTCCTCGTCGGGGTACTGGTTGTAGGTCTTCACGAAGTTGTCGACCTTCATGTACATCTTGTGGTTCGCCGGGCAGTAGAACGGCACCGGTACCGCGCCGTTGCCACACGGCGTGCTCACCCGGACGCCGGACCAGTAGAGCATCGTCGGCGCCCGGAAGGTGAAGCCGGCCAGCGCGGTCTGCCGGGCCCAGGACTGGTCCAGGCACGGCTTGATCGCGGCCCAGTACTTCGCGGCGTTGGCGGCCGTGGTCGGCCGGACAGCCGGTTCCTTGCAGCCCACCGAGCGCATCTGGCCGGTCTTGTAGATCGCGTTCTTGGCCACGGTGTCCAGGTCCGAGACCTGCGGCTTCTCGGTCGTCGTCGTGGTCGGCTCGGAGCTGGTCGGCTCGCTGGTGGTCGGCTCCTGGGTCGGTTCCGTCGAGCTGGTCGGCACGGTCGGCGACGGCTGCTCGGTCACCCGGTAGCTCGGCTGGGACGGCTGCGGCTGGGTGTAGTTGTTGTCGGCGTTCTTCTTGATCACGCCGAAGGCCCACAGGCCGGCGACGGCGACGAAGACCAGTCCGAGGATCGCGAACAACGGCGCCTTCGACTTCTTCCGCCGCGGCAACTGCGGCTGCCAGCCAGGCTGGAACCCCGGGCCCTGGTGGAACCCGTGCGGCGGCGGAGGGAAGCCCTGCCCTGGCCCCTGCGGCGGATAGCCAGGCGGGGGACCTTGCGGCGGGTAGCCCTGTGGACCCGGCGGACCCTGCTGAACCGGCGGTCGGTGCGGGGGCGGCGGGGCGAACTGCGGTCCCCAGCCGAAGCCCTGTCCCTGCTGCGGCGCGACCGACGGCGGCCCGTACTGGTACGGGGGCTGGTTCGGCGCCTGCTGCTGGTAGGGCGGCTGGTTCGGCGGTTGCTGCTGGTACGGCGGCCGCGGCTGGTTCTGCCCGTACGGCGGCTGCTGATTCTGCTGGTAGGGCCCGCTTGGCTGCTGGCCGTATGGCGGCTGCGTCAACCCCATGTCCCTTTCACCGACACCAGCGTCGTTCCACTGGCAAGAGAGCGCCACAGTACCGGCCTGCGGGCTCAGGCGCGCGGTAGTGTCGCCTGGTGACCGATGCGACCCCTCCGAACAGCCCGATCGACCAGATCGCCGAGCAGTTCCTCGAGTCCTTTGTCCAGCTCTCGCCGACTCAGGCGACCTTCATGGGCATCCAGGGCCACGACCACGAACTCCCTGACTTCTCACCGGCCGGCTTCGAGGCTCTGATCGAACTGAACCGCCGGACGATCGCCGAGGCGTCCGCAGTACCGGTGTCGGCGCCGCGGGAGGAGGTGGCCAAGGACGCGCTGCTGGAGCGGCTCGGGCTGGAACTCGAGCGCTACGAGGCCGGCGTGCCGCAGCACCAGCTGAACGCGATCGCGTCGATCCCGGCCGAGCTCCGGCAGGTCTTCGACCTGATGCCGACCGCCACCCAGGACGACTGGGAGACGATGGCGATCCGGCTGAACCTGATCGGTACGACGCTCGACGGCTACCGCGAGACGCTGGCCGGGCAGGCCGCCGCGGGCCAGGTGTCGGCCGCGCGCCAGATCAACTCGCTGGCCGAGCGGATCGCCAGCTGGACCGGCTCCGACGGTGACGACTTCTTCTCCGGGCTGGCCGCCAAGGCCCCCGACAGCCCGGTCAAGCCCAGTGTCGAGGCGGCCGCCGCGTCGGCCCGCAAGGCGTACGGCCAGTTCGGCGAGTGGCTGACCAGCGAGCTGCTGCCGCAGGCTCCGAGCCGGGACGCGTGTGGCCGCGAGGTCTACGCGCTCGCCTCCCGCGACTTCCTCGGCGCGACCATCGACCTCGAGGAGACCTACGCCTGGGGCTGGGAGGAGCTGGCCCGGATCGAGGGCGACATGCAGACCATCGCCGCCGATCTGAACGCCGGCGATCGCAACATCGAGGCCGTCGCCGCGCTGCTCGACAACGACCCGGCCCGCAAGATCCACGGCAAGGAGGCGTTCCGGGACTGGATGCAGCAGCTCGCCGACGCCGCCGTCACCGAGCTCGCCGGCACCCACTTCGACATCCCGGACGCGATCCGCCGGATCGACTGCGAGATCGCGCCGACCTCCGACGGGTCGATCTACTACACCCCGCCGAGCGAGGACCTGACCACCCGGCCGGGCCAGATGTGGTGGTCCGTACCGGCCGGCGTCGAGGACTTCGCCACCTGGCGCGAGGTCACTACCGTCTACCACGAGGGCGTGCCCGGGCATCACCTCCAGGTCGCCCAGACGATGCTGCGCACCGACCTGCTGAACCGCTGGCACCGGGTCGGCTGCTGGGTCTCCGGCACCGGCGAGGGCTGGGCCCTGTACGCCGAACGCCTGATGGAGGAGCTCGGCTATCTCGAAGAGCCCGGTGCCCGCCTCGGCATGCTCGACGCGCAGGGCTTCCGCGCGGCCCGGGTGATCGTCGACATCGGCATGCACCTGGAGCTGGAGGTGCCGAAGGACAACCCGTTCGGCTGGCGTCCGGGCGAGACCTGGAACGCGGACCTCGGTTTCGAGTTCCTCCGGGCGCACTCGCGGATGGAGACCGAGTTCCTCAAGGCCGAGCTGAACCGGTACCTCGGCTGGCCGGGACAGGCGCCGTCGTACAAGGTCGGCGAACGGATCTGGTTGCAGGCGCGAGAGGAGGCCAAGCAGCGCAAGGGATCGGCGTTCGACCTGAAGACGTTCCACTCCGACGCGCTGAACCTGGGCTCGATCGGCCTGGACCCGCTCCGTCGCGCCCTCGCCAAGCTGTGAGCGCGCCAAGGAGTGGTCCAGTGCGTTTCGTACTTGCTTCGCAGTCGCCGGCCCGCCTCAAGACGCTGCGCAACGCAGGCGTCGAGCCCGAGGTGATCGTCTCCGGTGTCGACGAGGACAACGTCACGGCCGAGAGCCCTGGTGAGCTGGCCCGCACCCTCGCAGTACTGAAGGCGCGGGCGGTTGTCTCCACCTTGACCGACCACGCGACCGTGCTCGGCTGCGACTCGGTGCTGGAGATCGACGGCGTCGCCTACGGCAAACCCGGTACGCCGGAGATCGCGCGCGAGCGGCTGCGGATGATGAGCGGCCGCTCGGGTGTCCTGCACACCGGCCACTGCCTGTTCGACACCTCTTCCAGGCAAGAGATCCGCGAGCTCGCCTCGACCACGGTGCACTTCGCCGAGCTCACCGAGGCCGAGATCGAGGCGTACGTCGCGACCGGCGAACCGCTGGTCGTCGCCGGCTCGTTCACCGTCGACGGCTTCGGCGGCCCGTTCGTCAAGGGCATCGAGGGTGACTACCACAACGTCGTCGGCATCTCGCTGCCGTTGGTCCGCCGGATGCTCGCCGATGTCGGCATCGCCTGGCCCGCGCTGTGGGACCTGCCGCGCAAACTCGAGTACGACGAGGCCGAAGCCGCCCGGTACGACGAGACCCGCGGCGGTGCCGAGCGTGCGCAAGCTGCGGTCGAGGCGATCCAGCAACTGCTCCCCAAGGGTGGCCGGGTGCTGGAGTTGGCCGTCGGCACCGGCCTGATCGCCGCCGAGCTGGTTGCCCAGGGCAACCTCGTGCACGGTGTCGACCTCGCTCCGGCGATGCTCAAGCACGCCCGCGTCCGGCTCCCCGGCCACATCGCCAGAGCCGATGCGATGCAGCTCCCGATCGCAGACCGCCGCTGCGACGCAGTACTGGCGATCTGGCTACTGCACCTGGTGGACGACAGCGACCAGGTCCTGGCCGAGGTCGCCCGAGTACTACGCCCTGACGGTGTCTTCATCGCCACTACGGAGAAGTCCGAGTCCACCCGGTACGCCGCCGGTCGCACCCCACGCGAGCACCGGGCCGAAGACGCCTTCGCCTTGCTGGTGTCCCGCGCGGCGCAGCACGGGCTCTACCTGGACGGCGCAACCGCCTTCACCGGCCCAGCCCGCGGCAACACCGCAGTACCGCTCTACCCGCTGATCAGGTTCCGCCGGGCGGGCTGACGCCTTACGGGTGGGCGCTGGCCTTCCAGCGGCCCGGGCCCGGGTGCAGCGGGCGGGTGTGGTTGCGCCAGTAGCTGGCCCAGTTGCTGGCGGTGGTGGGGCCTGAGGTGGCGGCAGGGGTTGCTGCTGCTCGGGCGGAGACGACGGCGATCAGAGCGGCCAACTCCTCGGGAGTCGGGTCACCCTTGGCGATCCGCAGTACGGGGTCAGTCATGGTGGGCTCCGATCACAACGGGATGTTGCCGTGCTTCTTCGGCGGGAGGGTGTCGCGCTTGGTGCGGAGCAGGCGCAGCGCCCGGATGATCTCGGCGCGGGTCTCGCTCGGCTTGATCACGGCGTCGATGTAGCCGCGCTCGGCCGCGATGTACGGGTTGGCGAGGTGGTCCTCGTACTCCGTGATGAACTGCCGGCGGCGTGCCTCGATGTCCTCGCCTGCCTCCGCGGCGGCGGCCAGTTCGCGGCGGTGCAGGATGTTGACCGCGCCCTGAGCGCCCATCACGGCGATCTGGGCGGTCGGCCAGGCCAGGTTGATGTCGGCGCCGAGGTGCTTGGAGCCCATCACGTCGTACGCGCCGCCGTAGGCCTTGCGGGTGATCGTGGTGATCATCGGGACGGTCGCCTCGGCGTACGCGTAGATCAGCTTGGCGCCGCGGCGGATGATGCCGTTCCACTCCTGGTCGGTGCCGGGCAGGAAGCCGGGCACGTCGACGAAGGTCAGGATCGGCACGTTGAACGCGTCGCAGGTGCGGACGAACCGGGCCGCCTTCTCGGAGGCGTCGATGTCCAGGGTGCCGGCGAACTGCATCGGCTGGTTCGCGACCACGCCGACCGGGCGGCCCTCGACCCGGCCGAAGCCGACGATGATGTTCGGCGCGAACAGGGTCTGGACCTCGAGGAACTCGCCGTCGTCGACGACCGCCTCGATCACCGTGTGCATGTCGTAGGGCTGGTTCGGCGAGTCCGGGATCAGCGTGTCCAGCGCGCTGTCGGTCTCGCTGGGCTCGAGGTCGGCGTCGAAGTCGAACGCGGGCGGGTCCTCGAGGTTGTTCTGCGGCAGGTGCGCGACCAGGGCCTTGACCCAGTCGATCGCGTCCTCCTCGTCGCTGCCCAGGTAGTGCGCGTTGCCGGACTTGGTGTTGTGCGTCCGGGCGCCGCCGAGCTCCTCCTGGGTGACGTCCTCGCCGGTGACGGTCTTGATCACGTCCGGGCCGGTGATGAACATGTACGACGACTCGTCCACCATCACGGTGAAGTCGGTGACCGCGGGGGAGTAGACCGCGCCGCCCGCGCACGGGCCCATGATCAGGGAGATCTGCGGGATCACCCCGGACGCGCGCACGTTGCGGCGGAAGATCTCGCCGTACAGGCCGAGGCTGACCACGCCCTCCTGGATCCGGGCGCCGCCGGAGTCGTTGATGCCGATCAGCGGGCAGCCGATCTTCATCGCCAGGTCCATCACCTTGACGATCTTCTCGCCGAACACCTCACCCAGCGAGCCGCCGAAGACGGTGAAGTCCTGGGCGAAGACGCAGACCTGCCGGCCGTCGATGGTGCCGAAACCGGTCACCACGCCGTCGCCGTACGGGCGGTTGGCGTCCAGCCCGAAGGAGGTCGAGCGGTGCCGGGCGAACTCGTCCAGCTCGGAGAAGGAGCCCTCGTCCAGCAGCAGCGCGATCCGCTCCCGGGCGGTCTTCTTGCCACGGGCGTGCTGCTTCTCCACCGCGCGCTCGGATCCGGCGTGCACGGCCTCGTCCAGCCGGTGCTCCAGGTCCGCGAGCTTCCCGGCGGTGGTGTGGATGTTCACGGTCTCTCCCATAAGCGGGCAGCCTAACTTCCCTGAGCGGTTCGTGTGCTGTGACGTCTACCGCAGACGTTACTGCGCAGTACAGGCTCAGCGGGGACCCACGACGAAGAGTTTGGTCAGCCGGGCGGCCAGCGCCAGGTCGCCACGGACCGAGAGACGCTGTTTGAGCACCGCCAGCACCGGGTCCTCGTTGCCGGTGACGATCTTGAGCAGCGTGGCCGGGTCGGTGCGGACCGAGATGGCCGGCGGGTCGGTGTGGTCGGTGAGCAGCCGGCAGGCGCCGTCGCTGACCCGGATCCGGAACTCGTCGATCCCGCCGCAGCCGCCGGAGCCGGTGATCTGCCAGGCGATCACCGCGTCGAACCCCTCGGCCCGGGCGGGGCGGAGGTACTCCGGCATCCGGCGAAAGATCTCGCGCAACGCGACCTCTCGGACTCCCCCGATGAGCCGATGCCGAAGCTCCCGCTCCGAGGTCCGGTCGACCAGCCGCGCCAGCTCGCTCAGTTCGAGCGAGGCGAAGTCGTCCTCGAGCCACCGCGCGCTGCCGCGTTCGGCCACTCAGACCTCCCCGGACACCGCTGGAAGCAGTTCCTACCAGACCGTAGGAATTTCCTACGCTCTGCTAACTTTGTCAAGTGGTCAGTCCTGAAGACCCGGTGACGGAACCTCGCCGCCGGGCCGCGCACCTGGGGCCGGAGCGTCGCCGCCCGCTGATCCTGGATGCTGCCCTCGAGGTGTTCTCCGAGCGCGGCTTCGCCGGTACGACGATGCAGTCGGTCGCCGACGCGGCCGGGGTCACCAAGCCCGTCGTCTACGACTCGTTCGCCAATCGCGACGCGCTGCTGCTCGCCTTGCTGGCCCGCGAGGAGCAGCATCTGGTGCTCTCGATCATGGCCGCGCTGCCGGCCGATCCGACCGTCGGTACGCCGGAGGAGCACGTGCTCGACGGCCTGACCGCGTTCCTGGAGACGGCGGCCAAGTCGCCGCAGTCCTGGCGGATCGTGTTCGGCGCGCAGTACGGCGCTGCTCCGGTGGTCGCCGATCGGGTCCGGGCGGCGCGAGCGTTCCTGGTCGAGGGTCTGCGGCTGACTCTTGTGCAATCGTTGCCGGGTATCACCGACCCCGACGCGAACCTGCCGGTGCTGGCCGAGATGCTCGCCTCGATGACCGAGGCCTGCGCCCGGATGCTGGTTGTCGACGGCACCGACCAGACCCCGGCGCAGCTCGCCAGGACCGTCTCCCAGGTCGTCGGTGGCGGCTTCAACGCGATCTGAAGTTTTGTGAACATTGGTCACGCCACGTCACGGTTCGTGCTCACTGGTCGGACTGGGAGGCGGGAGAGCGCGGCCACGGATATCGTGGGCGAACGTGACCGAGACCGGCAGTCAGGCGAACGCCCGCACCCGTACCCGCGCACGTTTCGAAGTGCCCGAGGAGCTCCGCGCCGATGTGCGCCTGCTCGGCGAGCTACTCGGCCGGGTGCTGGTCGAGTACGCGGGCCAGCCGCTGCTCGACGACGTCGAGAAGCTGCGCGAGCTGACCATCGCCGGTGACGGCGAGGGCGCCGAGGCGCTGGTGGCCTCCTGGCCGCACGAGCGGGCCGAGGACGTCGCCCGGGCCTTCACCTGCTACTTCCACCTGACCAACCTGAGCGAGGAGCTGCACCGCGCCCGGGTACTGCGTGAGCGCGACCGCTCCGGGGACGCTCCGGCGGTCTCTGAGCTGGCCCAGGCGGTTGTGCAGATCGGCCAGGAGTCCGGGGAGCAGCAGGCCCGCGCCCTGCTCAACGGGCTGGAGTTCCGCCCGGTGCTGACCGCCCACCCGACCGAGGCGCGCCGCCGCGCCGCCCTGGCCACCATTCGCCGGATCTCCGCGCTGCTGGACGAGCGGAGCGACCCCCGCGCCGGTGACTCCGAGCTGGCCGAGAACCAGCGCCGCCTGATCGAGCAGGTCGACATCCTCTGGCGGACGTCGCAGCTGCGGACCAGCCGGCCGACCCCGCTGGACGAGGTGCGCTCGGCGATGGCGGTCTTCGAGGAGACCCTCTTCGATGTCGTCGGCAACGTCTACCGCCGGCTGGACGACGCGCTGGCCGGTGACGAGGCAGGGATCAAGCAGCCCGTGGTGGCCCCGTTCGTCCGGCTCGGCTCCTGGATCGGCGGCGACCGCGACGGCAACCCGAACGTCACCGCCGCGATCACCCGCGAGGCGATGCAGATCCAGGCCGACCACGTACTGCGTGCGCTCGAGCTGGCGACCGATCGGCTCGGCCGCGCACTCACCCTGGACTCTGCGACCACCCCGCCCTCAGCGCCGGTCCGCCGGATCCTGGAGGACGCCCGGGCGGTCAACCCCGAGCTGATCACCGACATCGAGACCCGCTCGCCCTCTGAGCCGCACCGCCAGCTACTGCTGCTGGCAGCCCGTCGCCTGGCCGCCACCCGTGGCCGCGACGCCGACTTCGGCTACCCGCGGGCCGCGGACTTCCTGCATGAACTCAAGGTCCTGCAGGACTCCCTGGTCAGCGCAGGAGCCCTCCGGCAGGCCTACGGCGAGCTGCAGCAGCTCATCTGGCAGGTGACCTCGTTCGGCTTCCACCTGGCCGAGCTGGAGGTCCGGCAGCACTCCTCGGTGCATGCGAAGGCACTGGAGGAGGTGCTGGGCGGTGGCGAGCTGTCCGACCAGACCGAGGAGGTGCTGGCCACCCTGCGAGTCATCGGGCAGATCCAGCAGCGCTTCGGCCCCGAGGCCTGTCGCCGGTACGTCGTGTCCTTCACCCGCAACGCAGGTGACCTGGCAGCCGTCTACGAGCTGGCTGACGCCGCTATGGACGGTCGCCCGATCGACCTGGACGTAGTACCGCTGTTCGAGACCGGTGAGGACCTGCAGAACTCGGTGGAGGTGCTGGACAACGCGATCCAGCTCACCCGGGTCCGGCACCGCCTGACGGCCAACGACCGGCGCTTCGAGGTCATGCTCGGGTACTCCGACTCCGCCAAGGACGTCGGCCCGGTGTCGGCCACCCTGGCCCTGTACGACGCTCAGGCGCGCATCACCGCGTGGGCCCAGCGCAACGCGATCCGCCTGACCTTGTTCCACGGCCGTGGCGGCGCCCTGGGCCGTGGCGGAGGCCCGGCCAACCGCGCAGTACTGGCGCAGGCGCCTGGGTCGGTGTCGGGCCGGTTCAAGCTGACTGAGCAGGGCGAGGCGATCCCGGCTCGGTACGGCAACGCGGCGATCGCCCAGCGCCACATCGAGCAGGTGACCGCGGCGACGCTGCTTGCGTCCACCCCTGGCATCGAGGAGCGGGCGACTGTTGCGGCCGACCGTTTCGCCGTGGTCGGGAAGACGATGGACGAGGCGTCGCGTACGACGTACCACCGGCTGGTGAAGGCTGACGGGTTCGCCGAGTGGTTCGGGCGGGTCACGCCGCTGGAGGAGCTCGGGCAGCTGCCGCTGGGCTCCCGGCCGGCTCGACGTGGTGTGGCCGTGTCCTCGCTGGAGGACCTGCGGGCGATCCCATGGGTGTTCGCCTGGTCGCAGGCGCGAGTGAACGCGCCAGGCTGGTACGGGCTGGGCTCCGCGCTGTCGGCGGTCGGCGACGTCGCGGTACTGCAGGAGGCGAACCAGAACTGGCCGCTGTTCCAGGTGATGCTCGAGAACGCCGAGATGTCGCTGGCGAAGACCGACCGCCGGATCCTGGGTCGCTACCTCGAACTGGGGGACCGGCCGGACCTGACCGAGCAGATGCTGGACGAGCACGAGCTGACCACCGAGTGGGTGCTCAAGGTGCTCGACGGCGACAAGCTGCTCAGCGGCCGCCGGGTGCTCGGCCGGGCGGTCGAGCTGCGCAACCCGTACGTCGACGCGCTGAGCTACCTGCAACTGCGGGCGCTGCGGACCCTGCGGACGGATGACTCGCTCGACGAGCAGCAGATCGTCAGGACCAGGCGACTGCTCCTGCTGACCGTGTCGGGCGTTGCCGCCGGCCTGCAGAACACCGGCTGATGTTCGGCGATCTGGAGCGGCCGCCCCTGGATGCGAAGTACCTGCAGGGGCGGCTGGTGCGACCTGGCTCGTTGTGGAGTCAGGTCGACGTACTGGGCGAGACGGAGTCGACCAACGCGGTCATAGCTGCCGCAGCGCGCTCTGGTGCGCCTGAGGGGCTCGTGGTGGCGGCGGAGTACCAGTCGTCGGGGCGTGGGCGGCTCGGGCGCACGTGGACGACTCCTGCGCGTTCGGCGGTGCTCATGTCGGCGCTGCTGCGGCCGACGGGCGTTCCGGCGCATCGGTGGCCGTGGCTGGGGTTGCTGGTGCCGTTGGCGGTGGCGTCCGCAGTACGGCAGGTGGGGGAGATCCCTGCGCAGGTGAAGTGGCCTAACGACGTACTGGTTGATGACCGGAAGCTGGCAGGCATTCTGCTGGAGCGGATCGATGGCCCGGCGGCTGTGGTCGGCATCGGGCTCAACGTGACGCTCAAGGCGGATGAGCGGCCTACTGAGGTCGCTACGTCGATGGCGCTCGAAGGGGCCGCGACTACGGATCGGGCGACCGTGCTGACCGCAGTACTGCGGGAGCTGGCTACCCGCTATCAGGCTTGGGTGGAGGCCGACGGGGATCCTGAGGTGATCCTGCCGGACTACCGCGAGCTGTCTGCCACCTTCGGGCGGCAGGTGCGGGTGGAGCTGCCCAACGGGGTGTTCCTGGAGGGCACGGCGTCGGATCTGGACTCAGATGGCCGACTGATCGTGCTCACCGCCGACGGCCCGCACACGTTGGCCGCCGGCGATGTCACGCATCTAAGAGCTACTGAGTAAACAGCTTTGCTGCGGTGATGAGGGTCTGGACGATGCCGTAGCCAAGCAGGACGGCAACCAGCGCCCAGGAGATGACGAGGCGAGGGGTCTGGTTCATTTCGCGGCCTCCGCTGCCTTGGTCTCGGACTTTTCGTGGAACCGGTCGGCCACCGGCCGGATCAGCAGGTTGGCGACGAAGCCGACCGCCAGCACCCCGACCATGGTGAACAGCGCGGGGCGGTAGGCCTCGGCCGTCAGCGTGCCCGGCTTGCCCTCCCGGTCGAGGAAGCCGTTGATGATCAGCGGCCCGGCCACCCCGGCGACCGACCACGCGGTCAGCAGCCGGCCGTGGATCGCGCCGACCTGGTAGGTCCCGAAGAGATCCCGCAGGTACGCCGGCACGGTGGCGAACCCGCCGCCGTAGAAGGACAGGATGACCGCGGCGAACAGGACGAACAGCGCGGTGCTGTTGTGGCCGATGGTCGCCAGCAACGCGTAGAAGATGATGCCGAGGCCGAGGTACATCGCGTAGATCGGCTTGCGGCCGATGATGTCCGAGGTGCTCGACCAGGCGAACCGGCCGGCCATGTTGAAGATCGAGAGCACGCCGACGAAGCCCGCGGCCGCGCCGACCGCGACGGTTGACTTGCCGCCGACGTCGCCGCGGAAGAAGTCCTGGATCATCGGGCCGGCCTGCTCGAGGATGCCGATCCCGGCGGTCACGTTGCAGAGCAGGACCACCCAGAGCAGCCAGAACTGCGGGGTCTTGATCGCGTTCGCGGCCGACACGTTCGAGGTGGTGACGAGGGCCTTCGTCTTCACCTTCGAGGGATCGAAGCCGTCCGGCTTCCAGCCGTCGGCGGGGACCCGGATGTTGACGACGCCGAACATCATCACCACGAAGTAGCCGATGCCCAGGGTCAGGAAGAGTGCGACCAGGGCGCTGCCGCCGGCCACCGAGGTGGAGACGTTGGGGTCGTAGCCGTCGTCGTACAGGCTGAGCAGTTGGCGCGACAGCGGGCTGGCCACCAGGGCGCCGCCGCCGAAGCCCATGATCGCCAGGCCGGTGGCCAATCCAGGCCGGTCGGGGAACCACTTGATCAGCGTGGAGACCGGGGAGATGTAGCCGATCCCGAGACCGATGCCGCCGATCACGCCGTACCCGAGGTAGACCAGCCAGAGCTGGCCGGTACCGATGCCCAAGGCACCTACCAGGAACCCGGTGGCCCAGAAGCAGGCCGAGACGAACATCGACTTGCGCGGTCCGTTGCGCTCCACCCAGGTGCCGCCGATCGCGGCGGACAGGCCGAGCATCACGATCGCGATGCTGAAGATCACCCCGATCGAGGTCTGGCTCGCGTCGAAGTGCTTGGTCATCGAGGTCTTGTACACGCTGGTCGCGTACGCCTGACCGATACACAGGTGCACCGCCAGGGCGGCCGGCGGGATCAGCCAGCGGCTGTACCCCGGTGGCGCGATGGTGTGCTCGCGATCGAGTACGGACAAGATGCCCATTACGGCTCCTTTTAGGTCGTCGCCCCCAGCGTGCGCTCGCCCCTCTTGCGCATCGTGGCCGACTGTATCCCTTTTGTGAAGCTTTCAACCATCGTGTCGCCCCGCGACAACCGGCCCCCGGAACTGTGAGACTGACCCCATGGCGATCTCGGCGAAGTTGTTGGGTGAGGACGAGTACGTAGTCGTCAGCACCCGGACGCACTGGAAGGCACTGATCTTCCCGGTGTTCCTGTTGCTCGTGGTGGCGGCCGGCGGCGGGTTCCTCGCGGCGATCGTGCCGGAGGGCAACCTGCAGACCCCGGCCCGGATCGCGATCGGCGTGGTCGGGCTGCTGGTGCTGTTCGTGTTCGGCGCCAAGCCGTTCCTGAACTGGTTCTTCTCGACCTACACACTGACCAACCGGCGGCTGATCACCCGGCACGGCATCCTGACCCGGACCGGCCGGGACATCCCGCTGATGCGGATCAACGACGTCTCCTACGAACACGGCCTGATCGACCGGATGCTCGGCTGCGGCACGCTCGCGATCGAGTCGGCCGGCGAGCGCGGCCAGGTGATCCTGCCCGACGTCCCGCACGTCGAGCACATGCACCTGCAGATGTCCGACCTGCTCTTCGGCGGCCCCGAGGGCAAGCCCGGCGACGGCATCCTCGACGACGAGGCCCCGCCGGAGCACCTGGTCCGCCGCCGCGAGCCGCGCACCGCCGCGGAGGTCGAGCCGGACTCCGAGACCCTCTTCAGCTCGGAGGACAACGACCGCCGCTGACCGCCGTCAGCATGTGGTTTCACTTGTGGTTTCAGGCGTGCGGGGCGGCAACGGGCTGGCGTCCGGCTCGGCGCCGTCCCTAGGGTCGCGGCCATGAACAAGACGAAACTACTGATCGCAGCGGTGGCGACCATCGCGCTGGCGATCACCGGGGTGACGCTCGCGGCCTCCAAGGCCCCGAACGCGTCCGCCGCGAGCGGCCCGTCGTACCACGGCTGCCCGTACGGCGCGGTCTGCATCTACCCGCAGAACAAGGGCTTCAACAACGGCAACTGGACCTACGCGTTCTACTCGTTCGCCGGTCACAACATCTACAACCAGGTCGGCACCCACCGGATCGTCGACAACCAGTACGGCAGCCACTACGTCGGCCTGTGTGCCAAGGCGAACGGCAAGGGCGGCTTCGTCCCGTACGACGGCCACACCATCCGCGGCGAAGGCGCCACCAGCTACAGCCCGAAGTACTGGGACGCCGACCTGAAGCCGGTCAACTCCCTCGACCTGCGCCCGCAAAGCCAGAACGAGAACACCTGCTACCGCTGACCCGTTCAGCCGGCGTAGGGCCTGCTACTGCAGCAGGCCTACGCCGAAGGACACCACCAGGACCGAGATCATCAGGGCCGAGACCGACTCGGCGGCCATCAGCAGCTTGGCGCGGGGGGTCAGCGGCATCGTGTCGGTGGGGCTGAACGCCGACGAGTTGGTGATCGAGACGTAGAGGTAGTCGACGAAGCCGGGGACCCAGCCGGCCTTGGCGGACGAGCGCCGGGCCACCTCGGTGATGGCGTCGTGGTCCTCGTCCTGCGGGAAGCGGAAGTCGGCGTCCGGGAGTTTCGGCCGTTTCACCCGGAAGCGGGTCACCGGCCCGCCGCGATCGAGCTCCCAGAACGCCAGTGCGAAGACGAGCACGTTGGTCAACCAGACCTGGCCGCCGGCGGCCAGCAACTGCCCGCCGGCGGTCGCCTCGCCGGTCACCAGCGAGTGGATCAGCTGGACCAGTACGGCCAGGTTCGAGAGCGCGATCAGCAGCACCAGCGAGATCGACAACCGGCGCAGAAACCTGTTCTGCCGGCTCATCCGGCGGGGGTTGGCCAGCACCAGCGGGATGAACAGCGCAAGCTCCAACGCGGGTACGACGTACCGCGGGCCGACCTGCAGCGCGCTCGGCTGGACGGCGTACAGCAGGATCGCGGCCACCACCGCGACAGCGGCCGGCAACCGCGGTTCACCCGGATGAACGGTCTCGCCCATCTCGCTGGTCAGAAGACCTCGATGCTGACCGGAGCAACCGGCCAGCGGAAGGCTGCGGTGGCCAGCGCGAGGCTGCCTGGCGTGTGCTCGACGACCCGCCCGGTGGCGGCGAACTCGGCGAGCCCGCGGCCGCCGAGGTAGACCGAGCCGAGCTCGTTCACGGACAGGCTCAGGTCGGCTGCGTCCTCGGTCCGCTCGCAGTGCACGGTCTCGCTGTCGGCAGTCAACCGGAACCGGCCGGCGTTGGCCGGGATCACGTCGTCGGTCAGGTCGAGCACGAGGTCGACGGCAACGGAGTACCGGCGTTGGCCGAGGGCGCGGGCGACATCGGTCACGCGCACCCACAGGCTCTCCTTCACCCGCCGGGCCAGGGCCGTCGGTGTGGTGACGAGTTGCTGCAGCGGCTCGTCGACCGCGGCGTACCCGAAATTGAGCGTGGCGGCCAGGTCGAGGGTCAGCAGGTGCTGCCACAGAGCCCGGTACGCGTCGGGCTCGGGGGCGACCAGTTCCTCGACGTACACCTCGTTGGCGGGACCGGTCGGACCCCAGTTCATCTTGCCGCGCCAGAAGGCGTAGCCGTCGACGGTGCCCTGCTCGTCCCGATGCACCAGGACATGGCGAGCCGACCGGCCGGCGCGGTGCTCCGGGTTGTCCTCGAGACGCCCCTTCCACTGCAGCTCGGTCCGGCCGGAGATGCCCGGTCGCCGTTCTTGCAGCTTGCGCAGCAGCTCGGCCAACTCCTTGGTGACGTTGTCGATAGCTACCTGCTGAACAGCGCCAGAGCTGCTGGGCGGTCCGACTCGGTGCAGATCGATCTCGTACGACGTCCCAAACGCGGCAGCGCCGTACCCGAAGCGGCCGTAGATACCGGGCTCGCTGGCCCAGAGCACAGCGATCGCCTCCGGTACTTCGCGCAGCTGCCGGCTGATCAGCGCCGACATCAGACCGCGCCGCCGATGAGTGGCCCGTACTCCGACGCCGGTCACGTGCGCCGCCGGCACCACGGCGCCGGGCACCGACAAATCGCGGGTCAGCGCTCGCGTCGTACCGACGAACTCGTCGCCGTCGGTCGCCACCAGCGCCCGCTCGGGCTCGAACATGCTCCGCCCGAGCTCGTCCACCGACGACTCGAACATCATCGCCCCGCCGAACAGGGCGTCGATCTGGTCCAGGTCCTCGGCCACAGCCTGCCGTACGGCGAAGTCGGTCACCACCGCATCTTCACACGGCGGGAGGCTGTCAGACAGTCAGCGAACGACCGGCAGGTCGCCGGTGTTGTCGGCGTCCAGCCCGGCCGGGGTGTCCGGCGTGGCCGGCGCCGACGGCGTCGCCGCCGCGGCCGGCTGGTGCTCGGCCTCGTCCAGGGCGAGCTCTTCCTTGAAGACGAACTTGCGGTAGGACCAGAACCGGAACAGCGTGCCCAGGCCCAGCCCGACGAAGTTGGCGGCGATGTTGTCGGCCAGCCAGCTGTGCTGGTCCAGCACGTACCGGGAGAAGCCGAGGCAGCCGGCCGAGATCAGCAGGCCGATGCCGTTCAGGACGAAGAAGAGCACGTACTCGCGGTGCAGGCCGGTGCGCTCACGGTGCCGCCAGGTCCAGTGCCGGTTACCCAGGTAGGTCGCGACCGTGGCGACCGTGACCGAGATGAACTTCGCCGTCACCGGCTTGTCGTGCAGCATGCCGTCGCCCGAGGCGCCGAAGACGAGCGGGTTGTCGAACACCAGCCAGTTGTACAGCGGCAGGTCGACCACCATGCCGAGAAGTCCGACCAGACCGAACTTGGCCACTTCGTGCACCAGGTGCTCCACCTGGCGATACAGCGTTGTGACGATCTTCAACGGTCTTGGCGACTCTCTGTGAACACGGACTTCTGGTAGGGCAGCTTCCCACGGTACCCGGCAACAGGTCAGAGACCGAATTCGAAGCCCCTTCCTTGACGCGGCCTTGACGCCGCCGAGGAGTCGGGAAGGTCCGCGCATTAGGCTCGCCCCGTGAAGTTCGAGCGCAAGGATCTGCCCGTCGGGACCCCCGTCGTCGGCATGGTCGGCGGTGGCCAGCTGGCCCGGATGACCCAGGAGGTCGCGGTCGCGCTGGGTGTCCAGCTGCGGGTGCTGGCCGAGGGCCCGGCCGTCTCGGCGGCGCAGGCTGTCGCCGACGCCCCGGTCGGCGACTACCGCGACCCCGAGACCGTACGCCGGTTCGCCGCTGACGCGGACGTGGTCACCTTCGACCACGAGCACGTCCCGACCGAGCTGCTACGGGCCTTGGAGGCGGAGGGAGTGAAGGTCCGCCCCGGGCCCGACGCTCTCGTGCACGCGCAGGACAAGGCAGTCATGCGGCAGCGACTGGACACCATCGGCGCCCCGGCTCCGGCGCACCAGGTGGTCGCGTCCAAGGCGGACATCGACGACTTCGCCAAGCGCATCGGCGGCTTCCCGATCATCCTGAAGACCACCCGCGGCGGGTACGACGGCAAGGGTGTCTGGGTCTGCTCCGGCACAGACGACCCGGTGGTCGACGAGGCATTTGCCGCCAGCGTACCGATCCTGGCCGAGGAGAAGGTCGACTTCGTCCGCGAGCTGTCCGCGATCGTCGCCCGGTCGCCGCACGGCCAGGCGGTCGCCTACCCGATCGTGGAGTCCGTCCAGCGCGACGGGATCTGCGTCGAGGTCACCGCGCCGGCCCCTGATCTGAGCCCTGACAAGGCCGCGCAGGCGCAGCAGACCGCGTTGACGATCGCCGGTGAGCTGGGTGTTGTCGGCATCCTCGCGGTCGAGATGTTCGAGGCCCGCGACGGCCGGCTGCTGGTCAACGAGCTGGCGATGCGCCCGCACAACACCGGCCACTGGTCGATCGAGGGCGCGGTCACCAGCCAGTTCGAGAACCACCTGCGCGCAGTACTGGATCTGCCGCTCGGCTCACCGGCCGCGCGAGCGCCGTACACGGTGATGGTGAACGTGCTCGGTGGCGATGTGGAGGACATGCACCTCGGGCTGCTGCACTGTATGGCGCGTGATCCGGGCCTGAAGGTCCACTTCTACGGCAAGTCCGTGAAGCCGGGCCGCAAGGTCGGCCACGTCACGGCGTACGGCGACGACCTGGCCGAGGTCCGCGAACGGGCCCGGCACGCGGCGGCGTACCTGACCGGCACCATCGACGAGTGAAGGCAGCGACACCATGACCGTGGGAATCCTGATGGGGTCGGACTCGGACTGGCCGACGATGAAGGCGGCCGCCGAGGTCTGCGTCGAGTTCGACGTGCCGTTCGAGGCCGACGTGCTGTCCGCGCACCGGATGGCGGTCGAGATGATCGACTACGGCAAGGCGGCGCACGAGCGTGGGCTCAAGGTGCTGATCGCGGGAGCCGGTGGTGCCGCGCATCTGCCTGGCATGCTCGCGTCCGTCACGCCGCTGCCGGTGATCGGCGTACCGGTGCCGTTGAAGTATCTGGACGGGATGGATTCGTTGCTGTCGATCGTGCAGATGCCCGCGGGCGTGCCGGTCGCGACCGTGTCGATCGGCAACGCTCGCAACGCGGGACTGCTGGCGGTCCGGATGCTCGCGGCGTTCGACGAGAAGCTGCTCGCGAAGATGACCGCGTTCCAGCAGAACCTGGCCGAGATGGCCCGGGCCAAGGGCAGTACTGTGCGTGATGGCGCGGCAGAGCTGCGTAAAAGCTGACACTGACACGGTTTCCACAGACCTGGGGCGGGTAGCCGTGAGTTTCCAACCAACCTCGTCTAAGGTCGTCGTTCGTGACTCCGCCCGCATCACCGGATACGCAGCGCATCCCGGTCCGTTACTGGATCTGGCTGTTCGGCGCAGCCGTGTCTCTTCTCGGCGATCTGACCATGACGTTCGCCATCGGCTGGTCGGCCAGCCGGCACGGCGGTCAGGTCGCCGGACTGGTCCTGCTGGTGGCCGCAGCGCCCCGGGCGGCGCTCCTGCTGGTCGGCGGCGCGATCGGCGACCGGTACGGCGCTCCCAAGGTGCTGCTGGCCAGCTGTGTCGCGATGTTCGCGGTCACCACCGCCTTGGTCCCGGCCACGCTGGCGTTCGGTGAGCCGATCAGCCTGCTGCTGGTGACTGCACTGGTGGTTGGAGTGATCGACGCGTTCTTCCTCCCGTCGTCGCGCTCGATGCCGCGGCTGCTGGTCGCGCCGGAGCTAGTACCCCGGGCGCTGGCGAGTTTCCAGGTCACCGGCGTCGTCTTCGCGGTCACCGGTACTGCGATCGGTGGCGTGCTGGTGAACTGGTCAGGGCTGACCGCGGCGGCTGGATTCGACGCGTTGACGTTCGCCGTGATGATCGTCGTACTGCTCTCGTTCCGGGGTCTGCCAGCCGGCGCCACCGGGCCGCGGACCGGCATGTTCCGGTCGATCGTGGACGGCGTGAAGGTCGCCTTCGGGCGGCCGCTGACCCGGGCGCTGCTGATCACGATGACGGTCGCCGCCGGTCTGCTGATGCCGCTCGACACCCTGCTGCTGCCCTTGCTGGCCAGGGATCACGGCTGGGACGCGTCGACGGCCGGTCTGCTGGTTGCCAGCCGCAGCCTCGGCGTCGGCATAATCGCGCTGCGCATCCTGGCCCGCGGTGCCTTTCCGCGACCCGGCATGTTCGCCGCGTTCGGCCTACTGCTGGCCGGGCTCGGCCTGCTCGGCCTGTCGGTGCTGGACCCGTTGCCGCTCACCTTCGCGGCCGGCGTGGTCAGCGGGATCGGCGTCGGCACCTTCACCGGGCATGTGCTGCCGCTGTTGATGAACTCGGTCGACCGCGAGTACCAGTCCCGGCTGCAGTCCGTCGTTGTGCTCTGCCAGACCCTCGCGCTGGTCGTGATGAACCCGATCCTGGGCACCTTCTCGGATCTGGAGGGGGTGGGCATCACCGGTGTCTGCCTCGGTATCGCCGTCGCATCGGCCCTGATCGGCCTCTACGCACTCACCCGCCCCGTACTCCGCAACGCGACTGTTTCTTAGGGTTTTCCGGGGGCCCGGTAGATCCAGCCCGCGTCCCGCCACTTCTGCGCGTCCAGGGTCAGCCGCGCGTCGACCACGATCGGCGCCTCGACCACACCACGCAACGCGGCCGGGTCGAGCTCGCGGAACTCCGGCCACTCGGTCAGGTGCAGCACCAGGTGCGCGCCTTCGCAGGCCTCGGCCGCGGATGCGGCGTACCGGAAGGTCGGGCGGACCTTGCGGGCGTTCTCCATCGCCTCGGGGTCGAAGACGGTGACGGTCGAGCCGTGCAGCTGGATCCGGCCGGCGATGTCGAGCGCCGGCGAGTCCCGGACGTCGTCCGTCCCGGCCTTGAACGCCGCGCCGAGCACGGTCACGTTCTTGCCGACCCAGTCGGTGCCGAGCATCTCGTGCACCACGCTGACGATCCGGCCGCGCCGGTGCTGGTTGATGTCGTCGACCTCGCGCAGCAGCGTGATGATCTCCTCGACGCCCAGCTCGCCGGCCCGGGCCATGAACGAGCGCAGGTCCTTCGGCAGGCAGCCGCCGCCGTACCCGGGGCCGGCGTTCAGCATGCCGCGGCCGATCCGCTTGTCGTAGCCGAGCGCATCGGCCAGCAGGGTGACGTCCGCGCCGGTCGCGTCGGCGAGCCCGGCGAGCGCGTTGATGAACGAGATCTTCGTGGCCAGGAAGGCGTTCGCGCCGCCCTTGACGATCTCGGCGGTCGGCAGGTTGCAGACCACCACCGGGGTGCCCTCGGCGATCGGCTGGGCGAAGACCTCGCGCAGCTTGGCCTCGGCGGCCTCGGACTGGACGCCGAAGACGAGCCGGTCCGGGTGCAGGGTGTCGTCGACGCCGTGCGCCTCGCGCAGGAACTCCGGCTGCCAGGCGATCTCGATCTGCGAACCGGCCGGCGCCTCGGCGTGGAAGCGCGCCTCGATGATCTTCGACGTACCGACCGGGACGGTGGAGCGGCCGACCACCAGCGTCGGCTTGGTGAGCAGCGGGGCCAGCATGTTGACGACCGAGTGCACCTGGGACAGGTCGGCGGCATCGCTGCCCTCGAGTTGCGGCGTACCGACGCAGATGAAGTACACGTCTGCCCAGTCGCCGATCTCGGTGTAGTCGTCGGTGAACCGCAGCCGGCCGGAGCCGACGTGCTTGTTCAGCAGCGGATCCAGGCCTGGCTCGTACAGCGGGGCCTTGCCGTCGTTCAGGAGTTTCAGCCGGTGTTCGTCGATCTCGACGCCGATCACGTCGAAGCCGAACTCGGCCATTCCCGCGGCGGTGTTGGCACCGAGGTAGTTGGTGCCGATCACTGCGATCCGCAGCGGTCGAGCGGTGCTGCCGACGGCGCTGCCGGTGGTACTGGTGGTGCCTTGAGTCATGCGAAGGACTCTACCGACCGTGATGAGCAGCGGGTGACGGGCTCATGGCGTACATTAATACTCGTGAGTAACTCATTCGATCTGTACGCCCTGTCGGAGGAGCACCAAGCGATCCGGGAGGCCGTTCGCGCTGTCTGCGACGCGAAGGTGGCCCCGAACGCCGGTGACGTGGACGAGTTGGCGGAGTTCCCGAAGGCGTCGTACGACGCGCTGAAGGCCTCCGACTTCCATGCCCCGCACATCCCCGAGCAGTACGGCGGCGCCGGGGCGGACGCGCTGGCCACCGTGATCGTGATCGAGGAGGTGGCTCGTGCCTGCGCGTCCACCTCGCTGATCCCCGCGGTCAACAAGCTCGGCTCGCTGCCGCTGCTGCTGTCCGGATCGGACGAGGTCAAGGACCGCTACCTGCCACCGGTGGCGTCCGGCGACGCGATGTTCTCCTACTGCCTGTCGGAACCCGACGCCGGCTCCGACGCGGTCTCGATGAAGACCCGCGCCGTCGCCGACGGCGACTTCTTTGTGCTGAACGGCGTGAAGCGCTGGATCACCAACGCCGGCGTCAGCGACTACTACACGGTCTTCGCGGTCACCGACCCGGACCAGCGCTCCAAGGGCATCAGCGCCTTCGTGGTCGAGAAGTCCGACGAAGGCGTCTCCTTCGGCGCCCCGGAGAAGAAGCTCGGCATCAAAGGCTCCCCGACCCGCGAGGTGTACTTCGACAACGTCCGGATCCCGGCCTCCCGCCTGATCGGCGACCTCGGCACCGGCTTCGGTACGGCGATGTCGACCCTCGACCACACCCGCGTCACCATCGCGGCGCAGGCCCTCGGAATCGCCCAAGGCGCGCTCGACTACGCCCTCGGCTACATGAAGGAACGCCAGCAGTTCGGCAAGGCCATCGCCGAGTTCCAGGGCCTGCAGTTCATGCTCGCCGACATGGGCATGAAGATCGAAGCCGCCCGCCAGCTCACCTACGCCGCCGCGGCCCGCTCCGAACGCAAGGACCCCGACCTCACCTACTTCGGCGCCGCCGCCAAGTGCTTCGCCTCCGACGTCGCGATGGCCGTCACCACTGACGCCGTCCAACTCCTCGGCGGCTACGGCTACACCCACGACTACCCGGTCGAGCGCATGATGCGCGACGCCAAGATCACCCAGATCTACGAAGGCACCAACCAGGTCCAGCGCATCGTGATGGCCCGGCAGCTGCTGAAGGGGATCAGCTAGACCTTCGCCCAAAGGACACCGCCTCCGGCGGCGACAGTTTTGTTGGCGCCTTCGGCGCGGGTGCGCAATGTGGTTGCGCCCACCGTCCTGCCGCGGGCACGCGCGCTGGCTGGGGCCCTCGTCCGCTCGTCACCTTTCGGATCGATCCACCCCGCCAGCCACCGCTTACCGCGGCCCCCAGCGCTCGTCCCGTACCCGAGCAACCGACCCGTGTTCCTGCTTGACCGGCCGAGTCCACTGATCTTTGACATACGGCATCGCTCACGAACCCTCCAGAAGGAATCGATCGTGAGATCAACGGTTGGCATCGCGGCCGTTGGAGAAAGTGCTCGCGGAGCGCCTTGCCCAGGCCTCTAGCGGTTGCGCCAGGCGAGGGGTGAGACCGTCAGGGCAGCCTCGGCGAGGCGTTTGCCGAAGTCGGTCTGAATCTTGGAGCGCGAAGATTCGATCCAGCCGTCGACTCGGGTGTAGCCGGACTCGCGGTACTCGACTGCTTGCATGAGGCATTCGAGTCGATCCGCGTCTTTGGCGCAGCGGGCTTCGATCGTGCTCAAGGACTCGTACTCGGCTACGGCATCCCGGATGCTCTTGGCAGCAAGGTCAGGCAGTCCTGCGACCTGGTCTTCGGTGATCCGCTCGTTGGAGGCGACCTCGACGTACGGGCGTGCGCTGTGTGGGATGTCGCCGATCCGAGTTTCCTGCGAGTCGTGCCACATGCCGAGGTAGGCAGCCCGGGCAGGGTCGCCACCTTCCTCAGCAGCGATCAGGGCTGCGAGCTGAGCGACTCGGAGGCTGTGTTCCGCGACGGATTCCGGGTCGCGTACTCCGGCGTGCCACCAGCCGGCGCGGCGGAGGCGCTTGAGGACGCCCATCTCGTAGGCGAAGGCGATAACGCCCGAGGCGTCCTGATCTGTCGTGTCGTCTGCCACGGTTGTCCCTTCGTCAGCGGCCGGCAAGCTGTACGGCGCACCTCAGGTTAATCAACTCGTCTCTTGTTTCGCCGTCGAAGCCGGTGTCGAGGGCCTGTTCGACGCGCTGGGCGGTCCGCAGACGAAGCTTGTGGTCTCGGCCGAGGAGGTCGGGTTTTGCGAGGATGAGAATCCATAGGCTGTGGATGTTCAGGTAGCTGTGGACTGGGTCGTCCAGGTGCTTGAGGAGATGATCAGCCAGGCGGCCTCCGGACCATGCGTGGTCCTCGACTCCTGCGATCAGGTAGGAGTCGTCGGCGTAGGACTCGGTGATCTCGCCGAGCCAGTACGCCCAGTAGGCCAGGTTCGCCGCTGCATGGGTTTCGCTGCTCAGGGTGTTCCGGATGAAGTGCCGGAGCGGGTCGGCGTCCCCGTGACGGGCTAGCGCGATTGACGAGGATCTCGCCGCGATGCCGGCCGGGAGATCCGCCGACGCAGTACTGGCGACGAATGCCTGCTTGTGCTTGGTGGACAGCCACTTGGCTGGCTCAGTGCGCCGGTCGAAACCGAGCAGGTACATCGCCTGGCGTCGAAGTACTGGCCGTTGAGCGGTTTGCTTGGTGTCGACAGTGGCCACGAGATGGTCGAAGAACCGTGCCTGATCTTCACGAGACAAGCTGGGATGCTTGGCGACAGGCCCACGTGTCTGCGCGGCGGGAAGACTCCGCAGGTGCGGCGGCGCGATCCCGGTGAGCGGCCAGGTGATCATGTGAACGAGGCTGCGCCGGTGGACTGCCGCCGCGAGTGGGTTCATGCCGTCGCTGATCGGTCGGTTGCCCGCCGCGACGGCTAGGGAGAGGATGCCGTCGGCCTCGATTGCGTCTTGGAGCGATGCGACGACCGCAGGGGAGCCGCCCAGCATGATGAGTCGCGTCTTCAGTCGCAGCAGGTCCGCCGCACGCTGCGCTGTCAGCGGCCTCTTACCGGTTTCCCAGCCCTGAATCGTGCTGATGTCGACCCCGAGATGCTCAGCTAGGTCTGCTTGAGTCAGGCCGAGCGAGCCGCGGATCAGCTTCAGAACGAAGCCCGAGACCACGCCGATCTCGGAGCTGGGCGTGACCAAACCCCGCATGCCAGTGCGACTTTCGGATGGCGCCATCGCCTGAGCCAACACCCTCCCGTTGACGGTCAGTGCGGAAACCCGTACTGCCAGTCAGTTCAGCATAGAACAGCTCTCCGCGAGAGTTGACGGCATGTTCAGACGATCCAGCGACGTTGCGGAATCGATCCCATGAGGTCGACGGTGCCACGGGCATTTCTGCTAATTCGCCATCGTGATCCAACAGGGATCAGCGGGACGGGGATCGTGGCAGAGGGAACCGAGTGGACGGATGGATCGGCGTCACTGCGGTGGCGCGGGGAGCATCCGACCACGACCTTCTTCGAGACCGGTATCCGTTCGGTCGTCGCACTCCACGGCCACCAGGGCGCGACAGAGATTCTGTACTCCGACGGAACCGTGCCGGACCGCTCGGCTGCCGACTTCGAGTACCCGCTGGCGACCGGCCAACGGGTGCCCACGGCAAGCGTCGACGGGCTATGTCAGCGATGCGCGGCTGCGTGGCCGTGCACACGTTGTGGTGACTGCATAGCGGCGGTACTGCCGTGAACGAGATCGACAATCGGCGGGAGCTGTTCGGATTCCTCCACGAGGAGACGTTCACCTCGGCGCGTCAGGCCGCCGATATTCGAGGCCGGATGACTGAGTTCGCTGCCCGCTGGAACTATCGACTCACGAAGATCTACACCGAGAAACCAGGCCGGCAACCCGAAGCCTTCGAGGCACTGCGTGCAGCAGTCGCACGTGACGGCGCCGCAGTGGTTGTCCCCACCGGCGACCATCTCGCGCCGTACGGAACAGTGCCGAAGATTGTCGAGGACCTCGAGCAGGCATCTGGCCATCCGGTACTCCGCTCCGAGCCGCTTGAGGCGCGGCCATGATCCGGCACGCGGGCTCGTCCAGTAAGGCATGCGCCCGCGCGCCGTTCCACCTCAGATGCATGGGCAAGCACTCATCGATGCAACCAGAAAGCGAGGCCGAGTTATGGCGGAAGTGACGAACTTGCGGCCGCTGGTCTTGGGCTATGCCCAGCTCGGACCGTTCGCAGACCAGACCCAGTTCACCGCGGTTCAGGGAAAGCTTGCCGCGTACGCCCAGCGGGCCGGCTTAATGCTCGGAACGGTCTACTTCGAGCGCGCAGGCGCGGCTCCGGAGGCCTTCACCGACCTCTTGGCGGCTGTCGTACGCAATCGCGTGACTGGCGTCGTGGTGCCATCGCTCACTGACTTCGGTGACCTCGAAGACGAACGGGTCGCGGAACTGGAGGACGGCCTCAGCGTCGTCGTACATGAGGCCGACAGGGCGAGCCCTACTGATCTCCGCGACTAGTTCGCGGTCCTGAACGGCGGGGCGGACGCGAGGTCCCTGTGCCTGCGTTCGTCCCGCCTCCGCCAACAGACATAGGCAACTAGCGCCACCACCCGAGAGGAAATCAGCTCAATGAGGACCGACGTTGTTAATCGCCCTTGGGGCGTTCGCCGAGCATCTGAGACCTCCCAGCCGCCACCTGAGGTAGATCCGCTGCCGATCGTCGTCACAGTAGACAGCGAAACTCAGCTAGGTGTCTATTGCGATCCGTCCGGCAAGCTGATCCAGGCCGGTCCACCGAAGCACGGAACGTCTCGTGCCCAGTTCAAGAGTTTGCCAACAGGTGGAGGTGACGGGAGTAGACCGAGCAGCCCGGACGACACCAAAGTCGTCGAATACGTCCCCGACTGATGAACACAATCGGCCCAGTTCTGGTCCTGACGTGTGCCGACGACCCCACCTCGGACGTCGTCATCAACGAACTAAATATCCGCGGAGTGCCAGTCGTCAGATGCGATCCGGCTGAAGTCCTTGCGGGAACGCTGGAGGTGTCAGCGCGTTTCGGCGGCAACGCCTCTGGCAGCCTTTTGCGGACCGAATCGCGCACGATCGACCTCTCGACAGTCCGCTCGATCTACTACCGGCGCCCGTCGTCGTACATCGCTCCGGCCAGTATGTCGACCCAAGACGGCCGGTTCGCCAAGGGCCAAGCCAAGCACGGCATGGGCGGGATCCTGGCGAACATCCGCGGCCGCTGGGTGAACCACATCTGGCGATCCATCGAAGCAGAATTCAAGCCAACCCAGCTCGCTGTAGCGAGTGAGATCGGCTTCACCGTGCCGGCCACACTCATCACCAACAGCCCAGACCAGGCCCGTGACTTCGCCAAGGAGCACGGGCCGATCATCTACAAGCCGCTCCAGAACACGGAGCTCATCAAACCCGACGGCGACGTCCTCATGGTGTGGGCAGACGTCGTGCACCCGGATGAACTGGACGACTCGGTCTCCCTGGCGCTGCACCTGTTCCAAGCACGAGTCGATAAGCAGGCTGATGTCCGAACCACCGTCATCGGGGACAAGGTCTTCAGCGTCCGGATCGAGTCACCTCACCTGGACTGGCGCCGCGACTACGACAAGGTGACGTATGCCGTGATCGAAACACCCCAGCACGTCACCGACGCCTGCCAGCGCTATCTGGATAGGTTCGGACTGTTGTTCGGTGCCTTCGACTTCGGCATCGCACAAGACGGCTCATGGGTCTGGTACGAGTGCAATACCGCCGGCCAATGGCACTGGCTCGAACTAGAAACTGGGCTCCCCATGACGGCAGCCCTCGCAGACCTCCTGGAGATCAAATGACAACCAATGATCGAGGGTCGGAAGCCTGGCATCGCCGAGCCGGCGAACTGGTTGCGACGCTCGAAGAGAAGGGCCACCTGACCGACCCGCGCCTCAAAGCCGCGTTCACCGACGTACCTCGCCACCTCTTCGTACCTGAGTATCTGCGCATCGAGCTGGACGAGAACGGCTTCGCGATCATGGACGGGAAGGTGAACCGGTCCGATCCCGACTACCTCGACGCCGTCTACACAGATCAGCCGCTGATGACCCAAACCAAGCCCGTCGAGGGCCAACCGGACAGCTTCGTCTGGAGTTCGTCGTCCTCGATGCCGTCAGTGATGGCAGACATGATCGAGGAGCTGGACGTTCAACCGGGCATGACCATCTTAGAGAGCGGCACCGGCACCGGTTACAACGCCGCGATCCTCTGCCACCTCCTCGGCGACCACGCGGTGACCACCCTCGAGATCGATCCGGACCTCTTGGCCGAGGCAACCGGACGACTCGACAACCTCGGATACCACCCAGCCACAGACCCGGCCGGAAGGCTCTTCGACCGGATCCTCGCGACCCACGCCGTCGACAACGTGCCCTACGACTGGATCCGCTGGAGCAAACCAGGCGCCATCATCCTCACCGACCTCCGCCCACCTTCGAACACCGATGTCGGCGCCTGGCTGAAACTCACCGTGGACCCAGACGGCAAGACCGCCACCGGCAAACTGATGCCACCCCGCGGATACTTCATGAGCGCCCGCAAGGTCCCCGAGTACGCCGACATCGGCCACCAACTCCCCGAGTTGACCCTTGACGAGCACCAGTCCCGCGCAGAGCTGATGGTGGAGCGCGAGACACATTTGTCGCCGATCGTCTTCCAGGACGAGAAGTTCGGGTTGTACTTCTGGCGTCAAAGCATCGACGTCTGGTGGTGGAACCAGAGCGAGACCATCAACCTCAACGCCCCCGATGGCTCGTGGGCTCAGGTACAGGACGGCACCGTCAACCTGATCGGCCCACGCGACATCTGGGCCGAAGCAGAGAACGCATATGAACGCTGGAACGCTGCCGGTCAGCCCGACCTAGCGAAGTGGACCGTCGAAGTATCAGCCGATGGCCGTACTGTCACCGATCTGCCGAAGTAGATCGCGTCCGGCAGACTCTCACCATTCGTCGTCGCTCTCTCCTCATAGCTACGAGCCGTCGAACAGATGCCATCTGTGGTGCGTGCCAGAAACCGAGATCGAGCGTTTCTGCACCTATGTAAGTGACTCTCGAAGGGCAGCGTTGACGTGCCGCAGTTCGGCGACCTGCTGCTCCAGCCGACCGACTTCCGCGGTCAAAACTGCGAGGCGTTCAGGGTCATCCGTCGCGACCACCTGCTGAAGACTTCGGCGTCGTCGCCAGCTTCGGAGTCGGCAGTTGTCGGTGCAGTAGCGCTGGTCCGATCTACGCGCCACGAACACGTCGGCGCAGTCCTCACACACGTGCCGCCGAGCTGCCGTATCAGCGTAAATCAGAGCCTCAAAGTGATCCATAAACACTCAACGGCCAATGAGTGGAGTGTCCGAATAGCCGTTGCATCGACAGTGCAACGCCTTAAGTGCAAGAAGTGTGACGGTGGCCGGGTCCTCAGTTCGATTGATTCTGCGCGACTTCAGGGACGACGATGACATCGTTCGTGTTGGGTCTGGTGCCCGTGCACGCGGGTCAGCCCGAGCTGGCTCTGCGCGAGATCAACAGTTGCGATCAAATGCGGCGCAGCCCGAACGGTGGGGGCACCACGAGTTGGCGCCGCGACTGGTTGCGGTCGCGCCTGAACCGGGATTTTCTCCAACCAAGGCGCTGCCGAACGCAATTGCTTCGCTGGCGCCTCGCAGCGCGGGGAAGTGGCTCTGATAGCGACTTGATCGAGAACGTCGGTGGTGACGGCGCCCCGTAGTCTGCTCTCGAGTTCAGATACCAGCGTGCACGTCAGCGACGTGTTCACCTCGGTCGCGTGGCGGAGATCGCCCACTGGATCGCAGGTCGAGATCGCGCCCGGAGCTGACTGCGAGTCGCGCATGCGAGTTCAGCAGTCACTGCTGAAGGGCGGTGCTGGAACTCGGGTGTTGTTCAGGCTGTGATCGGCATGATCACCGCGGCCGGCATCGTCGGCTGCTGAGATCCACCCCAGGTTCGACCGAGACGCCGAAAGCGACGTTCTGGTGACCCCGCCGGCTGCCTCAGCGACCGGCCAAGTCGTGCCGGTCACCGTATGAAGCCGCTGACGTCAAGAGCCACGACCTCCGCGATGGATGTGGTACCACCGCGGCGTCGAAGGCGCCTGATCTACGAGATGCGTGCAAGCACGCGGTAAGTCGTACTTGCTGCTACCGCATATCGCTGCACCGTCGACCTGAGCGACAGGTCCCTCGGGAACGGCTCGTGCCCCTCCGGCCGGGCATCCTGCAGGATTCCCGGCTGATCAGAGTCGTGCGGTCGGCATCATCGGCGCGGTTACGAAGGGCCTGGTCGATGTCCTCGAACTTCGGCCAGCTTCCCGTTCGCGGTCATCGAGCAGGCGGTCCACGTGGGAGCGGAGGTGGGGCAGGTAGGACATGTCAGTGCGGAAATGTCCGCAGCCCAGACAGCGGAACCTGAAGAGGCAAGCGCTGCCATCGGCCTGGACATTGGACGGTTTGGTGCAGGTTCCTTAGGGGACGGAGACCGGGCCGACGCACATTCGGGCGCGTTCGCTGTCGAGCAGGGCGGCGACTTGGCGCCAGACCCGATTTCCGGAGCCGTCAGACTGGTGATCGGTTATTCGGGTGACACGCTCGCCGGCAGCGGCACCTCTACATGTATAGATCTACGTGTAGACTCACTATATGGTGCGGCCACGCGTGTCCGAAGACGACAGGGCCTCCGGACGTGAGTTGGGAGCGCGACTCCGAGAGAGCCGCCTTCAGGCGGGCCTTTCGGCCCAGGCGCTGGCCGAAGCAAGCGAGGTAAGCATCGATACGGTGCGCAGCCTAGAGATCGGGCGCGTCGCCGCGCCGTCCTTCATGACGATTGCTAGGATCGCGGGCGCGTTGGGCGTGAGCTTGGATGAGCTATTGGCGAGCATCAAGCGGGCCCCAGAGAGAAAGCGATGAGCCCCTTCGGAGTCCCTCCCCTGACCGTCGGAGCCATCTTGCTCAACCCGTCCGCTGATCCGCAGGGATCAGTTTCGGTTGCCATGCTGCGCGCACTGCGGGACCATCGCGGATGGGCGGCGGTGCCAGTGGTCAATCTCGTGAACACCCCCAGCCGCGACTCCCGCGAACTGAGCCAGCTCGCCGGAGATTCCAGGGTGTGGGAGGCGGCGCGTGGGCCGCTGGAGCAAGCGATTCGGGACTGCGACGAGCTTCTACTGGGGTGGGGCGTGTCGCCGCTAGCCGGTGCGGCCCGCCCGCATCAACGGGCTCAGGTTCGATGGGTACTCAATCACGCTCGCGCGCATGGGCATACCAGGGCATGGATGCTGGCTGGCGCGCCTCGCCACCCCTCCCGTTGGCGACAGTTCGTCGGACCTCAACGCGGCCTGATAGTCGGAGGTTCAACGATCGACCGCATCGATCAGCTGCTGACTTACACCCGGCTGAACCATGCGGAGCCGGGCATCGGAACGTCACTAGTCAGGCCCATAATGCTGGCCGGCTCGAATCCGGGGGAATGAAAGCGACATGACCCAATCAAACCGCGGTCTCTATCCGGAGAAGCTAGACGTAGGCCAGGTACTGCAGCAACGACTGGCTCTACACGTCCGGGACGACCCTGGCTTCTGGTCATTCGCAGCTATGCGAAGCCGGACCGGAAATCATGCGTTGTTTCAGTACCCGGCAATGATGGTTCCCGAGTTGCAAGGTGCCCTGTTGGACGACCTACTCGCAGTCGCGCCGGAGACTCAACTGGTTTACGACCCGTTCGCTGGCTCAGGGACGGTCATGCTAGAGAGCCTGTACCGCGGCCTCGATTTCCATGGCAGCGATATCAATCCGTTGGCGATACTGCTGTGCCAAGTCAAGGCAACCCCTCCGACTTTGCAGCACGCCCTTGATGCTGCGGCCGTCGCACTTCGCGTCGCCCGAGGTCTCACCGATCCAGAAGTTCCGAACTTTCCCGGCATCGACAAGTGGTTTAAGCCCGAAATCAGAGACGGCCTAGCACGCCTGCGACACGGCATTCTCGCAGTGGAAGGGCTTGACGACCGCCGATTCCTATGGATCTGTCTGGCCGAGACGATCCGACTTGTGTCGAACTCACGAATCTCGACCTTTAAGCTGCACGTCTACCCTGAAGAAGAGGTCGCCCGCCGGGAAAGTGATGCCATCAAGGTGTACGACACTGTCACCAGGCAGAACGTTCGTCGGCTACGAGATCATTGGATCCGGATGAGTTCCCTGGATCAGCACCGCTCAGCACCCAGCGCGCTTCTGCTGCCCGGGTCTGTCACAGACCAGTGGATCGCTCCGCGCCGCGCCGATGTGCTAATGACCTCGCCGCCATACGGGGACAACCAAACCACGGTGCCGTACGGACAGCACAGCTATCTACCACTTCAATGGATTGCGTCAGCTGATCTTCCTGGGGCGTTCGATCCATCGCTGTTGGAGTCCACGCACCGAATTGATTCGCTGAGCCTTGGTGGATCGCTCAAGCATGCGGATGAAGCGCGCGACAACTTGTGTGCTGTATCCCCTGCTCTGGATGGCTTCCTGGCACATATCGTAAATATTCCTCCGCTGCGCAAGAAGGTGCTGTCATTTGTCCGCGACTACCATCGCGCCTTGGATGCTTTGAGGCCACGACTAATGAACGGAGCATTCTGCTTCCTTACACTCGGGGAGCGTCGGGTCGGAAAACAGACCTTTCCACTTGTCGAGATCACCAAAGAGCTGCTCACTGCGAGCGGTCATGAGTACGTGACCACCATCGAGCGCGTCCTTCCGGGGTCGCACAAGCGCATGGCAGCGAGGAACAGTGAAGGTGCGACGATGGCGCAGGAGTGGATCCTCGTCACCAGGTCATGGACGGCCGCTCGTGGCTGACCCGACCAACTCCACACCGGGCTCTGTCGTTGACACGCTGCGGTTGGAGGTCCATCCCTCGGTGGTCTTCAAGCTCGGCGCCGACCTAATCACGGACGATATGCAAGCGCTCGTCGAGCTCATCAAGAACTCGTACGACGCGGACGCGTCGCGCGTGAGGGTGACGATCGACACGCTGGCAATGTTTGACCGAGCCAGTGGCGCACAGTTGCAGTCGGACAGCACTACAAATGATGAGGCTTCGGTGCTCCGCGGCGCTATTACCATAGTCGATGACGGAGTCGGCATGGACCTCGAAACGATACGCAGAGGCTGGCTCACCGTGTCGCTCAGCGACAAGGCGCGTATGAAGTCAGTGGGCGAGACTACTAGCAAGTCTCGGACACCACTGGGCGACAAGGGCCTAGGACGACTGGGAGCGCAAAGACTGGGCGATCGATTGGTTATGGCCACCGTTGCCAGGTCCGCACGCACTGCGCCTGCCAGCCCACTGCAGGTCACCATGACGTGGAGCCGATTCGCTGCTGCGGACCGGCTGGGTTCGGTTCCGATCGAGGTGATGAAGCTGCCCACAGGTTCGCTTCCGCAGGGCACCCGTCTGGAGATCCGAGGGTTGCGGGATCCAGAGTTCTGGAAGCAGGCTCGGTCGGTCGACTTCGAACGCGAACTCGCCTCCGTCATCTCACCATATGAGGACGTGAGCGGATTCCGGCTCTCCCTGAGCGTCGACGGGACCACAATCAATCTGCGGCAGCGAGCACAGGAGATCCTTACCGCGGCGCCGGTGAGCTACACATTCCGCTTCGACGGAACTCAACTGAACATCGAGGGCCGGTTCAGCACGTCATTCTTGCGCCCGCCCCAGGGGCGCGACGACATTGCCGCATACGAAATGCTTGTCGAATCGGACAACGGCCACGCGTTCGCAGAGTGGCTCCTTGTCGCCTCCAACGGCAAGCGCGGCGCCTCGATGGGGCTGCAGTCGGGCGACGATAAACATTTCCTTCACAGCAACTCCGAGATTAAGCTCGCAACGCTGCCGGAGGTCGAGGTCGAGGTCGGTGCCGAACAACCTATCTCACCTGGCCCATTCCATGGCGAAGTCAGCGGCATCCCTCTCACCCGAGATACCACTAGCGTGTTCGACAGTGCATCCGAATATCGCAAGCTCGCTAAAGCGCTCGTCGGCATAAAAGTATATCGCGACGGGTTCGGGGTTCGCGTAGACGAGGACTGGCTTGGACTTGGAGCGCAATGGACTTCCGGCGGATCGTTCTATAGCCTCCGACCCGGTAATGCCACGGGCTACGTCAGTATCTCTGCGCGGGACAATGCCGCCCTCGAGGAAACCACCAATAGGGAAGCATTCCGAGACACACCTGCACATCGGAACTTTATATTGCTTATGAAGTCCTGGGCGGATTACACGGCTCGGGTACAGGAGCATATCCGACGTGGGTTCAACGAATACCGTCGGGAGGTGACGGCCCGTCACGCAGACGTCTCCCCACGGTCCACCCCGGAGTCTCTACTCCGCCGGATCACTGACGAATCCACCAGCGCCACCGACCACGCACGCAAGGCGAGCGGGGTCCGCGATGCTCTTCGGAAGATCACGATCGCGACGCAGGATCTCGTCAACGAGAGGACGTCAGCGGATAACACGCTTTTCCGAGACCCAGCGCTCACCGCCGCCCTCAATCGCACCATCGACAGGCTGAAAACGTCCGTATCCGAGGCGGACGCTCTCATCCAGGATCTAGACGAACTAGTCCACACGCAATCCAGACTGCGCGCCCAAGCTGAACTGCTCGCTCAGCAACTTAGACTCAGTCAGGAGCAGATCGGCGATGCCTGGGAGTCGGTCGCACTCGGGCTCAGCGCTGAAGCGCTCGCTCACGAAGTGCAGCACATTAGCGACGGGCTCCGCGGCCGCAGCGCCCAGATCACCAAATACCTTAAGTCTCGCGACAGCAGAGATCAACGTCTCTGGACCTTCGTCGAGCACGTGCGCTCGTCAGCCAGCGCACTGAACAAGCAAGTGTCTCGACTGACCCCATCATTGCGGTTCATGCGCGAGCGGCGCGACACATTGCTCATGTCGGAAGCGATGGATAATTTAAAGCACTACTACGAGGGACGCTGGGGGAGTTTGAACCTGCAACTCGACGTTGTTGTCGACAATAACTTCTCCGTGCGCATGAATGAAGGCAAGCTCACCCAGATTATGGACAACCTACTGCTGAACAGCGAGTATTGGCTCACTCGGCTGCAAGCAGCCGGCCAGCTCGCTGAGGGACGCATCGTGGTTACCGTAGACAACCCTTTCGTCACGGTAGAAGACAACGGGATCGGTATCGATCCGGCGATCGAGGAACTGATCTTTGATCCCTTCATCACCACGAAGCCATCCCAAAACGGTCGTGGCCTCGGCTTGTTCGTCGTCAAGCAACTGATGGACTCCATTGACGCATCCATCACACTCACGCCGGACAGAAACCAAAACGGTCACCGGTACCGATTCCGGCTCAACTTCCACCACGTTCATACGGAGGCCGCAGCGCGGTGACCACCGACACATCCACTGAGGGTCCGCACACCAAGAGGCAGATTCGCGAGATGCTCCAGGCGCTGGAGATCACGCGAGTGATCAACGTGGACGACGACCACGCCGAGGCGCCGGAGCAAAGCCTTGAGCAGGTGCTCGGCGCTTTACGCGCAGGAACCGTCGATCACGTCCTGGTGGCACGTCTCGTTTTCACCAACGATGGCGATGTCGACGCGGAGAGCCTGGAATCGGACGAGGTCGTAGAAGCACTGGAGTCGCGATGGGATGCACTCGGCGACGAGCACCGTG
The DNA here is from genome assembly GCF_040687575.1 of Kribbella sp. NPDC056861. NCBI lineage: Bacteria > Bacillati > Actinomycetota > Actinomycetes > Propionibacteriales > Kribbellaceae > Kribbella > Kribbella sp. NPDC056861. The sequence goes on along the minus strand of NZ_JBFBNQ010000002.1, from coordinate 1,243,493 downwards.
CAGAACTTACGCAGGCCGCCAGCAGGGCAGAGCAGGCTGATGAGGGGCCGGTCGACGAACAGTCAGAAGCAGTCGCCAGCAATAATGCTGCACTCCTCGCCCTCCCCGACCTGTTCGAAGAGCACGTGACGTACCTGCGCTTGAGCCTGACAGAGTGGCGCACTACCGGGCAGGCATTGCTGGACGACGGAGAGCGCACATTGCTGCTGTTCGACCGCAGTTTCGAGCGCGAGGGGGGATCCGCTACCGCCGGCGACGATCTAGTGCGTGGCATTCTTAATCGAGATGACCTGCAGCATGTGTACGTGGGCCTACTAACCCATACGGCCAAGGACACCGGTCGAGAAGCCAACATTGCGGCCGAAATTAGTGAGGGGAGCAATCCGTCACGACCTGTGATCGTGGTGGCAAAGCGACGGCTGTCTGATGAGAGCTTTCCAGAAGCGCTGCGGCTTGTCCTGTTCGCCGCCGAACTCGAAGCGTTCCGGAAGCATGCGATCACCAGTCTCACCGAAGCGAGTACGGCAGGGACTCGCGTGCTAGAAGAGGTCGACAAGTACCTCCTGCTGGCCTCTTTTGAGGCCGCCCGACATGAGGGCGCTTATGAGGCGGACTTTGCACTGCGAATGGCAAACGCGTTCGTTCGGCGAAGCCTAACCGCAGCGCTACGAGACGAGCAGTTCATTGATAACGTGCTTATCAAGCTCCGCAATGCTGCCGGCATCAAACTTTACTTTGAAGGCCGTTCCGCCCCGGACGAGGTGTTCGAGATCTCGTGGCAGGAGAAATTTGATGACAGCGACTATCTAACTAAAAATACGCTGCCAGTTGAGGTCGGAGATGTCTTCAAGGCGCGGGATATGTTCGGGAACGGCAAGTCCCGAGGCGCTCCTCGATTTTACATTCTGCTCGCGCAGGCGTGCGATTTGAGCGTGCGTAGCGATGGGAAACGCGGGAACGATCTCAACCGAGTGGTGATCACAGAAATACGTCGAGCGTCGCAGGACCCTGAGACCGGCAGTTACCGGGCATTGAAAACGAACCAGGCCAACATTGGGCCACTCTTGAGAGATTCCTCCGCGCCTTGGCGGGTGTTCTTCACTCAGCAAATTGAGGTGCCCATCCTGGCGCTAGATGCCACCGTTGCGGGCCCCGGCGGTCGAGCACTTCTAAGTCAGGACGGCCCACCTCCTAAGACCTTTTCGGCTTCCTGGTTGCAGAGGCGCGTTCGCATGCAAAAAGAGGCCAAGTCTCTGATAGACAGGTACCGCGCGATGGAATGCACGCTAACGGCGCCTGAGAAGCCTTCGGCAGATTTTGACTCCGCCAAACGTCATATCTTGGCAGCCGTGCTAGGTACGGCCACTAAGCATGCTGAAGGGCTCTCCGCCAAGGTCGATGTCGACCAGGGGATTATCGAATACGGCATCGAACGAGTCGCCCGTGTCTCGGAGGCGACCGCTCGTGGCCTCCTCTCCCTCTTGCTTCAGCATCAATCCCGTCCCGCATTCGAAAGCCCGCTGTTCCTTGATCATCAGGAGAGTCAGTAGCTGGGTACGTTTGAACGCCCAATCCTCAAGTCTGCTGGATACTGCGAGTTCATCCGTTCGGTGCGTGCGCAAACGAGTGACTAAAGCCGAGTCGCTGTCGAGCCAGGCCACCGCCTGCGAACCAGATGGCTCGGAGTAGGCGCAAGGTCGACGACTCTGCCCCTCAGTCCGGCGGAAGGTCCGGCTGATGTTCTCGGCTGGTCGGTTCCTTCTTCTTGCCCAGTCCCGGATCGCATCGACGCACTCAACAGGTCCAGGCGTCGGGGATGGGCCTCCGCTGCGAAACCCGACCGCGTTTGGCGCCGCTTGAGCCGAAGCATCTGATGCGCTGCAATCGCGAGCGCCTAGAGTTCCTTGGGGATGAGGTCGCGCCGGCGAGGGGACGCTCGTCGGGGAGTACGGGCCGCGCCTCCGGCGCGGATGCGCGAGTGGTCGCGCCCGCCGTCTCGCCGCGGGCACGCGCGCTCGGTGGCGCCGCCGCCGGGGGTGTTCTCGCAGGTTTGAGGCTGTTTCAGGCTGGCCTGATTCGTGAGAGTGCTGTGCTCTTGACTAGTTACATCGTGTCTACTTACGGTTTACATCTCGTAAAGTAGTAGTGATCCCACCGGGAGACACGATGACGGCGCAGCAAGTTCCTCTTTCGACGGCCGGGCGTGTTGAGCCTGGGGTGCCGCCTGGTGCGTGGCGGCTGGTTGCCGTGCTGGCGGCGGCTAATCTGCTCAACTTCTACGATCGCGCGTTGCCCTCGATCGTTGCGGAGAACATCAAGGCCGAGTTTGCGTTGAGTGATACCCAACTCGGGTTGCTGATGAGCGGGTTCACCGTGGTCTACGCGGTGTCGGGGGTGGTGCTCGGGCGGATGGCTGATCGGCGGTCGCGGCGGTTGATCATGGCGGTTGGGTTGGTGGTGTGGAGCTTGCTCACGGCGGCCAGTGGTGGTGCCTGGAGCTTTGCGTCGTTGCTGGTCTTCCGGTTGGGCGTCGGTGTTGGTGAGGCGTCGTACGCGCCGGCCGCCAACGCGACCGTCTTCGACCTGTTTCCGGTCGCGCAGCGGTCCCGCGCGATCGCGATGCTGCAGATCGGGTTGCCGCTCGGGCTGTTGATCGCCTTCTTCACCACGGGGCCGATGGTCGAGCACTTCGGGACCTGGCGGGCTCCCTTCTTCCTTGCCGCTGTTCCTGGCTTGGTGATCGCGGTGCTGTTGGTCGTGATGCCGGTGCCGGAGCGGGTGCGCGTTCCCGAGCAGCAGGACAAGGCCGCGATACCTCCGGTTCGGCATCTGCTGCGCATTCCCACCCTGTGGTGGCTTGTCCTCAGTGGGGTCGGGCTGCAGATCACCAGCTATTCGATCGCGACCTTCCTGGTCCCACTCCAGATCCGGTACTTCGGACGCTCGCTGTCCGAGGCAGGAGTCGGCGCGGGCATCGTGCTGGGTCTGGCCGGACTCGCCGGGCTGTTGATCGCCGGGCCGATGGCCGACCGGGCCCGGCGAGTGTCGTCGGCTCGGCGTCTGCAACTCGGTGCGGTTTGCATGGCTCTGGCGGTACCTCTCGTTTGGGCCGCCTTCCAGTTGCCTCCCACCCAAGGTGCAGCGTTCGTTGCCCTGCTGGCCGTCGCGTCGCTGCTCGTCAGCGCCGTCACCCCGGTCGCGCTGCCGGCCCTCTCCGAGGTGGTCGACGCGCGGCTTCGGGCGACCTCGGTGGCCTTGTACTTCGCGGCCATGTACGTGCTGGGCGGCGCATTCGGCCCACTGGCGACCGGCGCACTGTCGGAGTACTTCGCCGGCAAGGCGACGCCGACCGCCGAGATCTCGGCCTCCGCCGCGGGGCTGCACACCAGCATGATGTGGCTGCTTCCCATCTCCTTCGTGGTCGCCGCCCTCGGCGTCCTCGGCGCGACCACCACCATCGAACGCGACCGCCTCAAGGTCGAGCAGAAGGAGAGCGCACGATGAATCGACGCACACTGACCGCGGGCCTGGTGACCTGCGTGTTGGCCGGCTCCGTTGCCATCTCGACCGTTCCCGCAACGGCGGGCCCCAGTTCCGCGCCCCTCAGCGTCGCGGCCGCAGGCACCGACCACACCAAGCTGTACGTCGGCGCGGAGGGCGTCCTCGGCTACCAGGTGCACGTGCCACCCGCCCAAGCCGCGGGCCGGTCACTGCCGGTCGTGGTCTCCCTGCACGGCTGCGGGATGACCGGCTTCCGCCTCAACTCGATGAAGTCCACGACGAACCTCAACGCGGTCGCCGACGAGAAGGGGTTCATCGTCGTCTACCCGACCCAGGACTTCCTGCGCGGCCTGCCGCTGAACTGCTGGAACGGCGACGAGCCGGCGCACCAGAGGCGCGGGCACGGTGAGCCGGCCCTGATCGCGGGCCTGGTCAAGGAGGTCGTGGCCGACTACGCCGCCGACCCCCAACGCGTGCATGTCAACGGGGCTTCCTCAGGAGCGGGCACGGCCGTGATCATGGCGGTGACCTATCCGGACATCTTCGCGACGGTCACCTCGATGGCCGGCGCGGAGTACGCCGTGAACGAGGCGAACCCTGACGACCCGGACGAGATCGGGCCGGTCGACACCGCCAAGCGGGCCTGGGCGCAGATGGGCAACCGGGCACGGCCGGTCCCGGTGCTCGTCGTCCAGGGGGATCAGGACGCGGTCGTGCCGCCGTTCCTGGCCGACCGGCTGGTGACGCACTGGGCGGCGATCGACGACCTGGCGATGAACGGCCGGCTGGACGGGCAGGTGGACGACAAGGCCGACAAGGTCGTGCGGGTCAGTCCGCCCGGGCTCAAGCCGTACACGCGGAAGAGCTACTTTCCGCGCGCCGGCGGCCCCGCGCTGATCGAGTACATTGTCGTCGCCGGGATGGAGCACCGGTGGCCCGGTCCCGGTACCGGTGCGTTCGTCGACAACAACGGTCCTGATCTGGCCCGGATCATGTGGGACTTCATCGCCCCTCGGAGGCTTCAGTGACCCAGCGCCGCACCCGGATGTCCCGGGAGTCGCGAGGCTCACAACTGCTGGACGTGGCGGAGGGACTCTTCGCCGCGCAGGGGTTCGAGGGCACCTCGATGGAGGACATCGCCCGCGAGGCAGGCGTCTCCCGGCCGATCGTCTACGCGCACTACCCGAGCAAGGACGCCGTCTACCTGGAGTGTGTCCGCCGGGCCCGCGCCGAGCTCGAGGCGGGCGTACGCGAGCCCGAGGTGATGATCGAGGCGGGCGCCGAGATCGGGGCCGTGATGGAGCGGGCCGGTGAGGTGCTGTTCTCCTTGCTGGAAAGGGATCCGCAGCGCTGGATGGTGCTGTTCAACCCGAGTATCGCGTTATCCCGGGAGCTGTCCGAGCAGCTGACCGAGCTGCGCAAGCACACGATCGTCCGGATCGCGGAGATGCTTCGGCACATCTCGGCCGGGGACGAGGAGCAGGATCTCGCCTTCGCTTATGCCATCAGCGGGGTCGGCGAGCAGCTGGGTCGTTGGTGGCTGGTGAACCCCGAGGTGCCCAAGGCCCGGGTGATCGCGCTGTACCGCGACTTCATCACCGGCGGCCTCACCTCGTGGCTGGACACCACTCCCGAGAAGTCCTAGCTGGTACTTGCCTGCTCGCCGAAGAAGGCGAGTACATCCGAGTTGGCGCGCTCGGTGCAGTCGACGATGAAGTTGTGGCCAGCACCCTCGTAGGTGACCAGTCGTGCCGCCGGCAGAGCCTCCAGCAGTTCCGTCGCGTGGCCGTACGGAACGGCCTTGTCCTCGGTGCCGTGCAGCACGAGAGCGGGCATCGTCAGCTGGGCGACCTTGTCCGGTGTCATGTCGTAGCCGTGGATCGCGAGGTCCTGCGCGTACACCCCGCGCGGGGACCAGCGGAGCTTGGCGATCGTGTCGAGGTCGCGCTCGACCGCGTCAGCCGGGGCTATCGACCCGTACAGCCCCTTCTTCCGCAGACCGCGCGTCAGTCCCGCAGGAAGCCGGTACCGCAGCTTGCCCAGAAACGGGCCGCGCAAGGGAGGCTGCTGCAAGGTGGGACTCCGCAGCGCGGTGCAGCCGAGCACCAGCGACCTGACCCGCTCGGGCGACTCGTACGCGAGCTGGATCGCGATGCCGCCGCCCATGCTCACGCCGTACACGTGGGCGCGTTCGATGCCGGCGGCATCCATCACGGTGCGGACGTCGGCGGCGAGATCGCTGACGGTGGCGGTCGAGGTGGCGCCGCTGCGGCCCGCGCCGCGGTTGTCGAACCAGACCACCCGGTGCTCGGCGGCCAGCGCCGGAATCACTGGGTACCACATCTCTCCGGAGAACAGATGGCCCATCACCAGGACGATCGGGTCGCCGGTCCCACGCTCCTGCCAGTGCAGCCGGACCGGGGGATCGGTGGTGGTGTTGTCAGCGAAGGGCATTGTTCGCTCCGTTCTCAAAGGCGGTGAGTCGTTCCTGGCGCAGCGCGGAGCGGCGGACCTTGCCGGCGTCGTCGCGCAACGGGTGCGCGACGGTCTCGAACGTTCGCGGCAGCTTGTACGCCGACAGCCGGTCGCGGAGGAACTGCAGTACGACGTCGTCGTCGAGGACGGTGGTGGACTGGACGATCGCGTGTGGCACGGCTCCCAGGTCGTGATGCGGCAGCCCGATCACACACGCATCGTCGATCGCGGGGTGCTCGACCAGAGCAGCCTCGACCTCGGCGGGATAGACGTTGGCACCGCCGACGAGGATGAGATCGGTGTTCCGGTCGGTCAGGTAGAGATAACCGGCTTCGTCGACGTGACCGAGGTCGCCGAGGGACTCCCAGCCGCCGTCGCGGGTCTGCGCCTCCGCACCCAGATACACGTACGCCGGGGGCGCGTTCTCGCCGCGTCGCAGCCACACGTCGCCGATCTCACCGGCTGGCAACTGTTCGCCGTCGGCGCCGAGCACCTGGATCTCACCGAGGATCGGAGGGCCGACCGAGCCGGGATGCAGCAGCCAGTCGGTGCCGTCGATGGCGGTCGCCGCCTGCGCCTCGGTACCGGCGTACACCTCGAGGATCCGGTCGCCGCCGAGCCAGTCGATCCACACGCGCTTCAGCCACGACGGGCACGGCGCTGCCATGTGGACGACGAGTGCGAGCGAGGACAGGTCGAACGCGTCGCGGACCGGGGGATCGAGTCGCCAGATCCGCTGCAGCATCGTCGGTACGGCGTACAGCCACTGGACCTGGTGCTTCTCGATCTCGGCCAGCAGCGTCTGCGCGTCGAACCTTGGCTGCAGTACTACGTGGGACCCGGCCAGCAGCGCGAGCGTCGCGAACATGAACGGCGCATTGTGATGCAGCGGACCCGGTACTGCGGCCACGCCACCCTCCGGGATCCGCAGCAGCCGGCCCAGGCCCGCGACGTGTTCGAGCAGCGCAGGACTCCCGGCGACGATCACCTTGGGTTGGCCGGTGCTGCCACCCGAGGTCGGCGCCTTCCAGGACGGAGACACCTGCCTGGGCAGGGGATCAGCGTCGTACCGCTCGGCGGTGACCGGGAGAGCCACCGCCCCCTCGGGCAGCGGCAGAGTGTCGGTCGCGCCAACCACACCAGCGGGCCGGACGAGGTCGAGGATCGCCCGCAACTCGGTCGGTGTGATCCGTGCGGACAGCGGCTGCGGTACTGCGCCGAGCTTCCAGCAGGCGAACGCGGCCACCATGAAGGCCGGTGAGTTCTCCAGCACGATCGACACGTAGGACCCCGGCAGTACGCCGTGCTCGGCATAGGCCCGGGCCAGCCGGTTGCTGTCCCGCTCGAGCTCCGCCCAGCTGAGAGAGTCGTCGGCGCAACTGACCGCCGGCTGATCGGGCCGCGTGCCGGCCAGCTCGGCGAGCGCCTCGCCAAAAGTCGTTCCGGCCACGGCACCGTCCCGTCAATGAAATGAATGATCACTCAGTTGAGTCTTGCCATCGTCTGTGGATTGGGAGATTCTGTCAACGATGACTACTGAACAATCATTCAACACGATGCCGCCGGTCGAGGATCTGACCGAGGCGCGGCGGCGCCTGTTCGAGACCGCGATCCAGCTGTTCGGCGCCAGCGGCTTCCATGCGGTGTCGGTGAAGGACCTGATGACGGCGATCGGGCAGCAGCCGGGCGCGCTGTACTTCCACGTCGCGAGCAAGCAGGACCTGTTGATGGAGCTGGTCGACCTCGGCACCCGCTTCCACCGCACGCAGGTACGCCGGGCGCTGCTCGAATCCGGCAGTGCGGCGCCGGACCAGTTGCGCGGCATCGTGGCCGCGCATGTCCGGGCTCATCTCGAGTACCGAGACCTCGCCCGGGTGACGATCCGCGAGCGCCGCTCGCTGACCGAGGACCAGCAGGCGCGGGTGGCCGACGCGCACCAGGAGACCACCCAGATCTTCCGCGACGTCGTCGATCGCGGCATCCGCAACGGCGACTTCCAGGTGCCATCACCGGAGCTGGCGATCCGTGCGATCGCCAGCATGGGCGTGCGTGCTTGTGAGTGGTGGACTCCCGAGGACCCGCACCCGATGGCCGAGGTCGTGGATCAGTACTCCACCTACGCCCTCAAGATCGTGGCTCGAGTCAGCTGACCGGCTGCCAGCCCGAGGGCGGGTCTTCGCCGGTACGGCCGTCGATGGCTTCGCGCAGGAGGTCGCAGTGGCCGGTGTGGCGGCCGTACTCCTCGAGCTTGTCGAAGATGAGGCGGCGGAGGCTGGCGTGCCGGCCGTCGGGCCAGCTGATGTCGGCGGGCTGGTCCAGGCCGCCGTTGGCCAGGGCTGCGGCGGTGGTGGCGCGGGAGCGGGCGACGGCGTCGTCCCAGAGGGCGTAGAGCTGCTCGGGGGAGTCGGTGGCGGCTGAGCTGAACTCCCAGTCGTTGTCGCCGTCCCAGCCGTTCTCGCTCCACGGTGGGCCCATCGGTTCGCCGCGGAACTTCACGGTGAACATGTAGTCCTCCTGCGCGGCCAGGTGTTTGAGCAGACCGCCGATGGTCAGGGTCGAGGCGCCGATCCGGTGCCGCAGCCCGGCCGCGTCGAGGCCGTCGGCCTTCCAGCGGAAGGTGGTGCGCATCCGGTCGAGCGCGCCGAGCAGGTGTTCTTCCTCGGTGCCGGCGATTGGCGGTTCCCATGAGTCCATGCCGCCACCGTAGGAGCGATCGCGGACGGTCTACGTCCTTGAAGAAAACTTTGTCTCCGGTGCATCCGTAGACGGTGCGCAGCGAGAAGAGGAGGTAAAGCACCCGATCCAGGAGGTAGACATGTTCCACCGCCGTTCTGCAGCCGCCGCAGTCGCGGGCGTGATCGCCCTGGCCGCAGCCACCGCCGCAGTACCGGCCGAGGCCGGCGGGCGAGCACCAGCCCGTACCACGGCCGACGCGACCGTCTCGATCCTGCACGCCGTGCCAGGCGCCACCGTCGACGTGTACGCCGGTGGCAAGGAGTTGCTGAAGAACTTCAAGCCGGGCACGCTGACCGACCCGCTCAAGCTGCCGGCCGGCACCTACGACCTGAAGGTGGTCGCCGCGGGCGCAGGGGCCAGTGGCAAGGCAGTGATCCAGGCGAACGGCGTCAAGGTCCCCGGCGGCGCCAACATCACCGTGGTGGCGCACCTGGACGCGGCGGGCAAGCCCGAGCTGACGCCGTACGTCAACGATGTCTCCAAGCTCAAGGCAGGGCAGGCACGGCTGACGGTCCGGCACACCGCAGCGGCTCCGGCCGTCGACATCCGGGCCGGCGGGAAGCCTGTGTTCAAGGCGCTGACCAACCCCAAGGAGGCCAAGGCGGATCTGCCGGCCGGCACCGTGAAGGCCGACGTCACCCTTGCCGGTACGTCGACAGTCGCGCTCGGCCCGGCCGACGTACCGCTGACCGAGGGCACCAACACGATCGTCTACGCATGGGGCAGCGCGAGCGCCAAGAACCTGAAGCTGGCCGTGCAGAAGATCAGTGGGTTGCACGGCAACCCGACGGGCATCCCCGGGGGTACCGGAGGACAGGCGGCTCAGCTGCAGCAGAACGCCTTACCTGGTTGGGCGTTCGGGCTGATGCTGCTCGCTGTGCTCGGTGTGGTCGCCTCGACCGGGCGGCTGGTCCGCGCGAAGAGGTGAGCAACCGCAAGACCGTAGTACTGCTGGTGGTTTCTCTGATCACCCTCGTGGCTGTGCCGTGGTACTGGTACGGCCGCGAGGGCCAGAGCGACGCGCCGAAGGCCAGTGCGACGGGTGTGGTGGAGAGCGGGCCGAGCGGCACCCCCGGTCCGCGGGCCGCCCCCACCACCCCGTCTGCACGTGCCACACCACCGCCAGCTCCAGTGCGCACCACAGTGCCGGTGGAGCTGGTGGTGCGGCGCATAGGGCTGCGCATGCCCGTAGTACCGACTGGTGTGGCTGCTGACGGGCAGATGGAGCTACCGGCGAATCCGGTGCGCATCGGCTGGTATCGGTTCGGCCCGGCGCCTGGCGCGGCTACTGGGTCGGTGGTGTTCGGCGGGCATCTCGACAGCCGCCGGTACGGCGTGGGGCCGTTGGCACGGCTCAGTAGGGTTCGGGCCGGGGACCTGATCGAGGTACGGCTGGCCGACGGCCAGATCGCGAAGTACCGGACAGAGGCGGTGCGTGATGTCGACAAGCAGACGCTTGCCCTGGACGCCGTCTTCGACCGGAGTGGACCGCGCCGCCTTCAACTCGTCACCTGCGGCGGCCAGTACCTCCCCGCCCGAGGCGGCTACCAGCAGAACCTGGTTGTCACCGCCGTACCCGTCGAGTGAGCGGAGTCCCGATAGAGTGCCCGGCGTGAGGCCCGTCGAGCCTGGTGAGTTGTCTGCAGCCGAGGTAGCTGCAGCGTTCGCTGCCGGGCGGGAGGACTCCCTGGCCGAGGCGTACCGCCGATGGGCGCCGCTGGTCTTCGGTGTCGCGTTGAAGACCCTCGGCGACCGGACCGACGCCGAGGACGTGAGTCAGCAGGTGTTCGTCTCGGCCTGGCGGGGACGGGCGACCTACGACCCGTCCGCCGGGTCGCTGAGCGCTTGGTTGATCGGGATCACCCGGCACCGGGTCGCCGACCGGCTGGCGGCGCGCGGCAAGGACCAGCGCACCCTGGCCGCGGTCGGCTCGGTGCACGAGGAGCCCCGGAGCTCTCCGGTGGACGAGCGGATCGTCGACCGGCTGGTGCTGGCCGACGAGATCGCCCGGCTCGATGATCCGCGGCGAACCATCCTCGGGCTCGTCTTCTACGAAGACCAGACATACGCCCAAATTGCCGAACGGCTGGAATTGCCGCTCGGTACGGTGAAGAGCCATGTCCGCCGCGGTCTCCTGCACCTCCGCGACCGGTTGAAGGAGGTGACCCGTGGAACACCTGGATCCTGAACTGCTGGCCCAGTACGCGCTGGACGACGTCCTGCCCGGCGCCGAGGAGCAGCGTCACCTGGCCGGTTGCGCCGTCTGCCGCGCCGAGATCGAGGACCTTCGGCAACTGGCCGGCCTGGGGCACCAACTGGAGCCCGGCGACCGGCTGGAGCCGCCGCCACCCGAGGTGTGGACCCGCGTCGCCGACGAACTGGGGCTGCGTACCGTCAGGGACGACGAGCGGCGTCGGGCTCGGCGCAAGGTGGTGCTGGTGGGCGCAGTGGCTGCTGCTGTGGGCGTCATCGCCGGCGTACTAGGGGCGCAGGTGCTGGGGAAGGACGACCCGGTACCGACCCAGCCGCCGCCGGTGGCGAGCGTGCGGCTGGGGCCGCTGACCGGCAAGGCCGGTGACGGCGTCGCCGATCTGATCAGCACCAGCGCCGGGACCGAGCTCCGGGTCGGCGTGAACGGACTGCCTGCGCCGCAAGGCTTCTACGAGTTGTGGCTGATCAACACCGACGGGCAGCGGATGGTGTCGCTCGGGGTGCTCGACCCGCGAGCCGGTGGGACGTACGTCGTACCGCCGCAGCTGACCGCGCAGGGCTACCGGATCGTCGACGTCTCGCTCGAGCCGGACGACGGCAAGCCCGAGCACTCGCGGGACAGCATCATCCGCGGCACCTTGCCGAGTTAGCGGTTCTACGGCGCGTCGACCGGGTGGTACTCACACGCATCGGCCAGGTCGGCGGGACCTGTGGTCTCCGGCGTGGGCGAGGTGGTCGGCTTCCTCGTCGCTTTGCCCGTCGGCTTCGTGGTGGGCTTCGTCGTGGTGGGAGGCGCGGTCGGCGTGACCGGAGTCGACACCGGCTTGGCTTCGAGCGCCGCGGCGACCGTGGCGCGCAACCCGTCGTAGTCCGGGTGCGGGTAGGCGAACTTGAGCTTCTTCCCGTCCAGCGGCACCTCGGAGACCTTCGCCGACTTGATCTTCAGCGCCAGCTCGAGGAAGGCCGGGAGCAGCTCCTGCGGGATGTCGGTGCGCAGCATGTTCTTGCCGACCTCCGCGAGACTGCGGTAGCTCTTCAGCAGGTTCGGCGGCGTCGCGGCCTCGGCGATCGCGTGGATCGCGCAGCGCTGCCGGGCACTGCGGGCGTCGTCCGGGTTGGGGATCTTGTACCGGCCGCGGGCGTACCAGAGCGCCTCGAGTCCCCACAGGTGCTTGTTCTGCGCGGGCTGGAGGTAGTAGTTCGGCGGCCGCTGCGCGTCGTCGCTGCCGCCGACCGGGATCGGGTAGTTGATGTTGACGGTGATGCCGCCGAGCGCGTTCACCAGCTGGGTGAAGCCGGCCAGGTTGATCTGCACGTAGTAGTCCAGCGGCAGCCCGGTCGCCTCGCCGACGGTGAGCTTCAGGATGTCGGCGCCCTCGTTGTCGGACGGGCCGACGATGTTCTTGTGCTGCTCCGGCACGTTCTTGTAGATCGCGTCCAGCATCCACTCCAGCCGCTCCTGCAGGCTGATCCCGTCCCTGCCGAAGCCGTCCGGGTACGCCTCGTGCAGCTTGGTGCCCTTCGGGAACGGCATGAACATCAGCTTTCGCGGCAGCGAGATCAGCGAGACGTTGCCGGTGACGGTGTCGATGCTGGCGACGATCACGGTGTCGGTCCGGACGTCCTTGCGGCCGGCGCCGTCGTCGGCGCCGAGCAGCAGCACGTTGAGCCGCGGCTTGCCGGCCCACGGGTCCTTCTTGTTCTTGACGATCGGCCGGGTCGCGCTCTTGCTGTTACCGCCGGCGAAGACGGTCTGCACCAGGTCCTGCTGCGTCCGGGCGGTCTGCACGCCCATCGCGGTCGGTACTGCGACCGCGAAGCTGAGCAGCCCGACCAGTACCGCGCCGCCGACCCGCGAGCCCTTGGTGCCGGTGCCGGACCGCAATGCGCGGTGGGAGGTGACGATGACGACGATCCACAGCGTGCCGAGCAGGCAGAGCCCGACCGTGACGTACTGCAGTTGCTTCGGCGCCACCGCCAGCTCGAGGATCCGCTCCCGCTGGGTGAGGCCGAGATACCCGGCCAGTCCGAGCAGGCCGAGGGTGATGACGAGTACCAGCGCGCCGAGCTTCTTCCAGCCGGCCGCCAGATAGCCGACCCCCGGGATCAGCGATCCGAGCAGGGTCCACCCCAGGATCGCGCGGGTACGGCGTGGCCGGGTGGCCCGCCGCCGCGGCGCGGCCCGCCGGGCCCGGCCCCGCGAATGTTCCGGATCGTGCTGGTCGGTCGGCATCGGTGTGTCTACAACTCCGTCCAAGGGAGAGTTGGGCGCACACAATATGACGTACTCGAGGGGCAGTTGGTTGTCGGTTTACCAAGCCCTGAGGTTGGCTGACGGATCGTGTCCACGGGGTTGCTCAGGGCAACGTCAGCCGAGGGACTTGATCAGGTCGGTGAGCAGCTCCTGGGTCTGCCGCGGGGCGCTGGCCGCGATCGACAGCGAGTCCATCGTGATCACGTACTCGTCCAGGTCCTCCAGCTTGTCCAGGTAGACGGCGCTGGTGAGGTGCTCGATGTATACCACGTCGGGCAGATCCGCGTCGGCGAACCGGAGCAGGCTGAAGGCGCCGCCGGTGGCCGCGTAGCCGCCGGTGTCGAACGGCAGGATCTGCAGCGTCACGTTCGGCAGCCGGGAGACCTCCGCGAGGTGCTCGAGCTGGGCCCGCAGGACGGCCTGGCCGCCGATCGGGCGGCGCAGTACCGCCTCGTCGACGATGGCCCACAGCCGGGCCGGCGTCGGGCCTTCGAGGATCTCCTGCCGGGTCTTGCGCAGGGCGACCAGCCGGTCGATCTCGGCCGCGGGCAACGGCCGCTCGCCGCGGCCGAGCCGGATCACCGCGCGGGCGTAGTCGGGTGTCTGCAGCAGACCGGGAACGAACTGGACCTCGTAGGTACGGATCAGCTCCGCGGCCATCTCCAGGCCGAGATAGGAGTGGAACCAGTTCGGCGTGATGTCGTCGTAGCGCTGCCACCAGCCCGGGTTGTTGGCCTGCTTGGCCAGGTTGATCAGCCGGGTGCGCTCGGTCTCGTCGGTCAGCTGGTAGAGGCTGAGCAGGTCCTCGACGTCGCGGACCTTGAAACCGACCCGGCCGAGCTCGAGCCGGCTGATCTTCGACTCCGAGCCGCGGATCGCGTAGCCGGCCTCGCCGCGGGTGATGTTGGCGTCCTCGCGCATCCGCCGCAGGTGGGCGCCGAGCATGATCCGCAGTGCGGTCGGCCCGCCGGGCGTGCCTTGCTCTGCCACCGCCTGCCCTCCTTGTGAGCCCTGTCGCTGACGCAGAGCAGGATCATTTCACGATTGGGGCATGCCCGGGGCAGGCCGACGCGCCCCCACGAGCTGGAATCGATCCCCTACTGTTAGTAGGCTCTGCTCTCCAGCCCTGTTCTCACCGATGATCTGCGAGGTCGCTGATGCCCGACGCCAAGATTTCCCCCAGCTCGGTGCCGGTCGGGGTGGACACCACCCGGGCGAGTATCGCGCGGGTCTACGACGCGTTCCTGGGCGGCAAGGACAACTTCGAGATCGACCGCGAGGTACTGCGCCAGGTGGCGACGGTGGCCCCGCAGGTGACCGACCTGGCCTGGTCGAACCGCAACTTCCTGGTCCGCGCCTGCCGCTTCCTGGCCGGCCAAGCGGGCATCACGCAGTACCTGGACTGCGGATCGGGGCTGCCGACCGCGGAGAACACGCACCAGATCGTCCAGCGGCTGCAGCCGACCGCCAAGGTGCTGTACGTCGACAACGACCCGGTGGTGCTCGCGCACGGCCGCGCGTTGCTGGAGGAGAACGACCAGACGCTGTTCGTCGCCGCCGACATCTTCAAGCCGTCGGAGGTGCTGGACCACCCCGAGGTGCGGAAGTTCCTGGACTTCAGCCAGCCGATCGCGTTGATCCACAACGGCACCATGCACCACTACCTCGGTGACGACGGTCCCGAGGTGATCAAGCAGTACACCGACGCCCTGGTGGCCGGTTCGTACGTGGTGCTCTCGCACTTTCTCGACCCGCAGACGCCCGAGCACGCCAAGACTGCGCGGGCACTGGAGGAGCGCTTCACCCACAGCCCGATGGGCAGCGGCCTGTTCCGCACCTTCGACGACATCCGCGCGATGTTCGGCGAGCTGGAGATGGTCGACCCCGGCCTGACGCTGTGCGACGAGTGGTGGCCGGACGGCCCCCGGGTGAAGCCGCTCAGCCAGATCGAGGAGTGCATCGCCGGCGGAGTGGCCCGCAAGGCCTAGGAAGTCTCGGAGATCAGTACAGCGGTGGTGCCGGCGGCGAGTGCCTTGAACAGATGGGGCACGTCGCCGGGATAGCCGATGTAGTCGCCCGGGTGCAGCTCGATCGGCTCGTCCAGTGGGCCGATCAGGGCCCGCCCGGTGCTCAGGACGACGTGTTCGATCGTGCCCGGCAGATGTGGCTGGGACTCCCGGCCCGGGCCGGGAGCGACGACGATCCGGTAGAGGTCACGCCTGGCGTTCGGCGGGCTGGCGGCGACCAGGGTCGCGCTGTAGTCGGCCTGGTCGGAGTAGATCGCCGGGCCCTCGTTCGCCCGGATCACCTGCACCTTCGGCCGTCGCGGCTCGAGCAGGTCGGCGAACTGCACCTCCAGGGCGATGCTCAGCGCCCAGAGCGTCTCGACGCTCGGGTTGCCGGTGCCGGATTCCAGTTGGGACAGAGTGGACTTCGCGATCCCCGCCCGCTTGGCCACCTCGGTGAGGGACAGATCGGCCCGGTTGCGCTCGCGGCGCAGCGAGGACGCGATCACGTCGAGTGGTGCCTTGCTGTCCATCTGCGTTCGCTCCATCGGTCGGTGCGTTCGACTTGACGAACGACTGTGATGTGTTCATCATAAAACACATGCGTTCGATATGGCGAACAACCGACCCCGGGCTGCTGCGTGACATCGCACTGGTCTGCCTGGCCGACGGCGTGGTCGGCCTCTCGTACGGCGCGATCAGCATCGGCGGGGGACTCCCGTTCTGGTTGCCGATCGCGCTGTCGCTGCTGGTGTTCGCCGGAGCGTCCCAGTTCTTGTTCGTGGGGATCGTCGCGGCCGGTGGCAGCCCGATCGCCGCCACCATCGCCGGGTTGCTGGTGAACACCCGGCACGTCGCGTTCGGCCTGGCGGTCAGTGACGTGATCGGCGGCGGCTGGCGACGGCTGCCCGGGAGTCACCTGATGACCGACGAGAATGTCGCCTTCGCGCTCGGGCAGGACGAGCTGCGGCAGAAACGGACGGCGTACTGGGTGTGCGGGATCGGGATCTCCGTCTGCTGGAATCTCGGGGTGGTGATCGGCGCGGCCGCTGGGTCGGTGATCACCGACACGGATGTGTTCGGGCTGGATGCGGCGTTCCCTGCAGTGCTGCTCGCGCTAATGCTGCCTGCCTTGCGTGATCGGGCAACTCGGACGGCGGCCCTGATCGGCGTCGTTGTCGCGCTGGCGGCAACGCCGTTCCTGCCGGCCGGAGTGCCGGTGCTGCTCGCGCTGATCGGGCTGGTGTTCTACCGCGCCGACAAACCCGTTGCTGCGTTGGAGGTTGCACGATGAACAACAGTCCGGCGCTGCTGACCGCCATCGGAGTGCTTGCCATAGGCACCTTTTCGCTGCGGCTGGCCGGGCCGTTGCTGCGGACCCGGTTCGAGTTGCCGGAGCGGGCGCAGCAGGTGATGTCGGCGGCCGCGATCGTGCTGCTGGCCGCGCTGGTCGCGACCGCTGCGCTGACCGACGGCCACAGCCACGCGGGGATCGCGCGGCCGGTGGGAGTGCTGGTCGGCGGGGTGCTGGCCTGGCGGAAGGCGCCGTTCGTCCTCGTTGTGGTGGCCGCCGCCGCGACGGCTGCCGGGCTGCGGTTGCTCGGCGTACCGTGAGTTTGGGGTTAGCGTTCTCGCATGAAACAGCTCGGGGTGGTCAGCTTCGTGGTCGGGGTGGCGCTGGCGGTGTTCTTCGGCATCCTGCTGCTCGGCAATCTGCCGAGTACGCCGCAGCCGGTCACCGGCGGGGTGGTGCACCTCGACAAGGACGGCCTCAAACTGTGGGCCTCCCGGCCGGGAGCCGAGCCGGCCTGCGTGGTGATGACGGCGGACGGCGCCGAGGTCGCGCTGGAGACGACCGGGTCCGAGTCGCTCACGATCAACAACAAGAGCTTCTATCTGGTCGCGCGCTCGGTCGACGTGCTGCCGGCCGGCGACTACGCGATCAACTGCAGCGCCGCTGCCCCCGGTACGGCGTACTCGGTCGGGCCGCGGGTGTCGATCGCAACCTTCGTGCTGTCGATCCTGGGCGTGGTGTTCTCGCTGATCATCTTCATCGGGCTGGGGATCGGGCTGATGGTCGGCGGGGGTCGCAAGAAGCGCAGGAACCAGCCGCCGACCGCGCCGATGCCGCCGCAGTACGGGCAGCCGGGCGGGCCGCAGTACCCGCAGCCGGGGCCGCCGCAGTACGGGCAGCCGCAGCAGGGAAACACCTTCCCCGGCTATCCGCCGCCGAGTACTTACAACCCGGGGCCGAATCCCGATCGCCCGCAGGATCGGCCGCAGGACCGCTAGCTCAGGATCAGCTCGAGGTAGCGCTCCAGGCGCTCCTGCAGGATGTCCGGTGTCAGGTCGGTCCGCCCGAGTTCGCGCCAGGGGACGGCGACCTTCTCCGCGTCGGGGGCGAAGGCGAGCGCATCGAGCAGCCGCCAGTAGCGGTCATCGGCCAACTCGCGCCCGCCCGCGTTGGCGTACAGGGTGCTGAAGGCGGCTCCGGCATCAGGTCCGTGGAGTAGGGCGAGCGCGGTCGAGCAGTGCGCGACATCGAGATCGGCCGGCCCCCACGAGGTCTCGACCCAGTCGACCACCCCGCTGACCTTGCCACCGTCGAACAAGACGTTGCCGGGATGGAAGTCCCGGTGCAGAAAGACGCCCTCGTACTCCGGCGCCTCTCGCCGCAACTCGTCGATCGCGGCCGCCCAGACCGCTGGCCGACTAGTTGCCAATGGCAACCTAACGCGATCCGGCGCGGTCCACGGCTGGTACTCGCGTGGCCGCTCGTCGACCTGCACCCGGTGGATCGCGGCAAGCTGCTCGGCAAGCAGCACCGCACGCGCACCGGCGCCTTCGTCGTCCACCCGCACAGTGCCTGGTAGCAGCGTCATCAGCAACGACGGGTGGTCGCAGTACCGGGCCTCGGCGTCGACCCCGACCAGCTCAGCGGCAGGGATGTCGGTGCCGGCCAGTTGATCGAGGACCTGAGCCTCGCGGGTGAGCAGCCCGTGCGCGTGCTTGACGAAGAACTCGTCCACGAAGGTTCGCAGTACGAAGCGCTGGGGTCCTTGCGGCAGGTCGACCTCGACCCGCCGCATCTCGGAGGTCCAGCCCCCGCGCAGACGTTCCGCGCGGGTGACCGGGCCTCCGGTGAGTCGTTCGACCCACTCGAGCGGATCAGGCATTGACGACGGAGGCGCCCTTCGGCCGGAGCAGGAAGGCGCCGGCGTAGAGCAGGGCGGCGATGATCAGCAGACCGTCGAAGCCGATCAGCAGCGCGGCGTACTCGAGACAGCCGCCGAGCATCGCGCCGAGCAGGTTGGCACCGAAGCTCGCCGTTCCGTCGGCGGTGTCGGTGAAGCGCTTCGCGAAGATCACGTTCGCCGCGAAGATCGGGGTGAACGCGATCACCACCGCGACCAGGGCCCGCAATCCGACCGGCATCGAGAGCAGCCAGCTGTCCGGGAAGAGCCAGCTGAGCAGCAACCCGGCGCCGAGGACGACGTACATCACCTTCACCGGTGGGGTTTTGAACCGCCGGGTGACTTCGACGGCAGCCAGTACGGCGACCAGCACGCCGGCGAAGACGATCGCGTTGACCACCCACGTCGTACCGAACAGCAGGGCGAAGCCGGTGATGCTCTTCGTCTCCAGCAGCATGAAGCCGGCGCCGAGCAGGAACAGGTCGGCGTACGGGCGCATCCGCCGGTACGACGAACCGCCGCCCGCGATGCCCACGCCGATCAGCCCGGCCAGCAGCACCAGGCCCAGTGTCACCAGGTAGAGCGACGGGATCCGGTCGGTGAACAGGTACAGGAACGGGCGATTGTCGGTGGCCGGCGGCGGCGTGATCGCCGTCTTGCCCGCCCATGCGGTGCCACAGGTCTGGTCGGCCTCGGTCAGGCCGACAGTCACCACTGCCTGCTGCAGGTCGTCGCCGACCTTGTCCACACACGGCTTGTGCCCGAAGGCCTTCTCCGCGGTCAGCGCGAGCCGGTCGATCAGCCAGGTCTCGCGGTAGTAGTTGTACATCGCGAAGGCGCCGCCTGGCGCCAGGTGTTCCTTCGCGCTCTCGAACGCCTGCTGGGTGAACAGGTAGCTCTCCAGCCGCAGCGAGCTGGCGCCGTTGACCAGCGTCAGCGAGTCCGGCAGGGCGAGCATGATCAGGTCGTACTTCTTGTCCGTCCGGGACAGGAACGCGCGGCCGTCGTCGATGTGCGAGGTCACCCGCGGGTCCTGGTACGGGTGGTCGGGGTGCCTGGCCTTGCCGATGTCGCGGATCTCCGGGTCGATCTCGACCGCGTCGACGTGCTCCGCGCCCTTCTTCAGCGCGATCGCGACGTCGGAGCCCGAGCCGGCCCCGATGATCAGCACGTTCTTCGGCGCCTTGCCCGCGTTCGCCCGCTCGTACGGCAGCCCGTACTGCGGCTCCCACTGCAGCCGGGCGTCGGCCGGGATCGCCTGCTGGTGCGGTACGCCGTTCACGGTGATCGTCAGCAGCGGCACGCCCTGCCACTCGAACCCGGAGGTCTGCACCTTGTAGTACGGCGACCAGGTGTTCTCCGGCCGCGTCGACTCGTGGAACAGCACGCCGACCATCACCAGCAGCGGCGCGGCCACCAAAGCCGCACTCAACGCGGTCGCGGTCGCCTTCTGCTGCGGAACCATCAGCACCAGGAACGCGACGGTCACGATCGCGCCCCACCAGATCGGCGGCGCGCCCAGGAACGACAGCCCGGTGAACAGCACGATGCCGGTCAAACTGCCGATCAGATCGAACCGGTACGCCGTCAACCGCGGCAGCTCACCGAAACACCGCCCGACCAACTCGGCCGGCCCAGCCAGGATCACCGCGGCCGCGATGAAGATGATCGGCAGGATCACCCAGGTCGGCGGCCCACTGGTCTCCAGGCTGGTGAAGTAGATGACGCTCGACGAACTACCCCGGTTGACCGTCACCGGCTTCCACGCGATCACCGCGACCAGCAGCCCGAGCACGATCGGGGAGTAGTACGGCAGCCGCTTCGCCCTGCTGGACCGCAGGATCCCGATCCCGATCCCCAGGAACGAGCCGAGCAGCACGAAGTTCGAGAAGTAGCTGAGGTGCACCACGTTGGACCCGGTCCAGCGGATCAGCGCCAGCTCCAGGAACAACATCAACGCGCTGGCCAGCACGAGGCGCGGCTTCACCGCGAGTGGGCTGTGCCAGCGCGGAACGCTGATCTGATCAGGTGTTGTCGAGTCGACTGCCATGGGCGGGGACCATACCGGATCAGAAGTGGTCCACATCACCCTCGCACGGGTTTTTGGGCGGAACGGTGGGGGCTGAGGTGTCGCCCCACCCGTACTCGCGCTGCGGGCTGGAGCGTTGAGCCCACCCGGACCACGGTGGGTGATCCGCGAGGCGGATCTGATGCGGGTCGCCTTCGCGTTCTTGTGTCGCGACACGCTCCCGCGTTACGGGCGGGTGCCCGAGTGGGCCTGGTTTCCTCCAGAGGAAACGGATATGCGATTGACGCCGCGCTTGCAGGCAGCGGATTTCTCGGCTGATGAGCAATTTGCTGCAAATTCGACGCCAGATCTTCGCTACTTTCTGCTACCAACCTCTTGGCAACAAGCCTTGTTCCGTGCATAGTGCTGCGTAGTCGGCGTCAAGTTTCGCCGTCGCGCCGATTCCTGTGGGGGGACGCTAGTGGCCGCGAATAAGACCAGTGAATACCGCAACTGCCCTGGGCTCGGCACTCTGCTGCCGAAGGCCCTTGTTTTGGATGCCAGGGTGCCGTTCAATCCTGCTGCCGCGGAACAAGCGATTGAGGAGTCCGGTTTTGTCTATTCTTCGTGATTCGCTCTATCCGAGCGATCATCCGTTCAGTCTTTACGTCCACAACCTACGAAGCGCGACCAGCGTGAGTTGGTTTAGTCGGTCGGCGAGTATCAACACGCTCAGGGACTACCTGTGGGGCGTCATGAGACTCAGCCCTGAGAATGCTCAGCACGCGGAGCAAGGGTTCGCGCGGACCAGTGCGGGGACGGTCCTGTTCATCGCGGCGACCAGCGACGCCGGGGCCATCATCACCTGCTTCCCGCTCAATGAAATCGGCGTGGATCGAATCAACAATGCCCGAAATGACGAGCGAGAGACGATGATCAGCGAACTGAAACGCGGAGCTTATATGGGCAACTCCGCCGACGCGCAGAATGCTGTCGTGGAGCAAGGAGAGGATGCGGAGGAGTCGGGTGTATTCGACTTCGTCAACGGCGCGACGATCGCCCGGCTGGATGCCTGATCGGTCGCGGGGATAGCGGTTCGACATCGAGGAGTGCGAGTGGCTGACAATCTGGCGAGTACGCGGGACAAATTGAAGGCTCAGCGGAAGACGGTGCGAACCCACGCCGAGAAGTGGAGGGTGCATGTCGAGCCGTATGAGAAGACATTCGCGCTGAAGACCATCGAGAATGCGCAGAAGTTCATCCAGAAGCTGAAGTCGGATCACCCGACTCTCCGCAACGACGATCAGCCGGAAGACAACTGGAAACCTGGCGATCGGTTGTAGCTCTGGTCGCTGGACTCGGGCGCGAGGTGAGCGGGGCGCTCCTGCATCGCGGGCGGGCGACGCGGCGGCCCGCGAGGAGATCCGAGTGTCATCCGCGCCGCGCTGCACCGCATGTGGTTCGGGCGGGCTCAACGCTCCAGCCCGCAGCGCGAGTACGGGTGGGGCGAGGCGCCGGTCCCGAGGAGATCCGAGTCTGAACCGCGCCGCGCTGCACCGCATGTGGTTTGGGCGGGCTCAACGCTCCAGCCCGCAACGCGAGTTCGGGTGGGGCGAGGCACCGGCCGCGACGAGATCCGAGTGAGATCCGCGCCGCGCTGCACCGCATGTGGTTCGGGCGGGCACAACGCCCAAGCGCGCAACCCGAGTACGGGTGGGTGCAAAACACCGGCGACCACCCGCGCAAGAAGAAGGTGGTCGCCGGCGACTGGCAGCAGGGTCAGCGGGCGGGCTTCGCCAGCTGGCAGCCTGACTTGTTCAGGTCGAGCGTGCGGGTGGAGGACAGGCAGGTGTAGAGCCACCAGGTCTGCTGGCCGTACGCCGCGCCCTGGTCGACCGTGATGTTGCCGGCCGCGTCGACCTCACACGGGTTGTTCATCGTGCAGCGGCCGCCGTCCTCGTTACCGGTGTTGTTGACGCCGATCACCTCGCCGGTGGAGGTGCTGACGATCGGCGAGCCCGAGGTGCCGCCGATGGTCTCGCAGCCGGGCTGGCGGTACTTGATCGAGCTCTTCATCACCCAGCCGGCCTCGCGCAGCTCGGGGATGGTGCTCTGCACGGTGCAGGTGTAGATGCGCTTCCAGTAGCCGGAGACGACCGCCATCCCGGCGCCGTTCGCAGGCGCGTTCTTGGCCAGCGTCAGCGGGGTGACGTTCAGCCGGGTCTTGATCGCGGCGTACGTCTCGTTGAGCTGGTACAGCGTCATGTCGGTCTTGGTCATCGTCGAGTAGATGACCTTGGTCGCCCGGACGGTACCGGCGTTGCTCGAGCTCGGCCTGAGCAGCGTGAACGAGCGGGTGGAGGACCGGTTGGTGATCACCACACCCGGCGACGGCATGCCACCTTCGTAGCAGTGGCCGTTGGTGAGGATCAGACCCGGATCGGTCGACAGCGATTCGGCGTACCGGACGAGGGAGCCGGAGCAGTTGCTGAGGGCCGCGATACCGGTGTAGTCGGCGCCGGGTGCGGCGACGGCGGCCGGGGCGGAGGCCTGTGGTGTGGCCTCGACGGCGAGTGCCTGGCTGCCACCGAGCAGCGCGGCGCTGAACGCGACGGTGGTCGCGGCAAGGGTACGGAACAGTCTCATGGGCGGTTTCCTGTCCTCACTGGAGTGCTCGCAGTCGGGGGCGGTGCGAGCAGGCCGTAGTTGACCCAGGACTCTTCGTATCCGATGAACCCCGGTCCCGGCCATCACAACGGCATGAAAACGTGCCTGAGGACGGCAGGGCAGGGGTAAACCTGCGGCAACCGGCCCGCAGCCCTTACGGCCGGTCGGGGCCTGCAGCGGGTGAGGGTCCTGTTACCCTTCGTCTCCGGATCCGCCCCGGCTCGAACCATTGCCGCACCCGGTACGTCGTACTCGGTGGGCATGGGGAACAGGAGGCATGCCGGCGCACCTGAGAAGGTGGAGTCGCACATGTCACGGGAGAACGGAAGGGACTATGCCGCAGGGCAAGCAAGACCTGCGCAATCTCAGCGAGCCGGTGCGGTTCAAACGAGCGCTGACACTGCTGCTGATGACTTTGCTCCTGCCGGGATCCGCGCAGATCGCGGCCGGCAGCAAGAAGGCGGGCCGCTGGGTCTGGCGGGTACTGACCGGGATCATCGCGATCGTGGTCTTCGTCGTCGTGCTGTCGCTGATCTGGCGGGCCGGCGCGATCAACCTGATGGTGTCGCCGACGACACTGCGGTTCATCCAGATCCTGCTGATCCTGCTGGCGATCGGCTGGGCGGCGCTGTTCGTCGACGCCTACCGGCTCGGCCGGCCGCTGACGCTGGAGCGCAAGCACCGGCTGACCACCAGCATCCTGGACGGCGCGCTGATCGTGCTGGTGGTCGGCGCGCTGATCTTCGCCAGCACGATCGTGTCCACCCAGCGCGACTTCGTCGCGTCGGTGTTCGGCAACGGCAAGAAGTCCGAGGCAGACAAGGGCCGGTACAACGTGCTGCTGCTCGGCGGCGACTCGGGCGCGGACCGGATCGGCACCCGGCCGGACAGCATCACGCTGGCCAGTGTCGACGCGAACACCGGCCGGACGGTGCTGATCGGCCTGCCGCGGAACATGGCGAAAGTGCCGTTCCCGGCCGGTACGCCGATGAACAAGCAGTTCCCGGACGGCTTCAAGTGGAAGGACTGCGCCGAGAACTGCCTGCTGAACGGCGTCTACACGTACGCCGCCGGCCACCCGGCGCTGTTCCCCGGCGACCCCAACCCGGGCGTCACGGCGACCATGCAGGCGGTCGAGGCGGTCACCGGGCTGAAGGTCAACTACCACGTGCTGATCGACCTGGCCGGCTTCCGCGACCTGCTGAACGCGGTCGGCGGAATCACCCTGGATGTCGGCAAGCGGGTCCCGATCGGCGGCATCGGCGCGCCGATCAAGGGCTACATCGAGCCGGGCGCCAACCAGCATCTGGACGGGTACCACGCACTCTGGTTCGCGCGGTCGCGGGCCGGTGCGACAGACTATGAGCGGATGACCCGGCAGAAGTGCGTGATGACGGCGATGCTGAACCAGCTGTCACCGCAAACGGTGCTGGTCAAGTTCCAGGGCATCGCGAAGGCGAGCAAGAAGGTGGTCAACACCGATATTCCGGCCAGTGACCTCGGTACCTTCACGGATCTCGCGCTGGACTCGAAGAAGCTGCCGGTGTCAAGCTTCTCCGCGGTCCCGCCGCTGATCAAGACCGGTAACCCGGACTTCGAGCTGATCAGGACGTCGGTCGCCGCGGCGATCGGAAAGTCCGAAGCGCTGGACAAGTCGTCCGATGACGGAGACGGTAAGAAGACGAACACCCCGAGTAGCCCCACCAGCACCACCACGAAGAAGCCGAGCAGCACCTCGACCAAGCCCGGCAAGAGCAGCACCACCCCGTCCAAACCCGGTAACGACGTCGATGACGTCGCTTCGATCTGTAAGGCCTGACCTGAACATGTCCTTGTCTTCCTGGCCCCCCGTCTCCGTCGTGATGCCGGTGCTGAACGAGGAACGCCACCTCGAAGAGGCCGTCGGCCGAGTGCTCGACCAGGAGTACCCCGGCGAGCTCGAGGTGGTGCTCGCCATCGGCCCGAGCAAGGACAAAACCCAGGCGATCGCGGCCCGGCTGGCCGAGGCCGACAAGCGGATCACGATCGTCGCGAACCCGACCGGCAAGACGCCGGCCGGCCTGAACACCGGGATCGCCCACGCCCGCCACGACATCGTCGTACGGGTCGACGGGCACGGCGTCCTGACCCAGGGCTACATCACCCGCGCGGTCGAGGTCCTGCACGAGAGCGGCGCCGACAACGTGGGCGGCGTGATGGCAGCCGAAGGCCGTACTCCGGTCGAGATGGCCGTCGCCTGCGCGTACCGGTCCCGCCTCGGCCTGGGCGCCTCCACCTTCCACCAGGGCGGCAAGGCGGGTCCCGCCGACACCGTCTACCTCGGCGTCTTCCGCCGCGCGGCCCTGGAGCGCGTCGGCGGCTTCGACGAGTCGATGCACCGCGCCCAGGACTGGGAGCTCAACTACCGCATCCGCAAGACCGGCGGCCTGATCTGGTTCAGCCCCGACCTGTCGGTGACGTACCGCCCCCGCTCGTCCCTCAAGGACGTCGCCAAGCAGTTCTTCCACACCGGACAGTGGCGCCGCGAGGTCATCCGCCGCCACCCGGAAACCGCCAGCAAGCGGTACCTCGCCCCGCCGGTCGCGGTAGTCCTGCTGGCTCTCGGCACCATCCTCGGCATCGTCGGCCTGGCCACCGGCTCCGCCATCCTCGACCTGGGCTTCCTGGCCCCCCTCGGCTACGCCCTGCTGCTCCTCTTCGGCTCAGCCGTCGAAGGCCGCTACCTGCCCTGGAAAGCCCTGTTCTGGCTCCCGCTGATCTGCGCGACCATGCACGTGTCATGGGGGCTCGGCTTCCTGATCGGCCTCCAAGAGCGTCCCGCCCCGCCCGCCACCGCACCTGGGGCCCCTGCTTCGGCCTAGCTGGTACTGCGGCCCCGGCTTCGGTGTAGTGCGGATGAAGGAGTTCACATGCGCCGGTTGATCCTCTGTCTGGCGACGCTGCTCGTGGTCGTCGGATGTACGTCGACGGCGGCAACTGTCGACGACTCTCCTACGACTCCGACTCCGATTCCGGCGCTGCCACTCCTGCCGGCTGACGATGCGAAGAAGGCGCTGCTCACGGCACGCGACCTGCCGTGGGGATGGCTGCCCGACGCACCCACCACGGGCTCTCCGGCTGCGCCTCGTTTGGGGACCTATCAACCCGCCGAGTGTCTGGACCTCCGGCATCCGCAGAATGACTTGCGCGCGGCGTCGGCGCGGACGGAGATCACCTTCACTGGCCCTCGCCAGCAGATCCTCTTCGAGACGATCGGGTCCTGGCCAACGGCTCAGCAGGCACTTCTTCAGAAGATCGATGCTGCCTTGGCCCGTTGCGAGAGTTTCGTAATGACCCCACCCGACGGCAGCGAGGAAATCTCCTTCAGAACCCGGCGGGTGCCACTCCCGGACGTGACCGATGCTGTGGCCGTGCGGTTCGACGTGGTCAGCGAAGGACTCACGGACTTCAACGTGCACGTCGTGAGGGGTGGCACTGTGCTCCACCTGCGGCTGCCGGAAGGGTTCGACAATGCGGAGATCGCTCAGCTCGTGAGCAAAGTGGTGGCGAAGTACGACGCCGTCACAAAGTAGGCGAGTCGGGCGCCGACTCGAACGAGTGGTGGAAGGTGAAGCCGTTCGGTGCTGAGCCGTGGGCGTGGAGGTGTTCGAGCCTGGCCACCCCGTCGTGCCAGGTGGGGATCGTGCCCTCGGTGATCCACCAGCAGACGTGACCCGGGTGTCCCGTCCGCTCGAACCAGTCGTAGCGCCGGTTGAGCGCCGTGCGGTGCAGGCCGGTGTAGATGAAGTCGAAGGCGGAGCGTAGGTCGGTCCACAGCGAGAGGGTCGCGGCGAGGGCGATGGTTTCCGGAGTACGGCCCTTCTCGTACCAGACCGGTACGGCGAACTCGCCCCATTCACCCCAGTCGGAGTCGAAGTCCGATTGTGCACCCAGGCTGCGGTCGGCGGCTTGAGCGCGAGCGAGGTAGCCCGGCTGCCGGCCGACCTGCCCGTAGACGGCTCCACCGCTCTCGTGGAACTCCCGCGTAGCAGGTGATGGGTCGGTGAGGGGAGACTTCAGGACGCCGAAGGTGTACAGCGCAAGATGAGGCACGCCGGCGAAGATAGCGATCCCCGCAGGCCCTGTCGAAGTTGCTTTTATCTGGCAGCAGTGGCTTCGCGGTTGTACGCGTTGACGACCTCGCGCACGTCGCCGTCCATCCGCAGTACGCCCTTGTCCAGCCAGATCGCCCGGTTGCAGGTGTCCAGTACGACGTCCAGGCTGTGGCTCACCAGGAACACCGTGCCGGCCTCGGAGCGCAGGTCCTTGATCTTCTGCTCCGACCGCACCCGGAACTCTGCGTCGCCGGTCGCGAGTGCCTCGTCCACCAGCAAGATGTCATGTGTCTTCGCCGAGGCGATCGCGAACTTCAGCCGCGCCGCCATCCCCGACGAGTACGTCGACATCGGCAGGTCGATGAAGTCGCCGATCCCGGAGAACTCCACGATCTCGTCGTACCGCGAGGCGATCTCGGCCGGCGACATCCCCATCGCCAGGCACCCGAGTACGACGTTGCGGTCGCCGGTCAGGTCGTTCATCATCGCCGCGTTGACGCCGAGCAGCGACGGTTGCCCGCCGGTGTAGATCGCGCCTGACGCCGGTGGCAGCAGCCCGGCGATCGCGCGCAGCAGCGTCGACTTGCCGGAGCCGTTGCGGCCGATCACGCCGATCGCGTCGCCCTTGTACGCGGTGAAGGTGACGTTCTTGACCGCGTGCACCTCGCGGATCGTCGGCCGGTCCTGTCGCTTCAGGATCCGCCGGAACGCGGTCGCCGCTGTCCCCTTGCCGCCCTGCCCCGCGATCACCTTGTAGATGATGTTCACGTGGTCGGCGATCACCGTCGGAATCGGTTCGGACTCAGCCACGGCCGTACCGGTCCTCCGCGCGCCAGAAGAACACGAACCCGCCAACCAGTACGACGACCGCCCACCCCGCCGCGATCGGCCAGGCGTTCGGCAGCGCGTTGCTCTCGTGGTTGTCGAGCAGTGCCCGGCGGACCAGGTCGATGTACGCCGAGATCGGGTTCAGCGCCAGCAGGTGGATCACCCAGCTCGGCGCGTCCAGGTCGCGCAGCTTGTCGGGGATCGAGAAGAAGATGCCCGAGGCGTACAACCAGGTCCTGGTGACGAACGGCAGCAACTGGCTGATGTCGGAGACGAAGGTCCCGATCCGGGCGAAGATCAACGTCATCCCGAGGTTGAACATCGTCTGCAGCAGCAACGCCGGGACGACCAGGAACCAGCTCCAGCTGAGCCCGTCGGTCACGCCGACCAGGACGAACACGATGCCCATCGAGACGGCCATCTGGTTCAGCTCGTTCACGACGTACGCCAGCGGCAACGTCGCCCGCGGGAAGTGCAGGGTGCGGATCAGCGACATGTTCAGCGCCAGCGCGCGCGAGCCCTCGGTCATCGAGCGCTGCGTGTAGGTGAAGACGAACATGCCGCAGATCAGGAAGGCCGCGTAGTTGTGGATGCCGTTCTTGGTGCCCAGCAGTACGCCGAACGCCAGGTAGTAGACGGCCGCGTTCATCAGCGGCGTCAGCACCTGCCAGACCGAGCCCAGCCGGGCACCGGCGTACAGGGCGTAGGTGCGGGCACGGGCGTAGCTGACGATGAACTGCCGGCGTCCCCACAGCTCCCGCAGGTAACCGGCGAGTGGCGGCCGCACGGAGCTCTTCGTCAGGCCGTGTCGCTCAGCCAGCGCCGCCAGGTCGACGGTCTCGGCCGGCCCGGCCGTGTTGGACATGCGAGCCAATCTAGCGGCCCAGGGCACCGATCTTCACATCGGCGGGCCGCTCCCTGTCGCGGTGATCCCGGATGCGCACTAGCGTGGTTGGGTGAAGCAGAGCCGCCCTTCTGACTTGTCCGAGGAAGAGCTCGGATTCCGCATCCGGGGACCAGTGCGCTGGTTGCTGCCGTCCGTGCTCAGCAGTATCGGCATCAAAGCTGTGCTGTCAGGCATTTTCGGCGCGTACGCCGACAAGCGCGAGCTGCAGAGTTCGTTGCCGGCCGACCACTACCAGCACGGCGCCGACGAGTTGTGGTTCGACTTCGTCGCCGATCTGGGGGACGGGTTCGACGCGACGTACACGGTCGCTTCGTTGCTGGCCGCCCCTACGCTGGAGCCGGTGGACGGGCTGCGGCTGCCGCGCGCCTCGCTGCTGGTGATGGGTGGCGACGAGGTCTACCCGGCCGCGTCGTCGACGGCGTACGAGGATCGGACCAAGGGCCCGTACCGCGCCGCGCTGCCGGAGCCGGCCGAGCAGCCGACCTTGTTCGCGCTGCCTGGCAACCACGACTGGTACGACGGCCTGACGGCGTTCCTGCGCGTCTTCGCCCAGCAACGCGATGTCGGCGGCTGGAAGACCGAGCAGGGCCGCAGCTACTTCGCGATCAACCTGCCGCAACGGTGGTGGCTGGTTGCCATCGACACCCAGTTCGGCGGCTACATCGACGCGCCGCAACTGGACTACTTCCGTACGGCGCTCGCCTCGATGCAGCCCGGCGACGCCGTGATCGTCTGTACGCCGACCCCCGCGTGGGTGCACGCCGGTGCGGGCGGCGACACCCACGAGTACGACACCATCCGCTTCTTCGACCGCGAGATCATCAGGCCGTTCGGCGGGGTGACGCGGGTGATGCTCTCCGGCGACTCCCACCACTACGCCCGGTACTCCGAACGCGACGGCAGCGGCCAGCGGATCACCAGCGGTGGGGGAGGCGCGTTCCTGTCGGCGACCCATTTGTTGCCCGAGTCATTGACGTTGCCGCCCAAAGTCTCGCGGGTTGCCGACGTCAACGAAGTGGCGACCTTCGACAATGTTGCGACTTACCCGGAACGCAAGGAATCGAAGCGGCTGGCCCGCGGAATCTACAAGCTGCCGTTCCGGAATCCTGGTTTCTGGGGGCTCACTGCCGGGCTGCAGACGGTGCTGGCTTTGCTGGTCCAGTTCGGTCTTGCTGCTGATTTCAACGGGATCTTCGGCTTGCTGGCCGCGTGGACTCCGGCTGCTTTCGGTGTGGCCTTCACGGTGGTCGCGGGGGTTTTGTTCTCCCGCTTCGGTCTCGTCCGCAGTGGCTGGTCTGCTGCTTTCGCGGGCTTCCTGCATTCGCTGGCCCACTTGGCTTTGATGGTTGCCTGGGCCGCCGTGCTGTTCCGGCTCAGCCAGGATGCCGCCGACTGGATAACTGTCGTGGTCGCCCTGTTGGTGACCCCGATTGTCGTCGGTTTCGTGGATGCCGAACTGGTGGCGGCGTACCTGCTGATCGCGGGGAAGTTCGGCTTCAACATGAACGAACTGTTCGCCGGCCAGAGCATCGAGGACTACAAGGGCTTCCTGCGGATGCACATCAACCGCGCGGGTGACCTGACGATCTACCCGCTGAAGGTCCCGAAGGTCTGCCACGACTGGAAAGCCGACCCTGCAGGTGCCGCGGAAACCCCGTGGCTGATCCCCAACGGGCCGACGCTGCGAGCGGCTCTGATCGAACCGCCGATCGAAGTACCGCGTGGGACCAGTCTCCCGGGCACCGACACAACTGCTGTCCTGTAATCACCTCGCGCCCGCGCCGACTCGTCGTCCGAGTCATGAGACGGCTCCCCGTCGTACCGGGAAAAAGTTAAGTTTGTCTATCTGCTTACTTGACATACCTGGAGGCCTGGACCATGAGCGTGACCGATGAGCTGCTTGCCAACGCCGAGCAGTACGCGGCGTCCTTCGACAAAGGCGACCTGCCGTTGCCTCCCGCCAAGCACGTCGCGGTGGTCGCCTGCATGGACGCCCGCCTCAACCCCTACGGTCTGCTGGGCCTCAGCGAGGGCGACGCGCACGTGATCCGCAACGCCGGCGGCGTGATCACCGCCGACGAGCGCCGCAGCCTCGCGATCAGCCAGCGCCTGCTCGGGACCAAGGAGATCATCCTGATCCACCACACCGACTGCGGCATGCTCACCTTCACCGACGACGAGTTCAAGGCCAGCATCCAGGCCGAGACCGGCCTCAAGCCCGACTGGTCCGCCGAAGCGTTCCCCGACCTCGACGAGGACGTCCGCCAGTCCCTCCAGCGGATCGCCGCCGACCCCTTCATCCCGGTCAAGGACTCGGTCCGCGGCTTCGTCTACGAGGTCGAGACGGGCCGCCTCCGCGAGGTCAAGAACTAGCCAGCCGGAGAACCAGCGGCGCTCCGGCGCCCAGCCCTGACCTGTGGTGGCCCTTCGGGGCCACCACTCGGTTTCAGCTGCTGTCCGTCTTCGTGGCACGCGACCCCTCGCCGGTGAGGCGTCGTCGG
The DNA here is from genome assembly GCF_040687575.1 of Kribbella sp. NPDC056861. Taxonomy (NCBI): domain Bacteria; kingdom Bacillati; phylum Actinomycetota; class Actinomycetes; order Propionibacteriales; family Kribbellaceae; genus Kribbella; species Kribbella sp. NPDC056861. The sequence goes on along the minus strand of NZ_JBFBNQ010000002.1, from coordinate 1,212,111 downwards.
TGAGACCCTCGCCCCATGACCGTACGACGGAAGCCGCTCGCCGGCCGCCTCCTGCTGGCCGGCTTTCTGGCCGTGGTGATCGGCCTGATCGGCGCCGCCTTCACCGGGTCCTCCGGCGACCTGAGCTATGAGGTCAGAACCGCCGAGCCGTTGGCGGACGGAAAGGTGCCCGCCTGCAGGTCAACCGCGCTCTTCGTCAACAGCCGCACTGGCGCCGAACTCCCGTGCTTTGGCACCCCGGTCGGCGGGTTCACCGCCGCTGATCGCCAGCAGATCCTCAGGCTGGCAACGGAACTCGCGGCTGATGGAGGGATCGACGCGGGCGAGGAGTTCAAGCTCACCGAGCTCGCCGCCGACATCGGCCACCAGCACGACGACGCGTCGAGCCAGGCCGGGCCGATTGCGTTCGGAGTACTCGCCGTCCTTGGCGCCTTGGCTTTGGCGGCCGGCATCGCCCTGAGGACTGCGGCGGCGATCAGGCGATCATCGCGACGGCGCTGACCAGACACCCAGTGAGTCGATCGCCGCGTCGATGAAGTCGCTGTCGACGGGTTCGCGCTCGATGGTGCTGCGGTAGTAGATCGGCCCGATGGCGAGCGCGGCGGCCGATTGCGCCGTCGTACGGAGCTCGACCTCGCCGGCGGCGGCCGCGGAGTCGAGTGCGTCCGCGAGTCGTTCGGACAGTACGCCGGCGAACTGCCCGCGCCGGCTGTCCATCGCGGGATCCCAAAGGGCGCCCTGAGCCAGAGTGGTGGCGACCGCGCGGACGTCGTGGAGCTCCAGTAGTCGCGCGAGCGCGGTGAGTTCGGCGTGCAGCCAGTCGCGGATCGGCGCAGTGGGGGCATCGAAGAGGGGCATCGGGACCGTCGCCATCGCTTCGGCGAGAAGTTGGTCGACGCGCGGCCAGTGGCGATAGACGGTGGCGCGGCCGATCCCGGCGCGCTTGGCGACCTGCGCGTGCGTGACCGCGGCCGGCCCCTGCTCGATCAGCAGCTCCCGAGCCGCGGCCAGGATCGCTTCACTGCTCCGATGGAAACGCGGATCGCTCTCGGTGGCCACCCGGCCAGTCTATGAGACAACTTGACTCACAGTCGAGAGCAACGCACTATGAGCCTATGAGACAACCTGTATCACAGATGAAGTTGGCGATCCTGGGAGCAACCGGGGCGACCGGCCGGTACCTCGTTGCTGCCGCGCTGGATCGGGGGCATCAGGTCACCGCCCTGGTGCGCCGGCCTGGCGCGTTCGACACCGCCCCCGGACTGATCGAGCACGTGTGGATCGACCTAACGGACGCCGCGACGCTCACTGAGGTGCTGATCGGCTCGGACGCTGTCATCAGCACGCTAGGCGGAGCGGCGAAAGGCCCGACTACGGTCTGCGCGGACGCGATCCGGACCACCCTGACGGCCATGACCTCCGCGAAGATCACCCGACTGGTCGTCCTCAGCGCTCACGGAGTACTCGAGACGCACGATCGCTCGTTGTTCTCGCTCGCCGTCTGGGCCGGTGTCGGCGAGAAGATGAAGGACAAGGAGGCGATGGAGCGCCTGATCACCGGCTCGGAGCTGGACTGGACGATCGTGCGGCCGCCGATGCTGAAGGACATTCCTGCCATCGGCAAGTACCAGGTCGGGGAGGAGCTCCCGATCCGGCTGTGGGACTCGATCGGCAGGGAAGATCTCGCCGGGTTCCTGCTTCGCGAAGTCGAGGACCCCCGCTTCGTCCGCAAGTACCCGAGGATCCGCCGATGACCGCCCGCCTCGACATCGACCTGGCCGGTCAGGTCGCCGTGGTCACCGGCACGACCGGAGGCATGGGCCGCGTCATCGCCGTGGAGCTCGCCCGGCGAGGTGCGCACGTGGTCACGATCGCCCGCGACCCGTCCCGCGCCACCACCCTCAGCGTCGAGATCGACGAACTGCCCGGGAGCATTGAACTGATCGCCGGCGATCTCTCCACCAGGGCAGGGCTTTCGTCAGCTACCCAGACGATCCGCGACCGCCACCAGACGATCAACCTGCTGGTGAACAACGCCGGAGCGCACTTCCCCGATCGGCGCCTGTCCGTCGACGGCCTCGAGCTGCACATCGCGGTGGACTACCTACCGGCGTACGCGATGACGACCCTGCTCGCCGACCAGCTGCGCCGAGGCTGCGCGCGAGTGGTCAACGTCGCCTCCGACACCCTCCGCGACACCCGCCAGGTCAAGCTCCCCGGCCCGCCCCGACCACCCGTGCTCCGTACTGACGACCTGCGCGACCTCACCCGACTCAACCCGGCCGAGGGTTTCGTCCCCTTCCAGGCCTACGCTCGCGCGAAATTGCTGACCGTCCTGGCCGGCTACCACCTCGCCCGCGAATGGGCCTCCGACGGAGTGACGATCAACGCAGTACATCCCGGGATTGTTGCCACCGGCATCATTGATGACCTGATCCCGACAGTGCTCCGACCGTTCCGGGGGATCATCCGGCGCACCATGCTCACCCCCGCGCAAGGAGCTGCCGCGGCACTCCGCCTGGCGCTTGATCCCACACTGGACGGCGTGACCGGCCGGTACTTCGTACGCGAGACCGACACGGCCACTCCGCCCAGCTCCTACGACCCCGCCGCGCAGGAGCTCCTGAGAACGGCCAGCGATCGCTTCCTCCAGCACGTTCCTAGAGGTTGATGACGACCTTGCCCTGGACGTGCCGCTCCGCCTGCAGCTCAACCGCCGCGCGGATCTCCTCGACCGGGAAGTTCGCCGCGATCGGCACCCGGAGCTGACCCGCCGCAACCAGGCCGGCGATCTCCTCGATCGCGCCGAGCGCTGCGTTGGCACCGTTGGCCGGCCTGATCCCGTCGATCTGCGCGGCGATAGTGGTGATGCGCTCATCGGGTACGCCGAGCTTGCGTGCTGCTTGTGCCGTGTCGGTGCCATGCAGGTCCATGGCCGCAGTGACGCCGGCGGGAGCCAACTCGCGGACGCGGTCGACCAGACCATCGCCGTACACGACTGGCTCGGCTCCTAGTGCGCGCAGGGCGTCGGCCGACGTCGCTGACCCGGTACCGATCACTCGTGCGCCTGCGAGACGCGCCAGCTGTACGGCGAACACGCCTACCCCGCCGCCCGCGCCGCCGACGAGGATCGTGTCGCCCGGGCCGGGGTTGATCACGGCGATCGCGGCGCTGATTCCGATCTGGCGGCGGCCTTGGATGGCTCGCCTGAACACGAAGCAATGGGCGGCTCGCCTGCTCGACCTCCTGATGGCCGGCGTCCGGCCCTAGGCGAGTTGAGGACGGGGGCAGGGGAGCCTCTTCGGCGGCTGGCTGCTTCCGCTGATGAGTCCTGCGTGGTGTCTGCTCTTGCGAGAGGCAGTGCGGAATTTGCCGGATCGTCTGTAGCGTGCGCTCGACCGGAGAGCCTGGTGCTTGCGACGAGCAGTGCGGAGGCTCGGTCCGCGAGAAATGTGTCAGTTCCCAGTGGTGCTGCGTGGGGTGGCTGCTGTTGGCGGCAACGCGATCAGGTGCGTGCGGGTGCTTTCGCCTAAGTGGGCGACGAAGGAGGCCGCGCGTCGGGGTGGGTGGAGCGTCGAACGTGGGCGCGACGTAGGAGCGGCCATCGGAGACAGCGCGGGGGTCGTTGCGGGGGATCGCGAGTAGCTGCGGGCAGCGAGCAACGCGATTGATGTTGCAGTCGAGCTGAGCGCGCAACGCGGGTGCTTTCGCTCAAGCGGGCGACGGAGGAGCCCGCGCCCCGGGGTGGGTGGGGCGTCGAACGTGGGCGCGACGCAGGAGCGACCGTCGGAGACAGCGCGGGGGACACACGCGAGCGCCCGCCGAAATGACATCGGCGGGCGCTCGGTTTCACCTACTGGATAAGGGTTACGGCACCCAGTGGTTGTGCGTGGCGGTGATCATCACCTGCAGCTGGATGCTCGCCGCGTAGTACGAATCAGTGGCGATCGGGGTGGCGAGCATCTTGTTCCACAGCGCGTCGAGCCAGGCCTGGCTGCCTGAGTCGGTCATCGCGGCGACGGCGAACGGAGCGAAGTACGACGGGTCGCTGCCCGACGAGATCTGGGTTCCGTTCAACTTGTAGCCGATGGCAACGTTGTTGGCGTTGCCGCCGGTCTTGGTCTTGATCCAGGTGTTGAGTTTGCGGGCCGAGGCGAGTGAGGCGCTGTCGCCGCTGGTGACGGCGTCGGCGCCGATCCGCCACGGGTCGCGGCAGGCGTTCCACCAGAAGGAGCCGTCGTTGGGGTCTTCGAGGACCTGGCCGGTGGCCGGCTTCGGGGTGGTGTTGCCGTTGATGACGAAGTCCGGCAGCAGGCCGGTGCTCGCGGCGTAGTTGTTCTGCAGCGAGGTGGTGACGCTCTGGTGCTTGGCGCGGATGGTGTCCCAGGCCGCGTTGCCGGTGGCGTTCTTGAAGGCGCGGAAGTGGTCGATCATCCAGTCCGACGTACGGGACATGTTGTACGTCGCGTCGCCGGAGGTGCTCCAGTCGCCGAACAGCAGCAGGTTGGTGTTCGGGTTGACCTCGCTCGCCTTGATCGCGTTGATGTGGTTGATCGCGAGCTGCTTGTAGTTGTAGGTGCCGGCGCTGCCCCACTGCTTGTCGGCGAGCAGCAGGCCGTAGGCGACGTCCATGTCACCGTCGGTCGCGCTGTCGGAGCCGTTCACGCTCTGGCAGGACGTGTTCTGCTCGGCGGCCAGCAGGTTGGAGTTGTGGACGGACGGGTGCGCCAGCATGTACTTCGTGAGCCCGTCGAAGATCGTCTTGGCGTTCGGGTCGGCGCCGGCCATGGTCGCGGTGATGACCATGCCGTAGCCCTGCGCCTCGGCGACGTACGGGTGATCGGCGTCCGGCGAGATGATCTGGTACCAGCCGTTGCCGCAGTTCTGCTTGACGAAGGCGGCCTTCCACTGGTTGTAGTAGTCGATCACCTTCTGGTCGAGCGTGGCCTGGCTGCCCGAGGGCTTGAGCATGCCGGCGGCGTACGGGAACTGGTGGCTGCCAAACGGCACGGCAGGTCCGCCGCCGCTGCCGGCCTGGGTGGTCGCGCTGACCGTGTTGCTCGCCCCGGACGTGTTGCCGGCGGCGTCACGCGCCTTGACCGTGTAGGTGTAGGTGGTCGAAGCCGCCCGGCCGGTGTCCGTGTACGTCGTACCGGTGCCGCTGGTGGTCGCGATCTCCGTGCCGTTGCGCGAGATGACGTAGCCGGTCACCCCTACGTTGTCGGTCGACGCGTTCCACCCGAGCGAGACGCTGCTCGACGTGGTACCGGTCGCCGCGAGACCGCTCGGCGTACTCGGCGCCGTGGTGTCGCCCGAGCCGCCGCCGGTGGTGCCGTAGACCTCGAGATCGAACAGCGAGTACCCGTACGCCGTACCGCGGGCGGTGCCGTAGACGCGAACGTACCGGCCGCTGCCGGAGACCGTCACGTCGTCGATCGCGCCGTTGCCGGTGCTGGTCGAGAAGACGTCGGTCCAGCCCGTCGAGCCGTCGGCCGAGGTCTGGATCTTGTAGGTCTTGCCGTAGGCGGCTTCCCAGTTCAGCTTCACCCGCGTGATGCTCGCGCTGGCGCCGAGGTCGACCCGAATCCACTCGGGGTCATGCGCCTCGACGCTGGCCCAGCGGGTGGACGAGTTGCCGTCCACCGCCTTGGCCGCCTCGAAGCCGCTGCCCTCGATGGACGACGCGGTAGCGGGTTTCCCCTGGGAGAGCAGGGTCTCGGCGGCCACGGCGGTCGTCGAGGCGGTGCTCCCCAGGCCGGTTGAAGCGAGCAGGGCGGTGGCGACCGCGGCAGCGGTCAGCCCTCGAAGTAGATACGACATCAGCGGTGTCCTCCGGGCGGTGGCGGGGAAAAGGAGCTGCAGCTGCCTTGACCGATAGGAAACTTTCCTAACGATTAGCTGAAGGTAAGGGCCTGCTGAGTGGAGTGCAAGACCTTGACGCAGATCGCTTCGACGCCGGGATCGCGGGGAGACATGCTGCAACGAGCGCTTGAAACACATGTGCTGTAGGAGCGGGCTTTGTCGGGGTCCTGTCAGTGTGTGGCGTGAAGCGTTTGCCCGGTAGGTGGATGTGACCTGGGTCACGGAAGTCGTGCTTTCTGCTCACGGCCCGTGGTGCGGTCGAGGAGATGACCGACCTCGGTGAAGGGAATGCGGATGCTGGCTACGGGTGAGGCTGCGGAGCGGTTGGGATTCACGGCTGATGCGCAGGTGTGGTTGCGCGGAATGCCTGCCGGCGATGGGATCCAGTTGCCGGAGGATGCTGCGGAGCTGATCGCGCTTTGCGGACTGGAGGACTGCGATCGGCGCGAGATGCTGGCCGCGCGACCGGATCCGGTGCGCGATCCGGAGTGGTGGGCAGTGATGGCCGCGATGGCTTGCGGTCTCGAGCGGGATCTCGAGAAGCCGGTGCCGTCGACTGGATTCAGCGGATGGCCGATGGTGCCAGAGGCATCGTCCGAGGTCGGGTTGTTTGCCTGGGGATGGGCGCTGTTGAGTGCGGTACCTCGACTGCTCGAGGTGCACGCGCGGCGCGGCGTACCGGAGGAGATCACGCTGGCGACCGTCTCCGCGCTCGGCGGGGTGATGGGGACGCATCGCCAGGTCACGGGTCGGGCAGGCGTGGGGCTGTTTCCGTTGTGGGGGCCGCCGTTGAGATTTCGGGGCGCGGATTACCAGATCGGACGGCATTCGTTCACGCGCACGGAATTGGGCCTCGGGGACGGGGTCGCTGGGCATGTGCTGATGGTTCATGTGCCACCGATCGGGCCGCTGGACCCGGTCCGTTCCGAGGAGTCGATCGCTGAGGCGGCGCGGTCGTTCGGGATCTGGTACCCGGAGGAGCCCGTGTCGGCGTTCGTCTGCAGATCGTGGCTGCTCGATCCGCAACTCGCGGAGTACCTGCCTGATGACTCCAACATCTTGCGGTTCCAGCGTCGGTTCACGGTGCTGCCGTTGGTGCCGGAGGACGATCCGAGCGAGGGGGATCGCGAGATGATGCGGCTCGGGTTGTCGCTGGCTGTGCCGGAAGAAGGCCCGTTGCTGGCTGAGGATCTGGCCAGGGTGCCGCAGGAGACCAGGCTGCAGCGAGCTTTCGTCGCGCACCTGCGGGCGGGTGGGCATTGGCAGAAGCGGGTCGGTGTCAGGCGCTGCGGTGGGTGATCTGCTCGATGGGGGTCGCACCGGGTAGCGGGCGTTGGCGCGCGAACCGGCACTCCACCTGGCTGCGGGTCACGCACAGCCAATCGGTGGGCGCGCGACACGGGTGCTTCTGTTCAAGCGCGCGACGAAGGAGCGCGCGCCCAGGGGTGGGTGGGGCTGCAGAACGTGGGCGCGACGGAGGAGCGACCGGCGGAGGCTGTGTGGGTGCTACTCGGTGAGGCGGGCACGGAGGGTGGCGAGAGTGCTGGGGGTCAGGCCGGCTTGGGATAGGTAGGCGAGTGGACCGCCGTACCGCGTGTCCAGGTGGCGGAGGATTGCGACCAGGGACTCGGGGCGGGTGTCGCGGTACTCGATCATCTCCGGGTGTAGGGACTCATCCGGTTCTGCGGCGAGTTGTTCGGCGAGCATGCCGGCCAGGCGGGATTGGGTGAGCGCGTAGTCGGCGACTATCTCGTCTTCGGGGACGCCGGCCACAACCAGAGCAAGCGCGACCAGTACGCCGGTACGGTCTTTGCCGCCGTAGCAGTGGACGACGACAGGACCCTCGGGGGCGTCGGCGATGGCGCGGAGGGCTTCGGCGAAGTGGGTGGCGTGGAGGTCGAGCATTTCGATGCAGGCGCCGACGATGGTGTTGTGGTCCTGCGGGTCCGCTGGGTCCGAGAGGGGGATGTGGAGGGCGATCGGGTCGCCGGTGAAGGGAGTGGGGTAGGCGGTGACCTCTCCGCGGGAGCGCAGGTCGATGACTCGGCTGACGCCGGTACTGCGGACCGCCGCGACGCCTTCTGGGGTAAGGAACTGCAGGCAGTCGGTGCGGATCAGGGCGCCTCGCCGGGTCGTCCCGTCGCCCGAGATGGGGAGGCCGCCGAGGTCGCGGGCGTTGCGGCAGGCCGGCCAGTCGAGATGGCGGTCGACAGTCACTGAGCCTCCAAGCAGTTAAAGGTTCTCCAGCGCCGCCGTGATGCGGTCGTTGAATGTGTTGACCTTCGCGGTGATCCGGGCCGGCGTCAACGCGGATTCTTCGAGCACGGTGAAGCGGCCCGGCCTGGTCTGCGGCGCATAGCCGACGATGCCTTCGAACTCCGCCAGGCTGAAACCGAGGTCGGACGGGCTGACCGGCAGGCCGTGGCGGTGCAGGCAGGCGACGGTCGCGTCGAACATCGCCTGGTCGCCGCGCAGGAACCAGGCGAAGGCGGCGCCGACCCCGACCTGTTCGCCGTGGAAGGCGCGGCGGGTGGGGTGGAGCAGGTCGATCGCGTGGGAGATCTCGTGGCAGGCGCCGGAGGACGGGTGCGAGGTGCCGGCGACGACCATCGAGATGCCGGAGAGGATCAAGCCTTCGGCCAAGACGGACAGAAAGTCGTCGTCGGTGATCGTGCCGGGGTGGTTCATCACGGCTTGGGCGGCGGTGCGGGCCAGCGAGACGGCGAGCCCGTCGACCTCCTCGCCGCGCAGGACGTGTGCGGTCTGCCAGTCGGCGATCGCCGAGAGGTTCGAGACGATCTCGCCGATTCCGGAGCGGACCGAGCGCGGAGGCGCCTGGGCGATCAGGTCCAGGTCGACGAGGACGGCCAGCGGAGCCGGTACGCCGTACGAGCCGCGGCCGGCGTCGTTGTCCAAGGTGCTGATCGGCGAGGCGATCCCGTCGTGGGCGAGATTGGTGGCGACGGCAACCATCGGCAGCCCGAGTCGCGCGGCGGCGAACTTGGTCACGTCGAGAACCGTGCCGCCGCCGATGCCGACGATCGCGTCGTAGCGTTGCCGCCGGATCTGCTCCACGAGCTTGATCGCGGTGTTGATCGTGCCGCCGTCGACGGTGAACCAGTCGGCGCCGGCCAGCCCGTGGCGGAACGTCGCCTGCACGATCGGCCCGTACGTCGAACCGACGGCGATCGCGACCCGTCCTGACGTCGAGATCCGCTGGTCGGCCAGGATCGCGCCGAGGTCGGCGAGCGCTCCCCGGCGTACGTCGACCACCAACGGCGCGGGAATCATCCGGGCTAGCAACGGCACGCGCTACCTCCTGCCGTCGGAAGAAACGGAAGCCCAGTACTACGTCGAGCGCGTGAGGCGACTGGTTCCACTAAGCGAAGCCGAGGATTTTGCGGGCGCGAGCGAGGTCGTCGTGGTTGTCGATCTCTACCCAGTCGACCTTGCCGATCGGGGCGACGTCGATCCGGACGCCCTGGTCGGCCAGCAGTTGGTAGCCGTCTTCGTAGTACAGATTGGGGTCGCGCTCCCAGGTCGCCTTCAGCGCGTCGGCCAGGAGGGCGCCGGCCGACGGCTCGAGCAGAGTGACGCCGATGTACTCACCCGTCGCCGTCGCCGGGTCCATCAACTTGGTGATCCGCTCGACGCCACCAGAAGCGGAGCAGATCACCTTCATCTCCTCGTCGGCCAGCGACTTCTCGGCGTCCAGCGCGAGGATGATCGAGCGGTCCTCGCCCCGGGCGTCGAGCAGGGTCCGCTGGACCGACGCGGGGTGCACGGTGTCGCCGTTGGCCAGCATCGCGCCCTGGCCGAGCAGGTCGCGCGCGCACCACAGCGAGTACGCGTTGTTCCAGGTCTCGGCCTTGTCGTTGTGCACCAGCGCGAGCTGTACGCCGTACCGCTCCTCGAAGCTCTCCACCCGTTCCTCGATCGCGGCGGCGGCGTAGCCGACCACGATCGCGACGTCGGTGATGCCGACCGACGCGTAGTTCGCCAGGGTCAGATCGAGCACCGTCGTCTCCGGGTCGATCGGGACGAGGGCCTTCGGCAACGTGTCGGTGTACGGGCGGAGGCGGCGGCCGGCACCGGCGGCGAGGACTAGTCCGATCATTGGCGCATCCTACGGCCTGCTGAACAAGATTCAGCACGAGTGTTTACGTGCGAAAATGTTGATTTGTGTGGTTAAATGAGGAAGCGAATCAACACGCGCGTCGATGGGAGAATCTGGACATGACATGGCTGGTGACTGGCGGGGCCGGGTACATCGGATCGCACGTGGTGCGCGCCTTCCAGGCGGACGGGATCGACGTCGCGGTGATCGACGACCTGTCCAGCGGCAAGGCTGAGTTCCTGGTCGAGGGGGTGCCGTTCACGCACGCGAACCTGCTCGACGGCGACGCCACCCGCCGCGCGCTCGAAGGCGCGACCGGGGTGGTGCACCTGGGCGGCTTCAAGTACGCCGGCGTCTCGGTCGAGCGCCCGCTGCACACCTACACCCAGAACGTGACCGCCATGGTTTCGTTGCTTGAGGCAATGGCCGAGCAGGGCGTCGGCAACATCGTCTTCTCCTCCAGCGCGGGCGTCTACGGTACGCCGAAGGACGAGGTGGTCACCGAGGACACCGCCCCCGACCCGCAGAGCCCGTACGGCGAATCGAAGCTGATCGGCGAGTGGCTGCTGGCTGATCAGGCCAAAGCCCAAGCCTTGAATCACACCGCGTTGCGGTACTTCAACGTCGTCGGCTCCGGCGACCCCAAGGTGTACGACGCCAGCCCGTACAACCTGTTCCCGATCGTCTGCAACCTGCTGACCCAGGGCAAGGTCCCGCAGATCTACGGCACCGACCACCCGACCCCGGACGGCACCTCCGTCAAGGACTACGTGCACGTCGCCGACCTCGCCCGCGCGCACGTCGCCGCGGCGCGGATCCTCAACCAGGGCAAGACCCTGGAGCCGGTCTACAACCTCGGCAGCGGCACCGGCACCTCGGTCCGCGAGATCATGGACGCCGCCCGCCGCGTCACGGGCATCGACTTCACCCCGACCGAAGGCCCGCGCCGCCCCGGCGATCCGTCCCGCGTCGTCGCCTCCGGCGAGCTCGCCGCCCGCGACCTGGACTGGAAGAACACCTACACCGTCGACCAGATGTTCGCCACGGCCTGGGAAGCATGGCCGAAGTCCTGACCTGCCCCTGCGGCGTCACGGCCGAGCAGCCGTGGCGCCTCCGGGACAAGCTGTGGAGCCCGGCCTCCTTCATCGGAGGCGTGCTGTGGCTGGTACTGGGTGCGGTCTGCGCTCTCGCCGGCTTCAACCCGTTCGGCGTGGTCGTGCTGATCGCCCTTGCCGTCGTCGCGCTCGGATCGCTGGTATTGCAAGCGTTTCGCGGCCATCGCGGCTCCTGCCTGGTACGCCGTGGGTTGTGGTTCGGGGTCGCTGCTCCGGGCCTGCCGGTGCGGATCGTCACCAGTCTCGGCTTCTGACCACCCCGGCGAGAACCGATCCGCGCCGCCCTGCGTAGTGACCGGCATGACGCAACGCATCGAGGAACTGTCGGCCAACAAAGCACTCTGCGAGCGCGCGCTGCACCTGATGGGTGACGGCACGCTCGGTGAGTTCAGAGGCACCATCCACCCGGACGCGACCAATCGCGAGGCCGCCGCCGAGCCGCCCGCCACTCGCGGTCACGGACCCGAGGCGTACTACGCCACCGCCCTGTGGCTGCGGGACGCGTACGCCGACCTGAAGTGGGAGGTCCACGACCTGGTGGCGGAGGGAGACCTCGTCGTCCTGCACACGACGATGTCCGGGCGACAGGTGAAGCCCTTCGTCTCGTACGACGCGGACGGCAAGCCCGCGCAGGCGTTCCCGGCCACCGGGCGCACCTTCGCGGTCACCCAGTCGCACTGGATGCGAGTCCAGGACAGCATGGTGATCGAGCACTGGGCCAACCGCGACGACCTGGGCAACGCGACCCAGCTCGGCTGGATCCCGCCGACGCCGGTCTTCCTGCTCCGGATGTTCCTGGCTACTCGCCGCGCCCGCGCGGCCGGCTAGCCAACCACCGCATCGAAGCAGGCCATCGGGATCGTCAGCGAGATCTCGCCACGCTGGTTGAGCTCGTCCTCGACCGCGGCCAGGGTTTCGGGGGAGGCGATGGATTGCCAGCCTTCGAGGAAGCCCAGCCGGATGAAGTAGTGGTTGAAGAGCGCGCTGCCGTCGGCGAACCGCATCGTGAAGGTGCTCTCGGCAACGGTCGTGTCAAAGCCGGATCCTTCCAGCAGGGCAAGGGTTCCGGGGACGGTCGCGCGGTGGTTGAGGTGCCGGGCGAGCGCCTCGTCAGCGACCTTGCCACGCAGTACGTCGTAGAACTCCGCCATGTGGCCGACGAGATTCGTGCTCAGCAGCAGCCGGCCGCCCGGCCGGAGTACGCGATGGCACTCGGCCAGGACCGTCGAGGCGTTGTCGAAATTGTTGATGCCGAGGTTGGAGACGACGACATCAACCGACCCATCCGGCAGGTCGAGCGTGGCCGCGTCCGCGACGACCAACTCGACGTTGGTGAGACCCAGGAAGGCGATCTTGCGACGCAACACGTCCATCGCTTCGGCCCACGGGTCGACGGCGATCACCCGCGCGGCGGCACTGCGCTGAGCGAGCTCGACCGTCAGAAACCCTGTCCCTGCGCCGATGTCGACAATCGTCTGACCGCGTCGCAGCGGCACCCGGTCGAGGATCAGCTGGCCGAAAGGCGCCGACCACAGCGGGAGTTCGTCGTAGTACTGCGCTGTCTCCGTCACCCCGTCGACGGTACCCGCGGCTAGGTTCGCAGCGTGTCCGCGATCAGCGCCCCGACCTGATCGAGCTCGATCAGGAAACCGTCGTGGCCGTAGGGGGACTTGATCAGGTGCAGAGGGCCGGCGTCCGGGCGGGCGTCGATCAGCTCGCTCGACAGGCGGCTCGGGTAGAGCCGGTCGGAGTCGACGGCGGCGACGATCAGCCGGGATTTCAAGCCCTGCAAGGCGGTTGCGAGGCCGCCGCGGTGGCGGCCGATGTCGTGGGAGTTCATCGCGCGGGTCAAGACGACGTACGAGCCGGGGTCGAACCGCGCGGCCAGCTTGGTGGCGTGATGATCCAGATACGACTCGACGGCGAACCGGCCGTCGCCCTGCGGCTCGCGGCCGAAGCGAGTCGCGAGCTCGTACTCCGAACGGTAGGTCACGTGGGCGATCCGGCGCGCGATCCCGAGACCTGCCAGCGGCGCAGTACCGGTGTCGTAGTAGTCGCCTCCGTGCCAGGCCGGGTCTTCCTCGATCGCCGCGAGCTGCGGCGCGCACCAGGCGATCTGCTCGGCCGACGCGTAACCGGTCGAGGCGAGCACTACCGCAGTACCGACGCGGTCGGGGTAGAGCAGCGGCCACTCGATCGCGCGCATGCCGCCCATCGAACCGCCGATCACCGCGGCCCAGCGGTCGATCCCCAACGCGTCACTGACCGCGGCCTCGGCGGCGACCTGGTCCCTGATGGTGATGGCGGGAAATCTGCTGCCCCACGCCTTGCCGTCCGAGGCCGGCGACGACGGGCCGGTGGTGCCCTGGCAGCCGCCCAGCACGTTCGCGGCGACGACGAACCAGTCGGCGGGATCGACGTACCGGCCGGGGCCGATCAAGCCGTCCCACCAGCCCGGGGTTGGTTGCCCTGGGCCGGTGGGACCGACCACGTGCGCATCCCCGGTCAGGGCATGGCAGATGAGGATGGCGTTGTCCCGGGCGGCGTTCAGCCGTCCCCAGGTCTCGTACGCGACTTGTACTGCGGGCAGCTGGTCGCCGGATTCGAGCGTCAGGTCACCGATCGCGGCGAAGCGCCGATCGGCGACCGGATCACCAGGGCGCCAGCCGCCTGCGAGTTGGTCAGGACCGCCCGCTCCCCACGCACCGGCCACCTGACCTGGTGCGTGAGGAGCTCCCGGCGAGCTGCCGGGACTACCTGCCTCCCTGCCGATGTCCCGCCCCCGGGCATCGACGGCTGAGGCAGGCGGGCGGTCCTGGGTCATTGGGTGATCAGGCCGACTTGGCGGCCGCGAAACCGACCTCGAGGTCCGCCAGGATGTCGTCGATGTGCTCCAGGCCGACGGCGAGCCGGACCAGGCCCGGGGTGACGCCGGACGCGAGCTGGTCCTCGGCGGACAGCTGGCTGTGCGTGGTCGACGCCGGGTGGATCACCAGCGAGCGGACGTCGCCGATGTTGGCGACGTGGCTGTGCAGCTGCAGCGCGTTCACGAACCGCTTACCCGCGTCGACGCCGCCCTTGATCTCGAAGGCGACCACGGCGCCGGCACCGCGCGGCGTGTATTTCTGCGCGAGTTCGTAGTACCGGCTCGACGGCAGGCTCGCGTAGGCGACGCTGTCGACCTCGTCGCGGGCTTCGAGCCACTGCGCGACCTTGAGCGCGTTGTCGAGGTGGCGCTCGATCCGCAGCGACAGGGTTTCCAGGCCCTGGGCGATGAGGAACGCGTTGAACGGGGACACCGCGGTACCGAGGTCACGCAGCCACTGCACCCGCGCCTTCAGGATGTACGCGAGGTTGCCCAGGTCGGAGCCGACGCCGAGCGCGGTCGCGTAGGTGAGACCGTGGTAGCTGTTGTCCGGCTGGTTGAAGCCGGGGAACCGCTCCGGGTTCTGCGCGTAGTCGAACTTGCCGGAGTCCACGATCACCCCGGCGATCGCCGTACCGTGACCGCCCAGGTACTTCGTCGCCGAGTGCACGACGACGTCGGCGCCGTGCTCGAGCGGACGCAGCACGTACGGGGTGGCGACGGTGTTGTCGACCACCAGCGGTACGCCGTACTCGTGGGCGACGCCGGCGATGCCCTCGATGTCGAAGATCTCGCTCTTCGGGTTCGCGATCGTCTCGCCGAAGAACACCTTGGTGTTCGGCTTGATCGCGGCCTTCCAGGACTCCAGGTCGCTCGGGTCCTCAACGAAGCTGACCTCGATGCCGAGCTTGGGGAAGGTGTAGTGGAACAGGTTGTACGTGCCGCCGTACAGGCTCGGGCTGCTGACCACGTGGTCACCGGCCTCGGCGATGTTCAGCAGCGCCAGCGACGTCGCGGCCTGACCGGAGGAGACCAGCAACGCCGCCGTACCGCCTTCGAGGCTGGCGATCCGCTGCTCGACCGCGTCCTGGGTCGGGTTCTGGATCCGGGTGTAGATGTTGCCGAACTCCTGCAGCCCGAACAGGCTGGCCGCGTGATCGGTGCTGTCGAAGGTGTACGAAGTGGTCTGGTAGATCGGCAGCGCCCGCGCGTTGGTCGTCGGGTCGGAGGTCTGCCCGGCGTGGATCTGCCGGGTCTCGAAAGACCAGCTGGGGGTGTTCTCGGTCATGCCACGGTCCTGTTCTCGGGTACGACGGCAGCGCCGATCCGCGCGGTCACGGTCGGGCGAAGCCTGATGATGTAAGGGTTTTCAGCTCACAACAGGTGCTAGCGGCAACAACACTCGGTCATGGCAGCTCCTGAGGTCCCCGGGCTGCCGCTGACGGACCGCCCTCGTACGAAAGACGATAACCGCACTAGACATTCACTTTGCGTGACGTCCACATGCTGAACAGGCGGTCCGGGCTCGTGACGCTGGGCGTCACCTCGCCAGAGCTGGATGCGGAACGGGATCGATCAACCCCATCGGTTCAACCGTCGGCCGCAACCGCAGCGCTTGGGCGGAGAGACTCGTGACGCTTCGCGTCACCTCGTGCGGAAACGGCGAGCAGCCCCTTCCAATACATCTGCCGCGGTTTGCAGTCTCGGACAGAGCTACGAAGACCCGTCGTGCGGCGACCTTGCGAGCAGTTGCTCCATCTGCCCTCCCCGAAGGCAGTCCATTCATCAGCATCACGTGCACAACGACAGGCAGTAGTTGCCTCTGCGGGCCGATGAGCGGTCCGTCTGCGCCTGGTGGTTGCCGGACAGGGCGGCTACTGCCTGTCGTTGTGCACGCAGACCTCCCCGCCAAGAAACCCCCGCCGGTTTCGCAACCTCTGTCGGGGTTGTTGCATCTGGCCATTGGGGAACTTGGTGAGGGAGAAGTCGGAATGCGGGTTGCGCGCAGCTGGTGTGGGTCGATCGTGGCGCTGGGATCGGTGGTGCTGATGGTGGTGGCGCAGTCATCACATGCCTCGGTCCCGATCGAGCAGGAGCCTGCTTGGCGGGCGGCGTGGCTGACCGCGATGCAGCAGCCGAATGCCAACCCGAACTGGTCGCAGCAAGGCTTCGTCGGACAGTCGGTCCGGCAGGTTGTGCGGGTCGCGGCCGGCGGCGCGAAGATCCGGATCCGGCTCAGTAACCAGTACGGCGATCGCACGCTCAAGCTGGCCGGCGCGAGCGTGGCGAAGGCGGCCGTCGGGGCGGCGACGGAGGACGGATCGGCGCGGACGGTGAGGTTCCGGGGAGCTGAGGCTGTCAGTGTGCCGGTCGGCGGCAAGGTCGCGAGTGACGCGGTCGCGCTGACCGGGCTGAGCAGCGGAAGTCGGGTCGCGGTGACGCTGTACTTCGCCGAGGCGACCGGGCCGGCGACCTTCCACGAGTACGGCGCGATCGGGGCGTCGTACCGGGCGGTGGGGGACCAGCGCGCGGAGACCAGCGGTACGCCGTACCGGGAGTCGAGCGGGAGCTGGTATTTCCTGGCGGGCATCGACACGATCGCCGCGGCGCAAGATCGGCCTGGACGCCCGCGGTCGCACGCTAGCCGCGCGCGGCTGGACCAGGGGTTGGTGATCGCGTTCGGCGACTCGGTCACCAACGGCTACCGAACCACGCCGGGGCTGCGGTACCCCGATCTGCTGTCCGCGCGACTCGCTGCGGCCGGTCGCCCGATGCCGGTCCTCAACGCCGGACTCGGCGGCAACAGGCTGCTGGCCGACTCGGCCTGCTCCGGCGAACGGGGTCTGAATCGCTTCCAGCGCGACGTCCTCGACCAGCCGGGCGTCACGACTGCCATTGCGCTGATCGGCATCAACGATCTCGGTTATCCCGAAGTACCGGCGAACTCGTGTACGGTCCCGAATCCGCCGATCACCGCTGAGCAGCTCATCGCCGGCTACCGCACGCTGATCCGCGAGGCTCATGCCCGGGGAGTCCGCCTCGTCGGCGTGACCATGCCGCCGTTCCGCGGGGCGGAGGTCCACACTGCCCGCAGCGAAGGGATCTGGGTGGCTGTCAATGCGTGGATCCGCGACAGCGGTGAGTATGACGGGGTTGTTGATTTTGCTGTGGCGCTTGCTGATCCAGCTGATCCGACTCGGCTGGCGGCGCAGTACGACAGTGGTGATCATCTGCACCCCAATGAGGCGGGCTATCGTGCGATGGCGGATGCGGTGGATCTCGCGATGCTTTGAGGCGACTCGGGGCAGGGCGCTGGACTATGTGGAAGATGAACGGGGCTCTGCCCGTACGCCGCCCGCCCCGGGCTCGTGACGCTTGGCGTCACCTCGCAGTACCGGATGCGGGACGGGAACCACACCCCTATGCGGGCAGCGAGCACTGACCTCTTGCTCGCTTGAGCGCCCGCGCCGGGCTCGTGACGCTTCGCGTCACCTCGCAGGACGGGATGCGGGACGGGAACCGCACCCCTTTGAGGCGGTGGTGCTGGTCTCGGCTGGCCACACCGCCCCGGTGGAGCGGTCGCCGTGCCGGGCTCGTGACGCTTCGCGTCACCTCGCTGAACCAGGTGCGGGACGGGGATCAGACCCCGCTTGCCCGCTTGCCCGCTTGCCCGCTTGCCCGCTTGGGCGCCTGCGCCCGGGCTCGTGACGCTTCGCGTCACCTCGCTGAGCCAGATGCGGGACGGGGATCTCACCCCTCTGCGCGGGCAGTGAGGGTTGACCACTTGCCCGCTTTCGATGCCCACACACAGGCTCGTGACGCTTCGCGTCACCTCGCAGGGCCGGATGCAGGACGGGAACCACACCCCTCTGCGGGCGGTGGTGCTGCGCTCTGCAGCGGAGGCGCCAAGTAGCCCTCGCTGGCCACAGTGGCTGATCGCTGTGCTCTCGAGCCTCATCTCGCTCGCTGTCGCCGCATTCGGCGGTTGGGTGGCGATATCAGGAACTCAACGGGGCGCCGAGGAGCAGCGCGCGAAGGAGAGCAGGGAACAGCGAGCTCATGTCTATGCCGTGTCCCTGGCGCGACGAAGATCTGCTTGCGCGGTGACTAATCGGTCTTCCCGCAACACCTCGCAGGCCTCTCAGTGTTCGCTGCTGAAGAACCGTAGCAACAGCGGGCCGACGGTCCGTGGGTCGACGACGTGATCCAGCCCCTCGAGGGTCTCCCGTTGAGCGTGGGGTAATTGGTCTGCAAGCTCGTCGGCTGCGCGGTCGAAGAAATCCGAGGGCAGGCCTGCCATATAGGGGACCGTGATCGGTCCTCCGGTGGTGACCAGGACCGGTTGGGTGACCGTTGCCAGTCGATCGGCCGGCAATTGGTAGCGGTTGAGGAAGACGCTGTCGTGGACCAGCGTGGGCGCGAGGGCGACCGAATGCGCCCAATGCGCCGTCTGCTTGCCTGCCGCTTTCCTGGCCGCGATGTTGTCGTCGGAGGCGCCGCTCAAGCGCATGAACAGTTCGAGAACCTCCTCGTCCCGCCCGGCGTCGAAAGCGCGTCGGGTGTCGGCGACGTACTTCTCGAATCGCTGGCGGATGTCGTCTCCGACCGCGTAGGGCACCTCCCACACGGCGATCGTGTCGATGGCTGACCCGGCCGCGGCCGCTTCCAGCGCCAGCGCACCACCAGAGGACGCCCCGAACAGGTGTGCTGAGCCGCCCGCCTCCGCGATCAACGCATCCAGGTCCTCGATCTCCCTCTCCACGGCGTACGGCTCGGTGAAGCCGCTCGCGCCGCGTCCCCGACGGGCATAGTTGTAGACCGTGAAGTGCTCGGCGAGAGCCGGCGCCAAGGGAGCGTTCTCCACCCCCTCGTCGAGTGCTCCGCCCACCAGAATGACGGCCGGACCGCTTCCCCTCCGGTCGTAGGCGATGGTGGTGCCATCGTTTGATGTCACGCGAAAGGCCATCTCGTTCATCTCACATCTCCGTTCGAGAGGTTTGTCTCAGCGCCTGAGCAGCGTGCCGACGACGGCCTCGGTGCGCGACCACCGCGTCCTTGCGATCACGGCCGCCACGATGAGTAAGGCGAGCGGCAGCCAAGGGCTCTGCTCGAGCACGAATTGATCGGTGATGACAGCACCGGTCAGCAATGCCGCCAACCCGAGACTGGCCAGGCCCGCCAGAGCCGGGATCAGAAGTCCAACCCCTCCCGCGACCTCCAGCGCTCCGACCAGGTACCGGAGCCACTGGCCAGCCCCGATGTCGGCGAACATGTCCACCATGACCGGGTCGCCGGCGAGCTTCGAGATTCCGCCGCCGGCGATTATCGCCGCCAGCACGACGTGCAGAATCCAGACCCCGATGCTGCTCGCCCGCCCGGGCGTGTGCGCAACGGTTTCCGAGCTGTTCTTGGGGATGGTGCTCATTCGGCTCTCCTTGTCGTGTCCGGGTCTGGTAGCGGTGATGGCTTTGGCCGAGTGGGCCGGGTTGTCGGAGTTGATTTCGACCAAGTGCTCGCGGTAGCGGCCTCTACTTCTTGTTGCGGTAGAGGTTCGATTCCTTCCCTCGGCGTTACGAACGGATTGGTGAGCTAGTCAAATTTGACTACTTGGCCAGAGCAGACGAGGACAAAACGTCTGGTCAAGTTGGTCAGACGCGTATCTCGAGGTGATCGGGGATCGTTCGCCACGAACCCGGATCATCAGCCATGGTGTAGGCGCCCTCGGACAGTCGTGTGCTCAGGCTCTTCGCCCACTCCAGTTCGGTGCGTGCCTGTCCCGCCCACAGTTCGGCCTGATCGCGGACGTGCTCGGGGGCGTCCCTATTGGGGTGCTCCCGCCACTTGGCCTGCACTACGAGCTCCGCTTCCAGGCGCGCGACCCGCTCGTTGACCTGCGCGATGGCATCTGTCCTGGTCAGCATGGGCAACATGGCGATGGACGCGTTGAGCATGTCCGAGTCGTGGGTGCGCCGCAGACCGTCGCGGACCAACTCGACGATCTCCTCGCGGCCCCGAGTTGTCGCGCGGTACAGAACGCGCTCCGGCCCGGAGTTGCCCGGCTCGGCGTGTTCGGTGAGAAGGCCATCAGCCGCCGCCTTCTTCAGCGCGTGATAAATCGAGCCGCGCTTGATCTTGGCCCAACTCTCCGCACCCCAGCTCTCCAGTTCGGACCGCACCTGGTAGCCATGCGCGCCGCCGGAGAGGTGCACGATACCGAGCACCAGAAGCTTCGTCGCCGATATGCGCCCACCTCCGCTCAACCCTCTCGTCTCGATCGCGAGCTTTCCCATGGGTTCGATTCCTTCTCCCCTGTCGCGAACGGATCGATGAAGCGCTAGGCAAGTTTGACTACTTGGCCAGAATGCACGAGGAGGAAACATCTAGTCAAGTTTGTCTAGAAGCGCTTCTTGAGGTGATCCTTCGACCGGGGCGGCCCAATCTCCTCCAGGCCGCCCCGCCATTGATTCAGACGGTCGGAACCGTGCCCCCATCGATGACGTACTCCGCGCCCACGATGGCCGAAGCGCGGTCCGACACCAGGAACCCGACCAGATCGGCGATCTCCTCGGGCTGGGCGAACCGCCCCAGCGGAACCCCGCCGAGGGAGTCGAAGATCGTTTGCTTTGCGGCCTCGCGGGTGAGTCCGTTGCCCTCGGCAATCCGGTCCACGAACCGCTCGTACGCCTCGGTCTCGATGCCGCCGGGGCTGATCGCGTTGACCCGCACGCCGCGCGGTGCGAGTTCGTTGGCGAGGCCTTTGCTGTATGTGCGTAGCGCCGCCTTGGCTGCGGCGTACGCCAGCGACGCGTCGTACTGCGGTAGTTCCCGCTGGATCGAGGTGAAGTGCAGCACCACACCCGACCCGGCCGCGGTCATTGCCGGCAGGAGGGCTCGGTCGAGCCGCACCGCACCCAGGAAGTTCAGGTTCAGTTCGGTCAGCCACTGGTCTTCGGTGATGACCGCGAATCCGCCCGACGGTGTCGAGGCGCCGCCGACGACGTGCACGAGGATGTCGAGGGCGCCGACGGACTCGGTGATGCGGTCCGCCACGAGCTGGGCGCCGTCGACGGTCGACGTGTCCGCCTCGATGAACCGGTCGGGGCGGTCGTACCCGGTGGGCATCGTCCGGGCCGTGGTCCACACGTCGGCGCCCATCTCCCGCAGGCGGGTGACGACGGCTTTGCCCGAACCCTTCGACCCGCCGGTGACGAGCGCGTGACGGCCGTCGAGGCGGTCACGTTCTTTGCTGGACATTTCTCTTCTTTCTTCTGACGGTTCGGTGGTGCGCGGTCGGGCTCAGGCCTCGTGGTTGGCGATGACGAGTTCGGCCACGAGGTTGCCGCGGAGGGTGAAGCGGTAGTCCAGGTCGGCGACGCCGCCCGGGAAGGTGCCCTCGAGGCGCAGGGTCGCCACCCAGTGGTCGTCGTCGACGCGGTGGGCGCCGATCTGCTCGGTGGTGTACTCGAACTCGGCGCCGGCGTCGCGCAGGAACGCGTGCACCTCGTCGCGGCCCCGGAAGGTCTCGTTCTGGTCGACGATCACAACGTCTTCGACGAGGTACGACGAGGCTGTGTCCGCGTCGTGCACGATGCTCGCTGCGAGGAAGTCGCGGACGGTGGTCGGGAGGGTGTCGGAGCGCAAGTTGGTGTTTGTCATGTCGTCACCGTGCGGCCTCGCGGCGCAGGAGGGTCAAGCGTTGGACCCTCTCCCAGGGAGAGAGTCCACACTGGATGTGTGCTGACCATCGGGGAGTTCTCGCGTCTGACCCACCTGAGCGTGCGGACCCTGCGCCGCTACCACGAGGGGGAGTTGCTGGAGCCGGCCGTCGTGGACGAGGTGACCGGCTACCGGTACTACTCCGTCGAGCAGATCCCGACCGCGCAGGTCATCAACCGGCTCCGCGAGCTCGACGTCCCCTTGAGTGACGTACAGCAGATCCTGCGTACGCCGGACCCCGGCGTACGGTCCACCCTGGTCGCGGGTCACCTACTGCGCTTGGAAGCTGAGTTGGATCGCACCCGGGCCGCGGTCACCTCGCTGCGCCGCCTCCTGCAGCCCGGCCCCGCGCCGATTGAGGTCGAGCTGCGCGCCGAACCCGCCCGCGAGGTCGCGGCGGTTGAGGCAGTGATCGGCCACGCCGACGTCGAGGCGTGGTTCGCCGGTGCGATGGCCGAGCTGGAAGCGGCCGTGGGCGCGGGTGTGACCGGTCCGCCCGGGGGTACCTACGACAACTCCCTGTTCGAGGAGGGCCGCGGCCGGGTGCTGCTCTACCTGCCGACCTCCACCCCGCCGCACACCGGACGGGTGCACCCCGTGACCCTGCCAGCCGCGGAACTGGCGGTGACCACCCACATCGGCGAGCACGACGGCGCGGACGTCACCTACGGCCAGCTCGGCGCGTGGGTCGTGGAGAACGCGATGTCGGTTGCTGGGCCCGTGCGGGAGGTCTACCGCGTGGGGCCGCGGGATGTGAGCGATCCGGCCGCCTGGCGCACGGAGATCGGGTGGCCGGTGTTCCGCGTGACCTGAAGGCTTCTGGACAGTGGACCGCCGTCTTGGCTGACGACGGTCGACGTCGAGTTCGATCCGGTCGCATCCGTCGGAGACCCCACCAGACCTCTAACGAGATTTGCGCGCAAGTCGCGAGGTCTCCTGGATCACTCGGAGGCCGACAAGACCTGCCGATACTTCCTCCGCAACCAACGCGGATCGATACCGGAAACCACCAATGCCGTGTGCCGCCGCACACCGGAGTACCGCTCCTCCTCCGCGCTGGACTCGAAGTCACGTCGGCTTCCGAACACGACCACGGTGCGGTAGTCGACCGGATTGATGACGTTCTTGGTCCCCAGGACCGAGAATGCCCGCTCCCCACTGTGGACCCTGAGGGCACACAACTCGGCCAGGAAAACGGCGTCGTCCACGGATGCGATGTAGACGTGAACTCTCCGCCCGCAAATGACGACTGCCATGATCAGATTGGCAAGGTCTTCGTAGGTGACGTCGCCGCTGAGCGCGAACGTCGCCAGATTATGCAGAAACTTTTTGTCCGATCTACGCCTACAGAACATGCCCACCTCCGCATCCCAGGTTCGCACTCGCTTGAAGCGACGGCGGTCCGTTGGCAGCGACCTGCCGTCAGGCTTCGGCGTCGCCGATCGCGCCGGTGGCCGCTCCTGATTCGGGAAGGCCTTGGATGGGTCGTAGAGCTGTCCGGTCTGTGGGCAGTTGCAGAGATCCCGGGTCTATACGGACTCAATCCGGTAGGCGCTGTTCGGCACCCATTAGGTATGGTCCCCGTCCCGCATCCGGTTCTGCGAGGTGACGCGCAGCGTCACGAGCCTGTGGCGGGGCGGCGTACGGGAGGTGCCTGCGTTCACCTGCCGCATGGGGGTGAGTCCACCTTGCATCGAGTGCTGCGAGGTGACGCGAAGCGTCACGAGACCTGGTGAAGGCAATGTGGCCAGCCGAGATCAGCACCACCGCCCGCAAAGGGGGTGTGGTTCCCGTCCCGCATCCGGTCCTGCGAGGTGACGCCCAGCGCCACGAGCCTGCGCCGGGCGCACGAGCAGGTGCCTACCTTGACCTTCTGCATCGGGTGGGTCCGGCTTGTAGCGAGTACGGCGAGGTGATGTGTCGCGGCTTGAGTCAGGCTGGGCATCCGGCACGAGCCGGGCTGGGCGCCCCGGCATGCGGAGGCCCGCGGCTCGTACTCTCCGGTTAGGGGGTGCGTTCCCGTCCCGCATCTGGTTCAGCGAGGTGACGCCAAGCGTCACGAGCCTCTGGCGGAGGCGGTGTGGCCGGGCGAGATCAGCACCATTGCCCGCAGAGGGGGTGTGGTTCCCGTCCCGCGTCCGGTACTGCGAGGTGACGCGAAGCGTCACGAGCCCGGGGCGAGCGGCGAACGGGCAGATGCCCCGTTCGCCTGCCGCATGGCGAAGTACCCGCCTCGTATCGAGTACCGCGAGGTGACGCGTACGGGGGCACGAGCTCGGCGGGGTGAGTCGGTGTACTTGGGTGCGGGGTAGTTGCTGGGTTCGCCGCATCGGGGTGGGATTGCCGTCCCGCATCTGGTTTCAGCGAGGTGACGCGCAGCGTCACGAGCTCTGGCGGGGGCGGCGTGGTCAGGCGAGAGCAGCACCACCATCGGCGAGGGGGGTGTGCGTTCCCGTCCCGCGTCTGGTCCCGCGAGGTGACGCGTAGCGTCACGAGCACGCGGCGACGTGCCATGAGAAGGAGGTCGCACTCAGTCCTCGGATAGGGGTGCGGTTCCCCGCTCCGCATCTGGATCAGCGAGGTGACGCGAAGCGTCACGAGCCCCTGGCGGGGGCGGCGTGGTCAGGCGAGAGCAGCACCACCGCCCGCGAAGGGGGTGTGGGCCCCGTCCCGCATCAGGTCCTGCGAGGTGACGCGAAGCGTCACGAGCCTGTGGCGGGCGGCGTACGGGCAGATGCCGACGCTCATCTTCCGCATGTCGTAGTACCCGCCTTGCATCGAGTACTGCGAGGTGACGCGAAGCGTCACGAGCCCTGGCGCGGCGGGGTGTCTGGTCGGAGGTGTCCGCCGATTCTCCGCAAAGGAGCGCGGTCCCTGCCCCGCATCAGGTCCCGCGAGGTGACGCGAAGCGTCACGAGCCGGCTAGTCGGTCGGGTAGTCCTTCCGAAAAGGCCCCGAGGGCGTGAGATCAAGCAATCCCGGCCCAGTCAGCACACCGCCCTCGACCGGCAACGTATGCCCAGTGATCCACGCAGCATCCGGCGAAGCCAAGAACGCCACCGCAGCCGCGACATCCTCCGACTCGCCAACACGACCCAGCGGATAAAGCGCCTTGAATCGCTCGAGCGTGTCCGGCTGGTTGTCCCAGTTCGGCGTCCGGATGGTCCCCGGCGCGACCACGTTGAAGCGCACCCCAAGTCCGCCGTACCGTGCGGCGAAGTTCTGCGTCATCGCGATCTGACCGGCCTTCGCAGTCGCGTACTCGATGTTCCCGAAGGCGGCGATGCCGTTGACCGAGCTGATCGTGACGACGTTGCCGCGCGACTTCACCAGATGTGGCAGCGACGCCTGGATACAGCGGGCGGCGCCGACCAGGGTGAGGTCGAGTTGGCGGTGCCAGTCCTCGTCGGTGGTGTCTTCGGGGACGGAGTTGACGATGCACCCGCCCGCATTGTTGACCAGGACATCCAGTTGGCCGAAGCGCGAGATCGTGGCCGCGACCGCAGCGTCGACCTGTTCGCGGTCGGTCACGTCGAGCGGTACTGCGAAGCCGTTGAGCTCGGCCGCCAAAGCCTCGATCTTGGACTGCTGCAGATCGGTGATCACCACCGAGCCGCCCTCGGCCGCGATCCGTCGCGCGACCGCTTCGCCGATTCCTTGCGCGCCCGCCGTGACGAGCGCGACCTTGCCCGAAAACCGCTGCATCTAGAGCTCCTCCAACACTCGGTCGACCTTCTCGTCCGCGACGCGCCGGTCGAGCTTCGCGGGGTCCAGGTTGCGGCACAGCACGATCGAGCCGCCGCCGGCGATCACGCCGACCAGCGTGCCGATGCCCTCGGCGCTGACCAGTGAGGTCGTGGTCAGGACACGATCGCTGATCGGCGCGGCGCCGGCGATCAGTTCGGCGTGCGTTCGACCGTCGTACGCCGGACTGCCAGCGGTCGGCGGGTCGAACGGGACGAACAGATCAGGGTGGTTGTAGACCTCGGCGCCGTAATCGTGGACCCCCGCAGGCAACGGCTCGCGGAACCGCCCGCCCAGTGGGAGCAGCGCGGAGGCGATCGTCTCGCGGGTGCCGTGAACGGCGAAGTCGGGGCCGGTGATGGCGAGCGCGCCGTCGCCGGTGGTGACGGCGGCGCCGGCCGACCAGGTCGACAGCGCCCAGACCACGCCGAGCCAGTGCGCCGGCAGCCCGATCGCGACTGTTTCGCCGGACTCCAGGTCGTACTCGTCGACCAGCAGGTTGGCGGTCTTCGCCACCCAGTTCGCGGTGGTGACCGCGCTGAGCTCGATCCGTTCGCCGGTGACGTCGTCGTAGTAGGTGAGGAAGGGATTGGCGCCGTCCCGCCGTACTGCGGCGCCGAACAACTCAGGAAGGGTCACAGCGCAACCCTACGGTGCCGCAGTATCGTGGTTGGGGCATCGGGAAAGAAGGACTGTGATGGCTTCACTGCTGGCGCTGCCGGAGGGCGGCGAGTGGATCGTGCTGCTGGTCGTGGTGGTGTTCCTGTTCGGTGCGAACAAGCTCCCCGACCTGACCCGCAACGCGGCGAAGGCGCTGAACGAGTTCCGCAAGATCAAGGACGAACCAGCCCAGCTCGAGGAGAAGCACAAACCTCCGGTGTAGTCCGCCGCGGTGGCCTGCGACCTGGGGATGAGTCGGGATGGCGACCAGGGGGTGATGCGGTGGTGACAACGCGTCAATAGGTTCGTCGGTATGAAGAAACCCCGTCGCATCGTCGCGACCGCGCTCGCCCTGACCACCCTGGGAGCGGGACTCACCATCCCCTCCGCTCTGGCCGCACAACCTGCCACCGCAGGCGCGCCGGGCATCGGCGACAAGGTGTGGCCGGAGCTCGGCAACGGTGGGTACGACGTACTCGATCAGCAGCTCGCGTTCCGGTTCAACGACAAGCTCACCGACTACACAGCCAGTACTACGCTCGCCGGCCGCGCGACGCAGAGCTTGAGTCAGTTCAATCTCGACCTGCTCGGCCCCGCGGTCACCGAGGTGCGGGTCAACGGGCTCCGGGCGACCTGGAAGTCAACCCCACAAGGGGAACTGGTCATCACGCCGAAGCGGGCCCTGGGCAAGAACACGCGCTTCGTGGTCAAGGTCGATGTCAAGAGCAAGGTCACCGGCGTCACCGATCCGAACGTCGCGTTCCCGCCCGGCCTGCTCCACTACGACGACTGGGTGCAGGCGATCAACCAGCCGTCCGGCGCTCGCCGGATGCTTGCCGTCAGCGACCATCCGGCCCAGAAGGCGCCGGCCACGATCAGCATCACCGCACCGGCCCGGCTGAACTCCATTGCCAACGGCAAGCTCATCCGAACGGTTGCGAGCGGCAAGCAGATCACCCGGGTCTTCCGCGAGGACCGCAAGCTCGCGACCGAGTTGCTGCAGCTCGGCGTCGGACCGTTCACGGTGCTTCACACCAAGGGCCCGCACGGGATCGATATGCGGCATGCCGTGCCGACCAAGCAGCTGGCCGACATCAAGCCGCAGCTCAAGTCGTTCGACGAGTCGGTGCGGTTCATGGAGGCGCGACTCGGCCGGTTCCCAGGCGTCCGGGCCGGCTCGTACGTCGCTCCCGTCGGCGGCGAGCTGGAGACGCAGGGACTCACCCTGATGTCGGCCGACGCGATGACCAAGGAGGGATTCGAGCAGAACGGCACCGACACGGTCGTGCTGCACGAGATCTCGCACGAGTGGTTCGGCAACTCGGTCTCGCCGAAGCAGTGGGCGGACCTGTGGCTGAACGAGGGGCACGCGGTCTTCTACCAAGATCTGTGGTCAGCTGCCAAGGGACGGACGACGCTGGCCGAGTCGATGCGCCGTACCTACGTCGAAGAGGGCAACAAACTGCTGGTCAACGGCCCGATCGCCAAGCCTGACCCGGCCAAGTGGCCTGGTGACAGCGCAGCGCTACGCCCGTACGGCTCCGCGGCGTACGGCGGTGGCGCGTTGGTGCTCTACGCCTTGCAGCAGACCGTCGGCGCCAAGACCTTCAACCAAATCGAGCGCACCTGGGTCCGCGAGCACGCGAACGGGCTCGGCAGCACCGAGGAGTTCATCGCGACCGCCTCAAAGGTGGCGCACCGCGATCTCGGTCCGTTCCTGCGCTCCTGGCTGTACGGCACCAAGCTGCCGGCCATGCCGGGGCACCCGGACTGGAAGGCCGGAACATCCGCAGCTAGTTAGGTTGGCTTGGCTGATCAGATGAGCCAGATCGGGAGACCCGCAATATGTCGGCGGGCGGCGTACTCGTAAGGTCGCTGCATGTTGATCGTGATCGGCCTGGTGCTGATCCTGGCGTTGACCATTGCCACCGGGTACTTCGTGGCCCAGGAGTTCTCCTACGTCGCGGTGGACCGCAACCGGCTGCAGGCGCTCGCCGACGGTGGTGACGCCGCCGCGGCCCGAGCGCTGAAGGTGACGTCCCGGCTGTCCTTCGTGCTGTCCGGGGCGCAGGTCGGGATCACCGTGACCGCGCTGCTCGCCGGGTACGCCGCCCAGCCGTATCTGGGTCAGGGAATCGAGGACCTGCTCGGTACGGCGGGCCTGCCGGAAGGCGTCAGCCTGTCGGTCTCGGTGATCCTCGCGTTGCTGCTGGCAACGATCATCCAGATGGTGTTCGGCGAGCTGGCCCCGAAGAACCTGGCGATCGCCCGGGCCGAGGCGATCGCGCTGAAGCTGTCCCGATCGACACTGATCTACCTGGCCGTCGCCGGGCCGCTGATCCACGTCTTCGACGCCACCTCGAACCGGATCCTGCGCCGGGTCGGGATCGAGCCGGTCGAGGAGCTCCCGCAGGGCGCGACCGCGCAGGACCTGGACCGGATCATCGCCACCTCGTACGAGCAGGGTCTGCTCGACGAGGACACCATGCGGCTGCTGGACCGCGGTCTCGACTTCCGGCACCGCAACGCCGTCGAGGTGATGACGCCGCGGGTGGATGTGCTGACCGTGCACCGGGACGCGCCGCTGACCCGGGTGGTGGAGCTGCTCGACACCGGGCACAGCCGGTTCCCGGTGATCGGGGACACGGTCGACGAGGTGGTCGGCGTGATCGCGATCGGCGACGTGGTCGAGGTCGAGCCGGCTGACCGGTTCCACGTGCTGGCCGGGTCGCTGGCCGCGGAGCCGGTCGTCGTACCGTCCACGTTGCCGCTGCCCGCGGTACTGCAGGCGCTTCGTACCGCGCACCGCCAGCTGGCCATCGTCGTGGACGAGTTTGGCGGCTTCGCCGGCGTGCTGTCGCTGGAGGACATCGCCGAGGAGCTGGTCGGCGAGATCCGCGACGAGGACGACCTGCCCGAGGCCGAGCTGATCGAGAACCCGGACGGATCGTGGACCCTGCCGGCGCGCTGGCGGGTCGACCAGGTGGCCGAGGCGACCGGGATCGAGCTGCCGGAGGACGAGGACTACGACACGGTGTCGGGGTTGATCATGGCCCGGCTCGGGCGGATTCCCGACGTGGCGGACGAGTTGGTGGTGGAGCTGCCGCGGCGCTTCGACCATGACGGCCGGCGGGTGCCGACCGAGCTGGTCAGGCTCCGGGTCCAGACCGTACTGCGGCACGTGCCCGGCATCGTCGTACTGGAGCGGATGGCATGAGTACTACGGTCGCCTTGCTGATCTCGCTGTTGCTGCTGATCCTCAACGGCTTCTTCGTCGCCGCGGAGTTCGCGCTGGTCGCCTCCAAGCGGCACCGGCTCGAGCAGGCCGCCGCCGAGGGAAGCCGGTCCGCGCGGGCCGCGATCGCCGGAGTCAGCGAGCTGTCGCTGATGCTGGCCGGCGCGCAGCTCGGCATCACCCTCTGCACGCTGGGACTCGGCTCGCTGTCGGAGCCCGCGGTCGCGCATCTGCTGCATCCGCTGTTCGAGCTGGTCGGTCTGCCGGAGAACGCCGGGCACGTGATCTCGCTGATCATCGCGGTTGGCGGGATCGGCCTGCTGCACATCCTGCTGGGCGAGATGGCGCCGAAGTCGTGGGCGATCAGCGATCCGGAGCGGTCGGCGTTGCTGCTGGCGTTGCCGTTCCGCGGTTTCACGTACGTCGTACGCCCGTTGCTGGTGGTACTGAACGGGATGGCGAATCTCTGCCTGCGGCTGGTGAAGGTCACGCCGCAGAACGAGTTGGCCAACGCACACGGGCCGGACGAGCTGCGATTGCTGATCGAGTCGTCTCGCGAGCACGGCACGCTGGAGGCGCCCGAACACGACCTGCTGACGGCGATGCTGGCCCTGCAGAACACGACTGTCGCTCAGGTGATGACGCCGACCTCGCAGGTCTCCACCGTGCCCGCTTCTGCGGCTGCGCGCGAGGTCGAGCTCACCAGTCGGCGTGAGGGCCACTCGCGACTCGCGGTGGTGACGACCGGTACTACGGCTGTCTGCGGCATCGTCCACGTAAGTGATGTGGCTCGGGCGACCACGCGTGGTGGGACGACGTTGCGGGCCTCGGATTTGATGACTGAGCCGCTTCGGTTGCAGGCGACCACGCCTGTGGCTGCTGCGATTCGGTTGATGCGGGAGCGGCGGTCGCAGCTGGCCATCGTGCAGGAGGGTGACGAGCCGGTGGGGGTTGTCGCGCTCGAGGACCTGCTGGAGGAGGTGATCGGGGAGTTCGACGACGAGACCGATCCGATCATCTCGGCGGCGGCTCGCCGACCGGCTGGCGGCTCTGGAGGTGCTGCTGGGTCTAGTGGCGCCGGCGGGTCTGGCGGCGCGGCAGGATGACCGGCTCGCCGGTGGCCGGGTGTGGACAGACCTCGACTTCGTGCTGGTAGACCTCGCTCAGCAACTCCGCAGTGAGTACTTCGGCCGGCGGACCGCACGCGGCTAGCTGACCATGAGAGAGCACCGCCACCCGATCCGCGTACCCCGCGGCGAGGTTGAGGTCGTGCAGCACGATGACCACCGCGTCGCCTGCCGCCGCCTGACGGCAGGCGAGCTGGAGCACGTCCTCTTGGTGGTGAAGGTCGAGCGCGGCGGTCGGCTCGTCCAGTAGCAGAAGTTGCGCCTGCTGGGCGAGAGCGCGAGCCAGCGAGACCCGGGCTCGTTCCCCTCCGGACAGTGAGCTGAAGACCCGCTCACCGAACGGCACCACATCAGCCAGCGCCATCGCCGTACCGATTGCTGTCTCGTCGTCTTCGGAGCGATCGGTGCCGGACCACGGTGCGCGGCCCATCTCGACGATCTGCGCAACGCTGAACGGGAACGAGATCGTTGCCTGCTGCAACATCACGGCGCGGCGCATGGCCATCTCGACCGCGGACCAGTGCTGCAGTGGCTCGTTGAAGAGAACTGCCTCGCCACTGTCGATCGGGAGGTCGCCGCACAATGCGCTGAGCAGGGTCGACTTGCCGGCGCCGTTCGGGCCGACGAGAGCGAGCACCTGGCCGGCTGTGACGTCGAGAGTCACGCCATCGAGGATCTTGGTGCCGCCGAGGCTGACGTGCAGGTCGCGAACGGCGGCGATCGTCGTACCGGGGTCGAGGCGGGTTGGTAGCCGGCGTTTCATCCCCACCCTCCCTGGCGGGTTCTGGTGCGGCGTAGCAGCCAGAAGAAGAACGGTGCGCCGACGAGTGAGGTGACCATGCCGATCGGGAGGTCGGCGTTGCGGATCAGGGTGCGGGCGATCAGGTCGGCGCTGATCACCAGGACGGCGCCACCCAGGGCGCTTGCTGGGAGCAACAATCGGTGGCCGGGGCCGGCCACCATCCGGATCAGGTGCGGGACGACGAGACCGACAAAACCGATGATGCCGGCGAAGGCGACGCTGGCGCCTACGAGTAGTGCGACGACGATGATTGCCAGCAGGCGAAGGCGTTCCACATCGACGCCGAGGTGTGCGGCCGATCGGTCGCCGAGGGAGAGCAGGTCGAGTTTGTGGCTCAGTGCAAAGGCGGCGATCAGGCCGACTGCGGTGAAGGGCAGCACGGCGCCGACGGCTTGCCAGGTGGCGCCGTTGAGGCTGCCGAGTTGCCAGAAGACGAGTTGCTCGCGGGCGCTGGTGCTGGCGATGAAGGTGGCGAAGGAGATCAGGGTGAAGGTGAGTGCGTTGACGGCGATGCCGGTCAGTACCAGCGTCACCACCTCGGTCTTGCCGCCGGCTCGGGACAGCACGTGGACCAGCAGGGTGGTGATCAAGCCGGTGACGAAGGCGGCTGCGGCGATCGTCCAGTCGCCGAGGAAGGTGACGCCGGTGACGATCACCAGGCTGGCGCCGACGGCCGCGCCGGAGGAGACGCCGACGATGGACGGCTCGGCCAGGGGGTTGCCGAAGATGCCTTGCATCAAGGCGCCTGCTGTTGCGAGGGAGGCACCGACCAGGACGGCCAGAGCGACTCGCGGGAATCGCACCTTCCAGAGGGCGTTGTCGCCTTGTGGGTGATGCGGCAGCGGGCCGAGGTCGAGGGGGAGGTTGAGGTGCAGGACTTGTTCCAAGGTGTGGTCCAAGCGATGCATCACGGAGCCGAGGATCTCGCCGGCGGGGATCGGTAGCTGGCCGATGCCCGCGGCGACTACAGCCATCACGAGCAGGGTTAGTACAAGCCCAGTGACCAGGCTGATCTTGCGGAGCCTCACGACTGAGTTGGGGTGTAGACCGCCTTGGCGAGAGCTTCCACGGTGCGGCCGGTGCGGGGACCGAAGCCGAGTAGTTCGGTGTCGTTCATATCGACGATCCGGCGGTGTTGCCCGGCCGGGGTCTGTGCGATGCCCGGCAGCTTGACCAGGCCGTCGACACCCTTGATCGACTTCAGACCTTCGGTCATCACGATGATCAAATCTGGTTGCGAGCGGATCAGCGCTTCGCTCGTCAGCGGCACGAACGGCTTGGTCAGACCGATCTCGGTGCCGGTGTCGACGCCGCCGATCGACTTGATCATCGCGTCGGCGCCCGAGCCCGGACCGCTCATCAGATACACGCCGGCCGTGCCCCGGACGTACAGGAACGTCATCCGCAGCGGCTTCGCGCCCTGCGGCGCGAGGGACAGCGCCTTGACGATTTCGCCCTGCGTACGGCGTACGAGTTGCTCGCCACGCTCCGGTACGCCGAGCGCTGCCGCGACCGCGCGGACCTGACTCGGCAGGCCGTCCATCGTGCGAGCGTCGTCGAAGAAGATCACCGCGACACCGGAGGCGCGCAACTGCTCCAGCACCTCGGGCGGACCGATGCTCTTGTCGGTCAGCACGACGGTCGGGTCGAGGGAGAGGATCGCCTCCGCGTTCAGGTCATGCGCGGACGGAGTGACCTTGGGCAGCGTCGCGGCCTCGGGGAAGCCGGTCGAGGTGTCCCGCCCGACGACCTTGTCGCCGAGGCCGAGGCTGAAGACGATCTCGGCGAGGGTGCCGTAGAGGTCGACCGCGATGATCCGGCTGACGTCCTTCACCTGCACCGACTTGCCGTCGCACGACTTCACCTCGACCGGAAGCTTCGGCTCTTGGGTGGACTCGACCGGGTGGATGTTGTGGTCCGCGAGAGTCGCCGTTGAGGGTCCGCTGATGGTGTGCGGGTCCTTCGCCTGCTGTGACGGGGTTTCCGTCGGCTTGGGCAGCGGCTTGCCGTCGGCGTCGGTGGTGACGGCGAAGCCCTTGACTGCCGGGCGGCAGGCGTCGGCTGCCGTAGTACCGGGTGAGGCTGCGTCGGACGGGCCGGCACACGCGGTGACGGCGAGCAGGAGGAGGGCTGCGAGGGCGGGACGGCTCACGAGACGACCTGCGGGTACTGCGGAAGCACCTGCTCGGCCAGCGAGGCCAGTACGTCGACGTTGAACTTGTAGGCCAGCAGGACCTCGTCGAGCACCTCCTCCTGCTCATGCTCGTCCAGCGGCATGGCGTCGAGCAGCAGGCGATAGTTGTCCTTGAACGGCTTCGGCTTGACGTCGTCGAAGACGTAGAACCGCACCCCGTCGCCACCAGGGACCAGCCCGTACGCCGTGGCGATGAGCCGGCCGATCGCCTGGCCGCCCGAGAGGTCGCCGAGATACCGGACGTAGTGGTGCGCGACAAAACCGGCAGGCCAGGTGGCCAGCTCGGTCAGGCGTTCGGCGTACCGGGTGGTGGCCTCGGTCGGGGCGGCGGTGGGGATGCCGCGCGCGGCGAGGAAGGCGAGGTCGGCCTCCAGGTGTGGGCGGCGAGCCAGCTCCGGGAAGGCGAACCGGCCGGCGATCGGATCGTCGGCGAGGTCGGCGGTGAGTCGCTCCAGCGCTTGGTAGATGACCGCGTGCTGGCTGACCAGGGCCGCGTAGGCGGTCAGGTCGAGTTGGCCGGCGGTCAGCGCGGCGAGGTAGGTACTCCCTTCGGCGTCTTGGTGCATCCGCATGCTCCGTTCCCGGAGACGCTGCGAGAACGGCGGCAGGGCGGTGGCCGTCGGGCCCGATTGTGGGGTCACAGAACTTAGGTTAGCCTAACCAACCGTGAGTTAGGTGAGGCTAACCTGCAGCACTCGTGTCGTTTCGTCAGGTGGCGCGGCACGGGTGCTGCGGCTGGGGAGGGAAGATCTTGAGACGGTTGGCTGGTCTGGTCGCAGTACTGCTGCTTGCAGTGGTTCCGGTCGGAGCCGCGCACGCGGCGTCGGGGCCGTCGGGGCAGGAGGTGACGGTCAGCCGCAGCCAGGGGCTGAATCCGGCCGGTACTCCGGTGACTGTGCGGGGGCGTGGATTCGACCTGAACAAGGGGATCTACGTCGTGTTCTGCGTCAACAAGGGCGCCGGCCAGCTGCCGTCCCCATGTCTGGGTGGCGTCGACATGCAAGGCGACTCGGGGTCGTCGGCGTGGATCTCGTCGAACCCGCCGTCGTACGGCGAGGGGATTGCCAAGCCTTTTACCAAGGTTGATGGCAAAGGGTCGTTCGAGGTGCAGTTGACGATCAAGGCGAAGGACCAGTTCACCAACTGCCTGGACCAGAAGGTGGCACCGCTCGGCTGCGTCGTCGGCACCCGAGCCGACCACACCCGTACTGCGGACCGCAGCGCCGATGTGCTGATCCCGGTCACCTTCGCCGGCGCCGGTGCCACCACCGCGCCGCCTACTGCTTCACCTAGTACTACGCAGCCGCCTGCCATTAGCAGCAACAACTCTGGTGTGGAGAAGAAGCCCGCCGGAAAGCTCGCCAGCACGGGCGGTCTCCCGACGGTGTTCCTACTCGCCGCCCTGGCCTTGCTGGTGGTTGGGGTTGTGTTGATCTTCGCCACCCGCCGCCGCAAGACCGCCAAGGAGCCGACCGCATGAGCCGCCGAGTTGCGGGGAGTGGCAGGGCGCTGGGCCGCGGAGTGGCAGGCATGGCCGCGCTGCTGCTGGCCACCGCAGTCCTCGCCCCCAACGCCACCGCCGCGCCCACCGGCGGCGCCACGGCCACCGCCAGCGCCTCACCCACCGCCAGCGCCTCGCCTGTGCCCTCCACCGCACCCACACCTGCTGCGGAGCAGCAGGTGTGGGTGCCCAAGATTGTTGCTTCCAAGACGTCCGGCGTCGCAGAAGGCGAAGAGCTCACCGTGACTGGGTCCGGGTTCGATCCGGCTGCCAACAAGAGCCTGCGCGTGCCGGTCACGCCAGGCGAGCCAGCTGGCGTGTACGTGGTGTTCGGATCGTTCGCGGAGAACTGGAAACCCTCGACGGGCGCCGACTCCAGCACTCGCACCTTGCTGGACACGAAGTGGGCGCTGCCGCAGGCGTCGTTCGACCAGGTGAGCCGGGACTTCGCCAACCAGGTTCCCCGGCTGGTGAAGCTGAACGAGGACGGGACCTTTGAGGTCAAGGTCAAAGCCAAGAAGGCGACCGAGAACCCGCGGAACTACGGGGTCTACACCTATCCGGGGGGAGGCGCGGTCAATGGTGAGCATGAGCTTGCTGTGCCGGTGGCGTTTGCGGGCGACGGTGGCGATCCCGCTCCGGGCGTTCCGCCGGTCGACACGATCGACTGGGGGCTGAAGCTTTCCTTCCGGACTTACATCGAAGGAAACATCGCGCACGGGTCGATCACGATGCAGCCGCCGTCGACGCGGAAGGCCGACGGGACGTTCCGGTTCCCGGTCGGCAGTGGGGGCGTCTACTTCAAGGGGCACGAGACCCAGCCGGGCAATCCGCTGCTCGAGGTCACCGTCTCCGAGGTCCGCGTGCAGCTCAACGGCAGCACCGGATCGCTGATGGCCGACGTGATCAGCAAGAGCTTGGAGAACGGCCAGCTCACCACGTACGACGACCTCGCGCTGGCCGACGTCGACTTCACCGGGCACCCGGTCACCATCAAGGACGGCGTCGCGACCGCCCTCGGCGCGACCACCAAACTCACCGAAGCCGGTGTCCCCGCCTTCGCAAACTTCTACACCGCCGGTACTGCGCTCGACCCGGTCAGCTTCGCGGTCAAGGTCGCCCCGACCCCGGTCTGGGAGCCGAAGCTCGAACTCCTCGGCCCCGACGGCCAGCCACTCCAAACCGTTCCGCAGGCAGGGCAGACCGTCACGGTCCGCGGCTCCGGTTACGACCCGGCCGCCAACCTGTCGACCCGTCCGCCCGTGACGCCTGGCTTGCCCGCCGGCGTGTACGTCGTCTTCGGCAGCTTCGACGCAACCTGGCGTCCGTCCGAGAACGCACCGGCAGACTCCCGTCGAGTACTCGACCAGAAGTGGGCCTTGCCCGATGCCTCTCGCCCAGGTGCCGCCAACCCGGCGTACGTGACGCTCAAGCCTGACGGCACCTTCGAAACCACCCTGACCGTCAAGCCCGCCGACACGGCGAAGGGCACCTACGGCATCGCGACGTACGCAGCCGGCGGCGCAGCACCGAACGCGCCGCAAGAACTCCTCAAGCCGATCACGTTCGCCAACCCCAGCACCCCACCGGTACTGACGGTCGAGCCGAACACCAACCTCACCGACAAGCAGTCGGTCACCGTCAAGGGCACCGGCTTCGCCGCCAACCGCGCCCTGTACGTCGCCCAGACTCCGCAGGGCAAATCAGGCGAGTCGAACCCGTCGCCCTTCTCCGGCGCCCAACGCGTCGTCACCTCGGCCACCGGCACCTTCGAGGCCTCGGTCGAGACGGCCGTCACCTTCCGCAACGAGAACACCGACGTCGACTGCCTCGCGAAACCCTGTTTCATCGCGAGCTTCAACTCACCGCTGGCCTCCGACAACGTCGAGGTCGACCACCGCGGTGATCGCAGCCAGGACGTCTTCCAGGCCATCACCTTCAAGCCCGCCGGACCGCAACCGGTGCTGCCGGCAATCACCACCCAGCCCTTGCCTGCAACAACATTTGCCGGTGGCAGCGTGACGTTCACGGCCGCAGCCACCGGTACTCCGGCGCCGACCGTGCAGTGGGAGCGCAGTGCTGACACAGGTAAGACCTGGGCGCCGATCTCCTCGCCGTCAGCGATCACCAGCACGCTGACCCTGACCGCCGTCACGGCGAACGACAACGACGCGCGCTTCCGGGCCGTGTTCAGCAACGAGGCGGGATCGGCG
Organism: Kribbella sp. NPDC056861; assembly: GCF_040687575.1. Lineage (NCBI taxonomy): Bacteria > Bacillati > Actinomycetota > Actinomycetes > Propionibacteriales > Kribbellaceae > Kribbella > Kribbella sp. NPDC056861. Next base: position 1,174,959 of record NZ_JBFBNQ010000002.1, on the reverse strand, counting down.
ACGTCGACCGCCGTCACCCTCACGGTCACCGCGCCGACCGTCAAGATTGCCCCGAGCAACGTCAAGCCCGGCGAGGACATCGCCGTCACCGGCGCCGACTTCCCCGGCGGCCAGAAGGTGAAGGCGGTCGTCGATGCCGGCCAGCCCGCGGAGTACACCTTCCGTAACGCGAACGGGCAGAGCGTGGTCATCAGCTCCGGTGACGGCAGGCAGTTGAAGGTTGTCAACGGCAAGCTTCAGGTGGTCAGCGGGGCCAAGGTCAACGTTCGCGCGACCGGGCTGAAGAACAGCAAGGCCAACACCGCCGACGCGCCGAGCGGCTTCTACGTACTGACCGCGGTCGACCAGGGCCCCGGCAAGCAGGCGTCCCCGGCGATCGGCGGCGCCGATCTGACCGGCTCCTCCGGTGAGTCCCAGTGGATCACCAACTTCCCGTACGCCGGTTCGGAACAGCTCGTCGTACCGGTCGGGGCCGATCTCACCGCCAAGGCGGCGGTGAAGGTCTCGTCGGCCGACGAGCACACCGACTGCAGCAAGGCGGTCAGCGGGTGCGTGCTCTACCTGCGGGCGGATCACCGGTCAACGGGCAACCGGGCGTTCGACGTGCGGGTGCCGTTGCAGTTCGTCGCGTCGGCCGAGGCTGATCAGGGCACGGTGCTGGGGGAGCAGACGGCTGATGCCGCCGGCACGATCTCCTTCAGCTGGAAGGTCCCGGCGGAGTTCGGCGCCGGGGAGCACACGGTGACGCTGTCCGCGGGCGACAAGGTGACAGCGACCGCTGGCTTCACTGTCAGCCCCACACCGACCCCGACCCCGACCCCGACGCCGACGGCCACGCCAACGCCGACGGCCACCCCGTCACCAACACCGACGGCCACGGCTACCACCGAGCCGCCCGTGCACAACACCCCGACCTCACCGACCGGCGCACTCGCGAGCACCGGCGGTGCGGCCCTCTGGTTGCCGCTCCTCGGAGCGTTGTTGCTGATCACCGGTGTCGCCCTCACCCTGGCGACCCGCCGACGGAAGGCCCAGGCATGACCGCGACTGACCCGTTCGATCCCGAGATCGTGCTCGCCGTACTGCGGCACATGAACGAGGACCACGCCCACGACTCGCTGCTGATCGTCCGCACCCTCGGCGAGCAGCCGTCGGCGACGGCGGTGGTGCTGACCTCGATCGACCCCGACGGCGCCACCTTCAAGGCGATGCTGCCGACCGGTGACTCGATCGACGTCATCCTCGGCTGGTCGCACCCGATCCACGACCGACCGCAGTTCCGCGGCGAGTTCGCCCGCTGGTATCAGGAAGCGGTGACCCGCGCGTCGTCCGGAGGCTGACGCGGCAGCCGGAGAGTGAAGGTGGAGCCCACGTCGAGCGTGCTGGTCGCGCTCGCCGTGCCGCCGTGGGCCTCGGCCAGGCTGCGCACGATCGGCAGGCCGAGGCCGCTCCCGCCGGTATGACGGTTGCGGGACTGCTCGGCGCGCCAGAACCGGTCGAACACCTTCGGCAGGTCCTCGGTCGCGATCCCCGCGCCGGTGTCGATCACGTCGATGATCACCTCGTCACCGTCGATGCGCCCTGAGATCCGGACACTGCCACCCGCCGGGGTGAACCGGAGCGCGTTGGCGACCAGGTTGCCGACCGCCTGCCGGAGCCGGACCGGGTCGGCCTCCAGTTCGATGTCGCCGACGGTTGCCGAGGACAACGCCACCTCGGCGTGCTCGGCCTGGCTCCGGAAGGTCCCGGCGACCTGGTCGAGCAGGAGGCCGAGATACACCCGCTCCGGGTGGATCCGCAGATTGCCGGCATCAGCGGTGGCCAGGTCGCGCAGATCGTCGAGGATGTGCTGCAGCAGCGCGGCTTCCTCGCTCAGCGACGCGATGAACGTCTGGTCGGGTTGGGCCACGCCGTCCTCGACGGCCTCCAGCCAACCGCGAATGTTGCTCAGTGGCGTCCGCAGCTCATGGGCGATATCGCTGACCATTGCTCTGCGCAATGATTCGGTCCGGGCCCGGCTGTCGGCCAGTTCGTTGAACGCGAGGGACAGCTGCCCGATCTCGTCGGTACCGCGGACCTTCACCCGCACGTCCTCGTCGCCACTGGTCATCTGCCGGGACGCCTTGGTCAGGGCCCGGAGGGGCTGAACCAGGCGGATCCCGCCGACCACTGCGATCAGCACGGTGATGCCGAGGATCGCGGCGGCCACCCCGGCGATCCGCTTCTGGTTGGCAGGGGACAGGTCCAGCTCCGCCGACGCCTCGCTGTGCGTGCTGACGAACAGCAGCGCGGGCGGAGCGACGTACGGGGTGAGCAGGGCGCGGCGGGAAGCGGCCAGGCAGCTTTCGACCGCTTCGGGGTCGGGCAGCGGCGCCTCCGGCGATGGCTTGCGGTCGGAGGGTCTGCTGACCTGGACCGGACCGAGCCCGCGCAGGAGCGTCCAGCTGAGATCGGCCTGCAACCTGATCGGTGCCGCCGGCCCCTTCTTCGCCAGGCAGGTGTTCACCATGGTCTGCAGCCGCTCGTACGCCGGTGCCTGCCGCTTGGTGATCTCGTCCAGCGACGAGGCCTCGCACCGGTCCAGGTAGAAGTCCTCGGCCCCCTCGATCCGGGGTCGGCCGGTCGGTCCGAGGGCGATCTTGCCGCGGCCACCGGCCTGGTCCTGGACGCAACCGAGCACTCGCTTGGCGACCTGGTCCAGGAACTCCTTCTCCGCCGTGGTCAGCTGGAAGGGCCCGAGCACCCGCGGGTCGATCTGATCCGTGCTCGCCCCCAGCAGTCCGGCGCTGAGATCGAGCGGATTGATCCCGGCGGACGCGATCTGGTTCGCCGGCACCGGTTGGCCCGAGATCAGCCGGCGGTCGCGGTAGGTGAGGGTGATCTGGCGGCCGGTATCGGCGCTCAGCTGGGAGATCTCCTTGCCGATCCCGGACCAGGTGCGATGCGTCGCGGCGTACCCGAGCAGGACGTTGTAGATCTTGGCGTCTTCGGCGAGCGCCTGGCCCTGCTGTTCCTGGATGGCGACCGACGTACTGCGGGCCGCCAGCCACGCCGTCGCCGCGATCGAGCAGAGCGCGATCAGCACGGCGCCGGCCAGCAACCGCACGAGCACGCTCCGCCGGGCGGTCATCTACCCGTCGGTCAGCTTGTAGCCGACCCCGTAGACCGTCAGCAACCGGACCGGTTTGCGCGGGTCCGGCTCGATCTTCTTGCGCAGGTTGAGCACGTGGGTGTCGATCGTGCGGGTGGTGATGTACTGATCGATGCCGTGCAGTTGCTCCAGCAGTTGGGCCCGGGTGAAGACCCGGTGCGGCCGCGCGGCCATCGTGGCGATCAGCCGGAACTCACCCGGAGTACAGGTGATCAAGGTGCCGTCGGCAAACAGTTCGTGCCGGTCGGTGTCGACCGAGACACCGCCGACCCGCAGCATGGTGTCGGGCTCGACGGCTCTGGCACTGGTCCGGCGGAGCAAGGTGCGAACCCGGGCCGCGAGTTCCCGCGGGCTGAACGGCTTGGTCATGTAGTCGTCCGCGCCCAGGTCGAGGCCGAGCAACATGTCGTCCTCCTCGGTCCGGGCGGTCAGCATCAGCACCGGGATGTCGGACTCCTGCCGCAGGATCCGGCAGACGTCCAGGCCGTCGACGCCGGGCAGCATCACGTCCAGCACCAGCAACTCGGGCTGTTGACGGCGGACCTCCTCGAGCGCGGACCGCCCGTCGTGGACGACGGTGACCGAATGGTTCTCGCGTTCGAGGTAGCGCCGGACCAGCTCGGCCTGCTTCTCATCGTCCTCGGCAAGCACGACCTGAGCACACATGGCTTCGACTATAGGACGCATTTCGGCCGGTCCGGCGCCAGTCGGCGAACCGGGACGACTTCCTGACATTTCAGTCCGCGGCCAGCGCTTCCGTTGGGGTGAGCAACGAAGCCCTCACTGCCGGATAGACCCCGGCCAGCACGCCGACCGAGATCGACGCCCCCAGCCCGGCCAGTACCGCGGCCGGCGGGATCACGATCGGCCAGCCCTGCGCCTCGGCGTACCCGATCACGCCGAGGACGCCGAGCACTGCGCCCAGCACGCCGCCGATCGTGCACAGCACCACGGACTCGGTCAGGAACTGCCCCCGGATCTGCCGGCGGTTGGCGCCGAGCGCGCGGCGCAGGCCGATCTCGCGGCGGCGTTCGAGCACCGAGATCGCCATCGTGTTGGCGACCCCGATCCCACCGACCAGCAGCGCGACGCCGGCCAGGCCGAGGAACAAGGTGGAGAACGCGTTCTCGGTGATCCGCTTCGCCGCCAGGGCCTCCGACGGGCGGCTGACCTGGACCATGCCCGGCTGTTCGGGGCTGAGCGTGCGACCGAGCACTGCCCGGACGTCTTCGATCGCGGTGTCGGCGGATCGTACGTACACGACGGATGGCCGACCGTCGAAGCTCAAGGTGGACTTGGCCGCGTCCCAGCCGATCAGCACCGACTGCTCGACGTCCGGCGCGAGCGGTGACGTCGCCAGGATGCCGATGACGGTGAACCAGGTGTCGTTCAGCAGGATCCGCGGCGGTGGCTGTCCGGCCGGCAGCTCGGTGATTCCCAACCAGGTGGCGGCTTTCGCGCCGAGCACGACGGTCGGGAACTTGTCGGTGGCCGGGGAGAGGAACTTGCCGGAGTGCACCTTGGTGTCGAGCAGGTCGAGCAGGTTCGGCGTACCGGCCAGGACGGTGATGCCGCTGCTGTTGGTGGTGCCGTCGATCTTGTCGGTACGCCGGACGCTCGCGTGCACGTTGGCGACGCCGCTCACCTCCTGCACCGGGCCGATCCGCGCGGCCATGCCGATCGATGCCGCCGGCAACCCGGCGGGGGTTCCGGGGGCGTTGCCGTCCGGTACTGCGGCTGCTCGCAGCAGGTCAGGGCCCAGCGTCGAGAGCTCGTCCAGCACCGCTTGCTGGCTGGAGGCGGGGATGCCGGTCACGACGATCATCGTGGCGATGCCGATGGAGATGCCGAGCGCGGAGAGGGCGGCGCGCAGCGGCTTGGTGCGCACCCGGGTGAGTCCGAGCAGCAGCAGATCCGAGAGTGGTAGCCGCACTGGCTGAGTCAGCTTCATGCGTTCACCAGGCGACCGTCGCGCATTTCTATCCGGCGGGGGAGTTGGGCGGCGATCTCGCGGTCGTGGGTGATGATCGCGATCGTCGTACCGGAGGCGTGCAGCTGGTTGAGGAGGTCCAGGACTGCCAAGCCGTTGGCGGTGTCGAGGGCACCGGTGGGTTCGTCGGCCAGTACTACGGCCGGGGAGTTGACGAGGGCCCGGGCGATGGCGACGCGTTGCCGTTCACCGCCGGAGAGTTCGTGCGGGCGGTGGTCGGCGCGATGGGACAGGCCGACCTTCGCGAGTGCCGCCAGGGCGAGTGGTTTGCGCTCGCGGCGCGGCGTACCGGCGTACAGGAGGCCGGTGGCGACGTTCTCGGTGGCGGTGTGGCCGTCGGAGAGATGGAACTGCTGGAAGACGAACCCGATCGAGCGGCCGCGTAACGCGGACAGTTCGCGGTCGGACAGCCGCGCGACGTCGTGCCCGCTGATCGCGACCGTGCCCGCGCTCGGGCGGTCGAGGGTGCCCATCAGGTTGAGCAACGTCGACTTGCCCGAGCCCGACGGACCGACGATCGCGAGCAACTCGCCGCGGTCGATCCGCAGCGACACGTCGTCCAGCGCCCGGACGCCACCGGGATACTCCTTCACCGCATGGCTGAGCTCGACCACCGCGGTCATGACGTGGTCACCACCTTCTGGCCGGCCTGCAGTCCGGCGCCGGTGATCTCGACGTTGCCATCAGCAAACATCCCGGTCTTCACGGCAACCAATGCAGTGCCATTGCCACCAGCAACCTGTACCGCGTAACCGCCCTCCCGCAACGCGAGCAACGCGGCCACCGGTACGACCAGCACTCCCTTGCGAGCCGGCCCTGGCACGGTCACAGTCACCGGGCCCGAGTCGACGCCCGCGCTGGCAGCCTGCTGGTCAAGCGTGATCAGCGCGTTCACCTGTGGCTTCTTGTCACCATCCGCCGGATTGCCGTCACTCGGCGGTGGCGCCGCATCCGTACCGACACTGCGTATCGTGCCGCCGGTCACCTTGCCGTTGGGCAGCGTGAGTTTCACCTTCCCGCCCGCGGCAATACCCTCGACCGAGTCGGCATCGACCGGTAGCGTGACGACCTTGTCGGTGGAGGTCACGCCGAGCACGTCCGCCGCGGCCGGGTCGCCCGACGCCGCCTTCAGTGCGTCGATCCGGACAGGCCCGGGCAGGACGACGACGCTGGCCGGGTCGAGCACTCCGGTCGGGTCCAGCTCGAGCGACTTCTGCCACTCCTTGACCGCCCACGTGGTTGCCGGGGTCAACTTGTCGGTCGTTGTCTCCGGCAAGAACCCGAGCGCGGTCAGGTTCTGCTTCAGCACCCGCACGTCCGGCCCGTCGATCGGCTTGTCCAGCTTGCGAAACAACGGCGTAGACCCGTAGAACAAGACGATTGGCTTGTTGTCGACACGGAACAGCACCTCGCCACGATCCAGCGCCGCACCGACCTTCGGCAACCAGGTGAGAGTGCCGGTGGCATGACTCTTGATGGTCTGCCCAGCGCCGTACCCGAGCTGGCCGGTCAGGTCCTTGGCCTGCGACAGATCTGTCCGAACGATTTCGACGGTCTGCGCGGGCGACGGCCCATCGGCCGCGGCCGCCTTCTCCGGCTTGTCGAGGATCCGGAACCCGGCCACTCCGGCGCCGGCCAGGACGACCGCTCCGGTGACCAGGGCAACCATCCGAAGAGAACGCCTGCTCACTTGCCGGCCACCTCGCGCTGGCACTCGGGCATCAGGTTCATGCCCTTGGTGATCGAGGCCATGTCGTTCTGCTTGCCGCCGAGCGCGGGACCGACGATGCCCGACGAGGTGTCGGTGGACAGCTCGACGTACTTGACGCCCTTGTCCTTGAGGCACTGGACGACCTTGCGGCCGAAGTCCAGCGCGTCCGGGTTGTTCGCGTCGATCTCCCAGGCCGGCAGCGGCAGCTTCGGCTCGCAGACCTTGCCGGCGTTCTTCGCCTTGGCCGTGTTCGTGGTCGGCCCGGAGCCCAACATACTGGCCTCCTTGCGCTGCGCCAGGACGTCGATGCCGTTCTCCTTCAGGCAGGCCATGTACGGCGCGTACTGCCGCTTGCGGTCGGCCTCGGTCATGTCGATCCGCTCGCGCGGCCGGCCGGCGTCCGGATCCTTCGGCTTGGTGGTCACCTTGCCCGGCAGCGTCGGCGGAGTGGTGAGGGTGGCGATCTCTGGCACCTTGCCCGAATCGTTGCCCCGGGCCTGTTCGTCCGCCTTGGCCGCCGAGCACCCGGTCGCCACGACGGCGAGCAGCAGCAGCGGAACCCATTTGATGGTCGTCATACCCTCCAAGGTGCCGCCCGAATGTCAGGGAAATGTCGGCGAGCGGTGGCGATCCCGTCCTGACCACATACGGTGGTCGCCAACGCCGTACCGGAGGAGTTCACCGTGCCTGTCAGCCGTCTCGGCCTCGTTGTCCACCAAGCCCGTCCGCTCGCCGTGCACGCGGCCGGGGTGGTCCGTGAGTGGTGCCGCAAGAACGACATCGGCTGTACCGACATCGACGTCTGGGCGAACCACGAGCACCGGCGGGGCGGGACCGCGGAGATGCAGCATGCGGGGAACCCTGACCTGGTCGTCACCCTGGGCGGCGACGGTACCTTCCTGCGCGGCGCCCGGATCGCGGCCAAGAACGGCGCCGCCGTACTCGGTGTGGACCTGGGCAAGGTCGGCTTCCTGACCGAGGTGGCCTGCAGCGACGTCGAGGAGGCCCTCGAGGCGGTGCACCGGGACGAGGCGACGATCGAGGAGCGGATGACGCTCACGATGCGCGCCTCCCGGCCGCTGGAGATCCCGACCGGTATCGAGGCGCTGCTGCGCTACGGCCACGGCCCGTCGCTCCCGCCCCCTGCGGTCCGGCAGGAGAGCCCGGAGGCCGACGGCTGGGGTGTCGCGCTCGATGTGACCGCGCTGAACGACGTGGTGGTCGAGAAGCTCGCCCGCGACCACCACGTGAGTGTCGGGGTCTACCTGTCCGGGCGCCTGCTCGCGTCGTACTCGGCTGACGCTCTGATCGTCGCCACCCCGACCGGCAGTACGGCGTACAGCTTCGCCGCCGGGGGACCGATCCTGTCGCCGAACATGGAGGCAGTGGTCTTCACACCCGTCGCCCCGCACATGACCTTCAACCGGACGGTCGTGGCCGCTCCGGACGAACCAGTAGGGCTCCGGGTCCTCCCGCACTCGGGCCAGGCGGCAGTGAGCATCGACGGCCAGCTCCGCGGCGTACTGGACCCAGGCGACTGGATCGGCGTCTACGGCTCCGTACGCCGCCTCCGGCTCGTCCGGCTGCGGCCTACCGACTTCTACGGGCGTCTCCGCGACCGGTTCCGCCTCACCGACGCCCCGGCCACCGGTATCGACGGCGACCCGGATCCCTTCTTCCGTCCGATCAGCCCGGTCCCGCCCGACCTGGCTCACCTGCGGCTGCCCCCGCCGCCGGACACCCGCCCCCAGAACCCGGCGTGCGAAGTAGAGGCCGCAGCCGACCCAGCGGAGTAGCCCTCGCCCGGTAGGCTCCCTCCTCATGCGAAATGTGGTGATCTTGGCCGGCGGCTCGGGGACTCGGTTGTGGCCGTTGTCCAGGGCCGACAAACCCAAGCAGGTGCTGCCGTTGGCGGCGGGCAACTCTCTGCTGCGAGTGGCCTACAACCGGGTGAAGGGGCTGGTCGATCCGGCCAACATCTACGTCTGCACGGTGGCCGCGCACACCGACCTGGTGCGCGAGGAGCTGCCGGAGCTCGGCGAGCACAACATCATCGGCGAGCCGGTCGGCCGGGACACCGCCAACGCGGTCGGCCTGGCCTCGGCCGTGGTGGCCCGCAACGACCCGGAGGCCGTGGTGGCGATCCTCGGCTCGGACCACCTGATCACGCCCGAGGACGAGTTCCGGGCGGCGCTCGAGGCCGGCTTCGAGCTGGTCGAGCAGCGGCCCCGCTCGCTGGTCACGTTCGGGATCGAGCCGACCCATCCGCACACCGGCCTCGGGTACGTCGAGCGCGGTGACGCGATCGAGGGCACCGGCGCGTTCGTGGTGGACCGGTTCCGGGAGAAGCCGGACCGCGCGACCGCCGAGGAGTACCTGGCCACCGGCCGGTTCTGGTGGAACTCGGGCATGTTCGTCTGGCGGGCCGAGACCGTGCTGAGCGTGCTGGACGCGCTGCTGCCCGAGTCGGCCGCGAACCTGCGCCAGGTCGCCGCGGTCTGGGACAGCCCGGAGCGGGAGGCGACGCTGGCCGAGATCTACCCGGCGTTGCGCAAGATCAGCGTCGACTACGCCGTGATGGAGCCGGCCTCGCAGGGCAAGGTCGACGCGGACGTGGTGGTCGTGCCGATGCCGGTGCACTGGCTCGACGTCGGCTCCTGGGCCGCGCTGGCCGGCACCTACGAGGTAGATGCCGAGGGCAACCGTCACGACGGCTCGGCGCTCAGCTGCCTGCTCGACTCGCACGACAACGTGATCGTCACCGACGACCCCGAGCACCTGATCGCGGCGGTCGGGCTGCGCGGGCACATCATCGTGCACACCAAGGACGTCACGCTGGTCTGCCCGCTGGCCGACGGCGAGCGGATCAAGGACCTGGTCGCGGTGGTCCAGTCCGACCACGCCGACCGCTACGTCTGACCCGGTCGCTCGACAGCAAGAAGCCCGGGACCTCGACGAGGTCCCGGGCTTCTTCGCGTCAGCGGAGGCGGATCAGCCGCCGTTCGGCTCCTGGGCATCCAGGGCCGGGTACTTGTCCATGAAGTTCTTCAGCGCCTCACCGGAGACCGAGCCGCAGAACTGGCGGTGGCCGAACGCGGTGGTCTGGCCCTGGGCGTTGCCGCTCCAGTGCGAGAAGGCGATGTTCTTGTCCTTCGGCCAGGCGCCGCCGTCGGAGGCCTTGAACGGGGCCGCGATGAACTTGGTGTTGGCGCTGTCCGGCAGCTTCGCCTTGGAGATCTTCTCGACCAGGGCGACCTGGTCCTTGTCGTTCATGGTCTTCTCGTTGTACCAGAGGATCGTGTAGCCGTGCTCCAGGTTGTGCACCAGGTTCGGCACCGGCGGCCGGTCGCTGTCGGCGTAGAACTTCTTCGACAGCGGGGCCCAGGTGGCGTAGTGCGGGCCCGACGACGGCGGTGACACCGGGTACGGGATCATCGTGCCGTCCGGCTGGTGGTCCTGGGTGCCGGAGGCCTTGTCGTCGATCACGGCGTCGCAGGAGGCTTCCGAGGCCTTCACACCGAGGTCGGTGATCGACTGGTTCCTGGTCTGCGAGTCCTGGATGAGTTTGATCGCCGGGTAGGCGATGATCGCGAGACCGACGACCATGCACGCGGCAATGATCATTCGGGTGCGGACTTTGTCGCCGCGGGCCTGATCGCGCTGCATCTTTTCGACGAGCTCGCGGCGTGACTGCTTCTGAGACTTACCCACAGTGATGGTCTTCCCGGATCAGGGGCGGTCTCGGAGCCGCCGTGCGGATGCAGTGTACGCAAGCTGTCTGAGAAGTTGCCTAGAAAGCTAGCGAGACCGTGAGCCGAACGTGACCGTCGCCTCACTCCCTGGACCGGTCTCGACGCTCACCCCGTAGCCCTCCGCATGCAACAGCACGGCCAGCTTCTCAGCGGTGATCCCCACCGCCACGGCGTCTTCTCCAGAGACCCGCAGAGCACCATCCAGCAGCTCCACCTGTACGCCGTCCAGCGGCAACCCAGCCCACAGCTCGGCAGAAGCCTCCCGCGGCCCCTCAGGAGCCTTCCGACCCAGTACTGCGGTCCGCGCCGCCTCCCGAGTCCCCAGGCTGAACAGATCCATCTCCGCGTCCCGCACCAGCGCCCGGGCGCCAGGCCCGTGCTCCCCGGCCGGGAAGACCACATCAGCCAGCCCACGTAGTACGGCGACCGGTACTCCGTCGGCCTTGCCCTTCACCAGCTCGCTGGCAGCAGCGATCTCGTCGGCGAGGGCAGGCTCGGTCACGGCCAGCACGTTGCCGTGGCTGTCGGTGCTGCCACGCAGGTCCTCGATCACCCGGACCCCGGCGGCCCCGATGGCCAGGTCGATCTGCCCGTTGCGCCAGGGGCGGCCCAGCGTGTCCGTGACGACTACGCCCACGTTCACGTCGTACCGGTCCTTCAGGGCCTCTCGCAGCTGCCGGGCGGACAGGTCCGGATCGACCGGGAGCAGCAGGACGGTGCCGGGACGGGTGTTGGAGGTGTCGGTGCCCGCAGCAGCCATCACCAGGCCGTGCCGGGTCTGCACGATCCTGGTGTCACCGCGCTGAGCCACGACGCGAACCAGTTCGGCGTCGATCGCCTCGTCCCGGGTGCCCGTGGTCAGGCGGCCCTCGGCCTTGCTGACGATCTTCGAGGTCACCGAGACCACGTCGCCGTCGCGCAGCTCGACCGCCTCGCCGATCAGCGCGGTCAGGTCGTCGCCTGCGGAGACCTCGGGCAGACCGGTGACCGGGAAGACCTCGAGGTGCTTCCTCACCGGCGAACCGCCTCGGCCAGCGTCAGGGCGGCGTTCGCCATCGCCGCGGTGGTGTCCTCGTCGGTCATCCACAGCGGCACGGCCTGGGCGTGGATACCGGCGGTCGCGATCGACTCGAGCTGAGCCGCGTCGGAGGTGTCGATCAGCCAGCCGTCCAGTACGCCGTCGGCCGCGCGCGACCCGTAGTACCGGGCGACCGCGCCGGCGCTCGACTCGACGCCGACCGCCGCCAGCACCTTGTCGGCCATCCCGCGGACCGGGCCGGTGCCGATGATGGGGGAGATCCCGATCACCGGGGCAGCGGTCTCGCGGACCGCCTCGCGGATCCCTGGGACGCCCAGGATGGTGCCGATCGAGACCACCGGGTTGGACGGCGGCAGCAGCAACGCGTCGCACTCGGCGATCGCGTCCAGCACGCCCGGCGCCGGCTTGGCCTTCTCCGAGCCGATCGCGACGATCTGGTGCGCGGTCACCTCGGCGTGCAGCCGGACCCAGTACTCCTGGAAGTGGATCGCCTTCTTGGTGCCCGGGTTGTCCGGGTCGTCGACCACCACGTGCGTCTCGACCCGGTCGTCGCTCATCGGCAGCAACCGGACCGGCAGCTTCCACCGGTTCGAGAGCGCCTCGGTGACGGCGGTCAGGCCGTAGCCGGCGTCCAGCATCTGCGTCCGGACCAGGTGGGTGGCCACGTCCCGGTCGCCGAGCCCGAACCAGGTCGGCTCCACGCCGTACGCCGCGAGCTCCTCCTTGATCACCCAGGTCTCGTCCTCCCGGCCCCAGCCACGTTCCTTGGAGATGCCGTCGCCGAGCGTGTACATCACCGTGTCGAGGTCCGGGCAGACCCGCAACCCGAACAGGGTGATGTCGTCCGCGGTGTTCCCCACCACGGTGATCTCGGCGTCCGGTCGGGCCCTCAGCAGGCCGCGCAGGAAGGTGGAACCGCCGATGCCACCAGCAAGCACTGTCAATCGCATGGGAACAGTTTCCACGAGTCGTCAAAGCAGTCGACCACCGCACGACTATGCTGCCGAGGGTCCGATGCGTGTCAACTGTCAGTTGAACGGCCCCCAACATTCTCGAGGAGCCCTCGTGGTCACCGACGCAACCAAGAAGCTCAGAGAGCCGGTCGCGTACATATTGCTCGCGTTCACCGGTCTGGTAGCGCTGGCGTTCCTGTTCCGGCTGTTCGTCGGCAGCGCCGGATTCACCAACGCCGCCGGCCTGGTCCAGGCCAGAATCACCCCGCCGGAGATCCAGGCGGTGGTGCTGCTGGTCGCACTGGTGGCTGCGGTCTGGCTGGTCAACGACGCCGGTGAGCGGACGCCGAACGCGCGACTCGTCACGCTGGGCGCGCTGTCGATCACCGGTCTGCTGGTGCTGCTCGGACTGATCGGCGCGTTCGCCGGCTTCAACGAGACCGCCACGGCCGGCGTCAAGATCGTCGCCTTCATCTTCGCGCTCGGCGGCCTGGCGCTGTACGGCGCTGCCGGTCTCTACATCCTGAAGACCTTCCAGGGCCTGCCTGCTCCGGTCCGTGCGCCGAAGGCCGGCCCGCAGGGCCAGTTCGCCGGTCAGCAGGGTCAGTACGGCGGCCCGCAGGGTCAGTACCCGCAGCAGGGCGGCCAGGGCGGTCAGTACGGCCAGCAGGGTGCTCAGCAGGGCCAGTACGGTCAGTACGGCGCCCAGCAGGGTCAGTACGGCCAGACCGAGCAGGGCGGCCAGTACGGCGCGTACGGCGCAGGTGCGGCCGGCGGCGTCGCTGCTGGTGCAGCCGGTGGCTATGTCGCAGCACAAGCACAGGGCGGCGAGCAGCAGTGGCCGCAGGAGCAGAGCTGGAACCAGGGTTCCGGCGAGCAGCAGGCCGCCTGGACCGCCAGCGACGCTGAGGGTCAGCCGCAGGCCGAGGCGCCCGCAGGCCAGTCCGCAGCGCAGCCGGCCGAGCAGGCCTGGTCCGCTGATGGCCAGGGAGCCGAGCCGACGCAGCAGTGGAGCCCTGAAGGTCAGCAGTGGCCGGCTCAGGAGCAGGGCCAGCAGTGGCCGCAGGAGCAGCAGCAGTGGGGCGGTGCCGACTCCGGTCAGCAGTGGGGCGCCGGCCAGGAGCAGTACGGCCAGCCCGCTCAGCAGGAATGGCCCGGACAGGAAGCCGCTCAGCCCGAGCAGCAGGCCTGGCAGCCGGAAGCCCAAGCCTGGCAGGGCGACGCGGCCCCGGCCGCCGAGCAGCCGGCCGAGGCAGCGCCGGAGGCAGTGGACGAAACTCGCGTGGAACCGCCGGTTTCTGAGGCTGCCAAGGACGAAGAAGGACAACAGCAGCAGGGCCAGGGTGGACAGCAGGGCTGGTGGTCTCAGCCTTCCTGACCCGGAAGCAAGAAACTTCGTCAGAGCGTTTGAAACAGCCTGACGGAGTGGGGTAACACCACGAGAGGCCTGTCCACACAGGCCTCTCGTTCTTTTGCAGCCGTGTTGCGGATGATGCCAATAGCAGACCACGGCTTGACTTTCGTGGATTGCAGGAATGTAATTTCAACCGTGTCGTTCGTTGGACACTCGGTATCGGGGACCGCTTTCAGCACAGTGAGCGGTCGAGGTCAGGCATGTGGGACCGCAAGCCCACATGTACAGGGGAACGAACAGGGTCGAGGAGGTCGTACCGTGACAGAAACGCTGCTGGCGATTGTCGACGGTGAGGCGATCGAAGAGGAGCCGAACTGGCAGGAACGGGCGTTGTGCGCCCAGACCGATCCAGAGGCTTTCTTTCCGGAGAAGGGCGGTTCCACCCGGGAGGCCAAGAAGGTCTGCCTCGGGTGTGACGTACGAGGCGAGTGCCTCGAGTACGCGCTGCACAATGACGAACGCTTCGGTATCTGGGGCGGGCTGTCGGAGCGTGAGCGCCGCAAGCTCAAGAAGAAGGCTGTCTGACAGGCAGACTTTCCTGAGCGACTGAAGAGTTCTGACAAGTTCAGACGAACATCGGCGTGAGGCCCCGGGCGGACTTTGTCCACCGGGGCCCGCTGCTGTGTTTGGGGGACCTTCGGGTTCGCGTAAGGTGATGGCTCGCCGTACCAGGTCGTCACTTTCCCCTGAGGTGTCACTGCTCCGCATGGAACCAGAAGCTCCGGCCGGCTGGGAGTTCTTCGACTCAGTCGACTTCCCCACCGACCTCACCAACGACCCGATGGGTCGCGCGCCGATCCGGCACGTCGTCACCGCGGTCGTGGTCGGGCACGAGGGCGCCGCCTGGCTGCCGCGGCTGACCGAGGCGCTGTGGGCGCTGGGCCGCCGTCCCGAGCGGTTGATCGCCGTCGACACCGGCTCCACCGACGACACCGCCGAACTGCTCGCCACGATGCCCGCGGTCGAGCCCGTGGTCAGCCTGTCGGCCCGCACCGGCTTC
The DNA here is from genome assembly GCF_040687575.1 of Kribbella sp. NPDC056861. Classification (NCBI taxonomy): domain Bacteria; kingdom Bacillati; phylum Actinomycetota; class Actinomycetes; order Propionibacteriales; family Kribbellaceae; genus Kribbella; species Kribbella sp. NPDC056861. The sequence continues at coordinate 1,159,949 of NZ_JBFBNQ010000002.1, read as the reverse complement.
GGCACCGCCGTCGCCCGCGGCCTGGAGTCGGTCGGCTTCGCGCCGGTGCCGTCCGCGGTCGGCCCGTACGGCGACGACCAGCACATTCCGGTGGTCGAGTGGCTCTGGCTGCTGCACGACGACTGCGCACCCGCCCCGAAGGCGCTGGAGCAGTTGTTGCTGCAGGCGACGATGTCGCCGGACACCGCGGTCTGGGGACCCAAGCTCAGGATGTGGCCGCGGGATCGCGAGCTGCTCGAGGTCGGCGTCACCACCTCTCTCGGCGGCCGCCGCGACACCGGGATCGAGACCGGCGAGCTCGACCAGGGCCAGCACGACCAGCCGCGCAACGTGCTCGCGGTCAGCTCGGCCGGCATGCTCGTCCGTCGGGACGCCTGGGAATCGCTGCGCGGCTTCGACCCGCGGCTGCCGATGTTCCGCGACGACATCGACTTCGGCTGGCGGGCCAGCCGGGCCGGCTTCAAGGTCGGCGTCGCGCCGGACGCGGTCATCTACCACGCCGAGGCCGCCGCGACCGGCGAGCGGGCGCTGGCCGGCACCCGCCGGCACGCGTACCAACTCGACCGGGCGCACGCCTACTACACCGTCCTGGCGAACGCGCCGGGCAAGCTGCTGCCGCTGCTGATCCTCAGGTTCCTGCTCGGCACCTTCGTCCGCTCGGTCTGGTTCATCATCGGCAAGACGCCGTCCGGCGCGGTCGACGAGTGGACCGCGCTGCTCGGCACCCTGCTGGCCGGTGGCTGGACCCAGGCCCGCAAGGACCGGCGCCGGCTCGACCAGGTCCCGTACGACGAGATCAAGCCGCTCTTCTCCCGGTCGGTGCACGCGCTGCGCCACAACCTGGAAGAGACCGGCAGCACGATCACCGAGCGCCTCCGCGAGGCCTGGGCGGACGAGCCCGAGGAGCAGGTCGTCACGACCGCTCGCCGGGCCAAGTCCACCGCCCGGGTCGCGGTCGACCAACCGCGCTGGCGTCGGCAGCTGATCCGCCGGCCGTTCCTGGTGACCTGGGTCTTCCTGGCGCTCGGCATGTTCGTGGCCGCGCGCAGCCTGATCGGCAGCGGCGTACTGCGCTCCGACCTGTTGCTGCCGCCGCACCAGAGCCTCGGTTCGCTGTGGCATGCGGCTGCGGCCGCGCCGTCCGGAGTGACGCCGCCGGCTTGGCTCGCACAGTTCTGGGCGCTCTCGACGGTGACCTTCGGTCCGTCGGGCGCGACCAACGTGATCCTGCTCGGCGCGATTCCCCTTGCTGCATTGGCCGCTTGGGCCCTGCTGCGTGCCTTCGTCGTCGACCGGGTCGCCCGGGCCTGGGGCGCAGCGGCGTACGGGTTGGCGGTTTTCACCAACGGCGCGGTCACGCAGGGACGGATCGGGACGGTGGTGGCGGCGATCGCCCTGCCTCTGCTCGGCGCTGCCGTGCACACGGTCGCCCGACGGCGGCGAGTGATCATCCAGGGCAGTTGGCGAGCGGCCTGGTTCGCCGGGATCTGTCTCGCGGTGCTGATCGCGTTCACCCCGGCCCTCGGCCTACTGGTCGGCATTACCTTGGTCGTGGCCGCGCCACTGGGTCTCGGCTGGCGTCGGCAGGGCCGGCAACTGGTCTTCTCGGTAGTCCTCGGCTTCGTGCTGGTGCTGCCGTGGACGATCGAGTTGGTGTTGCACCCGTCCAAGTTCGGGCAGGAAGCCGGCGGCCCACCGACCGCGGCCATCGGTCCGGGCGACAGCCTTCCGCACCTGCTGACCGGTACGCCGATCGGCGGGCCGGTCCCATGGTGGTTCGCAGTACCGCTGATTCTGGTGGCGCTGCTCAGCCTGCTGCGCGAGACGCGGCAGCGGTACGAGTTGATCGGGTGGTTCGCCGCGCTGGCCGGGTTGGCGGGCACCTTGATCGCCAGCCGCCTCGGTGGTGGCAGCGGTCCGCTGATGTTCCTGATGACAGCCGGCTGGATTGTCGCGATCACCGTCGCGTGGGACTCGGTCGGCAAGTCGCGTGACGTGATCGTGCAGGCCGTGCTCGGTCTGGTGCTGGTATCGACCTTCATCACGGCCGGCTTCTGGCTGGTGCGGGGTGACGACGGACCGTTGCGCCGTGGACCTGAGCAGGACCTCCCGGCGTACCTGATGTCATCGCAGGGGCCGCCGCAGAACGCGTCGATCCTGGTGGTGCGCAAGGACGCGACGACCGCGATGCGGTTCGCGCTGGTGCACGACGGCGGCCCGCGGATGGGGTCGCTGGAAGCGGCGCCGAAGGCGGCGCAGACCAAGCCGATCACCGACATCCTGTCCGCCATCGGCGGCGGGGGCACCGGTGAAGAGGGCCGTGAACTGGCGTCGCTCGCGATCGACTACGTCTACCTGCCGGCCCCGGTCGACCCGACCCTGACGGCCACGCTCGACTCGCTGCCCGGCCTGACCAGGGCCAGCGCGGCCGACCAGGACGCCTCCTGGCTGGTCGACCGGACGAAGATCGAGGGCAAGGCGCCGTTGCAGGACGACGTGCGCAGTATCTGGCGGGTGCTCGGCATCATCGCCTGGATCATCGCGCTGATCTCCTGCCTGCCGACCGCCCGCCGCACGGTCGCAGTACCGCGTGGCACCCATGCAAGGAGAGCCTCGTGAGCGGGCTGTTGTCGGACGCGCGGATCAGACTCGCGGCCTGTGTGCTCGCCCTGGCGATCGCCGGCGGGCTGGGTGTCGTGACGCAGGCCAAGAAGCCCGTCACCCGGCCCGAGGGTGGCGGCGCCCAGACCCGTACGGTCGTGAACCGTACTGCGCTGGGCTGCCCGGTGACCGGTCCCGGAGGCAAGGTGCAGAGCGTGGTCGACGCAGTCTCGCCGGCACTGCCCGCGGACACCCCGGTCGCCACCGGTGACGGGACGCCGCTGGCGATCGCGCCGCTGCCGGCCACCTCCGACCCGGTCGGTTCGGTGCTGGTCCGTGGCCGGATCGCTTCGACGGCGAAGAACAGCAAGCCGGAGCCGCTCTCGATCCAGGGCGTCGGACCGCTCGCGGCCGGGACGGTCGGGACCAGTACGACGACCTCGGCCGAAGGCGTGAACGCCGGGATGGCGAGCGTGCCGTGCCAGCTGCCCGGGTCGGACTTCTGGTTCGTCGGCGCGAGTGGCGCGACCGGTCGGCGGGACGTCCTGGTGCTGACCAACCTCGACTCGATCAACGCCGAGGTGAACGTCTCGGTCTACTCGGCCAACGGCGCCCTAGATCTGCCCAGCGCGCGCGGCATCGTCGTACCGGCGCGGGGGACGTCCGAGGTCTACCTCAACGTCATCGCCCCGCGGACCCGCGATATCGCGCTGCACGTCGAGTCGACCGGTGGACGGGTCTCGCCCTCGCTGCGCGACAACGTGGTGAACGGCAGTACGCCCGGCGGCGTCGACTGGATCAACCCGTCCGCCCCGCCGGCCAACTCGCTGGTCGTGCCTGGCGTCGCACCGGGCAAGGGCACCCGGATTCTCACGCTGGCCAATCCCAGTGACCTGCAGGCGACGGCGACGCTGACGGTCAACGGGCCGAACGGTCCGTTCAAGCCGGCCAACTTGTCGACCCTGCAGATCCCGGCGGGCACAGTGAAGTCGATCCGGCTCGACACCGTGCTGCTGGGCGACGCGGCCGCGGTGACCATCAGCTCGGACCAGCCGCTGACCGCCTCGACGCGGAACATCGACGCGAGCGGCAAGGACTTCGCGGTGATCGGATCGGCCGAGGCGCTGACCGGTCCGGCGTACCTGGTGCTGCCGGCTCACACCCAGCCGGCGCAGCTGCAGTTCACGGCGCCGAGCAAGACGGCGAGCGTGAAGTTCGAGTTGCTGGATGTGAACGGCAAGAGCATCAGCGCCCGGGCGCTCGACGTGGTCAACGGCGCGACCACGACGGTGAGCTTCAAGGCGCAGCCGCGGGCGACCTACCTGATGGTCGAGCAGGTCAAGGGCTCGGTGGTCGCGGCGGTGACATTGATGCCGCCCGCCAAGCTCGGTGAGGACGAGGTGCCGATGGTGGCCGCCTGGCCGCTGACCACGTCGCTGGTGTTCCGGGCTCAGCTCGGCGCGCAACCCGACGTACGGGCCGCGTTGAAGTAGTCAGTCGTCGTCGGTGTCGAAGTCGGGGTCGATCTGCTCCGGGGACAGCGCCAGCACGTCGGCCAGTTCGAGCACCAGGGCGGACCGGACCAGCCAGGCCAGGCTGGTGCCGGAGCGTTCGGCCCGCAGCTCGATCGGGCGGCGGAAGACGACGATCCGGTAGGGCTCGTGCGAGGTGCCGCCGGTGGAGTGGGTGAGCGGGATCTCGCCGGCGTGCACGTCCAGGTTCGGCACGTCCTCGATCGCGAACTCGACCCGGGCGACGACCTGCGGCAACCGCTTCTCCAGCCGGGTCACCTCGATCGCGACCACCTCGTCGAACTGGGCCGCGGCGGCCCGTTGCAGGGGCAGTCCGCGCGGGGCGAAGCTGCTCGGCCGACTGATCGGTCCGAGCATGCCGCGCCCATGGCGGTCGATGTGCCGTCGATGACGGCGAGCCTCGGTCACACGATCAGCCTAGTGGGGGTAGCGTCTGGACGTGAGCATCGCCAGGATCTGTTCGCGCGCCGCCTGCCATCGGCCGGCCGTGTCGACGCTCACCTACGTCTACGCGGACTCGACCTGTGTGCTGGGCCCGCTCGCGACGTACGCCGAGCCGCACTGTTACGACCTCTGCGCCGACCACGCCGACCGGCTGACCGCGCCGAACGGCTGGGAAGTGATCCGGCTCGCTCCGGACCCCGCTGCCTCCGGCCCCTCGGACGACGACCTCGAAGCGCTGGCGAACGCAGTACGCGATGCTGCCCGGCCGTTGCCACCGCAGACCCGTGAGCAGACACCGGCGCCAGGCGCACCGGTCGAGGTGATCCGCCGCGGCCACCTGCGCATGCTCCAGGACCCGGGATCAACCGCCGCGGACGGCACCACCGACCAACCCTGATCCTGTTTCTGCGTGTTCGAATGTGTTTCGTCACGTGGGATGAGGTTGACCGGTCAGTCAGGTACTGACAAGACTCGTCGTGTGAACGATCAAAAACTACGGGTCGGAGTGGTTGGTCTCGGCTTCGCCGGGCGAACCGCGCTGGAAGCGTTCTCTGAGTTGCCCGACGTCGAGGTAGTGGCGCTCGCGGGGCTCGAGACGGACATCCTGAAGAGTCTCGGCGCCACCCATCAGGTGCCCAATCTCTTCGAGAAATGGGAGGACCTGCTCACCCTCGACGGCCTGGACGCCGTCAGCATCGGTACGCCGACGCAGCTGCACGCGCCGATCGCGCTGGCGGCGCTGGAGCGCGGTCTGCACGTGCTCTGCGAGAAGCCGCTGGCCCGGACGGTGGCCGAGGGCGCCGCGATGGTCGAGGCCTCGAAGAAGGCCGGCCGGGTGCTCAAGGTGGTCTTCAACCACCGCGAGCGCGGCGACGTCGCCACCCTGAAGCACCAGATCGACGAGGGGCTGCTCGGCCGGATCTACTACGCCAAGGCGCACTGGATGCGCCGCAACGGGATCCCCGGGATGGGCGGCTGGTTCACCAACAGCGAGCTGTCCGGCGGCGGCCCGCTGATCGACCTCGGCGTGCACATCCTCGACATGGCGCTCTACCTGCTGAACGAGCCGACGGTGACCACGGTCAGCGCGAACACCTTCGCCGAGCTCGGCCCGCGCGGCCGGGGCAGTGTCAGCAGCGTGATCCGGCCGACCGTCGACACCCTCGGCGCGAAGTTCGAGGTGGAGGACCTGGCGACGGCGTACCTGCGGCTGGAGGGCGGCGGCGCGCTGCAGCTGGAGACCAGCTGGGCGACGTACCGGGCGCCAGGCGACAACTTCGGGATCGAGCTGTTCGGGACCGAGGGCGGCGCCAAGATCGACGTCCAGGACTACACCAACACCGACACGCTGAAGATCTTCACCGACGTCGGCGGCATCCCCGCCGAGGTCCGGCCGGCTACTGGCCCGGGGCTCGGTCACCGTGCGGTGGTCAGCGAGTTCGTCGCGATCGTGCTCAGCGGCGACTGGGCCGCTCACAACGGCTCGGAGGCGCTGGCGCGCACCCAGGTCATCGATGCCGCCTACGCCTCGGCGAAGGCCGGACGAGAGGTAGTGCTGAATGGTTAACGTCACCGTCTGGGGCGAGAACGTCCACGAGCAGGACGACGCCGCGGTCCAGAAGATCTACCCCGACACGATGCACGAGACGATCGCCGCCGGCCTGCGCTCCTCGCTGGGCGAGGACGTCAAGGTCCGTACTGCGTGGCTGCAGCAGCCCGAGCACGGGCTGACCGACGAGGTGCTGGCCGACACCGACGTGCTCACCTGGTGGGGGCACCGCGCGCACGGCGACGTGGACGACGCCGTGGTCGACCGGGTGCAGGAAGCCGTGCTGTCCGGGATGGGCCTGATCGCGCTGCACTCGGCGCATTTCTCGAAGATCTTCAAGCGGCTGATGGGCACCACCTGCTCCCTCGACTGGCGCTCGGAGAACGACCGCGAGCTGCTCTGGACGGTCGCGGCCGGGCACCCGATCGCGGCCGGCGTGCCGCATCCGCTGGTGATCCCGCAGGAGGAGATGTACGGCGAGCTGTTCGACGTACCGCAGCCGGACGAGCTGGTCTTCGTCAGCTCGTTCTCCGGCGGTGAGGTGTTCCGGTCGGGCTGCTGCTACCGCCGTGGCCAGGGCCGGGTCTTCTACTTCCGGCCGGGCGACCAGGAGTACCCGACGTACCACCAGCCCGAGATCCAGCACATCCTCGCCAACGCGGTCCGCTGGGCGGCCCCGGTGGTCGAGCGCAAGCTGCCCGACGTGCACCACCGGGCAACACCCGGGTGGTTCGAAACAGCCTGAAACACAGGTACGAGGTCGGGCCAGATAAGGTCCACGCATGGTTGACGTAGCTGCGATCTTCAAGGCGTACGACGTCCGCGGGGTCGTCCCGGACGAGCTGGACGAGGCGGTGGCCCGGGCGACCGGGGCGGCGTTCGTCGAGGTGCTGGACGTTCTCGCCGGTCCCGGAGCCGTGGTGATCGGCTACGACATGCGTCCGTCGAGCCCTGGGCTGGCCGCCGCCTTCGCGGAGGGGGTGACCAGCACCGGGGCCGATGTGATCGACATCGGGCTGGCCTCCACCGACCAGCTGTACTTCGCCTCCGGGCGGTTGCAGCTGCCCGGTGCGATGTTCACCGCGAGCCACAACCCGGCGCAGTACAACGGGATCAAGATGTGCCGCGCGGGCGCCTCGCCGGTCGGCGCGGAGTCCGGGCTGCGCGATATCGCCGACCTGGTCGCCAAGACGCTGATCGACGGGCTGTCGCCGGTCGCCGTACCGGGGCACGTGAAGCACAAGGACCTGCTGACGGCGTACGCGGACCACCTGAACGACCTGGTCGACCTGACCGGCATCCGGCCGCTGAAGGTCGTCGTCGACGCCGGCAACGGGATGGGCGGGCACACCGTGCCGGCCGTCTTCGCCACCGGCCCGGTCGAGATCCTGCCGCTGTACTTCGAGCTGGACGGCAACTTCCCGAACCACGAGGCCAACCCGCTCGACCCGAAGAACCTGGTCGACCTGCAGGCCAGGGTGCGCGAGACCGGCGCCGACCTGGGGCTGGCCTTCGACGGCGACGCCGACCGCTGCTTCGTGGTGGACGAGAAGGGCGACGCCATCTCGCCGAGCGCGATCACCGGCGCGGTCGCCGTCCGGGAGCTGGCCAAGCACCCCGGGTCGACCATCCTGCACAACCTGATCACCTCCAAGGCGGTGCCGGAGCTGGTCGCCGAGCACGGCGGCGTGCCGGTGCGGACCCGGGTCGGGCACTCCAACATCAAGCAGAAGATGGCCGAGACCGACGCGGTCTTCGGCGGCGAGCACTCGGCGCACTACTACTTCCGGGACTTCTGGCGGGCCGACACCGGCATGCTCGCGGCACTGCACGTGCTCGCGGCGCTCGGTGAGCAGGACAAGCCGGCCTCGGAGCTGTTCTCGATCTACGAGCGGTACGTCGCCTCCGGTGAGCTCAACAGCCGGGTCGACGACGCCGCCGCCACGGTCGCGGCGATCGAGGACACCTACGGCGACCGGGAGGGCATTACCGTTGACCACCTGGACGGTCTGACGATCGACGCAGGAGACTGGTGGTTCAACGTGCGCACGTCGAACACCGAGCCGCTGCTGCGGCTTAACGTCGAGGCCGGGGACGCCGCCACCATGGAGCGTGTTCGCGACGAAGTACTGGCCCTGATCACCGGTGCGCCGGTGGAGGAGAAGAAATAATGCCTGTGAACCTGGACCCCGACCTGCTGAGCATCCTGGTCTGTCCGAAGTGCCGGTCGGAGTTCCGCGTGGACGACGAGGCCAGTGAGCTGGTCTGCACCAACGCGACCTGCGCGCTGGCCTACCCGGTCCGCGACGACATCCCGGTGCTGCTGATCGACGAGGCGCGCGAGACCAAGGATGCCGAGGCTTCCGACAACTGATGAGTGCCTTCGACGATTCGCGGCTGGACGACCCGGCCGCCCTCGAGGCTTCCGACCACCTGCTCCGCCGGCTCGCCGGTGCCGGCGCGCGCGTGCGGGCCGAGCTGGAAGCCTCCGAGGACTCGCTGTCCCAGCTCTCCACCGACGGCTTCCGGCCGCGCGCGATCGTCGCGGCCGGCCGGGACGCGCGACTGGTCCGGGCCGTGCTGGAGCCGGTCTGCCCGGTCCCGTTCGTGGCGTGGCCCGGTCCGGGTCTGCCGGGGTGGACCAGCCCGCTCGACCTCGTGGTCGTCCTGGGCGGCTCCGACGACGACCCGGGCGCGGTGTCTGCCGCATCCGAGGCCGTACGACGTGGCGCGGGTCTCCTGGTCGCCGCACCGCCGGACTCCCCGGTAGCGCAGGCCTCTGCCGGTTCCCGGCACGCAGTACGGCTGCCGTCGCAGTCGGATGACCAGCTGGCTGCCGCTGTCGCAGTACTGCAGGGGTTGCACCAGATGGACCTCGGACCCGCTGTGGACGCCAAGGCGGTCGCGGAGATGCTCGACGAGGTGGCGATCGAGTGCTCGCCCAACCTCGACCTGGCGTCGAACCCGGCCAAGGACCTGGCGCTCATGCTGGCCGACGCGCTGCCGCTGGTCTGGGGTGGGTCTGTACTGGCCGCTCGTGCCGCGCGACGTGTTGTGGAGGCTGTGCGGCTCGCTACCGGCCGTCCGGCTCTTGCAGCCGACTGTGGACACCTGCTGCCGGTGCTGGCGAGCCAGCCGCCGCGGGATGTCTTTGCCGACCCCTTCGACCAGGCAGAGGAGCTCCGGCCCGGTCTGGTCATCCTGGACGACGGTGTCGAGGACGCAGGCGTTGCCGAGCACCGTCGCCAGCTGATGGACAAGGCGGAGCGTCACGACGTACGGGTGCACGTGGTGACCCAGGCGAACGGGACCGACGTCGCCCGGTACGCCGCACTGACGCAGCACGGCCGGTACGCCGCGGCGTACCTGGGCATTGGTCTGGGCCGCTACGGCACCCCGAGGGACGACCAGGCTCCGAGCGGTGCAGGCAACCCGGCGGAGGACCCGGCGTGGTAGTTCGGCTCCAGAACACCATCCGCGACTACGCCTGGGGTTCGCGGACCGCGATCCCCGAGCTGATCGGGGTGGAACCGGATGGCCGGCCGCAGGCCGAGGTGTGGATGGGCGCGCACGAGTCGGCGCCCTCCCTGCTGCCGTCGGGGGAGTCGTTGTTCGCTTTGGTGTCCGCGGACGCCGTCGGTGTGCTGGGGGAGGAGACCGCCGCTGCTTTCGACGGGCGGTTTCCCTTCCTGGCAAAGATCCTGGCCGCCGAGCAGCCGTTGTCGATCCAGGCGCACCCCTCGCGGGAGCAGGCCGTGGACGGCTTCGCGCGGGACGAGGCGGCCGGGATTCCGCGGGACGCCGGCGATCGCAACTACAAGGACGCCTGGCCGAAGCCGGAGATCCTGATCGCGCTCGGGCCTTTCGACGCGTTGGTCGGCTTCCGGCCGATTGCATCGTCGGTCGCGCTGCTCCAGACGCTGGGAGTGCTGGACGAACTGCGCGAGCTGCTGCTCGACGGCAAGCTGCAAGAGGCGTTCACGTCGTTCATGAGCACCGACCGGGATGCCATTCGTCCGTTGGTCGCGGCGCTCGGCGAGGCCTGCCGTGCGTACGAGGGTGCAGAGTTCGCGTTGGAGACCGAGACGCTGGCCCGACTGTGCGACGAGTTCCCGGACGACCCGGGGGTGCTGGCCGCGTTGCTGCTCAACCGGGTGCGGTTGGAGCGCTTCGACGCGGTCTACCTGCCGGCCGGGAACGTTCACGCTTATCTGCACGGCACGGGCTTCGAGGTGATGGCGAACTCGGACAACGTGTTGCGTGGTGGGCTGACGCGCAAGCACGTCGACGTACCGGAGCTGGTGTCGGTGGTTGACTTCGAACCGCTGGAGTCGCCGCTGCTCGCCGGGACCGCGGTGGCACCGGGCGTGACGGAGTACGAGACGGGCTGTGAGTACTTCGCCGTACGGCGGATCGACCTGGCCGGTACTCCGGTCGAGGTGGCCGCCGGAGGTCCGCGGATCGTCGCGTGTGTGGACGGATCGGCCACGGTCGGTGCCGGGGGCACCGATGAGGTGGTGGAGTTGTCCGCTGGGCAGTCCGCGTTTCTTCGTGGACCCGAAGGACCCTGTACTCTGCGTGGTTCCGGCACGGCGTTCGTCGTGTCCGCTCGCTGATCCCCTTGTCTTGAGAGCCCCCGGAGGACAACGAACATGGCTGGTGGCGGTAACAAAGCCGTCGTCGCGGCACTACTGGCTAACACCGGTATCGCGGTCACGAAATTCGCCGCCTGGGGGCTGACCTCGTCGGCCTCCATGCTGGCCGAGGCGATCCACTCCCTGGCCGACGCGGGCAACCAGGTGCTGCTGCTGGTCGGCGCCAAGCGGGCCAAGCGGGAGGCCGACGAGCTGCACCAGTTCGGCTTCGGCCGGGAGCGCTACGTCTACTCGTTCATCGTCGCGATCGTGCTGTTCAGCGTCGGTGGGTTGTTCGCGCTGTACGAGGGCTACCACAAGGTGCACGAGCCGCACGCGATCGAGCACTGGAAGTGGGTGCCGGTCGCCGTCCTGCTGGCCGCGATCGTGATGGAGTCGCTGTCGTTCCGGACCGCGATCGTCGAGGCGAACAAGATCCGCGGCAACACGTCGTGGACCCGCTTCATCCGCAACGCCCGCTCACCCGAGCTGCCGGTGATCCTGCTCGAGGACTTCGCCGCGCTGACCGGCCTGGTGCTGGCGCTGATCGGCGTCGTGCTGACCCTTGCCACCGGCAACGGAGTCTTCGACGGCCTCGGCTCGATGGCGATCGGCGCGCTGCTGGTGGTGGTCGCGATCTTCCTGGCGATCGAGATGAAGTCGCTGCTGCTCGGCGAGTCGGCCACCCGCGAGGCGCAGCAGAAGATCGTCGCCGCGATCGAGAACACCCCCGGCGTCCAGCGCCTGATCCACATCCGCACCCTGCACCTGGGTCCGGAAGAGGTCCTGGTGGCGGCCAAGCTCGGTGTCCCGACGGATGCCGACGCGGCAACCATCGCGGAGACCATCAATGCTGCCGAGCGCGCAATTCGCGAGGCGGAGCCGATGTCGCAGCACGTTTACCTCGAGCCGGATATTTATGCCGAGGGTTACAACCGAGAAGAACGCCCCGCCGTTCCCGAGGCGCCTTCCCACTAACAACTTTTGTATTTGGAAAGCCCCAGCCACCAGCACACGCTGCAGGTGGCTGGGGCTTTCCGGCTCCTACCGCTTACTGCGTGGAGGCCCGCGGAGTCCGCTATTGCTCGGCTGTCGGTGCTGGCTTGGCGTAGCACTCCGCAGTAAGCGGTGGAGCCGGCGGCGGGGACCCGCGCCGGTGGGTGCTGGTGGTTGGGGTTACTAAATGTTGTTGGTGACCAGTTCGGGGCGGACCAGGGAGTGGCGGGTGTCGCAGGCGGCCATCATTTCGTCGTCGTGGGTGGCGACGATGACGGTGCAGCCGCGGCCGGCCAGGGCGCGGAACAGGGAGATCACCCGGGTCCGGTTCGCTTCGTCCAGAGAAGCCGTGGGCTCGTCGACGAAGACTGCTTTGGCGTTCTTGTAGATGGCGCGGGCGATGGACAGGCGTTGTTTCTCGCCGCCGCTGAGGTGGGAGGACAGTTCGTTGTTGCGGCCGGTCAGGCCGGTCAGGTCGAGGGCCTCGTTGAGCGCGGTCTGGTTGCCGAGGACGCGGGAGCCGAAGATGCTCGACTTCATCACCACGTTGAAGGCGACCGACTCCTCCTCCATCACGCCGTAGTCCTGCAGGACGAAGGCGCCGGAGTCCTTCCAGAAGCGGCGGCGTTGGCCGGCCTTCCAGTCGGTGGTGTCGACGCCGTCGACCAGCACCCGGCCAGAGGTCGGCTGCTGGAGCAGGCCGAGGCAGTGCAGCAGGGTCGTCTTGCCGCAGCCGCTGGGCCCGACCAGCGCGGTCATCGTGCCGGGCTCGAACACGAGGGACGCCTGGTGGACGATCGGGCGGCCGTCGATGACGACGGAGACGGCTTCGGCTTCTATCTTCATGATCGCGTTTTCTTCCCGTCTACAGTCTGCGTCGGCTGACGTTCTCGAAGGTCCAGCGGGTGGCCAGCAGGTGCGTCACCGGCGCGGCGAGCAGTCCGACCAGCGCGGCGGCGGCGACCAGCAGGGCTCCGTCGCCGCGGCGGAAGCCGATGATCATCACGGCCAGGCCGAGGCCGACGCACCACTCGATGATCACCCGGTCGGCCAGGATCTCCCGCCATTCCTGGCCGGCCAGGCGCAAGGGGAAGTCGCGTTTGGCGCGCAGTACGGCGGTGATGAAGGCGGCGATCAGCGACGAGACCACCAGTGCGACGATCAGCGCGATCAGCGAAACGCCTTGCAGCCAAGCGAAGTACGCCGTGAACTGCGCCAGCAGGACGCCTTCCTCGGCCGCGTACTTCACCTGTGTCTTGTACTGCAGCCCGTGCTCGATCAGCAGCGCCTGGGTTTGCCCGAGGCCGGTGAAGACCAGGTTGCGGGTGGACGCCGCGGAGGCGAGGAAGTCGTCGTTGAAGGTGGCGTGCAGCTGCGGCGCGACCATCACGATCGCGTCCTTGGGGAAGATCAGTTCCCCGCTGCCACCGCCGGCCAACGGCACCTTGCCTGCTTGGGAGAAGTGGTAGAAGGAGATCTTGCTCAGCGCCGCGGCGCCGGTCGACTTGTCCCTGGTCCACAGGTCCAGGTTCGGCCCGACGAACTCCTTGACCCCGGCCGGAAGCTGATCGGCCGGCAGCGCCGACAACCCGGGCAGGTCACCGGACGCGCCCTTGTTCATCAGCCGTAACCAGCCTGGACTGACCAGCGCCAACGTGTCGTACTTGCCGAGGTCGACGCCTTCCAGCGCCTCGTCCTCCCAGGTGTACGACAGCGCGACCGCGTCCTTCTTCTCCGCGTCGCCGACCACATCGCCGACCTGCTTCATGATCTGCTGGAAACCCTCTTCGCCCAGCGCCGCCGGGACCGACACCACGACCTGGTCGGCCAGTGCCTTCCAGCGGGCTTGTTGCTCGGCCGATCCACGAGCAGTGGTGTACGCGGTGAAGGCGGGCGCGACGGCGGCCAGTACCAGCACGAAGGTCAGTCCTTTGAGGACCAGTGACACCTTGCCCAGCGACTTGACCGCTGGTTCGCGCCTGGCCAGCATCGCCGGGCCTGGCCAGGACGCGGCTGACATGCCGACCGCGAAGGCCATCGTCAGCGCGATCACGATCACGTCGAACGTGACCAAGATTCCGAGGTACTTCGGGACGAAATCCCAGCCTTGCGCGACCCCTGTCCACGCCAATGCGAGGACATCGACCACGACCGCGCCGGTCAGGATCGCGACCAGGAATCCGGCCAGGTCCTCGTACTGGATCCGCCAGGTCGAGACACCGGCCAGTGCGCGCAGGGCCCGGCCGCGGGCCTTGACCGACAGCCAGTACAAGACCAGCGACACCATCAGCGCGGTCGCGGCCAGCAGGCTGGTGGCGAAACTGCCTTGTTTGACGACCAGCCGCAGCGTCCCGCCGAGATTGTTGTCGTTCCATTTGGTGATTACCCGGTGCCCGGTCAGCCAGGTTTTGAAGGCCGGGAGTCCGTTGGTGGAGCCGGTGACAAGGTATTCGCCGGAGGCGTAGGAGTGCTCGAGTGCTTCTTTGCCGCGGACGGTGGCGTCCTGGTCGTTGCCGAACCGGCGGACCCGCTCGGGCAGGTCGCCTTCGGTGCCGACCTTCACGAACACCTGGCCGGTCTGGTCGCCGCTGAGATCCGGCGCGACCTTGACCAGGCCGAGGTGCAGGCTGTCGCTCAGTACGCCGAGCTCGCGGATCGCCTGGGTCTCGTCCATCCCGGTGCTGGAGAAGTCGAGGTTGACGATCGACTTCGTCGACAGTTCCTGGGGATACGACCGGTCGTGCATGGTCGCGACCAGCGTGACGGCCACCGCCAGCAGCGCGAACAGCAGCGCCGACACCGCGACGGCGATTTTCCTGTGCACCGGCTTGTCTCCAGGCGATCAAATCAGGGGTGGGCGGGACGGATGCCCCGTGGTGGCCGCTCATCTTCGCACGCAGCGCTACCCGACGCGACTCTGCGCACATGCCACCGGCCCGGCCGTTGGGGGCCGACCGGGCCGGTTGCGCTCAGCGGTTTATCAGCAGGTGCGGTAGTAGTAAGCGTCGTCCGCGCCCGGGGTGTTGATGGCGGACTTCTCCGCGATCGACTTCTGGTTCGACGCGGTGTTGATGCTGCGGACCAGGTCGCCGTTCAGCTTGACCGACGAGCCGTGGCAGCCGCTCACGGTGTAGTACGAACGCACCTTCACGTTCTCGAAGCCGTACTTCCAGGTGCCGCCCTCGGCGGGCTTGCGGGTCTCGATGCCCACGTGCAGCCAGGCGTTGGCCGACGGCAGCGCGACGCCGACGCCAGCGAAACCGAGTCCCGCCATCAGCGCGACGGCCATTCCCTTACGTGCCTTGTTCATTCGTTTTCCCTTTCCTAGAAAACGGGGCGGAAAGGGGTGCTGCGAACCAGAAATTCATCCGGAAAAAAAACTCGGCTCCGCAACCCCCTCGTGACGGAAAAGATACGAGACCTACACAATACGAAGCAATCCCGCAGGGTCACGAAAAGGTAACGAGTGGAATTAGTTGCAGGAACCTGCAATGAATATGACAGAAATTGTTAATGGTGTAATCGTGGTCGTTTTTATTCAGCGTGGACGGTTGTGCGGCGGCGGCAGGGTGCCGGACCGGCCGAGCCAGCGCAGGGCGCGTTCGCGATCGATCTCGGCCGGGCTCGGCGGCGAGGTCAGCCGGCCGGTGCGGTAACCGAGGTCGCGGATGTCGGCGGCGACCGACGGCTCGGCCAGGGCTTTCAGGGCGAAGGCGAGCGCGGCCGGCGTCACGTCGTACCGGCGTTCCAGTTCGAGGGCGAGCTTGACCGCGGCCAGGTCGCGGCCGTCGTACTGGCGCTGGGTGGTGCGGGTGGCGCGGGAACTGGGCAGCAGCCCGAGCGCCTCCCGGTAGCGGAGCATGCGGGGGGTGGTGCCCAGGCTCTTGGCCGCCTCGGTGATGCGCATGACGCCAATCCTGACATTTCAGTGTCAAAAACGCCGACCCGGCGGCCCGTCACCCGGCCCCGGACCTCTAGGCTCGAACTCGGCAGCAAGTAACCACGTCCCCAGGGGAGCGGTAACGGTATGACCTTCGACTACAAGGTGGCAGACCTCGGCCTGGCCGAGTTCGGGCGCAAGGAGATCCGGCTCGCCGAGCACGAGATGCCGGGTCTGATGGCGATGCGCGCGCAGTACGGCGAGAGCAAGCCGCTGGCCGGCGCCCGGATCATGGGCTCGCTGCACATGACCATCCAGACCGCGGTGCTGATCGAGACGCTGACGGCGCTCGGCGCCGAGGTGCGCTGGGTCTCCTGCAACATCTTCTCCACCCAGGACCACGCGGCCGCCGCGGTCGTCGTCGGCCCGGACGGTACTGCCGACGCCCCGCAGGGTGTCCCGGTCTTCGCCTGGAAGGGCGAGACGCTGGAGGAGTACTGGTGGTGCACCGAGCAGGCGCTGAACTGGCCCGGTGAAGGACCGAACATGATCCTGGACGACGGTGGCGACGCCACCATGCTCGTCCACAAGGGCACCGAGTTCGAGAAGGCCGGCGTCGTTCCGGACCCGTCCACCGCGGAGTCGGAGGAGTACGCCGTCGTCCTGTCGGTGCTGACCCGGACCCTGCAGGAGGACCCGCAGCGCTGGACCACCATCGGCCAGGGCATCAAGGGTGTCACCGAGGAGACCACCACCGGCGTGCACCGGCTGTACGAGATGCACAAGGCCGGCGCGCTGCTGTTCCCGGCGATCAACGTCAACGACTCGGTCACCAAGTCGAAGTTCGACAACAAGTACGGCTGCCGGCACTCGCTGATCGACGGCATCAACCGGGCCACCGACGTGCTGATCGGCGGCAAGGTCGCGTTGGTCGCGGGCTACGGCGACGTCGGCAAGGGCTGCGCGGAGTCGCTGCGCGGCCAGGGTGCCCGGGTGATCGTCACCGAGATCGACCCGATCTGCGCGCTGCAGGCGGCGATGGACGGCTACCAGGTCACCACGATCGAGGACGTCGTCGGGATCGTCGACATCTTCGTCACCACCACCGGCAACAAGGACGTCATCACCGCCGACCACATGGCGGCGATGAAGCACCAGGCCATCGTCGGCAACATCGGTCACTTCGACAACGAGATCGACATGGCCGGGCTCTACAAGACGGCCGGTATCGAGCGGGTCAACATCAAGCCGCAGGTCGACGAGTTCCGCTTCCCGGACGGTCACACCATCATCGTGCTGTCCGAGGGCCGGCTGCTGAACCTCGGCAACGCGACCGGGCACCCGTCGTTCGTGATGTCGAACTCGTTCACCAACCAGGTGCTGGCGCAGATCGAGCTGTTCGCGAAGACCGCGGAGTACCCGACCGACGTCTACGTGCTGCCCAAGCACCTGGACGAGATGGTCGCCAAGCTGCACCTCGGCGCGCTCGGGGTCAAGCTGACCGAGCTGTCCAAGGAGCAGGCGGAGTACCTCGGGATTCCGGTCGAGGGTCCGTACAAGTCGGACGCTTACCGCTACTGAGTTCGAGCCGAAGGGCGTCGTACCGGGAGGTCTCCGGTACGGCGCCCTTCGGCGTTCCGGTCAGCGGATGGCGGCGAAGAGGTGCTTGTCGGCGACCTGGCCCAGTACGGCGACCTCGGCGAAACCGGCCTTGCGGTACGACTGGATCGTGTCGGTCAGGGTGATGTCGCGGCCCTTCCAGCGATCCGCGAACCGGGCTTCCCGCTCGGCCAGCAGTTCGGCGAAGGCGGGCTCCGCGGCGGCCGCGTCCCACCAGGTCTGCCAGTCCTCGACGCCGCTGGCGTGCGAGCCGGCCCAGATCTCGTCGCGCAGCTCGACGGCGAGCGCGTCCAGCCGCGGTACCTCGTCGGGGCCGAGCCGCATGGTGTCGGCGTTGAGGAACACGCCGCCCGGGCGGATCCGGCGGCCGAGGGTCTGCGCGACGGCGTCGAGGTCGGCCGGGTCGAGCCAGTGCAGTGCGGTGGCCGAGCAGACGGCGTCGATCTGACAGTCACCCATTACTGCGTCCCAGCCTGGTGTCCGCAGGTTGGCCTCGGCGAAGCGGACCTGGTCGGAGGCGGTGGTCTGCCGGGCGATCTCCAGCAGGAACGGGTCGAGGTCGAGGCCGATGATCTCGGCCTGGGGGAAGCGCCGGGTGGCGCGGGCGGAGATCGAGCCGGGGCCGCAGGCCAGGTCTACGAACCGCTTCGGCTGGTCGACGAGGCGGTGGACGACGTCCAGCATGAGCTGGAACTGGTCCTCGCGGTCGGGGAGGTAGCCGGCCTGCTGGGTGTCCCAGCGGGTCAGCCAGGTGGTCCAATCCGGTTGATGCGACATGGTCGCAAGAGTAGTCGGGTTAGGTCCACTGATCTGGTTCGCTGCCGGGGGCGTGCCAGCCTTCGGCGTTGATCTTGGTGGGCTGGGGTGTGGGGGGCGGGGAGTGTGGTGGGTAGGGCTGGAGGTTCGGCGGCCTGACGTGGCTGTCGGGTGCGGGTTGCAGGCCGTAGGGGCTGGGTGGGGCGAAGGGGCCGGCTGGTACGGCGTACGGGTTCACCGGGGGACCGAAAGGGCCTGTGGTTGTTGCGTAGGTGGCTCTGGCGGTGGCTAGGCGGGAGAGCTCACGGCGGCGGCGTTCGGCCAGTACTGCGGACAGGAACGCGGGGGCGATGATCGTCACCGGGGGTGCGGGAGCTACCACCTGGCCGACTCGGTAGGCCAGGGCGTCACCGAGGGAGATCCGGGCGACTGGCTCTAGCTCCATGTACCGCGCGAGGTACTCGCGGGAGGTGTTCGCCAGCTCGTCTGTCAGGCGCGACAGCTCCAGCGACTGCGCCCACTGGACCAGATGACCAGGAACGAACAGCGGCGGCGACGCCATCGGCTGGTGCCGCTCGCGGATCACCACCGTGCCTGCGACCATGTCGCCGATCCGCTTGCCCTGCTTGTTCATCAGGCTCGCCACGATCCCCGGGCTGGCCGCGAACCAGGGCGCGAAGTCGACGAACAACCACAGCAGCGCCCGGACCAGCGCGTGCCGGAACCTGATCGAGCTGCCGTCGTCGCGGACCACCTTGAGGCCGAGCATCATCTTGCCGAGCGTCTTGCCCCGGGTCAGCGTCTCCATCACGACCTTGTAGCCGACCAGCACCAGCAGCACGGTGATGAACACCAGCGCGATCCCGAGGGCCTGGCTCGCCTCGGTCAGCAGGAAGCCGAGCAGCGCGCCGAGCAGCACGGTCAGCACGATCACCTGGATGACGAAGTCGATCGCGCAGGCCAGCGCCCGGGTCGGCATCCGCGCGATCCGCACCTCGAGGACCACCGCTTCCCCCGTGACCAGCTGAGACACCGCAGCCCTCCCTACCCGTAAACCGACACCCCGGACAGCTAGTGTGACGCAGCAAAGAGCCAGTAGAGCTTAGGGAGGGCTGATGGACGTAGAAGCGTTCGTGTCCGTGCATCAGCCGCAGTGGGATCGGCTGGCCGCTCTGACTCGTCGGCAGCGCCGGCTGACCGGTGCCGAGGCCGATGAGCTCGTGTCGCTCTACCAGCGCGTCGGTACACACCTGTCGGCGCTGAGGGCCAGTGGCGCCGACCCTGTCACCATCGGACGGCTATCAGGCCTCATCGCCGACGCGAGAGGCGCAGTGACCGGTGCGCAGGCTCCTGTCTGGCGGGACATCTCCCGGTACTTCCTGGTGAGCTTTCCTGCCGCTCTGTACGCGTCACGCCGCTGGTGGCTCACCGTCGGTCTGTTGTTCTACCTGGTGGCCACCTGGATGGCCTGGCGGATCATCGCGCACCCAGAGGTGCTCGACTCGGTCAGTACGCCGTCGCAGATCCAGGAGCTCGTCGACAAGGACTTCGCCAGCTACTACTCGGAGAACCCGGCCCAGGACTTCGCCCTGCGGGTCTGGATCAACAACGCGACCATCTCGGCCGCGGTACTGGCGATCGGGGTGCTGCTGGTCCCGGTGGTGTTCGTGCTGTGGAACGAGTCGACGCGCCTGGGCGAGATGGCCGGGATCATGATCAGCTACGACCGGGCCGATGTGTTCTTCGGCCTGATCACGCCGCACGGTCTGCTCGAGCTGACCGCGGTGTTCGTCGCGGCGGCGGCCGGGCTGCGGCTCGGCTGGTCCTGGATCGCGCCCGGGCCGCGAACCAGGATGCAGGCGCTGGCCCAGACCGGCCGGGCCACCGTCGGGATGGCGATCGGCCTCGGCGCGATCCTGCTGGTCACCGGTCTGATCGAAGCGTTCGTCACCCCGTCGCCGTTCCCGACCGCGGTCCGGGTCGGCATCGGCGTACTCGCGGAGCTCGGATTTTTTGTCTATGTGTGGACGCTCGGTCGCAGAGCGTACAAGTCCGGCGAGTACGGCGACGTCGAGGAAGCCGACCGCGAGGCCAGTGCGCCAATCAGTGCCTGAGGCCCCGTTTTCCCGTGGGTACGTGGATTTGTATGACCACCGCCCAAAGAGCACAGAACAGCCGTTTGTACTCCGTCGCGATCACCGTCGGCCTGATCGCGTACGGCGTTGTCCACCTGTTGATCGCCTGGATCGCCCTGCAACTCGCGTGGGGGAAGTCGTCCGAGCAGGCTGACCAGCAAGGCGCCCTGCAGGAACTGGCCAGCAAGCCCTTCGGCACCGCGTTGCTGTGGGTGGTCGCGATCGGGCTGCTCGCGCTGGTGGTCTGGAAGGTGCTGGAGCTCGTCTACGGCCACCTCGACACCGAGAAGAAGGTCTCGTCGGCCGGCCGCGGCGTCGTCTACCTCGCGCTGTCGATCAGCGCCGCCAGGATGGCGATGGGCTCCGGCGGCGGCAACCAGCAGAAGGGTATGACCGCCAAGCTGATGGAGTCCGGCCCCGGCCGGATCCTGGTCGTGGTGATCGGCCTGGTCATCATCGGCGTCGGCATCCGCCAGCTGTACAAGGCCTACACCAAGAAGTTCACCGAGGACCTGACCGGCGGCGTCTCCGAGTCGACCATCATGCTCGGCCGGGTCGGCTACGCCGCCAAGGGCGTCGCCTTCGTGATCGTCGGTGTCCTGTTCGCGGTGGCCGCCATCAACTACGACCCGGAGAAGGCCGGTGGCCTCGACACCGCGCTGCGCACGTTGAAGGACCAGCCCTTCGGCTCGGTGCTGCTCACCCTGATGGCGCTGGGCATCGCCTGCTTCGGCGCCTACTGCTTCGTCTGGTCGCGCAACGCCAAGAAGTAGGGCTCACGAGTGGCTGACGGTCAGGTCGTGGATGGTGGTCTGGCCGTAGTTGGTCGCGGCGCAAGGTGACGAGTTGCCGCAGTTCGCCTGGGTGTAGGCACCAGCCTTGAAGTAAGCCCCGGAGAAGGACTTGCTGAGGGTCGTCTGCAGGACGCCGTTGTAATAGGCCTTCACCTTGCCGCCGCTGACCACGAACTTCGCCTCGTAGACAGTGC
The DNA here is from genome assembly GCF_040687575.1 of Kribbella sp. NPDC056861. Classification (NCBI taxonomy): domain Bacteria; kingdom Bacillati; phylum Actinomycetota; class Actinomycetes; order Propionibacteriales; family Kribbellaceae; genus Kribbella; species Kribbella sp. NPDC056861. The sequence goes on along the minus strand of NZ_JBFBNQ010000002.1, from coordinate 1,138,814 downwards.
CGAGCACGTACGAGCTGGTGACCAGCTTGTGGTGGGTGGTGTCGCCGTTGGTGATGTAGAGGCTGCTGCCTTCCAGGCGGAACACGGTGACGTCGTCGTCGGCGTCGTGGATCTGGGCTCCGACCAGATGCGGCTTCTCGGTCGGCAGGTGGTCGAACGACTCGCGCACCACCAGCGTGTGCGTCCCCGAGGTCGACGACCAACTGGCGTTGCTGGTGCCGTTGTTCGCCATCTCCCGCAGTTCCGAGCGCGGGTTGCTCGAGCCACTCGTGGTCACCCCGTTGACCGGGGCCCGGAACTGGACGCCGTCGCCGGCGACCACGAAGTACGGGGTGTTGGTGTAGGTGTCCAGGGCGGGTCGCTTGATCTCGGTCGGGCTGCCGGCCGAGCCCGTCGGCAGGGTCAGCTTCCAGTTCGTCAGATCGAGCACGTCAGCCGGCACGCCGCCGGGGTCGGTTCCGCCGTCGGCGCCCCAGACCTCGATCTCGGTGATGCTGTTCCAGCTGCCGGTAGTGCCGCTGTTCTCGACGTACCCGTGGCCGACGTACCGGATCTTCGACGCGGGCTGGTCGGTGAAGTCGAAGGTCTGCAGCCCGGTGGTGGTGCCGCTGCTCCGGCCGTCGAACACGTCGATCCAGGCCGAGCCGTTCCAGAGCTGAAGCTCGAAGTCGTTCTTGCGGGTGTCGCCCTTGTAGACGGCGACCTTCAGGTGCGACACGGCGCGGGACGCTCCGAGATCGAGCTGCAGCCACGCGCCGTCGCCATCGCCTGACCAGCGGGTCGTGTAGCTGTTGTCCACCACGTTCGCGGCGACGTTGGCATCGCTCGTGCTGGCTGACACGGAACTACCCGACGGAGTGATCTCGACGGCGGCCGCGGCCGCCTGGCCGGTGGTTGCTCCGGCGCCGATCACCACCAGCGCAAGGCTCAACACGAGCTGACGTCTCATCGGCTTCCTTCCATAGGGTCGATCAACTCTAGGTTGCCGACCCTGTTCGGACAGTGAGCTGTCCGGAAGCTGCCAGCTCAGTCCGCGCCGGTGGTCTGATGAGCGAGGTTGGAGGGTTCGCCTCGGTGGAAGGCCCGGATCCGGTACGACGCGATGCGTTCGGCAGGCAGCGTGGTCAGCTCGGTGAAGGTCGAGTCCGGGTCGACGAATCCCGCCACCCGGTACTGCGGCCGGCCGTGCGGCTTGATCTCCAGCAGGTAGCCGTCCTCGTCGGAGGCGTTGTCCTTCCAGGTCACCCGGACGCCGTCCTTGCCCACCGACTTGGCGGCCACCTCGGTTGGCGCGTTCGCCGTCGGGCTCTCGCCGGCGGTCCGGTAAATGGTTGCTGCGGGCAACTTGACCTCGACGGCGGTGGAGACCGGGCCGAGGACCGGGGTGACCCGGTAGTAGAACGGTGTCTTCGGCATCAGGTCCGGGTGCTCGAACTGGCGCTGGCCGGCGCCGGCGAAGTCCAGGATCGTGTAGCGGCCCTCGGGCTCGGTGGCGAACTCGACGATCGTGCCGGCCGAGTCCGTGGGGGCGCCGGACCAGTCCAGGGTGATGTCGGTGGGAGTCGTCAGGGTCGCGGTGAGCTGGAGGCCGGCCGGTGGCGGCGCGGGCGCGCCGGCCGGCTGATCGGTCGCGTGGGATGCGCAGCCGGTCAGCACGGCCAGCAACGTCGCCGCGGTGGCGATGCGGATCAACGTGAGTCCTACTTCCGCCAGAAGTTGACGCCGCTCCACTGGACCGTGACCGGTCCCTTGCCGCTGTCGGTCCGGTAGGAGCCGAACTTGTCGTAGAAACTGCCGCCCGGGCTGGAGATGTTCAGCTTGAGTGAACCGTTGATGTACGTCTTGTGCGAACTGCCGACCACGTGCACGGTGTTCACCCGTACCGAGGTCCCGACGGTGGCGCCGTTCGCGATGGTGCCGCCGCCGACCCGGTACAGCCGGCCGCCGTTCTCCACCGCGAGCATGAAGAATGGGCCGGCCGAGCTCTCGTTGAAGGTCTGCTTGAGGCTGATCCGGGTGCCGCTCATCGAGCTGATCCGGAAGTAGCCCTCGAACTGACGGGAACCGCTGGTGTAGGTGGCGTACCGGCGTTCGGCGCGCTGGTCGCCACTGCCGGTGGAGCAGGTCAGCTGGAAGGTCAGGCCGTTGATCTGACCGCAGCCGCGTTCCTGCTCGGTGAAGGAGGGGGAGTAGGAGGTCCAGCCACCCGGCTCGACCTCGGCGAAAGCGCTGGGGGCGGCGAGCGTCGCGCCGGCGGCCAGAACGGCAGCCAGGGCGAGCGCGCGAAAGCGTCTCTTCATGGGATTTACCTCATCGGATAGTTCGGGGCGTTAACTGTCCGCGTACGCTCGCTCACCATAGGGCAAACGCTTACCGAACCGACAGAGCTGTCGGTGGGATTTTGTGGAACCGAGTTCCATTAAGCCGGTTCCCTAGGCTGGGAGGATGAGAGTCCACAGCGTTCACCGCGACGACAAGCACCGGTTCAGCAAGTCGCCGGTCGGTGAGATCGAGCTGATCGAGGGATTCGGGGTCGCGGGTGATGCCCACGCGGGCGCGACCGTGCAGCACCTCCACCTGGTGCGCAGGGACCCCACCGCACCGAACCTCCGGCAGGTGCACCTGATCCCGCTTGAGGTCCTCGACGAGCTCGCGACCAAGGGGTACGACGTGGCGCCGGGCGAGCTGGGTGAGAACGTCATGACCGCCGGGCTGGATCTCTTCGAATTGCCGACCGGTACGAAGCTCCACCTGGGCGACTCCGCGATCGTCACGGTCACCGGACTACGGGACCCCTGCAGTCAGATCAACGGGCTGCGCAGAGGCCTGCTCAAGCAGCTGGTGACCAAGGCCGAGGACGGCACGGTGCTCCATCGGGTCGGGATCATGAGCGTCGTCACCGTCGGCGGCATCGTCCGGGCCGACGACCAGTTGACCGTCACGCTCCCGGCCGGTCGCCACGAACCGCTCTGCCTGGTCTAGAGCCGGCCGGCCTTCTTCAGTGCCAGGTACGTGTCGGCGAGCGCAGGAGCGATCTGCTCTGGGTTCTCGTCGACCACGGTGGCCCCTGCTCGGCTGAGGACGGCGGTGACCCGTTCGCGGTCCAGACGGGTCCGGGCGGCCGAGGCGGCCCCGTAGATCTCGATCATGTCGGAGGTGGTGGTCTCCATCTCCGTCAGCCGGGGATCGGCGACAGAGGCCAGTACTACGACGTGGCGGCGCAGCAGCGGGCCGATGACCGGCAGCAGGGACTCCTCGATCACTGCCGGGTCCAGGCCGGTCAGGATGACTACCAGGGAGCGCTGGCCGAGGCGTTCGAGCACCTGGGAGACGACCACCCGGAAGTCCGTCTGCACGAGCTGGGCGTCCACATTGGCCAGGGCGTTCACGAACGACGGCAGCACGTCCTGCGGCGCCGGGCGGCGGACATCGGCTCGTACCTCGGAATCGCAAGCCAGCAGGGAAACCCGGTCACCAGCACGCGTCGCCAGCGCGGCCAGCAGCAGCGCCGCGTCCATTGCATGGTCCAGTCGCGGGGCATCGCCGACCCGGCCTGCCGACATCCGGCCGGAGTCGATCACGATGGCTACCTGCCGGTCGCGCTCGGGCCGCCAAGTACGCAGTACGACGCTGTCTCGGCGGGCCGTTGCCCGCCAGTCGATGCTGCGGACGTCGTCACCCGGCACGTAGTCCCGCAGCGAGTCGAACTCGGTGCCCTGACCCCTTACCAGCAAGGCGGTCCGGCCATCGAGCTCACGTAGTCGCGCCAGTCGCGACGGCAGGTGCTTGCGGCTGTTGAACGGCGGCAACGCCCGTACGGTCCACGGCACCTTGTGGGACCCCTGCCGACCCGCGAAGCCGAGCGGGCCGATCGACCGGATGGTCACACGATCAGCATGCCGATCCCCACGCCTGGTGGGCACCAGGTGCGTCGTCAGCCGCCGCCGCTCGCCACTGGGCAGGTCAAGCTTGTGTGGCGGATCCTGTACGCCGGCCGACGGCGGCCAGGCATCGCGCAGCAGCCCCTTGACCCGGCGCCCCGGATTGGCCACCAGCAACGTCACCACAGCCTGCTGTCCCAGCCGCAGAGCGGTATCGCCCTCACGACTCAACTGCAGCCGCCGTGGCGACCCAGCCAGCAGCAGGTCGACCAGGCACACCAGCAACACCACTGCGACCACCAAGCCGACCCCGGCCCACCGCGGCATCACAGCGGCTACGAAGACGACTCCTAGCCCAGCGAGGACGCCGGCCCGGCCAGTGAGGACCATCAGCGTGGCACTGGCACCGTGGCCAGCACACTCTCCAGTACTGCGTCCGCCGTCACACCTTCCAGCTCTGCCTCCGGCCGGATCTGCACCCGGTGCCGCAGACAAGGCCGCGCCATCGCCTTGACGTCGTCAGGGATCACGTAGTCGCGCCCGGACAGCCAGGCCCACGCCCGGGACACGGCAAGCAGCGCAGTGGCACCACGAGGCGACACCCCGAGCTGCAGCGACGGCGACTGCCGAGTGGCCCGGCAAAGGTCAACCACATAAGCCAAAACATCTTCCCGTACTGCGACCCGCCGTACTGCGGCCTGCCCGGCCAGCAGGTCCTCAGGCCCGGCCACCGGCCGCAACCCCGCAGCGGCAAGGTCGCGCGGATCGAACCCCTGCGCATGCCGAGCCAGTACTGCGATCTCCGCGTCGCGCGGCGGCATCTCCAGCGTCACCTTCAGCAGGAACCGGTCCAGCTGGGCCTCGGGCAACGGGTAGGTGCCCTCGTACTCGATCGGGTTCTGGGTCGCGGCGACCACGAACGGGTTCGGCAGCAGCCGCGGCTCGCCGTCGACGGTGACCTGCCGCTCCTCCATCGCCTCCAGCAGCGCGGCCTGCGTCTTCGGCGGCGTCCGGTTGATCTCGTCCGCGAGCAGGATGTTGGTGAAGACCGGTCCCTTGCGGAACTCGAACTCGCTCGTCTTCGCGTCGTACACCAGCGACCCGGTGACGTCACCGGGCATCAGGTCGGGGGTGAACTGGACCCGCTTGGTCTCCAGCCGCATCGCCATCGACAGCGCCCGCACCATCAGCGTCTTCGCCGTTCCCGGCACGCCTTCCAGCAGCACGTGGCCGCGGCAGAGCAACGCCAGCACCAGCGCGGTGACGGCCATCTCCTGGCCGACCACGGCCTTGCCGATCTCGTTGCGCAGCTCGACCAGTGCCTGCCTGGCCCGTTCGGGGGTGACCTCGGTAGCGGTCGTCACGGGTGTCGTACCTCCAGCGTCAGCACGTTGAGCTCATGGGACAGGAACATCAGGGCGGAGTCGTCGACCGGTGGTTGACCATAGAGCAGTTCGTAGAGCATTGCGGGATCCCTACCGGTGCGGGCGGCAACTGTCGTCACCACGGCGGTCGGCTCGGCCCGGCGAGGGATCCCGTGGGCCTTCTGGAGCTTGCCGAGCGCGGACTCGCGCAGCGCGGCCGCGGCACGGTCGCGAGCCCGGGACCGACGGTAGAGCCTTGCCCTGCCCTCAGTGGTCTCCGCCGCGTGCACGATGACCGGCAGCGGCTCCGGCACCACAGGTCCGAGCCGGCGGCCACGCCAGATCGCCACGATGAAGGCGGCGAAGGCCAGCGCCCAGGCGATGTACCGGACGTCCGGCGGGACCAGTGGCGGTCCGTCGGACTTGTCGTTGCCGCTGGAGCTGTTGCTCTCGTACTGCGGCAGGTACCAGACCAGGTTCGAGTGGGTGCCGAGCAGGTTCAGGGCCAGCGCCGCGTTGCCGTCCTCGGCCAGTTGGGCGTTGGTGAAGGTCCGCGACGACCCCACCACGTCCACGATCTTGCCGCCCGTCTCGAGCCGGATCACCGTGTGGTTGATGCCGTCGCCGTAACAGGTGGTGGCCGAATCGGGAGCGGAGTACGAGACGCCGCTGACGGTCGCTGCACCGGCTTTGACCGCAGCAGGCAAGTCGCAGCCGGGGAAGCGGCTGCCCTCCGGCAGCGACTCCGACGAGTTGAGTACGCCGGGTGCAAGGACCTCCAGAGCCCTGGAGCTCGGGCGGATGAGCACCACATGGCTCCAGCCGGCCCGGTCGATCTTCTCCCAGTCGGCGCGGCGCAAGGACCCGCCGGGCCCGATCAGCAGAGTGCCCGACGCGGAGTCGACGGAGTCCGCAAAGGTCTCGGTACCGGTCACCTCGACGCCGTGGTCCTCCAGCAGAGCTGCCAGCGCCTTGGCCCCGGACGGCTCAGCAGAGTCGGGGCTGAACGGCCCCGAGGTCCGTGCGGCACCAGCGATCAAGAGAACCAGTACTACGAGCACCAGGCCGCCGGTGATCAGCATGGGCAGCCGCAGCGCCCGCCAAGCGTCGGTGCCGCTCCGGCCGATCGCCGTACTCATTCCTGCACCAGCTGTCGCGTCGACACGTGCCTGGCAGCCTCATCGGCCGCCACCACTCGCGCATAGCGCTCTGCTGTCCCCGGCCGGTTGCCGTAGACAACCTCCGTGAACATGAGCGCCGCCGGCTGCAGCGGCTCCCGCAGAGCAGGCACTACCCGCCCCGCGTCCGCCACAGCCTCGTACGCCGTACGCCCGGGTCGCTCGTCGAGCACGGTGCGCTCGGTCAGCTCGGCAACGCAGGCACGGAACCTGCTGCGCACCGCAGCCGTGTAGTCACCACTCGCCGCTTCGCCCTCGGCCTGAGCCCTGTACTCCGATGCGCTGCGTGGCCGGCCGGTCTCGAAGACCGTCTGGCCCTTGATGCCGCGGGTGGTGCGCAGGACGCCGGCTCGCCAGAGGACGACCACAGCGATCAGCGCGATCAGCCCGAGGAGCATCAGCAGACCCGCGTGACCGTCGGGGGTCTGGCCGGTCAGGTTGCCCAGCAGGTCGCCGATCCAGTCCATCACCTTGCCGATGATCCGGGACACGATGTTGTCGCCGGCCTGGCCGTAGGCCGGTTTGGACAGCTCCTTGGCGGCCTCCCGCGCGGCGTCGTCGCGGCCGATGTCGATCGGCGGCTCGGCGAACACCAGGGCCCTCACAGGATCGACCCCGGCTGTTGCTGGGCCGGGTCGACCACCGGCCGGAGGGCGGGCCGCAGCCAGAGGTCGAGCCCCTCGCGCCGCACCCGCAGGTCCAGATAGATGAGTGCCTGGACGGCCGACATGAAGGCGAGGCTGGCGATCAGGGTCAGCACGGTCGCGACCCCGGCGGCGACGCCCAGCACGACGGCGATGACGGTCGCACCGGTGTCCTCGCTCCCGTCGGCCCAGGACCCGAGCGTCGCGATCAGGGTGCCGATCCCGAACTGCAGCGCGTAGCTGACGATGTTGACCACCACTCCGCCGAACAGCAGGATGCCGAGCACCCGCCAGAACTTGCCCCGGACGAGCTGCCAGGAGCGCCGCAGCGAGCCCCAGATGCCAACCCTGGCTGGGATGTAGAGCCCGATGTCCGGCGCGTGCTTGCCCTCCATCAGCACGACGGTGCCCGCGAGCACCAGCCGGATCCCGAAGACCAGCACCAGCACGCCGCCGACCATGACCAGTAGTACGGACACCAGCCCGGCCGCCTCCGACGAGATCACCGCGTCAGCGCCGGAGCCGAGGCCGAAGACGCCCAGCCCCCAGCCGGCGATCACCACGACGAAGCAGAGCGACTGGACGATGCCGACGGCCGCCAGCGCGGGCAGCGAGCGGCGTACCAGCCGGAGCAGCTCCCGTGGGCCCACCCGGTTGGCCAGCTGACTGCGGACGGCGGCCAGGGCGATGATGCCGGACAGCATGCTCGACACGACGGCGAACAGGATCAACTGCAGGCCGTACATGACCAGCATGGAGATGCCGGCCTGCTCGAACGGGGAGTCGGCGTTGAAGAAGCCACTGAGGCCGCCGGGCACGGTCAGCTGGGTCAGCGCGGCCTGGACGGCGGCCAGCGCGATCCCGGCCAGCACCGGCAGGCCGAGCATGATGGCCTTGTTGTCCGAGATGGTCCGGGCGGCGTTGTCGAGCAGGTCGGCCGGCAGCCACGGGCGCAGCGGTTCGGAGTACTCCGAGCTCTCGTAGACCCCGATGTCGTCGCGCATGCCGCCCCCTCCCTGAGTTGCCCCGACCTGTGCAGTGCACCATGATCACAGCCCGGGCGGTCCATACCTCCATTAGTACGGTCCCGCTCGGCGATCCGGCGTGTGCGCTACCCGGAGAATGGGACACTATCCGTAGTGCGTACGATCAGCGCCCGCTGGGCGCAGCCCAGATCCGGACCGGCCGTGAGATATCCAGGGAGCAATGGCGTGGCAGAAGGTAACCGGACGATGCGGGGCCGAGTCCTCATCGTCGATGACGACACGGCGTTGTCCGAGATGCTCAGCATCGTGCTGCGCAACGAGGGCTACGACACCTACCTGGTCGCCACCGGCGACAAGGCGGTGCCTGCTTTCCGTGAGTTCAAACCCGATCTGCTGCTGCTCGACCTGATGCTGCCGGGGATGGACGGGATCGACGTCTGCCGCGCGATCCGGGCCGAGTCCGGGGTGCCGATCGTGATGCTGACCGCCAAGAGCGACACCGTGGACGTGGTGCTCGGGCTGGAGTCCGGCGCCGACGACTACGTGGTGAAGCCGTTCAAGCCGAAGGAGTTGGTGGCCCGGATCAGGGCCCGGCTGCGCCGGATGGACGAGCCCGGCCCGGAGTCGCTGACGATCGGCGACCTGACCATCGACGTGGCCGGCCACTCGGTCAAGCGCAGCGGCGAGACGATCCAGCTCACCCCGCTGGAGTTCGACCTGCTGGTCTGCCTGGCCTCCAAGCCGTGGCAGGTGTTCACCCGTGAGGTGCTGCTCGAGCAGGTCTGGGGCTACCGGCACGCGGCCGACACCCGGCTGGTGAACGTGCACGTCCAGCGGCTGCGCTCGAAGATCGAGAAGGACCCGGAGCACCCGGAGATCGTGGTGACCGTCCGTGGCGTGGGCTACAAGGCCGGTGCGGACTGATCGAGTACGGACGCGACGACCAGTCGCAGGCGGACAAGCCGGCAGCCGAGCCGGAGCCCCGCGGAACCGAGATCGAGCTCACCGCCGCCGGGGCTGACTGGCACGCCCAGCCGCAGCCGCTGTGGCAGACCCATCCGCGGCACTGGCCGGACGTCTGGCGGCGCTCGATCCAGGCCCGGATCGTGACCGGCACCCTGCTGATGTCGATGGTGGTGCTGATCCTGGTCGGCTGGGTGATGATGAGCCAGGTCACCGACGGCATCCTGGAGTCGCGCCGCGACTCCGCGCAGAAGGAGGCGGTCGCCCAGCTGGCCTCGCTGTCCGGTTCGCTGAACGCGGCCGACCCGGGCGCGATCCAGCTGAAGTTGTCCCAGCTGGTCGCGGGCTCCAACCGGCCCGGCCTGTACGAGGTGGTGCTGATCCCGAGCGACAGCGCCGAGTCCAACGCGATCCGGGCCACCGGTCTGGTCGAGAGCGACTCGATCCCGCAGGAGCTGCGGGCCTCGGTCTCGCGGGACGAGACCAAGCTCTGGGACACCTACATGCGGATCCGCTACACCAGCGGCCAGAGCGAGCCGGGACTGGCGATCGGCTCCCAGCTCCGGGTGCTGGACGCCAGCGGCCAGCGCTACGAGGTCTACTTCCTGTTCCCGCTGACGGCGCAGAAGGAGACGCTGGACGTTGTCCAGCGGGCTCTGCTGACCGCCGGCCTGTTGCTGGTCGTGCTGCTCGGCGGCGTCGCCTGGCTGGTCACCCGGCAGGTCGTCACGCCGGTCCGGATGGCCCGGCGGATCGCGGAGCGGCTCGCGGCCGGCCGGCTCGAGGAGCGGATGCAGGTCCGCGGTACCGACGACCTGGCCCGGCTGGCGGTCTCGTTCAACAAGATGGCCAGCAACCTGCAGCAGCAGATCCGCCGGCTGGAGGAGCTGTCCCGGCTGCAGCGGCGGTTCGTCTCCGACGTCTCGCACGAGCTGCGGACCCCGCTCACCACGGTCCGGATGGCGGCCGACCTGCTGCACGACATCCGCGACGACTTCGACCCGATCAGCCGCCGTTCGGTCGAGCTGCTGCAGAACGAGCTCAACCGGTTCGAGGAGCTGCTCGCCGACCTGCTCGAGATCAGCCGCTTCGACGCCGGCGCAGCGGCGCTGGACCTGGAGGACATCGACCTGCGCGACATCGTCTCGCGGGTGCTGGAGAACCACGAGACGCTGCTGGAGCGCAAGGGCGCCGAGGTCCGGCTGGAGATGCCGGAGCCGTGCCGCGCCCAGGTCGACTCGCGCCGGATCGAGCGGATCCTGCGCAACCTGATCGGCAACGCGATCGAGCACAGTGAGGGCAGGCCGATCGTGATCAGCACGGCGTACGACGAGGAGGCCGCGGCGGTGGCCGTCCGCGACCACGGTGTCGGTTTCCGGGCCGAAGAGGCCGAGATGGTGTTCAGCAGGTTCTGGCGGGCCGATCCGGCCCGGGCCAGGACCACCGGCGGGACCGGGCTGGGCCTGTCGATCGCGCTGGAGGACGCCCGGCTGCACGGCGGCCGGCTGGACGCCTGGGGATCGCCCGGTGACGGCGCGTACTTCCGGCTCACGCTGCCGCGTCGCCCGGACATCATCCTGACCGGCTCGCCGCTGCCGCCGCGGCCGACCGATGCCGTCCGGGTGGTGACCGAGATGTCGCTGGTCGACGTCGGCGCGCCGTACCAGAAGCTCACGGGTGGTGATGAGTCGTGAGCCGCAAGCTGTTGGCCGGAGTACTGGCTACTGCTCTGCTTGCGGCCGGTTGCGCGACGGTGCCGACCAAGGGCCCGATCCGCAACAGCAGCCAGGACGCGCCGGCGACCGGTCAGAACGGGATCGGCGTCAAGGCGCGGCCGCCGCGGCCCAATGCCGAGGCTCCGCAGTTGGTGAACGGCTTCCTGGAGGCGATGTCGGACTCGCGGGCGTTCGATGTCGCCCGGGAGTACATGACCGCCGAGGCGGCCGGCGCGTGGAAGCCCGAGTCCAAGATCTGGATCTACGACCAGAGCGCGAGCTCGGGGGTTTCGCGGGGCGCCGACAACAAGATGCATCTGTCGGCGCCGCTGATCGCGACCATCGATCCGCGGGGCACCTGGACGCCGGCGCCGAACGGCCAGCCGCTGAACTGGACCTTCGAGCTGACCGAGGTGTCGAACCAGTTGCGCGTCACGAACGCGCCGCCCGGGGTCTTCCTGGGCAGCAATCAGCTGGATTCCAAGCTCACGCCCCGGGCGCTGTACTTCTTCAACCCGTCCAAGCGCCTGCTGGTGCCCGACCCGGTCTTCCTGCCGTTCAACCTGTCGCCCGGCCAGGAGGCCACCCAGCTGGTCCAGGAGTTGCTGAAAGGCCCGACCGACCGGCTGGGCAACGGTGTCGTCTCGCTCGCCCCGCCGGGGACGACGGTGAACGTCTCGGTGCCGGTGGACAACGGCGTGGCGACGGTCGCGTTGAGCGACACGGTCGCCGCGCTGACCGACGCCCAGGACCGGGAGCGGCTGGCCGCCCAGATCACCAAGACGCTGCGCCCGATCACCGACCGGGTCCGGATCACGGTCGCGGGCGCCCCGCTGCTGCAGGACCGGGACGTGCTGCAGTTCACCAACCTGTTCAGCCAGTGGGACCCGTCGGTGCAGAACGGCAAGCTGAAGGACCTCTACGGCCTGCGGGACGGCAAGATCCAGCGGATCCAGGGGCAGGACGACGGCCAGACGATCGAGTCGCAGCCGATGAACGACAGCCAGCTCTACTCCTACGACGCGAAGTCGTTCGCGGTGAACCTGCGCGGTGACTCCGGCGCGATCGTGACGTCGACCAAGGGCGGCCGGCCGGTGGTCGTCGTCGGCCGGCTGGACGCCCCGAAGACCGAGAAGCCCGAGTCGCCGATCCCGGCCGAGGGCAAGGTACTGCGGCCGAGCTTCGACTACGAGGAGAACCTGTGGGTGCTGGACCAGGCGGACAGCTCGTCGCCGAGGCTCCGGGTGCGCGGGCAGGACGGCAAGCTGCAGACCGTGTTGGCGAAGTTCGGCGGTCGGCCGATCGCTTTGCGGATGGCGCCGGACGGGGTCCGCGCGCTGCTGGTGGTGGAGTCGAAGGGCGTGAACACCGTGCTGACCGGGACGGTCGAGACCAACGAGAAGAAGCAGCTGGTGCTCGGCCGGTTCAAGTCGCTGCAGTTGCGGCTGGCGGACATCACCGACGCGGCCTGGAGCAACACGGGCGTGCTGGTGGCCGGCAAGGCGATCAAGGGTGAGCAGTCGCGGCCCTGGCAGGTGAACATGGACGGCTCGCAGCGGCGGGTGATTCCTGGGGGCAGCGACAAGTTCGACGCGGTGCTGGTGGCGTCCAATCCGAACATCGACACGTTGCCGGCGGTGCAGGACAGCAAGAAGCAGTTGCACTGGCAGGGCAAGGACCTGACCTGGGTCAGCCTGGCCGAGGGCGCGGAGGGGCAGATCACTCCGGTCTATCCGGGCTGAGCCTGGCACCGCTTGGCTTGGCTTGAGCTGCTGCTGGCTGGGTTTTCCACAGGCGGGCTTGACTGCGGTTGCGGTGCAGGCTGGGTTCGCGGATCGTGGTCCGGGTGGCTGCTGCGGGATGCGCTGGTCGATCTCGTGCTGGGTGGGCGCTGCGCGGGGTGCGAGCGGCCGGGGACGGCGCTCTGCCCCGCGTGCCGGGCTGCGCTGGCCGGCAGTACGCCGTACCGGGCGTGGCCTGAGCCGGTGCCTGCCGGGCTGCGGCCGACCACGACCACAACGGAGTACGGCGGGATCGCGCGCTCGGTGATCCTCGCCCACAAGGAGCAGGCCCGCTATGCGTTGGCGCGACCGCTCGGCGAGGCGCTGGCGATGGCGGTCCAGACCACCCTCGGCCCGGCCCGAGCGGCGTGGCTCTGTCCAGTGCCGTCGTCGCGAGCCACGGTCCGGCGGCGCGGCCACGACCCGCTCCGACGGCTCACTGTGGTGGCGGCCGGCCGGCTCCGCCGCAGCGGGTACGACGTACGGGTGGCTGATGCGCTGACCGTCGTACGGCGTCCGCTGGATCAGGCCGGGCTGTCCGCCGAAGGCCGCGCGGCCAACCTGGCTGGGGCTTTCGCGGCCCGTTCGCGCTGGGCTGAAAGGCTGACGGGTCAACCGGTGCTGGTGGTCGACGACGTGCTGACCACCGGATCCACGCTCGCCGAGGCCTGCCGGGCCTTGGCATCGCAGGGAATTCCGGTCCTCGGCTGCGCCGTGGTCGCGGCCACCCGGCGGCGCGTCGGGTCCGGTTCATGAAACCGTCCCTACCGGTTTTCGCAGAAGCCGACTAGCGTTGGCTCATGACACCCGCTTGGGCTTGTCGAACTGGGATGTGGACGAGGACCGGATCAGCCGGCTTCCTTCCCACGGAGTTCGCCGGGCCGGACAGCGGGTGTTGTCGTTTCGGGCATCCGCAGCATGGTTACGGGGGTCCGAAGACGTAACAGAGTCGCCGATCGATGGAGGTTTCCGTGGACGTCGTTGTCAAGGGTCATCACTGCGAGGTCAGTGACCGCTTCCGGCAGTACGTCGAGGAAAAACTCGAGCGGATCGAGAAGGTCGATCACCGGGTACTGCGATGCGAAGTAGAAGTCAGCCAGGAGAAGAACCCGCGACAGCACGACCGGGCGATGCGAGTCGAGCTCACGATGTACACCAAGGGCCCCGTGGTCCGGGCCGAAGCCTGCGGCGAGACCAAGCAGGCCGCGTTCGACGTCGCCCTGGACCGGTTGCAGGCACAGGTCCGCAAGGCGGCCGACCGCCGCCGGGTGCACACCGGCCAGCACGCCCCCGAAGGACTGCGGCACGTCGCCGCGAAGCAGGCGCTGAACGGCAACGCTCCTTCGTTGGAGGAGCCGGTCGCCGAGGACGAGGTGCCGACCCAGAAGTTCGGTTCGCTGACGGTGACCGGTGACGGCCCGCTGGTGATGCGCGAGAAGACCCACACAGCCAAGCCGATGTCGCTGGACCAGGCGCTCTACGAGCTGGAACTGGTCGGGCACGACTTCTACCTGTTCGTCGACGCCGACGAGAACCAGCCGAGCGTGGTGTACCGCCGCCGCGGCTACGACTACGGCGTGATCCGGCTGTCTGTCTGATCTTCGGGAGGAGCCACAAAAATGAGGGGCCCGGTCCACTGGACCGGGCCCCTCATTTCCTTCCCCTGTGAAGGTTCAGTGCCCTGGGTCGGGCGTTGTTTGGCGCTTGCGGCGCCCAGGCACGCACCTCGCGGCACTTGACGAGCATCCACGATGCTCCGCATCGAGGACGCTCCTCAAGCACCGCGATGCACGCACCTGGACACCGCAATCACTCAAACAACGCCCGACCCAGGGCACTAGCTGTCGATCTGCGCCTGCAGTGCCGCGGCGTAGGTCGCTACCTCGGCATAGACGCCCGGGTTGCCGGCGTCGGCGCAGCCGATGCCCCAGGAGACGACACCGAAGAGCCGGCCGTTGAGGACCAGCGGGCCGCCCGAGTCGCCCTGGCAGGAGTCCTTGCCGCCGTCTTCGTAGCCGGCGCAGATCTCACCGGCGCCCGTGTAGCCCTCGCTGGCGTAGGCGGACTCGCAGTACGCGTCACCCAGTACCGGCACGGCGACCTTCTGGAACGTGTCGTCCGGGCCAGTGCCCTCGGTGGCGCCCCAGCCGTAGACGACCGAAGCAGCGCCGGCGGCGTCAGCGGCAGCGCTGGTCTCCAGCGCGAGAGTCGGTACGCCGTCGAACGGCGTCGCCAGGGTCATCACCGCGACGTCATGCCCCGGAGACTTCCCGTACTCCGGGTCCGCCCAGATGCTGGTGATCTTGGAGGTCTTGCCGCCGGTGCCGGACAGCTCGTCGCGGCCCTGGATCGCTGTGTAGGTGCTGGCTGCCGCGGTCGCGCAGTGCGCAGCGGTGACGATCTTGTTGGCCGCGACCAGCGTGGAGCCGCAGTACTGGCCACTGGGGACCGGGGAGCCGCTGTTGTTCAGTGCGATCGCCCACGGGGCGTCCGCGGTACTGGCGAGGTCTCCGCCGACAATCCGAGTGTGCGGGCCGGGCGGCGGCGCGGCGTTGGCCGACACTGCTCCGAGGGACGCTGCGGTCAACGCACCAACCGCGAGTACGGCGCGAACCAGCTGCAGTCTTGACATGCCTCACACTCCAGGGGTGATTGGGGCAGCGCGGGCGGCGCTGCCTGCCTCGACACTCTCGCGCCTACCGGTGGTAGCGCACCTCTCACTTGCGGTAACTCGGAAGTTATGACCGCTGCGATCCCTACACTCGGTCGGTCTGGACCGGAGCGAGGAGAGCCCGATGAGGACTGTGAGTTATGAGGTGCTCGGGCCGCTGACCGTCCGGCGCAACGGCATCCGGCGGGACGTGGGCCCTGAGCAACGACAGCGGATTCTGGCCGCCCTGCTGCTGCACGCCAACCAGGCGGTCCCGCTGACCGATCTGGTCGCCGCTGCCTGGGACGGCAAGCCGCCCGCGGACGCTGACCAGGTGGTCCGCACCCAGGTCGCCGCACTGCGGGACCTGGTAGATCCGCAGCGGATGGCCAGAGCCGCCGAGTTGCTGATCACGCTGGCGGACGGCAGCTACGTGCTGTGCGTCGAGCCGGGCGACAGCGATCTCGACCTGTTCAACCGGGACGTCGAGCGGGCCGGCGAGTTGCGGGCCGCGGGCAGCAACGCCGAGGCCGCCAAGCTGCTCCGTACTGCGCTCGCGCTCTGGCAGGGCACGCCGCTGGAAGGCCTGACTGGTCCGCTGTTCGACAACGCCCGCGCGCAGCTGGCCGATGCTCGGCAGCGGGCTCAGGAAGCGCTCGACCAGCTCGGCACCGGTCAGTCCGCCTCCTCGCCTGGCCAACCGCCCGCCACTACCTGGTCGTCCGCACAGCCGATGACGCGTTCTCAGCCGCCGACGCCCTGGCAGGCCCCGTCCTCCGCGTACGGGACGCCGCAGCCGGTGGAGCCTGCTCGGCCATCGGTGGCGAAGCTGGTCGTGCTCAAGCTGCTCGGTGCGGCGGTACCGGTCGTCTCGCTCGGGTTCCTCGGCTGGCTGGTCACCGCGGGAGTCGCGCTCAAGCGCCGCAGCCTGGCGCTCGGATTGTCGGCCGCGGCTTACCTGGCCAGCATCGTGTGGTTCACGGTGTACGTGATGGTTCCTCCGGAGGAGCCTGAGTTGTCCAACGGTCAGGCCTTGGTCACGCTGCTCTACCTCTGCGCCGGCATCGCCTGCTCGATCCAGGCCGCCATCGTGATCGGCAGCCCCAAGCGGCGCGCTGGCCTGCAGCCGCCGTACCTGCTCCGGCCGCAGCTGCCGCAGTACCAGCCGCAGCCGTTCCAGTCGTCGCAGCACTCGCCCGACGCCGTACTGCGGAACGAGGCGCGGCACCTCGCCAGCACCCAGCCTGCTCGCGCTCGCCTGCTCGGGATCGGCCGCCCCGACCTGCCCCGGCAGTTCGACGACGGCGGCCTGATCGACCTCAACGACGCCCCTGCGGACCTGCTCGACACCCTGCCCGGGGTCACCGGCAAGCAGGCCGCGGCGATCGTCGTCAGCCGCCTCCAGAGCGGCCGGTTCCGCCGGGTCGACGAACTCTGGACCAGAGGCCTGCTGCCCGGCCCGTTGGCCCCGGAGCTCACCGACCGGCTGGTGATCATCGACCTCCAGGACTGAGTTTTGTCGGTGCCACCAGGCAGACTTCTGCCCGTGACTACCGAGGTGTTGTCGACGGCTCAAGCCCGGCGGATCGCGCTCGCCGCTCAGGGGTTCACCGATCCGCGCCCGAAAGGCGTGCCGGACTCGCGCGCGCTGACTCGCGTGCTCGGCCGGATCGGCCTGATCCAGATCGATTCGGTCAACGTGCTGAGCCGAGCGCAGTACCTGCCGCTCTACTCCCGCCTCGGGCCGTACCCGCGCGACCTGCTCGACCGCGCCGCGGGCAAGTCGCCGCGCAAGCTGGTCGAGTACTGGGCGCACGAGGCGTCGCTGATCCCGGTCGAGACGCACCCGCTGATGCGGTGGCGGATGGCCCGGGCGAGCACCGAGGCGTGGGGCGGTCCGCGCTCGATCGCGGTCGAGCGGCCGGAGCTGGTCAAGCAGGTGCTCGCCGACGTGCGCGACCACGGCCCGTTGACCGCCCGGGAGATCGACGACGACGTCGAGCGCGACCGCAACAACTGGGGCTGGAACTGGTCCGACGTCAAGCGCGCGCTGGAGTTCCTCTTCTTCGCGGGGGAGATCACCGTCGCCCGGCGCAACCAGCAGTTCGAGCGGATGTACGACGTACCGGAGCGGGTGCTGCCCGCCTCGGTGGTCGCGACCCCGACCCCGACACCCGAGGAGGCACATCGCGGTCTGGTCTCGATCGCGGCTCGCTCCCACGGTGTCGCGACCGCGCAATGCCTGAAGGACTACTTCCGTACTGCGCCCGCCGCCACCGCGCAGGCGATCGCCGAGCTGGTCGAGGAGGGTGAGCTGCTGCCGGTCACCATCCAGGGCTGGAAGCGCCCGGCGTACCTGCACCGCGACGCCAAGCTCCCACGCCGGGTCAACACCAGAGCCCTGGTCAGCCCCTTCGACTCGCTGGTCTACGAGCGCACCCGCACGGAGGTCCTGTTCGACTTCCGCTACCGGATCGAGATCTACGTCCCCGCCGAGAAGCGCATCTACGGGTACTACGTGCTGCCGTTCCTCCTCGGCGACCGCCTGGTGGCCCGCGTCGACCTCAAGGCCGACCGCACCGCCGGCGTCCTCCTGGTCCAGTCGGCCCACGCCGAGCCGAAAGCCCCCGCCGAGACCGCCGAGGAACTGGCCGCCGAGCTGACCCAACTAGCCGGCTGGCTGGGCCTCGACCAGGTCCGGGTAGCCGGCGGCGGCGACCTGGCCCCCGCCCTGAGCATCGCCCTCCGAGGCTCCTAGCCACCCACCACCACCCACATCAACACCCCAGCGGGGCGTAGTACTGGAACTTTTCGGACCTCTCACTCGTGGGTGGAGCAAGGCGTGGCTCACTCCGGGGAGTGGGTTGGCGCCCGCCGCCCAGTACCATGGGTGGCGCCCGCCAGGCGGGCAGTCCGTGCTGCGTCCGTCACCGGGTACGCACGGTCAGGCACCCGCCGCATTGAAGGCTGCACAGTCAAGGAGTGGACCCCCCACGATGAAGGCGTTCGACAAGTTACTGCGGATCGGCGAGGGCAAGATCGTTCGCAAGCTCGAGAGCATCGCCAAGGTGGTGAACTCGATCGAGGACGAATTCACCCCGATGTCCGACGAAGAGCTGCGCGCCCAGACGGCCGACTTCAAGCAACGGGTCGACAACGGGGAGTCCCTGGACGGCCTGCTGCCGGAGGCCTTCGCGGTCGTCCGCGAGGCGGCCAAGCGGACCCTGCACCAGCGCCACTACGACGTCCAGATCATGGGCGGCGCGGCGCTGCACCTGGGCAACATCGCCGAGATGAAGACCGGTGAGGGCAAGACCCTGGTCGGCACCCTGCCGACCTACCTGAACGCGCTGTCCGGCAAGGGCGTGCACGTGGTCACGGTGAACGACTACCTGGCTCGCTTCCAGGCCGAGTGGATGGGCCGGGTGTACCACTTCCTCGGCCTCGACTACGGCGTGATCCTGCCGGAGATGACCCCGGCCGAGCGCCGGCTGGCCTACGCCAAGGACATCACCTACGGCACCAACAACGAGTTCGGCTTCGACTACCTGCGCGACAACATGGCCAACTCGATCGAGGACTGCGTCCAGCGCGAGCACAACTACGCGATCGTGGACGAGGTCGACTCGATCCTGGTCGACGAGGCCCGGACCCCGCTGATCATCTCCGGCCCGGCCGAGGACTCGCAGCGCTGGTACGTCGAGATGGCCAACCTGGCCGGCGTGCTGAAGCCGCGGTTCGCCGACGACAAGATCGCCGAGGACCAGCGCCCGGTCGCCGACTACGAGGTGGACGAGAAGAAGCGCACCGTCGCCATCCTCGAGCGCGGGATCGAGAAGGTCGAGGACCGGCTCGGCATCGACAACCTGTACGAGTCGGCCAACACCCCGCTGATCAGCTACCTGAACAACGCGCTGAAGGCCAAGGACCTGTTCCGCAAGGACAAGGACTACGTGGTCGTCGACGGCGAGGTGCTGATCGTCGACGAGCACACCGGCCGGACGCTGCACGGCCGCCGCTACAACGAGGGGCTGCACCAGGCGATCGAGGCCAAGGAGAAGGTCGAGATCAAGGAGGAGTACCAGACGCTGGCGACGATCACCCTGCAGAACTACTTCCGCCAGTACAGCAAGCTGGCCGGGATGACCGGTACGGCGCAGACCGAGGCCGCCGAGTTCTCCAAGATCTACGGCCTGGGCGTCGTCCCGATCCCGACCAACAAGCCGATGGTCCGCCAGGACCAGCGCGACCTGATCTACCGCACCGAGGAAGCCAAGTTCGAGGCCGTCGTCGAGGACATCGCGACCCGGCACGAGACCGGCCAGCCGATCCTGGTCGGCACCACCAGCGTGGAGAAGTCCGAGCGGCTGTCGAACCAGCTCCGCAAGCGCAACATCGCGCACGAGGTGCTGAACGCCAAGCAGCACGCGCGGGAGGCCGCGATCGTCGCCGAGGCGGGCCGTAAGAACGCCGTCACGGTGGCCACCAACATGGCCGGCCGTGGTACCGACATCATCCTCGGCGGCAACCCCGAGCACCTGGCCGACAAGGACCTGCGCGCGCGCGGGATCGACCCGGTCGAGTCCGCGGAGGAGTACGAGGCGGAGTACCCGAAGGTCCTGGAGAAGTTCGAGAAGCTGGTCAAGGACGAGCAGGTCGAGGTCCGCGAGGCCGGCGGCCTGTACGTGCTGGGCACCGAGCGGCACGAGTCGCGCCGGATCGACAACCAGCTGCGTGGCCGGTCCGGCCGGCAGGGCGACCCGGGCGAGTCCCGCTTCTACCTGTCGCTGGAGGACGACCTGATGCGCCTGTTCAAGCGCGAGATGGTCGACTGGGCGATGTCGCGCAACGACGACGACACGGTGCCGCTGGAGAACAAGGTGGTCACCAAGGCGATCGCGTCGGCGCAGTCCCAGGTCGAGGCGCAGAACTTCGAGACCCGGAAGAACATCCTCAAGTACGACGACGTGATGAACCGGCAACGGCACGTCGTGTACGACGAGCGCCGCCGGGTGCTCGAGGGCGCCGACCTGCAGGACCAGGTGCTCGACATGCTCGACGAGACGGTCACCGGCTACGTCCAGGGCGCGACCGCCGACGGGTTCGCCGAGGACTGGGACCTGGACCAGCTGTTCACCGCGCTGAAGACGCTGTACCAGACCGAGGTCACCGAGGACGAGCTGATCGAGGAGGCCGGCGGCGACCGGTCCGGGCTCACCCAGGACTTCCTGGTCGACAAGTTCATCGGCGACGCCCGCGACGCGTACGCGCGGCGCGAGGAGAGCCTCGGCTCCGACGCGATGCGTGAGCTCGAGCGCCGGGTGGTGCTGAGCGTGCTGGACCGCAAGTGGCGCGAGCACCTGTACGAGATGGACTACCTGCGCGAGGGCATCGGCCTGCGCGCGATGGCACAGCGCGACCCGCTGGTCGAGTACCAGCGCGAGGGCTACGACATGTTCGCCGCCATGATGGAGTCCATCAAGGAGGAGTCGGTCGCGTTCATCTTCAACGTCGAGGTCGACATCGAGGCGATGCAGGCCGACCTGGCCGCGCAGGCGGAGCTGGCCGAGCTGGAGGAGACCGAGGCCCAGGACATCCTGGTCCCGGGCGCCCCGGTGGCCGAGTTCCCGGGCCGTCAGTCCGGTGACGACGACGAGGACCGCCCGCAGGACGCACCCCGTCCGCAGGACACCCCGAAGCTGCGCGCCAAGGGCCTGTCCAACGAGAGCCGCCCGCAGCGGCTGACCTACTCGGCGCCGACGATCGACGGCGACGACGAGGTCTCGGTGCACGCCGACGCGGTCGAGGGTGGCGCCCTGGAGTACCCGGGCACCCCGCGCAACGCGGTCTGCCCGTGTGGTTCGGGCAAGAAGTACAAGCGCTGCCACGGCGACGCTGCCTCGGACGTCTACAAGTAACCACGCAGTACTCTCGAAGGCCCGCTCCCAGTTGTTGGGGCGGGCCTTCGGCTTTGCGGAGAAAGAGGGAACGAGATGGGCACCTGGTTGACGGACACGTTCGGCTTGCCGGTGCCGGTGGTCGGGGCGCCCATGGCGAACGTCAGCGGCGGCCGGCTGACCGGCGCGATCTCGGTGGCCGGCGGACTGGGGATGCTCGGCGCCGGCTCCGCGGTGTCGGCCGAGTGGATCCGCACCGAGGGCGCCGTCGCGGCGGCGACCGGCAAACCGTACGGCGTGGGCCTGATGGCATGGTCGGTCAAGGACCACCCCGACCACCTGGACGCAGTACTCGAGCTGAAGCCGGCGCTCGTCTCGCTCAGCTTCGGCGACTACCGCCCGTACGTCGAACCGCTGCGCGGCGCCGGCATCGTCGTCGCCACCCAGGCCGGCACGGTCGCCGATGCCCGTGAGGCGATCGACGCAGGAGTCGACGCGATCGTCGTCCGTGGCGCCGAGGCGGGTGGGCACGGTCGCAACGAGGTCGCCACACTGCCTTTGCTGCAAGCGATTCTGGACCTGACCGACCTCCCGGTCCTGGCCGGCGGTGGCATCTCAGGCGCTCGCGGGCTTGCCGCAGTACTGGCTGCTGGTGCGGCCGGCGGCTGGATCGGCACAGCCTTCCTGACCTGCGAAGAGGCGCTGACCCCCGATGCCTCGCGCCAGCGCCTGCTGGAAGCCGACGAGACCGACACCGTTTACGGCACGGTCTTCGACGCCGCCTCCCGAGCAGGCTGGCCGGACGAGTTCGGCGGCCGCGCTCTCCGCAACACCTTCTACGACACGTGGGAGGGACGTGAAGACGCGCTGAAGTCGGATGACGAAGGCCACCAGCAGTACGTCACTGCAACTCGTGGAGCGGACCCCACCTCAGCCTCGCTGTACGCCGGCCAAGGTGTGGGCGCGCTCCACAAGTCCACTACTGCAGCGGAGGTCGTTGCCGACCTCGCCACCTACAAGAACTACCTGAAAGCCGCGCTCACAGACTGAGCTGTGCCCGGAGAGCGGGAGCCAGATAGTTGCTGTGGGCCTCTACCAGTTCGTTGGCCATCGCCCAGATCTGTGGCACCGTCAGCGCCGCCGACGTGGCCGGGTCGACCATCAACGCCTGACGGATCGCACGCGGGTCGTCCTCCAGAGCGGCACGGACAACCAGTTCGTTGACACCGACGTACGCGCGGTTGAGCGCTGCACACTGCGCCGGCAACGCGCCGACGGCGGTCGGCTGAACACCCAAAGCATCAACCAGGCAAGGAACTTCGACCACTGACCCATCGGGCAGGTTGGAGATCAGTCCCGTGTTCACCACGTTGCCGTAGATGGTCCGCGGCGTCCCGGTGACGATGCTGTGGATGACCTGCGGCGCATACTCCATCGTGCCCTCGACCGGGATCGGGTCGCCGGTCTTCAGCGCGTTCCGGGTGCCCTCGTAGAGCGCGACGTTCTCCTCGATGATCCGCAGGTAGTCGCCCACCGGCAACCGCAGCCGCTCCACCTCCGACGCGTCGTGCAGATACCACGGCACGTACTCCGACGAGTGCTCGCTCGTCTCGGTCGGGTAGTAGCCAAGCCGCTTGTACATGTCGACTCGCACCCGCCGGGCCAGCTCGGGATCGCGGGCGATCACCTCGTCCAGCGCCGGGTACAGGTCCTTGCCCTGGTGCTCGAACCGCATCACCCACGCCTGGTGGTTCACCCCGGCGGCCAGGTAGTTCACCTCGGCCAGCGGCACCCCCACCAACGCGGACAGGTCGTGCAGCGTCCAGTAGACCGAGTGGCACAGCCCGACCACGTTCTTCACGCCGAGCGCCTTCAGGTACCAGACGTTCATCGCCATCGGGTTGGTGTAGTTCAGCAACCACGCGTCCGGACATACCTCCGCAATGTCCGCCGCCAGTCCCTTCAGCACCGGGAACGTCCGCAGCGCCCGGGACACCCCACCGACCCCGAGCGTGTCCGCGATCGTCTGCCGGACGCCGTACTTCGCCGGGATCTCGAAGTCGAGCCGGGTCGCGTCGTTCATCCCGACCTGGATGATGTTGATGACGAAGTCGCTCCCGTCCAGCGCCGCCCGCCGGTCGAGATGCTCGGTGATCCGCGGCGACACCCCACGCTCGGCGGCGATCGCCGCCGCGGCGCCCGAAGCAGTCGTCAGCCGCTCGGGATCGATGTCGTGCAAGGCGATGTGCAGCTCACCCAGGTCGTCGAAGCTGAACAGGTCGGCCAGCAACCCCTGGGTGAAGACGACGCTTCCGGCGCCGACGAATGCGATCTTGGTCGTCATCGTGCACTCTCCAGAGCAAGCTCCCAGTCGGCCTGCCCGGCGGTACCGCCGGCTGCACGCGTCGACAATGATCCACAGGCCGCAGCGATCGCCAGCGCCCGTTCCCGGCCGAGGCCGTTCAGTACTGCGGCGACGTACCCCGCGTCGAAGCTGTCCCCAGCCCCAACGGTGTCCACCGGCTTCGCTGCGAGCGCAGGGGCCCTCAGGATCTTCGAGCCGTCATGCGCCAGAGCACCGGCCGCGCCGTCCTTCACCACGACCAGCGGTCCGCGGCGAGCCAGGATGCCGGCCGCATCCTCCAGTACTGGGTGCCCTGTCAACGCATGCGCCTCAGCCGCGTTGGGGAACAGGATGTCGGTCACCCGCAACACTGCATCCAGTACTACGCGATCCCACCGCCCACTCGGGTCGTCGTTGGTGTCGAGCGAGGTGGTCGCCTTGTTGCTCTTCGCCTCCTTGAACAGCGCCGCCAGCCCAGCAGCGAGCTCAGGCATCAAGTAGAACGAGGCAGCGTGCACGTGCCGCACAGAACGCAGCAGATCCACCGGTACGTCGTACGAGGTGGTCGCAGGCAAGCAGCCGGGAGCAGTGAGGATCGCCCGGTCGTCGCCGGATGTCAGTACGGTCGTCAGGGGAGTGGGCAACAGGTCGTCGACCACTAGCGCCGACACGTCAACACCCCGCTCCACCAGCGCGTTGCGGACGAACTCGCCCGCAGGGTCGTTGCCCACGCGTCCGGCGAAGGCCACACTCAGCCCCAGCCGGGCAGCGCCGCACGCCATGATCGCGGCGGAGCCACCGAGTACCAGTGAGCCGCTGTTGACCAGCCGCTCGCGCTGCCCAAAGGGAAGCGCTTGTGGAACAGGTCCTATCACCACATCGGGGTTTGCATCCCCGATGACTAGCAAGTCAAAACCACTCATATCTGTCAGCCCTTAAGTCCAGTGGAAGCCAGCGAGCGGATGAACGCCTTCTGGGCCAGCAGGAACCCCAGCAGTACCGGCAGCACCGTGATGACATTGCCCGCCATCACCGCCGCCCACTGCGTGTGGTGCTGGCCCTGGAAGGTCGTCAAGCCGAGCTGGAGGGTGTAGTTGGTGTCATGGTTGATGGCGATCAGCGGCCAGGTCAGGTCGTTCCAGGTACTCAGGAACGTCAGGACGGCAACAGTGCTGAGCGCAGGCTTGGCCAGTGGCAGCACCACGGACACGAGGATCCGCAGCCGACCACAACCGTCGAGCCAGGCCGCCTCTTCGAGTTCACGCGGCAGCGAGACGAAGAACTGCCGGAACAGGAACACCGAGAACGGCGTCACCAGCGACGGCACGATCAGCGCGCCCAGCGTGTCGATCAGGCCGAGCTCCTTCATTACCAGGAAGGTCGGGATCATCGTCAGCTGGAACGGGATCACCATCGTCGCGAGCATCATCCCGAGCAGCAGCTTCGACCCGGCGAACCGCATCCGGGCGAACGCGTAGCCACCGAGCGACCCGAGCACCAGGTTGGCGGTCACCGCGACCGCCGAGACGATGAACGAGTTGAGGAACCAGCGTGGGAACAAGGCGTTCCCGAGCACGAACCGGTAGCCGTCCAGCTTGATCCCGGACGGGATCAGCGCCGGTGGGAACCGGTTGATCTCCGCGTTGCTCATCACCGAGCTGACCAGCAGCCAGATCAGCGGCAGCGCGAACATCAGTGCCAGCGGCGCCAGGACGAGATGCCACGGACTGAAGGGGAGGCGTTTGGTCATCGGGCGGCCCTCCGTCGGTAGAGCTGCAGGGCGAGGCCGATGACCAGCAACGCGACAGCCAGCGCGTACGCCGCGGCCGCGCTGTAGCCGGCCGTGAACGTCTTGAACGCCTTCT
Source organism: Kribbella sp. NPDC056861 (assembly GCF_040687575.1). Lineage (NCBI taxonomy): Bacteria > Bacillati > Actinomycetota > Actinomycetes > Propionibacteriales > Kribbellaceae > Kribbella > Kribbella sp. NPDC056861. Next base: position 1,113,546 of record NZ_JBFBNQ010000002.1, on the reverse strand, counting down.
CCCAGATGAAGTAGACGATCACCGTGGTCGAGCCGAGCGGCCCGCCCTTGGTGGTGACGAAGACCAGGTCGAACACCTGCAACGCGTTGATCGTCTGGAACAGCACCAGGAAGATCGTGACCGGGGTCAGCGTCGGGAGGGTGACATGGCGCAGTACGCCGGCCTTGCTCGCGCCGTCGATCCGGGCGGCCTCGACCAGCTCGTTCGGAACCCCTTGCAGGGCAGCGAGATAGACGATCACGCAGAAGCCGGTCCCGCTCCACAACGAGATCGCGACCAGCAGGTAGAGCGCCTGGCCGGGATCGCTGAAGAAGCCCTGCGCGGGCAGCCCCAGCTTGTGCAGCACCGAGTTGGCCGCCCCGAACTCGGGATCGAGCACGAACGAGAACAGCACCCCCTGGGCGGCCGCCGAGACCACGAACGGAACGAAGACCAAGGTGCGGTACAAGCTGATGAACTTGATCTGCCGGTCGAGCATCAACGCGATCGCCAACCCGCCGACCACGCTCAGCGGCACGTAGAGCACGGTGTAGATCAGGGTGTGCTCGACGGCCGAGGAGAAGTTCGGGTCCTTCGCCAAGGCCTTGTAGTTGGCCAGGCCGACCCATTGGCTGGGGGAGACCAGATCGTTGGCCTGGAACGACAACAGCAGCGACCACAGCACGGGCACCACGCTCAGCCCGAGGATGATCAGCACCGACGGGCTGACGAAGGCCCACGCGGTCGCCCCCTCGCCGCGGGTCCGCCGTTTGGCGGCCCGCCGTGCTCGAGGGTCGATCGTGAAGGTGCCGACGACACTGGCCATCAGCTGGGCACAGCCAGGAGGGCGTTGCACTGCTTGACGCACTCACTCAGCGCGTCGGCAGGTGACTTCTTCCCCAGCAGTACGGCGACGGTCGCCTGGCCGAGCTGCTGCGAGATCTTCGGGTACGCCGTGATGGTCGGCCGGACCTTCGCGGTCTCCAACGCGTCGACGAAGACCTGCAGCCCCTTCGTGCCGGCCGCGTGCTTCGTCCACTCCGGCAGCGCGGCCGTCGTCGTGGTGACCGGCAGGCTGCCGGCCTGGATGTCCCAGCGGACGTCCTGCTTCGGGTCGTTCAGCCATTTGACGAACTCGGTCGCCGCCTTGACCCGGGCCTTGCCGTTGTCGAACACGGTCCAGGTGTCCGGCCCCGAGATGGTGACCGGCTTCCCGGAGTACGACGGCAGCGGTACGACGCCGTAGTCGACGCCCTTGTCGATCACGTCCGGCAGCTGCCAGGGGCCGGTGGCAACCATTCCCATCCGGCCGCCGAGGAACACCTGGTAGAGCTGCTCGCCGCCCGGCTTCGGGTCGACGTACAGGGACTTGTCGGTGCGCAGCTTGTCGAGGGTGCCGAAGACCTGCTCGCCGACCTGGTCGAAGGCAACGGACTTGCCGTCCTCGCTGACCACGTTGCCGCCGAGGTCCCAGATCATCGGCCAGAGCCGCCAGACCGTGTCCTCGTCGCCGACGCCCGGCCAGCCGGTGCCGAAGATCCCCTTGGCGGGGTTGTTCAACTGCTGTGCGGTGCTGGTGAAGTCGTCCCAGGTCCAGCCCGCCTTCGGCTCTGCCAGGCCGGCCGCGGCGAAGAGTTTCTTGTTGTAGACAACGCACAGGGAGTCGAGCAGCGCCGGCGCCGCCCGGACCTTGCCCTGCACGGTGACTGCGTCGCGCGCGGCCGGCCAGAAGTCCTTGAGATCCATCGAGGCGGACAGGTCGGCCACCTTGGGACTGCGGGTCATACTGGCGAGGTCCGACCCGAAGATGTAGGCGATATCCGGGTAGGACCCCGCGGCCAGTCCCGCGGTGACCTTCTGCAGCATGCTGTCCGCCGTGACCCCACCGCCACCGCCGACGATCTTGATCAACGGGTGGGTGTCGTTGAACTGCTTGATCAAGGCATCGAGCGCCTTCTTGCCGGTGTCGGTCTGGCCGTGCCAGAGGTCGACGGTGACGACGCCACCGGCTTCCTCGTTGTCGGCCGACTTGCCGCAGGCAGCGAGACTGCCGGCGGCTGCCAGAGCGGCGGAGAAGCGCAGGATGTCGCGACGGGTTGGTGAAGACATGATTGACCCCAAAGACTTGGCAGGAGAGGAAAGACGGATCAGCAGGTCTTGCGGACGTACCCGCCGCTGCCCGGCGTGGAGACGTCCACGTCGCGCTGCACGATGCTGAGCCGGCTGCCGAACGCGCTGCAGGCCTTCTGCCGGCCGCTGTTCGTGTACTCGATCACGATCACGTTGTTGCCGAAGTAGTCGACGTAGTCACCGCACTCGTCGTACTGGCCGCACTCCTCGGCGACGGCGAAGTCCAGGCCGACGCTGCTGCGGTACTGGGACAGTTCGACGGTGTTCTTCTGGGCGATCGCCAGGTTCTTCGAGTGCGAGTAGTCGGCCAGCAGTTTCAGGTACGTCCTGGCCTGGCTGGTGCTGATCAGGTTCTTCGAGCGGGAGAAGCTGTCGTAGTTGTCCGGCTCGATCGCCTTGTAGCCCTTCGAGGCACAGCCGTCGATCCAGCCGTTGACCTTGGCGGCGACCCGGGCCGCCTTGGCGCCGCGGATGTCGAGCAGCGCCTCGCCCCAGTCCTCGTCGATGACGAGCTTGCCCTGGGCGTCGCGCAGCAGCAGGTCCGACGGCCACTGGCTCTGCTCGCCGGGCTGGACCTGGAAGGCGTTCACGTAACAGATGTTGTAGGCGCCGGAGGCGATCGCCGCGGTCCGGTCGCGGGTGACGACCTTGACCCCGGTGGGCGGGGTGTAGGCGCCGCCGATCTGGTAGTCGAACTTCTCGTGGACGGGCGGGAGGGTGACCGCCGCGCTGGCGGAGGTCGCGGTGAGGAGGGAGGTGAGGGCGGTGGCCGCGATGGCGGCGGCCGCTGCGGCCACCACCAGACGGCTAGGGCGGAAACGGGACACGATTGCTCCATCGGTCCAGGGGACGCTACCCCGCCTCGGGCCGTCGCCCTGGCGCCTGGAAACCGGACTTGAACAGGAGTTCTTACCGGCTGGGTGCGTCACTGCAGCGTGGGCCAGACAGGCCCGGCACTGATGGCTTAGTTAAGCGATCCGGCGGCACAGCGTCAAGAGCAAACCTGCAAAGGAGTGCGCGGAAACCTGAAGTTAACGCAGTCCTGCGCATTCGCGGTGAGCTCTTGACGGCGAGGGTTTGGACCGGTTTAGTGGCTCTCTAAACCGGTTTAAACACTCAATCCTGGGATGCAGATGAGTAAGGAACGGCCGACGATCGCGGATGTCGCGGTCCGGGCAGGTGTCTCCAAGGGCGCGGTCTCGTTCGCGTTGAACGGCAAACCCGGCCTGGCCCAGGCCACTGTCGACCGGATCCTGGCGGCCGCCGACGAGCTCGGCTGGCGGCCGAGCAGCCGGGCCAGGTCGCTGTCGGTCTCGAAGGCCTTCGCGCTCGGTCTGGTGATCACCAGGGACCCTGGAGTGCTGTCGTCCGACCCGTTCTTCCCGGCCTTCATCGGCGGTGTCGAGAGTGTGCTCGCACCTCGCGGGCAGGCGCTCGTGCTGCAGGTGGTCGCACCCGGCGAGGACGAGGAGGCGGGGTACCGGCGGCTGGCCCAGGACGGCCGGGTCGACGGCGTCTTCCTCTCCGACCTCAGGCACGAAGATCCCCGGATCGACCTGCTGACCTCGCTCGGTCTGCCCGCGGTCACGCTGAACCGCCCCGAGGTGGATTCACCGTTCCCCGCGGTCTGCCTGGACGATCGGCCGGGCACGGTCGCCGTCGTCCAGCACCTGCTCGAGCTCGGCCACCGCCGGATCGCGCACGTCGCCGGACCACAGGACTTCGTACACGCGACGGCGCGTACCGACGCCTTCGTCTCCGCCCTCGCCGAGGCAGGGCTGCGACCCGCCGGGGTCGAGACCAGCGACTTCACCGCCGCCGGCGGGATCGAAGCGACCAAGCGGCTGCTCGCGCTCCCCGAGCCGCCGACCGCGATCTTCTACGCCAACGACCGGATGGCGATCGCCGGGATGGGCGCCGCCCAGCAGACCGGCCTCAGAGTGCCCGACGACCTCAGCATCGCGGGTTTCGACGACAGCGAGCTCGCCGAGTTCGTCCATCCCGGTCTGACCACCGTGCGCGCCGATCCGTACGCCTTCGGCGAGGCGGCCGCCCGGACCCTCAACCAGCTCGTCGACGGCGAAGGGCCGGTAGCCGATCTGGAGCTGCCGCCCGCTCGCCTGATCATCCGGCGGTCAACCGCCAACCTGGAGGACAGATGAAGCACAAACTCGTGGCCGCGCTAGTGGCCTTCGGCCTCGCCGGTACTACGGCCGCCTGCGGCGGAAGCGGTGGTGGCGGCGATGCCGACGCGGCGGCCCAAGCCCGCGGTGAGATCACCGTCTGGCTGTCGAACAACGCCGAAGAAGTGGCCTGGGGCAAGCAGATGGTCGCCGCCTGGAACGCGGCGCACGCCGACCAGAAGGTGACCGCCCAGGAGATCCCCGCGGGCAAGAGCTCCGAGGAGGTCATCGGCGCCGCGATCACCGCGGGCAACGCGCCCTGCCTGATCTTCAACACGGCGCCCGCCTCCGTCTCGCAGTTCCAGAAGCAGGGTGGCCTGGTGGCGCTCGACAGCTTCGAAGACGGCAAGGCCTACCTCGAGGAGCGCAGCGGCAAGACCGCGGAGCAGTACAAGTCGACCGACGGCAAGTACTACCAGCTGCCGTGGAAGGCCAATCCGGTGATGATCTTCTACAACAAGAAGGTCTTCGCCAAGGCCGGGATCGACACCGCCAAGCCGCCGCTGGCGACGTACGACGAGTTCCTGGCCACGTCGCGCAAGGTGGTGGCCGCGAAGGCGGCGAAGTACGCGATCTATCCGGCGCCGAGCAACGAGTTCTACCAGTCCTGGTTCGACTTCTACCCGTTGTTCGCGGCCGAGACCGGTGGCAAGCAACTGGTTGCCGATGGCAAGTCCCAGTTCGCCTCGGACGAGGGCAAGAAGGTGGCCGGCTTCTGGCGCACCCTGTACGCCGACAAGCTCGCGTCGCAGGAGAAGTACACCGGTGACTCGTTCGTCGACGGGACCGCCGCGATGGCGATCGTCGGCCCGTGGGCGGTCGCGACGTACAAGGGCAAGGTCGAGTGGGGCGCGGTACCGGTGCCGACGTCGGCCGGGAAGCCCGCTGCCGAGACCTACACCTTCAGCGATGCGAAGAACGTCGCGATGTACTCGGCCTGCAAGAACCGCGGTACCGCGTGGGACGTGCTGAAGTTCGCCACCAGCAAGGAGCAGGACGGCAAGCTGCTGCAGGGCACCGGGCAGATGCCGTTGCGCGCCGACGTGGCCGGCGCCTACCCGGAGTACTTCGCGAAGAACCCCGACTACAAGCAGTTCGCCGACCAGGCCGCGCGGACCGTCGAGGTGCCGAACGTGGCCAACTCGATCACCATCTGGCAGACCTTCCGGGACGCCTACTCCAAGTCCGTGATCTTCGGTCAGCAGGATCCGGGCGAGGCCCTCGACGGCGCCGTCCAGAAGGTCGACCAGCTCGCCGCCGGGTCATGAGCCGCCGGACCGGGGTGCTGGGTGTTGTCCTGGGCAAACAACCGATCGGCACCCTGTTCGTCACCCCGTACGTGGTCTTCCTGGCGGCGATCTTCGCCTACCCGCTGGGATTCGCGGTCTACATGTCCTTCCACGACTACTTCTTCACCGCGCCCGGCGCGATCGTCGAGCGGCCGTGGGTGGGCTTCGCGAACTACGCCGCGGTGCTGTCCGACCCGGCGGTCCGGCGGTCGTTCGTCAACGTCGGCATCTTCTTGCTGATCAACGTGCCGCTGACCGTCATCCTGTCGCTGCTGCTGGCCTACGCCCTGAACGCCGCGATCCGGTGGCGGACGTTCTTCCGGGTCAGCTACTACGTCCCGTACGTCGCTGCGTCGGTTGCGGTGGTCGGTGTCTGGCTGTTCCTGTTCAACTCCGATGGTCTGGTCAACCGGATCCTCGGGCCGCTCGCCCCTGATCCGTCCTGGCTGGTGAACTCGAAGCTCGCGATGCCGACGGTGGCGATCTACGTGACCTGGAAGCAGTTGGGCTTCTTCATCCTGCTCTACCTGGCCGCGCTGCAGAACGTCTCGAAGGACCTGTACGAGGCGGCGTCGATGGACGGCGCCGGGCGGCTGAAGTCGTTCTGGAACGTGACGGTGCCAGGGGTCCGGCCGGCCACCACGCTGGTCGTGCTGCTCGCGACCGTGACGGGAGCGAACTTGTTCACCGAGCCGTATCTGCTCACCGGGGGCGGCGGTCCTGACGGGGCGTCGGCCTCACCGGTGCTGATCATGTACCAGAAGGGCATCGAGCAGGGCAATCCCGACATCGGCTCGGCGATCGGGGTGCTGCTGGTGATCGGCGTGCTGTTGCTGGCGCTCGTCGAACGCCGCTTCGTGGGGCGGGAGGACCGATGAAGCCGAAGAGTCCGTGGCGGTTCCTGACCTTGCTGGTCGGCGCCTTCGTCTTCCTGTTCCCCTTCTACTACATGCTGATCGGCAGCCTGCAGGCCGAGCCGGACCCGTCGGTGAAGGGCGCCTTCCCGTCGCCGGGCAACCTGACCGGGAAGAACTACACCGAGATCAACGCGGCGATCGACCTCGGCCGGTCGTTGCTGAACTCGGGCATCTTCACCGGCGGGGTCATCCTCGGCACGCTGGTCTTCGGCGTACTGACCGGCTATGCGCTGGCGCGGCTGCAGTTCCGTGGCCGCGGTGCGGTCTTCAACCTGATGCTGCTGGTGCAGGTGGTCCCGTTCCAGCTGCTGACCATCCCGCTGTACGTGATGATCGTGCGCAGCTACGGGCTGGCCGACTCCTATCTCGGCATGATCGCGCCGTTCGCGATCAACTCGACCGCGGTGTTCGTGTTCCGGCAGTACTTCCTGCAACTGCCGCAGGAGTTGTTCGACGCGGCCCGGATCGACGGCGCCGGTGAGCTGAACATTCTTTGGCGGGTGGCGATCCCGTTGGTCAAGCCCGCGTTGCTGACCGGGGTGCTGCTGACCTTCATCGGGCCGTGGAACGAGTTCCTCTGGCCGTTCCTGATCACCAAGCAACAGGATCTGCAGCCGCTCGCCGTGTCGTTGTCGAACTACCTGACCACCGTGTCGGCGCGAGCGGCGAACCCGTTCGGCGCAGTACTGGCCGGTGCTTGTGTGCTGGCTGCTCCGGCGGTCGGGCTGTTCATCGTCTTCCAGCGACGCTTCATCTCCTCCAGCCTCGAGTCCGGGGTCAAAGGCTAAGTTCTGAAAGGGTTTCCCGCTGTGACTGTTCCTTATACCTTGACGCGTCTCGGTGTCGTGATGACGCCGGAGCCGGGCAACGAGCTGGAGTCCGAAGGGGTGCTGAACCCCGCCTCGGGGCACACGCCCGATGGCAGGCTGTACCTGCTGCCGCGATTGGTTTCCCCGGGCAACGTTTCCCGGGTCGGGCTGGCCGAGGTGGTGCTGACGGACGGTGTGCCGACCGGGGTTTCGCGGGAGGGCGTCGTACTGGCTCCTGACGAGGGCTGGGAGCGGGGGCTGAACAACGCCGGAGTCGAGGATCCGCGGGTGACCTGGATCCCGTCGCTCGGCAAGCACGTGATGACGTACGTCGCGTACGGGCCGCTCGGGCCGAAGCCGGCGCTGGCGGTGTCGGACGACCTGCGGACGTGGACCCGGTTGGGGCCGCTGCACTTCGAGTACCAGGCCGACCTGGACACGGATCTCAACCTGTTCCCGAACAAGGACACGGTGTTCTTGCCCGAGCCGGTGCCTGGCCCGGACGGCTCGCCGGCCTACGCGATGCTGCATCGGCCGATGTGGGACCTGGGCTGGTTCCGCGAGGGCGAGGGGGTGCATCTGCCGGCCGGGATCAAGGACGATCGGCCGGGGATCTGGATCTCCTTCGTACCGGTTTCGGAGGTCGAGCGGGATCTGCGCAATCTGGTGCATCTGCGGTCGCACACGCTGGTGGCGATGTCGGAGTACCCGTTCGAGGAGCTCAAGATCGGGGCCGGGCCGGCGCCGCTGCGGGTGCCCGAGGGGTGGCTAGTCATTCACCACGGGGTGACCGGGGAGCAGCCGAAGGGGTTCGATCCGACCACGCAGAAGGTCAGCTATGCGGCGGGCGCGATGCTGCTTGATTTCGAGGATGTGACCCGGGTGATCGCTCGGACGGCTGAGCCGATTCTGGTGCCGGAGACCGAGGAAGAGCGGATCGGAACGGTGGGGAACGTGGTGTTCCCGACGGCGATCGAAGAGGTCGATGGGGTGCATTACGTGTTCTACGGAATGGCGGACGCGAAGATCGGCGTCGCTCGGTTGGATCGGTTGTCATGACGGTCAGCCGTCGTACGGTTCTTGGTGGATCGCTTGCAGTTGCTGCTGTCTCCACCGTGTCGCTTCCGGCCAGTGCTGTTTCTGGCTCGCTGACCAATCTCGCTCATCTGGACTATCTCGGAGATCTTGTTTCACCGCCCGCAGCAAGTGGGCACTCCACGTACGGCTCCGGTCCTGTTGGTGTGTTGTGGACATACGCCGACCGCCGCGACGACGGCTCCTATGCCCGCATCGGCGGAGGGTCTTTCGACCCTTCCACCAACACTTACGGCCAGGGTGCTTATAACGCGGATGACTTAGCTCGAGCGGCTGTCGTGTATCTGCGGCACTACTCGGCGAATGGCGATGCGCACAGCAGGCAGGCGGCGTACGGGTTGCTGCGGTCGCTGACGTTCCTGCAGACGACCAGCGGCGCCAACGCGGGCAACGTGGTGCTGTGGATGCAGCCCGATGGCACGCTCAACCCCAGCGCTGACCCGGTCGAACTGCCTGACCCGTCTGACTCAGCTGCGTCGTACTGGCTGGCCAGGACGGTCTGGGCGCTGGGGGAGGGGTATGCGGTCTTCCGGTCTGTCGACGCCGGGTTTGCTGCCTTCCTGCGCGCACGGCTGGAGTTGGCGATCGCTGCGCTGGAGCGGCAGGTGCTGGTGCACTACGGCGACTGGAACATCGTCGACGGCCGCCGAGTCCCAGCCTGGCTGATCGTTGCCGGCGCTGACGCCACCTCCGAGGCAGTGCTCGGCTTGGCTGCCTATGTGGGCGCGGGCGGCGGCTCTGCTCGCGCCCGACGCGCACTGGAACGCTTCGCCGAGGCTGTTGCAGCCATGGCTGCCGGGGACACTCAAACCTGGCCGTTCCGAGCTCTGCTGCCTTGGGGCGAGTCCATCTCGGACTGGCATGCCTGGGGAGCGCAGATGTCGTCCGCGCTGGCTGCTGCCTCCGCAGTACTGCGATCGCCGCGCCTCCTGAAGCCCGCAGTCGGCGACACGGCCGGCTTCACCCCACTACTGATGACTGCCGGCGGCCCCGACAATGGGTGGCTCCCCGCCCCCATCGACCGCACCCAAATCGCCTATGGCGTCGACGCCCGCCTACAGGCGCTACTCGGAGTCGCGTCGGCAGCCAACCGCCCCGGCCTCCGCCAGGTCGCCGCCTTCGTAGCCGCCTGGTACTTCGGCGCGAACCGCGCAGGCTCACCCATGTACGACCCGGCGACAGGCAGAACCTACGACGGCATCTCCGCCGAGGGAGTCATCAACCGCAACTCCGGCGCCGAATCCACCATCCACGGCCTACTCTCCATGCTCGCCCTGGACGCCAACCCCTCCCTGGCCGCACAAGCCCGCACCCTAGGCCCCGCCACCCGCACTCTCTTCGGGCTCCACACCATCGAGGCAGAGTCGGCCACCCTCTCCACTGGTGCAACAGTCGTCACCCCGCCATCCCCCTGGACCGGCGAATCCCAATGGAGCAACAACTCCTATGTAACCTTCGCCCCCGGCAGCACCGCCACCTGGACCCTGCCTGCTGCTGACCAGCCGCAGCTAGTTCTCCCCATCGTCGACCTGGTCACCGACCGCAACGCCGGCCGAACCACTTGGTCCACCGCGGGTCGCCCTCTAGGCACCATCAACCACGGCACCGGCGGCCCCCAAGGCGTCTCAGCCGCCCCCGGAGCCCTACTCCCACGCACCCTGCCGCGTCCCCTCCCCGCCGGCACCACCCACCTAACCGCCACCGCCTCTCAATCTCCTGGTGTTGCGCGGCGGGTAGACGCGGTCCTGCTCCTACCTCTGATCTCCAAGTTGCAACTAGGCTCCGCGATCCTCCTCACCAGCGCCGACACCCACCCGCGCTCGTACAAGGTCTCGCTACCCACCGCCCGCCGCAGCGTAGTGACCGCCTACGACAGCACCGGCGCTCTCAAATCCCGCTCCGTCATCAGAGCCAAGACCTTCAGCGCCCCCGTCTCCCCAGGAGGGTTCACCGTCATCCTCTGAGCGCCGCGGCCGCCCACTCCGCCACAAAGCTGAACGCCAACCCGCGCTGCTGAAAGAGGCGCCGGCTGTCAACCTGCTGGTGATACGCCCCGTGAGACACATCGGAAGCCCGGCTGAGCACCAACGGCAGCAACCAGGCGTACTTCACCATCGACGCCTGCACAGCCCGCAGTACCACCGCCGGATCCCCACCCCACCCACCCTCGCGAAGCCCGTCGAGATAACTACTGACGCACGTCTCCGCAAGCTCACCGATCCGCTCAGCCGGCCAGAACAGATCGAACACCGCATCGGGAATGTAGTTCCCGATGTCCTCACCCAACGCGCCGTCCCCAGCAAAAGCCCAATCCAGCAAGGCGATCTCACCATCCGGCCGCCTGATCACGTTGGACACCCAAAGATCAAGATGACACTCAGCCCGCGGTGACTGCTCAACAATCCTCAACAGTTCTTCGCGACGAGCAACCATCTCCACCCACGCCCCACGCAACCCCACCGGCCAGTTGTCAGCCACCAACGGCTGCCGCCACGCCGCATCATCATCAAGCACACCCCAAGGCACCTCACGGCTCGTCGAGTACTCCCGCAAGAACCCCTCAGAAGTCCACCCCCGCCCCGGCGCCCGCCGCGCCTGCCACCGCCCACACCCCCGAGCAAGCGCCGCATGATCCTCCAGCGTGAACTCCGTCCCCGGACGCCCCGCAATGTCCTCCAAATAAAGCACCGCACCCCCGGCACTCTCCTCAACCTCCGCCCCCGGCAACACCAGCCCAGTACCGTCCAGCCGAGCCCGCAGCCCAGCATCCCGGTAAACCTCCACCTCCCGCCGCCAGTAGTTCCAATGCCGCACCCGGTCAGAAGCCGCCCACCCAGCAACCCCCTGCACCACAGCCTGCGGCCTCTGCTCGCTTGACCCGGACCTGCCTGACCCGGACCTGCCTGACCCGGACCTGCCTGACCCGGACCCGCCTGACCCGGACCCGCCTGACCCGGACCCGCCTGACCCGGACCCGCCTGCCCCGGACCCGCCTGACCCCGACCCGCCTGACCCGGACCCGCGTGGCCCAGGCCCGCTTGGCTCCTGAGCCTCCGGCGACTCCGCCCCCGCGGCAACCTCCTGCGCCGCAGCCTCCCGCCATGGCCCGCCTGCCCCCTGCCCGCCCGGCTCAGGTCCGCCTGGTCCAAGCCCGCTTGACTCCGGAGCTCCCGGCGATTTGGCCTCCGCAGCAACCCCCTGCGCCGCAGTCTGCTGCCTCGACCCGCCTGGCCCCGGCTTGCTTGACCCAGGCTCGCCTGGCGCAGGTCTACCTGGCGCCGGAGCACCCGGCGCCTTCGCCCCCGCGGCAACCCCCTGCGCCGCAGCCTGCTGCCTTGACCCGACTGGGCCGGGCTCGCCTGACTCCGGGTACCTCGGCGACTCCGCCCCCGCGGTAACCTCGTGCGCCGCAGCCTCCAGCCTTCGCCCGCCTGCCCTCTGCCCGCCCGGCCTAGGTCCGCCTGGTCCAGACACACTTGACTCCGGCGACCCCGCAGTAACCCCCTGCTGCCTCGACCCGGCTGGGCCAGGCTCGCCTGCCTCCGGGTACCCCGGCGACTCCGGCACCGCCACACCCACCGCGCCCGTTGCCCCGGGCAACTCCGCCGCACTTGCCGGCTTACGGAGTTCCTTGCGGATGTAGCTGTTGCCGTCGTCGGTGATGATCCGCTCGACGTTGGCGGTGACGGCATTCAGCGGGTTGTGACGCAACTGGACCGCCGAACCACCTCGACGCGGAAAGCTCATGACCCGATTCTCACGCCAGCAGAGTGCGCGGCGGCACCCCGGTCAGCGCCTTCACGTCTCGACTGAAATGCGCCTGATCGGCATACCCGGTGCGCGCTGCCACCTCCGCGAGTGACAACCCGGCTCGCGCCCGGTCGAGCGCGAGGTTCAGCCGCAGTACCCGATCCAGCATCTTCGGCCCGTATCCGAACGCATCCAGGCACCGCCGATGCAACTGCCGCTCACTCAACCCGACACTCCCCGCGAGCGCCGGTACTGCGACCCCGCGCCGAACGCCACGCAGTACCTGACCCACCAACCGATCAGGCGCCTCATCGAACAACTCACCCGCGACCTCCTCCAGCGCCAGCGCCGGAATCGCAGCCCTCCCGATCCGGTCCGCCAACCGCCGACTCCGCCCAGGCGACCAGATCTCACCCAGCGGAACCAGTTGATCCAGCACCTCCCGAGCCGGCACCCCCAGAAACCCCGGCGCGGTCCCAGGCGCGAACCTCAACCCGGCGTACCGAACCCCCGCCTCAGCAGCCCCCACATGCGCCCGGCTGTCAGGCCCGGCCACCGCCAACTCGCCCTCGATCCAGAGCAGATCCATGCACCCGTCAGGCAGCACCCGATAGGCCTCGCCATCCGCAGTACGAGCCCACAACACAGCACCGGGCAACGCTGCTGCCCGCTCCCGATAGACGCCGACGTCGGTGCTCACAGAACCAGTTTGTAGCCCGCCACCGACATTTCAATCCGCCTGCCGTGCGCAGAGCAGCGTCAGGCGGCTGGGGGGAAGCGCTGGACTGACGTGTCGATGTCGATGACGTCCACGCCGGTCGGGAGGTATTTGACCAGGGCGACGTTCTCGCGGATCAGCTGGTCCTCGAGCGGCGAGCCGGTACGGCGGTCGATGACGGTGCGCCAGATCTCGTTGCGACGGAAGTACTCGGTGCCGGCCCGGAGGAAGCGCTCGCCGCGAGCGAAGACGCGGTACGACGAACTGGTCGGCTCCTCGGCAAGGATCTCGCCTTCCAGATAACGCTCGCCGACGCCGACCCGGAGCTGGAAGGTCTGGTCGGTGTCGTTGCGGAACTGCAGGTCCACGTAGTTGTAGACGATGCTGCACCCGACGCCCCAGGGCAGTACTCGGCCGTTGTCCGGGAACGGATCGAAGCTGTGGGTCGAGCGCTGCGTCACCGTCAACGGCGAATGCAGGACCATCCAGTGCAGCAGGTTGGCGAGCTGGCAGATGCCGCCGCCGATCCCCGGCCGCGCCTGGCCGTTCGACAGCCGCATGCCCTTCTTGTATCCCTTGCGCCGCGTCGCGTTGCCGACCAGCTTGTTGAACGAGAACGTCTCGCCCGGCTTGATCAGCACACCGTCGACCTGCGCACAGGCGAGCTCCAGGTTGGTCACCTTGTTGTGCTGCATCCACATCTCGGTCTCCCCGAGCTGCCGCAACAGCAACGACTTGTGCCGCTTCACCCGAACCGGTAGATCCACACCGCGCCGATCCCGCGCGTACGCCGTATCGGACCGGATCCACTCGACGCGTCGCCGAGCCCGGTGGTACCGCACCGCCAGCGGATACAACGCAGGCACCCGCTCCGACCAACGCCGCCGCTCAAGCTGCGGCAACACTCGCGCCAGCTCAGTCGGCGTCAGCTGGTAGGGCGCTTCCGGCGTTGGCGTTGGCGTCGGCGCTGTGCGCTCGCTGACGGGCAAGGTGCCGGTGCTGATTTCCTGCATGCGTTCCCCCGGAACGGACTGGATCGATCCCCCTGACCGACCTCGATGTTGATCAACCTCGCAACGCTAAACCCGTGCCTGCGACAGCTAGGTGACAACAGGCACACGATCGGGTTGCGTCAGGTAAGACGCCGCAAAGCTCAGCCAAGTTCGAGAGCAGATCGGTCGAGTTCGAACGGTGCGGCAGAGTTCGGCAGATGAGCAGGGTTCGGGAGTAGGTCGGCTGGGTTCGTGCGGGTGCTGCTGGGGTCGGGAGCGGGTCGGCTGGGTTCGAAGGCGGTGCGGCCAGGTCTGGAGCGGGTCGGCTGGGTTCGTGTGCGGTGCGGGTGGGCTGAGTTCGAGCGGAGTACAGCCGGGTCGGGAGTTGGTCAGCCGAGTTCGAGGGCGGTGCAGATCCAGCGGTTGCGGTGGACTTCCAGGCGGAGGGCCATTGCGCGGGAGCGGTCGCCGTAGCGGACGTGGGCGCTGACCTCGGCGACCTCGATGGCGGGGGTGAAGACGTGGACCGAGCGGACGGCGCTGCGTTCCTTGGCGCTGCGGGCGGTCGCGGTCGTGGTCAGGCCGAGGACGCGGACTCGGCGGTTGAGGTCGCTGAAGACGACCGTGTCCGTGAACCGGATCAGTTGCCCGATCGGGCGATCACCGGCGAGTACTTCGGCGACTGCCTGCACCAGGCGAGTCGCCCAGGCTTGGGCGTCCGGCAGCGACGGGCCGGTCGGGACCAGGCGTAGTACGGGCGGAGCCGGAGCTGGGTGGAGGTCTGGCGCCTCTTGGTAGCGGAGGGCCAGAGAGCCTTGTGTCATGGGGGTTGCGGCGTGCGCGCGCCGACGCGAGGTGCGGGGAGTGGAGGTCGGCAGGGGACGGACGGCGGCGAGTTTCGGCTGGTTGCTCATGTCACTTCTCCTGGTAGGTAGGCGGCACGGGGTGAACCGGCGCCGGCGCGGTCAGCACCTGGCCGGGGTGAATCACGTTGGGGTCGGGTCCGATCAGTTGGCGATTGGCGGCGTACCACTGGGGCCAGCGAGTCGCGATCGCGTCGTCGGTCGCGCCGGGGCCCAGCTCGGCTGCTGCGATGGACCACAGCGATTCGCCTGGCTTGACCAGGTGCGAGGCAGCTCGGGTGAGGTGGCCCGACTGCAGGGTTGTGTAGCGGGTGGGTGCGCCGGTGGTCGGTCGATCAGGCACAGCAATCGGACTGACCGGAGGCTTCGCCGGTACTGCGGTGCGCCCAACGGGCTTGTTCGGTACTGCGGTACGCGACGCGGACGTCTGCCTCCGTGGCTTCGCGGCGTCCGTGGTTGTCGGTCGAGCTTGTTGCACCGGCTTGCTGGCGGCAGGGTTCCCAACGCTTGGCTTCTCGCCGAGTTGGACCGTCGACCTTGGCTCGACTGCACTCCAGGGGCGCCGACCGGCGGAGGGCTCATCCGTGAGGTTCACCGTCGAGCGGGGCTCGGTGGCGGCCCACGGGCGGGGGCTGGTGGGGGATCCGCCTGTGAGGTTCACCGTCGAGCGGGGCTCGACAGCCGCCCAGGGGCGGGAGTTGGAGTCGCCGGTGAGTTGGATGGTTGAGCGGGACTCAACCGCGCGGTAGGAGCCGTCGCCGGGGGTGGCTTGGGCTACGCCGATGGTGAGTGGGGTGACCGCGGCGACACCTAGGGCGGAGCGGAGCAGGGTTCGTGAGCCTTGGGAGGTGATGCGGGTGGCGACCACCGAGGCGCTGCGGCCGATGAAGCCGGGGGCTTGCTCGAGGACCGTCGCGAGGACTGCGATGACGAGCCAGCAGTAGGCGGCCCACGCCACCGCGCCGATCGCGAGGGAGGCCAGCGAGGTCAGGTCCTGGGCGGTGGCGGCTTCGATCGAGCCTGCGGTCACCCAGCGCAGCAGGAGGCCGAGGCCGGCCAGCGCGCTCAGCGCGAGCAGTCCCTTCAGTCCCCGGATCGTTGCGTTCATCTGTTTTGACCTCTGACCTATGAGTTTGTGTGAGTTTGCCTTGGCTTGATCAATATAGACCTGACTAGACCGGCTTTGGCAAGTCGAAAACGTCCGGCTCATGTCACGCAGTGTTGAACTGAGCGACGCAGCGTGTCCGGTGACCGCCGCGGCGGGTAGGTTCGCGGCATGCGTCTGGAAGCTCTGTTCGCGGATCTGGAGTCGCAGTTCGAGGCTCTGCAGGACGGCGATCTGTACGGCGAGGTGGCGGATCGGATCCGCGCCGAGGTCGGCAAGATCACCGTGCTCGATCGCCTCCGGGGCGCGGTCGGGACGCCGATCCGGGTCGAGTTGAGGCATGCCGATCCGGTTCAGGGCACGCTCATTCGGGTCGGCAAGGACTGTCTGTTGCTGGAGGCCGAGCGCTACGAGGAGTGGCTCGTGCCGGATACCGCACTCATCGGGATCCACGGGCTCGGCCCGTTCGCGGAGCCTGCCGAGGGGGCCGTCGCGGCCAAGCTCGGCCTGGCCCACCTGTTGCGGGGGATCGCCCGGGATCGCTCACCGGTGACGGTGTTCTGCGGCGGCAGTCCGGTCACCGGCACGATCGACCGGGTCGGCGCCGACTTCCTGGAGATCGCCGAACACCCGCTGGACGCGCCGCGTCGCCGTACCGAGGTCTACAACTCCCGCCTCGTTCCCACCCAGGCCCTCGACGCCGTACGCCGCCGTTAGAGCTGCTTGCTGCAGTGCCCGCAGCCAGACCCAGACCTAGATCTGCACGTCTTCGCTGCTCTCGGCCTCTTCGCCGAACGGGTGGCTGTTGATGAACTGCTTGGTCTCGGTGTAGAGCCGCTCGATGTACTTCTCCAGCTCCGTCGACTCCACCCGCCACTGGCCGCGGCCGCCGATCTTCACCGCCGGGATGTCGCCCCGGCGGACCAGCGCGTACACCTGGTTGGCCGAGATGTTCAGGACTTCGGCGACGTCGGACAGCTGGAGGAAGCGTGGAGCCGGCATCCGTGCGGTGTCCCTTCGAGTCGGCAGCTGGTGGTTGCTTCAGTTTGCCACTATTGACATCCGAATGAGGCCGTTTGTCCCCAGGTGCCCCCGACCTGTGGATAAGGATGAAGGTCTAGACCGCGGACACGGCAGAATGTCGTCGCCGACAGCGATCAAGTGGTAACCGAACTGGGGAGTGTTTCGAGTGGCCGACAGTCCTGTGCTGCGCAGTGGGTTCGCAGCGCCGTCCACGCCGACCCTGCGCACCCGGCGGGCGCGCTGGAAGGACGGCCGGCTGCTGCTCGGCGTGCTGCTGGTCGCGATCACCGCGCTGGCCGGCGCGAAGCTGCTGGCCGCGGCCGACGACACCACCGCGGTCTGGGCCGCCAAGCGGGACATCCCGCTCGGTGTCACGATCAGCGGCGACGACCTGACCACGATGAACGTCCGGTTCACCAGCGACGACGTAGCCGGTCGGTACGTCGCCGCTGACGCGGACCTCAAGGGCATGGTCGCCACCCGGGCGATCGGCAAGGGCGAGTTCGTACCGCTCCAAGCGGCGACCACCAAGTCCGACAGCGAGCGCACCGAGCTGCCGCTCTCGGTCGCGGCCGGCCGGCTGCCGTCCGACATCGCGGTAGGTGACCACGTCGACATCTGGGTGGTGCCCAAGGAGCAGCCGGCCGCGAAGCTCTGGGCCGAGGTTCGCATCGTGCAGCTCGACACGGTGAAAGGCGTCTCGGGCAGCTCGGCGCGACGGCAGGTCCTGATCGGCTTGGACAGCAAGGACCTCAACCAACTGCCGAAGACCCTGGCGCTGCTCAACACCGGCGAGCCCGTGCTGGTCCGGCGGGGCCGCTGATGTCGGTCCCCGTCCTCCTCGCAGTCACTGGCGCCCCATGGGAAGCAGACGTCGTACGCCGGGCCGAAAGAGCCAATGGCATCCGGGTGGTCCGCCGCTGCGTTGACATCGCCGACGTGATGGCCGCGGCAGCCAGCGGTCAGGCACGTGCCGTCGTGCTGGCCGAAGACCTGCCCAGGCTCACCTCTGACGCAGTAGCCGCCCTGCACGCCCGCCGGATCGCAGTGGTCGCGCTGGTCGACCCCTCCGACAACGGCGAGCCGAGCGGCGCCGAAGACCGCCTGAGCCGGATGGGCATCGAGCGGATCCTTCCGGCCGACGTCAGCGCGGACGACCTCGGTCGAGCGATCATCGACGCAGTCGAGTCGGGCCCGCCGGCGACCGTCTCCCACTTCGCAGGCGGGTTCGTACCGTTCAACAGTGAGTCGACAGCCAACCAAGAGGTGCCGTACGGCCAGGGCACCGGCCGGATCATCGCCGTCTGGGGCCCGACCGGAGCGCCAGGACGCAGTACGGTCGCGGTCGGGCTCGCCGCCGAGCTGGCAGCGCGTGGCATGCCGACCCTGCTGGCCGACGCCGATGTGTACGGCGGCACTGTGGCTCAGTTGCTCGGCATGCTCGACGAGACCTCAGGCCTGGCCGCAGCGGCTCGCTCAGCGGGCGGCGGCTCTCTAGATGTCGCAGTACTGGCCAGGCACGCCCGGCAGGTCGGCCCGAATCAGCTGGTCCTCACGGGACTCAGCCGCGCCGACCGCTGGACCGAGCTGCGCCCCACAGCGGTCGAGTCGGTCTGGTCGACCGCCAGGATGCTCGCGCCCTGCACTGTGGTCGATGCGGGCTTCTGCATCGAGAGCGACGAGGAGATCTCGTTCGACACGCTCGCGCCGCGCCGCAACGGCGCCACCCTGGCCACCCTCGAGGAGGCCGACGAGGTGATCGTGGTCGGGACCGCTGACCCGGTCGGGCTCACCCGGCTGATCAGGTCGCTGCACGAGCTCAGGACCGCAGTACCGTCGGTCACCACCCGAGTAGTGGTCAACAGGGTTCGCTCAGGGTCTCTCGGGGCTTCCCCTGCCGACGCTGTGAACGAGGCCCTCAACCGGTACGCCGGTGTACAGGCCGCCGCGTTGCTCCCGTTCGACCAGGCGGCTTGCGACGCAGCGCTGTCGCACGGCCGGAGCCTGGTGGAGGCTGCGAAGTCGAGCAAGCTGCGCAAGGCGCTGCAGCAGCTGGCGGCGGGGGTTGTCAGGGATCACCTCAGTTGAATTCGGGGGTTAACCCCACCGACAAGGCCGCCGGGTTGTGCCAGGGTTGACCGCAAGGCGCCGACCGCGGCGCCGGCAGCAGGGGAGAGCGATGTCCGACGTCGAGGGCCGTCCGGCCGGCACCATGAGCACCGAGCGCCGCTACGGCATCGCGATCTCGGTCGCCCTGATCCTGGGCGGCGTCTACTGGGCGCTCACCGGTCTCAGCGAGGACACCAAGACCAGCCAGCAGAGCTACCAGGTGGTCGGTACGACGCTGGCGATCGACTCGTCCTCGGCGGAGCTGGAGGTGCGCTCCGGCGATGTCAGCGAGATCAAGGTCGACCGGCGGTTCGAGCGCAACGCGCTGGGCTCCGACCCGAAGGACAAGTACGACGGCGGCAAGCTGACCATCACCGACTCCAGCTGTGGCTTCCTGTCCTTCGGCTGCGACACCCACTATGTGGTGACCGTGCCCAAGGACCTCGACGTGTCGATCAAGACCAGCAGCGGCAATCTCAAGGTGAGTGGCCTCGACGGCCGTACCAAGCTCGAGTCGAGTTCGGGCAAGATCGAGGCACACGACCTGTCGGGTGACCTGGAGGCGGAGACTTCGTCGGGTGACCTGGAGGCGACCGGGCTGGGATCCGGCTCGGTGATCAGCAAGAGCAGTTCGGGCAGCATCGAGCTGACCTTCAACTCGGCGCCTACCGCAGTACAGGCGAAATCGAGCTCGGGTGACGTGCTGGTGCAGCTCCCGGTCGGCAGCGAGACCTACAAGGTCGACACCGACACCAGCTCCGGCGACGAGCGCGCCGACGTCAAGGTCGACCCCGCCTCGACCCGCACGATCACCATCGAGACCTCCTCCGGCGACGCGGTCGTCGAGTACGACGGGTGAGCGGGCGGCCGGAACCCGTCACCTTGTCCTGAGTAGTCTTGCGCGCATGCCTGACGACACGCCCGTACTGCGGGGCCTGCTGGTCGACTGGGGTGGAGTGCTCACCTCCGGTCTGGACGAAGCCCTGCGCCAATGGGCCGAGTTGGACGATCTCGACTTCGACGCCTACTACCGGGCGATGGTCGACCTGCTCTCCGCCAGCCCGGTCGAGTCCGAGGTGAACCCGATCCACGCGCTCGAGCGCGGCCAGATCGCGGTCCCCGACTTCGAGCGCAAACTGGCCGCGATGCTGGTCCGCCGCGACGGTGGCGAGGTCCAGGCCGAGGGACTGCTGGAGCGGATGTTCGCGCACTTCGAGCACCAGCCGCAGATGTCGGCGCTGATCCGGCGGGCCCGCGGGCACGGCATCAAGACCGCGCTGCTCTCGAACTCCTGGGGCAACACCTACCCGCGGGAGACCTGGGACGGCATGTTCGACGACATCGTCATCTCCGGCGAGGTGCACCTGCGCAAGCCGGAGCCGGAGATCTACCACCTGGCCGCCGAGCGGCTCGTCCTGCGGCCGGAGGAGTGCGTTTTCGTCGACGACATGGAGATGAACGTCGTCGCGGCCCGCGAGCTGGGCATCACCGCCATCCTGCACACCTCGTACGACCAGACGAGGGGCGAGCTGGAAGCGCTCTTCGGGGTCGACCTGACGTGACCATGACCACCACCTCTCCCACCACGGACCGCCGCTGGCTGGTCGCCGCCATCGTCGGTTGCGCGGCCCTGGTCGCCCTCGGCGCCTGGGCCTACGGACTGTTCGACGGCATGATCGACCTCCGCGTCTACCGGATGGGCGGCTCGGTGCTGCTCGACCGCGCCTCCCTGTACGACGCTCAGCTGCCTGGCTCGGGTCTGCCGTTCACCTACCCACCGTTCGCGGCGATCGCGATGCTGCCGCTGGCCGCACTGCCGTGGGGCGTCGCCCTGGTCGTGTGGACCACGATCTCGGTGCTCTGCATCGCGCTGATCTGGCGGGCCGCGTTGCCTGCGAACGCCTGGACCCTCGTCCCGGACCAGTGGCGCGACCGGCGGATCGCAGTACTGGCTGCGTTGACGGCGGTGTCGCTGCTGCTCGAGCCGG
Organism: Kribbella sp. NPDC056861; assembly: GCF_040687575.1. Lineage (NCBI taxonomy): Bacteria > Bacillati > Actinomycetota > Actinomycetes > Propionibacteriales > Kribbellaceae > Kribbella > Kribbella sp. NPDC056861. Next base: position 1,092,596 of record NZ_JBFBNQ010000002.1, on the reverse strand, counting down.
TCTGGCAGACGATCCAGTTCGGCCAGATCAACTTGTTGCTGACCGCAATGATCCTGCTCGACCTGGTCCGGCCGAAGGACGCGAAGTGGCGCGGCTTCTGGGTCGGCGTGACGATCGGCGTGAAGCTGACACCGCTGCCGTTCCTGGCGTTCCTGCTGATCACCAAGCAGTGGCGGGCGTTCCGCAACGCGCTGCTCGGGCTGGTCGCGACGATGGCGGTCGGATTCGCCGTCGTGCCGAACCAGTCCTGGGAGTACTGGACCGTTGTCATCCGCAACGCCAATCGGGTCGGCGGCCTGGCCTACACGGCCAACCAGTCGTTCCGGGGCTTCCTCACCCGGCTCGGCGACGAGGCGTCCTGGGTGGAGCCCGCCTGGTTCTTGCTCTCGGCAATCTTCGGCCTGCTGGTGCTCTGGCTGGCCCGCCGGTACTGGCTGGCCGACGACCGGGTCACCGCGATCTCCGTGATGGCCCTGGCCGTCCTCTACGCCTCGCCGGTCTCCTGGAGCCACCACTGGGTCTGGATCATCCCGCTCGGCATCAGCCTGATCCGCGCCGTCCACCGCGAGTGGGGCACCCGCCCCGCCCTCGTCACCGGCATCCTTTGGTACGGGCTGTTCATGCTCAGGTCGATCTGGTGGGTCCCGTTCCGCGACGACCGCGAACTCAGCTGGACCTTCTGGCAGTCCATCCCCGGCAACTCCCACCTGATCCTGGGCCTGCTGGCGTTCCTCACCCTCGCCTACACCAGCAGGTCCCTCCCGAAACAGCCTGCCAGCTAAGACGAGAACAGCAGGAGCAGGCCGCCGATGGTGTAGCCGACCATGACGACCAGCAACGGGAGTTGGCCGGCCAACGCCTTGTGGCGGGGGAAGAGGGCAACCGCCCGGTCATGCGCGGAGACGACGCCCATCAGGTGGCCGGAGACGACCGCGAGCACCTGGATCACGGAGATCGTGGTGCTGTGGTTGGTGATTCCGGTGTTCAGGCCGAGCAGGCCGGTGCCGAAGATGTTGGCGCCGTTGGAGAACGGATCGCTGAGGTAGATCAGCGTGCGCTGGCCCTCCAGGATGAGCAGCGTCAGGTAGTGCGCGACGACGTACCCGAAGGCGATCGGTACTACGGAGTGCGCGAACAGGCCGGGCAGCGCGGTACGGGAGCTGTCGGACAAGCGGCCGGCCAGCAGGGTGGCGCTCGAGTACGTCACCAGCACGAACAGGATGAAGGCGATCAGCGCGAGGGTGCCGAGCGTGGTCATCGAGTAGTCGGTGCTCTGCGCCCAGCCGATCCAGGCGGTCGAGTTGGAGAAGCCGTCGTACGCCGTGGAGCCGAGCAGCGCCGCGACCATGCCGACCAGGCCGGGTTGCGCCTTCAGGCCGTCCAGGTTCTCCAGCGGGCGGCGGAGTACCAGCTTGCCGTCGTCGCGGCGGCCCCAGGGGGACATCCGCGCCATCAGGGTCGCGTAGACCTCGAACGGGTCGGCGGTGGAGAACCAGCGGTCGCCGAACAGGATCGCGCCGAACAGCGTGATCACGACGTACAACGCGAGCCAGGCCTGCAGCACCGGCAGGGTCGCGCGATCCGGCGCGACCAGCTCGAGCCAGGTGAAGGCGAACACGCCGAGCGCGGCAGGCCACAGTCCGAGCCACTTCGGCAGCGGGAGCACGCCTTGCGACGGAGGCTGCCGGAGCGCCTTGCTGAGCAGCAGATGGATCGTACGCAACGGGTTGAGCGTGCGCCAGACCGGTCCGAGCAGCAGCGAGATCGGCACCAGGCCGACCCAGACCAGGATGTAGACGAACCCGAAGATCGGGTTGGTCAGCCGGTCCACGCCGAACATCAGCGCGACCATCGCGTACAGGAAGGTGGCCAGCCCGACGATCCGGACGAACCAGCGGAAGCCCGGCGCGTCCACCGTCCGGGTGATTGCGTCCGGCAACGGCTTGCCGGACTTGTCGCCCCGGTACTTCGGCGTACGCCAGGCCAGCCCGAGCACGACGAAGGAGAGCGCGATCGCGACCCCGGCGCCGCCGACGGCCAGCCCGAACGGGATGGGCAGGTCTTGCCGGCCGCCGATACCGTGCAGCGGCAGCAGAAGAGACATCACAGCCGCGGGTCAGGAAACGACGAGCTTGGCGACCAGCTTGCCGCTCTTGTGCGTCTCGAGCTCGAAGGTGCCCTTCATGTCCGCGGTGAACTTGACCGAGGTGGGCTTGCCCGGCGCCAGCTCGAGCTCCTTGTCGTAGCCGTGCAGGTGCAGCTCCTCCTCGGCGTCGCTGACCGCGGTGATCAGCACGCTCTGGCCCGCCTTCACCTTGATCGCCGAGCCGCTCGGGTTGACCTTGCCGTTGGCAACGGTGACGTTGACGGTCACGTCGGCCTGCTCGCCGGACGGGTCGGCGGTGTTCGACGGCGCCTTGGTGTTCGGCGTGCTGGCCGGGCCGCTCGGGGTCTCGGTCGGCGCCGACGACGGCGCGGAGGACGGGGCCGAGGAGGGCGCGGTCGACGGGGTGCTGCTCGGAGTCGCGCCGGCCCCGGAGTCGTCGCCGCAGCCGGCCAGGACCAGCATGCCGAGAGCGGGCAGGAGCGCGAGCGCGGTACCGCGGGAGAACGTCGAACGCATGATGCGAGGGGCCTTTCAAGGAGATTCAGTCTGCCGGGCGCACGACACGCCCTCTTGCCTGACGAACGTCCGGGCCCCAGTGTTCCCGGTATGCACCATCAGTCGTGTCACGATCGCTGACAGCCATGTTCGCCGTTCCAGGCCAGTGTCGCAGCCTGCTGTCGGCGGCCCCGGTTAGGGTGACTGGACACAGCGCCACCAGGCAGAAGGAGGGCCCGCGATGCCGGACCGGTTGACGTCGCTGGACCTGACCTTTCTGAAGGCCGAGAGCGCGGCCACGCCGATGCACGTCGGCACGGTGGACATCTTCGAGCCGCCGGTGCACGGGGACGACGGATTCGACTACGAGAGCCTGGTCGCGCTGATCCGCGACCGGATCGCCTTCGTCCCGCGGTACCGGCAGCGGATCCAGCACGTGCCCGGCCGGTTCGCCGGGCCGATCTGGGTCGACGACGAGGAATTCGACATCACCTTCCACGTACGCCGGTCCGCGCTGCCGCGCCCCGGCACGCACGCCCAGCTGCTGGAGCTGGTCGCGCGGATCATGTCGCGCCGGCTCGACCGGGCCCGGCCGCTGTGGGAGATGTATCTGGTCGAGGGCCTGCAGGGTGACCGGTTCGCGATCATCTCGAAGTCGCACCAAGCGCTTGTCGACGGCAACAGCACGGTCGACATCGGCCAGGTCGTCCTGGATGCCACCGCGCACCCGCGCGACACCCCGACCGACACCTGGCAGCCTGCCCACCCGCCGTCGGCGCTGGAGCTGCTCGCGGGCGTCTTCGCCGATGCGACCCGGCACCCGACCGCGGTGCTGGAGCTGGCGCGCGCCGAGATGGCCAGCCTGACCGGCTCGACGTCGGTGCGGGAGGTGCTCGGCGACGTGGTCGGCTCGGTGGTTGCCCAGCGCCACGTTCAGGAGAGCTCGCTGCACGTGAAGACCTCCGGGCAGCGCCGATTCACCACGGTCCAGACGGATCTCGAGGACTATCGGGCCGTCCGGGCGATGCATGGCGGCACGGTCAACGACGTGATCCTGGCCGTGGTGGCCGGTGCGCTCCGGGCCTGGATGATGACCCGGGGCGAGTCGGTCAGCCCGACCCGCGGCGTGCGCGCCGTCGTACCGGTGAGCATCCGGGACGACGATGACGAGGAGCCGACGTCGCTCGGCTCACGGGTGATCGCCTCGACGGTGAACCTGCCGGTCGGGGAGAACTCCCCGGTGATGCGGCTGCACCAGATCTCGTACCAGACCAAGGTGCACAAGGACACTGGGCGAGCCGTCAGCGCCCGCTCGCTGGTCGGGATCGCCGGCTTCGCGCCGACCACCCTGCACGCCCTCGCGGCGCGGGTGGCGACCGAGACCGTGCGGCCGATCGACGACGTGGTGATCACCAACGTTCCGGGTCCGCAGTTCCCGCTGTACGCCCAGGGCGCGCCGATGCTGGCGTCGTACCCGGTGGTGCCGTTGATGCCAGGGCAGGGTTTGTCCGTGGGAGTCACGTCGTACGACGGCAAGGTGTCCTTCGGGCTGAACGCGGACCGGACCGCGATGCCCGATCTGGCCGTCTTCGCCCAGTGCGTCACCGACGCGCTGGACGAGCTGCTGGACACCACGAAGGGCAGCCGTAGCCGCGCATCGCGTGGTCGCAAGAAGCCACGCAGTCCCAAGAAGGCGGAGTCATGAGGGTCTACATCCCATCCACCATCCCCCGGCTCGACGCCGCCTGTCATTCGGGGGAGTTCGGTCCCGCGCCACAGCTCGCGTACGCCGTGACGCCGGCGCTGCGGGAGTGGTTCGCGACCGCGGACGACGAGGAGCTCGAGTACGCCGCGATGGCGCAGGCCGCTCGCGCGTCGGTCGGCCTGCTCGCGGCTGACCCTGACGCCGCCCGGAGGCGCGTAGTGGTCGCCTGCGAGGTGTCTGCGGTGCCGCCGGCCGATGGGACGGTTCAGCTGGGGGATGCCCGGCTGGAGCTGCACGTGGTGGTGCCGTGGTCGGCCGTCGCCGCGGCGCATCTGGACAGCAAGGATGCCGTCGAGGTGATCGCCAAGGCCGCCGAGCTGTGGGACGTGGCGCAGGGTGACACCGCGAATCCGGCCCATGAAGACGCTGTTTTCGCCCTCGACTCGTGCGAAGGTGAAGACCTGCTGTGGTACGCGACACAGGAGATCCCGGACTTCCTCGCGGCTGAGGGTCCGCACGGCGGGCACCGGGCCTGACCGGTTGAACCGGCTCGGTCGATGACTCGGGCGACGAACTGACAGGGAGCTGATGGCGATGCAGGCGATCTGGAAGGGCGCCATCTCGTTCGGGATGGTGACGATCCCGATCAAGGTGTTCTCGGCGACGGAGGAGAAGGACATCTCCTTCCGGCAGGTGCACACCGAGGACGGTGGCCGGATCCGGTACAAACGGACCTGCCAGGAGTGCGGCAAGGAGGTCCCGTACTCCGATATCGGCAAGGGCTACGAGATGGCCGACGGCCGGATGGTGGTGCTCGAGCCGGACGACTTCGCCGACCTGCCGCTGTCCAGCAAGAAGGTCATCGACGTACTGGAGTTCGTGCCGGCCGACCAGGTGGACCCGCTCTACCTGGGCAAGTCGTACTACCTCGCCGCCGACGGCGGTCCGGGCGCCAAGCCGTACGTGCTGCTCCGGGACGCGCTCGAGGGCTCCGAGCTGTACGCGCTGGTGAAGGTCGCGCTGCGGTCGCGGGAGAGCCTCGGCCTGCTCCGGACCCACGAGAACGTGCTGATCCTGCAGGTGATGCTCTGGCCGGACGAGGTACGCGACTCCTCCTTCGCCGCGCCCGACGAGGACGTGGAGATCCGCAAGCAGGAGAAGGCGATGGCCGAGTCCTACATCGACACCCTGCGCGGCGAGTTCGACCCGGACCAGTACCACGACGAGTACCGGCATGCGCTGGAGCAGGTCGTCGAGGCCAAGGCCGCCGGCGTCCCGATGCCGGCCGAGGCGGAAGAAGAGGAGACCGAGGGCGCCGAGGTCGTCGACCTGGTCGCCGCGCTCCGTGCCTCCGTCGAGGCAGCCAAGGCCCGCCGCGCCGCCGGTGGTTCCGGTGGTGGCGGTCAGGGCGACGCCTCACCCGCGAAGAAGACCCCGGCCAAGAAGGCGGCCCCGGCCAAGAAGACGGCAGCCGCCAAGAAGGCAGCTCCAGCGAAGAAGACCGCAGCCAAGAAGGCAGCTAAGAAGTCGGCTTGATCACACTCCGCCCAGGACACCTCACGAGGGGTCCTGGGCGGAGGTCTGAGTAAGACCTGTCAGGTTCGTGGTCTGTGGTTGGACATGGCACCATGAAGGCGCCAGCTGAGAACCAGTCGAGCCGACCGAGGAGCACCGCACACCATGGATGCCGTCACCGCAGTACCCACCCCGATCAACGAGACAGTCCGTGGGTATGCGCCCGGTTCGCCCGAGCGGGGCAGCCTGGAGGCGAAGCTCAAGGAGTTCAACGCGGCCGGGGCGATCGACCTGACCTGCACGATCGGCGGCGAGCAGCGGCTCGGTGGCGGGTCGACGTTCCAGGTCGTTCAGCCGCACAAGCACGCGCACGTGCTCGGCACCCTCGGTAACGCCACCGAGGCCGACGGCAAGGCGGCCGTCGACGCGGCGCTCGCGGCGGCTCCGGCCTGGCGCGCGCTGTCCTTCGACGACCGCGCCGCGGTCTTCCTCAAGGCCGCCGACCTGCTGGCCGGCCCGTGGCGCGACACCCTGAACGCGGCCACCATGCTCGGTCAGTCGAAGACGGCCCAGCAGGCCGAGATCGACGCCGCCTGCGAGTTCATCGACTTCCTGCGCTTCAACGTCGCGTTCGCGCGCAACATCATCAGCGACCAGCCGATCTCCTCGCCGGGGATCTGGAACCGGGTCGACTACCGCCCGCTCGAGGGCTTCGTCTACGCGATCACCCCGTTCAACTTCACCGCGATCGCCGGCAACCTGCCGACCGCGCCCGCGCTGATGGGCAACACGGTGGTCTGGAAGCCGTCGCCGACCCAGCAGTTCGCGGCGCACTGGACGATGCGGCTGCTCGAGGCCGCCGGTCTGCCCGCCGGTGTGATCAACCTGGTCACCGGCGACGGCATCGACGTCAGCAAGGCCGCGCTGACCCACCCCGACCTGGCCGGCATCCACTTCACCGGCTCGACCAAGACCTTCCAGAGCCTCTGGGGCACGGTCGGCGCCAACATCGCGGGGTACAAGACCTACCCGCGGCTGGTCGGCGAGACCGGCGGCAAGGACTTCATCCTGGCCCACCCGTCGGCCGACCCGGCGGTGCTGAAGACCGCGATGGTCCGCGGCGCCTTCGAGTACCAGGGCCAGAAGTGCTCGGCCGCCAGCCGCTCGTACGTGCCGCGCAGCGTGTGGAACCAGATCCGCGACGACATCGCCGCCGAGACCGACTCGCTCACGATGGGCGACGTCACCGACCTGTCGAACTTCATCGGCGCCGTGATCGACGACCGCGCGTTCGCCAAGCACAAGGCGGCGCTCGACCGGGCCCAGCAGTCGGCCGGTATCGAGGTCCTGGCCGGCGGCACCTACGACGACTCCGAGGGGTACTTCGTCCGGCCGACCCTGCTGGTCTCCGACGACCCGACCGACGAGATCTTCAACACCGAGTACTTCGGCCCGATCCTCGGCGTGCACGTCTACGAGGACGGCGACTTCCACCAGGTCATGCAGCAGATGGAGAGCTCGGCACCGTACGGGCTGACCGGCGCCGTCATCGCGCAGGACCGGCACGCCGTCGCCGAGGCCGCGGAGTACCTGCGCTTCGCCGCGGGCAACTTCTACGTCAACGACAAGCCGACCGGCGCGGTCGTCGGCCAGCAGCCGTTCGGTGGCGCCCGCGCGAGCGGCACGAACGACAAGGCCGGCTCGATGTGGAACCTGATCCGCTGGGCCAGCCCGCGGTCGATGAAGGAGACCTTCGCCCCGCCGACCGACTACCGCTACCCGCACCAGGGCTGAAACGACCGCAGGGCTAGACGACCAAACCCCTGCGAACGGTGATGTAGAACGACGTCATGTCCTCGACCAGGATCTCCACCTGGTCGGGGGCGTAGACGTCGGCGTCGAGCAGCCAGTCGGCGATCTGGTCGAAGAAGCCGCCGATCAGCCCGATGGCGACCGCGTGCCGGGAGCGCCGGTCCAGCTCGTCCGGCGGCTCGACCTCCTCGTCGGTCTCGGCCGGAGCGTCGTACCGGTCCCAGATCTGCTCCATGAAGCCGGCCGCCCAGCGGCGATTGGTACGCCGCTGCCGCTCGACGGTCTTGGAGATCCCGCCGGCCTGGCCGAAGGTGACCTGCGCGACCCGCGGATCGTCCAGTAAAGCGTGCGCGAAGGCGGCGATGATCCGCGGGACCGCCTCGCGTTCGTTGCCCTGAGCACCGGCCGCGACGGTCATCATGTCCGCCATCAGCCGCTCCGAGGTGCGCTGCAGCAGCGCGACGTAGCAGTCCTCGCGGTTGTCGAAGACCTCGTAGAAGCTCTTCGTCCCGACGTACGCCGTACTGCAGATCTGCTCGATCGAGGTGCCCAGGTACCCGTGCTGGGCGATCAGGTCGAGCGCGGCGTCCAGGATCTGCTCCCGGCGCTCGGCTTTGCGTTGCTCAGCTGTCAGACCTCTGATCACTCGACCCATGGCGTGACGTTACCCCCGGTCGCAGGTCGGCAACCAGTCGATGAGTTATGAACACGAGGACTTGTTCCAAACTCCTGGACGTGCTCCACTGTCGGTCATCCCGTCGTCACCGAACGACACTGCCCCTCGGGAGCCGTTTATGCGAAATGTCCTCCGGCGTACTGCGGCGAGCCTGGTGGCCGCCGCGATGCTCGCCACCAGCTTCACCGCCACGGCGCAGGCCGCAGCGCCCAGCTCGGGCTTCGACAACTGGTCCTGCAAGCCCTCGGCCGCACACCCGAACCCCCTCGTGCTGCTGCACGGCCTGGGCGGCAACGGCCCCGGCAACTACTCGTTCCTCGGCCCGTACCTGGCGGCGAAAGGCTACTGCGCCTACACGCTGACCTACGGCCAGGCGACCCCGCTCATCCCGGTCGGCGGCACGATCTCGATCGTCCAGTCGGCAGCGCAGATCGAGGCGTTCGTCGACCGCGTCCGGCAGAGCACCGGCGCCGCGAAGGTCGACATCGTCGGCCACTCCGAGGGTGGTTTCCAGAGCCTGTACGGCCCGAAGGTCCGTGGGTACGCCGGCAAGGTCGGCAAGGTGGTCGCGCTCGCGCCGCCCACGCACGGTACGACGTTCGCCGGGCTGGTCAGCGTCGGCGACTACCTCGGTCTGCGCCCGCTCGTCGACCAGGTACTGCGCGACTTCGGCTGCCCGGCCTGCGACGAGATCATCGTCGGCGGCTCGGAGGTGGCGAAGCTGACCGCCGGCCCGATCGCCCAGCCGGGGGTGAAGTACACGGTGATCGCGTCGAGGTTCGACGCGCTGGTGACACCGCACGAGACGTCGTTCATCCGGGAGGCGGGCGTGAAGAACCAGTTCGTCCAGGACACCTGCCCACTCGATCCGGTCGGCCACGTCGGTCTGGCATTCGACCCGACGGTCGCGCAGCTGGTCGCGAACGCGCTCGACCCGGCGCATGCCAAGCGGGTCCTCTGCGGCTTCGGTCCGCCGCTCTAGGTCTGGGGGTGGCGCGGCTGCCGGCGGCAGGGGAGCCGGCATCCGCGCCATTTTTTCCAGGTCAGGCGGTCAGTTGGTGCCGTCGTGCCAGTCGCGGCCGAGGTCGTGCTCCTTCTGCAGACCCTTGCGGATCGCGTCCACCACGAACGGCTCGATCTTCTTGCCGATCAGCGGCACCGCGACCTTCACGTCCAGCGAGATCGCCTGCACCGTCTCGCCACCGGTCGCGCTGATGGTGGCGGTGCCCTTGAGGGTGACCGGCGTACCGGCGATCTCACCCTTCACATCGGCGTTCCGCGACCCGTCGGCGTTCGCCGGGTGCCAGGTCTCGGTCTGCACGACGGTCAACGTGCCGCCGACGAACTTGCGCGCGATATCCGGTACGTCGTCCGACGCCATCTCGCGCTGGACCCGTACGACGGTGTCGCCGCCGGACGTGCTGACCTTGACGTCGTACGACAACGCGTTGGTCTTCTCGCAGGCCTGCTCGCGGAAGGTGGCGTCGGTGACGATCGCGAAGACTTCCTCAGGGGTGGCGTCGTACGACGCCGACATCTTCAGCTCCATGCCGGACATCATGGCATCCGTCCGGTACCGCGCCCGCGCACCCGCCGGGTCATGCGGACGGGGATTATCCGGGATTGCCGTTACCGTGCAGGAATGGCGAAACACTGGACCCTGGGATGCGACGCGAACGATCCGGCGAAGCTGGCTGAATTCTGGGCCGGCGCGCTGGGCTACGTGAAGGAGCCCGGCTACGACTTCCCGTTCGGCGCCTCGATCATCGACCCCGACGGTGTCGGCCCCGCGATCGGCTTCCTGCAGGTGCCGGAGGGCAAGACGTCGAAGAACCGGATGCACATCGACGTACGGGTGGCAGGCGAAGGCCCGTGGGACATGGCCGAGCGCGAACGCTTGATCCGGGCAACCGTCCCCGAGTTGGTGGCGGCCGGAGCCACCTACGTGCGCGAGGAGGTGGAGGACGACGGGGTGCTTGCCCACGTCGTGATGCTCGACCCCGAGGGCAACGAGTTCTGCGTCGCCTAATCCTTCAGCTCTGACCCACCCGGCGTCAGGACGCCTGCCTGAGACACCAGAACCTGCAGCTCGCGGGCGAAGGCCGCGGTGTCATCGAGGCCGAAAGCAACGCGCTGGAGAATCAGCCCGTGCAGCAGCGCCATCAGCACCCGCGCCGCCTGGTCGGGATCGACCTCGGCGGCAACGGTGCCGGCGCTCTGTCCGCGCCGTAGCGCGTCCGCGAGATCGGCTCGTGCCTGCTCGAACCCGGCGGCCGCGCGTTCCCGCATGCTCTCGTTCGTCAGCAGCTCGCCCCAGATCTGAACCGTGCAGCGCAGCAGCTCGCCGACGGCATCGCGGTCCCTCTCCCCGCTGATCGGATCGGCCGTGGCGGCGAGCAGGTCGGCGACCGATGCTGCACCGGCCACTTGGTGAAGCGGGGCGAACATCATCGCGAAGGTCTCGCCGGCGATCTCGAGAATGATGTCTTCCTTGCCGGCGAAGTACCGGTACGACGCTCCTGCCGAGACCCCGGCCTCGCGAGCGATGTCGGGCATCGAGGTCTGGTGGAACCCCTGCCGCGAGAAGCAGCGCCGCGCGGCCGCGACGATCGCGGCGCGGTTGGCGTCTCGGCGTTCTTGGGTGATCCGCGGCACAGGGTCCCTCCGGAGTGGTCAAAATGAACAGGCATTCATCTTGACACGGGAAGGCCTGCGAGGTCACAGTCAAAGTGAACGCTCATTCACGGTAAAGATCTGACGAAGGAGCTCACTGATGACTGACCTGGCACTCGACCTCGCGGTGTACCGCTACGAGCACACGGCAGCGCTGCTGGACGGCAGCGTCGACATCGCCGGTGTCGACGCGACCTGGCACACCGCGCCGGTGGTCACCGACTTGTTTCAAGCCATGGTCCAAGGCTCGTACGACGTGGCCGAGCTCGGGCTCACTTACTCCCTGCGCACCTGGGACACCGGCGAGTCGCCGTTCCTGGCGTTGCCGATCTTCCCGAACCGCAACTTCCGCCACTCGGCGATCTTCGTTAACGCCGACAGCGGCATCACCAAGCCAGAAGACCTGGCTGGGAAGACGATCGGCGAGTTCGCGCTCTACGGGCACGACGCGGGCGTGTGGCCGAAGGGTATTCTCAGTGACGAGTACGGCGTGACGCCCGACCAGTGCCGCTGGGTGATCGGCGGCACCGACCACCCGATCCCGTCGTTCGACTGGATCCCGCAACCCGTTCCCGACGGAGTGGACGTGCGGCACGCCGCGGAAGGGCAGACGCTGGCCGGCCTGCTGGAGTCCGGAGAGATCGATGCGCTGATCTCGGTCGACGTCCCCGAGGCCCTGGTGTCCGGCGCTTCCTCCTCGAAGATTCGCCGGCTGTTCGGAGACTACGAGTCGGTCGAGCGCGACTACTTCCGCCGTACCGGCATCTTCCCGCCGATGCACCTGGTCGCGATCCGCAGAGAACTCGTCGGGCAACCCGGCCTCGTCGAGGCGGTCTACGCGGCGTTTGCCAAGGCCAAGGATCTAGCGGCAGCGCAGTACCTCAAGGGTGCACTCAAACAGCAGATGGCCTCGATGATGCCGTGGATCAGCCAGTTGTTCGCCGAGAACCGTCGCCTGATGTCGGACGACTGGTGGCCGTACGGCGTCGCGAAGAACCGCGTCGCGATCGACACCTTCCTGCGCTACCACCACGAACAGGGCCTGTCGCGAACCCGCCTGACCTGCGAAGACCTCTTCGTACCGGAGCTGCTGACCTCGTGAAGCGCTGCGCCGTGCTCACCGCGGGCGTTGCTGCCGGTTCGGCTGCGCACTGCGAGCGCGGACCATGGCCAGATCCAGCGCATCGCGGGTCTCGAGCAACTCGGTGATGTGGGCCGAGAGTCGCTCGCGTTCGACGGCCATTCGGTCGAGCGCGGCCAGGGAGGTGTCGAAGCTCGGTGTGTCCACGCAGGGAAGCAGTTCGAGGATCGTGCTGCTGGACAGTCCGGCGGCGTAGAGGCGCTGGACGAACGCGACCCGCTCGAGGGCTTCCTCCCGGTACTGGCGATGCCCGCCCGGGCTGCGCTCGCTCACCAGCAGGCCTTGTTCTTCGTAGTACCGCAGCGATCTGACGCTGACCCCGCTGCGGTGAGCGAGCTCGCCGATCTTCATCTCCACGCTCCTCGTCGGGCCTTCGGCCGTACGGCGTGAGCTGTGCCACAGACGGTAGAAACTCACACGGATGTCAGGTTCTAGCGTAGTTGACATGTCTACCAAACCTTGGCGCCTCGCGCTTCGCACCCTCGCCGCAACCTCGGTCGCTCTGGCAGCGGTTGCCGCTCCCGCGTCCGCTGCGACGCCACACCAGATCACCGTCAACGGCCCCAACGCCTTCCCCGAAAGCATTGCCGCCGACAACCACTTCGTCTACACCACCAGCATCGGTGACGGCGCCGTCTACCGCGGACGCGTTGGCGCCAAAGCTCTCGAACCCTTCCTGCCGGCCGGTCAGGACGGCCGCACCCAGGCAACCGGGATCAAGGTCGCCGGCAACCAGCTCCTGGTCGCCGGCGCCTTCACCGGCCAGTTCTTCGTCTACTCCACGGCAGGCAAGCTGGTTGCTCGCTACACCGTGCCTGCGACGGGGGAGCAGACCCTGGTCAACGACGCGGCTGTCACTCCTGATGGCGACGTCTACATCACCGACTCTTTCCGCGCTGTGGTCTACCGGATCCCGTCCGCCGAGGTTCGCGCCCCCGCGACCGGAATCCGCCGGACCCTCGAAGTTGCCTACCATCTGCCGAACTACGTGACCGGCGAGTCCAACGGCAACGGCATCGTCGCCACCCCCGACGGCAAGAACCTGATCATCGGCTACTGGCACAGCGGCGCGCTCTACCGGCTGACCCTCGCCACTGGCGCAGTACGGCAGATCTCAGCATCGGCCCTGCCCAGCGCCGACGGCATCGTCCTGCGCGGAAACACTCTCTACCTAGCCCGCTCGGTGAGCAACCAGATCGCCACCGTCCGGCTCTCCCGCGACCTCACCCGAGCCACTGTCGTTGCCGAACGCACCTATCCCGGAGCCGACACCACCACCGGTATCGCCATCAGCCGAAACCGGCTCCTGGTCACCAACTCACAGCTGGACACCTACCTGTACGGCGACCCGCAGACCAGTCCGGCCTTCACCGTGCAGACGCTGCCACTGCACTGACCGAGCAACAGGACAGCGGCCGGCCTGAGCTCCCGTCCAGCAGCAAGAGCGGGGAGAGTTCGTGGGAGAGCGGCGCACGGTGGACTTCCTGCAGGGCTAGTGGTTGGCCGTGAGGCGATCCGCTTCGGCCAGCAGCAGGTTGCCGAACGGTTGGAAGCCGATGCTGCAGGCGTAGACGCCGCTGAAGACTCGGTGGATGGATCCCCATTCCCAGATGGCAGTCGCATCCACTCCCGTGCGAGCTGCCAGCCGCTCGGTCCGCTCCCGGAGGTCATCGCCGAGATCTGGGGTGCAGCGGACGATGGTGCCGAGATCACACGCCGGTTCGGCCCGCAGTCCGAGTGGATCGATGAGCTTGTAGCTGCCGTCACTCGCCTGCAGGGCATTCAGCTCGTGGATATCACCGTGGACCAGCACCGCGGACCGATCGTCGTGGGCGAGGCGACGACGCTTCATGCACTCCAGAGCGTCCGCGACCGTGGCCGGAGTACACGGTCGCCCCGCTAGTTCCCAGAGTTCTGGCAGCCGATCCGCGTACTGCGCTGCCAGCGTCGCGCCGGTCGGAAGGTCGACGTCGGGACCGATCGGACGCCACAGGCGAACCGCCACGTCGCACAGCAGGTTGTGGCGGCTGGCCGGGTCGGCCACCACGTCGGACATCGGAGCCCCGAGGCGCTCCAGCAGAAGTGCTTGTCGACCTACGTCTTCGCCTAACAGCTTGGCGCATCCCTCTCCGTTCGCCAGACGCAGCGCCGCGGCCTCTGGCTTGAGGTCCCGGCCGGGGATGCCGATCTTGAGGACCGCCGGAGTTCCGTCAGCCACCGTTGCCTCGACGACCAGGGCGACGTGACCGCCCGCGAAGCTGGACCCGATTGTCAGAGACCACTCCTGGGCCAGCGAGTCGACCACCGCTGGTAGCTCGTCCAGCCAAGCTTCGTTCCCGTCGGCGATGACCGTCCTGCGGACCTGGTCTGGGATGTCGAGGCTCACATCGCCAGCCTAGAGCCCGGGCAAGTTGCAGGAAGCTGCAGAACTCAGACGCCCGGAAGGAACCTTTGCCTGGATAGGGTTTCCAGGTTCGGGGGTGGGCCATCTGTGAGGAGTTGTGCGTGAGGTTCGTCAGACCTGCTGTGTTGTCGACGGTGGTTGCGCTGGTCGGTGGGCTGGTTGCCGGAGCAGCGGCCGAGGGGGTGGACAGCAAAGTCGTTTCGTACCGCGGGTACGAGGTGACGGTGCCCGCCTCCTGGCCAGTCGTTGATCTGGACAAGGATCCGACCGCTTGCGTGCGCTTCGACCAGGCGGCGGTCTACCTAGGACGCAGTACTGCGCAGGCTGATTGCCCAGCGCATCTGGTCGGTCGGAGCGAGGGGCTCGTGCTGGCGCCGTTGAGCGGGCCGGCTCGGTCGAGCGATGGTGAGCTCCAGGTTGCCGTCGAGGGCGCTGGAGTGCTGGAGTGCTGGCGACGGCGTACTACGTGCCCGGCGCGGACCAGGGCGCTCGCAAGGTGCTCGGTACGGGGCGCGTGACGGCCAAGGCAAAGGCGCAAGCGGTACCGGCTCCTCGCAAGGCTGTGGCGGCGCCCTCGATCGTCGCGACCCGCGACATCACGGGGCCCGCGTTCGACACCTGCGCGACGCCGAGCCAGGACACCATGAACGCCTGGGGCGCGCCGAACACGCCGTTCCACGCCATCGGCCTCTACATCAGCGGTGGGCTGCGGGCGTGCCAGCAGTTCAACCTGACGCCGGCGTGGGTGACCGAGCAGGACGCACATGGCTGGCAGTTCCTGCTGATCGACGCAGGCAAGCAGGCGCCGTGCTCCAACTTGGCGAGCAAGATGTCGTCGGTCCCCGCGACCGCACTCGCCGAGGGGCGCGCCGCGGCGGCCGCGGCTGTCGTGGCGGCGCAGGACCTCGGCTTCGCGCAGCGCAGCCCGATCTACAGCGACATCGAGCACTACACCTCGACCCCGGCATGCAAGGCGGCAGTGCTGTCGTACCTGAGCGGCTGGACGCAGGAGCTCAACACCCGCGGGTACGTCGGCGGTGCCTACGTCAGCGCGTCCTCTGGTGGCGTTGACCTGTCCAGCGCCTACACCAGTACTGCGTACACGCGCCCGGACAACCTGTGGTTCGCCCACTGGGGCAACAAGCCTGACCTCACCAGCCGGTTCATCCCCGCCACCTACTGGGCGTCACACCAGCGGGTGCACCAGACCGCCAACGTCAGCGCGACGTACAACGGCGTGACGCTCAAGATCGACGAGAACGTGATGGACCTGACGGCACCGCCGGCCGCCGTGACCGGCTTCGGCGCGACCGGCCGCAACGGTTCCGCCGTACTGAGCTGGACGCTGCCGGCCTCGACGGCGATCAGCCAGGTTGTTGTCCGCCGCAACAACGGCGGGGTCGCGCCGGCCCTTCCGACCGCCGGTACTGCGGTCTACGCGGGTCCGAGTGCTTCGGCTGTCACCGCTACCGGACTGGTGAACGGCACGAGCTACACGTTCCGGACCTGGGTGAAGGACAAGTTCGGCAAGTACAGCCCCGGCACTTCCAAGTTCCTCGCAGGCACCTCGACCACGGCGGCCGCCTCCGCGTCTTCGATCATGTACACCGGATCGGTCACCCTGAGCAGCCAGGTGAAGCAGGCCAACACCGGCGCGGCGCTGGCCGGCGTACCGGTGACGCTGTACTCCAAGGCGATCAACGCGTCGAAGTGGACGACGGTCGCAACGGTCATGTCGTCGGCGACCGGCGCGGTGAGTTCGGTGCAGAAGCCGGGCGTCTCGACGGCGTACATGTGGGCCTACAACGGCTCAGCCGACCTGCTGGGCTCAGGCAGCGCTGCTGTCACCGTTGCCGTGCGCCCCGCGATGTCGGGCTACCTGACGCCGGCTGCGATCAAGCTCGGTGCCAGCACTCTGCTGTACGGCTACCTGAACCCGCCTCACGCGGGCTCGACGGCGTACCTGCAGCAGAAGTCAGGCACCAAGTGGATCGCGGTGACCACGGGCAAGGTAACGGCCAACGGAAAGTTCGCCTTCAGCATCAAGCCCGCTGCTCGCGGTACCTACACGTACCGCGTCGTCTGGCTCGCGGACGCCGACCACCAGGGAACGCAGACGCCGTCGAAGGTTCTCACCGTCAGTTAGCCAGTACTGCGGGGCTTATCGTAGAAGACATATGTCGACTCCGAGGCTTGCCGAACTCCGCCGGCTAGGTGTGCCCGAGGGCTTCCTCGGGCACATCGTCGACTCCTGGCCGGATCCGGACCGGACGCCAGAAGCATGGCAGGCACTGCAGAACACCTGCGACGCCCTGCGCGCCGACATCGGGGCCCTCGCCCCGTCGCAGGAGTGGCCGGATCCGCCATTGGATCAGCGCTACTTCTACTTCCAGGCCTTCGCCACGATCGCGCCGGACGTTCGGCGCTGGCATGCCGACCACGGTGTCTCGGACGAAGTATCGCGAGCCAGCTTGGCGGACCTCGGCAACAAGGTGGCGCAGACCGGCAAGCAGAACTGGCTGGCCCACCACTTCCGCGGCCGGCTGCTCCGGCTGGGGCGGTTCCAGTTCGAGCCGACGCCGGAGGGACTGCTGGAGGTCCACATCCCCGGCGACGGCCCGATGCCGCCTGAAGCATGTGACGACTCCTTCGCTCAGGCGGCAGCGTTCTACGGCCCCGACTACCCGCAGGTGACCTGCCACTCCTGGCTGCTGGACGAGCAACTCAACGACTACCTGCCGCCGGACAGCAACATCATCCTGTTCCAGCAACGCTTCACCCCGACCGGCGAATCAGGCGACGCCGACGACTTCCTGATCGAAGCAGTGTTCGGCCAGGACGCCGACCGGTCGAGCCTGCCGCGAGACACCACCCTGCAGCGGGCAATCATCGATCACCTTGCCGCAGGCAACCACTGGTACCACCGCACCGGCCGGCTCACCCTGCCAAGGTGAACCGGTGTCGGACAAGGTCGCTCGACCTTGTCCCACCGACTTCCGTGGCGCGAAGTGGTCACGACCAACACGCTTACAGCCAGCCGCGCTCGCGGGCCTGCCAGCCGAGCTGCAGGCGGGAGCGCGAGTTGGTCTGCTCCATCAGCTGCTGGACCCGGCGCGCGACGGTCCGGCGGCTGATCCCGAGCCGCGCGCCGGCCGCGTCGTCGGTGAGCCCGGCGACCAGCAGCGACAGCAGGTAGCGGTCCTCGGCGGACATCGGCGCCTCGCTCTCCAGCCCGTCCGTCTCGGTCACCGACAACGGCGTCGCACGCATCCAGACGGTCTCGAACAGCGCGACCAGGGCGTCCAGCAGGCTGGACGGGTGCACCAGCAGGGCGGCGTCGTGGGCGGAGGTGTTCCAGTCCAGCGGCAGCAACGCCAGCTCCCGGTCCGCGACGGCGAGCTTGGTCGGCAGAGCGTCGGCGATTCGGGCCTGCTCCCCGGACTGCACATGGGTGACCGTGCTCGCGGACAGCAGTGGATCCTCCAACGCCGTGCTGTCGTAGACGACCCGATAGGCCACTCCCGCGGACTGCCGCTCCAGTTGCGTCTGGTTCACCTCGGCCGACGCGACGTACGGCGGCGCGACCAGTCCGCGGAACTCCTTCTGCGCGGTCTGTTGCACCCGATCGAAGGCCCAGCCCACCGCGGCCTGGCCCGAGACGATCTCGATCAACTCCTCGGTACGCCGGTTGCTGGGCTTGCGGTAGGCCTCGGCCGCCAGCCGTTGCACTGCCTCGCGAGTCCGGATCAGCTCCTGCTCCTGCTGCCGGACGAACTGCTCGACCGCCAGATCAGGCGGTACCGCGACGACCAGTTCTTCCGGCGGCGGAGTGCGGTGGATGAACCCGTCCCGCTGCAGCGCGGCGACAGCCCGCCGTGCCTGGGGGACGTTCAGTCCGACCCGTTCGGCGAGCTGGGCCACGGAAGCGCTACCCAGCCGGATCAGGGCCAGGTAGGTCGCTTCCTTCAGCTCAGTCAGGTCGGCCGGGGTCATCACAGGCCCGGGGTGATCGGAACGCGCATGGGATCTTCTTACCAGCGAAATCCGAGATCCGACAGGATTTTTCCGAATCCGGTCCTCGGAGGTCAAGGAGTGGCGGCCAGGATGCCTCCGAGTGCGCTGGCCTGGGTGCGCCAGTCGCGGGGGTTCGTGCCTTGGCCGGTCCAGCGTTGGCCGAGACGGTTGAGGGAGTCGCGGTCGGACTGCCAGATCGTGTCGGACTGGCGCGGCGCAAAGGTCCGGTACGCCGCGGCGCCGGTCGCGTCGGCCAGGTCCGTCAGATAGCGCATGAAGATGCCCTTGAACTGTTTCTGGTTGTCGTCGCAGCTCGCGGAGCCGACGTCGCAGGTCTCGGTCAGGATGCCGTTCGGGCTCAGCGCCGAGGAAGCGATGGCGGCGTCGGCGAGCTGCCGGGCCGAGGTGAGCAGGGCCGCGTTGCCGGTGGCCCGCCACAGTTCGAGGGCGCCGCCGATCGCGAGACCCTGGTTGTAGGTCCAGACGGTCTGGCCGTTGTTGCCGCAGGCATTGGTCAGGCCGTCGTTGACCAGCTTGGCCGAGTTGATCATGCCGCTGGCCTGGAACCAGTTCCAGCCAGTTGTTGCCCGTTGCAACCAAACGGTGTCACTGGGCAACCGGTTGTGCAGCGCGGCGGTCATCCGGACGTACAGGCCGTTGGTGATCGCGTTCTTGTAGGTGCGTTCGCGATCCCACCAGACGCCGCCGCCGCAGGTGCTGGTGTCCCAGTAGCCGTGTACGTAGTTGGCGATCGTCACGGCCATGTCCAGGTACTTGCGGTCCCCGGTCAGGTCGTACGCCTGGATCCAGGCGATCGCCCACCACTCGGTGTCGTCGATCGCCCGGCTGATGAAGTTGCCCTCCAGTGCGTCGCCGCTCTTCACACCGGCCGGGAAGACGCCCTTGTTCTCGGTGAAGGTCCGGTCGACGATCCAGCGCAGATCCGTCCGGTTGGTTCGCTTCTGGTAGTCCATCAGCGTGGTCACGGCCACGGCTGAGTTCCACCAGCTCGACAGCCACCAGGCGGTGTCCGGGCGGTAGGAGTACATCAAAGCGTCAGCGGCGGCAGCTGCCCGGTCGGTCGCCGGCCTTGCCCACGCAGTACAGGCTCCGTTGGATCCTTCCACCGCACGACCACAGGCCCGTACTGCGCCGCCGTACAGCTTCGACTTGGGGTCCTTCGTCGCGAACAGCGCGGTCTTGGTCGACGTCGCTCCGCTCGGCACGCTGAGCCGGCCGAGGGAGGAGCCGCCGGGCCAGGAGGCGCCTTCGTTCCAGGAGCGGTCGAGCCAGATCTCGTCACCCGCCCGGCCGGTGTCGATGGTTGCCCAGGCCATCCCGCGATTGTCCACGTGCAAGGCGATTCGGCGGTTCGCCAAGGTGGTGGACGGTACCGGCTGGCTGTCTCCGACCGGACTGGCCGAGCCGTCGCAGGCTGCGTCGCAGACCTTGACGTGAGCCCAGTCGGTGCAGACCACGCCGCTCGCGTCACCGCAGGCACGGATCAGGCCGCGCCGGTGGCCGGCCGGGTCGGCCTGGTTGTACATCAGCGTCCGCGTTCCGGTCCAGGACGACGGGATTGTTGCCTTGCCCAACAACCCGTCCCAGGTCGCGCCGCCGTCCCAGCTCCGGTCCAGCCAGACCGCGTTGCCGGTGCTGCCGTTGTCGATACTGGCCCAGCCCATCGCGTCCTTGTCGGAGACGTGCAACACGATCCGGCGTCCGTTGAGCACCTTCTCCGCCACCGGGAAGGTCTCCTCCTGCGCCCGCGACGGGTCCAACGTGTCGCACGCGACCGAACACACTTGCGCTGCCTCGAGTTTCGTCTGAGAAGCCTCGGCGGCCGGTGCCGGAAGCAACACCGCCAGCAGTACCGCAGCCAACAGGATCCTCATCATCAGCCTCCCAGTCCGGCCGTGTCGGCCCAGGTGGTATCGGCGTCGTAGCTCCCCGCGCCGTCCCACGGATTGGCGCCTCCGGCAACAGCTATGTACACAGCCTCGTTGGCGTGCCTGACGTAGTGGGTGGGATAGTTGAACGACTGAAGCGAGACGTTGCCCGCGCCACCCGCCCGCGCTGGTTGCGCGCAGAACGTCGCGTCGTTCTTGTAGGTGGCCGTGCCGTCGTTGGCGTCCTTGTAGAGCCGGTACCCGCGGTGCCGCAGGTACTGCCCCGGGAAGTTGCGGGACTCCAGCGAATAGCAACTGCTCTCCGCCAACCCCGGCCGGACGATGAAGCTCGCGTCCTGCCGAGCCTGCAAGGGTGATCCCGCGTCGATCACGTCGGTCCGGGCCGCGCCGTCCAGGTGTCGCAGGTAGCGGTTGGTGTAGCCGGGGGTGGTGACGCGGAACGAGCGCACCTGCCCCTCGGCCAGATCGGCGCCGCTGCGCCACCACGCCGGTACGACGTTC
Organism: Kribbella sp. NPDC056861; assembly: GCF_040687575.1. Lineage (NCBI taxonomy): Bacteria > Bacillati > Actinomycetota > Actinomycetes > Propionibacteriales > Kribbellaceae > Kribbella > Kribbella sp. NPDC056861. The sequence continues at coordinate 1,071,643 of NZ_JBFBNQ010000002.1, read as the reverse complement.
CAGGTCGAGTCCTCGCGGAACGATCCGCCGGTGTCGCTGTCGAGCCAGACCTCCGAGTTGCGATGCCGCAGGTAGTACCCGGGCAGGTTCTTCGACTCCAGCGACGTACCGCCGCCGCTGAGTCCTTCTCGCGCGCAGAAGGTCGCATCGGCGTTGAAGCTGCCGCCGGTGCTCGCTTCCTTCAGGATCCGGAAGTTGAAGTGCCGCAGATACTGACCGGGGAAGTTGCGGGACTCGAACGAGTAGCAGGCAGCATCTGCCAGCCCCGGGCGGACCCAGAACGCACTGTCCTGCTTGAGCCCCTTGGCGCTGGCGGCGTTGACGACCTCGGTCGCGGCAACCCCGTTCGCGTGCCGGAGATAGCGGGTCTGGAGCCCGGTGGTGGTGACCTTCAGCGACGAGAGCTTGCCGACCGGCAGCACGGTCCCCTTCGCCGCGGCGATCACCTTGAGGTTGACCTCGCGGACCTTGGCGAAGTCCATCTTGCGGACCTGCCGGTCGTAGGTGAAGAAGCCGTTGATCTCGTCCTCGACATCGGTCGGCTCGGTGTAGACACTCGCCGACAACCCCGAGCCGGTGATCAGGTCCGAGAGCTGGCTGGTGATCTGCACGTACCGGTTGGTCAGCGCCTCCGGGGTCGGCAGCATCTCGTAGGCGAAGGTGTCGCCGGTCGACCACTCGTGACCGGTCACGTGCAGCCCGAGCCCGCCGTACTCGCCGAGGGCGAGGATCCGGGTCGCGGACGGAGCTCTGGCGACGCCCGGCCCGACGTACATGTGGTCGTCGATCACGTCGCCGTTACCGGGGTCGGGATCGGAGTCGCAGCAGTTCGAGCCGGAGTTGTGGTTGACCAGCCGGGTCGGGTCGAGGCTCTTCACCAGGTCGGCGATCCGGCCCGCGTCGAACTCACCCCAGCCCTCGTTGAACGGCACCCACTGGACGATCGAGGTGATGCCCTTGTGGTTCTCGATCATCCGCCGCAGCTCGGTCTCGTACCGCGCTTCGCCGGTGGCCGAGGCGTTCCGGCCGGCCACCAGGGCCGGCATGTCCTGCCAGACCATCAGCCCGAGCTTGTCGGCGTGGTAGAACCAGCGCGCCGACTCGACCTTGATGTGCTTGCGGACCATGTTGAAGCCGAGCGCCTTCTGCTGTTCGAGATCGAACCGCAGCGCCTCGTCGGTGGGGGCGGTGGACAGTCCGTCGGGCCAGTAGCCCTGGTCGAGGGTGCCCAGCTGGAAGACGAACTTCCCGTTCAGCGTCGGGCGCAGTACCCCGCCGAGCATCGCCTTGCCGACCGACCGCATCCCGAAGTACCCGCCGACGGCGTCGCCGCTGCCGAGGGTCACCTTGAGGTCGTACAGGAACGGGTCGTCGGGCGACCACAGCCTGGCGTTGGGGACCGCGATGCGGAACTGGGTGCCGACCGTGCCGGTTGCCTGGCCGACCACCTGGCCGCCGGAGAGGACCTGCGCGGTCACGGCCTGGTCGGCGGTGCCCTGGACGGTCAGGTCGAGGGCGCTCGCTGCGACGTTCGGAGTGGTGTCGAGACGGGTGATCTTGGCGGCGTTGGTCGGCTCGAGCCAGACGGTCTGCCAGATGCCCGAGGTCGGGGTGTACCAGATGCCGCCGCGGTTGAGGCGTTGCTTGCCGAGCGGGATGTCCTCGGTGTCGACCGGGTTCCAGACGCCAACGATGATCTCGTTGGAGCCTGCGCGCAGCGCCGAGGTGACGTTGTAAGAGAACGCGTCGTAGCCGCCTTCGTGGGTGCCGAGCAGGGTGCCGTTGACCCAGACCTTGGACTGCCACATGACGGCGCCGAAGTTGAGCTGCACCTGCTGGCCGGACCATCCTGCGGGCACGGTGAAGGTCCGGCGGTAGTACATCCGGTTCTCGTGCCGCTCGATGCCGGACAGCGCCGACTCGATCGGGTAGGGGACCAGCACCTCCTCAGCCAGGTTGGTGCCGATCGGCGGGGTGTTGAGGTTGGCGGTCGGCGCGAACTGCCAGGTGCCGTTGAGGCTTTGCCATTGTGTGCGGGTCAACTGCGGTCGCGGGTACTCCGGCAGTGGGTTGCTGGTCGACACCTGGTTCGACCAAGGCGTCGGCAGCCGAGGTGGTTTCGGGGCAAGGTCAGCCGCCGGTACTGCGCTCGCTCCGGCGCCGCCGTTTGCCTGTGGCACCGCCACTCCGCCGGTCACCTTGCCGAGGTTGGTCCAGCTGCCGTGACCGTCACCGCCTGCCCACGCGTAGACGGTCGCCGCGTTGGTCGCCGGGTCGCCGAGGATGTAGTCGGCGTTCCCGTCACCGGTGAAGTCGCTGAAGCTCACCCGGTCGGCAGTCGTGGTCAGCCCGGTCGCGATCTTGCCCAGCCCGAGCCATCCACCGCGTCCGTCACCGCCGCGATTCAGCACCCCCTGCACGGATCCGTCCGCGGCGATCGCGCTGTAGTCGGCGCGAGTGTCACCGTCCAGGTCAGCGAACCGCACCTTGGTCCGATCGGTCGTCGTCCCGGTCGCCACCTGCCCGAGCGATGACCAGTTGTTGACGCCCCGGTTGAGCCAGGCCGAGACAGCGCCGCTCGCCGCGATCGTCAGGTAGTCGGTCTTGCCGTCGCCGTCGAAGTCCGCGAAGCGCACGGAGTTGTGATCAGTGGTGACACCTGAAGCGACCTGTCCCGCAGCCGACCAGCCGCCCCGCCCGTCTCCGCCGCGGTTGAGCCAGGCCGAGACCGACCCGTTGGGGTTGATCACCAGGTAGTCGGCCCGGCTGTCACCGTCGAAGTCGGCGAACCGCACCCGGGTCGCGTCAGTCGTCGTACCGGTTGCGACCTGACCCAGCGCCGACCAACCACCACGGCCGTCGCCACCGCGGTTGAGAAACGCCTGTACTGCGCCGTTGCTCGCGACCGTGAGGTAGTCGAGCTTGCCGTCGCCGTCGAAGTCGGCCCAGCGCACCTTGCCGGAGCCGCCTGCCTCGTTGCCTGCGTTGAGCGCGGGCTTCGCGGCGATCACGCCGTCGGAGTACGCGCGGTCGAGCGCCGGGTAGATGACGTTCGCCATCCGCTGGTAGCCGGCGTCGTTGGGGTGCAGTCCGTCGGGCAGCTCCGCGGCGGTCAGTGCGGGGGAGTCGACATGCCGGATCTTCGGGCCGGTCACTGTTGCTTTGATCGCGGCGTTGAAGGTGGCGACCTTCGCCTGCGCACCGGAGGTGGTCGGGATCAGGCCGATCACGATCACTGTCACACCGGGCTTGTCGACCATGATCCGGTCGACCAGCGCCTTGAAGCGTGCCGGAGCGTTCGGCACGTCGACGTTGCGGTTGAGGTCGTTGATGCCGAGATGCAGCGTGACGACGTCCGGCTTGGCGCCGGCCATCCAGCCGTCAATCTGGGCGCGCACTTGGTCGATGATCCAGCCGCTGTGTCCTTCGTTCGCCAGGTCGGGCAAGCTGCCGGAGGCTTGCGAGCCGACGAAGTTCGCGTCGTAGCGAGATTGTCCGCCGATCAAGGTGGCCAGCGGCCGCCGGTACGACGACGAGGTCGCGCTGCCGACGCCGGCGGTGATCGAGTCACCCAACGGCAGAATGCGAAGAGTTGGTTTGGAAGGTACTGCTTGGGCGGGGGCCGTAGTCAGTACAGGTGACAGCAGACCAGCTATCAGTGCAGCCGCCAGAGCCAGCGGTGTTGCGAGCCGGCGCTTCACGAGGCTGCATTCATCAGGTCGAGGGCACTGTGCTGCCGGGCCGCGCTGAGAGCGTCGACCGGGCCGTACCACCGCAAACCGTACTGATCCATCGGAGTCCTGTCGGAGGCATAAGCCCGGTCGGCCTGCTTGCGCAGGTACGTCGTATAGGGATGGTCGGAGAGCGCCGCGTTCAGCTTGCCGAGCCCGCGCACATGCGCGCCCTTGAAGGACTGCCCGTCGCCGCCGCAGTCGCTGCTGCCCTCACACGGCTCGCGCAGGATGCCGTCGGCGGTGTTGAGCGCCGACGAGGTGGTCGCGGCGTTGGCGATCTGCCGCGCCCTGGTCAGATAACTGGTGTTACCGCTTGCCTTGGACAACTCGGTCAGTGCCCCGAGCAACACTCCCTGGTTGTAGCTCCAGGCAACATCGCCGTTGTTCTTGCAGGTGGAGAGGCTGATCCCGTCGTTGACCAGGTTCGAGCTGTTGATCATCCCGGTCTGCTGGAACCAGGTCCAGCCGCTCTGCGCCCTTTGCAGGTACGTCGTGTCGCCCGCGATCCGGTTGTGCAGAGCAGCGCTGAGCTGGATGTAGAGCGAGTTGGTGATCGCGTTCTTGTACGTCTTCGCCTGGCTCCACCAGACCCCACCGCCGCAGGTGTTGTCCCAGTGCGCTGCCATGTGGTCGGCGTCGATCCGGGCCGTCTGCAGGTACCGCGCCTCGCCGGTCAGGTCGTAGGCAGCGATCCACGCGAGACCCCACCAGCCGGTGTCGTCGATGTAGTCGTTGCGGAACTGACCCTGCTGGGCGTTGAGGTTCAGGTCGTAGGTGCGCCCGATCGCGTAGCGGTAGCTGTTCATCCCCGACACCCGGGCGTTGTCGATGATCGCGGTGAGCGCATTGGCGGCGTTCCACCAGCCGGTGGTGTCGAACATCCCGGTCGACCGGTTGTAGAACTGCATCTGCGCGGTCGCCGCGGCGGTCCGCCGGTCCCACGCGTTCCAGGTGGTGCGCGCCCACGGAGTACAGGCGATGTCGCCGCGGTCGCCGGCCTTGCCGCAGGCCCGCAGCGCGCCGACGCCCTGGTTGTTCCAGTCGTCGACGTTGAACATCTGGCTGCGCCAGCCGGACTGGCCGGCCGGCGTCACGGTGTTGCCGAGCCGGCTGCCACCGGCCCAGCTGCGGCCGCCGTCCATCGAGCGGTCCAGCCAGACCTCGTCACCAGGATTGCCGTTCTCGATCGAGGCCCAGCCCATCGCGTCCGTGTCGTCGAAGTGCAGGCGGATCGTGCGGCCGAAGATCCCCGCCGTGACGGGGGACCGGTCGGCCGGGGAGAGCGCCGGATCGCGGGAGTCGCAGTACTTGTTGCAGATGGTCGCCTGGACCGCTGTCGTCACCGCCGGAGTGGATGCGGGGGCCGGGGGTGGAGCGCCGGCCGGAATAGACATCGCTGTCAGGGCGACAGCGGAAACGATTCCAACGATCATGGTGTTCTCCCTGGGGCGGAGGGATGAGAGCGCTTTCAGTGAAAGTAGAGCGCGCTGTGTGAGGCCGTCAATACTGCAGGTGATCGAAGCTGTGGGAAAACGTCGGACAGTCCGGGTCTTGACCCCGTCTCACCGGGCCACCTAGCGTGCACCGAGGATGAACACTGTGTGATCTTGTTCGATTCTGAGGAGTGCGATGTCCGCCCGTCGCCTGAACTGGTTCGCTGCGCTGGTTGTTCTGTCGGGAGTGCTCGTCGCGGTGCCGGGCTTTGCCGGCCCCGCCGACGGCCCTGCCGATGTGCACACCTATCTGGAGGATCCCGGCAAGGTCGCCGAAGGCCAGGTCGCGCCGCACAGCCGGCTCTGGCCGTACGCCGACGAGGCGTCCGCAGTACGGGGTGAGGGGTCGCCGTACGTGCGATCGCTGGACGGCTCCTGGAAGTTCAAGCTCGTGGACAAGCCGGGTGACGTGCCAGCCGGCTATCAGGCGCCGGGGTACGACGACTCGAGCTGGTCGACGGTGAACGTGCCGCACACCTGGCAGAGCGACTTCCTCGATCACCCGATGTTCCGGAACATCCCGGAGGAGGTCTGGCCGGACGTGCCGCCCGCGGTGCCGCGGGACGTGAACCCGACCGGCGCCTACCTGAAGACCTTCACCGTCCCCACGGGCGAGACCGGGCGCAGGCAACTGCTGCGGTTCGAAGGTGTGACGAGCGGCTACTTCGTCTGGGTCAACGGTAAGTACGTCGGCTACGACCAGGGCGGTTACAGCCCGGCCGAGTTCGACATCACCGACGTCGCCAAGCCTGGCCGCAACCTCGTCGCGGTCCAGGTCCACCGCTGGGGATCGGGGTCGTATCTCGAGGACTACGACCAGTGGCGGTACGCCGGGATCTTCCGCGACGTCTACTCGTACTCCGTTCCGTCGGCGCGGATCCAGGATGCCTACGTCACCACGGATCTGGACGCCTCATACCGCGACGCAACGCTCTCCGTCGACGCCGAGCTGGCCGGCGCCGCGCCGGGCTCTGTGCTGACCGCGACCCTGCGCGACCCGAGCGGGAAGGTCGCCTCCACCTTGAGCGGCGGCCCGAAGCTGACTGGTGTCGTGCAGAACCCTGCGAAGTGGTCCGACGAGACGCCGACGCTCTACAGCTTGGTTCTCACCCTGACGGATCCGGCCGGCCAGGTCGTGCACCGGACCAGTCAGCGGGTCGGCTTCCGGGAGATCGAGGTCAAGGACAAGCAGGTCCTGCTGAACGGCAAACGGATCTTGTTTCGAGGCGTGAACCGGGCCGAGACGGATCCGAAGACCGGCCGGCACGTGACGCGCGAGGCGATGGAGAAGGACGTCCGGCTGATGAAGCAGCTGCACGTCAACGCGGTGCGCACCTCGCACTACGAGAGCGACCCGTACTGGTACGAGCTGGCCGACAAGTACGGTCTGCTGATCGACGACGAGGTCGACATCGAGACGCACGCGCACGAGTCCTGCCCGTCGGAGTGCCTGGCCAGCAAGCCCGAGTGGCAGGCGGCGTACCACGATCGGTTCGTCGCGATGGTCGAGCGGGACAAGAACCACCCGAGCGTCGTGTTCTGGGACACCGGCAACGAGGCGGGCCTCGGTACCGCGCACTACGCGATGGCTGAGTGGGCCGATCGCAACGAGCCGACCCGGCTGCTCTACCACCAGTCCAACTCGCCGGACGGCGATGCGCCGTTCGCCGATGTCGCCGGCCCGCGCTACCCGACGCCGGCCTCGCTGGAGAACAAGGCGAAGACGTTCAGCAAGCCGATCGTGATGGGCGAGTATGCCCATGCCATGGGCAACGGTCTCGGCAACTTCGACCAGTTCTGGGCGCTGGCCCGCAAGTACCCGTCGATGCAGGGCGGCTTCATCTGGGACTGGGCCGAGCAGAACCTCGAACAGCCGCTGATCACCACGCCGGACTCGTCGCCGGGCAAGGTGCAGGCGTTCTTCGTCGGCAAGCCGGCGGTGGTGCCAGGCCATCAGGGCAACGGCGTCGAGCTGTCCAGCCTGGACGACTTCGTCAACGTCTTCCGTGCTCCGGCGCTTGACGTAGGCCGCGAACTGACCCTTGACGCATGGGTCAAGCCGGCCAGCTGGACCGGCTCGATGCCGATCTTGACCAAGGGTCAGCAGTACGCGTTGCAACAGCCCGGGGAGAAGACCCTGGAGTTCCGCGTCACCCTGAATGGTCGGGAGAAGGTAGTCACCGCCCCAACCCCTTCCGGCTGGCTCGGGAGTTGGCACCGCGTCACCGGCACGTACGACGGCGCCGCGCTGACCCTGTACGTCGACGGCGCACCAGTCGCCTCGACGCCGGCCACCGGCACGATCGAACCGGGGATCTGGGAGGTGAACGTCGGGCGCAACGCGCAGACCCAGCAGGATCAGACCAGCACTCGGCTGGCTCACGGGACGTTTGACCAGATCCGGATTCTGCGGCGGGCGCTCAGTGGGGCGGAGATCGCGGGTGGCGGTGACTTCCCGCAAGACGCGGTGCTCGCGCTGGACTTCGAGAAGACGGTCAACGCGGGGAGGTTCCAGAGTCTCGGGATCAGCTTGTCCGGCACGGACGGTCTGATCGGGACCGACCGCTACCTGCAGCCGGAGACGGTGGAGATGGCGTGGTCGCAGTCGCCGCTGCGGTTCTCGTCGACGGCGCCGGGGGTGGTGACGCTGCGGAACGAGCAGCAGTTCGCGCCGCTCACCTTCGATCTTCGCTGGGCGGTGCGGCAGGCCGGTGAGGTGGTCAAGCAAGGCACGCTGCCGGTGACGTTGCCGCCGGACAGTTCGCGGACGGTGGAGTTGCCGGTGGCTGCCGACAACCCGCGCTCACTCGAACGGTTCCTCGATCTGGACGCCGTGAGTGGTGATGCGCTGGTGCAGCGGGACCAGTTCCGGATCGGCGGCACGGTGGTGGCCGGAGTCGGTGCCCGACCTGCCGTGGGTCAGCCGACCGTGGTGACCCACGGTTCCCGGACCGTCGTCTCCGGTCAGGACTTCAGTTACACCTTCGTCGCCGGGAAGCTGACCTCATTGGTTGCGCGAGGCAAGGAATTGCTGAAGCGCGGTCCGGAGCTCGACGTCTGGCGACCCCCGACCTCGAACGAGACCTATGACTGGGGCACCGCCGACCGCCAGGTCTGGAACGAGCTCGGACTGGATCGACTCCAGTCGACGACAGGTGTCGTCGGAGTGAAGTCACTGTCCGACGGCCGGGTCGAGGTGACCGTGCCCAGTGTCTCGGCTGCGCCGGGACATGCGGCGGAGTTGTCGTTCGACCAGACGATGACCTACACGGTCGATGCCGCCGGCGCGATCACGCTGGCCCACCAGGTGACGCCGCGCGGTAGCAAGCTGACCAATCTGCCGTACCTGCCGCGGGTCGGCTTCTCGCTGCAGGTTCCCGAGACCCTGAGCAAGTTCGCGTACTACGGTCGCGGTCCCGAGGAGAGCTACAACGACCGCGCCTCGGGCACTCGGGTCGGCGTCTATCGCAGCAGCGTGGACGAGCAGTACGTGCGGTACTCGCGACCGCAGGCCTACGGCAACCACACCGACACGCGCTGGACAAGTCTCACCGACAGCCGCGACGGCGTGCTCGTGGCGGCCGCCAAGGGAGACTCGGTGGATGTCAGCGTGACGCCGTACGACCGGCTTGACCGGGCGGAGTACGAGTTCCAGAAGCAGTTCGTCCGCAACCCTGGCTGGGTGACCTTGCATGTCGGGGATGCCGAGACGGGGATGGGCGAGACGCCGAACAGTGTGCAGGCGCCGTACCGGATCGATCCCACGCAGCCACGCTCGTACGCCGTGACGCTGCGGCCGCTGTCGGCGGCCGAGGCCGTGACGGGTGCACCGGTGGTGACTGGGCCGGCGGCTTGCGATCCGACGGTTGCGGTGAAGCCGCAGGGCGAGGCGAAGCAAGGGGTGGCGCAGACCGTGCAGGTGACCGTGACCGGTGAGTGCGCCGAGCCGGTGCGTGGCACGGTGGTGAAGCTTGCGGCGCCGAGTGGTTGGACAGTCGCGCCGGTCACGAGGTCGGTGGGCGACATTGTCGCTGGGCAGACCAAGACGGCTGACTTCGCCGTGACTCCGCCGGTTTCGGCCGGCTTCGGTGACTATCAGTTTGTTGCCACGACGACCTATGACGGAGGTTTGCCGATCACGTCGACGGCAGCCGTGTCACTGCCGTTGGCGCCCGGGCAACGCTGGGCGAGCGATCTTCCCTTTGCCGGCGCGCCAACCAATGGGTGGGGGCCGGTCGAGCGTGATGCCAGCAATGGTGAGGATGCGGGTGGGGATGGTGGACCGCTGGTGTTGGGGACAATCACCTATGCGAAGGGTTTCGGCGCGCATGCCAACTCGCTGATCACGCTGGATGTTCCGGCCGGGTGTACTCGCTTCGACGCCACGGTTGGGCTTGATGCCGAGGTCGGTGGCTCTGGCAGCGTCACGTTCGAGGTGCGGGCGGGCGGCGCAGTACTGGCTACGACTCCGCGACTGACTGGTGGTGGCAGCGGTGTTGCTCTGACGGCTGATCTCTCCGGTCAGGCGCAGGTTCAGTTGGCTGTCACGGATGCCGGCGACGGCAACGGACTCGATCACGCGGACTGGGCCGCTGCTCGCCTTACTTGTTGAGAGCGGTGAGGGTGACGCCGGTGGTCAGGTGGCCCGTGAGGGTGGCTCGGCCGCCGGTGGACGGCTGGGCGAGCAGGTTGCCCTTGTGGGCTTGGCCGTTGACGGTGATTCGGTCCACCCGGCGGCTGCCGGCGGCCAGCAGATAGGAGCCGCCGGCCGGCGCCTTCCAGTAGGTGGAGGCGAGGACGTTCTGGTCGAAGCGGCTGCAGGCGGCTGTGTTGACGGCCTTGCCTGCCGCCGCCGGTGCCGCTCCAGGCGCCAGTAGGTGCGCACTGGCCCAGCCGTTGCCTTCCCAGGTGTCCGAACGGGTGCAGACCCAGCTACCGCGGCCGCCACCGGGCAGGGGCTGCTCGGCGAAGATCCAGTTGTTGGCGGACCGGATGCCCTGGCTCTGCAGGGTTTGCAGGCTGCAGGCGGTCTGGGCCCAGGTCAGCAGTGCAGCACTGCTGGTCGCTTCGCGAGGAGCACGTGCGGTGCCGCTGGACGGCGCGGGCATGTAGGTCAGGTGGACCGGGCTGAGGCCGCCCAGGTGGGTCAGCAGGAAGGCGTGCTTCTCTGCGACCGTGGGGGCCGACCGGAGCTGCAGTGTGGGCCAGGAGGAACAGGTGGGCGGGGCAACCGCGCCAGTGATGCCGTCTACGCGGGCGAGGCTGGTCGACGGCTTGTTGGGCTTCACCAGGTCGCGCAGGGTCGCGCTGGCGATCCAGGGAGCTGTGAGGAAGCGGACGCCTTTGGCCGACTCGCTGATGGCTACTGCTGCGGCAGTTGTCACGTCTGCGTTGTCGGCGCGGGCTACGACGAGTCCGCCGCCGTCGGTGTAGCGGGCGAGACGCTGGCCGTCGTACAGGAGGACTACGGGCTTGCTGTCGACCGTGCCGGCGTACAGGAGTTGTGGGGCCTGGTTGGGCGGGGCGATCGGCGTACCGGCTACTGCGGTGACTCCGTTGCCGGTGGACCAGGTGCGGAGTGCGGTGGTCAGGAGCGCCTTGTCTGCCAGGAGATCGCCGCGAGGTGCCCAGGCGGTGAAGTCGACTCGGGCGGTGTCCTGCCAGCGTGTGGCCGCAGTACGGGTTAGTTCGTCTGCTGTCAGCTTCGAGGCGAGGACCAGGCGGTTCTCTGTCTGCTGGGTGGCGGCGGCTGGTTCATCGGTGTCGCCAGTGGCGAGTAGCGAGAACAGGATCGCCATGGCGACGAGTGCTGTCACAGCGATGACTACTGCGCGGCCGCGGGCCTTGCGGCGTACCAGGTCGGTTGGTGCCAGGCGCACGTCGCAGGGGTCGAACACTGCGGCGTCCAGCGGGCCGCCTGGTCCACCGGCGGTGCCTTCGTCGAGCAGGCATGCCTCGTTGACTGCGGCTTGAGCGTGCTGGATGCCCATGGCTCGCAGCTGCAGTTCGGCCTCGTCGACGGAGAGTCGCTCGGCCTCCACCAGTGCCCAGGCGGCACGGGCCTCGGGGGTGATGCTGCTCAGTGCCTGGTCGAGGGTGATGTCGTCCGCGGCACCCGACTGCGGGAACAGGCGAAGGCCCCAGATCTGCGGGAGCAGGCGGAGCGGCGTACGGGAGTTTGCTTGCTTGATGGCGCCCTGGACGACGCGGCGGCGCAGGAAGTCGGCGACGTCGGTCTCGCCGGGCAGCTGCCGCTCGAGCCGGCGGCGGTCGGGCAGAGCGCGCTGAACCACGCCGTGCGCGGTGAGGATGCGCCGGTGCCGGCCGAGAGAGGCGGGCAGGATCAGGTACGCGAGCCGGACGAAGGCCGGATAGTTCTCCAGCAGTGCCGCTTCGGCGTCGGCCGGAGTGACGGGCGGGGTTTCGGCCACGGACGAACTGGTCCTGCGGTTGGCCAAGACTTCGATGTCGCCCACTCCTCAGATCGGCACTAGCTCCTCACCGAGAACCCAACGAGCGACATGGCCCGTGGTCACACCGCCCGCCCGACGGACGACATCGCGACCGCTTCCTGACAAGTCCCTGACATCGTCTTCATACGGTGTGCGACAGGATCTCCGGACCGGTCAGGACAGGAAGGTCGAACGTTGCCCGCTCGTCGCTCGACGCTCATCGGCGTGGTCGTCGCCCTCGCGGTGAGCCTGCTCGGCCCGTCGGTGGCGGTTGCCCTGCGCGATCACTCTCAGGCAGCCGCTGCAGGGTCGGCCTTGAACTGGGTCAGTCTGATCACCGGCGACCAGGTGGCGATCGACGCTGCCGGCTCAGTAGTGGCCATCCACCCTGCCACCGGCCGCGAACGCATCTCCCTGACGCTGCAGCAGACAGGCGACCACCTGTACGTCGTACCGGCTGATGCTGCTGATCCGATCTCCCGCGGGCTGGTCGACCGGCGACTGTTCGACGTCGCGCTGCTCAGCCGCCCGGAGTACCAGTGGCAGAACTCAGCGGGGCTCGCGATCATCGTCACCTACCGCGATCGCCGCAGGCCGCTCTCTGCAGGCGGTGTGCGGGTCGAGCATCTCTACACGTCGATCAACGGCGAAGCGCTGACTGTCACCGCCCCGGCCGCCGCCTGGTCGCGGCTGACCGGTGATCCGTCGGTGAAGAAGATCTGGCTGGACGCGGTCCCTGCCGACCTCTCGAACCAGCGCGGCGGAGAGATCCGTACGAGTTGACGCGTTCGGGTGACCGATGTCACCGAGCGTGATCGCGGTTATCCTCGGCGCGTGAGTGAGACGAGCGGGGTTCAGCCCAGCGGTGAAGCGGTGACAGGCCGGTGGGACGGGGTGGACGTCCACTTCGGTGAGGAAGGTGGCCGGCTCACCTACGGCAGCTACCTGCGGCTGGGGGAGCTGCTCGACCAGCAGCGGCTGGAGTCGGACCCGCCGGCCCATGACGAGTTGCTGTTCATCACGATCCACCAGGTCTACGAGCTGTGGTTCAAGCAGGTGCTGCACGAGATGACGGCGTCGCGGGACGCGATGCTGGCCGGGCAGCTCTGGCGAGCGCAGCACCTGCTCCGGCGGGTGCACACGATCGAGCGCACGCTGACCCAGCAGGTCGACATCCTGGAGACGATGACGCCGCAGGACTTCGGCGAGTTCCGGCACCGGTTGTCGCCGGCCAGCGGGTTCCAGTCCGTGCAGTTCCGGGAGATCGAGTTCCTCTCGGCGGCGAAGGATCCGTCGTTCGTGAAGCGCTTCCGCGGGCTGAGCGCGGCAGAGAAGGACCGGCTGGAGCGTCGCCTCGCCGAGCCGACGCTGTGGGACGCCTTCCTCGTGGTCCTCGAGGCGGCCGGCTTCTCGACCACCGACGAGGACGACCTGCGCAAGGCGCTGCAGACGGTGGCCGGCGACCGCAGCAGCTACGGCGAGATCTGGGAACTGGCCGAGGGCCTGGTCCAGCACGACGAACTGGCCGCCGCCTGGCGCGCACGGCACGTGGTGATGGTCGAGCGGATGATCGGCACCAAGCCCGGTACTGGTGGCTCCTCCGGCGCCGGCTACCTCCGCAGTCGCCTGGACCTCCGCTACTACCCGCTTCTCTGGAACCTCCGCTCGTCCCTCTGACCAGCTGTCGGTGGGGCGCTGCTCCACCTCGTGCAACTCGGAGCCGAGACGGCGTTGTCGAGGTCGACCGGCCCGGTGTGGACCCGGAGCAGTTGCTCGGGGCCCACACCGTGTTCGGCCCTGCTAGCTAGTACAGGAACGGGACGTTGTCCGCGGTCCAGCGGATCTCGCCGACCCAGCCCGCGCGGTCGCCGGTCCTGTTGCTGGGGTTGGGCCAGGAGTGGAAGGCGATGCGGTAGACGCCTCCGTCGTTGATGATGGTGGCGCCACCGGGCCCACACAGGCCGTGCAGGTCCTGCGAGATGACGGTGCGCCCGCGCGTGAAGGTGCTGGCGAAGGATGGCGCCTTCCACACGGTAGTGGAGTAGCTGCAGTCGTCGTAGTGCTTGCCAGCTGCGGCGGTGGAGGCGAACATCCACAGCGTTCCACCGTGGAAGACGAAGCTGGGTGCCTCCATCTCACCGTCGTTGGAGACCACGGTGCGGCGGTCGGTACCGGGGTTGAGACCCGCGGCGTCGACCTTGACGGCGCGGATGCGGTAGGTGCCGCCTGAGTGGGTCTTGTACACGAGCCAGCGCTGTCCGGAGCCGTCCTGGAAGTCGGTGGCGTCGATCGCCTCCTGGCTCTGCGCCTCACACACCGGGCCGCCGGTGGCGACGAATCCACGATCGGGCTGGCGGGAGACGGCGGTGCCGACGCAGTTCGCGTCCCAGCCGCTGCCGCGCTTGGCGGTGAAGTACATGACGTAGAGCGGCGCGCCGTCTTTGCTGGTCTGGAACACGTGCGGCGCCCAGGGATTCTGCTTGCTGGGGTCGTCGATCACCCAGCCCGGCATGGTCGTCATCGTCTTGTTGGTCGCCGTGTACGGGCCGGTCGGCGAGGTCGAGGAACGCACCGGGTAGCCGCCACCGGTCGAGTAGATGTAGTACTTGCCGGCGGCGTGAAAGATGTCAGGGTCGGCGGCGTTGGCCGCCACTTTCACCGCGTGGCCCGGTGCCGCGTTCGCGGTCAGCGCCGGTGCTGTGGTCAGGCCGAGAGCCAGCAGCGCGCAGGCGGCGGTTCTGGCGACGAACGTTCTTCTCATGTCCACTCCATCAGGTTTCTTGGTGGTCTACCTGGGTGAGCAGATCAGTCATCAACCGGTCACGGGGAGTTTCCGATCAAAATCGGTCAACCTCGTGACTGAGCGTGTCGTCTCTCAGGACACGTCGGAGTTCAGGGTGTCCAGGAGGCGGGCCAGTACTGCGTCGGGGTTGCCGGCCCAGTCGCCGGTCAGGACGTGATGGGTGCGCCAGCCGCCGGTGGCGAGAGCGCGCGGATGGGTGGTCAGGCGTTCCAGCAAGGTGTCGGCGGCCAGGCGCTCTGGTGTGTCGACCAGTACTGCGAGCCGATGGCCGGTGTCGTCCGGCAGGCGCAGAGCGAGGTCGCAGCGGAAGACAGACTCGCCGACCGCAGTCTCGACGACGATGCCGTTGTCCCGGAGGGCTCGCGTCAGTTGGTCAACCACTGCGGACTTATTAACCTGAGACGTCTTAGTGCCTGCAGCGGTGGTGCCGCCGCGGGTTGGGTACTGTGCCAAGGCTGCTCGGGTGGCTTCGGGGTTCGCCTGCGACACCGCATTCGCGTAGGCGAGGAACCGCCGCAGCGTGTTGGCGCCGTCGTTGTAGGTGTTGGTGATCGCCTCCGGCTCGATGCTGCTGACGATCACCATGTGCTGCCGGGCTCGGCTGAAGATCACGTTCAGGCGCTTCTCGCCGCCGGAGGTGTTGATCGGGCCGAAGTTCATCAGCATCCGCCCGTCGGGGCCGGCCGCGTAGCAGACGCTCATGATGACGATGTCGCGCTCGTCGCCCTGCACGTTCTCCAGGTTCTTCACGAACAACCCGGCGTCCTGCTCGTCCCGGGTGCGGACCTGCTCGGCCTCGTACTGCGCGCCGAAGTCCGGGTCGGCCTCCGCCAACTCGTCGAGCGCCCGCTCGATCTCGCCCTGTTGGGCCTCCGAGAACGCGACGATCCCCAGACTCTTCCCGGTGTCGCGGGCCAGGATCTCCCGCACCAGCCCGGCGATCCACCGCGCCTCCGCCGGATTCGTGCGCCGTACGTAGACGCCATCGGCAACCCGTACGGCGGTGATGCTGCCCGCCAGCATCCCGTCGACAACCTCGGTGACCTGCGAAGGTGAGTTTGTGAGTTGTTGATCCACTGAGTGCTCGTCGCCCGCGCGGACCGTCCACGGTGGTGCGGGATGCGCTGGCAGCCGATCGGGGATGGTGGCGAGCCGGCCCTGGTAGAAAGCCGCGTTGCTGAACGAGATCAGCGCCTCGGAATGACTCCGGTAGTGCCAGGTCAGCATCGTCGACGCGAGCCGGAGCGCGCTGATCGCCAGGAAGCTGTCGTCGGACAAGGCGACACCGACCTGCTCGACGTCGTCGTCGGGGTCCGCGGTCGGGGTGCTGACCCGGAAGTACTGCGTGGGTGGCAGCTGCATCTGATCGCCGACGACGATCACCTGAGGTGCCCGGTGTAGCGCGGGAATCGCTTCCTCGATCGGGATCTGGCTCGCCTCGTCGTAGATGACCACGTCGAAGAAGGTGTCGAGCGGCAACGTGTCCGAGACCGACGACGGGCTCATCAGCCAGACCGGACGCAGCAGCGAGACGACCGCACCGGGGGCCCCGGAGGCCAGGTCGCGGATCGACTTGTAGCGCATCACCTTGCCGAACTCGTGCTCCAGCTCGCGCCGGCCGGCCCCGAACGTCTTCTTCCGTTGCCGATCCTCCGGCGACATCCCGGTCACGCTCGCCTCGGAGTGCGCGAGCTCGGTCAGGAACCGCCGCCGGACGCCGGCCACCACCACCTCGGCGTTGATCGCGGTCAGCTCGTCGTACACCAGACCCAGCTCGCCGACGATCGCGTCGAGCCGCGCGGACGTCACCTCGCTGAGCAGCGGGGTCGCCGCCCGGGCACGCTCCCAGTGCAACGCGCAGACGGCGTACTCGAGCTGGTCGGGCGTCGCATCGAACTCCCGCACCGCAGCCTGTACTGCGGCAGGCGCCTCGCCCAGCCGGCGCATCACCGAGACCAGCCGCTGCACCACCGGTATCAGCCCACCTCCGGCCAGCACCTCGACCACCGCCCGCACACCACCGAGCGTCCGCTCGCCGTATTGCTCGATGAGCAGCTCGCCAGTGATCTCCTCGGCCTTCTCCAAGGCGGTGGCCACCTGGGTGAGCCGGGCTGCGAGCGAACCGCCCTTGGTCAGCTGGTCTCGCCAGGTCGCCAGGTCGTTGTCTTGGGTCAGTTGCTGGAGGACAGCTGCGAGCGCGACGGGATCTTCGCTGCCCCAGGTGTTTAGTGCTTTCGCAGCGCTCGCCTTCACCGCGGCGGTGGCGTCGTGTGCGGCGACCAGGGTGGTGAGGGTCTCCGTGATCGATGGCTGGACTGCCCGGCTGGACGAGTCGAAGCGGGAGCGGACCAGGGACTTTACCCGCCGCCAGTCGCCGGAGAGGAAGGAGAGCAGGCCACCTTCCTTGCCTTGGGCAATGATGAGCGCCGAGCGGGCGTCGGCAGGCGGGAGCGGATCACTCCAGCCGGCGGCCTCACCCCAGGCAGTGCGCTCGGCGGCGAGCAGCACGTCGTGTTCAGCCGCCGCAGCCCGCAGCTCCTGCGATGAAGAGGAGCCGCTGTCCAGTACTTCGCTCTTGCCGCGCTCAGCAAGAGGCAGCACAGTCACCGCAAGCCGCGCCAGACGCCGGATAACGCCAAGCTCAACCTCAGCCCAAGCAGTAGAGGTTTCTGTGGCGCTGAGGGTGGTGGCGACCGCCGTCCAGGCAGCTTGGGCTTTGGTAGCGGTGGCTGGGATCTCAATGTCGGCACCCGGGGCCGCCCAGACCGCTGGAGCGATGAGACTCAGCGGACTACGAGCCAGTACTCCGCCACTGCCCGGATCCGCGCCGGCCAGTCCGGACGCCAACTCACCGACAACCTCCCGAGCCGCCCACCAATCACCAGGCGTGGGAATCAACCGCCGCTGGGCGGGATCGAGCGATCCACCCCACTCGTGCGAGCGCAGCTCCGCCAGCGTGTTGACGACGGTTCGCAGCGGTGGCGCACCTTCACCGAGGTGGGCTTCGAAGGTGGTGATGGTGTCGAGCAGACGATCGACCCGGCCGACCAAGCCATCACGGCGGGCAGTCAAAGCGTCGAGGTCGTCGGCGGCGGCCAGCCAGGCCTCGTAGGTGTCGCGCAAACCGTGCACGAACGCCTTCTTGTCCGCCTGCGAGTCGTGGATCAGCGTGCACAGCCCGTCCAGCCGGCGACTGACCAGCCGAGCATGTACGACATCGAGCGCGGCGCGTTTCTGGCAGACGAACAGCACCCGCTGACCGCGTGCCACGAAGTCCGCGATCATGTTGGTGATGGTCTGCGACTTGCCAGTGCCCGGCGGCCCTTGGATCACGAAGCTCTCGCCTCGCTGAGCCCGCGCCACCGCCGCGACCTGCGAACCGTCGGCCGGCACCACCAGATGCCGCTCTGACGTCGGCAGCTCCGGCGGATCGGAGACCAACGGCCGCGGCCGATCCGAGAACAGCTGGTCGAACGACGGGCAGGATCGCCCGGTCTCCAGCAGTTCGTCGTAGTCGCGTACCAGCCCGAGCGTGCGGTAGTTGAAGTTCGCCAGCGCGACCGCGCACAGGTCGACGTCCCACGAGTACGGGCTGCCGTCGTCGCCGGTCTCCAGCACATACGTGTCGGTCTCGATCGCACCAGGTCGCCGCGGCTCGCCGAACACCACACTCAGCGGCAACTCCTGCACGGCAAGCTGATTGCGGAAGATCTGCACCCCGAGCGGCTGGTAGTCCGAGCGCCGGTAGGAATACGTATAGCGCCGGCCACCGAACTCGTTGGCCGTGTTCCCGTGCTGGCGGCGACGGTAGTTGCGCAGCTTCACCATCGCGCGCTGCCGGACCAGATCGATCCGCGGCTTCGACCGCAGATGCAACTGCAGCCCCGGCTCGGAGGCCTGCAACTCCGCCCGCAGCCGCTCGTGCAGTACGCCGATCGCGTCCGGCTCGGTGAGATCCACCCTGGCCGGCAGACTGATCCCGTACAGCTGGTGCAGGTGATGCCGCAGCGTCGGGTTGATCTCCGCGACCGGATCAGTGATTCGCAGCGTGTACGAGTCGCGCACGCCACGCTTCTTCGCGAGCTCGACCTTCACCAGCACCAGCGGCGAGGTCAGCCGGGTGGCCGGGTCGTTCTTCAGGTCGTGCCAGCGCAGAAACGCGGGCACCAGCCGCAACTGATCCTGCCCGTACTCCGCGCGGTCGCGTCTGGCCGTCGAGATCAGCTTGTCCACCGCGCCCGCGGCGTACGGCGCTTCGTCGTACCGGACCCATTTGCCGAGGGCCTGCGGCTTGCCGTTGACCAGCAGCCCGGCGAGGTCGGCGTTCCAGGTGAAGAGCTGCTCGGCCCGGATGTTGCGGACGTCGAGCATCAGCGGGACCGAGACCTCGGTCAGGTTGACCGTCTGGGCGGTGTGCCGGAAGTTGACCAGGCGGTTGCGCCGGGAGAGGTCGAAAAGCCTGTCCCGCAAGGCTTTCAGCACTGCTTCGCGCCGGTCGGCCGTGCCTTGGGTGATCGCGTCGACGTCGAAGTCGAGCGGCTGGTCGCGGTAGTTCTCCAGCTGCTCGGTCAGCGACCGCAGGTCCTGGGCGCGGTGGTGCCGGTCGGGCTCGGCCATCTGGGCGGCGACCGAGATGATCACCGGATGCAGCGTCCCGGTCAGCGAGTAGTAGTTGCCCCGGGCCTCGATCAGTCGGGCGACGTCCTCGGTGCGGGACAGGTCGAGTCCGCAGCCGAGCCCGAGCAGCAGCTGGCCGAGGCTGAAGATGTCGGTCAGCGGGTCGTGATGGCCGAGCACGTGCTCCCAGCTCTGCCAGCCCGGCACGAGCACCGGCGCGGTGATCGCCTCCGGCACCGGCTCGGTCACCCGGACCTGCGGTCGGCCGCCGCTCTCGCTGAAGTCCAGGTCGACCTGTCGATGCGCGACGACCTCGACCGCGGCCGCCCGATGCCCTTCCCGGGCAGCGATCTCGCCGGCCTCGATCAACGGCCGGGTGGCGTCCTCCGGCGCGAAACCCAGCCGGGTCTGGTCGTCGACGGTGATCCGCTCGAGCCCTCGCAGCGGCGCGACCAGCCCGCGCTCGTGTACCTCCGCGGTCGCGTGGAACAGCGGCAGCACGGCAGCCAGCAACGCATCGTTGCCGAGGCCACCCTGCGAGACCGCGAGCGCGACGAGATCCTTCATGACGTCACCGCCCGGGTCAGTTCGGCGCGACGCTTGTCGCTCCAGCCGAGCTCGTCGTCGGCAAGATCGTCGTACTCCGCGAGCCCCGCCCGACGAGCCAACGCCAGCGAGGCGATCAGTCCGTCGTCACCCAACTCGGCATCGGACGTCGCGAGGTCGAGCAACAGATAGCAAAGGTATTGCCGAGTCGCCGCGGTCAGCGCCCGAGGCCGGGGGATCGGAGCACCATCGACCGGACGGATCCCCAGTGGCTCGTCGAAACGCGGCACCGCACCACCCGGTACGCCGAGAGGCCCCGGCGGATCCGCGAAGGCAGCCGCAAAGGTCGCGACCGTGTCGGTCCGCAACCCCTCGGCCTGCGCGATGTGGGCCGCGAAGTCCATGCTCAACTCGCGCAGTAGAACGGCGTCGAGCAGATCAGGTGAATCCACGTCGAGCGGGCCGGTCAGCAGCACCTCGACGTCTTGCTCAGCCAGCCAGTTTTGCAAGGCCCAGGCCCGCGCGACGCCCTCAGGGTGACTCGTCCCGCGACTGCCCGTGCTCAGATCCAGCTCACCGGCCTGGCGAAGATAGGCGTCCGGATCCACCGAGCCCAATCCGGTCTGGACCTTCAGCAACGCGCGCACCGTAGTACGGAGGTCTCCGCAGGCGATCAGCGCACCGCGATCGGCGAACAGCTCGGAGGCCATCACCCACCGCCGATGAGTCTCCAAGTACTGCGCTGGGGTGCGCGCATCACCCGCTGCTGCGTCGAGCAACCGATCGGCAGCGAGGTACGCGCCGTCGTCGAGAGTCCACAGCACCCGATGCGCCAACTCGTGCCCGCAGACGGCCGTCAACTCATCAGCGTCCAGCCGCTCCAGCAGCGGACCCTCGAACAGGATGACCGCCCGATCCGCTTGGTGCAGCAACGAGGCATTGGGCTGCCCGGCCCCTTGCGCCTGGAAGAACTCGAGCTCCACCTGAAGCCCGAGCGCCTCCACTGCCTGCCGCCCGGCCGCATGCAGCTCAGGATGGCCGGCTGCCTCCAACCGATACGTGTTGCGCAACAACGCGTCACCCAGCGCGGAGTCCTGTGCCTCGTCGTCGCGCAAGGCCGCCCAGGCGCGCTCGTCCACCCGGCGTAGGTGCGCGAGCACGGACCGGTGATACCCCAGCGGCGAGAGCGATGTGACCACAGCGTCACCCTAACGAGCGCCACCGACGAAAAGTTCTCCTGCGCTCCGCTTGGGTCGGTTGGTACTTTCTGCTTCGTGGATCTGAACTGTGTGGTCGGCGACGTGAGGCGCGTCGAGCATCCGTTGGGGATCGTCTTGCACACCACGCCGGAACCCGACGATGTGACCTCGGTGGTCGTGGACCTCCCGAAGACGCCGCTGGTTCGGCTGCCTGACGTGCTGGACCCGGCCCAGAGCTTCGCCGAGGTCTGGACGACCGGTCGGCCGGTGGAGTCGGGCGAGTTCGACGACGTGGTCTTCGGCCACGACGGCGAGTACGTGTTCTGCGCAGTACGGGTGCCCTCGGCGGACAAGTACGCGTCGGTGGTTCGGGACGCGTATCTGAGTGCTCTCTACGCGGTGGCCGACCTCGGGTACCCGCACATCTTCCGGATCTGGAACACGGTCTCCCGGATCAACGGGCGCACCGCCGACGGTCTGGAGATCCACCAGGAGTTCTGTCGCGGCCGGGCCGAGGCATTCGACCTGTCACCGGTCCGGCTGGCCTCGCTGCCGGCCGGTACCGAGGTGGGCGGACACGGCGACGGGCTCAGCCTCTACTTGCTGTCCCGCCGCACCGAGCCGCACGTCGCGATCGAGAACCCGCAGCAGACCCCGGCGTACCGCTACCCCACGCAGTACGGTCTACGCCCACCGGCGTTCGCGAGAGCCGCCCGGAACGGCGATCAGCTCTACGTCTCCGGTACTGCGGCCATCCTCGGCCACGAGACCGTGCACCCAGGAGACGTCGTGGCGCAGTGCCGGACGACCGTCGACAACCTGAGCACGCTGCTGTCCTCGCAGGACGCCGACCTCTCCGTACTGCGAACGGTCAAGGTCTACGTCCGCCACGAGTCCGACCTGGCCGTCGTTCGCGACCAGTGCCGGCAGCACTTCGCGCCGGACACCCGGATCGTCTATCTGGTGGTCGATCTGTGCCGCTCGGATCTCCTGGTCGAGATCGAGGCTGTCGGTCAGCTGTAGTGGTCACCAGGCACTAGTGTCAGCTCGGTCCGCGTTGGGCATTGGTAGGGACAACCGACCGAGGAGATGACCACCGTGAAGCTCTACTCCGATGTGGGTGTGCAGCGGTTCGGGCAGGTCTTCGGGGATCTGCTGCTACTGGGCTGGATCGCGTTCTGCACCGCGCTCGGCCTGACCGTTTTCAAGATCACCAACGCCCTCGGCTATCCGGGGCGCAAGACCGCCGAGGCCGGCGACGGGCTGGCCGCCGACCTGCACAAGTTCTCGGAGCCGGTGGGCCGGGTGCCCGCGGTGGGAGACGAGTTGAGCGCGCCGATCGAGGGCGCGGCCAAGGCGGCGACCAGGCTGGCCGAGGCAGGCCGCGACCAGGCCCATGCGGTGGAGCAACTGGCCTACCTGCTGGCCGGCGTGACGATCGGCCTGCCGGTGCTCTTCGCGCTGCTGATCTGGCTGCCCCGCCGGATCAGGTTCTCCCGCCGGGCCACGGCGGCCCGCAAGTTCATCGACAGCGACTCCGACCTGGACCTGTTCGCCCTCCGCGCGATGGCCAACCAGCCGATGCACAAGCTCGCGAAGATCTCCGACGATCCGGTCGGCGCCTGGCGCGAGGGGGACGCGGCGGTGATCACCCAGCTGGCCGACCTGGAGCTTCGGAGTACGGGGCTCAAGCTTCCCAAGGCTGCTCTTCCCAAGCCTGCTTAGGGCCACGGTCTACGCTCAGGAGCATGGCAAGGGTGCTGCTGGTCGAGGACGACGACGCGATCCGGACGTCGCTGAGCAAGTCGCTCACGGCGGCCGGCCATGCCGTCACCGCGCTCGCCAGCGGAGCCGACGGGGTCGCCTCGGTGGCCCGCGACAAGCCCGATGTGATGCTGCTCGATCTCGGGCTGCCCGATCTGGACGGGCGGGACGTGCTTGCGATGGTCCGGTCGGTCAGCGACGTACCGGTGATCGTCGCGACGGCCAGGGACGACGACGCGAGTGTGGTGCGTCTACTCGACGCGGGCGCCGATGACTATGTGATCAAGCCGTTCAGCTCTGCGCAGATCGACGCCCGGATCAGAGCCGTGCTGCGCCGAGGCGGCCCCGACCAGCCTGGCGAATCGACCCTGAGTCTCGGCGCGCTCTCCATCGACCCGCGCAGTCGCGAGGTGACCGTCGACGGTCAGCCCGTCGACCTGACGCGCAAGGAGTTCGACCTGCTGCTCGCCCTGTCGCGGCGGGCCGGAGCCGTGGTGACGAAGCGCGAGCTGCTGGCCGAGGTCTGGGGTCTGCCCTGGGGAGGCGGCGACCGCACGGTCGACGTCCACTTGTCCTGGCTGCGGCGCAAGCTCGGCGAGACCGCAGCCGAACCGCGCTTCCTGCACAGCGTCCGCGGAGTCGGAGTGAAGCTCGCCTCGCCGGATGCGAGCTGACGATGCGCCGCCGGATCCTGCTGCTCTCGGTCGGGATGACCACGCTGGTGGTGCTCGCGTTCGCCGTCCCGCTGACCATCCTGATGCGGAACGCCGTGGTCGACGACTCCCTCAAGACGGCCCGTCTGCAAGCGGTCAACCTCGCCTACTACGTCGGCGACCAGGACCACACCGCGGCCGACATCCAGGCCTACATCGACGAATTCAAGGGCGATGCGGCGGGCAGCATCTCGGTTCGGCTGGCCGACGGCACGACCCTCGGCGACCCGCCGCCCGGCGGAGTGGCGACGCCCAAGCCGATGGCCGGCGGTGACGGCGACGGTGATGACGACGGCAGACGCGGCCCGCCGAAGGTGACGGACGCGACCTTCCGCGACGTCGGCGGCGGCAAGGCGACCGAGATCACCGTCAAAGGCCCGGCCGGTCCCGCCTCGGTCTGCCTCTTCCTGACGAGCGACGAACTGTACGACGGCCTGCTCACCGGCCTCCTCATCCTGCTCGCAGGCAGCCTGCTCGTCTTGCTCCTCAGCATCGCTGGCGCGGAGTTCGTCTCCCGCCGCCTGGCCCGTCCGCTCGAAGAGACCGCCCGTACCGCGGAACGCCTCGCCCGTGGCGACGTGGATGCCCGCGCACCGACCACCGGACCGGCCGAGGTCGCCAAGGTCGGTGCCGCCCTCAACGGTCTGGCCGATCGCATCGACGAGGTCATCGCGGTCGAACGCGAAGCCGTCGCCGACCTGTCCCACCGGCTCCGTACTCCGCTGACGGCACTCCGCCTGCAGGTCGAGGCGCTCCCCGACCGCGAACGCGCCGAGGAGCTCAACACCCAGGTCAACAGCCTCGAACGCACCTTGACCGCGGTGATCAGCGCCGCCCGCCGGCCCCAACGCGAAGGCCGGGTCCCGCACTGCGACGCGGTGGAGGTGACTCGTCAGCGGGCTGCCTTCTGGGAGCCGCTGTTCGAGGACCAGGGACGTGAGCTCGTCCTCGAACTGGCCCAGCCGCCCGCGATGGTCCGGGCCTCGGCCGAGGACCTGGCGGCTGCTCTCGATGCGTTGGTGGAGAACGTCGTCGCGCACACCCCCGACGGCACCTCCGCGCGCATCGTCCTGACCCGCCAACTTGTTGGCAACAGCAACGGTGTGCTCATCGTGGTTACCGACGAAGGCCCCGGGATCCCGCTCGGCGCCGGCGAACGCGGCCGCAGCGACCGCGGCTCCACCGGCCTCGGCCTCGACATCGCCCGGCGGTGCGCCGAAGCCGCCGGCGGCCGGCTGACCATCCACCCGAACCTGCCGGCCGGATCGTCGGTTCACCTGACGCTGGCCGCGCCCTAGTCATACACGACCGGAGGTCCCTTTCGGCCTCGGTGGAATGTGGTGCGCGCCGCTCGCCGCCCATCTACCTTCAGGCCTGCAGAGGTCACGGATGGGTCCGTGACGAGGGGGCTCACTCTGCGCTGCTGACCGCGAGGAAACCATTCGCATGCGCCGATCTGCCATCACAGCCGCTGTCGTGTTCTCACTAGCGCTGACCGTAGGACTGTCCGCTCCAGCACAGGTGGTGGCCGCCGTCGCGGCTGGCCCGTCGGTGCCGTTGCCGGAGACCAACTCTGTGCCGGTCACCGGTCAGTCGGTCGAAGCCCGGGACGCCGACGCTGCCACCACCAACGCGTTGCAGGGCAACCAGCAGCCGGGCGGTACTCCGGCAGCAGACGGCGCCGGGAACCCGAGCGCGACTCCGTTGGCAGCCTCTGCGACCTGGAACGTCTCAGGGCAGACCGGTGACTTCAGCTGGAGCTACCCGTTGCGGGTGCCGCCCGCACCCGGCGGACTGGAACCGAAGCTGGCCCTGTCCTACTCGTCGTCCAGCATCGACGGCCGCACCAGCGCGACGAACAACCAGCCGTCCTGGGTCGGTGACGGCTGGGACCTCAATCCCGGTTTCGTCGAACGCACCTACGGTGGCTGCGCCGACGACAAGGAAGGCACCACCAAAGGTCAGGCGGTCGGCGACCTGTGCTGGCGCAGCGACAACGCCACCGCCTCGTACGCCGGCTCCGGCGGGATGCTGATCCCCGGCGCGAACGGCTGGCGCAGCAAGAACGACGACGGCTCGCGGGTCGAGCGGCTGACGGCGCCCGGCAACGGCGACAACGACGGCGAGTACTGGAAGATCACCGCGGTCGACGGTACGCAGTACTTCTTCGGCTCCCGGGCGGACGCGAAGTCGGTCTGGACCGTCCCGGTGTTCGGTGACGACGACAACGAGCCCTGTCACCAGACCACCTTCGCCGCCTCGTCCTGCAAGCAGGCCTGGCGCTGGAACCTGGACAAGATCGTCGACCGGTTCGGCAACACGATCCTGCTGCAGTACCAGACCGAGACGAACAAGTACGGCCTCAATTTCAAGGACACCGCTGTCGAGTACGACCGCGGCGGCTGGCTGGACCGGATCGACTACGGCCTGCACAGCGACGGCACCGGCCAGGCTTCCGCCCGGGTCCTCTTCGGCACCGAGCAGCGCTGTGTACCGGGCAGTGTCTGCACGCTGGACCGGAAGGAGAACTTCCCCGACGTACCGCTGGACGCCGGCTGTGACACAGCGACCTGCAAGGACAAGTACTCGCCGACGTTCTGGAGCACCAAGCGCCTCGCCTCGGTGACCACCCAGGTACTGCGCGGCTCGTCGTACAGCGACGTGGACAAGTGGAACCTGGACCAGCAGTTCCCGAAGCCCGGGGACGGCGAGAAGCCGGCGCTGTGGCTGAAGTCCATCAGCCACACCGGACTGGCCGGCGGTGCGATCACGTTGCCACCGGTGACGTTCGAAGGCGCACCGTTCGCCAACCGGGTGCACCAGGCCGACCAGCTGTCGCCGGTACTGCGGTATCGGCTGACCGGCATCGTGTCGGAGTCCGGCGGTCTCACCTCGGTCAACTACGCGGCACCCGACTGCCTCGCCGCTCCGGCGCACCCCGAGTCGAACACTCTGCGCTGCTTCCCGGCGCGCTGGAAGAAGACGAAGGACTATGCCGAACGCACCGACTACTTCAACAAGTACGTCGTCGCGTCGGTGGCGCAGTCCGACCGGCTCGGCACCAACCCGCAACAGGTGACCAGCTACGAGTACCTCGGTGGCGCTGCCTGGCACTACAGCCAGTCCGAGTTCACCCCGCCCGACAAGAAGACCTGGGACGACTTCCGCGGCTTCGCGAAGGTCAAGATCCGCACGGGCACGTCGAACGATCCGGCCGGTCCGGTGACGATGACCGAGCAGCGGTTCTTCCGCGGTATGAACGGTGATCGGGCCACGCCCACCGGCGGCACCAAGCCGGCCGCGATCGAGGACTCCGAGGGCGGCAGCTACCCCGACCACGACTGGCTGCAAGGCGTCGGCCTCGAGACGATCACGTATCTCGGCGACACCACCAGCGTGGTGCGGAAGTCGATCACCGAGCCGGTCTGGCAGGGACCGACGGCCACTCGCGGCGAACACAACGCCTACCTCATCGGCGTCGGAACCACCCGTGACCTGGTCGCGCTGGACGGTGGCCGCGGCTGGCGGACCACGAAGACCGTCACCTCGTACGACGATCACGGCCTGCCCACGAAGGTGGATGATCTCGGCAACGTCGCCGATCCGGCCGACGACACCTGCACCACCACGTCGTACGTGCGCAACACGACTGCCTGGTTGCTGAATCTGCCGTCGCGGGTGGAGCAGGTCGCGGTGAACTGCGCGACCACCCCGGTCTTCCCGCAGCACGCGATCTCCGACGTGCGGACGTCGTACGACGAGCAGAACCCGGGGACGGCGCCTGTGCGCGGCGCGGTGACCCGGACCGAGGAGTTGGCCGAGCGGCCCGCCGCCGGACCGGAGTACACGACTACCTCGACGGCGCGTTACGACCAGCACGGCCGGGTGATCGAAAGCGGGAACGCGCTCGGCAAGCTCACCACCACGACGTACACGCCGGCCACCGGCGGCCCGGTGACCAAGACCGTGGTGAAGAACCCGCTCGGCCACACCAGCAGCGTTGCTGTCGATCCGGCCTTCGGGAACCCGTTGACCAGCACAGACGCGAACAACCGGGTGACCGAATCGACGTACGACGCGCTCGGCCGGGTGACTGCGGTCTGGCAGCCGAACAGGCCGCGGGGTGGCAGCAGCCCGCAGTCCGCGAACGCCACCTACGCGTACCAGGTCCGCAATGACCAGCCGAGTGTCGTCACCGCCAACACCATCGGCCCGAACGGCCGCTACGTATCGGTGAACACGATCTACGACGGCCTGCTGCGACCCCGTCAGATCCAGGCGCCAGCTGCGGGCGGTGGGCGGCTGCTGACCGACACCCGGTACGACTCGCAAGGCCGGGTGTGGAAGGCGACCCAGCCGTTCTTCAACGCAACCGAGGTCGACGGCAACCTCTGGGTTGCCAACGACAACGAGGTGCCCGGCCTGACCACCACGCAGTACGACGGCGCCGGTCGTCTGGTGGAGTCGATCTTCAGCGGTGGCCCGACGGAGAAGTTCCGCACCAGCACCCGGTACGGCGGCGACCGGGTCAGCGTCGATCCGCCGGACGGCAGTCCCGCGACCACCAAGATCGACGACGCCCGCGGCCGGGCGATCGAGTTCCGCCAGTACTACGGCAGCACGCCGACCGGGAGCTCCGACGCCACCCGGTACGAGTACACGCCGGCCGGGCAGCTGGCCGCCCTGATCGATGCCGCAGGCAACCGTTGGGAGAACACCTACGACCTGCGCGGACGCAAGGTCAAGGCGAACGACCCGGACCGGGGAATCAGCACGGCGACCTACGACGCGGCGGACCGGGTGGTCACCCAGACCGATGCGCGGGCCCAGACCGTCGTCTCCACCTATGACGACCTGGACCGCAAGACCGCCGAGTACTCCGGGTCGCTGACCGGCCGCAAGCTGGCGGCGTGGACCTACGACACATTGCCCAGCGGTCTGGTGGCCAAGGGACAGCCGGCCACGGCAACCCGCTACGACGCCGACGGCAACGCCTACACCAGCGGCATCGACTCCTACACCGCGCTCTACCTGCCCAGTCGCACCACGATGAGCATCCCCGCCAACGAAGGCGGCCTGGCCGGGGTCTACACCTCGAAGTACACCTACAACCCGGACGGCAGTCTGCAAAGCGAGACCCTGCCTGCAGCAGGCGACCTGCCGGGGGAGTCGGTCTTCCACACGTACGACGACGCCGCCCGCCCGCTGCGCACCTACGGCGGCACGGAAGGCAGCACTACCGAGTACGCCCTCAATACCGAGTACACCCGGTACGGCGAACAGCAGCGCGTGCACCTCGGCGAGGGCAGCAAGCGGACCTGGCTGTCGACGTATTACGACGACAACACCCGACAGGTCAACCGAACCATCGTGGACGCCGAGCTGCCGCAGCCGATGCAGTCCGACACCCGCTACACCCGCGATGCGTCCGGTGGCATCACCTCGATCGCCGAGAGTGCGCCTGGCGTGCCGGACGATCTCCAGTGCTTCCGCTACGACCACGTGCAACGGCTGACCGAGGCCTGGACCGCAGGCGCCGGCTGCACCGCCAACCCCGCCGTACCGGCTCTCTCCGGGCCGGCGCCGTACTGGCAGAGCTATGGGTACGACAAGGCCGGCAACCGGCGTACCGATGTACAGCACGCTGCGGGTGGCGACACCACTCGCACCTACAACTACCCGGCCACTGGCCAGGTACGGCCGCATGCGGTGAGCTCAGTGACCACTAGTGGTCCAGGGGGCAACCGCAGTACCGGCTACGGCTATGACGCGGCGGGGAACACGGTGACTCGCGGTGCCCAGAGTCTCGCCTGGACGCCCGAGAGTCGGCTCGACAAGGTCACCGAGGCCGGTGCGGACACCACCTCGGCGTACGCCGCCGACGGCAGTCGTCTGATCCGGCGCGAGTCGTCCGCTGCAGTGCTGTACCTGGCAGGCCAGGAGATCCGGCTGGACAAGGCCACCGGCAAGCTCACCGGAACCCGGTACTACGAGCACAGCGGTACGCCGATCGCGGTCCGGACCGCCACCGGTCTCTCGTGGCTCGCCAGCGACCATCACGGTACGCAACGGCTGGCGATCAGTGCGGAGACTCAGACAGTGGCGCGGCGACGCGAGCTCCCGTTCGGTTCGCCACGTGGCGCAGCCGCCTCGGCCTTCCCGGGGGAGAAGGGGTTCGTCCGCGGCACTCTCGACAGCTCCACCGGGCTGACCCAGCTCGGTGCCCGCTCCTACGACCCGGACACCGGGCGGTTCATCTCCGTCGACCCGCTGCTCGTGGTGGACGATCCGCAGCAGCTCGACGGCTACTCCTACGCTGCGAACGGCCCGGTGAACGGCTCCGACCCGACCGGCTTGGCGAGGTCGGACGACGACAACATCGGGACCTACCGCGACGGCAAATGGATGGGCTCGAGCCCGCCGCAGGTCACTCCCGACGGCCGCAGAATTCCCAAGGCCTCTCAGCCGTCGTGCAACAAGGGCGGCGACTGCAGGGCAGGCAGCCGGGGCACTGTGCGGCCTCCCGGCTCCCAGCCGTCGTGCAACAAGGGCGGTGACTGCAGGGCAGGCAGCCGTGGAGTCGTGACGCCGGTACCGCCGGCTCCGCCGGCCGCGCCGCCCTCGGGAACGTTCAGCGGCTGGTCGATCTCCTGGTGCTACTCGGCCAGCATCCAGTTCTGGTTCGGTCACTCGGGCGAGGGCTGTATCTCCCTCGACAGCCACGGCATCGGGCACTCGGAAGCCAGCAAGAACTACTACGGGCCGGGTGCCGGACTCGGCCTCACGATGGGGCCGAAGTTCGCCACCACCGACATCCCGGGGCTCGAGGGCCCGGACTCCTCCGTCGGTGGTGAGGTCAAGATCGGCGGGGTCGGCGTCGGGCTGGAGGGCGCCAAGAGCGATGGGCCCAAGGGCAACCGCACCGACGGGTCCTGGAGCGTCGGAGCGTCAGTGGGACCGGCACTCGGTCTGGGTGGCTATCTCAAGGGCCTCGAGCAGTTCGGCAAGGTGGCGAAGATCCAGGGCTTCCTCGATCGCTACGGCATGGGGTCGGGCGCGCTCGGCCGTGGTGAGGCCAGTTCCGACTACTACTTCCAGTGGGACGGCTGGGTGCAGCGGGCGCAGCAGGGCTACCAGGAGGCTGCCCGGAACGGCACTCTCCAGGACCGGGTCCACGGCTGATCCCCACCGCGGCTCCCGGACACCCCGGGAGCCGCGGGCGGGTGGATCGACAACCGAGTTGTCCTAGGCTGGAGCCATGCCTCGTTCCGGTGCCAACCTCGCGTTGCTGATGCTCGGCGGTTTCCGTTCGCTGGTCGACGCCGCCACGGTGGAGTTGGCCGCTCGCGGCTATCAGGATGTCCGCCCGGTGCACGACTTCGCGCTGCGGGCGATCGCGGGAGGCGCCGACAGCGCCTCTGAGCTCGGCCGGCAGATGTCGGTGACCAAGCAAGCCGCGGCGCGGACCGTCGCCACGCTGGAGGAGCGCGGTTACGTCGGCCGCGAGGTGGACCCGGCCGATGCCCGCCGAATGCGTCTCCAGGTCACCGACCAGGGCTTCGCCGTACTGCGGACCGGCGAGGCCGTTTTCGACGAACTGCGAGCGCAATGGCAACAGCAGATCGGCCCGGAGAAGCTTGCGGAACTCGAGTCGCTGCTGACCGAGTTGGTCGGCGAGCAGCCGGTCCGGCTCGACACCCCCGGCTGGTTCGCCCGCGACCAGGCCTGAGTCGGCGCTTCGAAGACTCAGGTCGAAGCGCGCTGTACCAGCGTGGTCGGCAGGATCACCGTGGCCGGCTCCTCACCGTCGATGAGCTCGGTCAGCAGCCGGACCATCTCGCTGCTGATGCGTTCGAACGGCTGCCGCATCGTGGTCAGCGCCGGCGTCATGGTGGCGGCCAGATAGGAGTCGTCGAACCCACCGATCGCGATGTCCTCCGGCACCCGCTTGCCCTGGGCCGCAAGCGTGGCCAGCGCACCGGCCGCCATCAGATCGGAGGCAACGAACACAGCGTCGATCTCCGGCCGCGCGGCCAGCAGCTCCGCCATCGCCCGTTGCCCGCCCAGCCGCGAATAGTCGCCCTTAGCAACTAATCCTTCGTCGTACGAGGAGCCGAGTTCGTCGCGATACCCCTGCAGACGTTGGACACCACCAGGGGTGTCGAGCGGTCCCGTGATGGTGGCGATGTGCTGCCGGCCGATGTCGCGGAGGTGCCGCACCATCGCGCGAGCACCGGCGATGTCGTCGGCGGCGACATAGCCGACCTTCCCCTCGTAGCCCAGCGGGGTGCCGCAGGCAACGATCGGCACCTGCTCGCGGAGCAGCGCCGCGACCACCGGATCATCAGCGTGCGACGAGATCAGCAGGACGCCGTCGACATGGCCCGCTGTCACGTAGTCGGTGACCCGGCGCCGCTCTTCCGGAGTACCGGCGACCATCAGCAGCAACGGGATGTCCCGCTTCGCCAGCGCGTCGGCCGCGCCGCGGAGCAGGACGGAGAAGTTCGGGTCCTCGAACAGGAGTTGCTGCGGCTCGGTGAGCAGGAAGGCGACCGAGTTCGACCGTCCGGTGACCAGGCTGCGGGCGTGCCGGTTGGCGGCGTACCCGGTCGACTTGATCGCTGCCTGGACGGCGGTCAGCGCCTCGGGGGAGACCCAGTGGCCGCCGTTGAGCACGCGGGAGACCGTGCCCCGGGAGACGCCGGCGACGACGGCCACGTCCTTGATGGTCGGTCGCCTGCGATTGCCGTTCTGCTCCACAGGCGTCGAGTCTACGGTCACCTCAACTCTTCACCGCCCCCGCCGCGAGGTCCACCTTCCAGTACCGCTGGAGGGTGAGGAACAACGCGAGCAGCGGCAGGATCGACAGCAGGGACCCGGTGATCACCGACGTGTAGAGGCTCGGCTGGGACGCGCCCTGGTTGAGCAGCCCGGACAGCCCCACGGTGAGCGGGAAGAGCTTGTCGTTGCCGAGCATGATGTAGGGCAGCAGGAAGTTGTTCCAGATCGCCACGAACTGGAACAGGAACACGGTCACCAGCCCCGGCGCCATCAACGGTGTCGCCACCGAGCGAAAGATGCGGTAGTCGCCGGCGCCGTCCACCCGCGCTGCCTCCACCACGTCGTCGGGCACCGACGCGGCCGCGTAGATCCGGGCCAGGTAGATGCCGTACGGGCTGATGATGCTGGGCAACAGCACCGCCCAGTACGTGTTCGTCAGCCCGAGCTGAGCCAACAGCAGGTACTGCGGAACCGCCAGCACCACGCTCGGCACCAACACCCCGGCGAGCAGCACGTTGAAGATGCCCTGCTTCCCCGCGAACGAGTACTTCGCCAGCCCGTACCCCGCGGCGGCCGACACGATCGTCGACAGGACAGCGCCGACTCCGGCGTACAGGGCAGTGTTGGCCATCCAGCGCCAGAACAGTCCACCCCGGTACGCCGTCAGGTCGGCGATGTTGCCGAAGAGGTGGCTGGACGGGGAGAACGTGAACGTCGAGAAGAGTTCGTCGGCACTCTTCGAGGAGGCGATCAGCACCCAGAGCACCGGCAGCAGGCAGTACCCAGCGCCGACCAGCAGGATCGCGGTACTGACCGTGCTGGTGCCGCGGGACCTCATCGATTCTCCTGACTGAAGGCGCGGTTCTGGACCAACCGCAGGAAGCCGAACGAGAGCACGAAGGTCGCCACCGCGAGGATCACCGAGGTGGCGGCCGCCGAGTGCAGGTCGTCGCGGGTGAACGCGTCGCGGTACACCTTCATCAACGGCGTCCAGGTGCTGGAGATGGTGTTGGTCAGCGGTCGCAGCGTCACCGGCTCGGCGAACACCTGCAGGGTGGCGATCAGCGAGAACACGAACGTCATGATCAGCGACGGCAGCACCACCGGCACCTTGATCCGCCACGCGATCGCGATCTCGTTGCAGCCGTCCAGCTTGGCCGCCTCGTAGATCTCGGACGGGATCGCCTTGAGCGCGGTGTAGATGACGACCATGTTGAACCCGACGCCGCCCCAGACCGCGATGTTGGCGACCGCGTAGATCACCGAGCCCGACCCCAGCACGCTCGGCACCTCCCAGCCGAGTTTGCCGAACACGTAGTACAGCGGGCTGACCGACGGGAGGTAGAGGAATCCCCACAGCAGCGAGGAGATCACGGCCGGCACGGCGTACGGGAGGAAGATCGCGAGCCGGCTGAAGCGGGTGGCTCGCGCGCGCGGGCTGTCCAGCAGGAGCGCGAACAGCAGGGCGAGGCCGAGCATCGCGGGGACCACCAATACGCCGTACGCGGCGACGCGGAGCACGCTCGAGGCGAACTCGCCGTCGGTCAGGGCCTGGGAGTAGTTCGACAGCCCGGCCCAGACCTCTTCGCGGGAGCCCTTGCCGAGCCCCAGGCCCCGGACCTTGACGGTCCGGAGGCTGAGGTAGACGGCATAGCCGATCGGCAGGGCGAGGAAGGCGCCGAACAGCAGCACCGCCGGCGCGAGGAACGCGTACGGCGCGACCGTGCGGCGCCGACTGCTCGACGAGGTGCTCACTTGACCGAGAATCCCGAGCTCTTCAGGTTGTCGAGCGTGGTCTTCTGCATCGCCTGTACTGCGGCCGTGAAGCCGGCCTTCGACTTGGACTCCGCCGCCTTGCCGAACTGGTCGGTGTAGGCGGAGTACGCGACGTTGACGTTCGGCCCGAAGGTGAAGCTGCGCGCGGTCTTGGCGGTCTCGGCCGCGACTTGGTAGAAGTCTGCCTGGTTGGCGAAGAAGTCCGGCGGCGTGGACAGCGCGGCGCTCTGGCCAGGCTGGTCGGCCGGGTAGATCCCGCTGACCTTGGCCAGCGCCTGCACGGACTCGGGCGAGGTGTTCAGCCACTCGATGAACTTCGCGGCCTCGGCCGGGTGCTTGGACTGCGAGGTGACGGCAGTTGCCGAGCCACCCCAGTTGCCAGTGGCCGGCTGGTCCTTCGACCACTGCGGCAGCGGAGCCATCGCCCACTTGCCCTTGGTCGCCGCGGCGTTGCCGGCCAGTACTCCGGGCGCCCAGATCGCCGAGATCCAGCCGACCTGCGTGCCGTTGTTGAGGGCGGCGTTCCACTCCGGGGTGTACATCGGCTTGTTGTCGATCACGCCGGACTCGACCAGGCCACCCCAGTAGTCGGCGACCTTGAGAGTCGGCTCGTCGTCGACCGAGACCGACCAGGACTCACCGTCGATGCCCCACCAGGACGCACCGGCTTGCTGGGCGAGCCCGGCGAACCAACCCGGGTCGTTGGCGGAGAAGGTCCCGAGGTACTTCTTCGGGTCGGCGGCGTGCAGCTTCTGGGCGGTCTGCGCGTACTCCTCCCAGGTCGTCGGCACAGTCAGCCCGAATTGCTTGAAGAGGTCGGCGCGGTAGTAGAACTGCATCGGCCCGGAGTCCTGCGGTACGGCGTACACGGCGTCGCTGCCCAGCGTCACCGACTTCCAGACGCTCTCGGGGAAGTGCCCGGCCACACCGGAGTCGAGCTGCTTGGAGATGTCGGCCAGCGCTTCAGCGGAGACCAGCGTCGGGATCTTCTGGTACTCCGCCTGCATCAAATCCGGTGCGCCGCTACCGGCCTTGATCGCGGTCAGCAGCTTGGTGACCGCCGGATCGCCGCCGTCCTGTTTGTTCACGGTGACCTGGATCTCGGGGTGCTTGGCGTTCCAGCCGGCCACCACCTTGTCCATGTTCGGCGCCCAGGTCCAGAACGTCAGCTTGACGTTCTCCGCCGGTTTGCTGCTCTCGGCGGACGGGCTGGAGTCCGTGCCCGAGCAACCGGCCAGCAGCAGGAGTGCCGTGCCTGCCGCCAGCGCCGCGCGCCGGATACCGCTGTGTGATCGCATCTCGTTCCTCCATCGACCTGGGCTGTGCACGTTCACAGTGATGCTCAGTTCCAACTCTTGTCAACAGCGGGTTTCATCCTGTTTCCTTGCTGTTGCGACCGAGTAACAGCCTGTGCGCGTGCACAGATTTAGGGAGTCCGAGTGGAATTGACGGGTACCAGGACCAAGGCCTCCGGCTGGCTTCCGGGCGTGTCCGCGATCAGTTACGGCGGCGACTACAACCCGGAGCAGTGGCCCGAGGAGAGCTGGCCGGCCGACATCGAGCTGATGCGGCAGGCAGGGGTCAACCTGGTCAGCATCGGGGTCTTCTCGTGGGCGCTGATCGAGCCGCGGCCGGGCGAGTACGACTTCGGCTGGCTCGACCGGCTGGTCGAACTGCTGCACTCCGCTGGGATCCGGATCAGTCTCGGTACGCCGACTGCCTCGCCACCGGCCTGGTTCTTCCACCAGCATCCCGAGGCGCGGGTGGTGACCCGGGAGGGGACCACTCTCGGGTTCGGTTCGCGCGGGATGGCGAGCCCGAGCTCACCGGCGTACCGGGCGGCGAGTGTGGCGATCGCGTCAGCGCTGGCGAAGCGGTACGGCTCGCACCCGGCGCTGGCGGTCTGGCATGTCCACAACGAGTACGGCGCTCCCGTGTCCGAGTGCTACTCCGAGGAGAGCAGCCGGGCTTTTCGCCGGTGGCTGCAACGGCGGTACACCAGTTTGGAGGAACTCAACTCCGCCTGGGGTACTGCGTTCTGGGGGCAGCGCTATCTCGAGTGGGAGCACCTCTCCGCACCTGCCGTCTCGGCGAGTGTGGTGAATCCGGCTCAGCGGCTCGACTTCGCGCGGTACACCTCGGACGCGTTGCTGCAGTGCTTCGTCGCCGAGCGCGACGCGATCAGGGCCGAGTGCCCGGACGTGCCGATCACCACCAACTTCATGGCCGGCACCTGCCCGTCGGTCGACCTGTGGAGGTGGGCGGACGAGGTTGATCTGGTGGCCAACGACCACTATTTGGTCGCCGAGGATCCGCGCAGCCAGGTCGGCCTGGCGCTGTCGGCGGACCTGACCCGGTCGATCGCGCGCGGACGGCCGTGGATCCTGATGGAGCACTCGACCTCGGGTGTGAACTGGCAGCCGCGCAACCTGGCCAAGCGGTCGGGGGAGCTGGCCCGCAACGCGATGTCACACCTCGGCCGCGGTGCCGATGCGGTGATGTTCTTCCAGTGGAAGGCGTCTCGCAGCGGCGCGGAGAAGTTCCACTCGGCGATGCTGCCGCATGCGGGCACCAAGAGCCGGATCTGGTCCGAGGTCTGCGCTCTCGGCTCGGAGCTCGGCGGCCTTGACGAGCTGCTCGGCTCCACCGTGACCGCCGAGGTGGCGGTGCTGTGGGACTGGGAATCGTTCTGGGCGCAGGATCTGGAGTGGCGGCCCAGCGCGGACCTGTCCCACCGCGAGCGCGTCGATGCCTTCTACGACCGCCTGTGGCGCGATCAGTTGACGGTCGATTTCGCTCACCCCGAAGCAGACCTCTCCGGCTACAAGCTGGTCGTTGCCCCGGCTTCCTATCTCCTGACAGAGGTTGCCGCTGACAACCTCCGGCGCTATGTCGAGGGTGGGGGGACGCTGGTCGTCTCGTATTTCTCGGCGATCGTGGACGAGTACGACGCGGTGCACGAAGGCGGCTTCGGCGCGCCGCTGCGCGACGTGCTCGGGGTGACGGTCGAGGAGTTTCTTCCGTTGCGGGCCAGGGAGAAGGTCAGGCTCACGCTCGACGGAGTCACCGGTGATGTCTGGACGGATGATGTCGCGCTCCACGGGGCCGAAGTGTTCGCCGCGTACGAGGACGGGCCGGCAGCCGGGAAGCCCGCGATCACCCGCAACGCGTTCGGGGCCGGGGTGGGCTGGTACGTGTCCACCCGGCTGGATGCGGACCAGCTTTCCGTCGTCCTTGAGCAGGCCTATCGCGATGCGGGGATCACGCCGGGGGACGGACCTGAGGAGCTCGAACTGATCCGCCGGCGCAGCGCCGGCGCGGAGTACCTGATCGCTGTGAACCACGGGAACAAGCCGGCCGATCTCCCGATCGGCGGCACCGATCTGCTCACCGGGGAGGCGGGTGAGTCGCTGAAGGTCGAGGCCGGCGGCGTCCGCGTCCTGCGCATCCACCAGGAGGACTGATGAGGATCTTCACCGGCTTGACGCTCACCTTGGGTCTGCTCGCCGCCACCCTGACGACTGCGCCGGCCCAGGCCGGCGGGCAGCCAAATGGGGGCTTCGAGCAAGGATTGGCCGGCTGGACAGTGACCGGTACGCCGGGAGCGGCCAAGCTCGAGACCGGTGGGCGAACCGGCAACCGGCTGACGCACTGGTCGGCCAGTGCCTACCGGGTGACCACGAGGCAAGTGGTGAAGCTGCCCGGCCGTGGCTGGTGGACGGTCAGTGTCTGGGGCAAGGGCGGCGGCTCGTTCAGTGCGACCAGTTTGTCGGTCAGCGGTTGCGGCTCGCCGGTCTCGGTGACGATGCCGCTGACCGAGCAGGACGACGCGTGGGTCCGCTCGGCCGTCTCGGTGTACTCCGCTGGGAAGCGCAACTGCGTCGTGTCCCTGACGACGGCCGGGCCTGGCGGGACGTGGGCGAGCTTCGACGATGTCGCGGTGGCGCCGGGGCGAGTGGTTCGGACGATCCGTGGTGGTGACCTCTCCGGTCTGGCCAAGAACGAGGACTTCGGGGCGACGTACCGGTCGGCTGATGGGAAGCGCGGCGACGCGGTGAAGATCCTCGCCAAGTCGGGGATGAACCTTGGCAGGTTGAAGGTCTGGGTCGATCCGGCGGACGGCTACAACGACCAGGCGCACGTGGTCGCGACGGCGAAACGCATCAAGGCCGCGGGGATGAAGCTGCTGGTCGACTTCCACTACTCCGATCGCTGGACCGATCCTGGCGCACAGGGCGTTCCGGCAGCTTGGCGTGGCAAGACGGCCGAGCAGACCGCGGATGCGCTCTACCAGCACACGCGTGAGGTGCTCAAGGCGTTGAAGGCCGCAGGCGTGACCGCGGACTTCGTGCAGGTGGGCAACGAGATCAACCCGGGAATGCTGTGGCCGCTGGGCCAGACCTGGGACGTCGACCCGGACGACGGCGTACCGGGGGCTCAGTGGGACAACCTGGCGTCGTTCCTCAAGGCGGGCGCGCGGGCGGTCAAGGAGGTCGACCCGCGGACGCAGGTGATCCTGCACCTGACGAACATCAACAACGGCATCGGCAGCCTCACCTGGTGGTTCGACGAGGTGGTCGCCCGCGGTGTCCCGTTCGACCTGATCGGTCTGTCGTACTACGGCTACTGGCACGGCAGCCTGGCTGATTTGCAGAACGCCGTGACCACGCTGTCGGCCCGGTACGACAAGGACGTGCTGAACGTGGAGACCGCGTATCCCTTCACGCTCGCTGACGGGAGTCCCGCCTACGAGAACGTGATCGACCTGCCGAGCGAACTGGTGCCCGGCTATCCGGCGACTCCGGCGGGCCAGGCAGCGCAGTACCGCGCCGTACAGGATGCGGTCGCCGCGGCCGAGGGTGGACGGGGGATCGGCACCGTCTATTGGGAGCCGGCCTGGACCTCGGTACAGGGAGCCGGCTGGGACCCGGCTGATCCAGCCTCGGGCAATGCCTGGGAGAACCAGGCGCTCTTCGACCACACGGGCCGTCTGTTACCCGCAGCCCGATCACTTTACATGCGTTAACTCGTGCAGTAAGTTAACGCTTGTAAACATAAAACGGAGGAGCGGACATGACGAAGAACTGGATCAAGACGGCGGTTGCGGTTTCGGTGGCGACCGTGGGGGTCGGGGCGGTCGCGGTGACTGCCCCAGCAAGCGCTCAGGTGCCGGCCGCTGTCGTGGTGGCCTCCCATTCGAAGAGCATCGTCGGTCAGTGGGAGTCGGCCTGGACCAAGAATCAGCCGGCCAAGATGGCTGCGCTGTTCACTCGCGACGCCGTCTACACCGACCTCGCGTTCGGCGCGGAGTGGCACGGTCAGGCGGAGATCGGCAACTGGGTCACCAAGACGCACGCGGTCATCAAGAACACCAAGGTCACGGTGCACTCCTCGTTTAGCAGCGGCAACCAGATCGCGATCGAGTGGACCTTCTCCGGTGTGATGCCGGGTGCGACCAAGCCCTTCGCCGTACCGGCCACCACGATCATCAAACTGCGCGGCGAGAAGATCGTCTCCAACTCCGACTACTACAACCTCGCCGCCCTGCTCAAGCAGTCCGGCCTCCCCGCCGACTGGCCGGGCGCCGGCAACTGACGGTTGGTGATCTCTGGACATCGACAACCATATTGTCTATCTTGGAAAGACAACATGGTTGTCCAATGAGGGAGTTGTTCGGCGTGACCATCAGTCATCACACCGCGGACGTGAACGGAACGACGCTGCACTACGTCTCGGCCGGGGACGACGGGTCGCCCGTCGTCCTGGTCCATGGCTTTCCGGAGACGTGGTGGGTGTTCCACAAGCTCATCCCGCTGCTCAGTCGCAAGCACCGCGTCTTCGCTGTCGACCTGCGTGGCTTCGGGGATTCGGCGGTCGCGGGCGAGGATCACAGCAGTGCGATCGCCGCGGCGGACCTACGCGAGTTCATCGCCGCGCTGGACCTGGGGCCGGTGCATCTGACCGGGCAGGACGTTGCGGGCGCCACCACCTATCGCGTGGCCGCGGGTGAGCCCGGGCTCGTCAAGAGCCTGGCCGCGATCGAGACCGGTCTGCCCGGGTTCGGGGTCGAGATGCTGGGGGATGTCACCCATGGCGGCGCGTGGCACATCGGCGTACTGGCTGCGCCGGGGATCGCAGGCATGCTGCTGCCCGGCCATGAGGAAGCGTTCCTCGCCGACTACGCCATCCCGGCCATGAACGGGACCCCCGAGGCGTTCACCGCTGATGACGTCAAGGAGCTCCTGCGTTCGTACTCGCGGCCGAGCGCCTGGGCTGGTGCTGCCGGCCTCTATCGCTCGATGCTCGCGGAAGGCGAAGAAATCAAGGCGCTTGCGGCCAAGAAGCTCGAACTGCCTGTGCTGGCCGTCGGCGGCTCGTCCGGCGACTTCACGCCCAACACCTTCAGGCAGGTCGCCGATGACGTGACGCCGGTCGCGATCGACGGCATCGGGCACTTCGTCGCGATGGAGGCGCCGGACCGGCTCGCCGACGCCCTGCTGGCCTTCTATCAAAAGGTCGACTCAGCACAGCCGCGGTGAATGAAGGTTGATGCGTCAACCTCGCCGCTATGATGGGTGGTGTGGCGAACGAACCGTGGCTCGACGACGACGAGCAGCAGGCCTGGCGCAGCTATCTGCTGATGCGCCGGACGCTGGAGACCCACCTGGCCCGGCATCTGCAGCGGGAGTTCGGGCTGTCCGAGTCCGACTTCGAGATCCTGGTCAATCTGTCCGAGTCGGAGACCGGCCGGATGCGGGCCTTCGAGCTGGGCCAGGCGACCCAGTGGGAGAAGAGCCGGATGTCGCACCACCTGAGCCGGATGGAGAAACGCGGGCTGATCCGCAAGGAGGCCTGCGACGCCCGCTACCCGGAGATCGTGCTGACCGACGAAGGACTGGCCGCGATCAAGGCCTGCGCGCCGGGCCATGCCGGCCGGGTCCGGGAGTTCTTCATCGACGTGCTGGGCAAGGACCGGGTGGCCGCGCTCGGCCAGGCCTCGGCCGATGTGGTCGAGGCGGTCGAGCGGCATCAGCAGACCGATTGCCCGCCCACGGTTCGCGGCTGCGGCTGAGAGCGGTTCTCAGCCGGATCTCAGCAGAACTTGACGTCGGCTTGAGGGTCTCTTGGTGTGGGCCTGAGCCCTTCGCCGCGAGGCTTTCGGCATGGTCACCACAGCGCTCGATCCTCATCCAGACCGCACTCGCTGGCTGCGCAGGTCGGCGGCGGCCGCCATCGCCACCGTGGTTCTCGGGATCACCGGGACCGGCTTGGCTGTCGGCATCGTCTCCGCACGTCAGGCCGACGACTCCGGCGGCACCCAGGCGACACCTGAGAGCTCCAACTCCGGGACAGACGACTCGGGGAGCTCCAACTCAACTGATGACAGTGGGCTGGGAACTGCTCAGCAGGACGCTCCGACGCAGGGCGGGAGCAACGGCTCATGAGCGCCACCCGCACCTGGCAGGCGTGGAGCTGCACGGTCCGCCTGACTGTCGACGATCCCGTAGTACTGGGTGCGGCCGCGGGTGCTCTCAAAGCCCTGATGGATCGCGTGGACAAAGCAGCCAGCCGATTCAGACCCGACTCCGAGCTGTCCGCGGTCAACACCCGCGCCGGCTCGATGGTTCCGGTCTCGCGGCTGCTGGTCGACCTGGTCGACGTGAGCCTCGTCGCCGCCTCCATGACCGGCGGTGCAGTCGACCCGACCGTCGGCGCTGCTGTCGTGGCCGCCGGCTACGACAGCGACATCGAAACCGTCCGTACCCGGCTACCGAAGGCCACTCGGCCGACAGGTCCCGCCCCCGGCTGGCAGCAGGTCAGGCTGAATCGCAAGGTCGCCATGGTCGGCATCCCCAAGGGGACTTCCCTGGATCTAGGTGCCACAGCCAAGGCCTGGACCGCAGACCGAGCCGCACTGGTCCTCAGCAAGCGCCACGGGTGCGCAGTACTGGTTGAGATCGGTGGTGACCTCCGAGCCGCTGGTACGCCGGCTGAACCGTGGGTCATCCGAGTAGCAGAGCGCGAAGGCGAGTCAGGCGTCGCAGTAACCCTGGCCCACGGCGGCCTCACCACCTCCACCCGTACTGCGCGCAGCTGGGCAACCCCGAGCGGCCACGCTCACCACGTCATCGACCCGCGCACCGGACGACCAGCAGACGGCCGCTGGCGCACAGCCTCGGTCTGGGCGCCGACTGCCCTCCGAGCCAACACCTTCAGTACTGCGCTCGTCGCCACCGGCGATGCGGCATTCGGACGCCTGACCC
Organism: Kribbella sp. NPDC056861; assembly: GCF_040687575.1. Classification (NCBI taxonomy): domain Bacteria; kingdom Bacillati; phylum Actinomycetota; class Actinomycetes; order Propionibacteriales; family Kribbellaceae; genus Kribbella; species Kribbella sp. NPDC056861. The sequence goes on along the minus strand of NZ_JBFBNQ010000002.1, from coordinate 1,029,501 downwards.
TCGCAGGTCACCCGGCCCGACTCATTGCCGACGACGGCGAGATCACCGAACTGTCCGGCTGGCCTGCCAAGAGCAGGGCCGCCTGATGACGCTCTGGTACCTGGCCCGGGCGGCCGGTGTGATGGCACTGATCTTCTTCACCGTCGCAGCCTCTCTAGGAGCCCTGGGGTCGGGCAGCCGAGTCGCGGAGCGCCGGTTCTGGCTGCAGTACGTGCATCGCTCGGCCGCAGTCACCGGGTTGCTGCTCCTGGTGGCCCACGTGGTCGCAGTGGTCTCCGACAGCTACGTGGACATCAGTGCCTCCGTAGTGGTCTTGCCCTTCACTGCCGGCTATCGGCCCTTCGCGATGACTGTCGGTGTGCTCGCGATGTACGGCCTGGTCATCGCAGCTCTCGTCGGAGCAGCCAGAGGACGGTTGGCCCGCTCCGAGGCATTCACCAAGCGCTGGCGCTCGATCCATGTCGCCGCCTCGGTCGGCTGGTTGCTGTCGATCGGCCACAGCCTGCTGGCCGGCACCGACCGCGGTACGCCGTGGATGCTCGCGATCACACTCACCTGCTTGGCGGCCGTCGGCGCCGCTGTCGCCGTCCGGATGCGGAGCAGGACCACAGCTCGCTTGGTGAGGACCTCATGACGATCCTGCAAGAGACCCCGACCATGCTGCGCGCGATCGGACAGCCCCGCCTCCTCGCTGGGCTCCAGGACGGTCGTGCCGACCTTCGGCGGCATCTCCACGAGCACGGCCCGCTGCCAGAGCTCACCAGGGCGACCTACGGCGAGCTTGCTGCTGCCGTCGGACTACGAGGCCGAGGTGGTGCTGCCTTCCCGGTCGCGCTGAAGCTTGCTGATCTCCCGGCCAAGGGCATCGAGGCAGTAGTCGTCAACGGCTCCGAGAGCGAACCGCTGAGCCGCAAGGATCGCCAGCTCCTCAGCATGGCGCCGCACCTCGTACTGGATGGGGCTACTGGGCTGGCCCGGGCTCTCCGGGCACCGCTGGTCCTGGTGGCTGTCCACGACGCCGAGGCCGCTGCATCGGTCCGGGCCGCGCTGCTGGAGCGGCAGGATGGAGTGGAGGTCCAGGTGGCTGATACGCCTGGGCGGTTCGTCGCTGGTGAGGCGAGGGCCGTGTTGAGCGTCCTCGAAGGAGGGCCTTCGGTGCCGCCGGGACGGAAGGTGTTGCCGACCCGGAAGGGCTACCGGCAGCGTCCGACCTTCCTGTCGAACGTGGAGACCTTCGCCCAGCTCGCAGTACTGGCCAGGTTGGGTGCGCATGAGTTCAGCAGCACGGGCCTGATCAGTGAGCCTGGCACTCAACTGCTGACGATCGATGGCGTTGTTGAGCGTCCCGGGGTTGTGGAGACACCTACCGGGATCCCGTTGGAGGCGATCCTGCGGTTCGCCGGGGCAGCCGAGGGTCCTGTCCTGGTCGGTGGGTACCACGGGAGGTGGCTGCCGACCGACCTGAGCCGCCCGGAGACAACCGGTGGCGCCGGGATCGTTCTGGCGCTCGGCACGGAGACCTGCCCGCTCGGAGAGGTCCAGCGGGTGGCCCAGTGGCTGTCGAGTCAGTCGGCGGGCCAGTGCGGTCCCTGTGTGTTCGGACTCGCTGCCCTCGCAGACGACTTCGCCCGGCTGGTCGCCGGAGACCCGGCGGGCTGGCACGACGCCCAGCGGCATCTGGGGCTGGTGCCGGGCCGGGGTGCCTGTGCTCACCCGGATGGATCAGCTCGCTTCCTCGCCTCGGCGCTGGAGGTCTTCGACGACGATGTCCGGCAACACCTGGCGGGCGGCTGCGGCCGCGTAGTACGGGGAATTCTGCCGGTACCTGGATGTGCCTGGTGAACAAGCTGGAGATCGACTGGACCCGCTGCGACGGGCACGGCCTGTGCGGGACTCTGTTGCCCGACGACGTGTGGCTCGACGAGTGGGGTTTCCCCGTGCTTCGTGGTCGCGAGATCACGCGCGGTGAGCTGGCGAACGCGCGCCGCGCAGTACAGGCTTGCCCGGCCCTCGCGCTACGGCTGGCGGACAGTGTTAAACGTGATTCGTAAGGCATCGGAAAGGACCGTCCCGCCATCACACCAGTGACCGAAGTGGACTAATCTTTGGGTTAGGCGCACAACGTCGTGCGCCCGGCGCAGAGCGCCGTTTTGTCACGCGTGGAGACGGTGGGGAATGCAGAGCAAGCTGGACGTCCAGAAGGCGGATGTTCTCGCCAAGGCGGTGGCCGCGGGATCGCACGGCAAGGACCAGTCGGTCGATGCCGGCAAGCTCCGGACCTTCCTCGAGCGGTACTACCGGTACGTCGCCGCGGAGGACGTCGCGGAGCGGCAGCCGACCGACTGCCTGGGCGCTGCCAAACACCACTACAAGTCCGCGCTGACCCGGCCGCAGGGCACGGCCAAGGTGCACGTCTTCACCCCGACGGTGGAGGAGCACGGCTGGTCCGCGAACGGCCGCACGGTGGTCGAGATCGTGATCGACGACATGCCGTTCCTGGTCGACACCGCGTCGATGGTGATCACCGACCACAACCTCGAGCTGCAGCTGCTGGTGCACCCGCAGTTCGTCGTACGGCGTGACGTCACCGGCACCCTGCAAGAGGTGCTCGACGACGCGGCCGCCGCGGACGAGCACGACCTGGTCCGCGAGAGCTGGATGCACCTGGAGGTCGAGCGGATCGCTGACCCCGCCGAGCACCGCCAGCTGGAGCAGGCGCTGCAGCGGGTGCTCGAGGACGTCCGCGAGGCCGTCGAGGACTGGCCGAAGATGCACGAGAAGGCCGTCTCGATCGCCGAGGGCCTGGACGCGTCCAAGCTGCCGGTCGGCGACAACGAGGTGGCCGAGGCCAAGGAGCTGCTCGAGTGGCTCGCCGACGAGCACTTCACCTTCCTCGGCTACCGCGAGTACAGCTTCACCATGCGCGGCGACCAGGGCGTACTGCGTGGCATCCCCGGCACCGGCCTGGGCATCCTGCGACCTGACCCGAAGCAGGACGAGAACGCCGGACTGCTGCCGCCCGAGGTGAGCGCGAAGGCCCGGGAGCGCAAGCTGCTGATCCTGACCAAGGCGAACTCCCGCTCGACCGTGCACAGGTCGTCGTACCTGGACTACGTCGGCATCAAGCAGTTCGACGAGAACGGCGAGCCCGTCTCGGAGTGCCGCTTCATCGGGCTGCTGTCGTCCACGGCGTACACCGAGAGCGTCATGCAGGTCCCAGTACTGCGTCGCAAGGCGATCGAGCTGTTCGCGCGGACGGGCTTCGACCCGAACAGCCACAGCGGCAAGGGACTCCTCGACGTACTGGAGACCTACCCGCGCGACGAGCTGCTGCAGGCGCCGGTCGAGGACCTGCTGCCGATCGTGCAGTCCGTGCTGCACCTGCAGGAGCGGCGCGCGGTCAAGCTGTTCGTCCGCCGCGACGTCTACAACCGCTACCTGTCCTGCCTCGTCTACCTGCCGCGTGACCGCTACACCACCGCGGTCCGGCTCAAGATGCAGCAGATCCTCAAGGACGCGATCGGCGCCGAGTCGGTCGACTACGCGGCCTACGTGACCGAGTCGGTGCTGGCCCGGGTGCACTTCGTGGTCCGGATGAAGCAGGGCTCGACCGTCGGCGAGTTCGACTCCGAGATCCTGGAGCAGAAGGTCGTCGAGGCCACTCGCGCTTGGCAGGACGACTTCAACGTCGCGCTGCACCAGCAGGGCGGCGACGGTGCCGTCACCCGGCTCGCCAGCCAGTACGCCGGCGCTTTCCCGGAGGCGTACAAGGAGGACTTCGACGCCCGCATCGCGGTCCGCGACGTCTCGATCCTGGACAAGCTGCCCGCTGAAGACGGGCTGGCCATGTCCCTCTACAACCCGATCGACGAGGAGTGGGACGGCGAGCGCCGGTTCAAGGTCTACCGGACCGGCTCCGCGCTGTCGCTGTCCCAGGTGCTGCCGCTGCTGACCCACATGGGCGTCGAGGTGATCGACGAGCGGCCGTACGAGATCCGCCGGCCCGCCGGTACGGCGTACATCTACGACTTCGGGCTCCGGGCGCCGCAAGGCTCCGAGGAGAAGGAGGAGCTGCGCGGGCTCTTCTCCGACACCTTCCAGGCGGTGTGGGAAGGCCGGGCAGAGAGCGACAAGCTCAACGCCCTGGTACTCCGTGGCAGCCTGTCGTGGCGGCAGGTCTCGATCCTGCGCGCCTACCAGCGCTACATCCGGCAGGGCGGCACGCCGTTCAGCCAGGACTACATCGAGAACACCTTCCTCAACCACGTCGACGTGGCCAAGCTGCTCGTCCAGCTGTTCGAGACGAGCTTCGACCCGGCCCGTGGTGCCGCCGACGATCCCAACCGGGTGACCGCGGTGGAGCAGCTGGAGAAGGAGATCGTCGCCGCGCTGGACACGGTGAAGAGTCTCGACGAGGACCGGATCCTGCGGTCCTACCTGACCGCGATGAAGGCGACACTGCGGACCAACTTCTTCCAGCCAGCCGCCGATGGCACGCCGCGCACGTACATCTCGCTCAAGCTGGAGCCGAAGGCGATTCCGGAGCTGCCGCAGCCGCGGCCGGCGTACGAGATCTTCGTGTACTCGCCGCGGGTCGAGGGCGTGCACCTGCGGTTCGGCGCGGTCGCGCGCGGCGGGTTGCGCTGGTCGGACCGCCGTGAGGACTTCCGGACCGAGGTGCTGGGTCTGGTCAAGGCGCAGATGGTGAAGAACTCGGTGATCGTGCCGGTGGGCGCGAAGGGCGGGTTCTACGCCAAGCAGCTGCCGGATCCCGCGGTGGATCGCGATGCGTGGCTGGCCGAGGGCATCGCGTCGTACAAGACCTTTATTTCCGGGCTTCTGGACATCACCGACAACATTGTTGCCGGTGACATCGTTCCGCCGTCTTCGGTGGTCCGCTACGACGGTGACGACGCGTACCTGGTCGTTGCCGCGGACAAGGGCACGGCGACGTTCTCCGACATCGCGAACGGGGTGGCCAAGGAGTACGGGTTCTGGCTGGGTGACGCGTTCGCCTCGGGTGGTTCGGTCGGTTACGACCACAAGGCGATGGGGATCACCGCGCGCGGTGCGTGGGAGTCGGTCAAGCGGCACTTCCGCGAGATGGGCCACGACTGCCAGAACGCCGACTTCACTGTCGTCGGCGTCGGTGACATGAGCGGCGATGTGTTCGGCAACGGGATGCTGTTGTCGGAGCACATCCGGCTGGTCGCGGCGTTCGACCATCGGCACATCTTCCTCGACCCGACCCCGGACGCGGCGTCGTCGTTCGTGGAGCGGCAGCGGTTGTTCGACCTGCCGCGGTCGTCGTGGGCCGACTACGAGCAGTCGCTGATCTCTGCCGGCGGCGGTATCTACCCGCGCACCGACAAGGCGATCCCGATCACGCCGGAGGTCCGCGAGGCGCTCGGCCTGGAAGGGCATCCGACCTCGCTGACGCCGAACGAGTTGATGCAGGCGATCGTGAAGGCGCCGGTCGACCTGTTCTGGAACGGCGGCATCGGCACCTACGTGAAGGCCGAGGCCGAGTCGCACGCCGATGTCGGCGACAAGGCCAACGACGCGATCCGGATCAACGGCGGCGAACTGCGGGCGAAGGCGGTCGGTGAGGGCGGCAACCTGGGCTTCACCCAGCTCGGCCGGATCGAGTACGCGAGCGCCGGTGGCCGGATCAACACCGACTTCATCGACAACGTGGCCGGCGTGGACACCTCCGACCACGAGGTGAACATCAAGATCCTGCTCGACAAGGTGGTCGCCGACGGCGACCTGACCGAGAAGCAGCGCAACGACGTGATCGCGTCGATGACCGACGAGGTCGGCGCGCTGGTGCTCAAGTCGAACTACCGGCAGAACATCGGCCTGGCCAACGCGACCTCGCAGGCGCCCGCGTTGATGCACGTCCACCAGGACTGGGTCCGCCGGCTGGAGAAGCAAGGCCTGCTGGATCGGGAGCTGGAGTTCCTGCCGAGCGTCGCGGAGTTCAAGCGCCGCAAGCTGGAAGGCCGTGGGCTGACCTCGCCGGAGCTGTCGGTGCTGATCGCCTACACCAAGATCGTGCTCGAGGCCGAGCTGCTCAAGACCTCGCTGCCCGACGACGACTACCTGGCCGCGAAGCTGACCAGCTACTTCCCGAAGGCGATCCAGGACCGGTTCGCCGGACCGATGGAGTCGCACCAGTTGCGCCGCGAGATCATCACCACCCAGGTCGTCAACGAGTTCATCAACTCGTCCGGCATCACGGCGTACCACCGGTTGTCGCTGGAGACCGGCGGGACGGTCGAGGACGTCGTACGGGCGAACCTGGCCGCGTCGCGGATCTTCGCGCAGCCGGAGTTGCTGGCCCGCAACGCTGAGCTGGACAACATCGTCGATGCGGAGACGCAGACGGCGATGCGGCTCGAGACGCGCACGCTGGTCGAGCGGGCGACCCGGTGGCTGGTGTCGAACCGGCGACCTCCGGTCGACATCGCCGAGCTGATCGAGTTCTTCGCGCCGGGGATCGCCAAGCTGACCGCCGCGCTTCCCGAGGTACTGCGTGGGCGCGAACTGGCGTTGTTCGAGCACCGCCGCGAAGAGCTGGTCACCAAGGGCGTGGCGGAGGACTTCGCCACCCGGATCGCGGTGCTGCCACCGGCGTACGCGGCACTGGGCATCGTGGAGACGGCGGATCGCGACGACCTCGACGTACTGGAGGTCGCGAAGGTCCACTTCGCTCTCGGCGAGCGGCTGCACCTCGGGCTGTTCCTGGAGCGGATCATCGGCTTGCCGCGGACGGACCGCTGGCAGACGATGGCCCGCGCTGCGCTCCGCGACGATCTGCATGCAGTCCACGCACATCTGACGGCCCAGGTGCTGGCATCGACCGACGCCTCGCTCGAGCCGGAGGACCGGGTCATCGCGTGGCAGGACCTGAACGAGACGGCGCTGTCGCGGGCCGCCACGATGATGGAGGAGATCGTCGAGACCGAGGGGCCGGAGCTGTCGCACTTGTCGGTGGGGCTGCGGCTGGTCCGCACGCTGCTCAACAACCAGGCGTAATCGGGCATCGGGCGGCGGCCGTTCTTTCTCACGGCCGCCGCTTGGTGTTCGAGGTCGCCGGATCTGAGGCTAGGCTTCGCCCGTGGCGACCCTTGTGGATGTAGCTGGTGGTTGTGAGTATCCGGGGCGCGGGGTGGCGATCGGGCGGGACAGCGACGGCGTGCCCTTCGCCGCCTACTGGCTGACCGGCCGGAGCCCGGCGTCCCAGCAGCGCGAGCTGGTCGTTGCGGAGTACGAGATCGTGGTGCAGGACATCAGCGGCGCCGGCACGGACGAACTGCGTCACTACACCGCCGCCGTCCGCACCGAGGACTGGGTGATCGTCGGCAACGGCACCCACGTCAGCGAACTCGCGAACACCCACGCCGACTGCGTGGACCTCCAGGTGGCGCTCCGCAACATCGACTACGAGCCGGACCCGCCGATCCGCACCCCACGGATCTTTGCCGGCGCCGTCACCGAAGGCCCCGAACTCCTGGACGTAGTAGTCGGCTCCGCCCGCTCCTACTCCGCCGACCAGGTCCAGCACCCGTCACTCTTCCTCCGCCGCTCCGAAGAAGCCACCGCCGGCGTCGTCACCACCTACTCCGGCACCGCGGCCGATGTCGTCACCGACGGCTACCCCCAAACCGTCTCGGTCGAGGTGGAGTGGGAGTCCCTCCCGGACCTCCTCTGGGACCGGCTGGACCCGACCCTGCGCATCGGCTTGGTCGTCATCCCGCTCCACGTGGAAACCTTCGAAGAAGCAATCGTCCGGAGTCGTTGAGACCTATCTCTCGGAGACGATGACGTCGACCGAGTACTGGTCGGCGCGGTAGCAGTGGTCGCCGAACTCGACCGGGGAGCCGTCGGCGTCGTAGGCGCTGCGGGTCATCGTGACCAGCGGCTCGGCCTTGGACATCTGCAGGGTACGGCGTTCCTCGGCGGTGGCGTTGCGGGCGCCGATGCGTTGCCGGGCGACCGTCGGGCGAATGCCGCGGGCGCGGAGTACGGCGTAGAGGCCGTCGGTCTCGAGTTGCTCGGTGGTCAGGTCGTCCATTGTCGGGGGCAACCAGTTGCGGAGGATCGCGAGCGGTTGGTCGCCGGCGTAGCGGAGGCGGACGATCGAGACCAGCGGTGTGCCCGGCGGGAGGCTGAGGGCCTCGGCGGCGCGGTCGTCCTGGGCTGAACAGACCAGGGAGAGTACGTCGGTACGCGGCGTGCGCCCCTCGCGGATCAGGTCGTCGTACAGGCTGGTCAGCTCGGCGCGACGGTGCACCATCTGGTTGGCGACGGTGGTGCCGATCCCGCGCCGTCGGACCAGCAGGCCTTTGTTCACCAGCTCGGAGATCGCCCGGCGGACCGTCGGCCTGGACAGGCTGAGCCGGTCCGACATCGCCAGTTCGTTCTCGAAGGCGTCGCCGGGGCGCAGGGTGCCGTTGCTGACGGCAGCAGTGAGCTGCTCGGCGAGCTGGTGATAGAGCGGCACCGGGCTCGTCCGATCGATCTGGATCGGAAGGGCGACCATGCCCGGATATTACAGGAACGACGTTTGTATGTCCCGACGTGAAAATGTGCTTACAAAGTATTGACACCCCTGGCGTCGCCCGCGAAGCTGACTGGGCGAACCAGTACCGCGGCCGGCCAGTCGGCGGGCACTCACGAACGCCTTGACGAGAGGGCACAACAGGATGCGAATCGGGTTGGTCGGAGCCGGTCGGATCGGGGCGTTCCACGCCGCGACCCTGAAGGGCCTGGCGGCGGTCGAGCAGGTCGTCGTCACCGATGTCGACACCGGCCGGGCGGAGCTGATCGCCAAGGACCTCGGCCTGGAGTTCGTGGCCACCGTGGACGAACTGCTGGGCAGCGGGATCGACGGCTTCGTGATCGCCGCCGCCACCTCCGCGCACGCCGACCTGATCTCGCGAGCCGTCGCGGCCGGGATCCCGACCTTCTGCGAGAAGCCGGTCGCGATCGACCTCGGCGAGACCCAGCGGATCGTCGCGCTGGTCGAGGCCTCGGACGTCCCCGTGCACATCGGCTTCCAGCGCCGCTTCGACGCCGGCTACCGGTCGGCGCAGGAGCAGGTCGCGAGCGGTGAGCTCGGCTTCATCCACCACATCCGCGCGAACACCAACGACGCGTTCCCGCCGCCGCGGGAGTACATCCCGACCAGCGGCGGCTTCTTCCGCGACTGCACGGTGCACGACTTCGACATCATCCGGTTCGTCACCGGCCGCGAGGTGGTCAGCGTCTACGCCACCGGCGCCAACCGCGGCGAACCCTTCTTCGGCGAGTACGGCGACATCGACGCGGCCGCTGCGCTGCTGACCCTCGACGACAACACTTTCGTCTCGGTCAGCGGCACCCGTTACAACGCGGCCGGCCACGACGTGCGGATGGAACTGCTCGGCTCACTCGGCTCGATCGCGATCGGGCTGGACGAGCACACCGCGCTGCGATCGGCCGAGCCCGGCGTCACGTTCCCCGACGGTCATTCACACGGCACCTTCATGGACCGGTTCCAGCCGGCCTACGTCGCCGAGCTGACCGCGTTCACGGAGGTCGTCGCCGGTACCCGTGCGGTGCCGTGCACGGTTCGCGATGCCCTGCAGGCGTTCCGGATCGCGGATGCCTGCGAACTGTCCCGCCAGGAAAAGCGTGTTGTCGCGTTGGAGGAGATCGGCCGATGAGTGACGTTGCCACCAGGATCGCCGGCGCCCCCATCTCCTGGGGTGTCTGCGAGGTCCCGGGCTGGGGTTGGCAGTACGACCCGGACACGGTGCTCGCGCAGATGCGCGACGTGGGCATCGCCGCGACCGAGTTCGGGCCGGACGGGTTCTTGCCGGACGAGCCGGCCGAGAAGGCGAAGGCGCTGGCGGATCTCGGGCTGCGGGCGGTCGGCGGGTTCGTGCCGGTAGTACTGCATGATCCGGGGCACGATCCGTCGGCTGAGGTGGCTCGTGCGCTGGAGGGTTTTGTCGCCGCCGGCGCCTCGACGCTGGTGCTTGCTGCGGCGACCGGGCTGGACGGGTACGACGACCGGCCCGTGCTCGACGCGGTCGGCTGGAGCACGTTGCTGGCCAACCTCGACTCGCTGGCCGGGCTGGCCGCGAAGCAGGGGATCACCGCGACGCTGCATCCGCATGTCGGCACGATGGTCGAGAACGCCTCCGATGTGGATCGGGTTCTGGAGGGTTCGTCGATTGGCCTGACGCTGGATACCGGCCATCTGCTGATCGGCGGGGTCGACCCGGTTGCCCTTGCTTTGAAGCACACTTCGCGGATCCTGCACACGCACTTGAAGGATGTCGACGCCGGGTGGGCGGCTCGCGTGCAGTCAGGGGAGGTCAGCTACACCGACGCAGTACGGGGCGGGATGTATCGGCCGCTGGGTGGTGGCGACATCGATCTGAAGACGATCGTGTCGGCGCTGGAGAAGTCCGGGTACGACGGCTGGTACGTGCTCGAGCAGGACACGATCCTGGCCGGGCGCCCTGACGGTGACGGGCCGCTGGCCGACGTACGGGCGAGTATCGAGCACCTGCGCCGGATCGCCGAGGCCGTCTGATGGCTGACGACGTACTCACCATCGGGCGGATCGGCGTCGACCTGTACCCGCTGCAGACCGGGACGCGGCTCGAGGACGTCGAGAGCTTCGGCAAGTTCCTCGGCGGCAGCGCGACCAACGTCGCCGTCGCGGCGGCCAAGCACGGCCGGAAGTCAGCGGTGATCAGCCGGACCGGGAACGACCCGTTTGGCACCTTCATTCACCGCACCTTGCTGGAGCTCGGGGTCGACGACCGGTTCGTAACGCCGGTCGAGGGCCTGCCGACGCCGATCACGTTCTGCGAGATCTTCCCGCCGGACAACTTCCCCTTGTACTTCTACCGCTTCCCGAAAGCGCCGGACCTGGTGATCAACCCGTCCGAGCTCGACCTGTCGGCCATCCAGGAAGCGTCGATCTACTGGTCGACAGTCACCGGACTGTCCGCCGAGCCGAGCCGCACCGCGCACTTCACCGCCTGGGAAGCCCGCGCCCGCCGCCCGCTGACCGTCCTCGACCTCGACTACCGCCCGATGTTCTGGGCCGACCCGAGCGAGGCGCACGAGCAGGTCAACCGCGCACTCCAGCACTGCACAGTTGCCGTCGGCAACCGTGAGGAGTGCGAGGTCGCGGTCGGCGAAACGGACCCCGACAAGGCGGCACAGGCGCTACTCGACCGCGGACTGGACCTCGCAGTCGTCAAACAAGGCCCGAAAGGCACGCTGGCCCGCACCCGCGACGAACGAGTCGAGGTACCACCCTTCCCGGTCGAGGTAGTCAACGGCCTAGGCGCCGGCGACGGCTTCGGCGGCGCGCTCTGCCACGGCCTCCTGGCCGGCTGGCCACTCGAGAAGGTGATCCGCTTCGCCAACATCGCCGGCGCCATCGTCGCCTCCCGGTTGGAATGCTCCACCGCCATGCCCACCGAAGCCGAAGTACTGGCTCTACTGGAGGAATCCGCATGAGCGCCGACGACGAGGCTCTGGAAGCCAGTGGTCTGTACGCCGGCAGACGCCAAGCGGGCGAGACTTCCCAGCCAAGCGGCTCCAATCAGCCCAGCGCCGCCGCCGACCAGCGCAGCGGCAACACTCTCCACGAAACCAGCGGTGACGCTTCGCAGGGCACCAGCCGTGACGCTTTGCAGGGGACCAGCGGTGACGCTTTGCAGGGCACCAGCGGCGACGGGGTTCAGCGGCCTGGCGGCAACGAGGTTCAGTGGACCACCGGCGACGCTCACCGGCCCAGCGGTGACACTCCCCAGCCCAGCGGCGACACTCTTCACAGAAACAGCGCCGACGCTTTGCAGGAGACCAGCGGCGACGAGGTTCTGGGCATCAGCGCCAGGGCGCCTGAGTCTGGCGGAGCTGGTGCAGGTCAGCCGACCGGCGCCGATGCACCTGAGACCACCGGCGAGCTCCACGAGACCTCACCCGGCCAGGACAATCCCGCAGCCGCCACCCCGCTTGACTCTGGCTCCGGCGAACTGCTCGGTGGCAGTGGTCAGGCTGAGAAGCGTGCGGTGGTGAGCGGTGGTGGGTTTCGGCGGGGTGGGTTGGGCGGCGAGCTGGGGAGCGATGTGAATCCGACGGAGATCAGGGTGCGGTATCCGGAGCGGATTGCTGAGGCCTGGCAACAGCGGCGGCGGCGGGAACTGGTGGGTGACGATGGTCGGCTGCTGATCGTGGCCGCCGACCACCCGGCTCGGGGCGCGCTTGGAGTGCGGGACGATCTGATGGCGATGGCCAGTCGGCCCGCGTTGATCGACCGCCTGCGCACCGCGCTGCGGCGGCCGGGGGTCGACGGAGTACTGGCGACACCCGACATCCTCGAAGACCTGTTGCTCCTCGGCGCCCTTGAGGGCAAGGTCGTCATCGGGTCGATGAACCGTGGCGGGCTGCAAGGCGCGTCGTTCGAACTGGACGACCGGTTCACGGCTTACGGTACGGCGGATGACATCGCCGGGCGGAGGCTGGACGGCGGCAAGATGCTGACCAGGATCTGCCTCGACGACCCCGGCACGGTGGCGACGCTGGAGAGCAGCGCCCAGGCAGTGACCGAACTCGCCGAACGCAAGCTGATGGCAATGGTCGAACCGTTCTGGTCAGTCCGCCGAGACGGCCGGGTGACCAACCTCCTGGACCCCGACTCCGTCATCAAGTCCATCCATATCGCCGCCGGCCTCGGCGCCACCAGTGCCTACACCTGGCTCAAGCTGCCAGTCGTCGACGACCTGGAAAGGGTGATGGAGGCAACAACCCTCCCGACCCTCCTGCTCGGCGGCGACCCGACCGTAGCGCCCGAGGAGACCTACGCCTCCTGGGGGAAGGCTTTGAGCCTCCCGTCGGTCCGCGGCCTGGTAGTAGGCCGAGCCCTCCTCTTCCCGCCCGATGGCAACGTAGCCGCCGCTGTCGACCAAGCCTCTTCTCTGGTCCACGGGGGTGCCGCATGACCGAGTGGTTCCGGCGTGCGGGCTCCACGGCTCGTGACGGCTTCGACGTCGCGGTCAGTCCGGGGGAGAAGGACTGGGAGCACACCGGTCTGTACGTCGCCACGCTGCGCCCGGGGCAGTCTGTCGAGATCGACACCGGTGACTCCGAATGGCTCGTGTTGCCGCTGTCGGGGTCCGCTGAAGTAATCGTCGACGGCGAGACTGTTGCGCTGGGCGGGCGCGCTGACGTGTTCGCCGGCGCGACCGACCTCGCATACGTCCCGCGCGGCACCACCATGGCTGTGGTGAGCGCAGGCGGCGCACGGATCGCCTTCCCGCACGCACGCGCGGCCTCGGACTATCCGTTCCGGCGGATCGGCGTCGAGCAGGTCGAGACCGAGCTGCGCGGCGCGGGTATCGCCTCCCGGCAGGTGCGCAACTTCGGTACGCCGGCGGTGCTCGAGGCCGACTCGATCATCGCGTGCGAGGTGCTCACCCCGGCCGGGAACTGGTCGTCGTACCCGCCGCACAAGCACGACGAGCACAAGCCTGGCAAGGAGAGTGAACTCGAGGAGATCTACTACTTCGAGCTCCAGCTCTCCGACGCCGCCCCTGAAGTTGTCAAGGGCAACGACCCGATCGGTTACCAGCGGGTCTACGGCACCGGCGACCGCCCCATCGACGTACTGGCTGAAGTGCGCAGTGGGGATCTGGTGCTGGTGCCACACGGTTGGCATGGTCCTGCGATGGCGCCTCCTGGGTATGACATGTACTACCTGAACGTGATGGCTGGTCCTGGTGCGGAGCGGGAGTGGCTGATCAGCGATGACCCACAGCACGGCTGGGTCCGCGAACTGTGGAAGACCGAGCAGATAGACCCCCGACTCCCCTTCGGGAAGAGCTGATGGAGGCCTCGAGCAACCGCGCCGGACAGACCAAGCCAAGGCGCGGAGCAGCGACGACGACTCCGGGCGAAGTCGCCGGTGGGTGGTTGGTCGGGCAGGCGGTGCCTGCGAGTGGACTCGCTGGTGAATGGGTGTTCGGGCAGGCGGTGCCAGCGGGTGGCCCCGCCGGTGAGTGGGTGGCCGGGCAGCGGGTGTCCGCCGGTGAGGCCGCCGGTGGATGGATGGTTGAGCAGGTGGTGGCTGAGGGCGGAGATGCCCGGCGGCCGTTGGTCGGAGTGTCGATCTGTCGGGGTAGGGCCGGTGGGTGGCAGGTGGATGAAGTGATGACGACGGGTTTCGGAGGAGAGCTATGACGGTGCGTCTCACGGTCGCGCAGGCGCTGGTGCGCTTCCTGAGCGTTCAGTACTCAGAGCGCGATGGGGAGCGGCAGAAGCTGTTCGCGGGTTGCCTCGGCATCTTCGGGCACGGCAATGTCGCGGGCATCGGGCAGGCGTTGCTGCAGTCCGAGTTGGATGACCCCGAGGCGCTGCCGTACATCCTTGCCCGCAACGAGCAGGCAATGGTGCACACAGCCTCCGCCTTCGCTCGGACCCGCGATCGTCTGCAGACCTACGCCTGCACGGCGAGCGTCGGTCCCGGCTCGACCAACATGATCACCGGTGCGGCGCTGGCCACGGTCAACCGGCTACCGGTTCTGCTCCTTCCGTCGGATGTGTTCAGCACCAGGGTGGCGACTCCGGTGTTGCAGGAACTGGAGAGCACGACCGCCGGCGATGTCTCGGTCAACGATGCCTTCCGCCCGGTCTCGAAGTACTTCGACCGAGTCTGGCGCCCTGAGCAACTGCCTTCGGCGCTGCTGAACGCCATGCGCGTGCTGACCGACCCGGTGGAGACAGGCGCGGTCACCATCGCCCTTCCGCAGGACGTGCAGGCGGAAGCCTTCGACTGGCCGGAAGAGTTGTTCGCCGAGCGCACCTGGTACGTCGCGCGTCCGTTGCCTGAGGCATCCATTGTCGACAAGGCGGCAACGCTCATCCGGTCTTCGCGCAAGCCGCTGATCGTGGCCGGCGGCGGTGTCGCCTACTCCCGTGCTCAGGACGCGTTGCGCCAGTTCGCCGAGCGGACCGGTATCCCGGTGGCGGAAAGCCAGGCAGGCAAGGGATCGCTGCGCTACGACCACCCGCAGTCGGTCGGCGCGGTCGGGTCCACGGGCACGACGGCGGCGAACGCGCTGGCCCGCGAGGCCGACCTGGTGATCGGCATCGGAACCCGCTTCGCCGACTTCACGACGGCGTCGCGGACCGCCTTCCAGAACCCGGACGTCCGGTTCGTCAACATCAATGTGGCGCGCTTCGACGGTGGCAAGCATGCTGGTCTCCCTGTCGTCGCAGATGCCCGGGAAGCCCTTGTTTCCTTGGCGTCTGAGGTCGGTGATTGGTCCGTGCAGGACGATTACAGATCATTGACGGCCGAGCTCGCAACTCGGTGGGACGCGATTGTGGACAACACCTACAACCCGCCCGCCGAGGTGACCGGGAAGCTGGCCGGAGGGCTGCTCACCCAGGGCGAGGTGCTGGGCGCCGTCAACGAATTGTCGGCGGCGTCTGATGTGGTGGTGTGCGCGGCCGGTTCGATGCCGGGCGACCTGCACAAACTCTGGCGGACTCGCGACCCGAAGGGATACCACGTCGAATATGGCTTCTCCTGCATGGGTTACGAGATCGCCGGCGGCCTGGGCGTCCGCCTCGGCGCGCCCGAGCGCGACGTCTTCGTCCTGGTCGGCGACGGGTCGTATCTGATGATGTCGAGCGAGCTGGTCACCGCCGTCCAGGAGAACATCAAGATCATCGTCGTCCTGGTGCAGAACCACGGCTTCGCCTCGATCGGCGCGCTGTCCGAATCCCTTGGCTCACAGCGATTCGGTACGGCGTACCGGCGGCGCAGCGGCGACGGGCGGTTGGACGGCGACTACCTGCCGGTCGACCTGGCCGCCAACGTGCGCAGCCTCGGGGTCGAGGTGCTCGACGTGAGCAGCCGCGCCGAGCTGGAGAAGGCGATCGGTACGGCGAAGGCCGCCGACGGTCCGATCGCGATCCACGTGAAGACCGATCCGCTGATCAGCGCGCCGGGCAGCGAGTCGTGGTGGGACGTGCCGGTCAGCCAGGTCTCCGACCTCGACTCGACGCAGGCCGCCTCAGCGCAGTACGAGGTGTCCAAGCGGAGTCAGCGGCCGTACCTAACCCCCGTCGAGGGGGACCGCCATGGGTAGCGTCAAGGTCGGTAGCGCGCCCGACTTGTGGGGTGTCTGGTTCGCGAACGACGAGCGGCAGACACCCTGGGAGCGATTCCTCGACGAGGTCGCCGCGGCCGGCTACACCCGGATTGAGCTCGGCCCGTACGGCTATCTGCCGACCGACCCTGGCCAGCTGAAGGACGAGCTGGGCAAGCGCGGCCTCGAAGTCACGGCCGGCACGATCTTCGAGCACCTGCACCGGGCGGACTCGTGGGACTCGACCTGGGCCGATGTGTCGGCCGCGGCTGAGCTGGCTGCCGCGATGGGCGCCAAGCACCTGGTCGTCATCCCGTCGATGTGGCGCGGAGACAACGGTGAGGTGGTCGAGCCGCGGCTGGACCACGAGGGCCAGGCCCGGCACGGGCAACAGGTGACCGAGCTCGGCCGGCGAATCGCCGCGGAGTACGGGTTGAAGACGCAGTTCCATCCGCACGCGGACGGGCATGTGGACAGCCAGGAGACGGTCGAGCGGTTCCTCGCCGAGACCGACGGGGAGCACGTCAACCTCTGCCTGGACACCGGCCACATCAGCTACTGCGGTGGCGACAATCTGGAGCTGATCCGGAAGTACCCGGAGCGGATCGGCTACGTGCACCTGAAACAGGTCGACCCGGTGGTGCTGGCGCAGGCCGAGGCCGACGGCATCGGCTTCGACGAGGCGGTCCGGCGCGGCGTCATGTGCGAGCCGCCGCTCGGAGTGCCTGAGTTGCCGCCGGTGCTCGACGCGTTGGCGGGTCTTGACGTGGATCTGTTCGCGATCGTCGAGCAGGACCTGTACCCGTGCGCGCCCGACGTACCGTTGCCGATCGCGGAACGGACCCTGGGATACCTGAAAACCCACGGGGGTGGTGTATCCGTATGACGACCAGCAGAGTATTTCTCACTGGTCACATCCACACGCCGCGGCGTTACCGCGGAACGTCTGAAAGGCTGGTTGGTTCTCATGGTTCGGTGGCAGAAGAAGGCGGTGGCCACGGGGGCGGCGCTCGTGCTGGTCGCGGCGCTGGGCGCCTGTAGTTCCTCCGGCGGCAAGAAGGAGGAGGAGAAGGCGAGCGGCTCGTCCGGCAACGTGGCGACCACGCCGCGGATGAAGGTTGCCCTGATCACCCATTCGGGTCCGGGCGACACCTTCTGGGACATCGTCCGGCGCGGCGCCGAGGCGGCCGCCCAGAAGGACAACATCGAGTTGCAGTACTCCTCCGACCCGGACGGGGCCGCCCAGGCCAACCTGGTGCAGACGGCGATCGACTCCAAGGTCGACGGCATCGCGGTCACCCTGAACAAGCCGGACGCGGTGATCCCGAACGTCAAGAAGGCGATCGCGGCGGGGATTCCGGTGACCGTGCTGAACGGTGGCCTGGACACCTGGAAGTCGTCCGGCGCGATCGGGTACTTCGGTCAGGACGAGCGGATCGCCGGCCAGGCGACCGGTGAGAAGCTGAAGGCGCTCGGCGCCAAGAAGGTCATCTGCGTCATCCACGAGCAGGGCAACGTGAGCCTCGAGGCCCGCTGCCAGGGCATCAAGGACAAGTTCGGCGCGGTCGAGAACCTGAACGTCAACGGCACCGACCAGCCGGGCACGCAGGCGACGGTCACGTCCAAGCTGCAGCAGGACAAGACGGCCGACTACGTGGTCGCGCTGAACGCAGGGATCGCCCTGACCGCGGTCTCGGCGGTCAAGGACGCGGGCTCGTCGGCCAAGGTCGGCAGCTTCGACATGAGCAAGGAGATGGCCAAGGCGGTCAAGGACGGCACCGTCGACTTCGCCGTCGACCAGCAGCCCTACCTGCAGGGCTACCTGGCCGTGGACGCGATCTGGCTGAACAAGACCAACGGCGACACGATCGGTGGTGGCGAGGCGACTCTCACCGGGCCGGCGTTCATCGACAAGACGAACATCGAGGCCGTCGAGAAGTACGCCGCGGCCGGAACTCGCTGAGGTAGGGCCATGGCATCGACCATCACGACGCCCGCGGGGCTGGACGACCGGGTCGCGGCCCGCTCCGTGGGGGCCCGGCTGCTGAGCCGGCCGGAGATCGGATCGCTCGTCGGCGCGGCGGTGATCCTGATCTTCTTCGCGGCCAGTGCCGCGCCGTTCCGGGACATCAACAACACCGGCACGATCCTCTACCAGGCCGCACTGATCGGTGTCATGGCAGTGCCCGTCTCGCTGCTCATGATCGGTGGGGAGTTCGACCTGTCGGCCGGGGTGGCGGTGACCACGGCCGGCCTGACCGCGGGCATCTTCTCGTACCAGCTGAGCGTCAACGTCTGGGTCGGCATGCTGGTCGCCCTGGCGGTGGCGCTGCTGGTCGGCGCCTTCAACGGCTGGCTGCTGATGCGGACCGGGCTCCCCAGCTTCCTGGTGTCGCTGGGGACCTTCTTCATTCTGCAAGGCCTGAACATCGCGGTGACCCGGCTGACCTCCGGCGCGGTGGCGTCGAACTCGATCAGCGACATGGACGGGTTCTCGTCGGCGCACGCGGTGTTCGCCTCGCAGTTCAAGATCGGCGGGATCACGGTGAAGATCCTGATCGTGTGGTGGCTGGCCTTCGTGGCGATCGCGGCCTGGGTGCTGTTGAAGACGAAGATCGGCAACTGGATCTTCGCCGTCGGTGGCGATGCGGCCGCGGCCCGGGCGGTCGGCGTACCGGTGAAGAAGGTCAAGATCGGGCTGTTCATGACGGTCGGGTTCTTCGCCTGGTTCACCGGGATGCAGCTGCTGTTCGTGCAGAACGGCGTGGTGCAGTCCGGTGAGGGTGTCGGCAAGGAGTTCCTGTACATCATCGCCGCGGTGGTCGGCGGCTGCCTGCTCACCGGCGGCTACGGCTCGGTGGTCGGCGGCGCGGTCGGCGCGCTGATCTTCGGCATGGTGCAACTCGGTGTCGTCTACGCCGGCTGGAACCCGGACTGGTTCAAGGCGTTCCTCGGCGTGATGTTGCTGCTGGCCACGATCGTGAACCTGGTCGTCAAGAAGAAGGCGGAAGCGCGATGAGCACCACGAGCAGTTTCGCCGACGAGGCGGCCACCAGCCCGACCACGCCGGTCGTGCACCTGGACGAGGTCGGCAAGAGCTACGGCAACGTCCAGGCCCTTCGCGGGGTGTCGCTGGCCGTGCGGCAGGGCGAGATCACCTGTGTGCTCGGCGACAACGGCGCGGGCAAGTCGACGCTGATCAAGATCATCGCCGGCCTGCACGAGCACACCGACGGAACCCTGTCGGTGAACGGGGAGGCCCGGAAGTTCAAGTCGCCGCGGGAGTCGCTGGACAGCGGGATCGCCACGGTCTACCAGGACCTCGCGCTCGCCCCGCTGATGTCGGTCTGGCGCAACTTCTTCCTGGGCAACGAGATCACCAAGGGGTTCGGCACCCTGGACGACCGGCGGATGAAGCGGATCGCGCAGGAGGAGCTGACCAAGATGGGGATCTCGATCCCCAACCTGGAGCAGCCGGTCGGGATGCTGTCCGGCGGTCAGCGCCAGTGCATCGCGATCGCCCGGGCGATCTACTTCGGCGCCAAGGTGCTGATCCTGGACGAGCCGACCGCCGCGCTCGGCGTCAAGCAGTCCGGGGTGGTGCTGAAGTACATCGTGAAGGCGCGCGATGCCGGTCTCGGCGTCGTCTTCATCACCCACAACCCGCACCACGCCTACCTGGTCGGGAACCATTTCGTCGTCCTCAAGCTGGGCCGGGTCGCGCTCGACACGCATCGCGCCGAGATCACCCTGGAGCAGCTGACCAACGAGATGGCGGGTGGCTCCGAGCTGGAGGCGCTCAGCCACGAGCTCCGCAACATCGATGTGGAGTCCGTCGTACGCCCGGCCGACGGGACGGGCAAGATCGAGTCCCCGCTGGAGAACACATGACGCAGGACCTCAGGATCGGGATCATCGGCGTCGGGGCGATGGGTGCCGATCATGCCGAGCGGGTCGCCCGGCGGATCTCGGGAGCGCGGCTGGTCGCTGTGTCCGACCCGGACACGGCTAGAGCCGAGGCGCTGGCCGCTGCCCTGAACCAGGCGCCGGGCAAGCGGTCTGCCGGGCCGCCGGTCGCCGGAGGGGGAGGTGGCGCCGGAGGAGCAAGCGAGGCGGGCGGTTCCGGGGGAGCGAGTGGGGCTGCCGGGGCGACCGGAGCGGGTGACGCCGTGGGATCGGCCGCTGCCGGAGCTGCGGGTGTGGGCGGCGTACGGGTGATCAGTGATCCGTTGGCGTTGATCGGTGATGCCGAGGTGGATGCGGTGATCATCGCGTCGCCGGGTTTCGCGCATGTCGAGCAGTTGATGGCTTGTCTGGAGCACGGCAAACCGGTGCTCTGCGAGAAGCCGTTGACGATGGACGCCGAATCGTCGTTGCGGGTGGTCGAGGCCGAGCACAAGATCGGGCGGCCGTTGATCCAGGTCGGTTTCATGCGCCGCTTCGACCCGGAGTACTCGCGGTTGAAGCAGGTGCTGGACTCCGGGGAGCTCGGCCGGACACTGCTGCTGCACAACGTGCACCGGAACAAGACCGTTCCGGAGACGTTCCGCAGCGAGATGATCGTGCGCGACTCGTTGGTGCACGAGGTGGACGTGGCGCGCTGGCTGTTCGACGACGAGATCGTCCGGATCACCGTGCACGCTCCGAAGCCGACCAGCCTGGTCGGCGAGGGGGTGCTCGATCCGCAGCTCGCCGTGTTCGAGATGGCGAACGGCGCACTGGCCGACGTGGAGGTGTTCGTGAACTTCCAGGTCGGCTACGAGGTGCGCTGCGAGGCGGTCGCCGAGAAGGGCAGCGCGACGATCGGCCTCGGGGTCGACGTACTGACCAAGCAGGCCGGACACTGGGGTGGTGCGGTGCCGGACGACTTCCGGGTCCGCTTCGGGCTGGCGTACGACATCGAAGTCCAGCGCTGGGTGGATGCCGCGGCGCGGGGCGAGATCGACGGCCCGACGGCCTGGGACGGGTACGCCGCCGCCGCGGTCTGCACGGCCGGCGTGCAGTCCCTGCAGGAGGGGCGCCCGGTGGAGGTCGAGATGGTCAGCCGGAGTGAGGTCCTCGGGTGAGCCCCAGCCTCGATCCCGCCCTGTTCCGGGACGTTCCGAAGGGTCCGGGCACGGATCTGCGAGAGAAGAACATCGACTTACTGTCCAAGCAAGGGATGCAGCTGTGAGCATTGAGCGAATCACCCATCTGGTCGGCGGCGCCCCGTGGACGGGAGTCTCCGAACGCACCAGCAAGGTCTACAACCCGGCCACCGGCGAGGTGACCGGTGAGCTCGATCTCGCCTCGGCGGCGACCGTCGACGAGGTGGTCAAGGTCGCCCACGACGCGTCGAGGACGTGGGGCCGGATCTCGCTCACCAAGCGCGCGCAGGTTCTGTTCGCCTTCCGCGAGCTGCTGAACGAGCGCAAGGAGGAGATCGCCGCGCTGATCACCGCCGAGCACGGCAAGGTGCTCTCGGACGCGCTTGGCGAGGTCACTCGTGGGCTCGAGGTGGTCGAGTTCGCCTGCGGCATCCCGCACCTGCTCAAGGGCGGCTTCAGCGAGAACGTCTCCACCAACGTCGACGTCTACTCGATCCGCCAGTCGCTCGGCGTGGTCGCGGTCATCTCGCCGTTCAACTTCCCGGCGATGGTGCCGCTGTGGTTCGTCCCGATCGCGATCGCCTGCGGCAACAGCGTGGTGATCAAGCCGTCCGAGAAGGACCCGTCCGCGGTGAACGCGGTCGCCGCGTTGTGGAAGGAAGCAGGTCTGCCTGACGGCGTGCTGAACGTCGTGCACGGCGACAAGGAGGCCGTCGACCGGCTACTGGAGCACCCGGACATCAAGGCTGTCTCCTTCGTCGGCTCGACCCCGATCGCGCGGTATGTGTACGAGACCGGCACGAAGAACGGCAAGCGCGTCCAGGCGCTCGGCGGCGCCAAGAACCACATGGTCGTGCTGCCTGACGCCGACCTCGACCTCGCCGCCGACGCGGCCGTCAACGCGGGCTTCGGCTCCGCGGGAGAGCGCTGCATGGCGATCTCCGCGCTGGTCGTGGTCGAGCCCGTCGCGGACGACCTGATCGCCAAGATCCGCGAGCGGATGGGGACGCTGAAGACCGGCGACGGCACCCGTGGCTCCGACATGGGCCCACTCGTCACCGGACCGCACCGCGACAAGGTCGTCGGGTACGTCGAAGCCGGGGTCGAGGCCGGCGCCGAGCTGGCCGTGGACGGCCGCGAAGGGCCGTTCGACGGTGGCGACGACGGGTTCTGGCTCGGCCCGACGCTGTTCGACAAGGTCACCCCGGAGATGTCGATCTACACCGACGAGATCTTCGGCCCGGTGCTCTCGGTACTGCGGGTTGCGTCGTACGACGCCGCGCTGGAGCTGGTGAACTCCAACCCGTACGGCAACGGCACCGCCATCTTCACCAATGACGGCGGCGCCGCTCGCCGCTACCAGACCGAGGTCGAGGTCGGCATGGTCGGCGTCAACGTGCCGATCCCGGTGCCGATGTCCTACTACTCGTTCGGTGGCTGGAAGAACTCGCTGTTCGGTGACACCCACGCGCACGGCACCGAGGGCGTGCACTTCTTCACCCGCGGCAAGGTGATCACCTCGCGCTGGCTCGACCCGTCCCATGGCGGGCTGAACCTCGGCTTCCCGACTCACGACTGAGTGGCGACTACCCCAGTCGAGCCACCACTCAGGTCTCCAAGCTAACCGCAGATCGGCTACTCAGCGTGAGCTGACACCGAGTCTGGACGGAGTTGCAACACAGCCTGGATCCGAGGATCCAGGCTGTGTTCGAGTCATGCCTCAGGGGTCGGCTGCCGGTGCGCCGGCTCTTGGCGGAGGCTAAAAGGTCGTCGCAGGTCGAGGCAGCAGGCCTGCCTCGCGATAGCACTCGTCGATCAGCTCCATCGTGGCGTGGGCATCGTCCGCGTCCGTGATGAGCGGAGCACCATCGCGCAGGTGAGCAGTGAAAGCCTCCAACTGGTAGGCATAGGACGACTTGGTGCCCAGCCGCTCGACCCAGGTGTCCTCCTTGGTCTTGACGGTGACCCGGTCGTCCAGATGCGGCAGCACGAAGCTCGGCGCGAAGGCCTCGCCGCGCGTACCAGTGATCCGCAGGCTGAAATCGAGGTCCTCGCCCGCCATGCTGGTCCGCACCGCGCCGGTCGCGCCGTTGGGGAACAACAAGTCCGCGTTGAGCCACTCGTCCACACCAGGGAGACGCTTGCGCTCGCCCGCTCGGGCACTGGCCAGCTTCGGCGCACCGCCGCCCCATGGGGCCAGCATGCGCTGCGCGTGCAGGGCGTAACAACCGACGTCCATCAGCGCGCCACCAGCGAGCTGCAGGGACCAGCGCGGGTCGTCATCGTCCGGTGGCGGCATCACCATCGTCGCCTCGACGTGCTGCAACTCACCCAGCTCGCCCTTGGTCAGCAACTCCTGCAGCCGCCGCATCACCGGGTGGAAGAGGTAGTGGAACCCTTCCATCAGCACAACGCCCTGCTCACGCGCCGCATCCCGCACCTGCGCGGCCTCGATCGCGTTGCTGGCCGACGGCTTCTCGGTCAGCACATGCTTGCCCGCGGCAATCGCTCGCAGGTTCCACGGGCCGTGCAGCCCGTTGGCGAGCGGGTTGTAGATCGCCTCGACCTCGGGATCGTCGACCATGTCCTGGTAGCTCGCCAGCACCCGTTCCACACCGTGTTCGGCCGCGAACGCCTCAGCGCGGCCGGTGTCCCGGGCCGCGACGGCCACCAGCCGGGCGCCGGTCAGCCGGGCCGGTTCGACGATCGCCCGGCCCGCGATCCGGGCGGCTCCGAGAATTCCGATGCGAAGCGGTTCCATACGTTCTCCCTTGCTCAGATGTCATCCGTACGGCGGCGGACGGCGTACTCGTCGAGGGCCTGCTGCAGCCGGAGATCGGGCCAGTCCTCGGCGAGGGCTTGGCGGACCAGGTCGGCCTGGGTCTGGGGAGCGAGACCGCCGATCGGCTGGTCCCGGTCCAGGTTGGTCGGGAAAGCGTATCCCTCGGCGCTCGCGGCGATGACATTGTCCAGATCGAAGGCGTCATCGTGCCGCAGAGTACGCAGTACGGGATAGAGGGTGACCGCCATCCGGACCCGGTCGACGCTCTCCATCGCGCGACCGAACGCGGACGAGATCTGCAGCAGGTTCGCCATCCGGAAGATGTCCGTCGAGTGATTGCTGCCGGCCGCGTGGAAGAGCGCCGGGTTGAAGAACACGGCGTCACCCTTGGTGAGCGGTAACTGCACGTGATGTTCGACGAAATGAGCGCCGAACTCGGGCTTCCGCCAGGCGAGGTAGCCGTGCTCGTACTTGTGCGAGTGCGGCAGGTAGAGCGTCGGTCCGCTCTCCACCGGCATGTCACAGTGCGCGACCGCCCCTTGCAGCGTCAGCACGCTGGACAGCTTGTGCACATGGGCAGGGTAGGCAGCCGCGACCTCGGTGGACTGGAAGCCGAGGTGGTAGTCGCGATGCACCGTCTGACCTTCACCTCCTGGATTCACCACGTTCACCTGCGAGGTGACCTGGTACGCCGGACCGAGCCAGGCCTTCGCGACCAGCGCGAGCAGATCGTTGGAGTAGTAGGCGGCGAACACCTCGGGCGCCCTGATCGCCAGCTTCTCCAGGGCGTTCCAGACCCGGTCGTTGGCACCGGGCTTGGCGAAATGGTCGCCGGCCGCAGTACCGGCTCGGTGCTGGTCGTCGATCATCGCCTGGAACTCGGAGGTGGTCGCGTTCACCACATCGTTGCCAAAGGCACCCTTCAGTACGACGATGCCTGGGCCGTCGCTGAGCGCTTTCGCGAACTCCGCCTGGATCTCGCGGGGATCCTCTTTGCGGATCCGGGCGGCGTCGTAGAGCGGTACCTGCTGCTCGATCGACTCGGCGAACGGGTAGTCGGCGGGGTCGGTGTCAGTTCGCAGTACTGCGAGCAGGTCGTCCAGCTTGGCGTCTTCGGGCTTGAGCCAGGTCATCGTGTGCTCCTCTAGGAAGCCGGCGGGGAGGTGGTGGAGCGGGGGACGAGTGTTGGCGGGATCGGAGGCGTTGGGGCGGTGGGCGCGTCTGTCAGGCGGGTGTGGGCCTTGGCGATGGTTTCGGCTGCCAGGGCGGCTGTGTTCTGGGCAATGGTGGTCAGACTGATGTGGGAGAGCCTGGAGATGGTGGTGTTGTCGTAGCCGACCACAGAGAGGTCTTGAGGGACCCGGAGAGATTGGCGGATGGTGTCGAGGAAGCCGGTCGCCAGGCGATCGTTGAAGAGGGTGACCGCGGTAGCCGGTGGGGCGTCGTTCAGAAACGTCTTGGCGGCGTCAGCGCCCTCAGCCTCTGTGCGGCCGCCTGTTTGGACTAGCGGTGACAGGCCCGCGTGGCGCATGGCATTCCGATAGCCCGTACGACGCTCCGCAGCGCCAGAGGACTTACCGCCATCGATGTGCAGGATGCTGCGGTGTCCCAACGACAGCAGGTGTTCGACAGCCAGCCGCGACCCTGCCATGTCGTCTGTGCGTACTACGTCGACGCCTGTCGCCTTGACCTTGCGGCCGACGACTATGACGGGCTGCGACTCGGTCAAGGCAGTCAGGGCAGAGGGAGACAGTTGCGGGCCCAGCAGGACCAATGCCTCGCAGCGATAGTCGAGCAGCGACTGTACTGCGCGGGACTCCTGTCGCGACGGGGCGACAGCACTAAGTGCCAGGTCGTACCCGGCGGCCTCCGCAGCGGAGTACAGGGCCTCTACCAGGTCGCCGTGAAAGGGAGCCTGTACGTCGAACGTCACGCCCAGCAACCGGGTCCGGGTGCGACCAAGCAGCCGGGCGCGATGGTCCGGGCGGTACCCGAGCTCGCTGCCGGCCGCCAGCACCCGGGCCCGGGTCGCCTCGCTCGCGCCGGGGGCGTCGCGGTAGACGATCGACACCAGTGCCCGGGAAACCCCAGCCACCCGCGCAACGTCCTCCATGGTCGCTCGCCCTGACACTCAAATACCTCCAGATGGAACGAAAACGATTACTTTCCAGAAGTCTTGACGGGCCCATCAAAGCAGTGTTCGCTAGCTCGTGACTAGAGCGCTCTAGTAAATGTTGCTACGAATAGTAGTTGCTCGTCACAACGGGGAATCACACGTCCTGAGGGGACCGACGACATGCGCACCGATCATGGACTGCAAGTCATCCGCATCGCACTGGTCGGCGCCGGCCGGATCGGCACCATGCACGCGGGCAACATCGCCCGCCGGGTGCCGGCCGCCGAGCTGGCCGCCGTGGTCGACCCGCGCCTCGACGCGGCCGAGACGCTGGCGGCGCAGTACGACGCCAGACCGCACGGCGACATCGACGACGTGCTGAAGGATCCGGAGATCGACGCGGTCGCGATCACCTCGATCGCCCAGGTGCACAGCGAGCTGGTGGTCCGCGCCGCCGAGGCGGGCAAGGCGGTCTTCTGCGAGAAGCCGGCCTCCCTCGAGCTGGCCGAGATGGATCGCGCGATCGCCGCGGCCGACCAGGCCGGCATCGTCTTCCAGGTCGGCTTCAACCGGCGGTTCGCCCGCGACTTCGCCGCCGCCCGGGCCGCGGTGGTCAACGGCGAGATCGGCACCCCGCAGCTGATGCGCTCGGTCACCCGCGACCCGGGCTGGCCCGCCGGGATGACGCACGCGGCCACCATCAAGCCCTGGACGATCTTCCGCGAGACGTTGATCCACGACTTCGACACGCTGCTCTGGCTCAACCCGGGCGCCGAGCCGGTCGAGGTCTACACCCGCGCCGACGCGCTGGTCGCCCCGCAGTACAAGGACGGCGGGTTGCTGGACACCGCCGCGGTGATGCTCAGCTTCGACAACGGCGCGATCGCGACCGCCGAGGCGAACTTCTCCGCCCTCTACGGGTACGACGTCCGCGGCGAGGTGTTCGGCTCGAAGGGGATGGTGACGGCCGGCCGGCACGCGACCAGCCCGATGCTGCAGTACGGCGAGCACGGGATCAGCCAGCACACGCTGCGCAGCGACGAGGAGATGTTCGTCGACGCCTACGTGGCCGAGATGTCGCAGTTCGCCGACGCGATCCGGACCGGCTCGACTCCGCCGGTCACCGGCCGGGACGCGCGCAACGCGCTGCAGGTCGCGCTGGCCGCGATGAAGTCGCACGAGGAGCGCCGGCCGGTGCAGGTGCAGGAGATCGGGTGAGGCTGGCCGTCTGCGCCGAGATGGTCTTCACCGACCTGCCACTCGTCGAGCGGGTCGAACGCATCCACCAGCGCGGTTTCGACGTCGAGATCTGGGACCACACCACCAAGGATGTCGACGCGCTGATCGCGACCGGCGCGACGTTCTCGTCGATGACCGGGTACGTGCACGGATCGCTCACGCATGACCAGGACCAGTTGCTGAAGACCGCCGAGCAGTCGATCGAGGTGGCGCACCGGCTGGGCTGCCCGCGACTCAACCTGCACGGCACCGAGCTGGGCGAGGGCGGGCTGCCTGTTCGTCCGCAGTACGGGGTGACTGGGGAGATGTGGCTGGCGGCCGCGAAGACCCTGGCGCGGCTGGCCGAGCTGGGGGCCGCCAACGACGTGATGTTCGTGCTGGAGAACCTCAACACCGAGGTCGACCACCCGGGCGTACCGTTCGCGAAGGCTGCCGACACGCTCGCGCTGGTCGCGGCCGTCGACCACCCCAACCTGCGGCTGATGTTCGACCTCTACCACGCCCAGATCGGCGAGGGGAATCTGATCGCGCTGCTTCGCAAGGCTGCTCCTTTCATCGGCGAGATCCAGGTCGCCGACGTGCCGGGACGCTGTGAGCCCGGCACCGGGGAGATCAACTATCCGGCCATCGCTGCGGTGCTACGAGAGCTCGGATACGAGGGGACCGTCGGCCTGGAAGCCTTTGCCCACAGCGATAGTGAGTTGGCTCTGCGCCGGTTCGCGGACGCGTTCGGCGGGACGGTCAGATTGGAAGACATCTGATCAAATCCCGGCTCCGACTCGACGGTGCGCCCCGCAGACCCCAAGATGTGCCCATGAGCACCGTCCAGGTCAGCGTAGATCGCACCAGCCGTACCCCGCTCCACGTCCAGCTCGCGCAGCAACTCGAGTCGGCGATCCAGGGCGGTGACCTGCCGGTCGGTTCGCGGCTCAGCAACGAGGTGGACCTCGCGGAGGCGTACGGGCTGAGCCGCCCGACTGTCCGCCAGGCCATCGCTCGCCTGGTCGACCAGGGGCTGCTGGTACGCAAGCGCGGTGTCGGCACCCAGGTGGTCGGGAACTCGGGGCAGGTCCGCCGCAGCCTCGAACTGACCAGCCTGTACGACGACCTGTCCGCGGCGCACCGCAAGCCCCAGACCGAGGTACTGCGCTTCGGCATCGCCCCCGCGAGCCCGGACGTCGCCGCAGCGCTCCAGTGCGAGCAAGGCGATCGCGTACTGCGCCTGGAGCGGCTCCGCCGTGCTGACGGCGAACCGCTGGCCCTGATGCGCAACTGGCTGCCGCCGGAGGTGCTGGATACGGACCCGAACACTCTGGCCGAGCGCGGCCTCTACGAGTTGCTGCGGGCCGAGGGGGTGCGGCTGAAGGTAGCTCACCAGACAATCTCGGCGCAGCCCGCCACTACCGAACAAGCCCGACTCCTCATGGAGGAGCCGGGCTATCCGTTGCTGGCGACCACACGGATCACCTACGACGACCACGGGCGGGCAGTGGAGTTCGGCTCCCACCTGTTCCGCGCTTCGCGCTACGCCTTCGAGCACACCCTCGTCCACCGCTGAGGGCGCTACTGCCGCTACTTGGTGCCGGGGAACTTCCAAGCCTTGTTGCCGGCCATGTCGAGCAGCTTCTCCGCGCTGATGGCCGGCTTGGGTCGGGTGTGCTTGGAGCCCTTCTCAGCGACGGCGTTGTAGCTGGTCAGGGTGATGTAGCGGCCGTCAGGGAAGTGGATCGCAGCGGTGTTGCCCAGCACGCCTTCCTTGTCCTGCCGGCTTTCGCTGTACTCGGGTGAGTTCTTGTCCCAGCCGGCCACGGAGCCGTCGGCCCGGAGCGTGCAGTGGTTGGGAGCTCCCTCCACTCCACACTTCTTGACCGTCATTGCCTGGTAGGTGATGAAGACCTCGACGTACGACAGTCCCTTGCCGTCGTTCACCAGGACAGATGCCGCGTTGTAGTCGGCCGGAAGGCCGCCGCGGGTCTTCGGCTGCGAAACCTGCAACCCCTTCGGCAGCACGCTCTTGAGCGTCTGCAGGGTCTGCTGCACCGGTACTGCGGGCTTGCTCGCGCCAGGGCTGGGAGGTTGCGGCTTCTCCGAAGTAGTGGACTCCACAGGCTTCGCCGGGAAACGCCAGAGGTCGCTGTCCGCGATTGCGGTCAACTCGGCCGCAGTCAGGGCAGGCGCGGCGCGGGTCTTCTCTACTGTGACTGCGCCTTCGCGAGTCACGGTGTTGCCGTTGTAGCTGGACAGGCTGATCGACTCACCGCCGGTGCGGACCAGGTAGATGTGGTTGTAGACCACACCAGGGGTTCGCTTCTCGAACTCGTCCTTGACGACGGTGAGGCGAGACCCGTCCGGGCGGGTGACGCAGGTACCGGGCTTCTGGTCGGAGCAACCAGGGCTCTGGCCGATCGCCGGCCTGATCGCCAGGCTGATCAGCGACAAGCCCTTGCCGTCGTTCAGGCTCAGGTCTGCCTGGTGGCCGCCGCCGTCGTCCCAGACGTTGACCTTGGCGACCTTGAGGCGCGGAGGCAGGAGCTTGGTCAGGGTCGCCTGGGTCTCCTTCAGGGTGGCGGGCTTCGCCGCGACCCTGCCGGTGTTGGTGGCCGACTGCTTGGTCGGAGTACTGGCTGCCGGCGGCTCCGCGTCCTTGGCGAAGAGCTGGCTGCCGCTGACGATGATGCCGGCGGTCGCCAGTACGGCGGCCGCGCCGCTGAAGCTGACCAGGGCGGTCCGGCGGCGGCGCAGGGTGGCGCCCCGGGCCATGCCGCGTTCGACCAGGTCGCTGGACTCGGGCTCGAGGTTCTCGGTCGCCCGGCGCATCAGCTCGGGCAGGGTGTCGTTCAGGTTCTTCATCGGGTTCCTTCTTCGGTCAGAGAGCGATCAGGTGGTCGGCGTCCGCACCCAGGACGGCGCGAAGCCGGTCCAGGGCGCGTGACGTTCGGGTCCTGATCGCACCGGCGTTCTTGCCGAGATCGAGCGCGACCTGTTCGACGCTGCGATCTTCGAAGAACCGCAGCACCAGCACCGCACGGTCGAGAGGGGACAGCTCCGCCAAGGCGTTCTGCAGGGAGATCCGCAGGGCCGGATCGCCTGGCCGGTCGGCTCGCTCCGGCATCGAGGAGACCGGCTGCTCGCTCCAGCTGCGCCGCCGCCGTTGCGAGATGAAGGTCCTGGCCAGCACGGTCTGCGCGTACGCCGGTGGGTTGTCGATCCGCTGCAGACCCCGCCAGGCCCGGAACATCTTCGCGAGCGTCTCCTGGACCAGGTCCTCGGCATGGTGCCGGTCCCCGGTCAGCAACCATGCGGTCCGATACAACTGCGGTGTTCGCGCTCTGGCGAACTCCTCGAAGTCGTCCGTCGTAGATCTCATCCCGGCCTCTCCGTCGTGGTCTCACCCTGTACGACGCGTCACCCCGCCACGGGCGTTACACCTTGAGTCTGGCCGCCGGGGAGGTCGTCGCCGGGGTTGCAACAAGGTGCAACCGGCTGGACCCGGTGGTGAGCGTTTGGATACGTTCGGTGAACCTCCGGCATGCCAGGGTTATCCACAGGCAGCCGGGATCGGGTTGGCGCCGGTGGACCCCGGGTTGAAAGAATGTTGCTCAGGGTGACCGCGAGGGTCGCTCCGAGGAGAGCTCACGGGGAGACGATGACAGCCGACAGACTTGCCCCGCGCCGGTCCGGCTGGAGCGACGCGGTCGAGCTGATCGACGCCCAGGTCCGCGACCTGGTCCGCCGCGAGGGCATCGACCCGCTGCGCAACCCGGGCGCGGTGAGCACGATCGTGGCGACGGTCGTCAAGGAGTACGACGAGCGCAGCCTGACCGGGATCGTGCCGCCGATCGGCGACCTGGAGGCGGTCAGCCGTGAGGTGCACGACCGGGTGGCCGGGTTCGGCCCGCTGCAGCGCTACCTGGACGACCCGGCGGTCGAGGAGATCTGGATCAACGAGCCGAGCCGGGTCTTCATCGCCCGCGAGGGCCGGCACGAGCTGACCACCACGGTGCTGACCGAGGAAGAGGTCAGCGATCTGGTCGAGCGGATGCTGAAGACGACCGGACGCCGGATCGACGTCTCGCAGCCGTTCACCGACGCGCGGCTGCCGGACGGCAGCCGGGTGCACATCGTGCTCGGCGGGATCACCCAACGCTACGCGGCGATCAACATCCGGAAGTTCACCGTCAGGGCGACCCGGCTGGCCGACCTGGTCAGCCTCGGCTCGCTCACCCAGCACGCCGCGGCGGTGCTGGACGCGGCGGTCGCGTGCGGTCTCAACATCCTTGTCTCCGGCGGCACCCAGGCGGGCAAGACCACGATGCTGAACGCGTTGTCCGGCTCGATCCCCGGCAGCGAGCGGGTGATCAGCTGCGAAGAGGTCTTCGAGATCAAGCTGCCGATCCCCGACTGGGTCTCGATGCAGACCCGGCAGGCCGGTCTCGAAGGCACTGGTGAGGTCCGGCTGCGGGACCTGGTCAAGGAGTCGCTGCGGATGCGGCCGAGCCGGGTGATCGTCGGCGAGGTCCGCGGCGAGGAGTGCCTCGACCTGCTGCTGGCGCTGAACAGCGGCCTGCCGGGCATGTGCACCATCCACGCGAACTCGGCCCGCGAGGCGCTCACCAAGATGTGCACCTTGCCGTTGCTGGCCGGCGAGAACATTGGCTCGAGGTTCGTACTGCCGACCGTTGCGGGCTCGGTCGACCTGGTGGTCCACCTCGGGATCGGCCACGACGGTCAGCGCCGGGTGCGCGAGATCCTCGCGGTGAGCGGCCGGATCGAGGGCGACGCGATCGAGACCGAGCACCTGTTCGCCACCGTCGACGGCCAGCTGCGGCGAGCCGAAGGGCAACTGCCGCACCCTGAGCGCTTCACTCTCCGGGGGTACTCGCCGGCCGGTCTGCTCACCGAGTTGCCGCGAGGGGTGGCCTGATGGGACTGCTGCTCGGGTTGTTCTTCGGGATCGGCTTGCTGCTGATCATCTGGGCCTTCGTTTCGCCGCGCGAGACCAAGGCCAGTACTGATGGCCGCCTGACCACTCGGAGCCGCGATCTGCTGGCCGCGGCTGGAGTCGAGGGGGTGACTCCGGCTGCCTTTATCGGCGCGTGTGGGATCACGGGGTTTGTCGGATTCATCGTGATGTTCCTGGTGTCGGCTGCGCTGCCGATCGGGCTGGTCTTCGGGGTGATGGCGGGGAGTCTGCCGGTCGCGCTGCTGAAGAGTCGCGCACGGAAGCGGCTGGCCGAGTTCCGCGAGCTGTGGCCTGATGTGGTCGACAACATTGCGTCCGCAGTACGGGCTGGGTTGTCGTTGTCCGAAGCCCTGGGGCAGGTCGGGGAACGCGGGCCTCTGCCTTTGCGGGAGCCGTTCCGCCGCTTCGGGTCGGACTATGCGTCGACCGGGCGGTTCGCGGACTCGCTCGACCGGCTGAAGGCGAGACTGGCCGATCCGGTCGGCGACCGCGTGATCGAGGCGCTGCGAATCGCCCGCGAGGTCGGCGGCGGCGATCTCGGCCGCCTGCTGCGCTCCCTGTCGAGCTTCCTCCGCGACGACGCCCGCACCCGCTCCGAGCTCGAAGCCCGCCAGTCCTGGTCGGTCAACGGTGCCCGGGTCGCCGTCGCCGCGCCCTGGCTGGTGCTCGCGATGCTGTCGTTCCAAGGCGACGTGATCCAGCGCTACAACTCCCCGATCGGTGCCCTGATCATCGGCGTCGGCGCGGTCGTCTGCGTGCTTGCCTACCGCCTGATGCTCCGCATCGGCCGCCTCCCCGAACCAGAGCGAGTACTGCGATGAACCCGATGCTGCTGGGTGCTTTTCTCGGCGCGCTGCTTGGCGGCGGTCTGCTGCTGGTACTGCGCCGCTTGCCGTTCCTGCGCAAGCCGTCCGTCGACGACCGGATCGGGCCGTACCTGCGCGACATCGGTGGCTCGGACGTCTTTCTCGGCGTGGTCAACTCCGGTTCGCCGTTCTACGCGATCGTCCGCCTGTTCGGTCCGCTGCTGCGAGCCGGTGCGGTGCGACTCGAGCGGATCCTCGGCGGTGCGCTGTCCATCCGACGCCGGCTGGCCCGCGCCGGAATCGACCGTACGGTTGAGGAATTCCGGATCGAACAGGTCCTCTGGGGCGCAGCCGGCTTCGGCGCAGGTCTGCTGACCGCCTTGATCGCCCTCTCGCTCGGCTTCGGCAACCCGATCGGTCTGCTCGTCCTCTGCTGCTTCCTCGCCGTCATCGGCGTGCTGTCCCGCGACACCTACCTGACCAGCCAAGTGAGCCGCCGCGAGCGCCGCCTGCTGGCCGAGCTGCCAACCGTGGCCGAGCTACTCGCCTTGTCAGTCGCCGCCGGTGAAGGTCCAGCCGCCGCACTGGATCGAGTCGCCAGATCATGCCGCGGAGAACTCGCTGACGAACTCCAACGAGTCCTCGCCGAGACCCGCGCAGGTGACCCGCTGGTGCGCGCCCTCGACGCCTTGGCCGACCGCAGCGGTTTGGTTGCCTTGTCCCGCTTCGCCGACGGCCTGGCCGTCGCGCTCGAACGCGGCACCCCGCTGGCCGACGTACTGCGTGCTCAGGCAGGTGACATCCGCGAAGCCAGCCGCCGTGAGCTGATCGAGTCGGGTGCCCGCCGAGAGGTCGCCATGATGATTCCGGTGGTGTTTCTCGTGCTCCCGGTGACCATTGCCTTCGCCTTCTATCCGGGCGCTGTCGGGATCCGGCTGATCGCCGGATGAATTGAGGAGATGCCATGTCCCTGCTGATGACCAGACTGTTCGTAGCCCTGGTGACCAAGCCCCGACCAGCCGCAAAAGAACGCGGCGACGTCCCCGGCTGGGTCCTGATCACGGTGATGACCGCCGGCCTGGTGGTCGCGATCTGGGCACTCGCCGCCGACCAACTCAAGGAGATGCTCGAAAAAGCCCTGGACTCGGTCGCCAACAAGAAGTGACCCCACCCCCATCCAACCCCGCCCACCCCCGGGCGGCACCCCACCCTGCGCGCCCTCGGGCGACATCTGACGCGGCCCGCCGCCGGGCCGCGCTCCACCCTGCCTGGGCACGGACGACGCTCCGCCCTGCTCTGCCCACGGGTGCATCCCACCCTGCCCGGGGCCCGGCTGCTCCTCGTCCAGCCCGCCCACGACCGGCAGTCCGCGCTGCCCGATCCCGGGCGGCGCTCCACCCTGCGCGGTTCCAGGTGGCGCTCCGTCGTCTGGCCATTCCCGGGGTGGCATCCCACGTCGCCCGCCTGCAGGCGGTACTTCGCACGGCTCGCCCTCAGGCGGTGCTCCATCCTGCCCCGACCAGCCCGACCAGCCCGACCAGCCCGACCAGCCCGACCAGCCCGACCAGCCCGACCAGCCCGACCAGCCCGACCAGCCCGACCAGCCCGACCACCTTGGTGGGCCGGGTCAGCTCGGCAAGCTCGGTCGGCCCGGCAAGCCCGGATAGCTCGGCAAGCCCGATCTGCCCGGCCAGCTCGGGTATCCACCTTCGGGACTCGGCGCGTCTCCCACAGGTTTGGTGCCTCCGGCGTCTGCTTGTGCACGGTTCTCGCCTGGCGGGACTGCCGCGACGGCGTCGGGGCGAGTGTGGGGCTGCGGTGGTGGATTTTGTGATGGTTTCGGTGTTGGTGGTGCCGTTGTTTCTCGGAGTACTGCAGGTGGGGCTGTTTCTGTATGTGCGGAACACGATCACAGCGGCAGCCTCCGAGGGCGCGCACTACGCGGCGGTGCTGAATCGGGAGCCTGGTGATGGTGAGGCGCGTACGCGGGAGTTGGTGAACGGTGTCGTGCGCAACGAGTTGATCGACTCGGTGGAGGCACAGCAGACCGAGGCGGATGGGCAGCCGGTCGTGCTCGTTGTGGTGAAGGCTCATATGCCGCCGCTGGGTTTGTGGGGGCCGGGGATCGACTTCACCGTTGAAGGCCATGCGGTCAAGGAAACCGGCGAATGACGAGACAGCGAACCCAGGATGGGCGCGGTGAGCGGGGTGAGTGCGGCGGGCGCGGTGAGCGGGGTAGTGCGGTGGTTGAGTTTTCTTGGCTGGCGTTGTTGCTGTTGGTGCCGCTCATTTACGTGATGCTCGGGGTTTTTGACGTACAGAGGGCGTCATACGGCGCTACTGCTGCGACTCGTGCGGCAGGGAGGGCGTTCATCATCGTGCCGGCTGGGTTGTCGGAGGATGACGCGCGGTCGCGGGCCTTCGAGGCGGCGCGGATGGCGATGAAGGATCAGGGGATGGAGTTGTCGGCTGATCAGTTGAAGATCACCTGCAACCCTGCGTGTCTGGAGCCGGGGTCGACGGTGACCGTTGAACTGGATGCTGAGGTGCCGTTGCCGTTGATACCTGACGCGCTGGGTGGTGAGCGGCCGGCGATTCACATCAGCGCGTCGCATACCGAGTCGTACGGCGAGTACCGCGAGGCCAAGGGCAACGGATGAGAGCCCGGCGGAGGGGTGAAGAGGGGCAGATGACGGTGCTCATCATCGGGTTCATGGCGGTGGTGCTGATGATGATCGTGGTGGTCACTGATATCTCGAAGGTGTTTCTGGTTCGGCGGGATTTGGATGCGACGGCTGACGGTGCGGTACTTGCTGCCGCGAATGGGTTGGCCGCGATCTACTCCCAGCCGGCTACTACTGGCAACGCACAACTCGATCCGGACGAGGCTCGGCGGCTGACGGCGGACTATCTGGATTCTGTTGGTGCAGGCAACCGTTTTGCCGGGTTGGACTGGTCGGCCGATGTCACTGGGACGACGGTGACGGTGACGTTGACTTCTACGGTCGATCTGCCGTTCGAGCCGCCTGGGTGGCAGGGGTCGGCTGATATTGCTTCGGATGCGTCGGCGATCGTGCCGATTCGCTGAGGGGTGCGTGGGGTCAAAGCCCTCGGCTGCCCAGCGGCGGGGTTGCGGGGTGAGGTTTGGGGTGTCGGGCAGAGTGGGGCCATGGACATCGATCTGGCTGGGCGACGGGCGTTGGTTTCTGGGTCTAGTCAGGGGATCGGGTTGGCCATTGCCACTGAGTTGGCGCGGTCGGGGGCCGCGGTGGTGGTCAATGGGCGGGGGCAGGAAAAGACCGAGCAGGCTGCTGAGGTGGTTCGGCGGGAGGTGCCGGGGGCTGAGGTTCGGGCGGTGGCGGCTGATCTGGCCTCGGGGGAGGGGGCCGAGGTGTTGTTCGCCGAGGTGGGGGAGCTCGACATCCTGGTCAACAACCTGGGGATCTTCGGGGCGAAGCCGGTGCTGGAGATCGATGACGACGAGTGGCGTCGGTACTTCGAGGTGAACGTGCTGTCCGCGGTTCGGCTGATTCGGCATTACCTGCCGGGGATGATGGAGCGTGGGTTCGGGCGGGTGATGAACATCGCGAGTGACTCGGCGGTGGTGACGCCGCTGGAGATGGTGCACTACGGCGTGACGAAGACGGCGCTGCTCGCGGTGACGCGGGGGTTCGCGAAGGCGGCGGCTGGTACCGGGGTCACGGTGAACTCGGTGATGGCCGGCCCGACGCATACGCCGGGCGTCGAGGAGTTCGTCGGGGAGTTGGTTGGCGATGAGTTGCCTTGGGATGAGGCGCAGCGGCAGTTCATGAAGGAACACCGGCCGTACTCGCTGATCCAGCGGCTGATCGAGCCGCCGGAGATCGGCAACATGGTCGTCTACCTCAGCTCCGACCTTGCCTCCGCGACCACCGGCGGTGCACTCCGTGTCGATGGTGGCTACATCGACTCGATTCTTCCGTAGTCCGTCGCCGTCTACTGGGCGAAGACGGTGGGGTTGTCGGTCAGCCAGGTGGTGAAGGTGCGGGGCGGGTGGTTGGTGATGAGCTCGACGGTCGGCTCGATCGGGTGTGGGCTGCCGACGCGGGACGCCCAGTAGGACATCAGTGAGGCGAGCTGCGCGGGGTTGCGCATGGTGGTTGCGAGTTCTTCGAAGGCCTGCTCGGGAGTGAGGTCGACGGCGTCGATCGGTACGCCGGTGAGCTGGGTGATCAGCTCGAGCTGGTGGCGACGGGTCATCGATTCGGGGCCGGTCAGCAGGTAGGCGCGACCGTCGTGGGGGCCGCCGGGGCCGTCGAGCAGGACCTTGAGGGCGACGTCTGCGATGTCCTGCTCGTGGATCGGGGCCTCTTCGGCCTCGAGGTACGGGAGGCGGAGTTGGCCGGTCGCGCGGAGCTGGTACGACCAGTAGGTCGCGTTTGACATGAAGGTGCCGGGCTGGAGCGAGGTTGTCGCGTAGGCGCCGCTGGTGATGATGCGCTCGGTGTCGGCGTGCGGGTCGCGGGCTGCGTTCTCGTTGTCGGCTTGCGCGGACATCGAAGAGAGCAGGACGACCTGCTTGAGGCCGGCGTTCTCCGCAGCTTCGACGAAGAGCTCGGCGGTGGTCGGGTCGGAGTACAGGAAGACCTGGGAGATGCCGTCGAGGGCGGTGGCGAGAGAGGCCGGGTGCGCGGGGTTGAGGGCGACGGCGCCGGGGAGGCCGGCGGGTTCGCGGCTGGCGACGCGGACGGTCCGGCCGGCGGCGACGAGACCAGTGTGGACGGCGCGGGCGATCTTGCCTCGGCCGCCTGTGATGAGAACAGACATGGAGTTGCTCCAAAGATGTAGTGACTACATTTATGGAGGGAGTAAAGCATGGGGCGTTACGCTCTGTCCATGGCGATGGAGGAGCTGGGGCGGCGGGAGCGCAAGAAGCTGCAGACGCGGCAGGTGATCTCGGATGTGGCGACGACGCTGTTCATGGAGCGTGGGTTCGACCAGGTGACGGTTGCCGAGGTGGCCAAGGCGGCTGATGTTGCTGTGCAGACTGTTTTCAACCATTTTCCGACCAAGGAAGATCTGCTGTTCGATGAGCAGCGGTGGTGGGTCGGGCCGGGGCAGGTGATTCGTGAGCTTCCTGGTGGGGTGGGGATGGTTGAGGTTGTTGAGGCGCTGGAGGGTCATTATTTGAGCGTTATTCGGGGGCGGTTGCGGTCGGGGCATCTGGTGACGTGGAAGGCGTTCAGCCGGACTATTGACGAGAGTCCGGCGCTGCGGGCGCGGAGGCGGCGGAACGCAGAGGAGATGGAGGCGTTGATCGTCGCGGCGCTGCGGGAGCGGGAGTATCGGGGTGCGCTGGAGCTGAGCGGCGGGTCGGGGGTGGAGGCGAGCGGTCGGTCGGAGGTGGAGGCGGGCGGCCGGTTGGGGGTGGAGGTGAGTCCGCAATCCAGTCCGCTGATGGCGCGGTTGATCGCCGCGCAGTACGCGGCGGCGCAGAAGGTGTTGGAGGAGGAGCTCGGGCGGGTGTTGCCGGAGAAGCCGAACGGGGTGCAGATCGCGCAGGCCGAGGAAGAGCTTGAGCGGGCTGTCCGGGTGGTCTTCGGCACCCTGAAGCGTGGCCTGCAGCACTGAGCAGGACCCGGCTGGAGAGCTGGATTCCCGGGGTGTGCTGGTGAGCGGGTACGCTGCTTGGTTGTGGCTGGACCTGATTTCGACGCTGACCTGAAGCAACTCGACGCGACCCTGACCTCGATCGAGAAAGTTCTCGATCTCGGGGGGATGCGGCGCGACATCGCCGACCTCGGAGAGCAGGTCGCCGCGCCTGATCTGTGGAACGACCAGGCCAACGCGCAGAAGGTGACCTCGAAGCTGTCCCGGCTGGAGGCTGACCTGGAGCGGGTGGTCAAGCTGCGCGGCCGGATCGACGATCTCGGTGTGCTGGTGGAGATGGGCCGCGAGGAGAACGACGCGGACACGCTGGCCGAGGCGGAGAAGGAGATCCAGTCGCTGGGCAAGGCGATCCAGTCGCTCGAGGTGCGCACGCTGCTGTCCGGTGAGTACGACGTGCGCGAGGCGCTCGTCACGATCCGTTCCGGCGCGGGCGGCGTCGACGCCGCCGACTTCGCGGAGATGCTGCAGCGGATGTACCTGCGCTGGGCCGAGCGGCACGGCTACGGCACCGAGGTCTACGACACGTCGTACGCCGAAGAGGCCGGGATCAAGTCGACTACGTTCGGCATCAAGGCTCCGTACGCGTACGGCACGCTGAGTATCGAGACGGGGACGCACCGGCTGGTCCGGATCTCGCCGTTCGACAACCAGGGCCGCCGGCAGACCTCGTTCGCCGCGGTCGAGGTGGTTCCGGTGCTGGAGCAGACCGACGAGATCGACATCCCGGACGAAGAGCTGCGGGTCGACGTGTACCGGTCGTCCGGGCCGGGTGGGCAGAGCGTCAACACCACCGACTCCGCGGTCCGGCTGACCCACATCCCGACCGGGACCGTCGTCTCCTGCCAGAACGAGAAGTCGCAGCTGCAGAACAAGGCCTCCGCGATGGTGATCCTGAAGGCGAAGCTGCTCGCGCTGAAGAAGGCCGAGGAGCGGGCCGAGATCGACTCGCTGCGCGGCGACGTGCAGGGCTCGTGGGGCGACCAGATGCGCTCCTACGTGCTGCACCCGTACCAGATGGTCAAGGACCTGCGGACGCTGTACGAGTCGGGCAACACCAGCGGCGTCTTCGACGGCGAGATCGACGAGTTCATCGAGGCGGGCATCCGCTGGCGGCGTACCGGCCAGACCGCCGCCGAGCAGAACTAGTACTGCGTACGCCCGGTCGGCCGTGAACCCAGCAGAACCCGAAGACGCCAGGGCTGAGCTCAGAGCGGACTGCGGGAGCTGCTTCGGGCTGTGCTGCGTCGCGTTGACGTTCGCCAAGTCGGCCGACTTCGCGATCGACAAGGCGGCGGGGGAACCCTGCGCGAACCTGGACGACGCGTTCCGCTGCGGGATCCACCAGCAGCTCCGGCCCAAGGGGTTCCAGGGGTGCGCGGTCTACGACTGTTTCGGCGCCGGCCAGAAGATCTCGCGACTGGCCGGCCGGAGCTGGCGGGAGCAGCCGGGGCAGCAGATGTTCGCGGCGTTGCCGGTGATGCGGCAACTGCACGAACTGCTCTGGTACCTCGCTGAGGCGTTGGAGCTCGACCAGACCAGGGCGATCCACAAGCAGTTGCGCACGGCAACTGATCGGATCGAGCAGCTCACCCGGACGCCGGATGTCACCGCCGTTGATCTGCCGGGTGAACGGGTCAAGGTCAACGAGTTGTTGCTGCGCACCAGCGCGCTGGTGCGAGGCAAGCAGAGCAAGGCGAAGGAACGCCGCGGAGCTGACCTGTTCGGGGCCAAACTCCGCGGCGCTGATCTCCACTCCGCCAATCTCAGAGGTGCCTATCTCATCGCCGCCGACCTCCGTGAAGCAGATCTCCGGCGAGCGGATCTGATCGGCGCCGACCTGCGGGATGCTCGGCTGGAAGGCGCGGATCTCACCGGCGCGCTCTTCCTGACGCAGTCACAGGTCAACGCAGCCCGGGGAGATGCGAAGACGAAGCTGCCGCCGGCCGTGAGCCGCCCAACCCACTGGGCCAGCTAGCCCCGGACCAGGCTGGACGCCGGACCGGGGCACACCTCGGCTGGACTACTTAGCCCGCAGTTGGTGGGTCACCGGTGTCATCAGCAACGAGATAGCCGTGATCGCCAGCGCAACAGCCGCCAGCGCCCCACCTTGCCCCCAGGAAGTCCCAGCCAGCGCCAGGTACGCCGTACCGACGGTTGCCGCCCCCAGCGCGAGACAGGTCTGCTGACTGGTGAGCAGGATCCCGCTCCCCAGCCCAGCCTGAGCTGGCGGGACCTGGCCAACCACCACGCCCATCAGCGGCACCATCACCAGACCGCTGCCAAACCCCGCGATCAACATGGGAATCGCGAGCGTCCACGGCGTCACGTCAGGCCACAGCGTCAGCGCAACCACAGCCAGTACGGCGTACCCGATCGACTGCACGATCCAGCCGCGCAGGATCAGCCCAGCGCCGTACCGCTGCTGCAGACGCGGCCCGTAGATCGACGTGATCAGGAAGCCGACCGACATCGGCAGCAAGCTCAGACCGCCTTCCAGCGGCGACATCCCGGCCTCGCCCTGAGTAGCGAGCGCGAAGACGAACATGAACCCGCCGAAGGTGGTGAAGAAGCCAACGGCCAGCAGCAAGCCGATCTGCATCGGCCGCAGACGCAGTACCGACGGCGGGATCAGCGGTGAAGTACCGGCCTTCTCCGACCGATGCTGGTGTACGCCGAGCAGCGCGACGGCCGGGATCGTCGCAGCCAGCGACAGCCAGGTCCACAACGGCCAGCCGAGCGCACGCCCCTCGGTCAGCGGCAGAAGCAGCAACACCAGCGTGAGTGCCAGCAGTCCGGCGCCGACCAGGTCGACCCGCTGAGCCTTGGCGGCACGAGTCTCGGGCAACAGCTTCACCGCGGCAACCAGCGCGACCAGCCCGACCGGCACGTTGACCAAGAAGACCGCCCGCCAGCCAAGGCCGAACACGTTGGCCTCGACCAGCGCGCCGCCGAGGATCTGCCCGAGCGCAGCAGCCGAGCCACCAGCGACGCCGAACATCGCCATCGCGCGGGCCCGGTGTTCGCCGGTCAGCAGGCTGCTGATGGAGGCAAGCACCTGTGGCGTCATCGCCGCGGCCGCCGCACCTTGGAGCACTCGAGCGGCGAGCAGTACACCGATCGTCGGTGCAACCGCGCAGATGAGCGACATCACGGTGAAGCCGATCAGGCCGATCAGGAACAGCCGCTTGCGGCCGAACCCGTCTCCCAGCCGACCGCCGACCACAAGCAGCGTGGCATTGGCGATCCCGTAACTGCCGACCACCAGCTGCAGCTCACCGGCGTTGGCCCGGAGGTCGGAGCCGATCGCGGGCAGCGCGACGTTGATGATGAAGAAGGAGAGCATCGGCAGGAAGGCGCCGAAGAGCAGCGTCGTGAGGGCAACGGGGCCAAGCAATGGCGAGGGCGGCGGCGAGGTCGGTGGCGGAGTTGCCACCCGGTCGGTCTGGAGCTGGTCTGTCATGTGCACCAGCTTGCGGCCGTTCGCAGCCTGGTGGTGAGAGCCTGGTTATCCTGGTATTGGCACCACCTGGCACCAGGCTTCCGTTCAGCGGCGCCGACCAGCACGATGGAGAGGTGAGCCTCCTGAGCAGCATGCCAGCCGCCACCGACAAGGAGGAGCGGCGCCGGGCGCTGTCGGCGTTCCTGCGCAGCCGCCGCGAGCGGATCCAGCCCGACGAGGTCGGGTTCGCGCCAGGCGGCCGACGCCGTACGCCGGGCCTGCGGCGCGAGGAGGTCGCGCAGCTGGCCGGTGTCGGGATCACCTGGTACACCTGGCTCGAGCAAGGCCGCGACATCAACGTCTCGGCTCAGGTGCTCGAAGCGATCTCCCGCACTCTCCGCCTCGACAGGCTGGAGCGCAACCACCTCTACACCCTCGCCGGGATCGCGCTCGGCCCCGCCAAGGGCGACTGCTCCGCACTCCCGGACTCCGTCCAGCGGATGCTCGACCAGCTCTCGCCGTACCCGGCTCTCGTCCTCAATTCCCGGTACGACGTACTCGCGGTCAACGAGGCGTATTGCCGGGTCCTCATCGATCTGTCGGCGATCCCGGTCGAGGAACGCAACCTGCTCTGGTTGACCTTCGCCTCGGACGAGTGGCAGTGCGCCTTCACCGACGGTGATTCGATCAAGCGGCACATGGTCGCCGGCTACCGCGCCGCCTCAGCGGATCACCTGGGCGAGCCGAGCTGGCAGGACCTGACCCAACGGTTGCTGGCGAGTTCACCGCTGTTCGCCGAGCTCTGGGAGCGGTACGACGTGGCCGGTCCCAGCTCGAAGGTGAAGGTGGCAACCAACGAGCGGGTGGGCGCGTTGCGGCTGGAAGCGTTGAATCTCTGGGTGAGCCAAGCTGGTGGGATGCGGCTGACCGCCTACACCCCGGTCGACGACGAGACCGAGGCCAAGCTGCGCACACTCGTCACCGGGTGATTGCCGAGGGCATCAGGTGCCCCCGGCAATCAACAGCCGTCAGCCGACCGGTACTCCGGGGTTGGCGAGCCCCTTGCCGCCGGTGACCGTGTTGGAGCGGTCGATGGTGACCTTGCAGCTCGACGCGTTGTAGTTGACGATGTTGAACGCGTACCTCCCGGCGCCGCCGGCTCCGGTCAAGTCGGACCTGTTGTTGCGGAAGACCGTCCCGCAGCCCCAGCCGGGTTGCTGGGTGTGCGTCTCGTAGCCGTTGTTGGTGGTGTTCTTGCCGGTGTTGTTCTCGATCAGGTAGTTGTTGCCCTTGACGTCGATCCAGCTGTCGTCGAAGTTGGCGCCGGTCAGGCCGCGGCCGTCGAAGGTGTTGCCCGCGACCCGGCCGTCCCTGGTGCCTTCCTTCAGGTCGATCGCCTCGCCGCCGACGTCCGGACCGATCGTGTTGTCGAGGATCTGCACGTTGTCCGACCGGTCCGAGGTGCCGCCGGCGCTGCCGACGTACACGCCCTCGCCCATCCCGCGGCCGTCGTTGCCGGTGTCGTAGATCCTCGAGTTCCTGATCGTGCCGTAGGTGCTGCTGTTGCGGAAGTGCACGCCTTCCATGTCCAGGTCGTGCACGGTGACACCGTCGACGACGACCCGGGTCGCGCTGTCGATCATGATGCCTTTCTGGCCGCCGGTGACGGTGATTCCCTTCACCTGCCAGTAGCTCGCGCCGTTCAGGTGCAGGCCGTAGCCGCCGCCGGCGGTGAGGACGGCCTTGGCCGAACCGCTCAGGGTGATGGGCGAGGACAACGTACCGGAGGCGGTGGTCTTGAAGTTGCCGGTGTAGGTGCCGTCGGCAAGTTTGATCGTGTCACCGGCTTTGGCGCCGGTCAGCGCGGTCTTGAGCTGCGCGGCGGTGGTGACGTTGATGGTGGCGGCGTGCGCCGGGGTGGCGGGGAGGAGCGCCGCGATCAGGGCAGCGGGCAGCACGAATTTGGTGAGTCCCATGAGAGGGGGCCTTTCAGGGTGTACGACGGGAGGGGGCGTTGCGTCGTTCACAGGAGAAGAGCAGCCCGGGCCGGCACTGGGGCGGTGTGCCGGCCCGGGGAGTCGCTAGCTGGTCGGGAAGTCGTCCGGGGTGCGGATCCGGTCGCGGATCCAGACACCGGCCGGCTTCAGGACCGAGGTACCGGTGAAGTTGTTCCCGGCGCAGGTGCCTTCCTTGAAGACGGCGCCGGAGCGGAAGTCGTCGGAGAAGTTCCAGTTCGTCCAGCCGATCTTCTTGCTGGCCAGGAAGTCCAGGTACTTCTGGGTGTTGGTGAAGTCGTTGGCGCCGTCACCGCTGGCGGTCTGGGTGCCGAACTCGGTGATGAACAACGGGATCCGGTCGGCGGCCCGGGAC
This sequence comes from Kribbella sp. NPDC056861, assembly GCF_040687575.1. Classification (NCBI taxonomy): domain Bacteria; kingdom Bacillati; phylum Actinomycetota; class Actinomycetes; order Propionibacteriales; family Kribbellaceae; genus Kribbella; species Kribbella sp. NPDC056861. Next base: position 984,881 of record NZ_JBFBNQ010000002.1, on the reverse strand, counting down.
AGCGCGTTGAAGTACTCCGCCTTGTGCGACGCGGCGTAGAAGTGGAACGTGTACATGAAGTTCGTCGCGTTGATCGGGTTGTTGATCACGTCGGCCTCGGTCCGGCCGTCGGAGATGCCGAGCGACCCCCAGCCGTGGGTGCCGACGAAGACGACGCCGTCGGAGTCCTTGGCCCGGATCACCGGGATCATCTGCTCGGCGTACGACTTGATCGCGGCCCAGGAGACGTTGTTCGGCTCGTTGGCGATGTCGTAGATGATGTTCTTCTTGTCCTTGTGCCGCTCGGCGATCTCGGTGAAGAACGTCTTCGCCTTGGCCAGGTTGGCGTTCGGGTCACCCGGCGTCAGCTGGTGCCAGTCGACCAGGGCGTACATGCCGCGCTTGGTGGCCTCTTCGATGTAGCTGTGCACCAGGTCGGTGAACTTGCGCGGGTTGGTCTCGTAGCCACCCTCCTGGATGTACATCGCGATCCGCAGTACGTCGGCGTTCCAGTCGGTGGCGAGCGCGTCCAGCGAGGCCGGCTTGATGCAGTTGGCGTACCACTGGATGCCGTGCGTGCTCATCCCGCGGAGCTGGATCGGCTTGTTGTACTGGTTGCACAGCTTGGTGCCGCAGACGTGCAGCTGGCCGTTGATCGAGACCGGCGTCCCGCCCGGGCCGGGGCCCTGGACGGTGTCGATGGTCAGCGAGTCGGCGTTCGGGCCGCCGTTCGCGGTCGCCGAGGTGGTCTTGATTTTGTTGCTACCAGCAACGAGAGTCGCGGTGGCGGTGACCGTCTGGTACGTCGTCCACGCGCCGGTGCCCTGGAAGCCCAGGTCGTCGGCGGCGAGCGCGCCGTTCACGGTGACGTCGACCGGCCGGTTGACCGTCGTGCCGTTGGCGTAGCGGAAGCTGAGGGTGTACTGGCCGGCCGCCGGGGCGTTCACGGTGTACTCCACCGAGCTGCCGACGACGTTGTCGAAGTTGACGAACCCGGTGCCGGTGAACCCGGCGTGGTTCGACTCGACGACACCTTGGGAAATGGTGGCGGCCTCGGATTCGTAGCGAACCGGGGCGGCGGTGCTGGTGCTCGCGCCGGTGGTGACCAGGGCGGTCGCGGCCAGCGCGACTCCTGAAACCAGGGCGAACCATCGGGGGCGGATCATCACGGGCCTCCTACTGCGTCAGGGGCGGGGACGAGAGGGGTCAATTCTTATTAGGAAAGTTTCCTAATAGATTGCCGGGGAACTTAGCCCTGATGCAGGGTGCTGTCAATCGATCGCCAACAGTGACCAGGCAAATTCCCGTGGGGTGGAACGAAAGGCCCGAGTTAGGCGGTGTCGCGGGAGGACCAGGCGGCTTTCAGGGCGGCCAGAGTGACCGCGATGGCAGGCCGGCGAGCGGTGGCGGTGCGCCAGACGGCGTACAGGCGACGGCTCGGGGCGGGATGCAGCGGGATGGCGATCACGCCGTCGGGTAGGGGGCCGCGGCCGAGGCGGGGGAGCAGGCCGATACCGATGCCTCGGGCAAGCAGGGCGAGCTGGGTCTGGTACTCCGCGATGAAGTAGGCGACCTCGGGCTCGACGCCGGTGTTGCGCATCGTGCGGGTCAGCCACTCGTAGCAGATCGACCCGGCCGGCTGGCAGATCCAGCGTTCGCCGACCAGGTCGTCCGGGCGGACGAGCTCCTTGCCGGCCAGGCGATGCGCGGCCGGGACCAGGACGTCGGCGGGATCGGAGCCGAGCTTCACCCTGGACAGTCCCTCGGGGATCGCGAGCGGGGTGTTGTGCCAGTCGTGCACGATGGCGATCTGGATGTCGCCGCGAGCGACGGCGGCGACGGCCTCGAACGGGTCGGTCTCCGACACCGTCAGGTCGAGTGCGGGATGGTCGGCCAGCAGCTTCGGCAGCACGGCCGGCAGGATCCCGCGGGCGGCCGTCGGGAAGGCGGCGATGGCCAGCGAGCCGATCGCCTGGCCGCGCTGCTCCTCCAGCGAAAGCTCGGCGTTCTCGACCAGTTGCAGGACCTGGGACGCCGTGGCCGCGAGCTGCTGCGCCGCGTCGGTCAGGACGATGCCCCGGCCGCGCTTCTCGATCAGCACGGTGCGCGTCTCGCGCTCCAGCTTGGCGAGCTGCTGGGAGACCGCCGACGGGGTGTAGCCGAGCGCCTCCGCGGCGCCGCCGACCGACCCGTACGTCGCGACGGCGTGCAGCGCGCGCAACCGGCCCAGATCAATCATGTAGCACTCCTACAGTGTCAGCGGTAGCAGTCCGTGCTGGTTCTTAACTGTAGCTCAGCCCAGACTGGAGCACATGAACCCTCGTCACGTCCTGCTCGCGCTCGCTGTGGTGGTCGTCTGGGGCATCAACTTCGTGGTCATCGAGGTCGGCCTGGAAGGCTTCCCGCCGTTGCTGTTCTCCGCGCTGCGGTTCTTCTTCGCCGCGGTGCCGGCCATCTTCATCCTTGGTAAGCCCCGGGTTGCCTGGCGTTACGTGATCGCCGTCGGGCTGGCGCTCGGGGTGGCGAAGTTCGGCCTGCTCTTCGTGGGGATGGACCACGGCGTACCGGCCGGGTTGGCTTCGCTCGTGCTGCAGTGCCAGGTGATCTTCACGTTGCTCTTCGCCGTCGTCGTACTACGGGAACGGCCGCGGCGCACCCAGCTGCTCGGCATCGCGATCGCGTGCGTCGGGATGGGGTTGATCCTCTTCGATCGTGGTCTCGCGGCGCCGGTCGGAGCACTCGGGTTGGTCATCGCGGCCGGTGCCTGCTGGGGCGTCTCCAACATCGTCACCCGTCACGCGAAGCCGCAGGACACCTTGCGCTTCATGGTCTGGGTGAGTGCTGTCGCCGTCGTCCCGCTGCTGGCGCTCTCCGCGCTGACCGAGGGCGTAGGCAACGATCTCGATGCCTTGCGCACCATTGACCTGACCGGAGTAGGTGCCATCGGCTACCTCTCCTTCCTGGCCACCCTGTTCGGCTTCGGCATCTGGGGCTTCCTGCTCCGCCAGTACGACGCCAGCACGGTGGCGCCGTTCTCGTTGCTGGTCCCGGTCGTCGGGATGGGCGCTGCCTGGCTGCTGCGGGGCGAGCAGGTCGGCCTGCAGCAGGGCATCGCAGCCGTACTGATCATCGGCGGCATGGCCTGCACGGTGATCCGGCGGCGAGTCAGGACCGAGACAGCTGTTCGCGAGCCTGTATTAGCGCAAAGCCCAGTAGGTTGAGGCCTCGCCACTGGGCTGGGTGTGCGGCGCGCTCGTCGTCGGCCGCGAGGCCGATACCCCAGATGCGGTCGACCGGACTGGCCTCGACCAGGACGCGGTCGCCGGTGCCCAGCAGGTAGCCGAGCAGCGCCTCGTTCTGGCGGAACTTGTGAAGGTTGCCCTCGACAACCAGCTGGACGCGGTGTTGTTGCCAGGTCTCGGTGTCGAAGCCGGTGACCTGGCGGCCGATCGCTTTGGCTTCCTGGGGATGCCCGGCCGCGATCGCCGCGCGGGCCGACTCCTCGTCGCCGAAGAGTCGGGCCTTGGCTGCCATCATCCAGTGTTCGGCGGTCGGGTAGCGGATGTCATCGACCGTGAACGGGGCGTAGTACCACTGGCTCAGGCAGGTAGGGCCGACGCTGCCGTCGCGGTTCGGGGTGTCGCCCCAGAAGAAGATGTACTCGTGGCGTCCGTCGAGCAGGTCGGCGGCCGAGAGCGGCGTACCGGTGGTCACTCGTATTGATTGGCCGGCGGAGTGACGTTCTGTACTCCGGTGACGGTCAGCGCGGCGACGTCGCCGTCGGTGCGCTTGGTCGGCTCGGCCCACTCGCCGGTCACGGTGACCCACTGGTTCTTCGGCGGCGCCGTCTGGCCGCGTGCCTCGACCATGAACGCAGTACCGTCGGCGACGCAGCAGGTCAGCCCGATCCGGGAGACGTACCAGGTGCCGTTCTTGCCCGGCGTGACGAAGCCGGTGAGCTGGAAGTTGCGACCCTTCATGCTCTCCTTCTCCCAGACGGCCCAGACGGCGTAGTCCCGCACCGCCAACGGTACCGGGGCGGTGCTGTCGGCGCTCTCGGAGAGGAACGAGTTGCCCTTCGGCGCGACGGGTTTGGACGACACCGGTGACTGGCGCTGGGCCGCGTCGGCGCCGAGCGCGGGCGGGTCGACCACGAGCAGCGCGAAGATCGGTACTACGAGCAGCCACGCCGCGCGAGGCAGCAGGTGTCCGTGCCCATGACCGTCGTCGGCGTGATGGTCGCCAGGCTTCTTGCGGGTGTCCGCGAGCACGTCGGCGACCGCCAGCACGATCAGGATGATGCCGGCCGCCAGCAGCATCCAGCGCATCCCGGGCTTCACATAGCGCAGGTAGGTGTTCGAGGTGGCCAGCTGGACCACCGCTGCACCGACGAAGACGACGACGAGTCCCGCGACATTACGCCTCACAGCAGCCACCATCCGACGAGAAGACTGGACAGGATCGCGACCACGAAGGTGGCCGGGGCGAACCGGATCGCGAACCTCGGCCCGAAGGTGCCGGCCTGCAACGCGATCAGCTTCACGTCGACGATCGGCCCGACCACCATGAACGCGAGCCGCGCGGTCAGCGAGAACTGGGTCAGGCTGGCGGCGACGAACGCGTCGGCCTCCGAGCAGATCGCCAGCAGCACGGCGAGCACGCCGAGCACGACGACCGAGAGCAGCAGGTTGCTCGCGACGTGATCCATCCACGCCCGCGGTACGACGACGTTCAGGGTGGCCGCGGCGGCCGCGCCGACGACCAGGAAGCCGCCCGCGTGCAGGAAGTCGTGCAGCATCGACGAGCGGAAGACCTCGAGCTTGCCGGTGCCCTCGGCGTGCCGGTTCTTCGGCATCTTCAGCCACGAACTGCCCTTGCCGGTCAGCAGCCACAGCCAGCCGAGGATCATCGAGACGCCCAGCGAGGTGACCAGCCGGGCGACCACCACCTTCGGCTGCCCGGGGAACGCGACCGCGGTCGACGCGAGCACGACCGGGTTGATCGCCGGGGCGGACAGCAGGAACGCGATCGCCGCGGCCGGGGTGACGCCGCGGTTCATCAGCGCTGCCGAAACTGGTACCGAGGCGCACTCGCAGCCCGGCAGTACTACGCCCGACACACTCGCGACCGGTACTGCGAGCGCCGGGTGCTTGGGCAGCGCCTTCGCGAAGAAGGACGCCGGTACGAACGCGGTGAGGGCGGCCGAGAGCAGCACGCCGAGCACCAGGAACGGCATCGCCTGGACGGTCACGCCGACGAACATGGTCGCCCAGGTCCGGACGCCGTCATCGGTGAACAGCCCGGCGAAGATCCGCCGGCCGAACAGCGCCAGCACCACCAGGATGACGAGCGTCAGGGTGAACGCGATCGAGGAGCCGGTGGACTCCTTCTCCTCGGGTTCGGCCGGTGCGGACGAGGGCGGTGGGGGCGGTTCGGCCGGCGGGACGGGATCTGCCGTCGTCACGGCGGAATCCCGCTCGTCGGTGGCCTCAGGCGAGCTCATGGGCGGCATCCTGACACAGCGGAACGCGCCCGGACGAGTACTCACCGCGCTGGTGAAATGAAAATCAGCGTCATTCCGCCGAATAGTCGTGATGCGCTCCGGCGCCCCCGGCCGACAGGCCCGATGACCGTCGGCGTGGCAGGCTGAGAGGTATGGATTCCGATGTCGTACAGGCCGTCAACCGCCTCACCTCGCGCTGGGCCCGGGAGCTGCCGACCGGTGGCAACACTGTCGTGTCCGGGCTCGGGCTCTGGCCGCTGCTGGCGTTGCTGGCGACGGCGGCCGATGAACCGGGGCGGAGCGAGTTGGCCGAGGCGGCTGGGGTCGATGCCGGCGATGGCGCGGCCAAGGCGGTCGAGTTGATCGAGGCTGTGGACAGCGCTCGCGATCTGCATGCGGCGCTCGGGGTGTGGGTGCACGAGCAGTTGAAGCTGAGCGAGTCGTTCGATTCCGTAGTACCGGCTGCGTTGAGTGGGACGTTGACGGGTGATCTGGCGGGGGACAAGGCGAAGCTTGATGCGTGGGCGACGAAGCACACGGACGGGTTGATTCGGGAGATGCCGCTCGAGGTGACGCCGGATCTTGCCGTAGTACTGGCGTCGGCGTTGTCTTTGCGGACGACTTGGGAGCTGGCGTTCACGGAGCAGGTCAGGCAGGTGCACGAGGGGCCTTGGGCGGGTGGCGCTTGGCATTGGCTGGAGCGGACCGATCGCGACCTGGGGACGGTGAGCCTGTACGACGGGCTGACGGTGGTGACCGTGCAGGGAGACGCTGATGTGGACGTGCTGCTCGGGATCGGGGCTGCTGATGCGCCGCAGGCCGACGTACTGGGTGGGTTGCTGGCCGCGTCGGCAGGTGCTGATGGGCTGGCCGGCGCGGAGTTGATCGAGCGGGGTCAGCCGGGCGACGACGTGGCGCCGGGGGTGCGGATCGGGCAGACGACTGCGCCGGTGCCGGATGTGAGGCTGTCGCTGCCGTCGTTCAAGGTGGAGGCCGAGCATGATCTGCTGGATCTGCGTGAGCTCTTCGGGCTGGCGACGGTGACCTCGTCGCCGCGCGGTGCTGGGCACTTCAGCGCGCTCAGTCCGGACTCGCTGGTGGTCGGGCAGGCGCGGCAGACCGTACTGGCGCGGTTCTTCGCGACCGGGTTCGAGGCGGCCGCGGTGACGGCGATGGGGTTGATGCGGACGTCGATGCCGACCAAGCAGGCGCGGCGGCTGGAGGTGTCGCTGAATCGGCCGTTCGCGTTCGTCGCGGTTCATCGGGAATCCCGGCTGCCGGTGGTGGCCGGATGGATCGCTCAGCCGACGGAACCCGCTGTATGGAACAGTCTGTTGAGGAGGGCGGAGGCCTCGTCGACCTGGTCTTGATCTCCGGTCAGCAGGAGGTCGAAGAGCAGGCCGCGCGAGGCGGCCAGGCCGAGGCGCGCGTACACCGGGGCTTGGTCCGTGGGGACGCCGGCGCGGATGCAGAGGTCTGTCAGCGGTGGCAGCCAGACGTTGATCAGGTCTGCTTTGAGCGCCTCGGTGTGCGGGAGATTCTGCATGGCGTGGGCGGACAGCTCGAAGAACAGCGGGCCGTAGATCAGCGTGGCCTCGGTGACTCGGCGCCAGAACCGCTCGGAGAGCTCGGCGATCGGGAGGTCCTGGTCGGCGAGGGTGCTGAGCAGCTCGCGTTGCTGGGCTTCGACCGTGCGGACGACGTCGGCCAGCAGGCCTTCGCGGGAGCCGAAGTGGTAGATCAGCATTCGGTGGCTGGTGCCGATGCCCGTTGCGATGGCGCGCAGACTCGCGTCGCCGATGCCGTGCTTGGCGAAGTACTCGACGGCGTCGGTGAGCAGATGCTCGCGGCTCACGCCTCGCTGACCTTCTTCAGACTCTGGCCTTCGAGCGCGATGTACTCCCGGGTGAGCTTGGCGTACAGCTTGCCGAACACCCAGCCGAGCGGCCCCTCCTGGATGATCGTCGCCGTCACGACGGTGCCCTCGGGGGTGCTCTCGACCCGGTGACCGCCGGTCGTCTTGATACCGGGCGCGCGCGAGACCCATTCGAAGTACTCGCCATCGACCAGCTCGGTCACCTCCCAGACGGCGACCGGCAGCTTGGGCTGCCGGACCCGGGTCTTCGCGCCGAGATGGATGGGACCTGGGTCGAGCCGCTCGACCGCGGTGATGGTCGGCGTCCACTCCGGCCACTTCGCGACGTCGCTGAAGATCGCCCAGACGCGGTCGGCCGGAGCCTGCACGGTAACGGAATGATCGAAGCGCATGTACCAAATGGTACATGTTTTGCGTCAGATGTCGATCAGATCTCTCGTCCTGAGGTCTTCGTGTCCGCCCCCGGCAGGTAGGGTCAGGCGCATGGCTGACCACAACGTCCCGGACAACGAGCAGGACCCGGGCGCGAGCACCCAGATGTTCCGCGCCTTCGTGAACGAGGCCCAGGCCGAGCCGACGGTAGAGCCGAAGGTGAACGGCCGCACCCTGGCCATCGCCGGCGCGGTCGTCATCGTCCTCGCCATCGTCGCCGCAATCCTGGTCCTCTGACCCTCGCTCCCTTGATGTGACCGCCGTCGCTCCACAGGCCCGACGGCGGTCTGTTGACCCCTCCCAGCGGGCTGTCGGGTGACTTCCCCCGCGGTACTGGACTGGGACGGCAGCGACGATGCGGGTGAGATCAACGCGCCGACCTGGGCCGAGGTCGACGAGCGGCTCAGAGCATTGAACGGCTACGACCGAACGATCCTGACGCTGACCCGGGGCGACGCTCACCTGGCGGTCGGTGGCGACGCCGCGAGTGGGCTTGTCCTGTACGTCGACCTCGGTGGCGAGGACTTCCGCAACCTGATCGGCCCCAGGACGGACAAGTGTTTGGTGGAAATAGTGGCTGGCGGACAGCCCGGCAACTACCAATCTCGCCAGGTGGTCTCGGTGGAGCAAGCCCTGGCCGCCGCAAGGGTCTTCTGGGAAGCAGGCAAGCTCGACCCGGCCCAAACCTGGGAAACCCATTAGGCCCGTTCCGTGTTCGTGCCCGGCCGGGTGAGTCAGCCGTTCGGTTGGGACGCTCTGGTGGAGGCTGTCGAGCATTTTCAGGCTGTTCTTGCGAGATCGATCCGAGGCCTGGGAGTAGACACCTCGGTGGTCTCGCGGGACCTGATTCGCTGGGGTTCCCGCCTTGACGGCTGATGGTCGTTGACGGGGGGCCGTTGGCGGATGGAGCATGGGGGCTCGGCTAGGGAGGTCTCGGATGGCGGACGTAGTCAGGGCGGCGCTGGTTCAGACGAACTGGACCGGTGACCAGGAGTCGATGACGAAGGCGCATGAGGAGTATGCGCGTCAGGCGGCGGCTGCTGGGGCGAAGGTGATCTGCTTTCAGGAGCTGTTCTACGGGCCGTACTTCTGCCAGTTGCAGGATCCCAAGTTCTACGAGTACGCCGAGAGTGTGCCGGGGCCTACGACCGAGCGGTTTCAGGCGTTGGCCAAGGAGCTGGGCCTGGTGATGGTGCTGCCGATGTACGAGCAGGAGCAGCCGGGGGTGTTGTACAACACCGCCGCGGTGATCGATGCTGATGGCAAGTACCTCGGGAAGTACCGGAAGAACCATATTCCGCAGGTGAACGGGTTCTGGGAGAAGTTCTACTTCCGGCCGGGGAATCTGGGGTATCCGGTGTTCGACACCGCGGTCGGCCGGATCGGCGTCTACATCTGTTACGACCGGCACTTCCCGGAGGGGTGGCGGGCGTTGGGGTTGGCGGGGGCGAAGATCGTGTTCAATCCGTCGGCCACCAGTCGCGGCCTGTCGTCGTACCTGTGGAAGCTCGAGCAGCCGGCCAGTGCGGTGGCCAACGAGTACTTCATCGGGGCGATCAACCGGGTCGGGATCGAGTCGGAGTTCGGGGAGAACGACTTCTACGGAAGCTCGTACTTCGTGGATCCGGAGGGCAAGTTCGTCGGCGACGTCGGGCACGACTACGACCCCGAGCTGATCGTCCGGGACCTGGATCTGGGGTTGCTCGACACCGTGCGCGATCGGTGGCAGTTCTACCGGGACCGGCGGCCGGACGCTTACGGGGACCTGACCAAGCCGTAGCAGGCCGCACAAAGGGAGCGCCGAAGATGTCGTTGCTGATCAAGGGTGGGACTGTGGTCGGGCCGACCGGGGCTCAGGTCGCGGATGTGCTGGTCGACGGCGAGAAGATCGTCGCGCTGTTCGATCCGGCGTACGGGCAGAGCGTGCAGGCGGAGCAGGTGATCGATGCCGCAGGCAAGTATGTGATCCCGGGCGGGATTGACGCGCACACGCACATGGAGCTGCCGTTCGGCGGTACTGCGGCCAGCGACACCTTCGACACCGGGACGCGCGCCGCGGCCTGGGGCGGGACAACCACCATCATCGACTTCGCGGTGCAACGCACCGGCGAGGTGGTGCAGGATGGGCTGGCCGCCTGGCATGCGAAGGCCGAGGGCAACTGCCACGTCGACTACGCGTTCCACATGATCCTCGGTGGGGTCGACGGCGATGCGCTGAAGGCGATGGATCAGCTCGTCACCGACGAGGGCATCACGAGTTTCAAGCTGTTCATGGCCTATCCCGGAGTCTTCTACTCCGACGACGGGCAGATCCTCCGCGCGATGCAGACCGCGCGTGAGAACGGCGCGATGATCATGATGCACGCGGAGAACGGGATCGCGATCGACGTCCTCGTGCAGCAGGCGCTGGCCCGCGGCGAGACCGATCCGATCTACCACGGCATCACCCGGCCGGCCGCGCTGGAGACCGAGGCGACCAGCCGGGCGATCACGCTGGCCGAGGTCGCGCAGGACTGCCCGCTCTACATCGTGCACCTGTCCGCGAGCGGAGCGCTGGAAGCGGTCGCCGCGGCGCGCAACGACGGCCGGAACGTGTTCGCCGAGACCTGCCCGCAGTACCTGTACCTGACGCTGGAGGACCAGCTCGGCGCACCCGGGTTCGAGGGTGCGAAGTACGTCTGCTCGACGCCGCTGCGGAGCAAGCACGAGAACCACGCCAAGGACCTGTGGAAAGGGCTCCGGAGCAACGATCTCGCGGTGGTCTCGACCGATCACTGCCCGTTCTGCTTCAAGGACCAGAAGGAGCTCGGCGTCGGCGACTTCTCCAAGATCCCGAACGGGATCGGTGGCGTCGAGCACCGCGTCGACCTGCTGTACCAAGGGGTCGTCGACGGTCAGCTCAGCCTCGAGCGCTGGGTCGAGACGATCGCGACCACGCCGGCCCGGATGTTCGGGCTGTACCCGCAGAAGGGCATCATCGCGCCGGGGTCGGACGCCGACATCGTGATCTACGACCCGGCCGGCACCACCCGGCTCGGGGTCGAGACCCATCACATGAACATGGACTACTCGGCGTACGAAGGCGTGGAGATCGCGGGCAAGGTCGGCACGGTGATCTCGCGCGGCGAGGTGATTGTGGCCGATGGCAACTACCATGGCCGGAAGGGCCGCGGCCGGTACCTGAAGCGCGGCCTCTCGTCGTACCTGGTCTAGGGGGAAGCTATGGACTTCGGAGTCGTGTTCCAGCTGGATCCGCCCGCGTCCGCCGTGGTGGACCTCGCGCGCAAGGCCGAGGAGGCCGGGTTCGACTACGTCTGGACGTTCGACTCGCACCTGCTCTGGCAGGAGCCGTTCGTCATCTACAGCCAGATCCTGGCCGCCACTGAGCGGGTCGTCGTCGGCCCGATGGTGACCAATCCGGGCACCCGGGACTGGACCGTGATCGCGTCCCAGTTCGCCACCCTGAACGAGATGTTCGGCAACCGCACGGTCTGCGGGATCGGTCGCGGCGACTCCGCGCTGCGCACGCTCGGCGCCAAACCCGGCACGATCGCGGAGATGAAGCAGTGCGTCGAGGTGGTCCGCGAACTGGCGGCCGGGCGCACGGTCGCGTACCGCGGCCAGCAGCTCAAGTTCAGTTGGGTGGAGGACGGCAAGCTCGAGGTCTGGGTGGCGGCGTACGGGCCGAGGGCGTTGCAGGCAACGGGTGAGGTCGGCGACGGCTACATCCTGCAGCTCGCCGATCCCGACATCGCCGCCTGGATGATCTCCGCCGTACGCCGGTCCGCCGAGGAGGCCGGCCGCGATCCGGCGAAGATCACCTTCTGCGTGGCCGCACCGGCGTACGTCGGTGACGACCTGGAGCACCAACGCGACCAGACCCGCTGGTTCGGCGGGATGGTCGGCAACCACGTCGCCGACATCGTCGAGCGGTACGGCGCCGACGGCGGCGTGCCGAAGGCGCTGACCGACTACATCGAGGGACGCAAGGGCTACGACTACGCCGAGCACGGCCGGGCGGGCAACACCCACACCGATTTCGTGCCCGACGAGGTCGTCGACCGGTTCTGCATCCTCGGACCGGTCGAGAACCACCTGGCCCGGCTGGAGGAACTGAGGGCGATCGGTGTCGACCAGTTCGCCCTGTACCTCCAGCACGATGCCAAGCAGGAGACGCTGGATGCCTACGGCAAGCAGATCATCCCGGTCGTCAACGGATGATGTTGATGGTCAACGGCACCGAGGTGACGTTGCCTGCGACATCGGTCGCGGTCGCGGTCACCGTGTGCACCCCGACGGACTTGGTGCTGCTCCAGTTGTAGTTGTACGGCGACGACGTGTCGGTCTTGAGCGTCGTCGTACCGTCCTTGAAGACCACCTTCGCGACACCTGACCCGCCGGTGTCGGTCGAGGTCGCCACCAGCGGGACCGTCGCGCTCCGCTGGTACGTCGAGTTGTTGGCCGGGCTGGTGAAGGTGACTGCCGGCGCCACGCCGTCGACGCGAATCTGCTGCGATTTGGTTGCCTCGACATGGCCATCGACATCGGTCGAGTAGTACTTGACCGTCTTGGTCGAGGTGAGGGCGAACGGCCCGGTGTAGGTGACGGCCGTTGCGCTGGTCACCGGGTTGCTGCCGTCGGTGGTGTACCGGATACTGGCGATCGCCGAGCCGTCGGCGTCGGTCGCGGTCAGATCGACAGCCACCGAGCTGGACAGGTACCAAGCCGTGGTGCAGGCAGCGCCGTTGCACTTGATGGTGGTGACCGGCGGGCTGGCCGGCGCGGGTCCGCCGCCACCCATCACCTCGCCGACCGTCTTGACGACCGTGCCCGAGCCCTCGCGTGCCTTGAGCCAGTCGAGGAACGCGGCGAACGTGGTCGGGCTGAACGAGCTGTCGCCGGTGCAACTGTTGGAGCAGATGCCGTGGAAGCTGAGCACCACCCAGCCGCCGCCGTGCGTCTCGGCCTGCGTGACGTACTTCTGCATGGTCGCCAGCGTCGTACTCGACTCGGCGGAGTCCGGTCCGCGCAAGGCGAAGGCGTCCTGCGGTGGGATCGACTCGGCGTAGTCGCAGTCGTCGCAGTCCGGGCCGCGGATGTCGCCGACCGTACGGGCGCTGGAGTAGCCGCAGCCCTGGACGACCTGCTTGGCGGTGCTGTTGTAGTCGGCCTCCGGATAGGCGAACGACGCCGGTGCCGGGAAGCCCTGCGCGATCAGGTTCGACCGGTCGTTGCAGACCTGGGCGGTGGCGTTGGCCCGGCTGACGCTGGTCAGGTTGACGTGGTTCAGCGTGTGCCCGCCGATCTCGTTGCCGGCGTCGGCGATGGTGTGGATCTGCGGCCAGGTCAGGTAGTACGCCGACGAGCCGACCAGGGCCGAGTTGATGTAGAAGGTGCCGCGCATCCCGCGCGACTGCAGCGTCGGCACGATCGCGGCGTGGGACGCCTGGCCGTCGTCGAAGGTCAGCGTGACGACGGTGTTGGTGGCCGCCGCGGCCGGCTGGATCGCGAACAGCGATCCGGCCACCAGCACGAGCGCGGCAAGTTGCACGGCAAAGCGATGTCGCATGACAAATCCCCCCTTGCTCCCCGGTCCCCACTTCTGCCCCCAGGGGGACCCCCACGCGTCAGAGTACGGCGGGCCGCTGACGTCGGCCAGAGGGCGGAAGAAAGAAGCGGACCGGGGAACGAGAGGCAAGCGTCAGGCCGGGCCGTACGGGAACAGGGTGTTCGGGTCGTACGTCGCGCGGACCTCGGCGAGGCGGGCGAAGGTTTCCTTGGGCCAGGACGCCTCGTACGAGCCGGGGACCTTCAGGCCGCCGGCGTAGTTGATGGTGGTCTCGGAGGAGACCCACGGCTGGAGCGGGGTGAGCAGCGCGTCGGCTGCCGGCGGCAGGACAGTCTCGAACAGGCTGGGGTCGGGGACGCCGGCCATGAAGTACGTGTACGCGCCGCTGCGACCGCCGACAGCACTGCCCTCCGGTACGTCGCGCTGGGTCGCGCCGCCGAGGTGACGGAGCTCGATCGCGATGAACGGGACCTGCTGGTCAGGGCCCGCCGCGCTGAGGAACGCCTCGACGAAGCCGGCGTCGAGATCGGTCAGCAGGCCGCCGCGGTCCCAGCCCGGGCCAGGGTCCCTGGGGTCGTTGTGGATCGTCGCGATCGCTGCTGCCGGCATCTCGGCGACCGCGTCGATGATGGTCGGGCCGACGTCGCGGATCGGCTGGAAGAGTCGCTCGCCCTCGGCCGGGTCGCCGACGAAAGCGAAGCGGGCGCTCAGCACCGTCTTGCCGCGCAGCGGTTCCGGGATGAACTCCAGCGGAGGCAGCCGGAGGATGGCGACCGAGGAGGTCGCGGTCTCGGGCAGCGTGTGGGTCCAGTCGACCCAGGTGGCGAGCGCGTCGGCGATCTGCGGGGCGTCGAAGAACACCGAGCCGCCGTACAGGGTGCTGAGCTCGACGAGTTCGAAGTCCAGCGAGGTGACGATGCCGAAGCCGCCCTTGCCGCCGCGCAGCGCCCAGAACAGGTCCGGGTTCTCGGTCGCGCTCGCGGTGACGACCTCGCCCGAGGCGGTGACGACCCGGAAGCCGCGGGCCCAGTCGGAGGAGAAGCCGTAGGTGCGGGAGAGCGGGCCTAGACCGCCTCCAAGGGTGTAGCCGATACAGCCAACGTTGTCCGAGGCCCCGGCGACCGGTGCCAGACCGTGCTCGGCCGCGGCCTCGATCACCTCGGCCCACCGGCTGCCGGCGTTGATGTGCGCGATCCGGGTCGCGGGGTCGATGGTGACGCCGGTGAGCCGGGAGGTGGTGGCGAGGATGCCGTCAGTCACCGGTACTGCGGAGCCGTGGCCGCTGGCGAGCACGCGGACCGGCGTACCGGCGGCTGCTGCGACGCGGACCAGAGCGGCGGCGTCTTCCTCCGAGGTGAGGCCGACGGCGACCTCGGGAGTGTGCACGGTCGCCGTGTTCCAGGCGGCGACCTCGGTGCTGAAATCGGCGTCGTCCGGGCCCAGGACGGGGCCGGCGACGGAGCTGCGGAGCTGGTCGATCAGGGTCATGATGCCTCTCTTTTCAAGCCGTAATGCCGTTACTACTCACTGATTCCGGTGCGCTCGACGCCTTCGACGATCCAGCGCTGCAGGAAGACGAACATCACCACCAGCGGCAGGATCGCGATGGTGGCGGCAATGAACAACTGCGGGAGGTTGATGGTCTGCGCGGTGAGGAAGGTGGACAGCGCGATCTGCACCGTCCAGGCGGACTGGTCGGGCGCGATCACCAGCGGCCAGAGGAACGCGTTCCAGGAGCCGATGAAGGTGATGGTGGCGATGGCGGCGATGAACCCCTTCGAGTTCGGCACCACGATCCGCCAGAACGTGCCCCAGTACGCCGTACCGTCGAGCGCCGCCGCCTCTTCGAGCTCGCGCGGGAAGTTGAGGAAGTACTGCCGGAACAGGAAGGTCGCGAACGCCTGGAACAACCCCGGGATGATCAGCCCGCGCAGCGTGCTGACCCACCCCAGCGACGAGACCAGCACGAAGCTCGGCACGAACGTCACCGCCGCCGGGATCAGCAAGGTGGCGACGATGAAGTAGAACACCGCGTTGGCGTAGCGGAACGGGATCCGGGCCAGCCCGTACCCGGCCAGTCCGGAGATCACCAGGACGCCGATCGTCTGCACGGTGGCGATCACCAGTGAGTTGACCAGCGACCTGAACATCGGGACGGCCGGATTGCTGAACAGGTCGGCGATGTTGCTCCACTGCAGCGACGAGGGGAACAGCTTCCAGGTCGGTGCGGTGATGTCCTGCTCGGTCGACAACCCGTTGCGCAGCAGCAGATAGAACGGCAGCAGGAAGAACAGCGCGCCGATCCCCAGTACGACGTACCGGAGCACGCTGCCGGTCTTGTCGGCGCGGGACCGCTGGACCACTGCCATCTCAGTCCTCCTTCCGGCCGAGGCCCAGGAAACGTCCCTGGCCGAGGGCGACGAGCGCGATCAGCAACGTGAGGATGACGGCGCCGGCGCTGCCGTGGCCGAAGTCCTGACCCTGGCCGAGCGCCGCGTAGTACAGGTAGACCAGGGGCGGTCGCGCGTACGGCGGGTACTGCCCCGAACTGGAGAGCAGGTTGTAGAACTCGTCGAAGGCCTGGAACGCGTTGATCAGGAGCAGCAGCAGTACCGCGGTCGAGGTCGCGCGGAGTTGCGGCAGCGTGATGAAGCGCAGCACCTTCCACCCGGTCGCGCCGTCGATCGCGGCCGCCTCGTAGAGCGACGGCGCGATCCGCTGCAGCCCGGCGAGGAACAGGATCATGTAGAAACCGGCCTGCAGCCACATCCGCGCCGACACGATCACCAGCCAGTACCAGGGTGGCTGGGTGACCGAGAGCCAGGCGATCGGCTCGATCCCGAACCAGTCGAGCACCGTGTTGGCCAGGCCGAACCGGACCCCGGAGAAGATCGAGAGTTTCCAGATCAGCGAGGCCACGACGTACGAGCAGGCGGTCGGCAGGAAGAAGACCGAGCGGAAGAAGGTCTTCGCGAACCGGGCCCGGTTGACCAGCAGCGCCAGCCCGAGCGACATCACGAAGCTGGTCGGCACGATGAACAGCGCGAACACGACGAAGGTGAGCAGGCTGGAGCGGAAGGACGAGTCCTTCAGCATGTCGAGGTAGTTGCCCAGGCCAACGAAATCCGTCGGGGTGACCGTGTTGTAGGCGTCGAAGAAGCTCAGCCAGATCGACCACAGGATCGGGACGTAGACGAACACCACCAGCCCGAGCACGAACGGGCCGACGAAGATCAGGAACCAGAGGTTGCGGTCGTACCTGCCCCGCAACCTGGCGGTGACGGTCGACATCAGCCGGCGACGCGCTTGAGTTCCGCCTCCACGATCGCCTTGACGGCCTTGATCTCGGTGGCCGGGTCGGTGCCGTTCTTGATGATCCGGTTGAGCGCGTCGGAGTACGCCGTGCCGGACTTGGGGGTCCACAGCAACGGTGTCTGGGCGTGCCCGTTCTCGTTGACGAACCGTACGGCGTCGGCGGCCGGTCCCGACTTCAGCTTCTCGGCCTTCTCGGCCAGGCTCTTGCGGGCCGGGATGTGGAAGCCGTACGACTGGGCCCAGTCGAGCTGCTTGTCGGTCTGGTCCACCCACAGCCACTTGACGAACTTCTTGGCCGCGTCGACGTTCTTCGACTTCGCGCTGACCGCGGAGCCGTAGGCGCCGACCGTGACGCTCGGCGCGCCGGTCGAGCTGTCCAGCTTGGGCCAGGGCAGCACGCCGAAGTCGTCCGGGAACGCCTTCTGGATCTGCGGGAAGGTCCACAGACCGGTGAACTGCATCGCGGTCAGCCCCTGGGTGAAGGCGGACGGGTCGGACCAGTCGGTCGGTGCCCCGAGCAACAATGCCTTGGAGGTGAACAGCTCGCGCAGCTTGCGCAGCGACTCGACCGCGGCCGGGTCGTCGAAGCCGAAGGCGTTGTCCTCGGTGAGATAGTCGACGCCGGCCGACCACAGCGCCGGGCCGCCGAGGATGCCGACGCCGCCGTCGTTGCCGACGAACAGGCCCTTCACCTTGTCGGTGGTCAGCTTCTTGGCCGCGGCGATCAGCTCGTCGACGGTGGTCGGCGGCTGGACGCCGGCGGCCGACAGCAGGCTCTTGCGATAGACGAGCAGCTGCATGTCGGTCACCTGCGGTACGGCGTACAGCTTGCCCTGGTAGGTGTTACGGGCGATCAGCGACGGCGTGAAGTCGGCCTTGGTGTCGCCGAGCAGGTCGGTCAGGTCGACCACCTGCCCGCCCTTGATCATGTCGATGCTCGGGCCGTTGCCGTACTCGAAGATGTCCGGTCCGCCGTCGGTGAGCAGCGCGGAGGCGGTCTTCTTGTCGTAGTCGCCGGGGGACCACTGCACCGTCACGGTGGCGTCGGGGTACTCCTTGGCGTACTTCTCGACCGCCTGCTGGGTGCCGGCCTCGCCGTACTGGTGGTACCACTGCGCCAGGGCCGGCTTGCCGCCCGAGGAACCGGAGCCGCCGTCCGACTCGCGGCCGGTGTTGGAGCCACAGCCCGCGACCGCCATCGCGGCCAGGCCGCCGCCGACGGCCAGGAACTTCCGGCGGTTGAATCCGTTGCTACCAGCACCCGACATCTCGACGTACCTCCGCAGTTCCGGCGCGGTCCCGACACCGCGCACCGATCTTCCGACCCTAAGGCCGCAAGGGGCTGACGTCGTGCTATTTCCACTCCGTGAAAATGTTTCTCCGTCAGGCGTCGGAGAGCCGGGCGATGGTGGCGCTGGCGCGGCGGACGATCGGGACCGGGCCGGCCGGGAGGACGTCGCCGATGAAGGTGTAGTGCCGGAGGATGTCGGGGTCGACGTCGCCGGGGCGGCTGCGGGAGTGGTCGCGGACCCAGTCGATGATGTCGCCCCAGCCGGGCGCTGCCAGCGAGCCGCCGAAGTGCTGGACGGACAGGCCGGCGCAGAGATTACCGAAGGCGAGCCGGTGGGCGAGCGGCCAGCCGCGCAGCGTGCCCAGCACCAGGGAGGCCAGGAAGACGTCGCCTGCGCCGGTCGGGTCGTAGGAGCGGACCGGCAGGGCGGGGATGTGCTCCTCTTCGCCGGTCAGCGAGTCGATCGCCAGTACGCCGTCCGACCCGTTCGTCACCACAGCGAGCGGCACCCGGTCAGCCAGCTTGTGCAGCGCGGCCTTGGGGGTGTCGGTGCGGGTGTAGGCCATCGCCTCACCCGCGTTGGGGGTGAAGGCGTGGAAGCCCTCGAGTACGTCGAGGACCGCGGGGGACCAGACATCGGTCGGGTCCCAGCCGACGTCGCCGAACAGCAACGCGCCGGACTCGCGGGCCTCGGCCGTCCAGCTCGGCAGTTCCTCGGCGACCGGCACGATCGCGGAGCGCGTCCGCAGGCCCGGGCCGACCAGCTTGCTCGGGTCGCCGGGGGCTTCGTGGGCGTGGGTGACCATCGCCCGGTCCCGGTCGATCGACATCGAGACGGTGACCGGGGAGTGCCAGTGGCCGATCCGGCGCGAGTGCGACAGGTCGACGCTCTCCTGGTCGGCGAGCGTGCGCCAGCAGAAGTCGGCGTACACGTCGTCGCCGAAGACGGCGGCCAGGCCGCTGCGCAGGCCGAGCCGGCTGGCGGCGATGGCGAAGTTGGCGACGCCGCCCGGGCAGGAACCCATCCCCTCGGCGAAGATCTCGGTCCCGGTGGTCGGCGCGGACTCCAGGCCGGTCAGCACGATGTCGAGGAACACGGTCCCCTGCACGAACACGTCGTAGCAGTCGATCTCGTCCATCTGCTGAGTCTGCTCCTTCGTCCGGTGACACTGCGGTGGTGAGAGATTGTCGGTGGCGGCTGGTGTGCTGTCCTTCGTAGCATCATCGACCGGCCATCACCACGGATTTGGGAGGAACGCGATGAGTTCTGGGGTGTGTCCGTGATCCCGATCTGGATCCAGGTGGTCGGGGTGGTCGCCACCGTGCTGAGCCCGTTGCTGGCGCTCGGCGGCGTCGCGCTGGGCGCCTACCTGACCCGCAAGGGCGAGCGGGAGCTGGACACCTGGCGGCATCGCGAGGAGACCATGCGGATGGTCCGCTGGGCGGTCGAGCAGATCCTGGACGGCGACGAGGCCGGTACCGACGCCGGCGTGGTGACGCTGCGCTCACTGATGCGCTCGGAACTGTTACAGGCCGAGGACTACGACCTGGTCGCCGCGCTGACCGCCGCGGTGGCGATCGACCGGGTCGGCTCGGCGGCGTACGCTGATATTGCCGAAGAAGGCGCCGATGTGGTCGAGGGAGACAGTGCCCATGGTTGAGAAGAAGACCGTTCGGGTCTCCCGCCAGGCCATCGAGCTGGCCCGCCTGCACGTGGAGGCCGCCCGCAAGGCCGGCCGCAAGCCCGAGCCGGGCCTGGCCCGGATCGCCGACGCCCGTCCCCAGGCTCCGGGTTCCCCCGCTCCCGCCTGACCTGTACGACGTACGCCCGGGTATCGGACGGGGCGGCATGCCTAGTCGGAGCGGCGGGTTGCAGCACCTACACTGATCGACGGCCGCTCCGGTGGCGTACGGTGCCCTCGTGGTTATCTGTGTGTCACTCCCTGTTCCCGACCACGGCCGGAATCTCACGTGATCCGCTTCGAGAATGTTTCCAAGACGTACGAGGGCCAGTCCAAGGCTGCCCTGCTGAACGTCGACGTCGAGATCGAAAAAGGCGAGTTCGTCTTCCTGGTCGGCACCTCCGGTTCCGGCAAGTCGACGTTCCTGCGCCTCGTCCTGCGCGAGCACCGGACCACCAAGGGTCACATCATGGTGGCGGGCAAGGACCTGAACCGGCTGGCCAGCTGGCGGATCCCGCAGATGCGCCGGCAGATCGGCACCGTCTTCCAGGACTTCCGGCTGCTGCCGAACAAGACGGTCGCCGAGAACGTCGCGTTCGCCCTGCAGGTGATCGGCAAGCCGCGCTCGCACATCCGCAAGACGGTGCCCGAGGTGCTCGAGCTGGTCGGTCTGGACGGCAAGGAGGACCGGCTGCCGGACGAGCTGTCCGGCGGTGAGCAGCAGCGGGTCGCGATCGCCCGGGCGTTCGTCAACCGGCCGATGATCCTGATCGCCGATGAGCCGACCGGAAACCTCGACCCCGGCACCTCGGTCGGCATCATGAAGCTGCTGGACCGGATCAACCGGACCGGGACCACCGTGGTGATGGCCACCCACGACGTCTCGATCGTCGACCAGATGCGCAAGCGCGTGATCGAGCTGGAGAACGGCCATGTCGTCCGCGACGAGTCGCGTGGCGTCTACGGCTACCAGCACTGACCGCTGCCTGACCGCCTCGCCTGCCTGCAACAGGGCTGATACAGGGACTGACTGACTGATGCGCTTGAACTACATCCTCTCCGACCTGGGGATCGGCCTGCGCCGGAACCTCTCGATGACGATCGCCGTCGTCGTCACCATCTGGGTCTCGCTGTCGCTGTTCGGCAGCGCGCTGCTCGCCCGCGAGCAGGTCGACCTGATGAAGGGGAACTGGTACGACAAGATCCAGATCTCGGTCTTCCTCTGCACCAAGGACTCCGGCGGCCGCGGCTGCACCGGCGCCGAGGTGACCACGGAGCAGAAGAACCGGATCAAGCAGGCGATCGAGTCGAACCCGGACACCGCGCCGGAAGGCGTCTTCGGCGAGTCGAAGAAGGACGCGTTCGAGCAGTTCAAGAAGCTGTACAAGGACTCGCCGATCGTCAGCACGGTGACCGAGGACCAGATGCAGGAGTCCTACCGGGTCAAGCTGAAGGATCCACAGCGCTACCAGAACCTGGTCAGCGCGGTGGCGGGGCTGCCCGGCGTCGACAACGTGCAGGACCTCAGACAGTTCCTCGATCCACTCTTCGACGCCCTGAACAAGCTGAGATGGGGAGCGCTGATAGCAGCGGGCCTGCTGCTGGTCGCGGCCCTGATGCAGATCTCCAACACGATCCGGCTGGCGGCGTACGCCCGGAGACGGGAGATAGGCATCATGCGCCTGGTGGGCGCCTCGAACTTCTACATCCAGCTGCCGTTCCTGCTGGAGGCGATCCTGGCGGCGCTGATCGGGGCGGTCCTTGCCTGCGGCACCCTGTGGCTCGGCGTCTACTTCCTGATCACCAAACAGGCGGAGGAGACGTTCCGGGCCTGGGAGCGGGTCGGCGCGCCCGAAACCTTCCGGGCCACCTTGATCATGGTGGTGGTCGGGCTGGTGCTGGCGGTCGTTCCGACATTCCTGACAACCCGGAAATACCTCAAAGTCTGACCTGGGTGACCTATCGTGCAGTAGCACGTCACTTTCACCCATAGCAAGGGGTCGACTGTGGTCCCGCACTTCCCCGGTGCGAACCCGCGCAAGCGGGGGAGCATCAAGCGAGACGACAGCATCGGCGCCGCCGCCACACCGTTGGGACGATCCGCCAGGCAACGCCTGCGCGGCGCGCCGCAGCGGCAGACGGTCATCGCCGCTTGCTGCGTTGTCCTGTCCATGACCGCCGGAGCACTGGCGGTGGTTCCCGCTGCCCAGGCGGACCCACCGGATCCAGCCGCGAAGAAGAAGCAGCTCGACTCGCAGATCAACGAGTCGAAGGCCGACTTGAAGCAGTCCTACGACCAGGTCGCCAAGTCCGTTGCCGCGTACAACCAGGCGGAGACGCAGTACAAGGCCGTCACGGTCCGGTACGCCGTTGCGCAGGGCAAGCTCAGCGCGGCGAAGGCGGCCGACGTGGTGGCGGCCGGCAAGCTCAAGCAGGCCGAAGAGGCGCTGAAGACGGCGATCTCGGACGTCGACGAGGGCGAGCAGGTGATCCTGCGGCAGAAGCAGGTGGCCGGCCGCGCCGCGCAGTCGGCGTACCAGCAGCAGAACAGCCTGGTCGGGCTGTCCATCGTGCTGCGCGGCGCCTCGCCAGCGGACGTTGCCAGCGGCATCCAGGTGCAGCGGAACGTGTTCAAGATCCAGAGCAACACGATCACCAAGCTCAACAACGCCCAGGCGCAGCTCGCGAACAAGCGGGTCAAGCTGACGGCGGCCGAGAAGGTCGTCTCCGCGCAGCGGGCCGAGTCGGCGCGCACGGTCAAGGAGGTGACCGCGCTGACGCTGCAGGTCGCCGCCGACAAGGCCGAGGCGGCCAGGCTGGCCGCGGCCAAGCAGACCACGCTGAAGGTCGCGGAGCGGGACCGGAACTCGGAGCAGGCGCAGTACAACGCGCTGGTCGCCGAGCGTGGCCGGGTCGAGCAGATCCTGATCGCCCGGGCGAAGGCCGAGAAGCTGGCGGCGGCGAAGGCGGCTGCCAAGCGCAAGGCGGCCCGCGAGAAGGCCGAGCGGGAGAAGGCCAAGAAGGAGAACCGGCCGCCGCGCGACGTACCGGACGACCCGCCGCCGAGTGACTCGTCGGGGCTGAGCTACCCGATCAACACCTACATCACGTCGCCGTTCGGGATGCGGTTCCACCCGATCCTGAAGTACTGGAAGCTGCACGACGGCACCGACTTCGGCGCCGGCTGCGGTACGCCGATCCACGCGGCGGCCAGCGGGCGGGTGACGGACAAGTACTACAACGGCGGCTACGGCAACCGGTTGTTCCTGTCACACGGCGTGATCGACGGCTCGTCCATCACGACGGTCTACAACCACCTGTCGAAGTACGCCGTGAGCAGCGGCCAGCGTGTCCGCAAGGGCCAGGTGATCGGGTACGTCGGCACAACGGGCTACTCGACCGGCTGTCACCTGCACTTCATGGTCTACCAGGACGGCCGCGTGGTTAATCCGATGAAGTGGTTGTAAGCGGTCGGTGTTGGGATTTGCTTCGCACCGGCGCCGCCCAGGCGGGCACCTCGCGGCGTTGGAGAAGCGTCCACGATGCTCCGCATCGAGGACGCTCCTCCGCCTTGCGATGCACCCACCTGGACGACGCCGGCACTGAAGCAAATCCCAACACCGACCGCTGAGGATCTGGGATACTGGCCGGATGGTGAAACAGACCGGCCACAAACCGATCGCGCAGAATCGTAAAGCGCGGCACGACTACCACATCGACGACGTGGTGGAGGCCGGACTCGTGCTGACCGGGACCGAGGTGAAGTCCCTGCGGCTGGGTCGGGCCTCCCTCGTCGACGCCTTCGCGTCGGTGCGGGCCAACGAGCTCTGGCTGCAGAACATGCACATCCCGGAGTACACGCACGGCACGTGGACCAACCACGAGCCCCGGCGGACCCGCAAGCTGCTGCTGCACAAGGACGAGATGCAGAAGCTGATCAAGGCCGTCGAGCAGCAGGGGGTCTCGCTGATCCCGCTGTCGCTGTACTTCAAGGACGGCTACGCGAAGGTCGAGCTGGCCACCGGGCGCGGTAAGAAGGATTACGACAAGCGGAACGCGCTCGCCGAGCGGCAGGCCGACCGCGAGGCGCAGCGCGCGCTCAGCGACCGGCGCAAGGGCTAGAAGTAGCCGGCCCGAGCGCTGCGAGTAGTAGGGGTCCCGCCAGGGGTTGCTCCGGGCGTCACCCGATGGGGTGGCGGCCCGGCGGCAGGCAGGCTGAAGGCATGTCCACTTCAGACCTGCTGGTGACGCCGGCCCAACGGGACCGCGCCGTCGAGATCATCCAAGAAATGTACGCCGACGGCCGCCTGGACCGCCTGGAGTTCGACACCAGGCTGGAACTCGCGCTGAAGGCCCGGACCCGAGCCGAACTCAACGGCACCTTCGACGGCCTGGTCGCCCGCCCGGTCCCGACCTTCGCCCCAGCGGCCTTCACCCGCCCGCAGCTCCCGGTCAAGCAGTCACCCGGCCGCGGCATGGGCCTGGTCACCCACTGGCTCGGCTTCCCGACCTTCTTCGTCGGCCCCGCCCTGGTCGCCGCCGGCGCCGGCAAGCAGAACCCGGTGGTCCGCAAACACGCCGTCGAGGCCCTCAACTTCCAGCTGAGCGCCTTCGGCCTGTTCGCCCTGCTGGGAGTCGTCACCGGCGTCACCGACGGCTTCACCGGCTTCCTGTTCCCGCTGCTCGGCCTGGTCTGGTTCGTCCTGACCGGCATCGGCGGGCTGGCCGCGCTGGTGGGCTCGGAGTTCAAGTACCCGTTCACCCTGCGGCTGATCAAGTAGTCCGGGAATCCCAGGTGCGGGCGGTTGGTTCTACTTGATAGTGTGAAGGTTCCGCGGTCAGTCAGAGCGCTACCGGGCCGCGGATGTTTGACAACTCAACAGGGGGTGAACGGTTTCGACTTTGGCTGTACGTTTCGAGCGAAGCGGGCCGAGGATCCAGGGTTATCTCGTAAACGATCTCTGGAAAACAATAACTGCCAAATCTACATCGCGCAGTAGCTTCTCTCTCGCCGCCTGACGGCCTGAGCTAACAGAAGCGGTCAGCCTGGGGTTGCTTCCGACCCAGTTCCTGGCCTCAGCTAGGAAGCTTGCTTCGTCAACTCGGTCACGGGGTTGACGCGGGACATTTACAGTGACTGAGCTCGTCAGCAACCCTGTCTGTGGGAGTGCTGGAGCTGAGAAAAGCGACTAACAGACTGCGCCCGGAGAAGTCTCGAGTCGGCACTGAAGGACGCGGGTTCGATTCCCGCCACCTCCACCCCTGAGTAGTTGGACAAAGCCCCGGCCATCGGCCGGGGCTTTGTCATGTCCGGTCGAGGTCGGTGAGGACTTGCTGGGCTATCCGGAAGGCGGTGTTGGCGGCCGGGACGCCGCAGTAGATCGCTGTCTGGAGGAGGAGTTCTTTGATCTCGTCCGGCGTCAGGCCGTTGGTGCGGGCGGCGCGGAGGTGGAGGGCCAGTTCTTCGTGGTGGCCGCCGGCGACCAGGGCGGTGAGGGTGATCAGGGAGCGGCTGCGGCGGTCGAGGCCGGGGCGGGTCCAGATCGTGCCCCAGGCGTACTGCGTGATGAGGTCCTGGAAGTCGGCGGTGAAGTCGGTGGTGGTTGTGGTTGCGTGGTCGACGTGGGTGGCGCCCAGGACCTCGCGGCGGACTGTCATGCCGGCGGTGCGGACTTCGGCGATGGTCGGCGCGTTGGTGGTGTGAGCGTGGATCAGGCGGGCGACTTCCAGTGGTTGTTCGGCGGGGGCGAGGTGGGCGGTGTTGTCGAGGACCACCAGGCGGCCGTTGCTGACGCCGGTGGCGATCGCCTGCAGGCTTGCTGGGGGAGTTGGTACGTCGTCGCGGCCGGCGATGGCTAGTACCGGGGTGTGGATGGTGGCGAGGCGGTCGCGTACGTCGTGGGTGGCGAGGGCTTCGCAGGCCTGGGCGTAGCCTTCGCGGTCGGTGTCTCGGAGGGCGTGGAGGAGGGCGGCGCCGGTTTCGGGGGCGCGGTCTAGGAAGCCGGGGGCGAACCAGCGGGTGGCTGAGGCTTCGAGAACGGCGGTGGTGCCGGAGGCTCGGACAGTGGCGGCGCGTTCGTGCCAGGTGTCGGGCTCGCCGATCTTGGCGCCGGTGCAGAGGAGGACGGCTGACTTGACCCGGGTAGGTGCCTCTAGCAACAGATGGAGTCCGACGGCGCCGCCGATGGAGTCGCCTGCGTAGCTAAAGGAGGTGTGGTCGGCCAGTATCGCCAGCACGCCTGCGGCGAGTTCGGCCAGCGTGTACGGCGATCCGACGGTCGCGTTGGTGCCGTGTCCTGGTAGGTCCCAGGCGATGACTTCGAAGCTGTCGGTGAGGTGCGCGGCTGCCTGCGACCAGAGGGTTTGGGCCGAGGTGCCGAGGGAGGGGCCGAGGACGAGCAAGGGCAGACCGGGTGCGCCGCCGAGGTGTACGGCGGTGATTCTTGGGACGGTCACGCGTTGTCCTCCAAGAAGGTGCGAGCACGGGCGACGGCACCGGCGACCAGTTCGCTGGTGATGCCGAGGTACGTCGTGGGGTCGGGATCGTGCTTGGCGCCGAGCAGGTCGGCGACGCCGCGGCGCTCGGCGAGGACGTCGGCTGCTGAGGCTTCGAGCGTGGTGCGCATCCGGGCGGCGTTGACCTGCAGGCCTTGCAGGAGCTCGGTGGTCTGCGAGGCCGCGACGACGGTACGCCGGCCGAGAGTGTGGAGGGTCGCCCATTCGGTGTGCCAAGCGCCGTCGGGGCGCTGGTCGCCGGTCATCGCCGAGGCGAGATGCATGGTCGAGCCGAGGGCGGGCGCGGCCAGGGCGGCTCGGCGTACGAGGATCGCCAGCACCGGGTTCTGCTTGTGCGGCATGGTCGACGATCCGCCGCCGGTCGCCTCGGTCAGTTCGCCGATCTCGGTGCGCGAAAGCGTCGCGACGTCGGTGGCGACGTGGCCCCAGGCATCGGTGCAGGTCACCAGCGCATCGGCGGCCCCGGTGAGGGGCGCCCGGGAAGTGTGCCACGGGCGGCGAGGGCGGAGACCGAGCGCCTCGGCGGTCATCGTCACGGCCTGTGCGACAACGGAAGGAGCCAGCTCACGCAGTACTGCGAGCTCTGTCGTCGCTGCAAGGGTTCCGACGGCACCGCCCAGCTGCACCGGCAAATCCTTGCGCACGGCAACGACCAGCTCGGCCGCGTCGACAAGCCCATCAAGCCAAGATGCCGCGACGGCCCCGAACGTCGTCGGTACTGCATGCTGTGTCAAAGTCCGCCCGACCATCGGCGTCTCAGCATGGCTCTCGGCCAGCGCCGACGCCGCGATCACCTGGGACCGCAGCTCGTCCAGCAGCCGGTCGAAGACGTCGCGCAGCATGAGCACAAGCGCGGTGTCGAGCACGTCCTGGCTGGTCAGTCCGCGATGCACCCACTCACTGCCGGTTCGCGAACGCAGCAAGTTCACCAACGGGAGCACGGGATTGCCGCCGCTCTCAGCGCCCAAGGCAACGGTCTCCACGTCGTCAGCGGTGAGATCGCAAAGGCTGGACGCCGGCGCGAGACCGGTCTCGACGAGCGCGGCCAGCCAGGCGTTCTCCACGCGCACCATCGCCTCGAGCAACGATGCCTCGGACATCAACTCACCGGCGCGCTCGTCGCCGGCCCAGAACAGATCGGCCATGGCTCTCACTGTCCCGCAAAGGTCAGGAAAACCGTCTCGTCATCACCCTGCAGAACGATGTCGAACACAAACCCAGTGGCATCGGCCGTAGCGACGAGCGTCCCACGACGCTCCGGGTCGACTGACCGCAACAGTGGGTCGTCGGCCAGTGCAGGATCGTCCGGGAGATAGGCACGAGTGAAGAGCCGATCGAGCAGACCGCGCGCGAAGACGGTGACAGCGAAGAACGCCGCACGCCCCGACTCGGTCGCACCCGGGACCAGAGTCGTGAACGAATAGTGCCCCGCGCCGTCAGTTGCCGACCGCCCCCAACCGGTGAAGCTCCAGCCATCGCGATGCAGCGAGCCGGGTTGCTGGACGACCGACCCATCGGGAGCGGCCTGCCAGATCTCGATCAGCGCGTCCGGGATCGGTACGCCGGCGCCGTCAAGCACCCGGCCGTGCAGCCGGATCGCGTCGGCGCGACCGGGCGGTACGAGCTCCGAGTCGCCCTCGAAGGGCAGCGCGTAGTGGAAGAACGGCCCGACGGTCTGCCCCGGTGTGGTCATTCGTCAGCCTCCTCGCGCCAGGTGCGGTGACTGCCGGTCAGCACAATGTCCCAGCGGTACCCCGTGCTCCACTCCGGCGTCGTCAGATCGTGGTCGTACGACGCCACCAGCCGAGCCCGTGCGGCAGGATCCGTGATCGACTGGTAGATCGGGTCGAGGGCGAACAGCGGGTCTCCCGGGAAGTACATCTGCGTCACCAGCCGCTGCGTGAAGCTGGTGCCGAACAGCGAGAAGTGAATGTGCGCCGGGCGCCACGCGTTCCGATGGTTCTTCCACGGATACGGCCCGGGCTTGATGGTCTGGAACCAGTACGAACCGTCGCCACCGGTCAGGAATCGCCCGGCGCCGGTGAAGTTGGGATCGATCGGCGCGGGATGCTGGTCGCGCTTGTGGATGTACCGCCCGCCCGCATTGGCCTGCCACACCTCAACCAACTGCCCCCGGACGGGCCGGCCCTCGCCGTCCACCACACGACCGGCCACCGTGATCCGCTCACCGAGCGGCTCCCCGCTGTGCTGGATCGTCAGGTCCGCCTCGAGCGGGCTGACGTCCTGCGGTCCGAAGCACGGCGCCCACCGCTCGATCGTCTCCGGATCGGCGTGATGCAGATCCTTGGTCGGATGACGCAGAACGCTGCTCCGGTACGCCGGATAGTCGGTCCGCGGCTGCTGCCCACGAGCACTGGAGAGCTGTTCGATCTCCGCACTGATCTCGGCCTGCGAGGGAAGGGTCACCCGACAGACGCTAAGGCTGGTCACCGAGTGATGCGAGGATGGTCTTCCACTGGACGGAAGGACCCGACGTGGCCGGCAACGCCTCACAACCAGGCGCATCGGTGGCCTCACGCGTGCTCGCGCTGCTGGGCGCCTTCGACTCGGACCATCGCGCGCTCACGCTGACCGACCTCGCACGCCGCGCCGGTATCCCGCTGGCAACGGCACACCGCCTCGTCGCCGAGCTGGTCGAGTGGGGTGCCCTAGTACGCCGTACTTCGGGCGAGTATGTCGTAGGCCGGCGAGTCTGGGACCTCGGTTTGCTGGCCCCCGCCCAGTCCGGCCTGCGTCAGGTCGCATCCCCGTTCCTCAACGACATCTACGGCGCAACGCTGGCCACGGTGCACCTGGCCGTCCGTGATGGCGCTCAGGTGCTCTACCTGGACCGCGTCTCGGGGCACGCCTCCGTGCCGGTGGTCAGCCAGATCGGTTCGCGGCTCCCGCTGCACGCGACCGGCGTCGGCAAGGTCCTGCTCGCTTATGCGCCACAGGAGATCCAGGCCGAGGTGCTGAGTAACCTCACCCGAGTCACGCCGTACACGATCACTCAGCCTGGCCGGCTGCGTGAGGATCTGCGCCGCGTGCACCGCGAGGGGTACGCCGTGACCACTGAGGAGATGAGTCTCGGGGCGAGGTGGTGGCAGCGCTTGGCATCGTCGTACCGAGCTTGAAGCGTGATCGGGCCCGGCTGGCAGCTGCACTGCAGGTCGCCGCGCAGGGAGTGGGACGCAGCCTCAGCGGCTGACTTTCACTGAGTGGAAGCGTCGAGTGGCGCTGCCAACCGGGGCACGCCTTGACTGAGCGGCATGCGTACCGAGGTTGCCATCATCGGCGCCGGCCCCGCCGGACTTCTGCTGTCCCACCTGCTCGCCCAGGACGGGATCGAGTCGATCGTGGTGGAGACGCGCTCCGCGGAGTACGTCGCCTCCCGGATCCGCGCCGGGGTGCTCGAACACTCGACCGTGGAGCTGCTCGATTCGGTCGGTCTCGGCGGGCGGCTCCGGGCCGAGGGCGACGAGCATCGAGGGATCTACCTGCAGTGGCCGGAGGAGCGGCACCATCTCGACTTCGTCGACCTGACCGGATGCAGCGTGTGGGTATATGGGCAGACCGAAGTACAGAAGGATCTTGCTGCCGCGCGAAGCGCCGCGGGGCAGGAGATCCACTACGAGGTCACTGATACCGCGCTGCACGATCTCGACACCGAGCGCCCGTCGGTCAGTTTCAAAGACATCGATGGCACTCGTCAGACCATCGAGGCGGCTGTCGTGGTCGGCTGTGACGGGTCGTTCGGGCCCAGTAGAGCAGGGATTCCCCAGACCGTGCGCGAGTCGGCGGAGCGGGTCTATCCGTACTCCTGGCTGGGCATCCTGGCCGATGTCGCCCCCTCGACGGACGAGCTGATCTATGCCTGGCATCCGGACGGTTTCGCGATGCATTCGATGCGCTCGGCAACTGTCAGCAGGCTCTACCTCCAGGTGCCCAACGGCACGGACGTCAGCACCTGGTCGGACGACCGGATCTGGGACGCGCTGGCGACCCGGCTCGGCCACGGCCAGAACGGCTGGCGGTTGCGGCCGGGACCGATCACCGAGAAGAGCGTCCTGCCGATGCGCAGCTTCGTCCAGACGCCGATGCGGCACGGACGCCTTTTCCTGGCGGGCGACGCGGCGCACATCGTGCCCCCGACCGGCGCCAAGGGCCTCAACCTCGCCGTCGCGGATGTCGCTGTACTTGCCCCGGCACTACTTGCCCTACTTCGCAAGAAGGACGCCGGCCCGGCCAACTCGTACTCCGAGAACGCGCTGCGCCGGGTCTGGCGCTGCACGCATTTCTCCTGGTGGATGACCACGATGCTGCACATCAGCGAGGACCCTTTCGACGCACACCTCCAGCTGTCGCAGCTGCGCTGGGTCACGTCCAGCGAAGCCGGTGCGGCGGGTCTCGCCGAGAACTATGCGGGGCTCCCGATCGGCTTCTGAACGGGGTCGTTGACAACGTCCCAAGCGGCCCGGTTTCAAACCTCCGGGCACCCATGGCATTTGTCATGGATCTGAGGGGTGGAAAGCGGTCTCTGGAGGGTGACAACGCAGTCACTTGGCGTGTTGGTGTCAGCGGCATTTCCGCGCCTTGCTGGCGAATATCGGCAGGCATAGTGTCCGGTCGCGCGCTTCACCGGCGGTGGAAGAGGGGGAGGGATCGCAGGTCGTCGAGTGGGGAGCCGGAGCGTTCCAGGCGGAGGTGGTGCTGCCGCTTGCCAGCCCGGCGGTGCGCGACCCGCCCAGCACCATTGTCGCGAAGGGACCATACCGATGGTCTTGTTCCAGCGTTCCCGCACATCCGCCACCGTTCTCGCGATCGCCAGTCTCACGGTAGTCACCGGGCTGGGATCCACGGTCTCCACCGCCGCACCGAGTGCGGCGCCACCGCCCAGGCCGACACCGGCCCAGTCGAAGACGTTCGCGGCCCAGTCCGCCTCGACCCTGGTGGCGGGCCGCCCAGCCGGACTGCATGCCGGCAAGAGCGACAGCTTCATCGCCAAACCGGTCATCTCCGACCCGTCCGGGCTGCAGTACGTCCCGTACGAGCGGACGTTCAAGGGCCTGCCCGTGATCGGCGGCGACTTCGTGGTCGTCACCGATGCCGCCGGCGCCGTCAAGGCGACCTCGGTCGCGCAGACCGCCGCGATCCCCGAACTCGCCACCAAGGCCGGTGTCAACGCCGCCACCGCGAAGGCGACCGCGACCAAGCAGCTCAAGAGCGTCACCGCCAGTACGACGCCGACGCTCGCGGTGTACGCCCTCGGCAGCACCCCGCGGCTGGCCTGGCAGTCCCGCGTCACCGGCAGCAACGGCAGCGAGCCGTCGAGCCTGTCGGTGTACGTCGACGCGGCCACCGGCAAGGTGCTCGGCACCAAGGAGCACGTGCTGGCCGGCAACGGAACACCCGCCTTCAGCGGTCCGCCCCCAGTCACCCTGGCCACCACGCTGACCGGTAGCACCTACTCGATGAAGGACCCGGTCACCACGAACCTGTCCTGCCAGGACGCGGCGAACAACCAGACGTTCTCCGGCCCGGACGACAACTGGGGCAACGGCACCGGCACCAACAAGGAGACCGGCTGCGTCGACGCGCTCTACGCCGCGCAGACCGAGAAGAAGATGCTGACCGACTGGCTCGGCCGCAACGGCATGGACGGCAGCGGCGGCGCCTGGCCGATCCGCGTCGGCCTGAACGACCAGAACGCGTACTACGACGGCACGCAGGTCCAGATCGGCAAGAACACCGCCGGCGGCTGGATCGGTTCGCTCGACGTGGTGGCGCACGAGATGGGCCACGGCATCGACGACCACACTCCGGGCGGCATCTCGGGTGGCGGAACGCAGGAGTTCGTCGCCGACACGTTCGGCGCGGCCACGGAGTACTACAGCAACCAGCCGGCGGCGTACGACCCGCCGGACTTCCTGGTCGGCGAAGAGGTCAACCTGGTCGGCAGCGGGCCGATCCGGAACATGTACAACCCGTCGGCGCTCGGCGACCCCAACTGCTACTCGAGCTCGATCCCGGGCACCGAGGTGCACGCGGCGGCCGGCCCCGGTAACCACTGGTTCTACCTGCTGTCGCAGGGCAGCAACGGTTCACCGGCGAGCCCGACCTGCAACAGCTCGACGGTGACCGGGCTGGGCATCCAGAAGGCCATCAAGATCATGTACAACGCGATGCTGATGAAGACCAGCAGCAGCACGTACCTGAAGTACCGCACCTGGACCCTGACCGCGGCCAAGAACCTGTACCCGGGCAGTTGCGCCGAGTTCAACACCGTCAAGGCGGCGTGGGACGCGGTGAGCGTTCCGGCGCAGGCAGCTGACCCGACCTGTACGACGGGCGGCGGCGTCACCGTCGGCAACCCGGGCAACAAGACCGGCGTCGTCGGTACTGCGATCGCTTCGTTCACGCTGACCGCTACCGGCGGCACCGCGCCGTACACCTGGTCGGCCACCGGCCTGCCGGGCGGCATCACCATCGGCTCCTCCACCGGCACCATCTCCGGTACTCCGACCGCGGCGGGCACGTTCAACGTCACCGCCACGGCCGCAGCCACCGCGGGCGGCTCGGGCAGCACGTCGTTCACCTTCACCATCACCGGTGGCGGCGGCGGTTGCTCCGGTCAGGTGCTCGGCAACCCGGGCTTCGAAGCCGCGAGCGCGACACCGTGGACGGCGACGTCCGGGGTGATCGACAGCTCCTCCGGCCAGCCGAGCCACGGCGGCACGAAGAAGGCCTGGCTGGACGGTTACGGCACCACGCACACCGACACCCTGAGCCAGTCCGTCACCATCCCGGCCGGCTGCACCGCGACCCTGTCGTTCTGGCTGCACATCGATTCGGCCGAAACGACCACGACGGTCCAGTACGACAAGCTGACCGTCAAGGCCGGCGCCACCACGCTGGCGACGTACTCGAACCTCAACAAGGCCGCCGGCTACCAGGTGCGGTCCTTCAACGTCTCGTCCCTCGCGGGCACGACGTCCACCATCACCTTCACCGGCATCGAAGACAGCTCCCTGCAGACCTCGTTCGTCATCGACGACACCGGCCTGAACCTGAGCTGACCTCCTGAGAGGGGCCCCGGCAACCACCCAATGGGTTGCCGGGGTCTCGTCACGTCCGGGCCAGGTACTGCGTGACGAGGTGGTTGGTGTACTTGCGGGGGACCGGCTCGCCGGTGACGAGGACGCGGTAGTAGATCGGGCCGACCAGTTGCTCGATCACCGCATCGACCGCGGTGGTCGCGGGGAGGTCGCCGCGGTTGATTGCTTTGAGCAACGGCTGGCGGTCTCGCTCGCGTTGTCCGACGAGGTGGTCTTCGCGGAGCCGCTCCGCTAGTGCCGGGTCGTGTTGTGCTTGCCCGTGCAGAGCGCGGAAGACGGCGCCGGCGTCTGTCTTGGTGAGGAAGTCTGCGATCCGGCGCAGGTGGCGGCGGAGGTCGGTGGCCAGGTCGCCGGTGTCGGGCGGCGTCAGGTAGTCCGCGGCGTCGTCGATGAAGGCTTCGAGCAGGATCTCGGTCTTGGACGGCCACCAGCGGTAGATCGTCTGCTTGGCGACGCCTGCCCTGGTGGCGATGCCCTCCATCGTCAGCCCGGCGAACCCTTTCTCCACCAGGAGACCGTCGGCTGCCTCGAGCACGGACTGCCGCGCCTCCTCGCTCCGCCCGTGTCTGTTGCCGTGGTGCATGCCCGATCGCTCCTCCGTGGGGGTGTTCTTGTCTAGACTCTACGTTGCGTCTAGCCTAGCTGTCATGACCAACACACTGGAGAGTCCGGAAGTCCGCAACGTGCTCGATCGGCTGTTCGCCGATGCGGAGCGCGACGATGATGTGCCTTCGCCCTGGGCGGAGGGTCGTTCTTATGAGTCGGCGACCGCTTTGGAGCGTGCCGATGCGTTGGCGGAGGTCTACATGCCGATCTCCGCTGCTGGGGGTGGGTTGCTGTATTCGCTGGTGCGTGCGGTGCGGCCGAAGACGGTGGTGGAGTTCGGTACGTCGTACGGGATCTCGACGGTGTACTTGGCTGCTGCTGTTGCCGACAACGGGGTCGGGCGAGTGCTGACGACCGAGCTGAGCGAGACGAAGATCGCTGCTGCGCGGGGGAGTTTGGATGAGGCCGGGGTTGGCACCTCGGTGACCATCCTGGGCGGGGACGCGTTGGAGACGCTCGCCGAGGTGCCGGGTCCGATCGATTTCGTGCTGCTGGACGGGTGGAAGGACCTCTGCCTTCCGGTACTACGCCTGCTGGAGGACCGGCTCGCTCCGGGTGCTCTGGTTGTTGCCGATGACATCAGTTTCGCGAGCATGGGGGAGTACTTGGCGTATGTGCGCGACTCGGCGAACGGGTACGTCAGCACCGAGTTCCCGGTCGAGGACGGGATGGAGATCAGTTGCCGGGCGGCTAGTTGAGGGTCATGCGGGGTTCGCCGTTGAGCAGACCGGTGCCGGCGATCGCGCAGGAACCACCGCGGTTCTGGGTGTAGGCCTGCCGGACGCACGAGCGAACAGCCAGCTGACCCCAGTAGTTCGGGTGGATGGACTCCTGGATGAAGTAGTTCGAGCCGACCGTGGTGACGGTGCGGATCTGGTTGACCCACTCGGTCTTGTCGACAGCCGTCGCTTGGGTCCAGGAGGACAATCCGACCTCTTCGTACAACCCGACAGTCTTCTCGCAGAGCCGGCGACCGTTGAAGGTCGACTGCAGCTCCAGCAGCCGCGCATTCGCCAACCCGGACTCACCGATCGCCGCCCGCACGGTGCTGTTGATGGTCGGCAGGGCGGTGGTGTTGGCCCAGTCGGCGTCGGCGTTCCAGAAGCCGCAGCCACCGGTGCTCTGCCGCGTGAAGCCGGTTTGGCCGTAGCGGAAGCCACTGGCCGCAGGGATCGGCGACGGATACGTCTGCACCAGCAACGTCCACGCGGTGTCGCCGTACCCCGCATTGCGCATCGCGGTCCGGACGTTCTGGAAGGCGGTCGAGATCCGGCCACGCACCGCGGTGACGTTGGCCGCAGTGAAGTTGGCGACCACCGAGGAGTCGTCGCGGCAGTAGTCCGGGTTCCACGAAGGCGAGACCAGGAAGTTCGTCACGCAGGACTGCACCACCGACGCGAAGTTGAAGTCGTTGCCGCCGATCGAGACGACCACCTGCTTGACGTTGTGGCCGGCCGCGAACTGCTGCAGGAGCTTCGCCTGGCCGAGTTTGCCGGCGCCGTTGTCGTAGAAGTCGAGCCCGGGCTTGAAGTCGTCTCCGGCGGAGGTGGCGGTGCGGGCGCCGGAGCAGGCCAGGTTGAGGCCGCCGACGCCGCCGCCGATGTACGCCTCGGCCGACTTGCTGCGGTGGCACTTGGCGATCGTCTCCGCGGTCCCGGCCGGGTTGTCGTGGTACGCGTGGGCGCCGAGCGCGTCGGCCGGCGCCTCGGAGTTGTTGGAGCTACCGGCCCAGCGGCCTGCTTCGCCGGAGATGTAGGAGTCGCCGACGGTCACGACGTACGGCGTACCGGAGCCGGGGCCGTCCGCGTGGGCTGCGGGGGCGGCGACGACCAGGCTGCCGGCCGTCAGGGCGAGTGCGGTGATGGACAAAGACAGGCGACGTGAACTGAGCACCGGGCGGTCCCCTCGTGGAAGGTGGCGACCGATCGGACCCCGTGACGGTCACCGTGCAGCGAGAATGTACTTCCGGGTAACGACCGAAGATAGACCGAGAGTGCTGGCACGTTTGCGCCCTGTCACCACCGGGTCAGGTTCCGGGCAGTTTCTGCTCCGGATAGCGGGGCGACCACCAGGCCTGCCAGCGCGCGTCGACACCTGCGCGGACCTCGTCGCCGACGCCGTAGAAGGTCAGCACGGCCATCGCTGCGCCGGTCGGCTTCTGCTCTGAGACGCCGGCATGGCTGAGCACCAGCAACCCGTCGCCCCACTGGTCCACCGTCAGCCCGACCTGGTTCTCGGACCGGAAGAACACCTGACCGGTCACCAGCTCGCCGACCACCTCACCCTCGTACGCCGAACCAACAGCGCCGTCGAGCCCCAACTCCGAAGCCGGCCCCGTACTGCGATCACCCGCGCCCGAGTAGAAGAGCGTCCGCCGCGCCTCACCCGGATGCCGCTCCAACGCGAACCGGAGCTGCTGGATGAACGTGGTCCACCCCTCGGTGATGTCGTCGTAGTACGCATCCCATTCCGGGTCGTCGCCGTGCGGCGCCCGCGTCAGCGTGATCCGCGACCCGCCCTCCCAAGGCTCGACCGCGAACACGTCGCCACCCTGGAGCTCCAGCGTGTGCGCCTCGCCGTCCTCGGTGAAGGCGGTGAAGAAGATCAGGTCGATCTCGGCATCCAGCCCCTCGTACTCCCAGCCGTGCCAGTGCTGGATCTTCTCCTTGTTCCGCAGCGCGTCCCAGACCGCCTCGACCGGCGCGGCCACGGTCACCACGATCCGCGGCGTCCCCTCGCTCATTCAGCTCCTCCTGTACTCCGCGGTGCCGGGTGACCGCCGGCGACCAGTCGATAAGGCCGCCCATCGGGCGTATCGAATGCCTCGACCACCTGCCGAACCGCCTCGGTCAGCGCATCGGTGAAGCGATGCAGATCGCCAGGCTTGCCCAGCCTTACTTCTGTCTCCAAGGTGAAGGTCAGCAGCCGCTTGCCCTCGGCATCGGCCTTGTTCTGCATCCGGGCCACGTCGCGAACGGTGCCGGCGGCAACCTCCACCAGGTGCTCGGCCGCGTACTGATCGCCGAGCTGGCTGAAGGCCCGGCCCATCACCGACGGATCGACGACGAACGACCCGGAGGTCGCGCGCAGGATCCGCTCGACGCACCCCCGCCGCTGCCGCTCCTCGACCAACTCGACCAGCCCGGCCTTCTCGAGCTCACGCAAGTGGTAGTTGACCCGCTGCCGAGGCAGCTCCAACACAGCCGCCAGCTGAGTCCCGGACGCAGGCTCCTGCAACAGGTCGAGCAGTTGCCGCCGCAACGGCGACAGCGCTGCCCGGACCTTTTCGGGCTCCTCCAGCAACTTCATGCCGCCCACTGTGGTATTGACAGTTTCATTTGTCAATACGCGATGGGAGAGCATGGGACGCATGTCGCAGCTGCCGGTGGGGAGTCAGGTCGTGGTGCGGGAACGGGCCGGCGCGACCGGGCGAGTCAGCAGGATCACCGACGACGGTCAGTACGTCGTGAAGCTGGTGGACGGGCGGGAGCTGACCGTCCGAGCCGACCAGCTCAGCCTGCGCTCGGAGTACCAGGCCGAGGCGATCGCGGTGGATCAGCCGGACGGGCATCGGCTGGTGCGGGAGCACACGATCTACGCGGCGGTGGTGGGGTCGAGGGCGTACGGGCTGGAGACGGAGACCTCGGACACCGACACGCGGGGCGTGTACGTCGCGCCGACCGAGATGTTCTGGTCGCTGGGCAAACCGCCGATGCATGTCGACGGGCCGGACGAGGAGTGGTTCTCGTGGGAGGTCGAGCGCTTCTGTGAGCTGGCGCTGAAGGCGAACCCCAACCTGCTCGAAGTACTGCACTCACCGCTTGTCGTACAGCAGACCCCTCTCGGCGAGGAGCTTGTTGGCCTCCGCCGGAGCTTCCTGTCGCAGTTGGCCTACCAGACCTACTCGGGCTATGTGCTCAGCCAGTTCAAGAAGATCGAAGCGGACTTCCGCCGGGACGGTGCTCCGAAGTGGAAGCACGTGATGCACCTGATCCGCCTGCTGATCGCTGCGCGGACGCTGCTCGACGAAGGTGAGTTGCTGGTCGATGTCGGCGACCATCGCGAGCGGCTGCTGGCGGTACGGCGCGGGGAGGTGTCGTGGGGCGAGGTCGAGCGCTGGCGGATCGAGCTGCATGCCGACCTCGAGCGCGCGCTGCGGACGACGAGCCTCCCGGCGACTCCTGATGTGGCGGTGGTGGACGGCTGGCTGAGGTCGGTCCGGAAGAGGAGTGCGCACGACACCTGCTGCTGATTGCGATATTTACTTAACCAGGTGAAGCTATTGACAGCGGACCTGGTTGGGTAAATAGTTTCAACCTGAAAACAATCAGAAAGCAGAGTGAATCAACAGTGTCGAACATCAAGGTGCTGCAGCTCCGCTCGGCGGGTGTCAGTCTTGTGCTGGACTGTTCCGGTCCGGCGTTGCCGTCCGTGCTGCACTGGGGTGCAGACCTGGGACCGCTGGACGAGGCGGCGCTGGTTGGGCTCAGGCGGGGAGCCGGTGCGGTCCAGGAGGGTAACGGGCTGGACGACAACCTGCCGGTCGCGATCGTGCCGGAGTACTCCGCGGGCTGGTTCGGCCTGCCGGGGCTCAACGGGCATCGT
This sequence comes from Kribbella sp. NPDC056861, assembly GCF_040687575.1. Lineage (NCBI taxonomy): Bacteria > Bacillati > Actinomycetota > Actinomycetes > Propionibacteriales > Kribbellaceae > Kribbella > Kribbella sp. NPDC056861. The sequence goes on along the minus strand of NZ_JBFBNQ010000002.1, from coordinate 946,389 downwards.
GATGGGCAGAACTTCTCCGCGTCCTTCCAGCTCGGCGAGGTGACGCAGACCGGCAACACCGTGAACGTCGCCGCTGCCGACGCGCAGGCCGGGGTGAGTCTCGCCTTGGTGATCGAGCTGACCGACTCGGGTCTGGTCCGGGCCAAGGCGGAGCTGACGAACACCGGCGGATCGGCGTACACGGTCGACGGGCTGGTGCTCGCGCTGCCGGTACCGACCGAGGCGACCGAGCTGCTCGACCTGACCGGCCGGCACATCGGTGAGCGGCACCCGCAGCGGCACGCGTTCACGCAGGGCGCGCACATCCGCGACAACCGCCGCGGTCGCACCGGCGCCGACGCCACCCTGTTGCTGATCGCGGGCGGCCGCGGTTTCGACTTCGGCTCTGGCGAGGTCTGGGGCGTGCACACCGCCTGGAGCGGCAACCACCGCTCGTACGCCGAACGCGGCATGAGCGGGTACGCCGTGATCGGCGGCGGCGAGCTGCTGCTGCCCGGCGAAGGCCGCCTCCAACCCGAGGGCTCCTACAGCACCCCTTGGATCTACGGCTCGTACGGCGTCGGCCTCGACCAGCTGTCGACCCGATTCCACGAGTACCTCCGGGCCCGCGAAACGCACCCGAAGACGGACCGCCCAGTCGTGCTGAACACCTGGGAGGCCGTGTACTTCGACCTCGATCTCGACAAGCTGAAGGCACTCGCCGACGCGGCCGCCGAGGTCGGCGCCGAGCGGTTCGTGCTCGACGACGGCTGGTTCCGCGGCCGCCGTGACGACCACGCCGGCCTGGGCGACTGGTACGTCGACGAAGGCATCTGGCCGAAGGGCCTGCACCCGCTGGTGGACCACGTGACCGGCCTCGGCCTGCAGTTCGGGCTGTGGTTCGAGCCGGAGATGGTCAACCCCGACTCCGACCTGGCCCGCGAGCACCCGGACTGGATCCTTGCCACCGGCAACCGGCTGCCGCCGACCGCCCGGCACCAGCAGGGTCTGAACCTCGGCATCCCGGAGGCCTGGAACTACCTGCTCGAGCGGATCGACAGCATCCTGACCGAGTACGACATCAGCTACGTCAAGTGGGACCACAACCGCGACTTCGTTGACGGCGGCAACCAGCAGACCGGTACGGCGGGGATCCACGAGCAGACGCTCGGCGTCTACCGGCTGCTGGACGAGCTCAAGCGCCGCCACCCCGGCGTCGAGATCGAGTCCTGCTCGTCCGGCGGCGCCCGGGTCGACCTCGCCATCCTGGAGCGGACCGACCGGGTCTGGGGCAGCGACAGCAACGACGCGCTCGAGCGGCAGAAGATCCAGCGCTACACCCAACTGCTGCTGCCGCCGGAGCTGATCGGCTGCCACGTCGGCCCGCCGAAGGCGCACACCACCGGCCGGACCCAGACGCTCGCGTTCCGGGCGGCCACCGCGTTGTTCGGCCACTTCGGCATCGAGTGGGACATCAGCGCGGCGTCGGCCGGGGAACGCGAAGAGCTGGCAGGGTGGGTCGCGTTGCACAAGTCGCTGCGGCCACTGCTGCACACCGGGCGGGTTGTTCGCGCCGATCGTGGCTCGGACGACTTCCTGCTGCACGGTGTGATCGCTCAGGACGGCTCGCACACGGTGTACTCCGCGGTGCAGCTGGCCCAGTCGATCACCTCCGACACGGGCCGGGTCCGGCTGCCGGGTCTCACCAAGGACCGGGTCTACCGGGTCAGCAAGATCGCCGCGCCCGGCCCGGAGCCGCGGCACTCGGCGAAGTGGTGGGCCGACGGCGGCACGGTCGAGCTGAACGGCGCCGCACTGGCGGCGGTCGGCGTCCAGGTGCCGGCGCAGTGGCCCGAGACCGCGATCCTGCTGGAAGTCCGAGCGATCGACTGAAGCCGTCGCCCGGCCGACGGCCAACCCCGAGGAGGACAACGTCCCCGTGACCACGACGACGAGTACGCCGGACGGCGTACGGCGGAAACGACGAAGGTACGGGGATCTGAAGGTCGCGATGATCTTCCTGGCCCCCGCGACGCTGGGCTTCGTGGTGTTCTACATCTGGCCCACGCTGCGGGGTGCCTACCTCAGCTTCACCGAGTACAGCCTGCTGTCCGCGCCGAGGTTCAACGGCCTGGACAACTACGACCGGATGATCCACGACAAGTTCTTCTGGAACGCGCTCGGCGTCACCGTCGAGTACGTCGTGATCAACATCGGGCTGCAGACCGTGCTCGCGGTCGGGATCGCGATGCTGATGTACCGGCTGACCCAGTCGATCACGGTCCGGGCGGTGATCCTGGCGCCGTACCTGGTGGCGAACGTCGTGGTCGCGCTGGTCTGGTACTGGATGCTCGACTTCCAGATCGGCATCGTCAACCAGGGCCTGAGCTGGCTCGGGATCGACCCGGTGGCGTTCTTCGGCGACTCGCACTGGGCCATCCCGACCGTTGCCGGGATCAACGTCTGGCGGCACATGGGCTACACCGCGCTGCTCGTCTTCGCCGGCCTGCAGACGATTCCGAAGTACGTGTACGAGGCGGCCGAGGTGGACGGCGCGTCCGAGCTGAAGACGTTCTGGCGGATCACCCTGCCGCTGCTGCGGCCGGTGATGGTGATGGTCCTGGTGGTCACCATGATCGGCTCGTTCCAGATCTTCGACACCGTCGCGGTGACCACGATGGGCGGTCCGATCAACGCGACCCGGGTGATCTACTACTACATCTACGAGCGGGCGTTCACCCGGTTCGACTTCGGCTACGCCTCCGCGATGGCGATGGTGCTGTTCGCCATCCTGGCGATCGTGTCGCTGCTGCAGTTGCGGTTGCTGCGGGCCAAGGAGAGTGACCTGTCATGAGGACCCGCGTGAGTCCGGGCCGCGTGGTCGCCTGGGCCTGCCTGATCGTGCTGACGATCCTGACCCTGTTCCCGTTCTACTGGATGCTCCGTACCGCGCTGTCGAACAACACCCAGCTGGCCGGCCACCCCGGCTCGCTGCTCCCGGTCGAGACGACGCTGGGCGCCTTCAAGCGGGTGCTCGGCCTGTCAACCGTTGCCGAAGCACAAGCCCAGGGCGGATCAGGTGCCTCGGTCAACTTCTGGCTTTACCTGCGCAACTCGTTGGTGGTGGCAGCCGTCACGACGGTCTGCCAGGTGTTCTTCAGCGCGATGGCGGCGTACGCGTTCGCCCGGCTGCGCTGGCCCGGCCGGGACCAGGTGTTCGCACTGTTCCTGGCCGCGCTGATGGTGCCGCCGATCTTCACCACGCTGCCGAACTTCGTGCTGATCAAGAACCTCGGGCTGCTGAACAGCTTCGCCGGCATCATCCTGCCGGGCGCCTTCATGACTCCGTTCGCGATCTTCTTCCTGCGCCAGTTCTTCCTCGGCATCAGCCGTGAGCTGGAGGAGGCGGCGATGATCGACGGCGCCGGGCACCGGCGGATCTTCTTCGGGATGATCATCCCGATGAGCGTGGCGCCGATCACGACGCTGGCCATCCTGACCTACATCAACTCCTGGAACGACTACTTCTGGCCGTTGCTGGTCGGGCAGCAGGAACAGGTCCGCGTGCTGACGGTTGCCCTGGGCATCTTCCGTTCGCAGACCCCGCAGGGCAGCCCGGACTGGGCCGGTCTGATGGCCGCGACGCTGATCGCCGCGCTGCCGATGATCCTGCTCTTCCTGGTGTTCGCGAAGCGGATCACCAACTCCATCGGCTTCTCCGGAATCAAGTGAGGTGGCTGCGATGAACCTGTCCCGACGAACCTTGCTGAAGGCCGGAGTCGCGGGCCTGGCCGCCTCGGCGGTGGCCGGCTGCAACAACGGCGCCGCCGACCGGCCCGACGGCGAGATCTCCTACTGGCTCTGGGACGCCGCCCAGCTGCCGATGTACCTGGAGTGCGCCAAGGCCTTCCAGCAGCAGAACCCGCAGTACTCGGTCAAGATCGAGCAGAACGGCTGGAACGACTACTGGAACAAGCTGGTCACCGGCTTCATCTCCGGTACCGCGCCCGACGTGTTCACGTCGCACTCGTCGAAGTACCCGCTGTTCGCCGACAAGCTCCAGGTGCTCGCGATCGACGACTACGTCGCCAAGGACAACGTCGATCTGGGGATCTACCAGAAGGGACTGGCGGACCGCTGGGTCGGTGCCGACGGCAAGCGGTACGGACTGCCGAAGGACTTCGACACCGAGGTCTACTTCTACAACAGCGCGCTGACCGAAGCGGCCGGGATCAGCGCCGAGCAGCTGAACTCGATGACCTGGAATCCGAAGGACGGCGGCACCTTCGAGCAGATCGTCGCCCGGCTGACCGTCGACAGCAAGGGCCGGCGAGGCGACCAGCCCGGCTTCGACAAGGAGAACATCAAGGTCTACGGCCTCGGCTTCGGTGACGCCGGTGGCTCCGACGGCCAGACCAGCTGGAGCTGGTACGCCGCGACCAACGGCTGGAAGTACTCCGAGGGCGAGCCGTGGGGCACCAAGTTCTTCTACGGCGACCCGAAGTTCACCGAGACGATCGGCTGGTGGCGCGGGCTGATCACCAAGGGGTACATGCCGACGCTGGCGCAGGCCAAGTCCGGAATCGACATCACCGCGACGTTCGGCGCGGGCAAGTACGGCATCACCCCGAACGGGTCGTGGATGCTCGGCACCTACGGCTTGCTCAAGCAGGTGAAGACCAAGCTGGCCCGGCTGCCGGAGGGTCCGAACGGCAAGCGGATGTCGATGATGAACGGGCTGGCCGACAGCATCTGGGCGGGCACCACCCGCAAGGACGCGTCCTGGGCGTGGGTGAAGTTCCTCGGCTCGCAGCAGGCCCAGGACATCGTGGCCAAGGCTGCGGTCGTCTTCCCCGCGGTCAGTGCCAGTATGCCGACGGCAACGGCCGCGTTCGCCAAGGCGGGCTGGGACATCGCACCCTTCCTCGAACCTGTTGAGGCGGGCAACGTCTTCCCCTACCCGGCCAACCCGAACGCTGCCGATGTCACCGCGGTGATGACGCCGGCGATGGAGTCGGTGCTGGGCTTCCAGTCCGACCCCAGCTCGCTGATCCAGGCCAACAACGACGTCAACCAGATCCTGTCGGCGAACTCCTAGCTGGCGCTGCTGTAGCGGCGGCTGGCGAGGTGCCAGTGCAGGACGGTGAAGGCGAAGCCGATGGCCAGTAGTAGCAGACCTGCTGGGAGCGCAGTGGCGGTGCCGGTCAGTACGTCGACCGGCACCGCCGCGATCAGCCCGGCGGGGACGATCGTGGTCAGGACCAGCTGGACGGACTTCGGGAAGTAGACCAGCGGGTACTTGCCGGCTTCGCGGAGCTGGAGGGCGACGTCGTTGACCGGGTCCGTGCTGTCGAGCCAGAACGCGAGATAGACCAGGTTGGCCCAGAGCAGGCTGTAGCCGATGCAGCCGGTCGCGGTCCAGAGCGCTGCCTGGGCGAGCAGGGCGGGATCGAGCTGCACGTTCGCCGCGTGGGCGCCGGCCACCGCGAGGCTCAGACCCGTGAGGACCCGGCCGAGCTCGGCCGGCTCCATCCAGCGGAAGGTCGCGAAGAGCTGGGCGTTGACCGGGCGGATCAGGATCAGGTCGAGTTCGCCGCGGCGTACGTAGCCGTCGATCCGGCGGAGGTTCGGGGTGACGAAGCAGTCCATCAGGCCGGTGCAGGCGCCGTACAGGCCGACGATGACCAGGGTCAGCGGTCCGCTCCAGCCGTCGGCGGCTTGCGCGATACCGGTGAGGATGAGGACCGGGATCAGGCCGAGGACCAGCTCCGCGGCCGAGGCGACAGCGTTGATGATCGTCTGGCTGCGAAACTGCAGGTCGCGGCGGACCGCTTGCCGGAAGCAACTCCACCAGAGCCGGGCGTACCGCTTCATGCGCCGGCTCCCTGGTAGCTGCGCAGACCGACTCGCCAGGTGAACACCGCAACGCCGAGGAACGCGGCGAACCAGCCTGCCTGCAGGGCGAAACTGCCGGCGGACGGCGCGCCCAGCAGGACCTCCAGCGGGAACGACACCATGAACCGGAACGGCTGGACGGCGAGGAAGCCGGAGAACATCGCGGGGAAGAGGGCGAGCGGGATGAGCGCGCCGGACAGGATGCCCGAGAGCAGGAAGCGCAGCCGGTTGACCGCGGTGACGTCCTCGAACCAGAACGCCAGCGAGCCGATCACGATGTCGAGGGTGAACGTCATCGCGCCGGCGATCAGCAGGGCCAGCAGGAAGGCCAGCCAGCGACCGACCGAGGACGGCAGGGCGACCTCGTCGCGGAAGATGACGCCGAGAGCGGCGACCAACGGGATCAGCAGGACGAGCTTCACCAGCTTCTCGCCGACGTTGTTGGCGAGGCCGTTGAGGTGAGTCGAGCACGGGCGGATCAGCCACTTGCTCAGCCCGCCCAGCCGGATGCTCTCGGCCAGGTAGGCCGAGGTCCAGCTGGAGGTCAGCATGGTGACGACACTGACCAGTACCAGGTACGTCGTCAGGAAGGACTCGGTGACCGGCGGGGTCGCGCCCTGCTCGATGGCGCCGCGCCAGACGAGCAGCGAGATCGCCGGGGCGATGATGTTGCCGAGCTGCAGGAACAGCAGCCACCAGCGGTAGGTCAGGGTGGTGGTGATCTCGCGGGCGATCAGCGCACGGAGTACGCGGGCGGACCTCACGCGTCGGCCGTGAAGAGCTTGGACATCACCTGGTCGAGGTCGGCGTCGACTCCGGCGTCCGACTGAGCGCGGAGGGCGGCGAGGTCGCCGTCGAAGATGGTGCGGCCGTGGTTGATGACGGCGACCCGGTCGCACAGGGCGGCGACGTCGTTCATGTCGTGGCTGGTCAGCACGATCGTGGTGCCGAGGTCGCGGTTCAGTTCGGCCAGGAAAGTGCGGACGGTGAGCTTGGCGACCACGTCCAGGCCGACGGTGGGCTCGTCGGCGAACAGCAGGTCGGGGCCGTGCAGCAGGGCGAGCATCAGCTCGCAGCGCATCCGCTGGCCGAGTGAGAGCTTGCGGACCGGGATGTTCAGCAGGTCCTGGATCTGGAGGCGCTCGGCGAGGTCGGTGACGGACTGGTCGAACCGCGCCTTCGGGAGGGCGTACATCTCCTTGTGGATCAGCAGCGAGTCGTACGTCGAGACGTCCCACCAGAGCATCGACTTCTGGCCGAAGACGACCGAGATCCGGGAGAGGAAGTCGTAGCCGCGTTTGGACGGGCGATGGCCGAGTACCGCGACCTCGCCTGCCGTCGGGCGGAGCAGGCCGCACAGCATCTTGATGGTGGTGGTCTTGCCGGCGCCGTTCGGGCCGAGCAGGCCGATCACCTGACCGCGCGGGACGGTGAGATCGAGCGAGTCGACCGCGACGCGCTCACGGCGCTGCGGGCGGAAGAGGCCTTTGACGGCACCGCCCAGACCGGGGCGTTGCTCGGTGTAGCGGTAGGTCTTGGTCAGCGCATTCGTCCGGATCGCAGGCACCTGTTCGAGACTAGCGCCCCGGCGGGATCTGGATCACCTGGTTTTCGGCCGTGTACCTCAGCGGGAGTAGGCGAGGTGTCGCCGTGGAGACGACGCGGTGGGGGTGGGTGTGGCGACACGATCGGTGCAGTCGGAGAACTGCGAGCACTGAGGAGTGTCATGAGCGAGGAGCGGTCGATGAGAGTCGGCGATCGGGAGCGGGAGGAGGCGGTTGCTCGGCTGGGGGAGCACTACGAGGCTGGGCGGCTGAGTGCTGAGGAGCACCAGGAGCGGGTTGGCGAGGCATTGCAGGCGAAGACGCAGGCCGAGTTGGCGGCGTTGTTCGTGGACCTGCCGGGTAAGTCAGCCGACCCGGGGAAGACGCAGTACCAGCCAGCATGGAAGGGAACCAAAAGACCTCCTGTACCTGTCCTGGTGGCGCTTGCTTTGGTGGCGTCCGTTGCGTGTGTGGTGCTGGGTGGGCATCCGCCGGTGTTGCCGTTGGCGTTGCTGGTTATCGGCGTGGTGTTTTTGAAGAGGCGGCGGCGCGCATGAGGGCGGCGTACCGGGTGGTGGCATCCGTCATCGCGGTGGCGGTGGTGTTGCAGGTGGCGTCGATCGCGTTGGCGGGGTTCACGGTTGCGAGTGATGCCGAGGACGGCGTGACGATCGGGGCGGACTACAGCAACTTCGGGCAGAGTTATCACAGCATGGCCGGTACGGCGATCGGGCTGCTGGCGTTGGTGTTTCTGATCCTGTCGTTCCTGACCGATGTACCGCGTGGGCGCACTTTGGCGGGGGTCGTGGTTGGGCTGGTGGTGTTGCAGTTCGTGCTGGCGGTGGTGTCCTTCGGTACTCCGGCACTGGCGGTCCTGCACGGGATCAACGGGCTGGCGATCGCTGGGGTGGCCGGTGCGGCGTCGCGGCGGGCTGCGGCTGTGGACCAGGCTGCGACCAGTGCGGCGTAGGTGGATCGCCCTGGGGGTGACGCTGGCGCTGCTCGCACCGCTGGCGTACCTCTGGGCGACCAGCCTGGTCCCGAACGACTATTCGGCGATGGAGATGGGGTACGCCGACTACGGCGGCGGGCCGTCGGGTGGGCATCAGCACCACGGGGGCCAGAGTGTTGCCGACCTGGTCGGGCCGCAGACCGGTAAGCCTGAGGTGGCGGTGACGCTGATTGCGCGGAAGCAGAGGTTCACGCTGGCCAGTGGTGAGTCGGTGGAGGGGTTCACGCTCAACGGGTCGTCGCCGGGGCCGTTGATTCGCGCCCGGCGGGGTGACCTGGTCGAGGTGACGCTGGTCAACGAGTCCGTGCCGGACGGCGCGACGCTGCACTGGCACGGGATCGACGTGCCGAACGGGGAGGACGGGGTCGCGGGCGTCACCCAGGACGCCGTACCGGTCGGGGGCAAGCACGTCTACCGGTTCAAGGCTGAGGAGGCGGGGACGTACTGGTACCACTCGCATCAGGTGTCGAGCGAAGAGGTGCGGGACGGGTTGTTCGGGACGATCGTGATCGGTGCCGCCGAGGACGACGTGATCGCGGTGATCCACACCTATGACGGGAAGCGGACGATCAACGGGCGGACCGGCCCGTCCCAGGTAGAGGTTGCCGCAGGCAATAAAATCCGGGTGGTCAACACGGACAACAGTCTGGTGCGGGTTGGGCTGGAAGGCGCGCCCTACAAGGTGGTGGCGGTGGATGGACGTGACGTGCGCGGGCCGACGGAGGTGACGGGTGCCTTCCCGTTGGCTGCCGGAGCACGGGTGGATCTCGAAGCGCTGGGAGCGGCCAGGCTGGTGACGGATTTATTGCCTGACGCAACGGTTGACCTGTTGAGCTACGGTACGCCGGCGCCGCTCGGGCTGGATCCGGCGAAGGCCGATCGGCGCTTCGAGTACCGGATCGGGCGGCGGGTCGGATTTCTCGACGGGGTGCCGGGGCTGTGGTGGACGATCAACGGGCACAAGTTTCCCGACGTGCCGATGTTCATGGTGGCCGAGGGGGACGTGGTGGTGATGAAGATCAGCAACACCAGCGGGCAGGCGCATCCGATGCACCTGCACGGGCATCATGCGGTGGTGCTGTCGCGGAACGGCGTCGCCGCGACCGGGTCGCCGTGGTGGATCGACACGCTCGAGGTCGGCGACAAGGAGACCTACGAGATCGCCTTTGCCGCCGACAACCCGGGCATCTGGATGGATCACTGCCACAATCTGCCGCACGCGTCGGAGGGGTTGATGACGCATCTGGCCTACGAGGGCGTCAGTACGCCGTACCGGGTGGGTGGTGAGCAGGGAAACAAGCCGGAGTGAGATCAGGTCAGGTCGACTCCCGAGAAGAGCAGCAGGGACAGCCCGAGGCCGATGACGAGGTTGAAGACGACGGCCGAGCCGAACACGACGATCGGCCGCCAGCCGGCCTCCTTCAGCGAGGACGCCTTGAACTCCAGTCCGATGCTGACGAACGCGAAGATCAGGAACCAGGTCCGCAGGTCGTTGATCACGCCGATCTCGGCCTTGCCCGCGGCCGCGCCGACCTGGTCGAGGTAGATGGTCGCGATCACCGAGGCGGCGATGAAGCCGAGGACGAACTTCGGGAACCGCACCCACAGCTCGCGGGCCGCCTCGGACTTGCCGGGACGGGCACCGGTGCGGTCGACCTTGAAGGCGAAGTACGCCGTCAGTCCGACCGCGACGAAGCCGATCAGCGCGTTCTGGGTGGTCTTGACGATCGCGGCGACCTGCAGGACCTCTTCACCCGCGACGGCGCCGGCCGCCGTGACTGCTGCGGTGGTGTCGATGTTGCCACCGATCCAGGCTCCCGCGACCTCGCTCGACAGGCCGAATGCGTCAGCGAGCGCGGGTAGCAGGAAGATCGAGGGGAGCGCGAACAGAATGACCAGACTGGCCGCGTAGGCGAGCTGCTCCTTCTTCGCCTGGACTGCGCCGGCCGCCGCGATCGCCGCGCTGACACCACAGATCGAGACGGCGGAGGCCAGCAGCGCCCGCAGCTTGTCGTCGAGCCCGAATCGTCCGGACAGCCACCATGTGAAGCCGAAGACCGAGGCGATCAACAGGACGGCCTGGGCGATCGCCGGTCCGGCCGCGGTGACGAGGATCTTCAGGTTGATCGAAGCGCCCAGCAGCACCAGGCCGGTCTTGATGAAGAACTCGGTCCGGAAGCCGCTTGCAAGCCGGTCCCGCAGGCCGGTGGCGGACAGGATCGCGTTGGCCAGCAGGCCGATCACGATCGCGTAGACCGGGTACTCGATCGCCGCGCCGATCTCGGCCAGCCCGGTGCCTTTGGTCCAGGCGGGCACGTGCTTCTCGAAGTACCGGGTCAGGGAGCCGAGGACGAGTACGGTCAGGACGCCGGCGACGATCAGGCCGGTCCGGGGTTTGGCGGTGACGTCGGGGGAGGTGTCGACGGCGCTCATCAGGGCACCAGGCCGGTCGGGATGACGCCGGTCAGGACCAGGGCGACCAGGACCAGGCCGGCGATGGTGGCCAGCCAGTCCTCGGTCAGGTGGATCCTGCGGACGCGGTCGACGGGTTCCTGCGGGGCTTCTTCGGACATGACGGGGACGGCCTTCCGGGCGGTGGTTGGTACGCCGAAAGGTAGAGCAATCCGCAATGTCGGGTAAGACGGTCGACAAACTGCTCAAATAGTGAGATCAGGCCGAAGAGGTTGCCCGTAGCAAGAGTTGCTGGCAGGCGGCGTCGAGGGCGGCCCGCTGGGAGGCGTAGAAGCCGTGCCAGTGCGGGTCCTCCGGGGTGGAGTCGGTGTGGTCACCGATATCGGCGTACCAGTCGCAGCCGGCCCGGAAAATCCGTGCGTGCAGGTGCAAATCGTCGTCGTGATCGCTCATCGCCCGCATCCGGTTGAGGTGAGAAATCGTGCGTCTGCCGATCACCATCATGAAACGCGCCGGCGCCGATTCCCCGGCCCGACACGCCGTCAGCGGACCAGAACGGTGATCCGCTGGGCCGAGTTGTTCGCGAAACCGCCGCGGTTCCAGGGTGCCTCGATCGGCTGCACCCGGCCGCTGCGGTCGTGCGCGCGGACGGTCAGCACGTGCTCGCCCGGCACCGCGGACCACTCGAAGGAGAAGCCGCGCCACGCCAGGTCGTTGCTGTCAGCATCGAGTTTCGCGTCGGTCCAGCTGACCCCGGCGTCGACGCTGACCTCGACCCGCTCGATCGGCGCCCAGCCGGACCAGGCCCGGCCCTGCAGGACGACCGGCCCGGCGTCCACGAACCGGTGCCGGCTCATGAAGTCGGGGTGGCCGGGCGGGATCAGCAACGCGCGCGGCTCGATCCGGGTGACCGCGACGCCGACCTCGTCGGCCTGCTGCCGGAGCCGGTAGGCGACCGCGTTCTGGTAGCCGGTGAACTCGTGGTCGATCAGCTCGATCGAGCGCAACCACTTCACGCTCGCCATCCCGTACCAGCCGGGCATGATCAGCCGCAACGGGTACCCGTGCTGCGGCGGCAGCGGGGCGCCGTTCATCTCCCAGGCGACGATCGCGCCGGAGTCGAGCGCCTCGGCCAGCGACAGCCCGCGCTGGTAGTCCTGCTCGATCCCTCGCTCGAAGCCGTGGTCGGCGCCGGTGAACACCACGTCGATCGCGTCCTTGCGGATCCCGGCCGACCGGAGCAGATCAGCCAGCGGTACGCCGGTCCACTCCGCCGTGCCGACCGCTTCCATCAGCCAGGGCTGACTGATCGGCCGCGGATGCAGCGCCGCCCGGCCGTTGCCCGCACACTCCAGGGTGACCCGGATGGTCTGCCGGCCCATCGCCCGCAGTTCGGTCAGCCCGAACGACAGTGGTTGCTCGACGCAACCATCAACGGAGAGTCGCCAGGTCGCCGCGCTGGCGGCCGGGATGTCGTAGTGCACCAGCACGTAGTGCAGCCCGGGCGGCGTCAGCTCGTAACGCAGCGCCTCCAGCGGAATCCCGTGGTTGCGAGCCGCCAACTGCAGCTCGTCCCCGGTGATTCCCTCGCCTGTGTCTGCCAACCGCCCTTTGGCGCTGAACTGCTCTACCGACATTGTGCTGACCCCCTCGATCCCCAGCAGCCTAAATCACGGCGGCGGGGGAGTCATCAGAGCCAGCCGTTGTCCAGCGCGATCCGGGCGGCCTCGGCACGGGTCCGGGCGCCGGTCTTGCCGATCGCGGCGGAGAGGTGATTACGGACAGTGCCCTCGGACAGATGCAGGCCGCGGGCGATGTCGGCCACGGTGCCACCGTCGCGGGCGGCACGCAGTACGTCGGACTCTCGGGCGGTCAGCGGGCTCGTCCCCGCCACCAGCGTCTCGGCCGCGAGTGACGGATCGACTACCCGCAGACCCTGGTGCACCCGCCGTACTGCGTCGGCAAGCTGCGCCGCCGGAGTATCCTTGACGACGAAACCGGACGCACCGGCCTCCATCGCGCGCCGCAGATACCCCGGCCGCCCGAACGTCGTCACCATCAGCACCCGAACCCCCGGTACTGCGCTCCGCAACGCGGCCGCCGCCTCGATCCCGTCCAGTCCGGGCATCTCGACGTCGAGCAACGCCACATCCGGATTCGCCGTCCGCGCCGCCTCGACCACCTCGTCGCCGCGGCCGACCTCGGACACCACCTCGAGATCGGGCTCGAGATCCAGCAGCGCGGCCAGGGCGCCCCGGACCAGCGCCTGGTCGTCAGCGAGCAGCAGCCGTATCGTCACGGGCCAACTCTGACAGCCAGCCGGAAGCCGCCACCCGGCGCGGTCCCGATCTCCAACGACGCGCCGGCCTGGTCGACCCGCTCCCGGACCCCGACCAGCCCGTGCCCGGACGTCCCGCCACCAGGCGTCGGCCCCTTGCCGTCATCCAGTACTTCGATCTGCCGCGCGCTCAGCTTGACCGTGCACTTCTTCGCCCCCGAGTGCCGGACCACGTTCGTCACTCCCTCGCGCACCACCCAGGCGAACAACTCGCGCTGCGCCTCCGGCACCTCGTCCACCACGGTCGGCAGATCAGCCTTGATCTCGGCCGCCTGCAACGCGGCCCGCGCCGACACCAGCTCCCCGGCCAGACTCAACTCGCGGTACCCGGCCACAGCAGCCCGTACGTCGGCCAGCGCCGCCCGCGCCAGCTTCTCGACATCGGCGACCTCGATCGCGGCCCGCTCCGGGTTGGCCTCGATCAGCCGCCCGGCCAGCTCGGCCTTGACCGTGATCACGGTCAGCGAGTGTCCGAGGATGTCGTGCAGGTCCCGGGCGAACCGGTTGCGCTCCTCCTGCACCGCCAGCTCGGCGAAGTCCTGCCGGGCCAGCGTCAGCTCGATACTGCGCAGCATCGCCCGGCGGATCCCGAAGACCGCGAGCCCGCCGAGCACGATCGACAGGCCGTAACTCCCGTCGTCGTGCCAGCCCGGGATGGTGTGCAGCGCGAGCTCGGCGATCGCCAGCAGACTCGCGCCGAGCGCCACGCCGTACCGCAGCGGGAGGATCATCATGCCGAGCGCCTCGACGAACACCAGCGAGGTCAGACTCGTCACGCCCGCGGCCGGCAGCATCAGCGAGGCCAGTCCGAGCAGCGTCGCGATGAAGGTCAGCTGCAGGCCGAGGGGGGTCTGGATCCGGGCCATGTTCCTGGTCCGGGCGTACCAGAAGAACGACATGTAGGCGATCACGAAGCCGATCACCCCGACCAGCCCGAGCAGCCGCTCGCCCATGTCGTCGTGCTTGACGATGGTGTTGAACGGCCGGAGCAGGAAGAACAGCCAGACCCCGGCCAGCAGCCAGCCGAAGCCCGGGCGCCGGCGCATGTCGTCCAGGGCCGCGCCGGCGCCCTCGTACTGTTCCCGCGGAGTCTGGGTGCTCACGAATTCACGCTAACCGCTCGGCGCTCAGGCCCGGGCCGTGTCGGCGCGGAATCGGCGGACCGCGATCAGGCCGAGGACGACGGTCCAGCCGAGCACCACCAGCACCGCGTTGGTGTCCAGCCCGCTCTGCGACAGCGCGCTGCGCGAGCTCTGCCCGGTCCAGTACGCCGGGGTCAGCTCGGCGATGTGCTTCATCAGCGACGGCATCGAGTCGACCGGCAGCCAGAGTCCACCGAAGGCGGCGATCAGCATCGTGCTCAGCCCGGTGATCGGCTGCACGCTGTCCGGCTTGGCGACGTACCCGATCACCAGGCCGATCGCGGCGAACGGCAGGGCGCCCAGCCAGGAGACCAGCACGACGCTGATCCACTGGCCGGCGGTCAGGTGCACGTGGCCGGCCGTCATCCCGAAGAGGAAGACCACCACCAGCGGCGGGATCGCCAGCAACAGGGACAGGATCACCTTGCTGATCACGTAGGCCTGCGGCTTCAGCGGGGTGAGCCGCAGGGTGCGGTTCCAGCCGCCGTCGCGCTCGGTGGCGATCGCGCCGCCGCTGCTCATCGCGGCCGACATCGAGCCGAAGATCGCCATACTGACCATCACGTAGGCGATCGCCGAGATGCCGTCCTGGTTGGCGTCCTGCGGGATGGTCAGGCCGAAGATGGCGAACAGCACCACCGGCATCAGGATCGCGAAGATCAGCACCCGCTTGTTCCGCAGCGTGCGGCGCAGATCGAACTTCAGGTAGTCGAGATTCATGCCACTGCCTCCTGCTCGGCGCCGAGCGCCAGGACGGCGTCCTCGAGGTCGGCCGAGGTCACCTCGATGTCATGGGCAACGGTGTTGGCCAGCAGATATCGCAACGTGTCGTCGGAGTCCGCGCACTGCAGCAGTACGACGTCGCCGCGGGTCTCCACCGTCCGTACGCCGGGCAGCGACGCCAGCGCGGCGAGGTCGGCACCGGGCACGGTCGCGCGGATGGTCCGGCCGGACACACTCGCCTTGATCTGCGCGGCGGTGCCGTCGGCAACGACCTTGCCGGACCGCATCAGCACCACGCGGTCGGCGTACGCGTCGGCCTCCTCCAGGTAGTGGGTGGCGAACAGGACCGTGCGGCCGCGGGCCGTCTCGGCGTGCATCGAGGCCCAGAAGTCGCGCCGGGACTCGACGTCCATCCCGGTGGTCGGCTCGTCCAGCACGATCAGGTCGGGCTGCGGGATGATCGCCATCGCGAACCGCACCCGCTGCTTCTGCCCGCCGGACAGGCCTTTCATCTTCCGCCCGGCCAGGTCGGAGATTCCGGCCCGGTCGAGGGCCTCGGCGACCGGGATCGGGTCGCGGTGGAGTCCGGCGACCAGGTTCAGCAGTTCGCCGACCTTGGCGTCCTCGATGATGCCGCCGCTCTGCAGCATCACCCCGACCTTGCCGGCCGCGATCGCCTCGGCCGGGGTCGCGCCGTACACCTCGACCGTGCCCTGGTCCGGCCGGACCAGACCGAGCAGCATCTCGATCGTGGTCGACTTGCCGGCGCCGTTCGGGCCCAGCATCGCCACCACCTCGCCGGGCCGGATGGTGAGGTCCACCCCGGCCACGGCCTGTACTGCGCCGTACCTCTTGGTCACTCCGCTCAGAGTGACCGCAGTCGTCGTTTTCGTCATACCCAGCAGCCTGCCGCCGTACCGCGTTCTGCTCCTGGGGCGGGCGTCACGACCTACCCATGACAAACGTCAGCCCGGGAAGCCTCTGGTGGAAGGCTTCCCGGGCTGATCGGATCACTGCTTACGCAGGCAGGGTCCAGAGCTGGTTGGCGCTGGCCGCGCAGGTCCAGATCTGCAGCCGGGTGCCGTCAGCCGAGCTCTGGCCGGTGGCGTCCAGGCACTTACCGGACGACGGGTTGCGCAGGTTGCCGTTCGACTGGGCCTGCCACGACTGGGCGCCGGTGCCGTTGCAGTCGTACAACTGCACCAGCGAGCCGTTCGCAGTACCGGCTGCGTTCACGTCCAGGCACTTGCCCAGGGCGCGGATGGTGCCGTCGGTGCCGACCGTCCAGGTCTGGCCGGCGCTGCCGTTGCAGCTCCACAGCTGGACCGCGGTGCCGTTGGCGCTGCTGCCGCCCGCGACGTCGACGCACTTGCCGGCGATGCCCTTGACCGGGCCGGTCTTGCCGCCGGTCGGCGGGGTGCTGCCACCGCCCGCGGCGTCGAAGATCGCGCTGACCAGCGAGGTGCTGCCGGTGGTGTCCTGGGACAGCTCCCAGTTCATGATGCCGCCGGCGTTGGCCACCGCCCAGGTGGTCTTGCGCTTGATCGTCGGGATGCCGTTGTAGCACTGCTGGCCGCCGCTGTTGATGCAGTCGACGTTGGCGTTGGCCGGGTTCATCGCCACGATCTGGGCGTAGGTCAGGTAGCCCGGCCGGCTGTAGAACGGGACGCCGAGCACGGTCTTGGCCTTCGGCAGGCCACGGTTCTTCCAGAAGTTCGCCGAGGCGATCGACCAGTCGTAGTTGGCGTGCGGGCTGCCGCCGTCGTACGCCATGATGTTCAGCCAGTCGACGTAGCCGAAGACGGCCGGCTGGACGCCGTACGCGGTACCGCCCTCGGAGACGACCGCGGCGGTGAGCAGCTTGCCGTTGGCGTGCAGGGTGTTGCTCAGCTGCTGCATCAGCGCGGTGTAGTTGTTGCCGGAGGTGCCCGGGTCCGGGTACTCCCAGTCGATGTCGACGCCGTCCAGGCCGTACTGGTTGATGACGCCCATCACGCTGTTCACGAAGGTGGTCCGGGAGCCGGAGTTGCCGGCCAGCGCCTCGAAGTTCGAGTCGTTGCCGTCGTTCCAGCCGCCGATCGCGAGCGAGACCTTGACGCCGTTCTGGTGGCCGAGGCTGACCAGCTGGGACAGCTTCGAGGTGTTCTCGATGCCCTGCAGGGTGCCGTTCGCGTTCGGCAGCGCGAACGCGTAGTTGATGTGCGTCAGCTTGCTGTACTGGATGGCGGTGACGCTGCCGGACCAGGACGGCATGTAACCGACGCTCTTGAACCCGGCTGGCAGCGCGGCGGCGGCGCTCGCGGCAGCGGGGGCGGCGGCCGCGGTCTGGGCCGCGTCGGCGTGAGGCGCCGGCGCGAAGGTCGCGATCAGGCCGGCGGTGCCGGTGGCCAGGGCGAGGGCCGCGACGGCCACTCGACTTCGGAGCTTCATCCTTGACGACTTCATGGGGGGCGGTGTCCTTTCGGATGGACCTTCGCGCCGCACCCGGCCGGTTCCTGCAGATCGACGAGGACCGTCCGGGCGCCAAGGGCGGCGCACGGGCGGTACGTCTTCTCGAACACCTTCCGGGGGCGGCTGTTGCGAAGGTGAATATAGAAGAGATCTGACCGAAGTCATGGCAAGTTTGCTCGGATGTCTCACCGGCGTCAAGACATCGGGACGGGTAAGAATGCGCATTCTCAGTGCGGACATCCCATGAATTCGGAGGTTTAGATCTCCGGAGCCTCGGTCCGCGAGCTCCGGGTGATGCTGATCGAAGCGGCCACGACGCAGGCCATGCCGGCCAGTTGGACGGCCGCCAGGCGCTGGCTGAGGATCAGGAAACCGGCGGTCGCGCCGACCGCGGGCTCGATGCTCATCAGGATGCCGAAGACGACGGGCTTCATCCGGCGCAGCGCCAGTGTCTCGAGCGAGTAGGGGAGGACCGAGGACAGCAGGGCGATCGCCAGTCCGATCGCCAGCGAGTGCCAGTGCAGGAGTTCGCTGCCCGCGGTGATCAGGCCCGCGGGGGCGGTGATCAGGGTGCTGACCACCATCGCGAGGGCGAGGCCGTCGAGCTGGGCGAACCGGCGGCCGGTCTCCGCGCTGAGCAGGATGTAGCAGGCCCAGAGCAGGCCGGCGATTCCCGCGAAGCCGACGCCGAGCCAGTCGACCTCGGACAACTCGTTGCCGTTGACCAGTACTACGCCGAGCGCCGCGCCCGCGACCGCGATCAGGTCCCGGCGTTTGCGGGACAGCGCGGCGGCCAGGCCCAGGGGGCCGATGAACTCGATGGTGACCGCGACGCCCAGTGGCAGTCTCTCCAGGGCGAGGTAGAAGGAGAGGTTCATCAACCCCAGTACGGTGCCGAAGGCAACTACTGCCAGGAGGTCGCGTCTGGTGCGGTTGCGCAGACTCGGGCGGGCGATCAACAACAGGATCGGTACGGCCAGGGCGAGCCGGAGCGAAACGGTGCCGGCGGCCCCTAAGTCCTCGATCAGCTTGGCAGCCAGTGCGCCGCCGAACTGCACGGAGACCACGCCGCCCAGGACCATCGCCGTCGGCGGCACCCGCAATGTACGCACAAAGGGAATGAGATCACGGGGTCAGCCCCGCAGTGAGTCCAGGCCTCGCCAGAGGAGTTCCTGCAGGGTGGTGGCGAGTTTCTCGACCGACGGGGTGCCGCCGTTGCGGGTGCGCCAGACGGCCAGCCGCTCGGTGGCGCCGGAGACGCTCTGGGCGACGATCTGGATCTCGTCCTCGTCGTGCGGGCGATCGGCGGGCAGGTTGAGCCGGACCATCATCGCGATCAGGTCGACGAACTCGTCCCGGACCTCGTCGGCGGCCTGGGCGGCCGGGCCGGCGGCGAGCATGCCCTCGTCGACCAGCACCGACCAGGCCCGCGGGTGCTCGTCCAGGAAGGCGAACCAGGCGACGAAGCCGGCGTACATGGCCTGCTCGGGGTCGGGGGCGGCGAGGACCGCGTCCGAGACGGCGTCCAGGAGCTGCGCCCGCAGGCGGGACAGGCAGGCGAGGAACAGGCCGTCCTTCGAGCCGTAGTACTGGTAGATCAGGGGTTTGGAGACGCCGACCGTGGCGGCGACGTCGTCCATCGAGGTGCCCTGGTAGCCGCGGTCGCCGAAGATCTGCTCGGCCGCGTCGAGGATCTCCCGCTCCCGGGCCGCGCGATCCCGCCGGCGCTTCACCGGTACTACGTCGTCCGTGGTCGAGGTCACTTGCGCAGTCTAACTGACTCCGAGTAACTTACTGGGAGTAAGTTCTTTCCGACCGCTCCTGGAGGCTCCTGTGACGACTCAACGGCATCGGATCGTGGTGATCGGCACCGGCTTCGCCGGGATCGGGATGGCGGTCCGGCTGAAGCAGGCCGGCTATCACGACTTCGTGGTCCTGGAGCGGGCCGAGGATGTCGGCGGGACCTGGCGGGACAACACCTACCCGGGCTGCCGCTGTGACGTCCCGTCGCACCTGTACTCGTTCTCGTTCTCGCCGAACCCGGAGTGGTCGAGGACGTTTTCGCCGCAGCCGGAGATCGAGGCGTACCTGCAGAAGGTCACCGACGGCTTCCGGGTCCGGCCGCACATCCGGTTCGGGCATGCGGTGCAGTCGGCGCACTGGCAGGGCGATCACTGGCTGATCCACACCGACCAGGGCGACTTCACGGCTGACGTGGTGCTGTCCGGGATGGGCCCGCTGGCCGAGCCGTCGATTCCGAAGCTGCCGGGCATCGAGTCGTTCGAGGGGGAGGTCTTCCACTCCGCGCAGTGGAACCACGACCTGGACCTGAGCGGTCGCAAGGTGGCCGTGGTCGGGACCGGCGCCTCGGCGATCCAGTTCGTGCCGGCGATCCAGCCCGACGTCGAGGAGCTGCACCTCTTCCAGCGGACGCCGCCGTGGGTGATGCCGCGGCCGGACCGCAAGATCACCGCTGGCGAGCGTGCCGTCTATCGCGCGTTTCCCCTTGCCCAGAAGGCTGCTCGGGCGGGGATCTACTGGACCCGCGAGTCGACCGTGCTCGCCTTCGCCAAGATTCCTGCCTTGATGAAGGTCGGTCAGCGGGTCGCCGAGCGGCATCTGCGGGAGCAGGTCCGCGACCCCGAGTTGCGCGCCAAGCTGACGCCGGACTTCACCCTCGGCTGCAAGCGGGTGCTGCTCTCCGCCGACTACTACCCGGCCCTCGCTCAGCCGAACGTGAACGTCGTGACCGACGGGATCCAGGAGGTCACCCCGACCGGGATCGTCACCGAGGACGGCGTGAAGCACGAGGTCGACACGATCATCTACGGCACCGGCTTCCGGGTCACCGACCTGCCGGTGATGGACATGCTGCACGGCCGCGACGGCAAGACCCTGCGGGAGGCCTGGAAGGACGGGATGGAGGCGCATCTCGGGACCGCGATCGCCGGCTTCCCCAACTTCTTCCTGCTGATCGGGCCGAACACGGGGCTCGGCCACAGCTCGATGGTGTTCATGATCGAGTCGCAGATCGCCTACATCCTGGACGCGCTCAAGACGATGGACGCGACCGGAGTGCGCGAGGTGGAGGTCCGCCCGGAGGTGCAGCGGGAGTTCGTCGACGGCATCCGCTCCTCGATGCGCAACACCATCTGGACCCGCGGCGGCTGCACCAGTTGGTACCTGGACGCCAAGGGCCGCAACACGACCCTCTGGCCGTCCTTCACCTTCAAGTTCCGGCAGCTGACCCGGCGCTTCGACGCCTCGCAGTACAGCACCCGCTGACAGCCTCTCGCTATGTGACATTCATCGTGTTACATTCGATCGGTCAGATAGCGAGCGCTGATCGGAGGGTAGCCGTGGCACTGCTGCTGCTCCCACTGCACGGTATCGGCGGCCGGGGTGACCTTCCCGTGCCGCTCTGGCTGGCTGTCTACTCGGCAGTTGCCGCGGTCGCTGTCTCGTTCTTCGCACTCGCGGCGTTCTGGTCGAAGCCGCGCTTCGAGCTCACCACCGGTACGCCGTTGCGTCGGCTACGCCAGGTGGTCGATGCCCGGCCGACCCGCTGGTTGCTCAAGGCCGCCGGATTGGCGGCGCTCGCCTTGTTGCTCGGAGCATCGTGGTTCGGGAGCAGTTCGCCAGGACTGAACCCTGCGCCGACTTGGCTCTACGTCTGGATCTGGGTCGGCATCATCCCGTTATCGCTGCTCTTCGGCCCGGTCTGGCGGCTCGCCAACCCGCTCCGAACCCTCGCCGGGCTGGTGCCGCGTACGTCGTACCGGTTGCTGCCTGATGGGATTGCCTACTGGCCTGCCGTTGCGGGGTTGTTCGGGTTCCTCTGGCTGGAGCTGGTCTACCCGGAAGGCTCGCAGCCACTGGTCGTCGCGACCTTCGTGACCGGCTACGCGCTGGTGAATGTTGCTGCAGGCATCATCTACGGGCCGCGCTGGTTCGCCGTCGGCGACAGCTTCGAGGTGTACGCCGAAGTGCTCGCCAAGCTCAGCCCGCTCGGCCGCGACCACCAACGCCACCTCGTACTACGCAATCCGCTCGCCGGCCTCGCCACTGTCCCGCAGGAGCCAGGGATGGTCGGCCTCCTGTGTCTCCTGCTCGGCTCGACCGCCTTCGACGGCATCAGCCGCTGGTCGGCCTGGAGCAGCCTCACCGGTGAGCTGGGTCCGGCCGCGCACGTTCCCGTCTACACCCTCGGCCTGCTGGCCGCGGTCGCACTCGTCACAGCCCTCTTCTTGCTCGCTGCCCGGTCGACCGGCTCGGCGAGGATCCGGCCGGGCGCGCTCGGCCGGGCCGGCTTGCCGGGCGCGTTCGTGCACTCGCTGGTGCCGATCGCGATCGGGTACGCCGTCGCGCACTACTTCTCGTTCGCGATGTTCCAGGGGCAGGAAGGGTTGCTGCTGGCAACGGATCCGTTCGGCCGCGGCTGGGACCTGTTCGGCGTCGGGAATGCGCGGATCGACTACGCGTTCCTGGGTACCGGTCTGATCGCGGCAGTGCAGATCGGTGCGATCGTGCTCGGACACGTACTCGGGGTCGTGTCCGCGCATGATCGGGCCACCCACCTGTTCCGGCGGCGGCAGCTCCGGCGGGCGCAGTACCCGATGCTGGCGGCGATGGTTGCCTTCACCGCCGGCGGGATCGCGCTGGTGACCGCGTCATGATCGCGCTGCACATGGGTGGCATTCCGGAGCTGGCGATGTTCCTCGGGCCGATCCTGCTGATCGTCGCGTTCGTCAGGATCGCCCGCCGCAACGAGGCGACGCTCACCGAGGACCACGAGGACGACTGGGATGCCGACCTCGGCGATCTGCCCGAGGCCGGCCGTGGCGTCAGCGAATCTTTACCGGGGTCACAGCGCCGTTCCTGACGTTGCGGCCGTCGCTGACCTGAACGCGGTAGCTGAGGGTCTGACCGCTCGGCAGGCGAACGTCGGTGAAGCTGGTGACGGTCGGCTTGCTCCACGGGTAGGAGCTGAGCTTCCAGCTGGCCAGCTTGGTGGTGCCGCGGAACAGGGTGTAGGTCAGCGCGATGTTGTCCGCGTCGACCACGGTCGGGAAGCTGATCGCGGCCTTGCCGGCGCGGGTGCTGGAACCCTTCGGCGCGGCCGGCACGGCAGGCGTGGCGCCGCCGGGGGTGTTGGTGAAGCGGGCCAGACCTTCCTGGATGGTGCCGTTCACCTTGACGAACTCGCCGCCGACCCACAGGTCGTTGCCGCCGGAGGCGAACGCCAGCGGGCCGACCAGCGTCGTACCGCCGGCGTCGGTGGTCGGGTGCCACGGGCCGAGCTTGCCGTTGATGGTGCTCTCGACCAGCAGGTGGTGGGTGCCGGTGCCGTCCTTGAAACCGCCGTCCCGGCTGCAGTCGTGCGCGTGCGAGCCCTTGTAGAGCCAGTTGCCGATGGCCTGGATCGCCTCGGTCGCGCCCAGGCAGTTGTTCTGCCAGAGCAGCTTGCCGGTGGTCGAGTCGGCCGCCAGGACGCCGTCGTAGCAGCCCAGGCCGCTGCCGGCGTTGGCGACGAAGACCTTGCCGCCGAGGGTGTCGATGTCGCGGACCGTGCTGGTGCAGTCGAAGGACGGCTCCGGGATCGCCGCGGCGGCCGGCATCGCGAACGCGGCGCCGTCGGTGGTGTTCACCATCGCCAGGGCCCAGTGGTCGACGTTCTTGAGCTCGCTGAAGGCGCCGCCGACGAAGACCCGGGTGCCGTTGTCGTTCAGGTCGATCGCGTAGACCTCGTCGTCCGCGTCCGGATCCCAGGGCAGCAGGATGCCCTTGTCCAGCGTGACGGCGGCCAGCCGGTTGCGCTCCTTGTTGTCCACCCGGCCGAACGAGCCGCCCAGGTAGACGCTGTTGCCGGAGATGGCGATCGCCTTCACCCGGGTCGCGACCGACGGGTCCCAGCCGGCAGTCAGCTGGCCGGTGGCGACGTCGAACATGGCGACGTGGTTGCGCTTGACGCCGTTGACGGTGGTGAAGTCACCGCCGATCACGACCCGCTTGCCGTCCGGGCTGGACGCGATCGCCCAGACGGCGCCGTTCAGCTTCGGCGCGAACCGGGTCGGCGCACCGGTCGAGCGGTTGAAGGCGGCCACGTAGGTGCGGGCGGCGTCGCCTTGGCCGGCCGGCTTGCCGGGCTGGCGGATCCTGGTGAACAGGCCACCGGCGTACACGGTGTTGCCCGCGACGGCGAGCGCGTTCACGGCCGCGTTGGTCTGCCAGGACAGCTGCTTGACCGACGACAGCGCCGAGCCGAAGCCGGGGGGTGAGGCCACGGTCGTGCCCGAGGTCGCGGCGACCACCGGCCGGCCCGAGGAGGGGATCAGTGCCGCGCCGATGACGGCCGCGGCGGTGACGACTACCAGTACTGCCTTCTTCATGACCGTCCTCAGGACTGAGCCGTGCTCGTGACATTCTGCGACCAAACGATAACTGTCGGCACGTGCAGAAGTTACGCGGTTCAGGAAACCGGAGTCAGCCGGTGGAGGGCAACGCGTCGGGGTCGAGGCCCAGCTCCTCGTAGGCGACGACCTCGATCTCGCGGCCCATCGCCTCCCGGAAGGCGGCGACCAGGGCCTGGCCGGCCAGCGGGATGATGTTCTCCAGGGTGCGCTGGATCTCCGGCCAGCCCTCGGCCGGCAGTCCGGCGTCGGCGAACTCGCGCCAGACCGTGCCGCGGAACAGCTCGACGTAGACCTTGGCGACCGCGTCGGCGTGGTCGAAGAGCTTGGGCAGCATCTCGAAGATCGCCTCCAGCGGGACGCCGAGCTTGATCACCTCGAGGCCGGTGCGGAGCAGGTCGGGGTTGGGGATCCGGAGCCGGTCGTCGTCCTGCCGCTCGGCGATGCCCAGCTCGACCAGCTTGGCGATGGTGGCCGCGTTGTGCGGGATGCCCGCGCGGTCGGCCAGTTGCTGCTCGGTGATCACCTCGGGCTCGGTCGGCGTCCAGGGGCTGACCAGCGTCTCGAAGACGCCCAGCGCCAGCGCGCCGTCGGGCAGGTCGCTCATCATCCGCTCGACCGCGGCCAGCGTGTAGCCCTTGTCGAGCAGTTCGCGGACCAGCGTCAGCCGCGCGACGTGGTCGGCGCCGTAGTACCCGGTGCGGCCGGCCAGACGCGGTGGCGGGATCAGCCCGCGGCCGGCGTACGCGCGCACGTTCCGCACGGTCATGCCCACCTTCGCGGCTAGCTGATCGACCGTGAACTCCGCATCTGGGCCCGACTCGGCCGGCATCTGTCCTCCCACCCTTGACAGTCTTCCAGACTCCACGTTACATATCGTATGTAACATCGCTCGTGGCGTATCTCTGTGCAGTCCCTGGCCCGAACTGAAGAAGTCCCGCATGACCGTCCCGTTGGCGGCCTCGACCGGAACCGCGACGTTCGACCAGATCGCGATCGTCACCGGCCTCGTCTCGTTGCTGTACCTCGCACTCGCCGTGCTGTTGTGGCGCGAACGCACCGGGCGGGTGACGCTGGTAGGGCGTCTCGCGGACACCATCGGGAGGCTGGACGGAGTCCCCCGATGGGCCGCGCTGACGCCGTACCTGCACGCCGTCTCGCTGCTGTCCTGCGCCTTCGGCGTCTGGTGGGACATCGCGGTGCACATCGACCGCGGCCGCGACACCGGGCCGTTCGGGACGCCGGCGCACTACCCGATCTTCTTCGGCATCCTCGGCGTGATCGTCTCCGGCGTGCTGCCGATCGCGCTGGCCCGCAAGCCGTTGCCGGCCCGGACGATCAAGCTGACCAAGGGCTGGCGGATCCCGTGCAGCGCGGCGCTGGTGACGGTGTGCGGGACCTTCGCGCTGGTCGGCTTCCCGCTGGACGACGTCTGGCACCGGCTGTTCGGCGAGGACGTCACGCTCTGGGGGCCGACCCACCTGCTGATGATCGGCGGGGTCGTCTTCTCGATCTTCGCCCGGCTGCTGGCCTCGGCCGAGGTCGAGCAACTGGTCGGTCTCAACCTGCGCCGCCGGGCCCAGGAGATCATCGCCGTCGGCGCGCTGCTGATCGCGTGGGACCTGTTCAGCACCGAGTTCAACTACGGCGTCCCGCAGTTCCCGCTGATCCTGCAGCCGATCCTGATCGTGTTCGGCTCGACGCTGGCCTTCACGGTGCTCCGGGCGCGTCGCGGTCCTGGGTCGACCTTCGGTGCCCTCGGCACCTATCTGGTGATCCGCGGCGGCATCGCCTGGGCGGTCGCCCAGCCACTCGGCGAGATCGTCGGCCACTTCCCGCTGCTGATCGTCGAAGCGGTCCTGGTCGAGCTGACCGCGCTTGCGCTGGGCAACAAGAACCGGTTCCGGCTGGGACTGGTCTCCGGTGCGCTGATCGGCACGGTCGGCGTGGTCGCGGAGTACGGGTGGTCGCAGGTCTGGATGCCGATCCACTGGCCGGCCTCGATGCTTCCGTCGGCGCTGGGCTTTGGCGTGGTCACCGGTGTGGGGGCAGGGCTGGTCGGCGCCTGGCTGGCGACCCGGTACGCCGAGGTCGCGGGCGAGGTTCGCGACACGCCGCCGGTGCGGCTGACTCACCAGCTCGGCGCGATCGGGCTGGTCGCAGTACTGGCTGCGCTGTTCTTCTCCGTACCGCGATCCGCCGGCCCGGGGGTGAGCGCGACCGTGTCGCTGGAGCCGGTGGCGGTCGGGTCGCAGCCGACGGCGTACGTGACGGTGAAGCTGCAGCCTGCTGATGCGGCCGAGGATGCGCGCTGGTTCGAGGCGCTGGCCTGGCAGGGTGGCGGGCAGATGACGCACGCGATGGAGAAGGTTGCTGATGGCACCTACCGGTCGACCGAGCCGCTGCCGATGTACGGCAAGTGGAAGTCGATGCTCCGGCTGCACCAGGGCTCGCGGGACATGGTGGCGATGTGGGTCTACGCGCCGGAGGATCTGAAGATCGAGAAGCCGGCCGAGCAGGTCTCCAACGGGGAGACGGTCGACTTCATCGGCGAGCAGCAGACGCTGCGGCGCGAGGAGCGGACCGATGTACCGCGGTGGATGTGGAACGGCGGCTATGCCTTGCTGGCTGTGGTTGGTTCGTTGGAGCTGCTCGGGATCGCGTGGCTGGTTGGTCGTGGTGCTCGCGGTGGGCGGTTGCGCGCGGCGCATCTCGAGGGATCCTCCGAGCGGGAGAAGGAGATCGCATGACGGGCCGGGCGGGTCTGCGGAAATCTGGAGCTTGGGATCTGCGCGGGAAGAAGGCGCTGGTCACGGGTGCTGCCGGGGCGTTCGGTGCGGCGACTGTCGAGCAGTTGCGAGCTCGTGGGGCCGAGGTGATCGGGCTCGATCTGCAGAAGAGCGACGACGTGATCGAGTGTGATCTGACGCAGGCCGATCAGATTCCGGGGGCGGTGGACGAGGCGGTCGGGCGGCTCGGCGGGCTGGATCTGCTGATCAACAACGCGGGGATCGGCGTACCGGCGCTGGCTGGGGAGGCGCCGGATGCGGTGGCTCGCAAGGTGATCGAGGTGAATCTCTTCGCCGGCTGGGGAGTCACTGCGGCTGCTCTGCCGGTACTGCGTGCCGCTCGCGGGCGGGTGATCTTCGTGTCCTCCGGGCTTGCGTATGTGACGCTGCCGTTGGCTGCGTCGTACCTGGTGTCCAAGCGGGCGATCGACACCTATGCGGATGCGTTGCGGATCGAGAACGGCCGGGCGATCGACGTGAGTGTGATCTATCCGGGGTACGTGCCGACGCCGATTCATGATGCTTCGCTGGCGCGTGGGGTGGATCTTGGGTTGTTCCTGCCGGCTGAGACGGTGGCGCAGGTGGTGGGGACGATTGTGGAGGTGGCGGGTGCTCGGCGGCCGCCGCGGAATCGGGCTTCGACCCGATCGACGGGCGTGGGCGTGGCTGTTGCGCGGCATCTGCCGTCGGTGGCTGATTGGGTCGTGAGGTTGCGTACGAACCAGCAGCGCCGCAAGGGTGGGCTGGGAGAGCTGTCCGAGAAGCTGGGGAAGATATGACGATGCAGGCGGAGCGGTCCGGGAGAAGCGGGGCTGAGGAGGCAGGGGCCGCCGCGGTGGCGTCTGGTGCGGTGGTGACGCCCGATGGGGTGCGGCTGCATGTAGAGACGACCGGGTCGGCGGATGCGCCGGTGACCGTTGTGCTTGCCCATGGGTGGACCTGCTCTACGCGGAGTTGGCATCACCAGTTGGCTGGGTTGCCTCGGGTGCTGGGCTCTGACGCGGTGCGGGTGGTTGCCTATGACCACCGCGGGCATGGTCGCTCGGCTGCTGCGCCGGCGGGGACTACCCGGATTGAGCAGTTGGCCGATGATCTGGCTTTTGTGCTTGATGAGGTGGTTGGCGACGGGCCTGTGGTTTATGCCGGGCACTCGATGGGTGGGATGACGTTGATGGCGCTGGCCGAGCAGCGGCCGGAGCTGGTTGGTTCGCGGATCTCTGCGGCTGCGTTGGTGGCGACGTCGTCAGGGCAGTTGGCGTCGCGGGCGTTCGGGTTGCCGGCGCGGTTCGATCGGCCGGCTTCGGTGGTTGCGCCGCGGGCGATGAATCTGGCGGGGGCGCGGCTGGAGCGACGGGCGGGTGCTCGCGCGAGTGCTGATGCTCGGCGAGCGAGCGCAGTACGGGCTGCTTGGTTGCAGGGGGCATCTACTGCGGTGCGGCGGCCGGCGTTGAAGCAGTTGGTGTTCGGGAAGCAGGTGGATCCGGCCGAGGTCGACATCCTGCTGGCGGATCTGGCGGTGTTGCCGGGGGCGTCTTTCGGTGGGTTCTTCGAGGCGATCGTGCAGCACGATCGCGGCGAGGCGCTGAAGGTGCTCGACCAGATCCCGGTGGAGATCATGCACGGGACGCGGGACCGGTTGATCTCGCCGCGGCACGGCAATCGGATGGCCGAGTTGGTGCCGTCGGCGCGGCTGTGGATGTACCCGGGCGCCGGACACATGCTGATGCAAGAACGGCCACGTGACGTCACTCAGCGCCTGGCGTCGTTGGTCCGGAAGGTCCGGGCGGTTTAGAGAGCTCGCATGCGGTTGTTGCGGGCGTTGTGTTCGACCTCGGCCGGGCCGAGCGCGGCGGGTTGCTGCTCGTCCGTGTTGCCGAGGAGCATCCAGTCGCCGTGCTGCTGGAGCATCGCGTGCAGATCCTCGATGCATCGGGCCTGGTAGCTCAGCTTGGTGCTTCCGACCTGGCAGACGAGCGTGTCGTCCTCGCGGTACACCTGGTACTGCGAGCCGCCGGGCGGCGTACTCAGCGCCCATGGATCGGCTTTGGTCCCACTTCCGGTGAACGCCATCACAACCCCCTCCTTCTCTCGGAGGCTACGCCTAGGGTGGCGGGGTGCAGAACCTCTTGTCTGACCTGGTGGTAGTCGACCTGACCCGGGCGTTGTCGGGTCCTCATGCGGCGATGATGCTGGGTGATCTCGGGGCGCGGGTGATCAAGGTCGAGACGCCCGTCGGTGGTGACGACAGCCGGGGGTGGGGGCCGCCGTTCGTCGAGGGGGAGTCGACGTACTTCCTGTCGGCCAACCGGAACAAGGAGTCGGTGACGGCTGATCTGAAGTCGGCCGAGGGGAAAGAGTTTCTGACCAAGCTGGTGCGCAAGGCCGATGTGCTGCTGGAGAACTTCCGGCCGGGGGTGCTCGATCGGCTCGGGTTCTCGGTCGAGGAGTTGCACGCGCTGAATCCTGGGTTGGTGATCTTGTCGATCACCGGGTTCGGGCATGACGGGCCGGAGGGGCAGCGCGCGGGGTACGACCAGATCGCTCAGGGCGAGGGCGGGCTGATGAGCATCACGGGGGCCGTCGAGCCGACCAAGACCGGCGTACCGATTGCTGATCTGCTGGCTGGGATGTACGGGGCGTACGGCGTACTGGCGGCTTTGCACGAGCGGAACGTGACCGGGCGCGGGCGGGTGGTGCGGACGAGTCTGCTCGCGTCGGTGGTCGGGGTGCATGCTTTTCACGGGACGAAATGGACTGTGGCGGGGGAGTTGCCGGAGCGGGTGGGGAACCACCATGCGCAGATCGCGCCTTATGGGATGTATCGGACTGCCGATGACATCGTGCAGGTCGCTGTCGGTTCTGAGGGGCAGTGGCGGGTGTTCGCGCCGCTGGTGGGATTGGATCCGCTGGATTCGCGGTTTGTCGGGAATGCGGATCGGGTGGCGCATCGGGACGAGTTGACCGCGGCGATCGAGCTCGCGTTGGCCGGTGCGCCGGCGGATGAGTGGTTGCGGCGGTTGGCGGCTGTGGGCATTCCGTCGGGGAAGGTGCGGGACTTCCAGCAGGTTTACGAGTGGGAGCAGACTCGGTCGCAGGGGTTGCTGATCGAGGTCGAGCATCCGACGTTGGGGACCGTCCAGCTGCCTGGCCCGCCGTTGCGGTTCGACGACCAGCCGTATGCGGGGGCGCGGGAGACCAATCTTCCGCCGCCGCGGCTCGGTGAACACGACGAATCCGTTCGTGCCTGGTTGGACGAGTAGGCCGGCCCCAGAGCAGCGTCTTTCGGCAGTCCTCGAAAGGCTGTTGGCGAGTGTCTGCGGGTACCTAATCTTCGTAAGGGGTTGACGGTGCGCGCGGCGCGGGTCTAGCGTCCGGGAAATCGATTACTTGGCGACCGCGGAGGTGTCATGCCGGAGCCTGCGGACCTGGTCCGGATGTCGCGGATCGGCAAGCGTTACGGCGGTGTACAGGCCTGTCGTGAGGTCGACTTCAGCCTCGGGACGGGTGAGGTGCACGCGTTGCTCGGCGAGAACGGGGCCGGCAAGTCGACGCTGATGAAGATCCTGTCCGGTGACGTCACGGGGTACGACGGGGTCATCGAGATCAACGGGGAACGGGTCACCTTCGGCGGGCCCACCGACGCGCAGGCGGCCGGGATCGCGATGATTCACCAGGAGCTCGATCTGGTGCCGGGGCTGTCGGTGGTCGACAACATCTTCCTCGGGCGGGAGCTGCGCACCCGGCTGCGGACCGTGGACCGGCGGCGGATGGAGCGCGAGGCGCGGGCGTTGCTCGAGCGCAGCGGGGTCGCGCTCGACCCGCGGCGGCCGGTCGGGGAGTTGCGGGTCGGG
The DNA here is from genome assembly GCF_040687575.1 of Kribbella sp. NPDC056861. NCBI lineage: Bacteria > Bacillati > Actinomycetota > Actinomycetes > Propionibacteriales > Kribbellaceae > Kribbella > Kribbella sp. NPDC056861. The sequence continues at coordinate 915,843 of NZ_JBFBNQ010000002.1, read as the reverse complement.
GAGCAGCAGCTCGTCACGATCGCGAAGGCGATCTCGCTGGACGCGCGGGTGCTGATCATGGACGAGCCGACCTCGGCGCTGACCAGTTCCGAGGTCGAGCGGTTGTTCGTGGTGATCCGCGAGCTGCGGCGCAGTGGCGTCGGGATCGTCTACATCTCGCACCGGATGGAGGAGATCGCGCAGGTCGCCGACCGCGCCACCGTACTGCGGAACGGGCAGAACGTCGCGAGCTTCGACCCGCGGTCGCTGAGCACCGCGGAGGTGGTGGAGGCGATGGTCGGGCGGCCGGTGCAGACCCTGTTCACCACGCCTGACGCGGCCACGGGCGACGAGCTGCTCCGGGTCGAGGGGCTCAAGCTCACGCCGCGGCGGCCGCGGCCGGGGCGGCGCGATCCGGCGGGCATCTCGCTGAGTGTCCGGGCCGGGGAGATCGTCGGCTTGGCCGGGCTACTCGGCTCCGGGCGTACCGAACTGCTCGAGACCCTGTACGGCGTTGCGCCGGGTGGCACGCGGTCCGGGCGGATCGTGTTGCAGGGACAGGTGATCCAGCCGCGAGGGCCTCGACATGCGTTGAAGCACGGGATCGGGTTCGTCCCCGAGGATCGGCGGACGTCGGGGCTGGTGTTGTTCCACTCGATCCTTGCGAACACGGTGGTGTCGAGCTTGCCGGCGTACGGGCGACTGGGCGTGGTCGCGCGGCGGATGGAGCGGGCCGCGTCGGTGCGGATGGCGGACCGGTTGCGGCTGAAGTTCGGGCGGTTGCAGGACGAGGTCGGGACGTTGTCGGGCGGCAATCAGCAGAAGGTGGTGTTCGGCCGGATGCTGCTCACCTCGCCGCGGCTGTTGCTGCTGGACGAGCCGACCAGAGGGGTCGACATCGGCGCCAAGTCGGAGATCTACCGGCTGCTGGGTGAACTGGCCGGCCAGGGGATCGGCGTACTGCTGGCCTCGTCGGAGCTCCCCGAGCTGGTGGGGGTCTGCGACCGGGTGGTGGTGCTGAGGGACGGGCGTGATGTGGCGTCGTTCTCCACCGCCGAGTCGTCCGAGGGTGATCTGCTGGCCGCCGCGATGGGAGAAGGCGCAGTGTTCGAAGAAGCCGGAGGGCTCCAATGACCAACCCCCAGGACACCCCGGCTCAGACGGCGGTCGCAGAGAGATCAGGGGGAGTGGTCGCGACCCTCTTCCGCTTTCAAAGTGTTTTCGGACTGCTCGCCGTCTTCCTCGCCGCCATCATCTTCTCGCCCAAGCGCGACGGAGAGATCCTGTTCGTCAGCGCCGACAACCTCGCCAACGTGGTCCGGGCGGTCTCGGAGATCGGCATCATCGCGGTCGGGATGACGTTCGTGATCCTGATCGGCGGGATCGATCTGTCCGTCGGCGCCGTGCTCGGCCTGGCCGCGGTCGGGTCCGCGGTGCTGATGGTCGAGAGCGACTGGGGCTTCCTGCCCTCGATCGTCGTGGTGCTCGCGGTCGGCCTGGTCTTCGGCGCCCTGCAGGGGATGGCGACCGCGATGATCGGGATCCAGTCGTTCATCGTCACTCTCGCGGGCCTGCAGATAGCCCGGGGCCTGGCCAGAATCTGGTCCGACGGCCAGGGCGTGGCAATTGCCTATGGCAACGGTCCGAACGAGGCGCCGAACTCGTTCGCGATCCTCGGTGAGCGCACCTTCGGCGGGCTGGTGCCGATCCCGGTGCTGATCTTCGCCGTGGTGGCGATCGCGGCGGTCGTCTTCCTCCGGGTGAGCGCCTTCTCCCGGCACCTGTACGCCGTCGGCGGCAACGAGAAGGCGGCGCGGCTGTCCGGCGTACCGGTGGTCCGGGTGAAGATCGCCGTCTTCGCGATCTGCGGGTTGCTCGCCTCGCTGGCCGGCATCGTGCACGCGGTCCAGCTCAACCAGGGCAGCCCGAACGACGGGATCGGCTACGAGCTGGACGCGATCGCCGCGGTGCTGATCGGCGGCACCAGCCTGGCCGGCGGCCGGGGCTCGGTGGCCGGGACGGTGGCCGGCGCGCTGCTGCTCGGCGTACTGAACAACATTCTTGCCCTGAACAACATCGACTCGAACATCCAGCTGCTGATCAAGGGACTGGTGATCGTGGCGGCAGCCGCGCTGCAACGGCTCCGCCCCGCCTCGTAAAACGTTCTTCCTCTGCAAAGAAAGGCTCGTCATGCGAAACCTGAAAGCGCCCCTCGCCGCCGCGGCCGTCGCCGCCCTGGTGCTGGCGGGCTGTGGCACCACCAGCGAACGAACCTCGGACTCGCCCTCGGCCGGCAGCTCCAAGGAGTGCAAAGGGGCCGACGGCAAGTACGTGATCGGGATGAGCCAGGCGAACGTGGCCGAGCCGTACCGGCAGCGGATGGACGACGACATCAAGGCTGCCGCCAAGGACGTGCCGCAGTTCGAGGTGAAGTTCGCCGACGCGGCGCAGGACAACGCCAAGCAGGTCGCGGACGTGGAGAACTACATCACCCAGCAGATCGACCTGCTGATCATCAGCCCGAACGAGGCCAAGCCGCTGACCGCGGTGGTGAAGAAGGCCTACGACAAGGGCATCCCGGTACTGGTCCTGGACCGCAAGGTCGAGGGCGACGCGTACACCGGCTTCATCGGCGGCGACAACGTCGAGATCGGCACCGAGGCCGGCAAGTACGTCGCGGAGAAGTTGCTGCCGCAGGGCGGGAACGTGGTGGAGCTGAAGGGCCTGGCCGGCGCGACCCCGCAGGCCGAGCGGCACCAGGGCTTCGTCGACGCGATCAAGGCGAACCCGAAGATCAAGATCGTCGCCGACGCCAGCGGCGACTGGCTGCGGGAGAAGGGCCAGGCGCAGATGGACGCGCTGCTGAAGGCGAACCCGAAGATCGATCTGGTCTACGCCCACAACGACCCGATGGCCGAGGGCGCCTACCTGGCGGCCAAGGCGGTCGGGCGGGAGAAGGAGATGAAGTTCATCGGCATCGACGCGCTGCCGATCCCGTCCGGCGGCATCAAGGCGGTCGACCAGGGCCGGCTGAGCGCCACCTTCACCTACCCGACCAACGGCAAGGAAGCGATCGCCGCGGCGAAGAAGCTGCTGGTCGACTGCGGCACGATCGAGAAGTCCCAGACGCTGAAGACCCGGCTGATCGACAAGGAGAACGCCGCGTCGATCTACGCCGAGGAGAACCCCACCGGCTGATACCGCCCGCTGCCGCTGCCCGGCCGACGGCTCACCCAGAGCCGCCGGCCGGGCAGTTCGCCGTTCAGCAGGGGCCGGACCACTTCGCCGAGGCGGCGTTGCTCCAGATGACCTGGTTGTAGCCGCTGAGTCCGCTGCCCTTGTTGAACCGGACGTTCGGCGAGGTCGGCTGGCCGAGCGTCTGTCCCGGCGGGACGCAGTAGTAGGCGCCGGTGTAGTTGGTCCCCCAGTAGAGCCGGACCCAGTCGCAGCCGGAACAGGGGTAGCCGCTGTTCTGCAGCAGATAGATCTTGTTGGTGCAGCTGCCGAGCGTCGGCGCGTTGCCGGACCATTCACACCGGCTGCCGTTGGTGACGTTCCAGACCGCGAACGTGCCGTCGGCGGCGGAAGCCGTAGGGGCCGTCAGAACGGCCGTGAGTAAGGCGATGGCGGCCATCAGGCCCAGAGAGAGTCGTCGCATGCTCTCAGAGTCGAGAACCCTGACCGGTCGCGCTAACCCTTCCACTGTGATCGAAAGGTCACTCCGAGTGCCGGGAGCTGCCGCGCTCGATCAGCCGGGCGCCGAGGGTGGTCGTGGTCGGCGGGCGGGTGTTGTCCGCGATCCTGGCCAGCAGCAAGCGGGCGGCCACAGTCCCGATCTCGTACGCCGGCTGCGCGACGACCGTCAGCGGCGGATCGACCAGTGCGGCCCAAGGCGCGTCGTCGAAGGCGACCAGGCCGACCTGCTTGCCCGGACGCACCCCGTGCTCCTGCAGCGCTTGCAAGACTCCGACCGCCATCGCGCTATTGGCCACCAGCAACGCGTCGGGTGGTTCCGGCTGGTTGAGCAGGTCCCGCGCTGCTCGATGGGCACCCGCTGCCTTGTACTCCGTACGCCGGACCAGCTTCGCCGTACTGCGGACCTTCGCGGCCTTCAACGCATCGCGATAACCCGCAAGCCGGTCGTCCGCAGTACGAACTCCTGCGGGACCCGTGATGCAGCCGATGCGTTGATAGCCCTGGGCGATCAAGTGAGCCGTGGCCTCCCGCGCGGCCAGCCTGGTGTCAACCAGTACGACGTCGCTGGCCTGCTCCGGCAGCGGCCGGTCCACCGCGACGAAGGCCGTTCCGCGTTGCGCCAGCTTCTGGACGCTCTTCGTCGTACCGGTGGGGGAGAGGATGACGCCGGCCACCCGCTCCTGGATCGCGATGTCGATGTAGCGGTTCTCCTTGTCGGCGCTCTCATCGGAGTTGCAGAGCACGACCGAGTAGCCGACCTCGTGCGCGACGTCCTCGACCCCGCGCGCGATCGCGGTGAAGAAGGGGTTCTCGACGTCAGAGATGATCAGCGCGACCACCGCCGCCTCCTGACGGCGCAGGTTCCGGGCCGGGCCGTTCGGCTGGTAGCCGAGCTCCTCGGCGGCCTGCCGGACCCGGGCGACCAGCTCCGGATCGACCGTGGACTTGCCGTTCAGCGCCCGCGAGACGGTCGCCGTCGACACCCCTGCCAGCGCAGCGACATCGCTGATCGTCGCCATCCCAGCTCCCCTCGACGCCCGTCAGAGGCCTCAGCGTAGCGGGCGGGTAATGGATTACCCAGCAGTAGGCCGTGCACATTACGTACAGAACCCTCGGGCCCTACCAGTGACATGAGAGGATCACCCGCGTGACTGCCTTGCCGAGCGTTTCCTACTCCATCACCGTCCGCCTCGAGGTCCCTGCCGGTGGCTCCACGGTGAGCAAACTGACCACCGCCGTCGAGCAGGCCGGTGGCCTCGTCACCGCGCTCGACGTGACCGCCTCCGGGCACGAGCGGCTGCGGATCGACGTGACCTGCGCCGCCGCCGACACCGAGCACGCGGGCCGGCTGGTCGAGGCGATGCGCGCCGTACCGGGCGTGGAGATCGGCCGGGTCTCCGACCGGACCTTCCTGATGCACCTCGGCGGCAAGATCTCGATGGAGGCCAAGCACCCGATCCGCAACCGGGACGACCTCTCGATGATCTACACCCCGGGAGTCGCCCGGGTCTGCCTGGCGATCGCCGCGAACCCGCAGGACGCCCGCCGGCTGACGATCAAGCGCAACACCGTTGCCGTGGTCACCGACGGATCCGCCGTACTGGGCCTGGGCAACATCGGTCCCGAGGCCGCGCTGCCGGTGATGGAGGGCAAGGCCGCGCTGTTCAAGCGCTTCGCCGGCATCGACGCCTGGCCGTTGTGCCTGGACACCCAGGACACCGAGGAGATCATCGCCGTGGTCAAGGCGATCGCGCCGGGCTTCGCCGGGATCAACCTGGAGGACATCTCCGCGCCGCGGTGCTTCGAGATCGAGGCCCGGTTGCGCGAGGAGCTCGACATCCCGGTCTTCCACGACGACCAGCACGGCACGGCGGTCGTCGTCACCGCCGCGCTGTTCAACGCGCTGCGGGTGGTCAACAAGGACATCAGCCAGGTGCGCGTCGTGCTGTCCGGCGCGGGCGCGGCCGGTACGGCGATCCTCAAGCTGCTGATCGAGGCCGGGGTGAAGGACACGGTCGTCGCCGACATCGCCGGGGTCATCCACACCGAGCGCGAAGGGCTGTCGCCGGAGCTGCGCTGGATCGCGGAGAACACCAACGCCGCGCAGTACAGCGGGGACCTGAAGGGCGCGCTGGCCGGGGCCGACGTGTTCATCGGCGTCTCGGCGCCGAACATCCTGGACGGCGCCGACATCGCCACGATGAACGCCGACGCGATCGTCTTCGCGCTGGCCAACCCCGATCCCGAGGTCGACCCGGCGGCGGCGCACGAGCACGCGGCCGTGGTCGCGACCGGCCGCAGCGACTTCCCGAACCAGATCAACAACGTGCTGGTTTTCCCGGGCGTCTTCCGCGGTCTGCTCGACGCGCAGTCGTCGACGGTCTCGATCCAGACCGAGCTGGCGGCCGCGAAGGCGCTGGCCGGTGTCGTCACCGACGACGAGCTGAACGCCGACTACATCGTGCCGAGCGTCTTCCACCCGGAGGTGCACAACCGGGTCGCGCACGCGGTCCGCGAGGCCGCGGGCGGCAAGGCGCCGGCCGCCGAGATGTTCCCGGACGACTCACCGGGCGCGCTGATTTGAGTCACCTGTTTTGATGGACTCCATCTTGACTGCAACCGACGTCCGGAAGTCCCGTACCGCGTGGATCTGGCGCGCCGCCTTCGTGGTGGCCTGCCTGATCCACCTGTACGGCGTGTACGCGCCGCATCAGGCCGGCTCCGACGTGCAGTTCCCGTACTCCGACAAGTTCGCGCACCTGTTCCTGTTCGGATCCGTCGCGTACTTCGGCCTGCGCAGCGGCGTACCGGCCCGGTGGTTGCTGCCGATCGTCGCCGCGAACGCGGTGATCAGCGAGGTGGTCCAGTACTACTGGCTGCCGTTCCGCAGCGGTGACGTGTTCGACACGGTCGCCGACCTGTGCGGGCTTGCGCTCGGCGCCTGGCTCGGGTTTCGCGCGCTCCGGGTTCAAAAAGGTGCTGGGCAGGACATGATGGGGCAATGACGGCCCCGACCCTGACCGGCTCGCTGCTGGTGGCGACCCCGCTGCTCGACGAGCCACCGTTTCGGCGGTCGGTGATCCTGCTGCTGGATCACGACGAGGACGGCGCGCTGGGCGTGGTGGTGAACCGCGCCGCCGACCTGGAGGTCGACCGGGTGCTGGCCGACTGGTCGGACACCGTGAGCGAGCCCGGTGTGCTGTTCATGGGCGGCCCGGTGGGCACCGACAGCGCCCTCGCGGTCGCCGAGGTGATCGAGTCGGCCGACCCGCCCGGGTGGCGGGAGTGCTTCGGCCGGATCGGGCTGATCGACCTCGACGTGCCGCCCGCGCTGCTGGCGGGCGCGATCCAGCGGATGCGGATCTTCGCGGGGTACGCCGGGTGGTCGAGCGGGCAGCTGGAAGGCGAGATCAGCGAGGGCGCGTGGTACGTCGTACCGTCCGAGCCCGATGACGTGTTCAGCCTGCAGCCGGAGGGGTTGTGGCGCCGCGTGTTGCGGCGCCAGCGTGACGAGATGGCCTATCTGGCCACCTATCCGGACGATCCGACCCAGAACTGACCCGGCCCTGGGCTAGAGCCGGGTTGGGCGAGCTATTCCTTGTCGTTGTCGTCGTCCCCGGGGTTGAGCGACTCCCAGATCTCCTTGCACTCCGGGCAGACCGGGAACTTCTGCGGGTCGCGACTCGGCACCCACACCTTGCCGCACAGGGCGACCACCGGGGTGCCCATCACCATGGCCTCGGTGAGCTTGTCCTTCGGCACGTAGTGCGAGAACCGCTCGTGATCGCCCTCGTCCAGCGACGGCATGGTCCGCTCGTCGATGACCGTCTCTGCGCCGGGGCTCAGCTGAGTACTCATAGCCACGAGTGTAGGTCGCCAGGGCCGGGAACCCCCAGTTTTTCTCCACAGGCCATCTCGGCTGGGCGCGGTGCTCCGACACGCCGCGTCCGGATGCCGGAGAGATACGGCGCGGGGCATATGCGCAGGTCGCGGCGGGTGCGGGGCCTGCGCAGCGGCGTACGGGGGCTTCGTCGAGCCCGCCGATCTGACCTTGCCGAGGATGTCGGGTAACGTTCCTGCACGGCCGACAGTCGACTATCGGGGGAGTATGCCGTCCGTGGATTCGCACGCGCCAGCAGCACCAGCCGTGCTTCCTCCGGCCTATCCGGACCGCGCCGCGTGGGGAACTGCGAGCAAGCTGCGGGCCTGGCAGGCGGAAGCACTCCAGCTCTACTTCGAAAAGCAGCAGAAGGACTTTCTCGCGGTCGCCACACCGGGCGCGGGCAAGACGACGTTCGCGCTGACCGTCGCCGCCGAACTGCTGCACCGCCGGATGATCGAGCGGATCACCGTGGTGACGCCGACCGAGCACCTGAAGGTCCAGTGGGCCGACGCGGCCGACCGGGCCGGGATCGCGATCGACCCGACCTTCGCGGGCGGCAAGGGGCGGACCAACAAGGACTTCCAGGGCGTCGCCGTCACCTATGCCGGCGTCTCGGTGAACCCGCTGGCCTTCCGGGTCCGCACCGAGCGGTTCCGCACGCTGGTGATCCTCGACGAGGTGCACCACGGTGGCGACGCGCTGTCGTGGGGTGAGGGTGTCCGCGAGGCGTTCGACCCCGCGACCCGCCGGCTGGCGCTGACCGGTACGCCGTTCCGCAGTGATGAGAATCCGATCCCGTTCGTCACGTACGAGTACGGGCACGACGGGGCGCAGCGCAGCCAGGCCGACTACACCTACGGCTACGGTCACGCGCTGCGCGACCACGTCGTACGGCCGGTCATCTTCATGTCGTACTCCGGCGAGATGCGCTGGCGCACCAAGGCCGGTGACGAGGTCGCGGCGCGACTCGGTGAGCCGCTCACCAAGGACCTGACCGCCCAGGCGTTGCGTACTGCGTTGTCGCCGACCGGCGAGTGGATGCCCGCAGTACTGGCGGCTGCTGACAAGCGGCTGACCGAAGTACGGCGACACATGCCTGACGCGGGTGGGCTGGTGATCTCGGGTGACCAGAACACGGCTCGTGCTTATGCGAAGGTGCTGAAGGAGCTCACCGGCGAGGCGCCGACCGTCGTGCTGTCCGACGAGAAGGCCGCGAGCAAGAAGATCCAGAAGTTCTCCGACGGCGAGCAGCGCTGGATGGTCGCCGTCCGGATGGTGAGTGAGGGTGTCGACGTACCGCGGCTGGCGGTCGGGGTCTACGCGACACCGACCTCGACGCCGCTGTTCTTCGCCCAGGCCGTCGGCCGGTTCGTGCGGGCGCGCAAGCGGGGCGAGACGGCGTCGGTGTTCGTGCCGTCGGTAACCCGGCTGCTGAGCTTCGCGGCTGAGATGGAGGTCGAGCGGGACCACGTGCTCGGCCGGAAGAACTCTGGTGAGGACGGCGATCTGTTCGCCCTCGAGGATGATCTGCTGAAGAAAGCGAACGAGGCCGAGGGCGCCAGCGACGATCTGGACGCTAAGTTTGAGGCGCTTGGGTCGGATGCGAGCTTCGATCGGGTTGTCTTCGATGGTGGCGATTATGGGACCGGTGGCGACATCGGGTCTGACGAGGAGATGGACTTCCTCGGACTGCCTGGGTTGCTGGAGCCTGATCAGGTGCGTGAGTTGCTGCGGAAGCGGCAGGCGAAGTCGCTGGCGGCGCAGAAGAAGTCTCAGCGGGGTGCTGGTGCTTCGGCTGAGGCTGAGGAGGTTGCGCCGGTTGAGCTGGCTACGCATGAGCAGGTCGCGCTGCTGCGGCGTGAGTTGAATGGGATGGTTGCGGCTTGGCATCACCGGACTGGGCAGCCGCATGGGGTTATTCATAATGATCTGCGGCGGAAGCTTGGTGGCCCGGCGGCGGCGCATGCGTCGTCGGAGCAGTTGCGGGAGCGGATCGAGTTGATCCGGGACTGGGCCACGCAGCGGCGGGCTTGAGATTTGTGTGGTGGGGTGATGCGGGCTCGTGACGCTGGGCGTCACCTCGCGGGACCGGATGCTGACGGGATCGTCGACCAAGATCAGTGGAGCCAACTGCGGGCTCGTGACGCTTCGCGTCACCTCGCCATCTGAGACGCGGTGGCAGCACCTCGGTCGTGGGCAGCCTCGTGACGCTGCGCGTCACCTCGCCCGCTGAAGCTGCGGTTGCCGCAACCCGGCCGCCGCGCTGGGCTCGTGACGCTGGGCGTCACCTCGCAAGACCGGATGCTGACGGGATCGTCGACCACGATCGGGCGAGCCACCTACGGGCTCGTGACGCTGCGCGTCACCTCGCAGGACTGAATGCTGACGGGATCGTTGACCAGACTGGGGCACCGGCAAAGGCTCGTGACGCTGGGCGTCACCTCGCGGGACCGGGTGCTGATGGGATCGCCGGTCAGCATCGTCTGAGTCGTCTGCTGCTCGTGCGGCACGCGTCAGTTCGTCGGTTGGAGACTGCCGCGGCAGCGCGCCGGGTGCGGCAGCTTCATGACGCTTCGCGTCACCTCGGCGAAGGTCGGATTGGTGGCGTACATCGGTAGAGTCAGGCTCCGACCCTGCGGTGGGCCGTACGGAGAACGGCGCCGAGAACAGTGTTCTGTTAACAAGAACAATGTTTTAGTCTGGCCTGCACGCGTCTCCGGAAGCGAAAAACGAGCACACCGACAGGCAGTAGTCGCTCAGGTGATCTCGTTTCAGGCGGCGATGGGTTGCCAACCGGCGCAGTACGGGCACTACTTCCTGTCCGTATGCACGGACCAACTGTCCTAGTCGGCCTGGTGGATGGCCGAGACCGCGCGGAGGTGCGGCACGACGTCGGTGGCGACTGCGTGGTCTCTGCCATGTGCTCCCGGCCGCGGGAAGCCGTGTCATGGCCTCGTACTGCGCTGCGCTCGTCCGCTAGGCGTAGTTCGCGACGTGGGTGCCGTCGAGGCTGGCGTGCAGGTTGGCTGACAGGAAGCCGTCGGATGCGGCGAACAACTCCTGGGTGGACCGGCCGAGGGCGTCGACGAGTTCGTGCTGGGCAGTTAGGAGTGACGGTGAAGATGTTGATCAGGGTGACCGACGAGGGCGTCGGTGGAGGGTCGTCGTGGCATCAGGTATCCGGATCAGACGGTCGGGTGTGCGCTCAAGCGGTTGCAGCAGACGCTGCGGGGGCGGATGGATGCCGCGCTTGCGCAGTACGGGCTGACCGCTCCGCAGTACGCCGTGCTGGCGTTGCTCGCGGAACGTCCGGGGATTGCGAATTCCGAATTGGCGCAGCGGAGCTCTGTCGCGCCGCCGACGATGATTCGGATGCTCGGTTCGCTGGCCGAGGCTGGGTTGATCGATCGGGCTCAGCGGGGTTGGTGGGGCGCGGATTCGCAAGGTCAGCTTGACGGCTGCGGGGCGGGATCGGGGTCGAGGCAACTGCTGGGCTGGTCGAGCGGTTCGAGAATCTGCGCGCCGAGGAGGCTGGTACGGCTAAGGCCGAGGTGCTGGCGTGGTTGAACGTGTCAGCTGACGCGCTGGCTCAGGGACTGGGTGCCGACGACCTCGAGCAGTCGGAGTGCCCGGTCGGAAGGGGAGCGGGGGGCGGCGGTGTAGAGGATGACGCGTTGGTCGCGTTCGGGGATGAGCAGGACCTCGCAGACGACGTCGATGCGGCCGACGGTTGGGTGGTGGATTGTTTGGCACATGCTCTGCTGGGTGGCGACCTCGTGGAGTGCCCAGATGCGGGCGAACTCGTCGCTGCCTTCGACCAGGTCCGTCACCAGCGCTGCGATCGATGGGTCAGCGGGGTAGCGGCCGGTGGCTGCTCGGAGGTCGGCCGCGGCCTCTCGGGCAAACTCGGTGGTCTGCCGCTCCCCGAACCGCTCCTCCTGCCGCGACCCCGACAGGAACCGCAGGCGCAACAGATTCCGCTCCCGTGGTGGCAATGCGGAGAAGTCGGTGATCAGCGCCGCAGCTAGCGGGTTCCAGGCCAGTACGTCGTACTTCGCGTCTAGAACCAAGCCGGGGACGTCCAGCCGTACCAGCATTCGCAGTACTCCGGTACGCACGTCCGTGGGCGGTCCCGTTGGAGGTGCCGGCTGCTCCCCGGCCAGCCGGAACAGGTGAGCTCGCTCGTCGTCGGAGAGTCGTAGTGCTCGCGCCAACCCGGTTAGTACCGGCCGGGACGGTCGCGGGCCACGGCCCTGCTCCAAGCGGGTGTAGTAGTCGGTCGACATCGTGGCGAGCCCGGCGACCTCCTCGCGTCGCAGGCCCGGCGTCCGGCGTCGGAGTCCGGCGGGCAGGCCCACGTCGTCCGGTCGCAACCGCTCCCGTCGGATGCGGAGGAACTCGGCCAGCTGTGCCCTGTCCATGGCTCCCAGCATCTCAAGCGCCGCGATAGGTAACCAGGGACCGCCGGTCCCAGGCTCGACCCGCTCTGCCTGGACGGCTGAAGTCAGCCAAACATCTACGGCATGAACACAGTCGCACTCATCACAGGCGCCACCAAAGGAATCGGCCGGGAGATCGCCCGGCAGCTCGGCGAGGCCGGCTACATCGTGTTGATCGGAGCGCGGGACCCGGCGCGCGGCGAGGCCGTCGCCAAGGAATTTGTTGCTGATGGCATCAAAGCCGCGGCGGTCCAGCTCGAGGTGACCGATCCTGCGTCGATCCGGGCAGCCGCTGCCCGGATCGCGGCCGAGCACGGGAAGCTCGACGTACTGGTCAACAACGCTGCGATCATCCCAGCAGGCGATGGAGGCGTGAGCGAGGTTGCCGCGTCGGCCCTCCGGGCCGCGTTCGAGACCAACGTGATCGGTCTGGTCGAGGTCACTGCCGCATTGCTGCCCGTACTGCGTAAGTCCACCGCTGCCCGCATCGTCAATCTGTCGAGCTCGCTCGCGTCCTTCACACAGGTCGGCGATCCTGCGTCGCGGATGTCGACCGTTCGGACCCTCGGCTACAACTCTTCCAAGGCCGCCGTCAACATGGTCACGGTGATGCTGGCCAACGAGCTGCGCGGCACCGGGATCCTGGTCAACGCAGCCGACCCGGGCAACTGCGCGACGGACATGGGCGGCTGGGACGCACCCCGTACGCCGGCAGAAGGCGCGGCCGTCGCCGTACGGCTAGCCACCCTCGGCCCCGACGGCCCCACCGGGGAGTCGCACGCAGAGTCCGGCCGCCTGCCCTGGTGACGCCGCTCCTAGGGGCGACAGCGTGCATGGGGTGACGCCAAGGCTGGGGTAACACCGTGCATGGGGTGACGCCATGCCTGGAGCGACACCGCGCCTGGGGTGACGCCAAGCCTGGGGTGACGCAATTACTGGAGTGACACCAATCTGTGGGTAACACCACCCTCGCCGCGACATCTGCCACCGTGGTTTTGAGACCTGTCGTGCCCTGGTGTCGCGACTGGCAAGTCGTGACATAAGTTCAGGCGTGTGGCTCGCCTGCTGACTGACCTTCGTCCGCTCAAGGAGTCGGCCGATTTTCGCCGATTGTGGGTTGGGTCGTCGGTCTCGCAGCTTGGTCAGCAGATGACCGCGGTGACGGTTTCGATCCAGGTCTACGCGTTGACCCACTCGACGTTCTCGGTGGGGCTGGTCGGGCTCTGCTCGTTGGTTCCGCTGATCGTGTTCGGGCTGTACGGCGGCGCGATGGCCGACGCCATCGACCGGCGTACGCTCGCGCTCATCTCGTCCGGCGGGCTGTGGCTGCTCTCGATGCTGTTGGTCGTCCAGTCCGAGCTGCACTGGAACAAGGTCTGGGTCCTGTACGCCGTGGTCGCCGCCCAGTCGGCGTGTTTCGCGGTCAACAACCCGGCTCGGTCCGCGATCATCCCGCGCCTCATCCGGCCCGAGTTGCTGCCGGCCGCCAACACGCTCAGCCAGGCCGCGTTCAACCTCGGCTTCACGGCCGGTCCGCTGCTGGGGGCGGTCGTGATCGCCTGGCAGGGGTTCGGCGCGGCGTACCTGGTCGACGTGATCACCTTCACCGCTGCGCTCTACGCGCTGTTCCGGCTGCCTGCGGTGCCGCCGACCGGGCTGGTACGCCGGGCCGGGCTGCGCTCGGTGCTGGAAGGGTTCAGCTTCCTTCGGGCTGCTCCGGCGCTGCTGGCGACCTTCGTCGCGGACATCCTCGCGATGGTGTTCGCGCAACCTCGGGCGCTGTTTCCTGCGGTCGCCGGCGCGTTCTTCGCGGGCGGGGTGAAGACGGTCGGGCTGCTGCAGGCCGCGCCCGCGATCGGGGCGCTCGTGGGCGTGCTGTTCTCCGGCTGGGTGAGCCGGGTCCGGCGGCAAGGAGTGGCGATCGTCGTGGCGATCAGCGTCTACGCGGCGGCGGTCGGCCTGTTCGGGTTGTCGCGGACGATCTGGCTCGGCGTCGCGTTGCTCGCCTTGTCGGGGGCGGCGGACATGGTCAGTTCGGCGTACCGGAACACGGTGTTGCAGTCAGCCGCTCCCGACGCGATGCGCGGTCGGCTGCAGGGGGTCTTCATCGTGGTGGTGGCGGGCGGGCCGAGGCTCGGTGACTTCGTTGCCGGTACGACGGCGTCGATCAGTACGCCGACGATCGCGCTGCTCGGCGGGGCCTGCGTGTGCATCGTGGGGTTGCTGGTGCTGCTCGCTTGGAACAAGCCGTTCCGCCGGTACGACTCCGAGGTACGGGCGCTGCGGTGATCGTGCCGCCGGTACAGCTCCGAAGTACGGGTACTCCTGCGCTGATCGCGTTCCGCCGGCACAGCCCCCGAAGTACGGGCGCTGAACGCGTACCGCCGTGCAGCTTCCGCAGTACGGGCAGTGCGTTGACCGCCTGCTGAGATCAGCCGCCGGTGGCGAGTTCCTTCAGCACCTTGCCCCAGGACGGCATCTCCGGGTTGATCCGGTTGATCTCCTTGTCGTCCACGGTGACGACCTTGCGGTCGCCGAGCGGCTGCTTGAGCTTGATCGAGACCAGTTCGATCTGCTCGTCCGGCGGGCACGGCTCGGGGTTGTCGATCACCGCGGTGATCTTGTCGGTCTCCTCCTTGACCTTCAGATCGATCGTGCAGTTGAAGCCGACGCCGATCAGCAGGTTCACCTCGTCGTACTTCGGCGGGTTCTGAACCCACTTCAGGTACTTCGGCCGCTTGTCCTTGACCAACTGGTAGCTGGTGACCGGCTGCTGGACCTTCTCGTTGGCCACGCCTGATCCGTCGCTGATGAACGCGCCGAAGATCTTGTCGACGCAGGGATCGGCGTCCTTCTTCCGATCGTCGGCGGCGCCCCACGCCTTGGCCGCGAGGTAGCAGCCGTTCGCCTCCCGGTTGAGCGAGATGTTGAAGCCGACGAGTGCGAGGGCGCCGAGCGCCAGTACGCCGGCCAGCAGCCGGCGGGCCTGGATCTGCCGGGGGCCGAGGACCGTGGACTCCTCGGTTTGCTCGCCGCCGGGAAGCTGCTTGAACAGGCCGAGGACGCTGCTCGTCCACTGCGGATTGACCAGAGTCGGGACGGCGTACAGCAGCAGTAGACCGACGCAGATGGCGATGGCGGGGAGGAGCGCCCAGTAATTTCGCACGGCAGCAAGATACGGGGACATCGGGCCGCGGGCCGAAAAAGGTTACGCTTCGGCTGTGCCCGCAGAGACGTCCCAGACTCTCGATCGGGGACTAACCGTCCTCGAGTTGCTGGCGGACGCCCCGGACGGCCTGTCGATCACCGAACTGGCGGCCTCGCTCGGGGTCAGCCGGACCGTGGTTTACCGCCTGGTCAACACGCTGGAGTTGCACCGGCTGGTGCGGCGCGACAGCGAGGGGCGGGCGCGGCTCGGGCTCGCAGTACTGCACTATTCGCGGCGGGTGCAGCCGACTCTGCGTGACGCGGCGCTGCCGGTACTGCGCTCGCTGGCCGAAGACACTGGTGCGACGGCCCACCTGACGGTGGCTGACGGTGACGAGGCGCTGGCGATCGCGGTGATCGAGCCGAGCTGGACCGATTTCCATGTGTCGTACCGGATGGGGTCGCGGCATGCGCTCGACCAGGGTGCGGCGGGGAAGGCGATTCTGGCCGGTCGGCGGAAGCCTGATCCGGCTGGGCGGCCGTTCGTGATCACCGCTGGTGAGTTGCAGGCTGGGGCGCAGGGTGTGTCGTCGCCGGTGCTCGGGGTGCCGGGGGTTGAGGCGTCGATCGGTGTGGTTGTGCTGGGGAAGCTGGATCGGGATTTTGTGGGGCCGCGGGTGGCTCGGGCTGCGGTTGAGGTCGCCAAGCGGCTTGCTTGAGGTCATCAGTGCGGGCTCGTGACGCTGGGCGTCACCTCGCAAGTTGTAGATGCTGACGCTGTCCACCGCTGATTCGCCAGCACCTCGCACGGGCTCGTGACGCTTCGCGTCACGTCGCGTGGCGATCAAGTGCGTGATCGGCGGGTCGGTCCCCGGGAGTTGCCGTCGGTTGGCTCGTGCCGCTGCGCGTCACCTCGCAGGACCAGATGCTGACGGATTCTTTGGCCAGAGGCGGCTGGCCAGACGACCGGCTCGTGACGCTTCGCGTCACCTCGCGTGGCGATCAAGTGCTCGGCGGGTTGGCCCCCGGGAGTTGCCGTCGGCGGGCTCGTGACGCTGCGCGTCACCTCGCGGGACCAGATGCTGACGGATTCTTTGGCCAGAGGCGGCTGGCCAGACGACCGGCTCGTGACGCTTCGCGTCACCTCGCGTGGCGATCAAGTGCTCGGCGGGTTGGCCCCCGGGAGTTGCCGTCGGCGGGCTCGTGACGCTGCGCGTCACCTCGCGCGGCGATCAAGTGCGTGATCAGCGGGTCGGTCCCCGAGTTGCCGCCCGCGCACGGGCTCGCAACCCTCGGCGTCACCTCGCAACTGCAGATGCTGATCGGATGACCGACCAGATCGAGCGGCCGCCCTCGCCGGGGCTCGTGACGCTGCGCGTCACCTCGCAGGACCAGATGCTGACGGGATGGCCAGCCGGTCCCTGGTGCCTTTGCGCGAGCTCGTGACGCTTCGCACCACCTCGCAAACCACACGCTGACCGAACCTCGCCTAACCGCCCGATCGACCAACAACCCGCACCCAGCCGCCCACGCGACGGAGGAGCGGCCTTCAAAAAGGGTGGGTGGGAGCAGTCGGAGCTGGGAGCGACGAAGGAGCGAGCGGCGGAGGCTGCGCGGGCGCAGTACCTCACCCCCGACTAGCCGCATGCAGCAACGGCAGCACCCGGTGCGGCACCTGCTCCGCCAGCGCGATCACCGTCGAAGCCCGCTGGATCCCACGCACGATCACCACCTGATCGATCACCCGCTGCAGATCAGCATTAGACCGCGCCACGATCCGGCACCACAGATCCTCAGCCCCAGTGATCGTGTAAACCTCCAAGACCTCAGGGATAGCAGCCAAAGCAGCAGCGACCGTCTTATGGCCGGACCCCTGCTCGATCTGCAAAGTGGCGAAGGCTGTCACCGGATACCCGATCTCCGTCGTGTCGACGTCCGGCCCCCAGCCGCGGACCACGCCGTCGCGCGCCAGGCGATCCAGCCGGGCCTGCACAGTGCCACGCGCGACGCCCAGGCGGCGGGAGGCCTGTAGGACGCCGACGCGGGGTTCGGCGGCGAACAGGTCGAGGATGCGGGCGTCCAGGGCGTCCACTCCGGACATGGGTTCCTCCAGGTGGTCAGGGTGACCAAATAGTCCAATGATTGGCTGAGAATACTGAGCAGAGTGTTCAGTAAAACATGGTTCTGTTGCGCAACCTGTCCTGGTCCGGCGAAGCTCACGCAAGCCAGTGGAAACCGACCGGGAGGACCCCGATGACCAGCACCGACCTCACCCCCGCAGAGCTCGACGCCGATCTCGACCTCGACCAGTTGAAGCAGCTCGTCGGGCTGGTGCCGTACGACGAGAGCACCGATCCGTTCCCCGTGACGGCGATGGACGCGGTGGTGTTCGTGGTGGGTAACGCGACCCAGACCGCGAAGTACTACCAGCTCGCCTTCGGGATGGACCTGGTCGCGTACTCCGGGCCCGAGAACGGCAACAAGGACCACAAGGCGTTCGTGCTGAAGGCCGGCTCGGCGCGGTTCGTCATCACCGGTGGCGTCACCCCGAGCAGCTCGCTGAACGAGCACCACCGCAAGCACGGTGACGGCGTCTCCGACATCGCGCTCGAGGTGCCCGACGTGGACAAGTGCATCAAGCACGCCCGCGCCCAGGGTGCCGTCGTGCTCGAGGAGCCGAACGACGTCAGCGACGAGCACGGCACCATCCGCCGGGCCGCGATCGCGGCGTACGGCGACACCCGGCACACGCTGATCGACCGCAGCCGGTACGACGGCCCGTACCTGCCGGGGTTCGTCGAGGCGCACACCTCGGTGGTGCGGCCGGAGGGCCACCCGAAGCGGCTGTTCCAGGCGGTCGACCACGTGGTCGGCAACGTCGAGCTCGGCCTGATGGACGAGTGGGTCGGGTTCTACAACAAGGTGATGGGCTTCGTGAACATGGCGGAGTTCATCGGCGACGACATCGCCACCGACTACTCCGCGCTGATGAGCAAGGTGGTGGCCAACGGCAACCACCGGGTCAAGTTCCCGCTGAACGAGCCGGCCATCGCGAAGAAGAAGTCGCAAATTGACGAGTTCCTGGAGTTCTATGACGGAGCCGGCGCTCAGCACATCGCGCTGGCCACCAACGACATCCTGCGCACCGTCGACATCATGCGGGCCAACGGCGTCGAGTTCCTGAACACGCCCGACTCGTACTACGAGGACCCGGAGCTGCGGGAGCGGATCGGCAACGTGCGGGCGCCGATCGAGGAGCTGCAGAAGCGCAAGATCCTGGTCGACCGGGACGAGGACGGCTACCTGCTGCAGATCTTCACCAAGCCGATCGGCGACCGGCCGACGGTGTTCTACGAGTTGATCGAGCGGCACGGCTCGCTCGGCTTCGGAAAGGGCAACTTCAAGGCGCTGTTCGAGGCGATCGAGCGCGAGCAGGAGCGCCGCGGCAACCTGTGACGAAGCGGTCGGCCGAGTGCTGACCGAGGCTCAGTAGAGACCGATCGGTACACCTACCGTGACGCGCCCGCGACACACCGTGGCGGGCGCGTCGCCACGTCCGAATAACGGATTGACTGTCAGGTCAGGTGAGGTTCGGCTACTGTGCCCAGTGAGTGTGCGTCGGGGCGTACGCTCAGGAAGGGTTTTCCCATGAAGACACTGGGCATTGTGCTCAGCACCGCGAGTCTGGCCGGAGCAGGTATTTTCGCCTTGGCCACAGCAGCTCAGGCGGCGCCCGCCGCGAGTTGCCGAGGTGCGACATCCATCAAGTCCGCGCCGGTCCTCCGTGACGGACGACCGCCAACCTGGGGCAGCATCCGGCTCGTCCGGGACGACTGCTCGCAGTACTGGGCCGAGATCACCATGAATCCTCGGCTCGCCAAGAACCAGAAGGCGAATGCCTACCTGGTCCAGTACGGCGGCGCCAACGCCGGCCGTCAGCTGTCGTGTGACAGCAGCGGTGGCAACGGCGCCGTGACGGCCGGGCAGCGAACCTGCCGGACGCCGAAGGTCAAGTCCACCGACACCAGCGTCACCTTCGCTGCTGTCGCCCGTGAGTTCCACAACTACGGCAGCGGCTACACCGAGATCTCGGAGAATTCCACCGGCCGGGATCGCTAGTACCACCTGCCAGACAAGCGAGAAACCGCTTAGGCTCAAGGATATGAACGATCTAGTCGAGCGTCTCCGGCGTGTGCTGCCGCCGGAGGCCCTCGTCACCGATCAGGACCGGATCCAGAGCTACCGGTACGACCGGGCGATGTTCTGCCCGGCCGGTGAGCCGATCGCGGTAGTGCTCGCGCGGGAGACCGCCCACGTCTCGGCGGCGATGAAGATCGCCGCCGACGCGGGCGTTCCCGTTGTGCCCCAAGGAGCCCGGTCCGGGCTCTCGGGCGCGGCGAACGCGATCGACGGCTGCCTGGTGATCTCGCTGGAGAAGATGGACAAGATCCTCCAGATCGAGCCGGTCGACCGGTACGTCGTGACGCAGCCGGGCGTGTTCAACGCCGTGCTGTCCCGCGCCGTGGCCGAGCAGGGGTTGTTCTACCCGCCGGACCCGTCCAGCTGGGAGTTCTGTTCGATCGGCGGCAACCTGTCGACCAACTCGGGCGGCCTGTGCTGCGTGAAGTACGGCGTGACCACCGACTACGTGCTCGCGCTCGAGGTCGTGCTCGCCGACGGCCAGGTACTGCGAACAGGGCGGCGCACCGTCAAGGGCGTCGCCGGCTACGACCTGACCAAGCTGATCGTCGGCAGCGAAGGCACCTTGGGGATCATCACCGAGGCGACGCTCGCGCTGCGCCCGCAGGCAGCCCGTCCGCGCACGATGGCGGCGCTGTTCGACTCCGGTGTCGCGGCCGGCGAGGCGATCGTGGAGATCATCCGCAGCGGCGTTTCGCTGTCCCTGCTGGAGATCATGGACCGGACCACGATCAAGGCGGTCAACCAGTACAAGCGGATGGACCTGCCGACCGAGGCCGCGGCGATGCTGATCGCCCAGTCGGACGCGGGTGGCGAGGCCGGTGCGGCCGATGTGGCGGCCGTTGCCAAGCTCTGCCGCCAGTACGGCGCGATCGAGTGCATCGAGGCGGACGACCCGGCCGAGGGCGAGCTGCTGCTGGAGGCCCGCCGGGCCGCGCTGACCGCGCTGGAACAGCTCGGTACGACGATGATCGACGACGTCTGCGTACCGCGGTCGCGGCTGGCCGACTTCATCGGCGCGATCGAGCGGCTCTCCGCCGACCTGGACATCACCATCGGCGTGCTGGGGCATGCCGGCGACGGCAACATGCATCCGACCGTCGTGTTCGACGCCGCCGATCCGGACCAGGCGGCGCGCGCCCAGGTGGCGTTCGACAAGGTGATGGAGATCGGCCTGGAGCTGGGCGGCACGATCACCGGCGAGCATGGGATCGGGGTGCTCAAGCGGGACTGGCTGGTCGAGGAGATCGGCCCGGTGGCCGTCTCGGTGCACCGCGCGATCAAGGCCGCGCTGGACCCGAAAAACCTGCTGAATCCCGGCAAGGTGGTTTCGTGAGGGTTCTTTCATCTTCTGTGATCCAACCGCAACGGAACTGCCGGAGCCATTGGACGATCATGGCCGTCGAATGTGACGTGCCGGCCGCACTATGGAAGGAAGTTGTCTGAAACCGGGGGAAGCATCGTGAGGCGAGGTTGGAGGTCACCCATGCGAGCAAGGCAGTTGTTGCCGACCGTGCTGGCGTCGACCGCCCTCGTCGTGCTGTCCGCCTGCGGGAACGGCAGCGGCCTGCGGGTCGAGGGCGCTGAGCCGTCGCCGGCTCCGGCCACCCCGTCCGTGACAACCAACTTCGGTGCCGGGCGAACGCCGGGCCCGAGCGTCAAGGTCGCGCCGGCCGCGTTCACGCTGCCGCAGGTGCGCGACAGCCTGCAGCGCGACAAGCAGCTCGAGAGCTTCTTCAAGACCCTGGTCAGCAAGTGCTCGATCGTCGATCGCTGCCTGACCCAGGGCCCGTCCGTCGACGTGATGAAGACCGGCCGGTCGCAACTGGTGGTGCTGATCCACACCAACGAGAACTTCATCGTGGGAGCCGTCCTGATGGCCGACTCGCCGAAGGGGCCCCGCCGGGTTTGGAGTTTGAAGGCCGATCAGTTGAAGATCAATCCCAGCAAGCAGGGTGATCTGGTGGTCGAGTCGCAGATATTCGCGCTGGACGACTCACCTTGTTGCCCGTCCGGACGCTTGGTCGAGGTCTACCGTTGGGCCGGCGGGCAGATGACCAAGGTGAATTCGAAGGCGCAAAAGGGAGACTGAACTTCAGTGGTACCGGAAGAACCGGCAGCGCGCATCCTGATGGTCGAGGACGACGCGGTGATCCGTGAGGCGACCCAGTTGACCCTTGAACGCCATGGGTACGACGTCACGACGGCCGAGGACGGCCTCGAGGCGATCGAGAGTTTCGAGAAGATCCATCCGGACGCGGTGATGCTCGACATCATGCTGCCCGGTCTGGACGGCATCTCTGTCTGCCGCCGGATCCGGGAGACCAGCACGGTGCCGATCGTGATGGTGTCCGCCCGCGGTGACGCGCTGGACGTGGTACTCGGGCTGGAGGCCGGCGCCGACGACTACGTCACCAAGCCGTTCGACACCCAGGTGCTGGTCGCCCGGCTGCGCGCCGTACTGCGGCGGGCCGTGTCCGACCCGGAGCGGCCGGCTCAGGCGAGCGGTGCGACCGTCGAGTCGTTCGGCGACCTGGAGCTCGACCGCGAGGCACTCGAGGTGCGCCGGGCCGGTACGACGGTCCAGCTCACGCCGACCGAGCTGAAGCTGCTGATCGAGTTCGCGAACAACCCCGGTGTCGTGCTGAGCAGGTCCACCCTGCTGCAGCGCGTCTGGGACTACGAGTGGGGCGGCGACGGCCGGCTGGTCGACGTCCACCTGCAGCGCCTGCGGACCAAGATCGGGGCCGACCGGATCGAAACCGTGCGCGGATTCGGATACAAGCTGCGGGCTTGATGTGGGCCTCAGGAGCAAACTAGGGCTGATCTTTGTCCTGGTTTCCTCGCTGGCGATTCTCGTGCTCTGCGTCGCGGTCTACACCCAGGCCCAGTCGGCCCGGCTGGACCGGACGCGGAGCTTCGCCGACGAGCGGATCCAGGCCGCGGCGCTGAGCTACGAGCGCAGCGAGGTGCCGGTGTTCGGGGCGCGGCTGGAGGACCCGGAGCTGCCGGCGCAGCTGCGCGAGTCCGTGATGGACGGCAAGCGGGCCACCTTCAAGACGGCCTCGCCGAACGCCAAGATGTGGGCGGCGGTCGCGGTCAAGAACGGCCAGATCCTGTCGATCCAGCAGGACTACGAATCCAACGACGCGTCGATGAACGCGTTGCGCCGCGCCTTGATCCTAGGCGGTATCGGCACCGTCGCGCTGGTCGCCCTGGGCAGCGTGGTCGCGGCGGGCAGCCTGTCCCGCCGGATCGTCGCGGTCGCCGGTACTGCGCGCCGCATCGCCGCGGGGGATCTCGATGCCTCGGCCGCTGAGGCCGCAGGCAAGGGCAAGGACGAGGTCCAGGCGCTGGCCACGGCGTTGGACACGATGGCCAGCTCGTTGCGCGGCCAGCTGGAAGCCGAGCGACGGTTCACCGCGGACGTCGCCCATGATCTCCGGACGCCCGTCACCGGCCTCCTGACGGCAGCTGAGCTCCTGCCGCCCGGTCGCCCCAGCGAGCTGGTCCGCGACCGCGCCAAGGTACTGCGCAGGCTGGTCGAGGACCTGCTCGAGATCGCCCGGTTCGACTCGGGGGTCGAACAGGCCGACCTGGAACACGTCGGGATCGGCGCCTTCGTCGGCTCGGCCGTCGGCCGGTTGCGGATGCAGCAGTCGCTGGCGCCCGACAGCGTCGTCGTCCACCGGATCGGCCGGGAGGAGACGATCTCCACCGACTCCCGCCGGATCGAGCGGATCCTGGCGAACCTGATCGTCAACGGCCTGCGGCACGGCCGGCCGCCGATCGAGGTGACGGTCGAAGGCCGGACCATCGAGGTGGTTGACCATGGCAACGGTTATCCCGAGGAGTTGATTGCCGAAGGCCCGCGCCGGTTCCGCTCCGGAGTGGCCGAACGCGGCGTCGGCCACGGCCTCGGCCTGACCATCGCGGCCGGTCACGCGAAGGTGCTCGGCGCCCAACTGACCTTCGGAACGGCCCCCGGCGGCGGCGCGTGCGCACGGCTGGTGCTGCCCGACAGCCCTGAGATGGACCTGTAACACAACCTTTCGCGAAGACGTGGCGTCTCCAGTATGTCGGGTTCACCAGAGCCCTTACATACGAGGGGAAACCAAGAAAATGCGCACTCGCACTCAGGTCGTTCGCCGTTCTGCCGCTGTCGTCGCCGGGATCGCGCTGGCCGCGGCCGGGGTCGGTGTCGCCGGGGCCCTGCAGGCCAACGCGACGCCGGACACCACCAAGATCACCAGCGTCAGCAGCACGAACGTCGCGGCCAAGCCGTCGATCACGATCAAGTCCGACAAGGTCACCGCGAAGGCCTGGGCGAAGGTCTCCTTCAGCGGCAAGACCACCGGGATCGCGGCCAAGTCGGTCGTCCAGGTCCAGCGCCTGGAGAACGGCAAGTGGGTCAACTTCCCGGCCACCACCAAGGTGACCAGCTCGGCGACCTACTCGGTCTGGGTGCAGAGCGGCCGGCTCGGCGTGAACAAGTTCCGCGTCGTCACGGCCAAGGCCACCAGCGCTGCGGTCTCGGTCACGATCACCAAGTGACACAAGAGAAAGCGGCGCCATCACCTCGGGGGAGTTGGCGCCGCTTTCTTTCGCTGTAAGGGCTATCGGGTCCCGTAGACGTTCAGCTCGGCGGCGGAGCCGAAGGCGGCCCCGTTCATCGAACTGGTGCCGACGAACTTGAGGTACCGACCCGCCTTCGCGGTGAAGTCGACCCGCTGCACCGCGATCGAGTTGGGGAACTCACCGGTCTTCACCGGCGCACCCCAGTTCTGCCCGTCCGCGCTGACATACAGCTCGTACCCCTTGAACATCCCGTTCGTGCCACTCTGCCGGGGCAGATAGCTGAACCCGTTCACCTGGTACGTCGTACCGAGGTCCAGCGTGAGGTGATGCGGGAAGGTAGCCGGCGTCGGCACCTCCGACCAGGCGGAGTGCCACATCGTGCTGGGGTTTCCGTCCAGTGCGTCGACAGCAGGACCACCGGTCGCGACGTCCTCGCTGCTGACGTCAGCCACCTTGATCCGGGACTGCGGCACGATGCCCGGCGGCAACAGCGTCGCCTCCGCGGAAGTGGTTGCCTGACCGCCGGTTGCCGTGAGCCCGTACTTGCCCGCAGGCGTCCCGGCAGGAGGCGTCACGGCCCAGCTGGTCGTGACACTGGTGCCGGCGGCAACTGTCGCGTGGGTGGCGGGAGTGGTTGCCGTGACGGTCCAGCCTGCCGGAGCAGTGAGGGCCAGCGTGATGTTGTTGACGGCAACCACGTCGTTGTTGGTGAAGGTGCTGACGACCGTGTTCTCCTCGCCGGACACCATCCCGTTCAGACCGGCGCCTGCCAGGCTCAGCGAAGTACAGTCTGCGGCTTCGCTCGAGGCGCCGAGATCGGTGACGGCGAAGTTGTCCAGGACGAAGTCGGCCTGGTCGCCGCCGGAGGACAGCTTCCGCAGACCGACCCAGTAGTCGCCGCCGCAACCGGCCACGAACTCCTGGTTGAAGGTGGCCTTGGTGCGCTGCGCACCGATCGGCGTCGCCTTCACCTCGACCGACTTCGGCCGGTCCACGCCTTGCACCCAGCTGTACTGGCCGGCGACGCCACTTTCGTAGTCGAAGCTGACCTTGTACTTGTGGCCCGGCGTGAACGGCACCGTCGCCGGGGTGGTCCGGTAGACGAGGCCCTCGTTCTCCTCGTGCGACTTCAGCGACCAGTCGCCGTCGAGCACGTCGTCGACGAGCTTCCCGTTCCAGCCCGCCTGCGTGTACGGCGCGTGCTTCTTCGCCAGGACGGTCCGCGGGTCGGTGGTGCCACCGGCGTCGCCCTTCACGAACGGGCCCCAGCCCTGGTCGACGTTCTCGAAGTCGTCGACGAGTCCGGCGCCGGGGCGCGTCGTCTCGACCACTCGTACGTCGTCGACCCGGACCTTCGCCGCACCGGCTACTGCACCGATGGTCAGGTCAGCGGTCGTGCCCTTGGCCTCGAAGACTACCCGTGCCCGCTGGTAGTACAGGCCCTGCTTGTCATCGGAGGCCACCCGGTTCATCGCGGTCGAGCGGTCGACCACCACCGAGGTGCCGTTGACGTCGAGCGTGGTCGTGCGGGACTTGCCCGGCTCGACCTCGAGCCATGCGGACGCGCTGTAGGTGCGACCGGGGGTGAGGTCGCGGATCCGCTGCTTGAGCGTGGTCTGCTCCGCGCGGAGCTCGGCGACGTGCTGCCCGTTGGCGAGGGTGCCGATCGAGGCGTTGCCGGCCGGCTTCCAGGCCCGCAGGTCTCCAGCGTTGAAGCCGGGGTCCTCCAGGTGACTGCCGTCGCCCCACTTGGCATCCGCGAGACGCGGCGCCTGCTCGGGGTACAGGACGTACGGCTGGCCCGCGTCGGCGGTCAGCGTCACCGCGCCGTTGCGGACGGGCGCAGTGCCGATCCGGACGCGGCCGGTGTCGGTCAGCTTGTAGACGGTGAAGCGGTCGGTGGTGAAGGCCGCCGGGACCTGCCAGGTGGTCGCGCCGCCGGCCGGGTTGTAGTGGTAGAGCTTCGTGTTCTTGTCCCACGGCAGCAGGTACTTGTCGCCGTCGAGGACCTTCGCGGTGCCGACGCTCAGGCTGCGCTTGCCGTTGGCAACCGTGCCGCTGACGTCGCCGGTGAAGCTGATCGCGTTGGCGTTCCAGTCGACGATCTGCTGCTGCTGGAGGAACTTGGTCGGCAGGTTGCGCTTCCAGATGTTGGCGTAGAAGGCGTTCCAGTCGGTCTCGCCGGTCCAGCCCTCGAACTCGACGATGGAGGCCTGGCCGAGGATCGGGTCGGCGTTCCAGACGTCCTTCTCGTGGTTGCGGACGAACCGGATGATCTGCGAGTTCAGCCCCTTGTTGGTGGCGCCGCCGTAGTCCAGGTCGTTGGCCCAGTGTGACCACAGCGAACTGCGCTCGTGCCGGTCGGCCCACTCGGTGGCGATCTGCCAGCCCTGGTCGGCGAGCTGCCGGCTCAGGCCGTCCGCGAGCCAGCCGGACTGGTAGTACACGTCGATGTAGAGCTCCTGCAGGTTCGGGTCGGTCTCGTCCCGCAGCTGCTGGAAGCGCTCGACGATGTTGCCGGAGGCAAGGTCAGGACGCTGCTTGATGTAGTAGCTCTGGTTCAGCCAGTTCCAGCCCTTGCTGGTCTTGTCGACCAGGTCCTCGCTGAACGCGTTGGCCTCCGGGTAGGACTCGGTCGCGTTCACGTGCACCCCGAACGCGGCGTTGTAGTCCTTGCCCTTCTTCAGCAACGTGTTGAGGTCGGTCAGCCCACCGGCCCGCACGTTGTAGTTGCCGCCGTAGTCAGGGTGAGCGGAGTCGTGGCCCTCCGAGCCGTAGCCCTTCAGCACAGCCATCTGGCCGAGGCCGTCGGTCGCGAGCGAGATCCGCTTCACGTCGTCCAGCGTGCGCAGGAACGGGTGCGTCGCCTGGCTGGCGAAGTTGAACGGGATGTGGGTGATCACCCGGTCCTTGACCTGGTCGCCACCCTTCGGCTCGGTCATGATCGAGCGGAACGCGATCGCGCCGTCCTGCCAGTCGACCGTCTTGTCGTTGTTCGCATCGGGCGTCACGACGACCTTGGCCCACGGCAACGGCTCCGTGTACGGCGAGGTGTCGGCGCGGTAGGTCCACTGGCCGCTCCACACCCCGACGCGACTCGTCCCGTCAGCCGCCTTACGAGCGCGGTGCCAGAACCGGGCGCCGTCGTCGACGGACTGACCGGACGGCTTGTCGTAGACCGAGTTCGACTCGATCCCCGCAGCCAGTCCGCTGGTGTTCACGAACGCGTACGCCGCTCCGGTGGCGGCAGGCTCGGCCGCGGTCGCAGCTGTCACCGGGGTGACCTTGTCGGCGGTCCGGGTGGAGTCCGGGTCGAGCGTGGTGAAGGCGGTGGTGGCGCCTGGGTCGCTGCTCGACACGGAGACCAGGTCGTGGTTCGGGATGTCGATCGTCTTGACGCGGGAGGCCTCGGTGTCGCGGACCGCGTCGATGCTGAAGGTGGTCACCCGGCCGGTCAGCGCCAGGCTGGCGTCCAGCTCCACGCCGGGCAGCGCGTCGAAGGCCAGCTTGTACTGCGCCTTGCCGGCGATCACCGTCGGCGGTCCGGTCAGCCGGGCGGCACGCGCGACCCCGTTGACGGTGACGGACGAGATCACGTCGGGCTGACCACCGAGCGCTTTGCCGGACGCGTTGTCGGCGTACCGGATGACGCGGGGGAAGTCGGCGGCGACGGTGACGGTCAGCTCGGGGGAGGTGAGCGTGAGGTCGGTCGTGGCTGCGCCGGCGGCCGGGTCGGCGGTGGCTGCCGGGGGCGGCACGGCGATGAGGAGACCGGCGGCCAGAGCGGCTGCCGTGAGGGTGGGAAGTACGGGTCGAGGCACGGGAACTCCTGACGGGCGGGTCACTGTCTGACGGATTCTGCGTACGTAACCGCCAACAAGTCAATAGAAACGAACACTAATGAACAATTTTAGTGAACGATTAAGTCGAGTCGAGTCAGTCCTTGACAGCGCTGCAGAGCCAGAAATTGGTGCCGTTGTCCACCCGGACAACCCGTTGCAAACGCCAACTTCCGGGTGTTGGCTGCTGCGGTACGTAGCTGACCGGCTACGGCATCCGCCTCTGCGAAGGGTCAACACCATGAGCCTCACCGCGTTCGAACTGGACATCGATGTCATTCCCGCCTCGGACCCGTCACTGGGCCGGCCGGCCCGCCCGGAGGACGCCCGCGAGGTCGACGAGAAGAGCCGGCTGACCCCGGGAACCCGCAACACCTACGCGGTCGGCATCGCCGCCTGCGTTCCGTGCTGCTGACAACTGATTCCTGACCACGTGCCGACCTTCCGGCCAGGCGCGTTCGCAGTACTGCGGCTGGCGGCCGCACCGGCCGCCGCCGCAGTACTGGCCGGCACTGCACTGGACCCGGCTACGGCTGAGGTCGAGGAGCTTCGCGGGTATCTGAGCGCGCTGCTCGCAGATGAGCAACTCCGAGAGGCCATCGAGGTCTCCAGTCCGTCGCTGGCTGCTGCGCTGTCCAAGCTCGGAGTGGACGCCGGGCCTGGCTCGCCGGCTGCTGCGGGAGCGGGCTCGGGTGCGCCGGATCGTGCGAAGGTGGAGCGGGCTGTGCTCGCGACCACGCGGTACCTGCTGCGGATGACCGGGCGCCCGACGCCGTTCGGGCTGATGGCTGGCGTGGCTCCGATCCGCTTTGACCAGACCGCCAAGGTGCGCATTGGCGCGGACCACACCCGGGTGACCTCGCCGGACTCCGGCTGGCAATACACGGCTGAGCGCCGGCGACTCCCGCTGCGGGTGGTCGCCAACAACTTGGCTGAGGTCCGCGGTGATCGTCTGGTGCTGCACTACCTGCGGAAGCTCACCGATGATCAGCCCGGCCGCCAGCTTTCCATGGCCAACTCTCCGGTGGTGCGCCTCGTCCGAGAGGCGGCCCGGGTGCCGATCGCGTACGACGTACTGCGTGGGCAGTTGCTGGTTGCGCATCCTGAAGCGTCGGTGGCTGATGCTGACGAGATGCTCGGGCAGTTGTTGGCACGGGAAATCCTGCTCGCTGAGTACCCACCTGTACAGGTCACCGAGGCGCAGGTTGATCTGCGGTTGGATGCGGATGTGCGGTTGCCGCAGGCGGTTGCTGATGAGGCGGCTCGGGCCGCCGGCCTGTTGTGGCGGCTGTCGCCACCCGGTGACGGGCTCCCCGACCTCGCGAGCTATCACCTCGACTTCCTCGACCGCTACGGCACCGACCGCATCGTGCCGGTCCTCGAGCTCCTCGACCCCCACCTCGGCCTGGGACCACCCGGCGGCTACCGCATCCCGCGCGGCGAGCGCCCGGCGGCAACAGCCCCCAACAGCTACCCGGCCACCCGAGACCAACTACTAGCCGCAGCCCTCGCCTCCAACACACCTGGCGAGTTGGTGCTCGACGACGCGCTGGTTGACCGCCTCGCCGGCGACAGCAGCGATCAAGCGCCCAACTCCATGGATCTGTGCGCCCAACTCTTCGCCGACTCTCCCGAAGCGCTCGACCGCGGTGACTTCCTGCTCGCCGCGACCAGCGGATCTCTCTCCGCCGGAGCGATGATCGGCCGGTTCGCCGGCATGCTCGACCTGACCGAACCACTCGGCGAGCTCCTCGGTCGCCACCACGACCCTCTCCCGGTACAACTGCGGTTCCAGCCGTTCGAGCCCCGCTTCGGCAACGTCCTGCGAGAACCTCAGCTGGTGCCTCACACGCTTGCCGTAGGCACCTTCGCCGATCCCGACGATCCAAAGGTGATCGACATCAGGGACGTTGCCGTCGGCACCACCGGCGAGCGCCTGTACCTGGTGGCCCCGAAGCTGGGTCGCGAGCTCGAAGTACTGCGACCCAACATGCTCAACATCGTCACCGGCGCACCCAACGCGGCTCGCTTCCTGGCAGCGATCGGGATGGCCGGGCGGCGATTCTGGACCCCGTGGCAGTGGGGCCGGCTGGAGGTTCTCCCGAAGCTGCCTCGCGTGCGATCAGGCCGCACGATTCTCGCTCCCGCGTTGTGGCGAACGGATCCAGCCCTGACCTCCACCCACCTCACCGACACCGACTGGCGTGACCAGCTCGATCGTTGGCGAGAGCAACTGGCAGTGCCGGACGTAGTACGGGTGACGACCTTCGACCACCACCTCGACCTCGACCTCCGGCTTGCGCTGCATCGACGGCTGTTCCGGGAGCAGCTGCGCAAGGATCCGAACTCCGTGGTCAGCGAGACGCCGGCGCAGTACGGGGCCGGGCTCGGGGTGACTGCCGGCCACGCCAACGAGCTCGTCATACCGCTGATCTCGACCGCCACCCGCGAGGCCGTTCCCCCCAACCCGTCCTGGCGTACGGCGAACGCACCGCGGGCGCGCTACCTGCCCGGCGGCGAGTGGCTGTCCGCGAAGGTCTACCTGCTCGACGACCTGCACGACGCGTTTCTGGCCGGCCCGATCGACCGGTTGATCGAGCGGATGGGAGCCGAGCGCTGGTACTTCCTCCGGTACTGCGATCCCGGCGCGCACCTGCGCCTTCGCTTCCACCACGGCGATCCGGCGATCCTGCATGACTGGGCCAGCGAGGCGGCCGAGGCCGGCCTGATCCGCACGGTGGTCCTCGACGAGTACGAGCCCGAGACAGTCCGGTACGGCGGCCCGGAGGCGATCGCGGCGGCCGAAGACCTGTTCTGCGCCGACAGCCGGGCCGTCATCGAACAGCTGAAGCTCAAGTTGCCGCAGTCAAGGGAAGCGCTGACCGCCCTCAACCTCGGCGACCTACTGAGCAGCCTGGGTGACCTGGATCAATGGTTCCTGGACACCTATCCGATCGACCTCTCGAACGAGCTGCCGCCGGCCGAGCGTACGGCGTTCATCGCGTTGCAGCAGGACTTCGAGCCGCTTGATTGCTGGCAGCAACGAACTGCCGCAGCGCGTCGCTACGCCGAGATCATCGACGGCAACAAACAAGCAGTGATGAGCGTCCTGCACCTGCACGCCAATCGACTGGCCGGCATGGACCGCTCCGCCGAGAACCGTGCCTACGGCCTGCTCCGCGCCGGACTGCGCAGGCAACTCGACCGAAGGAGACACGGCCGATGACGCACGAGACTGCCACGCCGTCACCTGGCGCCGACACGCGCGCCAAACCCGGAGCGCAGGCGGTAGTCGACACGTTGGCCGACCGGCTGCGCGATCCAGAAGCCGTAGTAGCCGCGACAACGGCCAATGGCGACCTGATCGACATCGCCGACATCCCTTGCCCGCCGTGGGATCCGAGTACCCTCTCGCGCGGCCCCGGCGCCCTCGCGATCCTGTACTCCGAACTGGGTGACCGCGAGACCGCCCACGAGTATCTCCTCCGCACGGTGGCCGCATCGGGTTCGAGCCCGGTCGACGGCCCGTTCCAGGGGTTAGGTGGCCTCGCGACGGCGACTCGCCTGGCGGCGCGCGATCCTGACGACTACGCCGGGATCCTGGGTCGGCTCGACGATCGGATGAGTGAACACGCACGCTGGTTGGTGCGAGTCCACGAGGCCACCCGGCAGGGCGGCGTACCGACGTGTGCCGGGGTGGTGGACACGATCAGCGGGCTCAGTGGCGTCGGCCGGTATCTGCTGGCCCGCGGCCGCTTCGACGTACTGCGGGAAGTGCTGTCCTGCCTGGCCACGTTGCGCGAGCCGATCGTGGTCGACGGCGTACCGGTGCCGGGGTGGTGGTTCGACGGGACCGAGAAGTCGCTCGTCGGGCCGGAGTTCGAGCAGGGACAGGTCAACTTCGGACTGGCCCACGGGATCCCGGGTCCGCTCGCCTTGCTCTCACTCGCCTGGACCGCAGGCGTCCGCGTCGAGGGACAGGCGGAGGCGATCGAGTGCATCGCCGACTGGCTACTGGAGTGGCGCGAAAAGGATGCCTGGGGCAGCTATTGGACGGCCTACATCCCTCTCCCGTACTACGCCGACCGTACTGCGGCCGAGCCACCGCGGCCGGCCCGCGCCTCTTGGTGCTACGGCGCGCCCGCGATCGCCCGGACGCTCGAGTTCGCAGCGACCGCCTTGGACAGGCCGGAGTGGAGCGAGGCGGGGCTGGAGGCCTTCCGCTCGCTGCTCACCCGGCCCCGCGAGAGTTGGGGCATCACCGACGACGCGCTCTGCCACGGCTGGGCTGGGATGCTCAATCTCTGCACCATCTTCGACCGCAACCACCCGGACGAGAATTTCGGAGCGGTAGCCGACGAGATCGCGACCGGTTTGGCCGAGCGTTTCGACCCCGCGCTGCCGTTCGGCTACCGCTACCACCAACCACTCGCCGAGCTGAGCCTCGACCTGCCCGGTTTGATGGAGGGCGCGGCCGGGATCGCGCTCGCCCTCGACGGCTACGTCCGCGCGCCTCGAACCGGGTGGGATTCGGCTCTGCTGCTCAGCTGATGCAGGTCTAGGTGGCCGGCAGGATCCGCCCGCTGACAGAGCCCAGGCCGATGGTGGTGCCGTCGGAGTTGGTCGCGGTGGCGGTGATGGTGACCTCGTCGCCGTCCTGCAGGAAGGTGCGCTCCTCGCCCTTCACCGTGATCGGCTCGCGCCCACCCCAGCTGAGCTCGAGGAACGAACCGCGCTGGTTCTTCTCCGCGCCGGACACCGTGCCCGAGGCGAACAGGTCGCCGGTCCGGACCGAGGCGCCGTTGACCGACAGGTGGGCGAGCATCTGCGCGGCCGACCAGTACATCTCCCGGTACGGCGGAGTGCTCACCAACTCGCCGTTCCAGAACACCTCGAAAGTGATGTCGAGATTGGTCAGCCGCTCGCTCGCGAGATAGGGCAGAACGGCCGGCTCTTGGGTGTCCAGGGCAACTTCCGCGCCTTCGAGGGCCTCCAGCGAGACCACCCAGGGCGAGATCGAGGTGGCGAACGACTTGCCGAGGAACGGGCCGAGCGGCACGTACTCCCAGGCCTGGATGTCGCGGGCCGACCAGTCGTTCAGCACGACCACGCCGTACACGTGATCCTTGAAGTCCGCCACGCCAACCCGGCTGCCGAGCGAGGATGGTGTGCCCACGACGTACCCGAGCTCCACCTCGATGTCGAGCCGTTGGGACGGCCCGTACGACGGGATCTCGGCGGTGGGCGCCTTGCGTTGGCCGCTCGGCCGGACGATGTCGGTGCCACTGGCAACGACCGTCCCGGCGCGGCCGTGGTACCCGACCGGCAGGTGCTTCCAGTTCGGCAGCAGCGGCTCGGCGTCCGGGCGGAACAGTTTGCCGACGTTGGTCGCGTGGTGCTCGGAGGCGTAGAAGTCGACGTAGTCGGCGACCTCGAACGGCAGCAGCATCGTCACCGCGGACTGCGGGATCAGGTACGGCTCGACGGCGTCGCGGTTGGTCTCGTTGCGGACCAGGTCGAGCAGCCACTCGCGGGTCGCGTGCCAGGCCGGCCGGCCGAGCGCGAGGAAGGCATTCAGCGTCGGCTGCGCGAACACCTGCGCTCCGTCGAGCATCTGGGCCGAAGCGACCGGGGCAAGGTCGATCACCAGGTCGCCGATCGCCGCGCCCACCCTCGGCTCCTCGTCGCCGGTCCGGAAGATGCCGAGCGGCAGGTTCTCCGGTCCGAACGGGGAGTTCGCGGGGATGTCGATCCAGGTCACTGGTCCTCCAGCAGGTTCAGGGCGGTCAGGTCGTGGCGGGGTTCGTCGATGCTGCACGAGCCGAACGAGGTGAACCACCGGCGGGTGCTGATGGCCTGCTCCTCGGTCAGCTCGGCTGCTGTGGCTGCGAGGCTCTCGCCGTCGCGGTTCTCCAGTACTGCGGCAACCTCGTCCTGGTCGGCGCCGTCGAGCGAGGCGCGGGTCGCGAGCAGGACGTTGAGGAAGCCGTGGTGCTCGAAACCGGTGTCTTCGGCGGTGTGCCGAACAGCGTTGTGCAGACCG
Source organism: Kribbella sp. NPDC056861 (assembly GCF_040687575.1). NCBI lineage: Bacteria > Bacillati > Actinomycetota > Actinomycetes > Propionibacteriales > Kribbellaceae > Kribbella > Kribbella sp. NPDC056861. The sequence goes on along the minus strand of NZ_JBFBNQ010000002.1, from coordinate 882,039 downwards.
GCCGTGCACTTGAACGCGACCTCGCGGTCCAGGCAGGCGGTGATGAAGGCGGCGATCTGGCCGGCGGTCGGGAAGAGCGACGGGTCGAGGCCGCCGGTGCGCAGCTTGGCGGCGTACCCGGCGTCGGCGACGACGTCGAGCGCGCGCTCCCAGCCGCCCTCCAGACCGATCTCGACGAAGGCGGTCTCGTCGTCCAGGCAGTCGTCGCAGGCGCGGACCACGCGTAGCGCGTTGCGGGACAGGTCGTCCTCGTCGCGCAGCCGGACCTCGACCGCCTTGACGACGACGTCGGCCGAGCGGTCGCCGTACCGGACGGCGGGCTCGATCCCACCGGCGCCGCCGGTGATCACCACCGAGACGTCGAGCGGCGAGCCGGTCCTCGCAGCCTCGGCGGCGACCTTCATCAGGTTGTCGTCGGTGCAGATCAGCGGACCGACGAGCTCGGCGTACGGCGCCTGCCGGTGCGCCCGGTGGGCGGTGACGGCTTCGACCAGGGGGAGGTCGCCGGGCGGGAACATCGCCGCGTCGTCGACCAGGTGCCGGAACAGGGCAGGGATGGTTGACATGGCTCCGAGCCTAACGGATGCTTTCGGTAAGCGGACACACGTGTTCGATAATCGGTGTGGGAGAAGGAGTCATGGCGTTCTATCGGCAGGCAGGGCAGATTCCGCCGAAGCGGCACACCCAGTTCCGCAAACCGGACGGCGGGCTGTACTACGAGGAGCTGATGGGCGAGGAGGGGTTCTCGTCGGACTCGTCGCTGCTGTACCACGCGGGCGTGCCGTCGGCGATCGTCGATTCCCAGCTCTGGGAGCTGCCGGACCTCTCGACCACGGCGAACCATCCGCTGACGCCGCGCCACCTGAAGCTGCACGATCTGTTCGCGTCGGGCGCGGGCAACAACGTGGTCGAGCAGCGCCGGCTGGTGCTGGGCAACGGCGATGTCCGGATCTCGTACGTGATCGCCGCCGAGGTCTCGCCGTACTACCGGAACGCTGTCGGCGACGAGTGTGTGTACATCGAGCGCGGCTCGGCGGTGGTGGAGACCGTGTTCGGGGTGCTCAACGCGGTCGAGGGCGACTACGTGATCATCCCGCGGGCCACCACGCATCGCTGGCTGCCGGGTGCGGACGGCGTACAGGCCTACTGCATCGAGGCGAACAGCCACATCGCGCCGCCGAAGCGCTACCTGAGCCGGTACGGGCAGTTCCTCGAACACGCGCCGTACTGCGAACGCGACCTGCACGCGCCCGGCGCGACCTTCGTTGTCGAAGGCACCGATGTCGAGGTGCTGGTCAAGCACCGCGGCCACGGCGCTGCCGGGATCGTCGGCAGCCGGATGACGTACGCGACGCACCCCTTCGACGTGGTCGGCTGGGATGGTTGCCTCTACCCCTACACCTTCAACGTGAGCGACTTCGAGCCGATCACCGGCCGGATCCACCAGCCGCCACCCGTGCACCAGGTCTTCGAGGCCAACAACTTCGTCATCTGCAACTTCGTGCCGCGCAAGGTGGACTACCACCCGCTGTCGGTGCCGGTGCCGTACTACCACTCGAACGTGGACTCCGACGAGGTGATGTTCTACTGCGGCGGGGACTACGAGGCACGCAAGGGCTCGGGGATCGGGCTGGGGTCGATCTCGCTGCACCCGGGTGGGTATGCGCACGGGCCGCAACCAGCCGCCATCGAGGCGTCGCTCGGGGCTGAGTCCTTCGAGGAGTTGGCCGTCATGGTCGACACCTTCCGGCCGCTGGAGGTCGGCGAGGGCGGCGCGGCCGTCGACGACGGGGTGTACGCCTGGACCTGGGCCGGCCGCCGCCTGTAGCCATCCCGGCAGCCCGCGTACGCGGGCCGGGGTCCGTGTCGCAGAGCAGCCGGACCCCGGGCCTGAGAAGGTTGGGGGATGAGCGATCAGGTTCCGGTGCAGACGTTTGTCGTCGGCATCGATCAAGCGGCCGTCCTGCAGCGGCGGGCCGTGGTCAGCAAGGGGCAGCGGCGGGGTGCCTGGGTGACCCTGGGGATCGGGGCCTTGGGCATCGGGCTGGCGGTCTACGCGCTGGTCGCGTTCCAGGGCGCCGGGATGTGGCCGTTCTCGTTGCTGTTGATCGCGGCAATGGTTCCGCTGGTGGCGAGCACGGTGCTGGCGCTCAGGCTGGACAAGGAGCGGCAGCGGTGGTTCGCGGCCAACGAGTTGCCGCCGGTGGCGATGCGGATGTCGCCGAAGGGGCTGGCGCTGGCCTGTGAGGGGGCGGCGTACCCGGTGTTCCTGCCGTGGGCCGCGGTTCAGGGCTTCAAGCAAGTCAAGATCTTCGGTCAGTTCGTGCTCGAGCTCAAGCTGAAGCCGGGCATCGGCGCGACCACCGCAGGCGTCCGCGGGCTGGATCAGCCCGCGGTGCGGTCAGTCGTCAAGCCGAGCCCGTTGCTCAAGCCGACCGGTCTCTACCTGGTGAAGGCGCTGGACCAGCCGGTTCACGTCATTGATCAGGCCTTGAAACACTTCTCGGACGGCAAGTCCTCGATCGTCAGCTAGCAGGGGAGCGCGCGGAAGGTGAAGCCGCGCGCCCGCAGTTGGGTCAGCGCGCGGTCGAGGGCCGCGACGGTCTGGGTGCGGTTGCCTCCGCCGTCGTGCATCAGGATGATCGCGCCGGGGAAGGCGCCGCGGAGGATCTCACGCTCGATCCTGGCCGCGCCGGGCTTCTCCCAGTCGTTGGTGTCGACGTCCCAGAGCACCTGGCGCTGGTGGTTCGCCGCCGCGACCTTCGCCACCGCCGGGTTGGTGTCGCGGTACGGCGGGCGGAAGCACTTCGACTTCACGCCGCTGAAGATCTCCTCGTGCACCCGCTTCGGCGTCAGGTGGGTGAGCATCGGGTGGTCCCAGGTGTGGTTGCCGATGCTGTGACCCTGGCCGCGAGTGGTCTCGACCAGTTCCGGGTGCGCTGCCGCCTCCTTGCCCAGGACGAAGAAGGTGGCCTTCGCCTGGTGCCGGGCCAGCACGGTCAGCACCTTCGGCGTGAAGACCGGCTGCGGCCCGTCGTCGAAGGTCAGGTAGATCACCTTGCCGTCGTTGCCGAGCGTCCAGTCGTCGGCCGTGGTACTCGCGGTCCGCTGGTTCTTCCGCCCGGCGGCCGTGGTCCGGTGGCCCGCCTTGGTCGATCCCGGTTTGGAGAACTTCGAGAACTTCGACTGGATCGGTTTGGCCGGCACCCGGCCGGCTGGTCCGCTCGCCAGTTGGCGGTCGCTGGAGGGCGACGCCGCGGACGGGTTGGCCGCCTGGGCGAGGGCGGCTCCGAACAAGATGGCGGCAACGAGAAAGAGTTTGCCGGGCGGCAAGGTCATTGCGGCATCCTCTCGCGACGACCGGGCCATCCGGGCACCACCCCCCGGCGTTTCGGACGTATCGTGCCTCTCGGGGCAGGTCGGGCCGGCCCACAGGCAGGCCCGGCGGACCCCGGCCAGAACCCGACGACGCGTGAGGCGACAGTGATGACGGACAGCGACCAGACGACAGCCGGTACGCCGGCCGAGCCGGTAGGTGGAGTTGAGAACCACGGCATGGGCAGGCGAACGGTGATCGGCGGTGCCGCCGCGACGGCGCTGGCAGCGGCCGGTTTCACGGCGGCACCGGCGTACGCGGGCAAGCCCAAGGAGCCGGAGGTGGTCCGGCTCACCGTGATGGGCACCACCGACCTGCACGGCAACGTCTTCAACTGGGACTACTTCAAGAACGCCGAGTACGACGACTCCGCGCACAACGACATCGGGCTGGCCAAGATCGGCACCCTGGTGAAGGCGGTCCGGACCCGGATCAAGGGCGAGCGGCACGCCCCCGACCCGCTGCTGATCGACGCCGGCGACACCATCCAGGGCACTCCGCTGGCCTACTACTTCGCCAAGATCCAGCCGATCACCGGTGGCCACCGGCACCCGATGGCCGCGGCGATGAACGAGATCGGGTACGACGCCGCCGCGCTCGGCAACCACGAGTTCAACTACGGCCTCGACATCCTGCGCAAGTTCCAGAGCCAGCTGCACTTCCCGCTGCTCGGCGCGAACGCACAGGACTGGACCACCGGCCTGCCGGTCTTCCCGCCGTACGTGCTGAAGAAGGTCCAGGTGCACGGCCAGGGCCAGATCACGGTCGGCATCCTCGGCCTGACCAACCCCGGGATCGCGATCTGGGACAAGGCGAACGTCGAGAACAAGGTCAAGTTCGGCGGCATCGTCGAGCTCGCCAAGGAGTGGGTGCCCAAGGTCCGCGCGGCCGGCGCCGACATCGTGATCGTCTCCGCGCACTCGGGGATGGACCTCTCCTCGTCGTACGGCGACGCGCTGCCGGTGCCCGAGAACGCGTCGGTCCTGATGGCCGAGACCGTCCCGGGCATCGACGCCGTCCTGGTCGGGCACGCGCACCTGGAGATCCCGCAGCGACTGGTGACCAACAAGGTCACCGGCGCGCAGGTGGTGCTGACCGAGCCGCTCAAGTGGGGCATGCGGCTCTCGCTGATCGAGCTCGACGTGCAGAAGGTCGGCGGGAAGTGGACGGTCCTCGACCGGCACAGCCAGGTGCTGAACGCGAACACGGTGATGTCCGACCCCAAGGTGGTCCGGATCCTGCAGGAGGACCACGACAAGGTCGTCGGCTACGTCAACTCCAAGATCGGCACCTGCACCGAGGCGATGTCGGCCGCGACCGCGCCCTGGGAGGACACTGCCGCGCTGGACTTCGTGAACTTCGTCCAAGCGGACGCGGTCAGCAAGGCCCTGGTCGGTACGCCGCAGGCCACACTGCCCGTACTCGCGATCGCGGCGCCGTTCAACCGCGCCGCCGCGATCCCCGCAGGTGACGTCTCGGTGCGCGACGTGGCCGGGCTCTACATCTTCGACAACACGCTGCTCGCGGTCACCATGACCGGCGCCCAGGTGAAGGACTACCTGGAGTTCTCGGCGCAGTACTTCAAGCAGGTCAGCGGCCCGGGCCCGTTCCCGTCCGACCAGGTCACCAACGCGGTGACGCCGACCGCGCCGGGCGGTACGCCGGACTACAACTACGACATCCTGGGCGGCCTGACCAAGCCGCTGGCCTACAAGATCGACATCGCCAAGCCGACCGGTTCGCGGATCACCGACCTGAGCTACGACGGTGCGCCGGTGGCCGCCGGCCAGCAGTTCGTTGTCGCGGTCAACAACTACCGGCAGTCCGGCGGCGGCAACTTCCCGCACGTCAAGACCGCGCCGGTGGTCTACAACCGGCAGGTCGAGATCCGGCAGCTGATGATCGACTACGTCACCGCCACCGGTGAGGTGAACCCGAACGCGTTCCACACCACCGACTGGTCGCTGACCGCCAACGGCGCGCCCGTGGTGGTCACCTCCTGAGGTACCCAGAGGCTCCCCGCTCTTCGGAGTGGGGAGCCGCTGTCTGGTCCCGAGGTCTTGACCCCGGAAGAGAGCAAGTGATTTAGTCACTTTGTGACTTACTCAACGATGGATGTGACCCCGAGCCTGTCGGACCGGCTGACCGAGGCGATCCTCGGCATCATCCGCGACGCCGACCTGGGCCCCGGCGACGCCATCCCGTCCGCCCGTGAGCTGGCCAAACGCTTCGAGATCACCACGCCGACCATCCGCGAGGCGCTGCGCAAGCTGGAGGCCACCGGGGCGGTCGAGTTCCGGCACGGTTCGGGCACCTACGTGGGTCCCACGATCAACAACGTCGTCCTCGCCAATCCGCACCGCCCGCCGATCACCAAGGAATCGGTGCTGCAGCTGATCGGCGCTCGCCTGCTGATCGAGCCGGCGGTGGCGGCTCAGGCCGCAATCGCTACTCAGTCTCTGGACAAGCTGGAAGCTGCGGTGACCAACGCGCTCACCCCACCTGGTGGTCCCGCGTTCGCGCTCAACTTCCACGTGGAGCTGGCGGCGGCGAGCGGGAATCCGGTGGTCGAGGAGTTGATCGGCAGCCTGCTCAAGGTGCGGTTGCGAGAGCAGCAGCAGATCCGGCAGCTGTACGACAATCGCAACCGCGATTACGAGGAGCACCGGGCAATCTTCGAGGCCGTGCAGGCCGGTGACGCCGCCGCTGCCGAGCAGCTCACCCGGGATCACCTCGATCACATTCGCGTGGCCGTCGAGGCTGCTGAGTTCTTGGAGTTGCCGTGAGCAACAAGTTGGCAGAGATGACGACCGACCAGGCGCGCGACGCCGTCCGGCTGGCACCGCTGGTGATCATCCCGGTCGGGGCGCAGGAGCAGCACGGCGGCGGAATGGCGATGTCCACCGATACCGTCCGCGCCGAGGGTCTCGCCGACCTGGTGGCCGATCGGCTCGAAGGTCGCGCGGTGATCGCGCCGCCGCTCAACTACGGCGTCTCCCCGCACCACATGGCGTTCGCCGGCACCATCACGTTGTCCCCGGCAACCTTCCAGTCCGTACTGCGTGAGCTGATCGCGAGTCTGCAGCAGCACGGCTGGACCCAGTTCCTGGTGATCACCGGGCACGGCGGCAACAACGCGGCGCTCAGCGTGCTGGCCCAGGAATACCTCCTGCACCCGGAGCTCACCTTCGCGTGGACACCCATCACGCCGCTCGTCTCCGACCTGATCGCCGGTATGGACGTCAGCCAGGTGCACGGTCACGCGGGCGAGGCCGAGACCGCCCAGATGCTCTATCTCGAACCCGACCTCGTCTACGCCGAACTCCTGGAGCCCGGCGCCCTGCTACTCGACGATCTGACTCCGAAAGCCCGGCTGTCCCGGCAGGCCCAAGGTCCACGCCTGTCCGTCGGGTTCGACGCGTACCACAAGCGTGGCGTCCTGGGTGATCCCCGACGTGCCACCGCCGAGGACGGCCGACTCCTGGTCGAGACCGCCGCTGACCGCATCGCCGCCTTCGCCGACGAGTTGCTCTCGGCCTGATCGCCGCCGGTCCTGGCCGGCGCTACGTAGTACCGAACTCACTCTTACTGGACCGCCCGATGCGTTCCAGGCGCGAGCCTGCCCGCCCGCAGGCCGCCGGCCCGAGGAGGCACCCTGATGAACCTCGCACGCCCGAAAACCCTGGCAGCCATCCTGGTCGCGGCCGGCCTGGTGACCGCCGCCACCGTGTTGCCCACGGCAACAGCAGCCCAGCCGTCCGCCCGTACGGCGGGTTGCGGCAAGCAAGCCGCGCCGACCGGCGACTACTCGCTGGTCAGCGGCGGCCTGACCCGAACGTACCGGCTGCACGTGCCGGCGAAGTACAACGCGAACAAGGCCTACCCGTTGATCGTCGTCTTCCACGGTCGCGGCAAGACCGGCGCCCAGACGGAGGCGTTCTCGGACCTGTCGAAGCTCGACGCGGTAGTTGCCTACCCCAACGGTGTGCTCGGCGACGAGGCCAAGCAGGCTTGGCAGGGCGCGCCGTACTCCGCCAAGGGGGTCGACGACGTGAAGTTCACCGCCGACCTGCTGGACGGGTTGCAGGCGGCGTACTGCGTCGACACTCGAGCGGTCTATGCGACCGGAAAGTCCAACGGGGCGGGCTTCACGGGGATCCTGGCCTGTTCGATGGCTGACCGGTTCGCTGCGATCGCGCCGGTGGCGGGTGCGTTCTACCAACAGGGCAAGCGGTGTCAGCCGAGCCGGCCGGTGCCGGTCCTCGACATCCACGGGACCGGAGATACCACCATCCCGTACGACGGTGACGGTGCGCGCGACCTGCCGAGTGTGCAGACGTGGGTCCGCGACTGGTCGGTGCGTGATCACTGCAGCGCCGACCCGCGGACCAAGCAGCTCGGCGACGATGTGCTGATCACCACCTACAAGGGGTGCAAGGCGGACGTCGTACACGTTGCGGTCACTGATGGTGGGCACTCCTGGCCGGGCTCCGATGCCGCCTCCGGACCGGGGTACGTGACCCAGACGTTCGAGGCGCACGAGCTGATCGGTGACTTTTTCGCAGCTCACAAGTTGAGGAGCTGAGATGACGACGACTGCGACCGAGCCGAAGGAGCTGCCGCGCCTGGTCCGGGCGATGGCGGTGATCGAGCGGGCCGGCAACGCGCTGCCGCATCCGTTCTGGCTGTTCTGGATCCTGTCCGGGATCCTCGCCGTGGTGAGCGCGATCCTGGCCGCGCTGGACGTCTCGGTGATCTCGCCGAAGGATGGCAAGACCGTCGCGGTACAGAATCTGCTGTCCGGTGACGGGCTGCAGATGGCCGTCTCGACGGCGGTCTCGAACTTCGCCGAGTTCCCGCCGATGGCCACCATCGTGGTGGTGATCATGGGCGTCGCGCTGGCTGAGCGGACCGGCTTCCTGCAATCGGTGATGAAGGTCAGCGTCTCCCGGGTGCCGACCTCGATGGTGGTCTTCGCGGTCGCCTTCGCCGGCACCATGTCGCACGTCGCGTCGGCGGCGGCGTACATCATCCTGGTACCGCTCGGCGGGCTCGCGTTCCGCGCGGTCGGCAAGTCGCCGATCCTCGGCATCGTGGTCGCCTACACCGCGATCGCCTCGGGGTACGACGCCAGCCCGATCCCGACCCCGAACGACGCGATCTTCGCCGGCATCACCGAGGCCGCGGCCAAGACGATCGACCCGGAGGCGAGCGTCTCGCCGCTGTCGAACTGGTTCTTCAACATCGCGTCGTCGGTGCTGCTCGCGCTGGTCATCACTTTGGTGACCCGGCTGGTGCTGAGCAAGCGCGACGACCTCGACGCCGATCCCGATGCGCCTGGCGATGACCCGGATGCGCTGACGCTCTCTTCGCGGGAGCGCACTGGGTTGCGTCGTGCCGGTCTTGTGTTCTTGGTCAGCGCGGTCGCGATCGTCGCCGTGCTGATCCCGCACGGTTCGCCGCTGCGGGGTGAGAACGGCAGCATCGTCGAATCGCCCTTCCTGGATGGGATCGCGATGGTGGTCGCGGTGCTGTTCGGGCTGGTCGGGATCACGTACGGCGTGACGGTCGGCGTGATCAAGACCGGCGGCGACGTACCGCGGCTGATGGGGGAGGGGATCAAGCAGATGGCACCGGTGCTGGTGCTGTTCTTCGCGATCGCCCAGTTTTTCGCGTACTTCAGCTGGAGCAAGATCGGCGATCTGCTGTCGGCCGAGTCAGCGCGGTGGCTGGGTGACCTCGGCGCACCGACCGTCGTGATCTTCCTCGGCATCCTGGTCCTGCTGACCCTGATCAACATCCTGGTCACCAGCGGCTCGGCAATGTGGTCGCTGACCGCGCCGATCCTGGTGCCGATGATGCTGCTGCTCGACGTCCCGGCCGAGACCACTCAGGCGCTGTTCCGGATCGCTGACTCCGGCTCGACCGCGATCACCCCGATGAGCCCGTACTTCGTGATGGCGCTGGGCTTCCTGCAGCGGTATCGGAAAGACGCGGGGGTCGGAACGCTGGCGTCGTACACGGTGGCGTTGGCGATCCCGATGACCATCGCGTGGACCCTGCTGTTCCTGGCTTGGTGGGCCCTGGGGATCCCACTCGGTCCCGGTGCGCCGGTCCGGTAGTTCTTCCCACTCGCGGCTCTTAGGATGGCTAGCCGAAGCGGGCGTGAATGGCGGTCAGCAGTTCGTTGGGTCGGGTGCGCTGAACTGCGTGCCCGGCGCCTTCGATGGTGACCAGTTCGGCATCGGGGATCAGTGTCGCGGCCTTCGCCAGCAGCTCCTGGGGTGCCGGGCTGGTCGATCCACCACCGACGAGGAGAGTCGGTGCGGTGATCAGCGGGAGATCGGCCCACCAGGCGGGATCGGGGTCGCCCAGCTGGGCGAAGATCGCGGTCAGCACGGCCCAGTCGAAGCCCGGGTCCTCGGCCGGCTCGGGCGGCACCGTCCAGTCACCTCGGCCGTCCGGCGGCGGGCTGTCGACGAGGATCAGCCCGGTCAGCCGGTCGACGTACCGCTCGGCGAAGATGGTCGCGACCGTGCCGCCCATCGAATGCCCGCAGAGCAGGAACTTCCCCAGCTCGAGCGAGTCGACGAACTCGGCCAGGTCGTCACACATCAGCTCGAACGAGTACTCCGCAGGACGAGGGCTTGCGCCGTGCCCGCGCTGGTCGAGCGCGATCACCCGCCAGTCCTCGGCCAACTGCGGAGCGATGGCCGCCCACGTGGAAGCGTCTGTGTGCGAGCCGTGCACCAACACCATCGGCGGCGCAGTCCGCGCGCCGTACTCGTCGTACCGGAACTCACCGGCCGTCAACGCCACCTTCAACTGCCTGATCCTTTCCCGGGGTCTCCCATCCAAACCCAGAGCCGACCGGCTTGCAAGCGAAGCCTGATCCCAGCTCACCGGCCGGTCAGGCGCTCCCAGTTGCCGTTGCCTATCGCAACCTTTTCCTGGTCGGTGAAGGGCGCGTTCTCGAGGAAGCTGCGGGCGACTCCGCGGCTGGTGTCGAGGAAGGGGAAGTCGTCGGGCCTCGTCCCGTACGTGTACGGGTAGTCGGTGGAGTACAGCATCCGGTCGGTCCCCACGACCTCTGCGGTCCAGCGCATGTAGCGCTCGCTGACGGTGCCGCTGCCGGCTACCCAGAAGTTCTGCCGGAAGTAGTCGGCGAGGGGGCGCTGGAGGTCGGTGTTGGGAGCGATGACGCCGGTATGGTCGAGGTAGAAGAGGATGACCTCGCCCCAGTGGCCGGCGATCACCTGAAGGTCGGGATTGCGGTCGAAGACGCCGGTGAAGATCATCCGCAGGTACTGGACCCCGAGGTCGTAGTACCAGCCCAGTCCGGCGGTGGCCAGACCCATGCCGACGGCACCTAATCCCGAGTAGTAGGCGTCAATGACCGGCTTCACCGGGATCTGCGGGTGGAAGTGCAGCGGGACTTGAAGGCGTGCTGCCGTCGCGTAGAGATCGTCGTACTCCGGTGCGTCGGCCGGCTTGTCTCCGGTGCGTCCGTAGAGCATCGCGCCGCGGAAGCCGAGTTGGGTGACAGCGCGTTCCAGCTCGCCGGCAGCGGCTTCGGGATCCGGGGTCGGGATCGCGGCGAAGGCCTGGAATCGTTGCGGGTTGCTGCTGACGATCTCGGCCAGGGCATCGTTCGCCTCGCGGGCGACGCTGAGGGCGGTCGCGGCGGTGAGGTTCTGTACTCCGGGGGTGGCGAGCGAGAGTACTGCGACGTCCAGGCCCTGATCGTCCATCTTCGCGAGCCGCTGCTCGCCGGTGTCGCGGAGCCGGCGCGCGATCACGTCGTCGCCGAAGCCGAGCTGCGGGGTCTGCGGCACTCCTGCCTTCGCCCAGGCGTCGAGTACTACGGGCAGTGCGACGTGTTCCTCGACGCCGACGATCCGGATCTTCTCTGACATCTTTGGGCTCCTCAACTAGCTGATTATCAGTGGAATCATTTGGACGGTATCAGTGATACTGGCAGTGGTTCAAGCAAGTTGATAGCTTTGGTTCATGGAGACCGTGGATGCCACCGGCGGTGGGCGCGAACTCGTTCGCCAACGGGTGATCGAGGCTGCTTCCGACCTGCTGGCGCGCGAGGGGCGCGAGTCGGTCACCACCCGGGCAGTCGCCTCGGCGGCGGGAGTGCAGCCGCCGGCGATCTATCGCCACTTCGGCGACATGGACGAGTTGCTGGAGGCAGTGGCCGAGCACGGTTACGCCAAGTTCCTGGCCGCGAAGCAGGTCGTACCGGCTCCGAGTGACCCGGTCGAGGACCTGCGCGCGGGCTGGGATCTCGCGGTCGAGTTCGGACTCGAGAACCCTGCGCTCTACGCGTTGATGTACGGCGAACCTCGCCGCGGTACGTCGTCAGCCGCTTTCCAGGCGGGCATGCAGATCCTGATCGGCCGGATCCGCCGGCTCGCCGCCGCTGGCTGGCTCCGGGTCGACGAGCGACTCGCGGCCGCCCTCATCCACGCGACCGCGCGCGGCGCAGTACTCACCTGGCTGTCGCAACCCGAGGACCAACGCGACCCTGCTCTGTTGACCGCGATGCGAGAGTCGATGGTCGTTGCCGTCACCAACGAGAAGCCGGCCGTCCAGGGCGACGGCCCGGCCAGCGCAGCCCGCGCGCTGCGGGCAGCGTTGCCTGACCAGACCGCACTCAGTGCCTCGGAGACCCAACTCCTCGGCGAATGGCTGGACCGCCTCTCCGCCGACGGCTGACCCCACTCCTGCTCTTGCTGGGAGGTCAGTAGCTGTTTATGCTCTGAGAGAGCGCTCTCTGATCATTTCCTGCGTACGGCAGGTGATCAATTGCGCATTCTCCTGCGCACTGACCCGCCCCTCAGCTCATCTGGAGACAGAAATGAACAGCATCATGTCCAGAGGTCGATCCAGAGCCGTCGTGCTCGGCGCTCTGATGGCTTTGACCTTTGCCTTGCTCGGGAGCGCCGCGTTCTCGGCGTCGCCCGCGTCCGCCGTACCGGCGCCCGTGCAGATCGATCTCGCCGGTGCGGGCGGAAGCGGGTTCCTGCCTGACAGCTACGGGAACGGCGGCGGGCTCGTCGACACCAAGCCCGCCGGCCGGATCGCTCTCGACAACTGGGGACCGACCGTCACGCATCCGATCCCCGCTGACATCTGGCACACCGCGCGGTACCTCGAGTCGAGCTACCGGGTGACAGATCTTGCCCCCGGCAACTATCAGGTCCGGCTGTACTTCGAGGACTGGTACTTCACCCGCACCGGACAGCGGATCTTCGACGTCGCGATCAACGGCACGAAGGTGCTGACGGACTTCGACATCATCGGCACGGCGGTCGCCAAGGGCGCGGACGGTGGTGCGGTCTTCGGGGTGGAGAAGTTCTTCCCGGTGACGGTCGACGCGAGCGGAGTCATCTCGATCGACTTCCTTCGCGGGAAGGAGAATCAGCCGCAGGCGAGCGCGATCGTGATCGTGCCGACGGACTGAGCCGAACACGGCGGCCCGGCGCGAGAGCACCCACGCGCCGGGCCTTCACCCGTCAGGCTTCAGCGGGTCGGCGCGCTCGCGCAGTACTGGTCAGGTAAGGACGGCCAGCGCACCGACGCCCAGTGCGACCAAGTCTCGTAGCCTGCCGGGACTTGCGGAATCTGTGCGCCGAGCAGCTCCGCTTCGTCGGGTGCCTGGAACTGGGCCCGCCACTGCTTCAGTTCACCTTCGCTCATCGCGAACGTCTGATCCGGAGTCTTCGCGAAACGGTCGACGGTCCGCCTGCGTTGTTCCTCGGGTTCGATCGGCAGGTAGATCACCTGGCTGTGCACGCCAATGGCGTGGGCGATCCAGCGGAGGGCGGAGCGTTCGTCCGTGCCCCAGAAGCCGAAATCGAAGACGACGTCGGTACCGAGCGCGGCGGCTCGCATACCGGCTTCGATCAGCTTGCCTTCGACCAGGTCGCGTTTGTCTGCTGGGTTTTCCTCGCCGAACAAGGCGATCTGCCACTCGTCCGGGGTCAGTCGGAGGGCGGGTGCGCTGAGTTCCAGCTCCTTGGCGCGAGTCGTCTTCCCGGCACCGGGCAGGCCGACGAGCAGGTAGATCTGTGCTTGGTGCATTGAGAATCAGGTGAGGGTGATGCCCGCGGTGCGTAGGTCGACGAGCGTTTGCTCGGTGCTCGCCGGGGCGACGCCGGCGGTGAGAGCGGTCAGGACCGTAGTACCGAAGCCCTCGCGGTTGGCGTCCAGAGCAGTTGCACGGACGCAGTAGTCCGTGGCGATTCCGCAGACCTCGACCTCGGTGACGCCCTTCTCGCGGAGCCAGTCGGCGAGGGGCTGGCCGTTTTCGTGGCACTTGCCTTCGAAGCCCGAGTACGCCGCGGCGTACTCGCCCTTGTCGAAGATCGCGTCGAAGGGTTGCGGGTCGAGGTTGGGGTGGAAGCCGACGCCGTCGGTGCCGGCTACGCAGTGGACCGGCCAGGAGTTGACGTAGTCGGGGGTGGCGGAGAAGTGGTCGCCGGGGTCGATGTGGTGGTCCCGGGTCGCTACGACGTACGTCCAGGAGCGGTCGGCTGGTTCGGCGTCGTGCCAGCGGTGCAGGAGTTCGCCGATTCGGAAGGCGACGTCGGCGCCGCCGCTGACTGCCAGGCTTCCGCCTTCGCAGAAGTCGTTCTGCACATCGACCACGATCAGCGCCCGGCTCATCACAGCACCCCTTCGAAGAAGAGTCTTTGAGCCCCCACCGTACAAGCTGACGACACTCCCGCACGTGCTCGAATCGCGAAGGGTAGGCTAACCTAAATCGGATCTTCGGAGAGGACTGGCATCGTGGGGTTGGCGGCACAGGCGGGGAATCCGGTGTACGACGTCATCGGGGTCGGGTTCGGCCCGTCGAACCTGGCCTTGGCGATCGCGGCGGGTGAGCGCGGCGCGGCCTCGCCGCGGGCGCTGTTCCTGGAGCGGCAGGCCGGTTTCGGGTGGCACCGCGGGATGCTGATCGAGGACGCGACGATGCAGGTGTCGTTCCTCAAGGACCTGGTGACGCTGCGGAATCCGGCCAGCGAGTTCAGCTTCCTGAGCTTTCTGCACCAGAACGGCCGGCTGATCGACTTCATCAACCACAAGACGCTGTTCCCGCTGCGGATCGAGTTCCACGACTACCTCGAGTGGGCCGCGGACAAGGTCTCCGACGTGGTTCGTTACGACCGGGAGGTCCAGTCCGTGCGGCCGCTCCGCACGGACGGCGTGATCGACGCCTTCGAGGTCACCTCGACCGGCCAGGGCGGGACCTCGATCGACGTCACCCGCAATATGGTGCTGGGCGTCGGCCTCACGCCGCACCTGCCGGCCGGGATCAGCAGGTCGGACCGGGTCTGGCACAACCAGGAGCTACTCACCCGCGTGCGGGAGCTCGATGGCCGTACGCCGGGGCGGTTCGTGGTGGTCGGCGCCGGGCAGAGCGCGGCCGAGGTGACCGCCTACCTGCACGAGACCTTCCCGCAGTCCGAGGTGTGCGCGGTCTTCTCCCGGTACGGCTACAGCCCGGCCGACGACAGCCCGTTCGCCAACCGGGTCTTCGATCCCGGCGCGGTCGACGAGTTCTACTCCTCGCCGGAGGACGTCAAGCAGATGGTGCTCGACTACCACGGCAACACCAACTACTCCGTGGTCGACGGTGAGCTGATCGAGGCGCTCTACAGCCGCCAGTACCGCGAACGCGTGCTCGGCATCCAGCGGCTGCGCACCTTCAACGTGTCCCGCGTGGTCGATCTGGTCGAGTCCGACCAGGAGACGACCGTCACGATCGAGTCGCTCAGCACCGGCCAGAAGACCGAGCTGCCGGCCGACGTGGTCGTGTACTGCACCGGCTACCGTCCGGCCGACCCGGTGTCGCTGCTCGGCGACATCGGCGAGCTGTGCCGTCGGGACCAGGAGGGCCGGATCAAGGTCGGTCGCGACTACCGGGTGCAGACCACTGGCGAGCTGCAGGCCGGCATCTACCTGCAGGGCGGCGGCACCGAGCACACCCACGGGCTGGCGTCGTCGCTGCTGTCGAACACCGCCATCCGGGCGGGCGAGATCGTCGAGTCGATCGCCGCCGCCAAGGTTGCTCAGGTAGCCGACATCGACCGGCCGCACGCCGTACCGGACGTCGTCGGCTTGCACTGATCACCTGACCGCAGCTAGACCGTCAGCCGCTTCCTGAGCTCCTCCAGGTCGGCGGCGACGGCCGCGGCGCGCTCGCTGTCCTGACCCTGGTACGCCGCCAGCTGGGCGGAGGCCTCGGCGGAGTCGGACCGCAGCCGGGTGATCCGGGTGGCGGTGTCGGCCTGCTCGGCGCCCCGCTTCTGCCGGGCCGTCAAGTAGCCGTAGCCGCCGAAGCCGATGATCACCAGCCCGACAGCGATCCACAGCGGGTGGGTCAGGCCGAGCCCGACCGCCACCACGAGCCCGACCACGGCTGCCGCGATCGGGCCCCGGAGGTCCCGAGCCGACAACGGCTGCACGGTCGCGGCGATTGCTGCCTCGGCGGATGCCAGTGACAGCCGCTCGGGGCCGTCGGTCAGCAGCGTGACCGGCCGCCACTCGATCTCGGCGCTCACCTGGCCAGGGGTGGGTTGGCTCGCAGCCTGGGCGAGCGTCTCGGCATCAGCCAGTACTCCGGGCGACACGATCCGCAGGGCGGCCGCTGCGAGGTGCGGCTGGTCGGCGTTGGCGAGATCCGCCTCGAGCAGCTTGTCGATCGCACCCGCCTGATCGTCCAGGGCGCCGCCACCAGGGGCGTTGCCGTCGGTGAGCTGGGCCCGCAGTTCGGCGACGCGGGCGAGCGGCTCGCGCTCGGGAGCGCTGCCCTCGGAGATCAGCAGGCGCAGTACGGCGGAGGTGCTGTCCGGGTCAAGGCTGCCCTGAGCAGTACCGGCCGAAGTGCTGCCGCCCTTCGCGGCACTGCCCCGAGCGGTATTGCCCCGAGCAGCTCCACCCTGAGCGGCACCACCCTGAGCCGGGCTGCTCACAGCAGCGCTGTCCTGGGCAGGCTGGTCGCCGGCCGCGTAGGCGAGCGCACGGTCCGGTTCGAGCACGCTGGTGTCGCCGGTGATCGCCTCGACGGCACTGCGCAGCCGGGTGAGATCGGCGCGAGCCTTGGCCTGGTTGGCGATCTCCTTGAAGGCCGGGGCGGTGACCGCGACCTTCTCGGCGCGCTCCACGATCTTGCCGGCCCAGCGCTGGGTCGCGGCCGTGCTCGGCAGCTTCAGCTTGTTGATGATCGCGTTCTGGCCCTCGATCCCGAACCCACCGCGGGCGGCCGTCGTCCACAGCGCCCGCTGCACCCGGGTGATCGTGCCGTCGGCGGAAACCTTGCCGAAGGCAATCTCCAGCCACTCGGTCCGGACCTCGTTCCGCCGGCCCAGCGCGGCGAGCGCGAGACAGAGGAAGACCGAGGTCCGCAGCTCGTCGCGCCGCATCGCCTCGGCCAGTGCGGTCTGCTCCGGAACTCCGTCGGCGAGCCCGCGAATCGCTTCCACCGCAAGCCCCAGCCAGTACTCCGGTACGTCGTGTTGCGTCGCCGCCGGAGTCTCACCGGACGCCAGCGCCGCGAGCACCTGCCCCGCGTGCCGGCGGATCTCGGCGGCGTCCGCGAAGCCGATCAGGTCGTAGCGGATGTCGGACAGCTCGACGAACGCGTTGAACGCGGTGGTCAGGCGCTCCAGCCGGGTCTCCATGCTGCCCTGCACCTGGGACAGCCGGAAGCGCAACGTCGAGGCCTCCGACGCCGCCTGCGACATCTGGTCCCGGAGCTCTTCCAGCTCACGGTTCTGCCGGCGCTCTGTGTAGTAGTCGTTCATCGGCCTACTCCCGCTAGATCGGTCCGTGCGCGGACCAGCATCGCGTGTCGCCGGGGTCATGGCGAAACAGGGGTGGACCAGGGTGGCACCGGATGCGCCGGCGGTGCGTCCGAACCTACGCTCGGGACAAACCACTAGGAGGGGGAACCATGCGGAGCGAACTGTTCGCCGCGGCCAACCAGGAGCAGGAGTCGGCACAGGCGGGGCTGCGGCTGCAGAACTCGAAGCTGCTGAAGGTGGAGTTGCGAGGCGAGGTCTTCGCCCGGCAGGGCGCGATGGTCGCCTACCAGGGCAACGTCCAGTTCGAGGCCCAGGGCGCGGGGGGAATCGGCAAGTTCCTGAAGCAGAAGCTCACGGGTGAAGGCATCCCGTTGATGAAGATGCGCGGTCAGGGCGACGTGTTCCTCGCCGACCGGGCCTCGGACATCTACCTGATCGATCTGGACGGGCCGCACGACGGGCTGAGCATCAACGGCGCCAACGTGCTGGCCTTCGAGCCGACGCTGAGCTGGGACATCAAGATGGTGCAGGGCACCGGGATGATGTCGAACGCCGGCCTGTTCAACTGCAACTTCTCCGGCCAGGGCCGGATCGCGATCACTTGCAAGGGCACGCCGGTCGTGCTGAACGTCGACCAGCCGACGTTCGCCGATCCACAGGCCGCGGTCTGCTGGTCGACCAGCCTGCAGACGGGGTACCAGCGCGCCGATCAGCTCGGTCTCGGCACGCTGCTCGGCCGGACCACTGGTGAGGCCTTCACGATGAGCTTCGCCGGTCAGGGCTTCGTCGTGGTCCAGCCCTCGGAGGAGCCGCCCGGCGGCTTCCTGGGTGGCACGGGCGGCGGTCAGCAGTCGGGTCAGGACGGCGGCGTGGCCGGAGTACTCGGGGGTCTCCTCGGCGGTCGCTAGTACCAGCAACAGGCGCCGGGCCCGGCTGGCCGTAGTACTGGCCAGCCGGACCCGGGCTCCAAGTGCTACTCAGTGATCAGGGACGCAGTGCCGGGGCAACCATGTCGAGGACAGCCCAGTACGCGTTGCTGAAGACGTGGTCCGGCTGCAGCGTGGTCGGATTGACGCTCGTGGACGTCTCGACGCCGACCCAGCCCTGCAGCTTGCGATCGTCGTCGATCACCTGCAGCAGCGACTGCACGTGGTTGTTGGCCCGGTAGCAAGGCTTGCCCTGGGCCAGACACTCACACCAGTAGGTGTAGGCGTTGTTGCGGGCCGGAGCGAGATCCGCCAGGTAGCGGATCCGGTCCACGTTGGTGGATCCGGCACAGCGGCAGCCGGTGTTCTTCTGCCGCAGGCCGACACAGTCGCTGCCCTGACACTTGAGCCAGCTGCCGTAGCCGATGCCGAACGTCGCCGAGTAGTTGGAGAACGTGGTCGGCACGCTCACCGGCCCGACCGGCCCAAAGTAGGAGTCGCTGCTGATCCGGGCTAGTTTGCCGCCCTCGACCGGATCGAGGATGACGGCAGGCAGGGTCGCAAGCGATCGATTGAAGCGTCCGAATGGTTTACCTCGGTTATTCAAAGGCCATTCCGGCGGCTTTCATGGGGGTTGCCGAAATGAATCTGGGTAGTGATTACCCATTGACGCGGATCCGCCGCCTGAGCAGCGTTCTCAGGCGGGGATCCGGGGCCGGCGGCAGTCGGCCGTTTGATTCGGAAAATGCTCACGGATTGTCAGGAAAAGCATTTCTCCGGATGTATTGGAATTAGTTGCCTTGGGTGCTCTAATGATCGCGTTGCGGTACCGCCGCAGCGCGATGGCAACCAGTTCCTGGAGGAAGTCATGGAGAAGGTAGAAACCCGCGAGCCGAGGAAGCTTCTCGTCCGCAAGCTGGAGAACCTCGAGACGACCCTGATCATCACCGACCCGGGCGGCGGCACGAACCCGGGCTGCCGCGACGCCACCTGCGGCTAGTCGGTCCAGGTTCTCGGCCGGGACGCGGGCACTGCCCGCGTCCCGGTTTCACCAGGAGGGGGAGCGATGCAACGGCCACGGATCAAGGGCATCCACAAACCCGTCCGGCTGACGCCGACGCTGATCAACATCGGCGGCCGGCAGCTCGGAATCGGGGCCGAGATCGACGACGAGGACGGCGACCGCTGGCAGCTCCTCGGGCTGATGGACGGCACCCGCACCTCCGACGAGATCGTCACCGCGCTGCGGGCGGACCGCCCCGAGCTCCCCGCCGAGGAGATCGCCGACACGATCCAGTCGCTGATCGAGGCCGGCTACGTCGAGGACGCCGACGGGCCGATCCCGGCCAACCTGAGTCCGGAAGAGATCGACCGTTACGACCGGGCGACGACGTACTACTCGTGGGTGGATCTGACCCCACGACCCAGCCGGTACGACGTACAGTCCCGCCTGAAGGCCAGCAGTGTCGTAGTACTCGGCCTCGGTGGCACCGGCTCGGCAGTTGCCTCCTCACTCGTGGCAGCCGGCGTCGGCACCGTGCACTGCGTCGACTTCGACACCGTTGAGGCAGGCAACCTCACCCGCCAGCTGCTCTATACCGAGGACGACCTGGGCAAGCCCAAGGTCCCGGTGGCCGTCGAGCGGCTGAGCAAGATGAACTCCCACGCCACCGTCACCGGCGAGGAGAAGCAGGTCTTCTCCACCGATGACGTCGCCGCGCTGATGGCGGACCACGACCTGCTCGTGCTGTGCGCCGACCAGCCGCAGAAGCTGATCCGCCAGTGGACCAACGAGGCCGCGCTGCGCACCAACACCCCCTGGATGCTCGCCCAGTACGCCGGTCCGATGGCGGTCATCGGCCTCTTCATCCCCGGCACGACCTGCTGCCAGGAGTGCCTGGCCAGCATGACCGACGTGATCCGGGAGCAGTACGGCCAGGAGCCGGAGGACCTGTTCCCCTTCGACGGTCACGCGGTGATCGCGCCGACGGCGAACCTCACCGGGCACATGGCGGCGATGGACGCGGTCTACCACCTGGCCGGCATCCCGACCAGCACTTCCGGCCGGATGTTCCACCTGAGCCTGACCGACCTGACCTACCACTACGTCGTCACCCCGCGGACCGGGGAGAAGTGCGAGACCTGCGGCTGGGTGGGTCGATGACGATCGCCGCCCTCGACGACACCAGCCGGCCCAGCGTCGGCCACCTGATGGTCCGGCAGGAGGACGAGGACGAGTACGTTCTCGGCAATCCGGAGACCGGCCGGTTCGTCGTCGTACCGGAGGCCGGTGCCCGGCTGATCGAGCTGCTCAGCGCGGGCCGGACCGTGGCCGAGGTCGCCGACACCCTGGAGCAGGAGCTCGGCGAGCCGGTCGACGTGGTCGACTTCCTCGAGATGCTGGTCGAGGCCGGCATCCTGGACGAGCACGAGGCGAGCGGTGCGGCAGCGGTCGAGCGGGAGGTCGAGCAGGCCGACCCGAAGGTGAAGGTCAAGTACTGGGCGGTCTCGAAGATCCCGCCGTGGATCGTCAAACCCCTGTTCGGCAAGGCCGCCTGGACCTTCTACGTCGGCTGCCTGGTCGCCACCGGGGTGATGTTCGTCGCCGACCACTCGCTGCTGCCCAGCTACGAGGACGCCTTCGTGGTGAGCGACCTGGTGCTCAGTCTGCTGATCACCAACGTGGTGGTGATGGGCCTGGCGATCGTGCACGAGATCTGGCACGCCTTCGCCGGCGCGGCCGCCGGGGTGAAGTCGCAGTTGCGGCTGGAGCGCCGCGGCATCTTCGTCGTACTGGAGACCGACCTGACCGGTCTGTGGGCGTTGCCGCCGGGCAAGCGCTACAGCCCGTTCCTGGCCGGGATGGCCTTCGACTCGTTCGTCCTGTTCGCCGCGGTCGCACCGCGGTTCGCCTACTCGCGCGGCTGGCTCGACCTCAATCCGAACCTGGTCCGCTTCCTCGCGATGCTGGTGCTCAGCCAGGTCGGCAAGCTCGCCTTCCAGACGATGGCGTACCTGCGCACCGACATGTACCTGGTGATGGCCACCGCGACCGGCTGCAAGAACCTGCACCAGGTCACCCGGCTCGGCCTCAAGCGGCTGATCCGCAAGCTCACCCCGCAGGAGCAGGTGATCCTGCGCGACGCCGACGCCAAGGACCTGAAGGTGGCCCGCTGGTACCGGCTGCTCTACCTGGCCGGCATCGTCTGGATGGCCTGGTTCGCCTGGAACTTCATCGTGCCGGCCGCCAAGGTGACGCTCGGCTGGGCCTCCGGGGTGATGGTCGGCGCGCCGCTGTTCAGCTTCTACTGGTGGGAGGGCGTGCTGTTGATCACCTTCGGCCTGGCGAACCTGACCGCGCCGCTGTTCGTTGCTCTGCGCAACCGGATCCGGGCCCGCCGGGCCAAGGCAGCGGTGGCCGCGGCCGAGCCGGTGGCAGCATGAAGACCGCGCGGAAGTGGGGGCTGCTGGTCAGTATCGTCGTCACCGGCCTGAGCGTGCTGACCATGTCCGGGCTCGCCTTCGGCGTGCTGCTCGGGTCGTTCGCGAAGGAGCCGGCGCTGGCCTGCGACCAGGTCCCCGGCACCCCGCAGCCGTTCGAAGGCCGGCGCCACATCGCGTACGACGGGGAGAAGCACGACCCGTACAAGTCGCTGCCCCCGACCTCCGGGCCGCACTCGCCGCGGGTGGTCCCGCCGGGCATCTACCGCAAGCCGATCACCGAAGAGCTGCAGGTGCACGTGCTCGAGCACGGTCACGTGTTGCTGCAGTACGCCGACGACGTACCGGCTGACGTGGTGAAGGAGCTGGAGCGGCTCGGTCGGCAGTATCCGCGGGACGTGGTGGTAGCGCCGTACCCGAAACTCGGTCACGGGATCGCGCTCAGCGGATGGCAGCGGTCGCTCCGCCTCGAGGCACTCGACGAGGCGGCCATCCTCGACTTCGTCAAGGTGGTGCCGGGGCGCTACAACCACCAGTGGCGCAACGGCGCGACCGACTGTCTGCCGCCGCATCCACTCGCCGAGGACGAGAACTGACGACACCCTTCGGCTACTGGTCCGACACCTTCGCGTGGCAGTATCTGCCTCGACAACCAACCACGGGGGGTGGGGGATGGGACGCGAGGAGTTCTGCTTTCCCGGCCGGCAGGCTGTCCTGGATGCCTCACTACGCCTGCAGTTGGTCCGCGCGGCGCGCTGTGACGAGTGGGCCGCCGGCGGCCGGACGGCGAATGCCGAGGTGCACCTGTTCGGGCAGGACCATCTGAGCCTGCGGGACTGGCTGCACAGCGAGTGCTCGGCCGCCGAGGAGCTGATCGCGGTCACCTCGACCCGGGACCAGACCGTCCAGTCGTTCGTGCCGAGCCATCGGGTGAACTGCGAGATAGTCGCGGCCGGGATCCGGATGACCAGTTTCTTCGACCCCAGTGGCGGCTCGTCGGCGGTCACCGACTTCATCGCCAGCGCCGGGGAGATGCCGTACTACGTCGCCTGCGGGCCGATCCAGATGAAGCTGATCGACGGCGAGCGGGTGCTGGTCGAGGGCCCGGTCACCGACGACGGGCAGCGCGGCCTGATGCTGATGGACGGCACGGAGGCCGTCAACGCGGCCCGGCAGTACCTGAAGGCGGTCCGGCAGACCGCGATCCGGGCGGGCGAACTGCGCGACCGCGAGGTCGAGCTGACGCCTCGGCAGCACCTGATCGCCCACCAGCTGAGCGAGGGCTGCACCGACGACCAGATCGCCGAGCGGATCCAGATCAGCGTGCGCACCGTGCGGTACGAGGTGTCCCGGCTGCTCGAGGTGCTGGAGGTCAAGACCAGGTTCGCGGCCGGCGTCCGCTACGCCCGGATGAAGGCGCCCACCGCGAAACGGTGAGCGCCCGGTCCACTAGCGGCTCTTCTTGCCCGGCGGGACGATGGTGCTGTCGCCGGGGTTGACCTTCGCGGTCTTCGGTTGCTTGGGCTTGCGGACTTCGCGTCCGCCCTTGTTCTTCGCCATGGAGTTCTCCCGGGGTGAGGATGTCGCGGTGGGCTGCCTGAGCTCTGAGAAGAGCCGGCTCTGCAGAGAGCCTGCTGCGCCGCGGAACTCCTGGTCCCCGGTGGTTAACCGAACCGTACACCCCAGCAGCCGCCCGCCGGGCCGGAACCGAGACGTCGGCTTCAGCGGCTGAGATGCTCCGCGCACTCCGCCGCCAAGGCCTTGGTGAGAGCTTCGGGGGTGTCGTCCTCGGGCTCGGGGACGATGTGGTGAACGGTGCCGTTGGCGCGCAGCTCGGTCGAGGTGATCCGCTGGGCCGCGGCCAGCTCGGAGGCGTGGCCGGTGTCGCCGTACATGATCGCGCTCGCGCCCTCCGGTGGCAGCGGCGCCAGCCAGGCGTGTTCGGCGGCGATCACGATAGTTGCCGGGAGCAACGCCAGGGCGCCGCCGCCGGTGCCTTGGCCGAGCAGGACCGAGATGGTCGGCACCTTCAGAGTCGCCAGGGTGGCGATGCACTGCGCGATCTCGGCGCCGACTCCGCCTTCCTCGGCGGCTGCGGACAGCTCCGCGCCCGGGGTGTCGATCACGGTGACCAGTGGCAGGCCGAGGTCCTCTGCCAGGTGCATTCCGCGTCGTGCTTGGCGCAACGCCGTCGGGCCCATCGGCTTGTCCTGCGAGCGATCCTGACCGACCAGCACGCAAGGCCGGCCGTCCAGGCGGGTCAGCGCGACGAGCATGCTCGCGTCCGGCTCGGTCAGCCGGACGGTGCTGGTGGCGGCGTACCGGAGCAGGTCCCGTACGCCGGCCCGGTCGGCGCGCCGCGTGCGTAGTACGGAGTCCCAGCCGTTGGCCCTCCCGAGGTCCCCGGTACGCCGCTCCAGCGTCGGCGCGTCCGGCGGATCGACCAGCACCGCCAGCGCCCGGTCGAGCAGGACGGGCAGATCGGCAGCTTCGACGACGCCGTCAATCACGCCGTACGCCGCGAGGTGCTCGGCGGTCTGCACTCCGGTCGGGAAAGGCTTGTCGTACAAGGCTTCGTAGACCTTCGGGCCGAGGAAACCGATCAATGCGCCGGGCTCGGCGACCGTGATGTGCCCGAGTGAACCCCAGGAGGCGAAGACCCCGCCGGTGGTGGGATGCCGCAGATGCACCAGGTAGGGGAGGCCCGCTGCTTTGTGGGCCATCAGCGCGCGGGAGATGCGGACCATCTCGACGAACGCCGGAGCGCCTTCCTGCATCCGGGTGCCGCCGGATGCGGTCGACGCCAGGATGGGGAGTTGCTCGGCCGTTGCGCGCAGTACGGCGTCGGTGATCCGGGCGGCCGCGGCCCGGCCGATCGAGCCGCCGAGGAAGGCGAACTCGCTGGCTATCACCGCGACCGGCCGGCCGCGCATCAGGCCGCGACCGGTGAGCACGGACTCATCGGTCCCAGCCCGCTGCTCTGCTGCCTCGAGTTGATCCCGGTACGACGGATCGCGCTGGACCGGCTGGTCCCAGGACTCGAACGAGCCGGAGTCGAGCACGACCTCGATCAGCTCGCGCGCGCTCATCCCAACCACTCCCGGATCGCCGCGCCGTGCTGGTCCAGCGTCGGGGGAGCAGCATGCTCACCCGGGGTCGTCTCCGCCTCGCCCTGGAAGAACCGCAGCGGCGGCCCGGGCAACCGCAGCGCGCCGAGCGTCGCGTGCTCGACATCGATCAGCAGGCCCTGGCTGGCCGTCTGGTCCCAGGCATAGACCTCGTCCAGCCGGCGAACCTTCCCGGCCGGAATCCCCGCCTCGCTCAACCGCGTCAGCAACGCCTCGGCCTCGTACGTCGCGAAAGCCTGCTCCACCACCGCGATGACCCGCTCCCGCGCAGCCACCCGCTCGGCGTTCGTCCCGAGCCCTTCCTCGGCAATCCCGAACGCCGTGCAGAACCGTTGCCACAGGCCCTCGCTCCCGACGGCGATCTGCACCGCGCCGTCCGCGCACCGGAACAACCCGTACGGCGCGATCGACGGGTGGTGGTTGCCCTGCGCAACGCCAACCTCGCCGGCCACGGTGTAGCGGGTGCCCTGAAAAGCATGGACGCCGACGACCGCCGCCAGCAGCGAGGTACGCACGACGGAGCCGACTCCGGTCCGGTCGCGTTCGTGCAGCGCGGCGACCACGCCGTACGCGCCGTACATGCCGGCCAGCAGGTCGGCGATCGGCGTACCGACGCGTTGGGGATCGTCCGGTCCTGATCCGGTCAGCGACATCAACCCGGCCTCGCCCTGCGCGATCTGGTCGTACCCGGCGCGCCCACCCTCAGGCCCGTCGTGCCCGAAACCGGTGATCGACAGGACCACGAGCCGTGGGTTCCGCACGCGCAGCGCATCGATGCCGAGCCCGAGCCGCTCCAGTACGCCGGTGCGAAAGTTCTCCACCAGCACGTCGGCCCGATCGACCAGCCGCAGCAGCAACTCGTGATCGGCCGGAGCCTTGAGGTCGAGCGCGATCGACTCCTTGTTGCGGTTGGCCGACAGGAAGTACGTCGACTCCCCGCCCACGAACGGCGGCCCCCACCCGCGGGTGTCGTCGCCTGATCCGGGTGCTTCGACCTTGATCACCCGCGCGCCCAGGTCGCCGAGCATCATCGTCGCGTGCGGACCCGCCAGGGCGCGGGACAGGTCGACCACGAGGACTCCGTCGAGCGGTCCGCTCATCGGTGACCCCAGCCCGGCAGCACCAGCGCGGCCCAGACCAGCAGGGGCCCGACCACGACCACGATGGTGCTGTAGACGAGAATCTGCTTGTAGTACACGGGTTCCGTGATCGAGTCCGGCCGGTTCGCCAGCATCAGCGCGCCGTTGGTCGAGAACGGGCTGACGTCCACGATCGTGGACGCGACCGCCAGCGCCGCGACGAAGAAGCCGGCGCTGATCCCGCCGTTGGCGATCAGCGGGACGGCGATCGGGATGATCACCGGCAGCAGCGCGGTCGAGGAGGCGAAGGCCGAGACCACCCCGCCGACGTAACAGAGGATCAGCGCGCCGATTGCCACAGCGCCGAGACCCGCCGCCCACTTGCCGACGAACTCCGGCGAGCCGGCCTTGGTCAGGATCGCGGCGTAGGTGCTGACGCCGGCGACCAGCAGGACGGTCGGCCAGGCGATCTGCTTGACGGCGTCCTTGTGCTCCTTGGGCTTGAGGGTCGCCAGCACGACGGCCGCCGTGATGGAGACGAAGCCGATGTTCTTGTCGAAGACCAGCGCGACCACGGCGACCCCGACGAAGGCGATCAGCGTCAGCACCTGATCCCGCCGTACGCCGAGAGCCTGGGTGCCAGTCGGCGCCGAGGCGCCCATGCCCCGCGCGGGGACGGTCGCACCACCGCGGTGCAGGTCGTCGGCCAGCGTGTCCGGATCGTTCGGGTCGGCGCGCAGCGCGATCAGTTTGCGGCCGCCGAGCAGCACGAAGAGGATCGCCGCCATCACCAGGTTGACGGCGAGGCTGGCCAGGAAGACGGTCAGCTCGCTGGACGGCAGGTTGTTCTGCTCCATCACCGAGTTGGTGATCGTGCCATAGATGCTGATCGGCGAGAAGCCGCCGCCCTGGGCGCCGTGCACGACGAACATGCCCATCATCAACGGGTTGATCTTGTACCGGCCGGCGAAGCCGAGCGCGATCGGCCCGATGATCGCGCAGGCGGCCGGGCTGGCGGCGCCGATCGCGGTCAGCAGGGCGGTGACGGCGAACATCACCCAGGGGATCAGCGCGACCCGGCCACGAACGGCCTTCACCGCGCTGCTGACGATCAGATCGACCGTGCCGTTGTTCTTCGCTATCGCGAACAGATAGGTGACACCGATCAGGGTCAGGACCAGGTCACCGCTGACTCCGGCGAGGATCTCCTTCTCGCTCAGTTTCAGCGAGTACATCCCGACGAGCCACGCCGCGACGTACGCGAGCGCGCCCATGTTGATCGGAAGCAGCGTGCCCATCACGAAGAGCGCGACGAGGGCGAGGATCGCTACCCATTCTGGTCCCATGGTGAGATTCCTTACTCCGGGGCGGGGTGGATCACTGGCCTAGCCAATAGCTCAATGACCCAATTGTCAATAAGCTTCCTGGTATGGCAGACGACCGTTTTCCCCGTCCGGTACTGCGCACCAGGCTCTATGAGCAGGTCGCAGAGCAGATCACCGGCTGGATCGCGGAGAACGGTCTACGGGCCGGCGACCGGCTGCCGCCCGAGCGAGAACTCGCCGTCCGGCTAGGAGTCAGCCGGGCCACGCTGAGCCAGGCGCTGGTGGCGCTGGAGGTGATCGGGGTGGTGATGGTCCGGCACGGCGACGGGACCGTGCTGACCGATCGGGCCCGGACCGGCGCGGTGATCGACGCGATTCGGGCGCACGCGGACCGGCTGCCCGAGATCATCGAGGCACGGGACGCACTGGAGTCGAAGCTCGCCGCGCTGGCCGCAGTACGGCGTACTGATGCTGATCTGGCGGCCATCCGCGCCGCGCTGGAGGAGATGGAGCGGGACATCGCGGCCGGCGGGCGTGGCGTCGAGGGCGACGAGTTGTTCCATGGAGCTGTCACGCGGGCGGCACGATCGGAGTTGCTCGCGCAGATGATGGCCGCGCTGGAGGACCTGATCAAGGAGACCCGGCTCGAGTCGCTCTCGCAGCCCGGGAGGCCCCGCGAGTCGTTGGCCGGCCACCAGCGGATCGCCGATGCCATCGTCGCCGGCGATGGCACCGCCGCCGCCATCGCGATGCACGAACACGTCTTGCTGGTCAGCGATGTCGCGCTGCTCCGCGAGCCGGGCCATGACGGGCCGGCGCGTGGACAGCTGTGACGGGGCTTGAGCAGCTCGCGATTATCGGGGCCGGACTCGGCGCGGGGTTGCTGACCTCGACTGTCGGAGTTGCTTCGCTGGTGAGCTTTCCGGTGCTGATCGCACTCGGCATCCCGCCCGTAGTGGCGAACGCGTCGAACACTCTGGGCCTGATCCCGGCCGGGCTCGGTGGATCGCTCGGCTATCGACGGGAGTTGCGCGAGCAACCCAAGGTGACCTGGTTCGTGGTGATTACCTGTGCTGTCGGCTCGGTCGGCGGCGCGGTACTTCTGCTGGCCCTGCCATCGAGCGTCTTCGAGTCGATCGTGCCGTGGCTGATCCTTTTCACCTGCTTGCTGGTCGGCGCCCAGCCCTGGATCTCTCGCTGGCTCCGCTCCCGCAAGCCCGACGACCACGGACCCCGTACTGCGCTGTCGCCCGCGACCACGTTCTTCGCCGCCCTCACCGGCGTCTACGGCGGGTACTTCGGCGCCGGCTCCGGCGTGATGATGATGGCGGTGCTGAGCCTCGGTCTCGACCTGGAGCTGCGGGTCGTCAACGCCCTGAAAACGTTGGCGATCCTGGCTGCCAACCTGGTCGCCGGCCTGATCTTCGTCTTTGTTGCCGACCTCAACTGGACGGCGGTCGGCCTGCTCGCGGCCGGCTCGCTCGTCGGCGGCTACACCGGCTCGCACATCGGCCGGCTGCTGCCGCCGACCCTGCTGCGCATCCTGATCGTGCTGGCCGGCATCACGGCCGCCGTCACCATGCTCTAGCTGGTGGCGGCCCTGAGGAAGCCGCCCAGGAAGATCAGGCCGAGGATGATGCCGTTGACCCATTTGTGCTCGGCCACCACGGCGACGAACTCACGGATGGTGGCGCTCGGCCAGAAGTAGGCAGCGGTCGGGGCGCCGAGCACCTGGCCGTTGACTTTCGCCTTGCGGGCGGTGAAGGCGGCGCGCAGCGCGTGGTAGTTGTTGGTGACGATCACACACCGGTACTTCGGGTTCAGGCCGGCCATGATGCGGCGGCTGAAGGTGAGGTTCTCGAAGGTCGATCTCGACTCGTCCTCGAGCAGGATCTGGTCGGCCGGCACGCCGCGATCGACCAGGTAGGTCGCCATCGCGTGCGACTCCGGGATCTCCTCGTCGGGGCCTTGGCCGCCAGAGGTGATCAACTGCGGCGACCGGCCCTTCGCGCGTTCCTTCTGCCAGACGGCGTGCGCCTTGTCGAGCCGGCTGGCCAGCAGCGGCGGGACCCGGGTGCCGCGGATACCGGAACCGAGGACGACGATGAAGCCGACCTTGCGGAAGAACCGGACCCGGGCGTAGACGAACGAGTAGGCCAGGAAGCAGACGAACAGGAACGAGATGTAGGTCAGCGCCGCGATCAGCGTCTCCCGGATCGTCTCCAGCGCCGGCGACTCCAGTTGCTCCACGATCACGCTGAACCCGACGAACCCGATGATGCCGAGCCCGGCCAGCAGCGACAACAGGTTCGCGGGCCGGCGGCCTTCGCGCTTCCACATCGTCACGCCGTTGGCGGTCAGCACGATCGCGAGCACGAAGATGGTCAGCGGGACCGCCACCAGGACGGCGAAGACGAGGACGTTCGCGGCAGGCTCGTAGACCGAGTCGATCAGGAACACCGAGCCGATCCCGGCGAACAGGATGGTCAGCACCAGGAACACGCCGTTGCGCAGCACCCGTCGCTCCCGGATCCAGGTGATCAGGAAGAGCAGGAACCAGAATCCGGCGATCCCGAACGGGACGATCACCCAGGTGTTCATGCCGCCACCTCGGCCTGCTGCTCGGCGGGCGCTTCGGCCTCCAGCCGCCGCCAGGTCGCCCAGAAGATCAGCGCGGTGATCGCCGATCCGGCGGTGGCGAGCGAGGTGCCGCCGAGGTACAGCGTCCAGGTGTTGTCCCGGGTCGAGGTGTGCAGTCCCTCCTGGGCGATCGGCACGATCCAGAGCAGCGCGCCGAGCGCGAGGCTGACGGCGGCTCCGATGCAGACCAGGACGACGAAGATCACCCGCGGAACGTAGCGCCTGCCCACTCGCTCCCGTACTACGCCTCGCCGGGCCAGCCACCACGAGGCGCAACAGGCCAGCGCCAGCGCGATCGCGTCGGCCGCGAGCGTGTCCGACAACCGGTGCCACTTCGCCGCCATGGTGTACGCGCCGATGCCGGTCGCCCAGGGCAGGACGAAGAACAAGGTCAGCCCGCGCCACCGGTACGGCACGACGATCAGGGCGGCGAACAGGACGGTCATCGCGATCGTGGTGTGCCCGCTCGGCAGGCTGTTGCCCTTGTAGTGACCGACCACCTCGACCAGGTCGGGCCGGACCAGGATGAACCGCTTGAGGCTCTGCGTCACCACCTGCCCGCCGACGATCACGCCGACCGCCGCGATCATCAGGTCCAGCCGCCGGCGGACCAGCGCGACCACGGCGATCAGCAGGCAGGCGGCGGCGAGGGAGTAGACGGTGATCTGCGCGAGGGCGTCATCCGCGGTGAGGGCCTCGCTGCGGTTGTACGACTCGTCGGCGCCGCGCAGTACGGCGTTCTCCAGCTCCTGGCCGGGAGCGGTCCAGACGGCGAGGAGGTAGACGGCGACGGCAGCGAGGGCTGCGGCTCCGGCGGTCAGCGGCCAGCGCCGGAACGAGATCACTTCGAGTAGCTCCTTGGTCACCGAGAGGCCGGGCGCTGGTCATCAAACCACGCGCCCGGCCGCCGATCGGGGATTTGGGAGCGGGTGTCAGGCCAGGCCGGTGAGCGACTTGATCGTTGCCTTGTGCAAGTTCGGGATCACGTTCAGGGTCTTCTTGTCACCGCGGTACAGGTGCGAGCCGGACTCGTAGACCAGGTACGCGTTACCGCCGTAGCCGGTGATGCCCTCGGTCATGCTCGGCGCCCGGAAGCAGTACAGCTTGGCCTTGTCGAGATCAGGCTGGCCGCGGCGGACGGAGTACAGGTTGCTGCGCTTGTCCCGGCCGTACGACGTGCTGAAGATGAAGTGCGTGCCGGTGACCATCAGGCCCTGGGTCTTGGTCGGGATCTCCCAGGCCGTCTTGAGCGTGGTCAGCGAGCCGTTGCTGTTGACCCGGTACTGGTACATCTTGTCGCGGCCCTTGTCGTTGAAGTTCCCCGACCACAGGTAGCTGCCGTAGCTGGTCAGGAAGGAGGCGCCGTAGACCTTGCGCTCCGGGCCGACCGGCTTGATGTACGGCGTACCGGCCTTCTTCAGCGCGGCCTTCAGGGTGGACAGCTTGTACTTGCGGATGCCCTTGGTGCTGCCCTGCACGAACGCCCAGCCGTTGCTGACGGCGATCCCGCCGGCGTGGGTGGCGTCGATCGCGACCACGCCGACCGTCTTGTTGGTGGCCGGGTCGATGCCGATGATCTGCGCCCGCGAACCCGTGCGGTAGGAGGCGATCAGCAGCAGGTCCTTCTTGCCGTCCCAGTTCGACCAGGTGCCGATGCCCTGCGGCGTGTGGGTGCCGAGGCTCGGGATGGCAGCGCTCTTCTTGAACCGGTTGTCGTACACCTTCGAGGCGGACGGGCCGTCGTAGTCGTGCTTGCCGCCGACCGTGGTGCTGCAGCTGATCGCCCTGGCAGCAGCGGCCGCCTGCTGAGCAGCAGCCTGGTCAACCACGGTGGCCGGGGTCTGGGTGGTGGCCTGCGAACTGTCCGACCCGTTGACCGCGACGATGGCGGCTCCGCCTCCGGCCAGTACTGCGGCAAGTCCCAGGGCGGTGGTCTTGGTGAGACGGGTCTTGGGGAAACGCAAGATGTATTCCTCTCGAATGGGCGTGCCCCAGACACTAGCTACTGCTGGAGGTCAGCCAGGAAGTTCTTGAGCGCCTTGGGGTCGAGATCCGGGCTGTAGGCGGCGTAGTTCGGCTGGTTCCAGCCTGGTTCGCCGCCGAAGGCGAGGTAGGTGGCGCCGGCCTGCTGGACCAGGAACTCACCGGCGCAGATGTCCCACGCGTTGATCGAGAAGCCGACCGTCGCGTCGACCCAGCCGGCCGCGACGTGCGCGAGGCTGAGGGCGGCGCTGCCTGGCCTTCGCAGCGTTCCGTACGCCGTGACGAGTTCACCGAAGGAGGCCAGGCCCTCGGCACCGTGGTTCGCCACGTCGCGGGCACTCGGGTAGCCGGTCAGAATGGTTGCCTCGGCCTCCTCGCGGGGACCGGACGAGCGCAGCGGGTTGGCGTTGAGCCAGGCGCCGGACAGGTCGGCGGTGAACAGGTTGCCCGCCATCGGGTCCAGGATCGCGCCGGCCACGATCTTGCCGTCGAGCACCGCGCCGATCGACGTACAGAAGAAGGCCAGGCCGCGGGCGAAGTTCGCCGTACCGTCGATCGGGTCGACGTACCAGGTGACCTCGCCCTGGCCCTCGTGCTCGCCGTCCTCCTCGCCGACGATGGTGCTGTCGGGGAAGCGCTTGGTCAGCAGCTCGGAGATGGCTTCCTCGGCCCGCCGGTCATGCACGGTGACCGGGTCGTGCTTGTCCCGCTTGAACTCGACGTCCATCCCGGCCCGGAACGCGGCCCGCAGGTCGTCGGCGACCAGCCGGGCCGCCTCGGCGGCGGTGGCGGCCAGGTCTTGGGACAGCGTGATGAGCTCAGCGTCGGAGGGCATGGGCCTCAAAATATCCGACACGATATGCAAAGCTGCGGGGGACTACTGGAGGGCGTGGGGCAGATGGCGAAGAACTGGGCAGGCAATGTCACCTTTTCGGCGGAGGTCCGGACACCACGGACAGTGCCGGAACTACAGGAGCTGGTGCGGCTCTCCGATCACGTCCGGGTGCTGGGCAGTGGGCACTCGTTCAACCGGATCGCGGACACCGACGGCACGCTGGTCTCGGTCGCCGGCCTGCCCCGGATCGCGGCGATCGACCTCGGCGACGACACCGTGACGATCTCGGCCGGCCTCCGGTACGGCGAAGTGACGGGGGCGCTGCAGGACGAGGGCCGGGCGCTGCACAACCTCGGCTCGTTGCCGCACATCTCGGTGGCGGGCGCCTGCTCGACCGGGACACACGGCTCGGGTGACACCAACCGCCCGCTCGCGGCCGCCGTCAGCAGCATCACGTTCATCGCGGCCGACGGTGAGCTGGTCACGCTCAGCCGCGGCGACGCCGACTTCCTCGGCTCGGTGATCTCGCTCGGCGCGCTCGGCGTGACGGTCGAGCTGCAGCTCGATACCCAGCCGACGTTCGACATCAGCCAGGTCGTGTACGACGGCGTACCGGTGGAGCGGCTCGGCGCGGACTTCGAGGAGATCTTCGCGAGCGCCTACAGCGTCAGCGCCTTCACCGACTGGGTCGACCCGGACGTGATGATCTGGCGCAAGCTGCACGCCGGTACGCCGTACGAGCCTGACTGGATGGGTGGGCATCTCGCTGATGGTGGGCGGCATCCGATCAAGGCGATGCCGGCCGACTTCGCCACCCTGCAGGGCGGCGTCGCTGGGCCGTGGAACGAGCGGCTGCCGCACTTCCGGCTGGAGTTCACCCCGAGTAATGGCGAGGAGCTGCAGTCGGAGTACTTCGTGCCGCGCGCTGCTGCTGCGGAGGCTTTCGAGGTGCTGCGGTCGTTGGGTCAAGTGATGGCGCCGGTGATGCAGATTTCGGAGGTCCGGACGATCGCGGCTGATGAGCTGTGGCTGAGCCCGAGCCAGGGTCGCGACTCGGTGGCTCTGCACTTCACCTGGATCCAGGATGAGACTGCTGTCCGGCCTGTGGTGGCTGCGCTGGAGGAAGCGTTGATGCCGTTGGGGGCTCGGCCGCACTGGGGGAAGGTCTTCACCGCCGACGCGGCGGCGCTGCGTGAGTGCTATCCGAAGGTGCCTGACTTCATCGAACTGGCGGCGAAGTACGACCCGGATGGCAAGTTCCGCAACGACTACCTGAATACCTATCTGCCTTAGGTCTTTGCCCCACCCGTACTCACGTTGCAGCTTGAGCGGCGTGCCCACCCAAACCCGCGAGGGGTGCGGTGGGCGCGTCCGTCTCCGTTTGCTGGTGCTGCGATCTCCGCCTGTCCGGAGATCTGTTTGAAGCGGTGGTGTCGAGCCTGCTCACCCACGGTCGCCAGCCGGAGGGCTCGTGGCGCTGGGCGCCACCTCGCTTGCGCTTGGATGCTGACGCGGGTAAGCCTGCGATGCGGATCGGCGGGTCTGCTTGGAGCGGGTGCTGTGTGTGTTCGGGCAGGTCCGCCCGCCGGAGGGCTCGTGGCGCTGGGCGCCACCTCGCTTGCGCCTGGATGCTGACGCGGGTAAGCCTGCGATGCGGATCGGCGGGTCTGCTTGGAGCGGGTGCTGTGTGTGTTCGGGCAGGTCCGCCCGCCAGAGGGCTCGTGGCGCTGGGCGCCACCTCGCTTGCGCCTGGATGCTGACGCGGGCAAGCCTGCGATGCGGATCAACCGGTCTGCTTGGACCGGTGGCGCAACGTCTGCACACACAGCCATCCGCCAAGGGTCGTGGCGCTGGGCGCCACCTCGCTTGCCGAACAGGAAGTCGGAGCCCGACGGTCTCCTGATCGGCACACCCATGTCAACGGACGAATCGTGAGCAGATGGGGCATATCTGTCGACGATTCGTCTGCCGAGGATGCGCAGGTAGGCGGCAGGAGCAGGGAGATCTGCGCCTGGGCTCAGATGTTGCTGCGTTGGGCGAAGGGGTTTCGGGACTGGATGTCGCCGATGTAGTCGGTGGGGATGGCGGGCTCGCCGCGGCTGAGTTGGCTGGCGCTGCGGGGGAGTTCGTCGCGGACCTTCAGGTGGTGGGCCTGGGACTCGGCGGGGGTGGTGCGGCCGATGATCTTGCCGGCTTCGACGAGTGGTTTGAGGAGTTCGCGGTCGTCGCCGTCGTCGACCGGGCGTTCGCCGACGCCGACGAGTTCGACCTCGGCGACGCCGGCGGCGCTGCGGCGGCGGAGCGCGTACTTGCGGCCGCCGATCGAGATCTTGTCGGGGCTCTTCTTGGCGACCGGGACCATGGTGCCGGAGGCGTCCTCGCGGGCGACGAGTTTGTAGACGAAGCCGCAGGTCGGGTAACCGCTGCCGGTTACCAGGGAGGTGCCGACGCCGTAGCCGTCGACCGAGGCGGGCGCGAGGGCGGCGATCTGGTACTCGTCGAGGTCGCTGGTCACGATCACCCGGGTCTTGGTGGCGCCGAGCGCGTCGAGCTGTTCGCGGACCTGGCCGGCCAGCGACGGCAGGTCGCCGGAGTCGAGCCGGACGGCGCCGAGTTCGGTACCGGTCACCTCGATCGCGGTGCGGACCGCTTCGGTCAGGTCGTAGGTGTCCACCAGCAGCGTCGTTCCCTTGCCGAGGGCATCCACCTGGGAGACGAACGCGTCCCGCTCGGAGTCGTGCAGCAGGGTGAACGAGTGCGCCGCCGTACCGGCGCTCGGGATGCCGTACCGGCGGGCCGCCTCCAGGTTGGAGGTGGTGGCGAAGCCCGCGATGTACGCCGCCAGCGCGGACGCGACCGCGGCCTCCTCGTGGGTCCGCCGCGAGCCCATCTCGATACACGGCCGGCCGCCGGCCCACCAGGTCATCCGGGACGCCGCCGAGGCGACCGCGGAGTCGTGGTTCAGGATCGACAGGAAGACGGTTTCCAGCAGCACCGCCTCGGCGAAGCTGGACTCGACCACCAGCACCGGGGAGCCGGGGAAGAAGATCTCCCCGTCGGCGTAGCCGGCGATCTCGCCGCTGAACCGGTAGTCGGCCAGCCAGTCGCGGGTAGCCTGGTCGACGATGCCACGATCGGCCAGGAAGGCGATCGTCTGCTCGTCGAACCGGAACTGCTCCAGCGCGTCCAGCAGCCGGTTCACGCCCGCGACCACGCCGTACCGGCGGCCGTCGGGCAAGCGGCGGGCGAACAGCTCGAAAACCGAGCGGCGATGGGCCGTGCCGTCGGCCAGGCTGGCCTGCAGCATGGTCAGCTCGTAGTGGTCGGTCAGCAAGGCTGTCGTAGCGTTCACAGGGGCAGCCTATTGCGCCGCCGGATCCGAACATGGAGAGAATGGCCAAGTGACCACCGCACCGAGTGAACTCGCGAGCCCCGAAATCGACGAGGCGATCGAGTTGAGTCCACCGTGGGTGACCATCGTCTGGAACGATCCGGTCAACCTGATGGACTACGTCACCTTCGTCTTCCAGACCCATTTCGGCTACTCCAAGGCGAAGGCGGAGAAGCTGATGATGCAGGTCCACGAAGAGGGCAAGTCGGCCGTCTCGAACGGGAACCGCGAGGCGATGGAACGCGACGTCGAAGCCATGCACCAGTACGGCCTGTGGGCCACCTGTGAGAAGTCGTGACCAGATTCCGTAAGCGCAAGAAGACCGTCGTCGTCAGCTTCGCCGAGCACGAGGCGGACATCCTGGCCAACTTGCTCCGCAACCTGGTCGAGCTCCTGTACGACGGGATGCCGCCACGCGCCGCCGAGTCGAGCGACCCGCTGGCCGCGCTGCTCGACAACGACGGGCCGACCGCGCCGCCGGAGGACGTAGTACTGCAGCGGCTGCTGCCGGACGCGTACAAGTCCGACGACCACGCGTCCTCGGAGTTCCGCCGGTTCACCGAGCGCGGGCTGCGCGACAGCAAGGCGTCCGACGCCAAGCGCGTGCTCGCCGCCCTGGAGGAGCACCCCGAGGACGGCATCCCGCTGGAAGGCGACGACCAGCTCGCCTGGCTCCGCGCGCTGAACGACCTCCGGCTGGCCATCGGCACCCGGCTCGACATCAAGGAAGAAGACGACTACGCCGTCTGGGAGAAGCTTCCCGATGACGACCCGCGCCGCCTCACGTACGACCTGTACGACTGGCTCGGCTATCTGCAGTCGGCACTTCTCCACAACATCAAGTAATCGCCCGCGCGGGCAGGCAGCCCGCGCATACCATCGGCGAATGAGCTACCCGAAGGCCGGGCGGACCCGGTTGACCGCGAGTCCGGACTTCCCGCGGATCGAGCGCGACGTGCTCGAGTACTGGGAGTCGGACGGCACGTTCGTCGCGTCGGTGGAGCAGCGGGCGGCGGGGGACGACGGGGAGAACGAGTTTGTTTTCTATGACGGGCCGCCGTTCGCGAACGGTCTGCCGCATTACGGGCACCTGCTCACCGGGTACGTGAAGGACGTCGTGCCGCGGTACCAGACGATGCGGGGGCGCCGGGTCGAGCGGCGGTTCGGGTGGGACACGCATGGGTTGCCGGCCGAGTTGGAGGCTCAGCGGGTGCTGGGGTTGAAGACCAAGGCCGAGATTCTCGCGTTGGGGATCGAGAAGTTCAATGCGGTGTGCCGGGAGGCGGTGCTGAAGTACACCGATGACTGGCAGGCCTATGTCACCCGGCAGGCGCGGTGGGTCGACTTCGGGAACGACTACAAGACGCTGAACCGCGACTACATGGAGTCGGTGATCTGGGCGTTCAAGACGCTCTACGACAAGGGTCTGGTGTACGAAGGGCTGCGGGTCCTGCCGTACTGCTGGAACGACGAGACGCCGTTGTCGAATCACGAGCTGCGGATGGACGACGACGTCTATCAGCCGCGGCAGGATCCGTCGGTCACCATCGCAGTCGTGCTGGAGACAGGTGAGCGGCTGCTGGCCTGGACGACGACGCCTTGGACACTGCCGAGCAATCTGGCGATGGCTGTTGCCCCGGACATCGATTACGTGGTGGTGAACGACGCCGAGGGGCGGCCGACGATTCTGGCCGAGGCGCGGCTGGCGGCGTACGGGTACGGCGAGGTGGTCCGGCGGCTCAAGGGTTCTGAGCTGATCGGGCTGCGGTACACGCCGATGTTCGACTTCTTCTCCGACGTCGAGCGCTGGGGGACCGCCAACGCGTTCCAGGTGATCGCGGCGGACCATGTGACGACGGAGAACGGCACCGGTGTGGTGCATATGGCACCCGCGTACGGCGAGGAGGACCAGCTGGCCTGTGACGCGGCGGGCATCCCGACGCTGCTGACGGTGGACGACGGGGCCCGGTTCACCAGCGTCGTTCCGCCGTACGCCGGGCAGCACGTCTTCGACGCGAACCGGCCGATCATCCGCGATCTGCAGGCAGCGGGGGCGCTGGTTCGCGAGGACAGTTATGTGCACAGCTACCCGCACTGCTGGCGGTGCCGCAATCCGCTGATCTACAAGGCGGTGTCGAGCTGGTTCGTCGAGGTGACCCGGATCCGGGACCGGATGGTCGAGCTGAACGAGCCGATCACCTGGGTGCCGGAGCACGTCAAGCACGGGCAGTTCGGCAAGTGGCTGGCGAACGCGCGGGACTGGTCGATCAGCCGCAACCGGTTCTGGGGGTCGCCGATCCCGGTCTGGCGATCGGACGATCCGGCGTACCCGCGGATCGACGTGTACGGGTCTGTCGAGGAGCTGGAGCGGGACTTCGGCGTCGCGGTACCGGATCTGCATCGGCCGTTCATCGACGAGCTGACCCGGCCGAATCCGGACGACCCGACCGGGCGGTCGACGATGCGGCGGGTGCCGGACGTGCTGGATGTGTGGTTCGACTCGGGGTCGATGAGTTTCGCGCAGGTGCACTATCCGTTCGAGAACACGGACTGGTTCGAGCACCACTTCCCGGGTGACTTCATCGTCGAGTACATCGGGCAGACGCGAGGTTGGTTCTACACGATGCACATCCTGGCGACGGCGCTGTTCGACCGGCCGGCGTTCTCGTCGGTGCTGTCGCACGGGATCGTGCTGGGCAGCGACGGGCAGAAGATGAGCAAGTCGCTGCGCAACTACCCCGATGTGCGGGAGGTGTTCGACCGCGACGGCGCGGACGCGATGCGCTGGTTCCTGATGTCGTCGCCGATCCTGCGCGGCGGCAACCTGGTGGTCACCGAGGCCGGGATCCGCGACGGGGTGCGGCAGGTGATGATCCCGCTGTGGAACGCCTGGTACTTCTTCGTGCTCTACGCGAACGCCGCTTCCGCCAAGGCTGTCTGGTCGGCGTCGTCCGAGGTCGAGCTCGATCGGTACTTGCTGGCGCGGTTGCGGGTGTTCGTCGCAGAGGTCGAGGAACGGCTCGATCGGTACGACGTAGCGTCGGCTTGCGAGTCGGTCGTCAGCTACCTCGACGTGCTGACGAACTGGTACATCCGGCGCTCGCGCGAACGCTTCTGGGACGAGGCAGGCGCTTCCTTCCAGTCTGCTCTGAACACGCTCTACACGGCGCTCGAGGTGGTCACCCGGACGGTGGCGCCGCTGCTGCCGCTGACCGCCGAGGAGATCTGGCGCGGCCTGACCGGTGAGCGCTCGGTCCACCTGACCGACTGGACGGTTGTCGCTGACCTTCCCGATGATCCTGACCTGGTCGCGCGGATGGAGCGGGTCCGCGAGATCTGCTCGGTCGCCTCGGGGATCCGCAAGGCCGAAGGCATCCGCGGCCGTCAACCGCTCCAGACGCTGACCGTCGCGACGCCTGACGCTGCTTCGCTGTCGCAGTTGGTGCCGATCCTGCGCGCCGAGGTGAACGTGCGCGACGTCGTACTCGCTGGGGTCGATGAGGTGGACGCGCCGGTCTCCCAGAAGCTGACCGTCAACGCCCGAGCAGCCGGCCCGCGGTTGGGTCGCGAGGTCCAGACGGCGATCAAGGCGTCGAAGTCGGGCGACTGGTCGGTCTCGGCGGCTGGCGAGGTGGTTGCCGGAGGCATCCGTTTGGTGGAGGGCGAGTATGCGCTGGAGACCACGCTGGCCGAGGGTCACACCGCCAGTGGTCTGCTGTCCGGCGGCGGTTTCGTCGTACTGGATCTTGAGCTGACGCCTGAGCTGGAACGCGAAGGCGTTGCCCGAGATGTCATCCGTGCGGTCCAGCAGGCTCGGCGGGACGCCCAGCTGGAGATCACCGACCGCATCAGACTGCGGATCACGGCAGATGCTCCCACCCGAGCGGCGATCGAGGATCACCGCGAGACACTGCTCTCGGAGACGCTCGCCGACGCCATCGAGATCGCCGAAGGCGACGACCTCTCAGTTGTGGTGGAGACGTCCGCATAGGGTGGGTTGTATGGAAAAGCGGACGTTGGGACGTACTGGACGGGATGTCGGCGTGGTCGGGCTGGGGGCCTGGCAGCTCGGGGCCGACTGGGGCGAGGTGGACGAGAGCGACGCGCTGGCGGTGCTCAACTCGGCGATCGACGGTGGCGTCACCTTCATCGACACCGCTGACGTGTACGGCGACGGGCGGAGCGAGCGGCTGGTCGGGCAGGTGCTGAAGGAGCACCCGGAGCTGACCGTGGCGAGCAAGATGGGGCGCCGGGTCGCGCAGACGCCGGAGAACTACACCCTGGACAACTTCCGCGCCTGGAACGACCGGTCCCGCGAGAACCTCGGCGTCGACACGATCGACCTGGTGCAGCTGCACTGCCCGCCGACCGCGGTCTACTCGACCGACGCGGTGTTCGACGCGCTCGACACCCTGGTCGAGGAGGGCCGGATCGCGGCGTACGGCGTGAGCGTCGAGACCTGCGAAGAAGCGCTCACCGCGATCGCCCGCCCGAACGTCGCCACCGTCCAGATCATCCTGAACGCGTTCCGGCTCAAGCCGCTTGACGAGGTGCTGCCTGCGGCTGAGCGGGCCGGCGTCGGCATCATCGCCCGGGTCCCGCTCGCCAGCGGCCTGCTGTCCGGCAAGTACGACGAGAACACCACCTTCGGCGCGGACGACCACCGCAACTACAACCGCAAGGGCGAGGCGTTCGACGTCGGCGAGACCTTCTCCGGAGTCGACTTCGCGACCGGTCTGGAGGCGGTCAAGCGCCTCGTCCCGCTGGTCCCCGAAAACTCGACGATGGCGCAGTTCGCGCTCCGCTGGATCCTCGACCAGCCCGGCGTGAGCGTCGTCATCCCCGGCGCCCGCAATCCGGAGCAGGTGGCCGGCAACCTCGGCGCCGCCGCGCTGGCCCCGCTCAGCACCGGCGAGCTGCAGGTCGTCCAGACCGTGTACGACGAGCTGATCCGCCCCCAGGTCCACGACCGCTGGTAGTCCACATGCTGGACCGACCCCCTTGGTTGGCAGGGGGTCGCCGGTGCCCTCCGTATCGTGGAGCCGTGCTCACCATCGACCAGGCCACGTACGACGCGATCGTGGCGCACGCGCGCCGCGACCACCCGGACGAGGCCTGCGGCGTGGTCGCCGGCCCGGCCGGGTCGGATCGGCCGGAGCGGTTCATCCCGATGCTGAACGCGGCGATGTCGCCGACGTTCTACGAGTTCGACTCGGGCGACCTGTTCCGTCTCTACCGGGAGATGGACGAGCGCGACGAGGAGCCGGTGGTGATCTACCACTCGCACACGGCGACCGAGGCCCACCCGTCCCGGACGGACATCAACCTGGCCTCCGAGCCCGGCGCGCACTACGTGCTCGTCTCCACCCGCGACGGCGCCGACTCGCCGTCGTACGACGGCCCGGTGGAGTTCCGGTCGTACCGGATCATCGACGGCACGGTCACCGAAGAAGAGGTCAAGGTCGTGGCGGACCACAGCAACCAAGGAGACAACTGACATGGCGATCGAGCTTCGCGTCCCGACCATCCTGCGCACCTACACCGGCGGGGAAAAGGCCGTGAACGGCGACGGCAGCACGCTGGCCGAGTTCATCGACAACGTGAACGGCACCCACCCGGGCCTGAAGGAGCGGATCGTGGAGGGGGAGCCGGAGGAGCTGCGCCGGTTCGTCAACGTGTACGTGAACGACGAGGACGTCCGGTTCACCGGCGGCCTGCAGACCGGCGTGAAGGACGGCGACGTCGTCGTCGTACTGCCCGCGGTCGCCGGCGGCTGATCGTGCGTTTCGACTCCCTGCTCGACTCGGTCGGCGGTACGCCGCTGGTCGGCCTGCCGAAGCTCTCGCCGTCGGGTGACGTGCGGCTGTGGGCCAAGTTGGAGGACCACAACCCGACCGGGTCGATCAAGGACCGGGCCGCACTGCGGATGCTGCTGGACGCGGAGAAGGACGGCCGGTTGCGGCCGGGCAACACGATCCTCGAGCCGACGTCGGGCAACACCGGCATCTCGCTGGCGATGGCGGCCAAGCTGCGCGGCTACCGGATGGTCTGCGTGATGCCGGAGAACACCTCCGAAGAGCGCCGGCAGGTCCTGCGGATGTGGGGCGCGGAGATCATCTCCTCGCCGGCCGCGGGTGGGTCGAACGAGGCGGTCCGGGTGGCCAAGCAGGTGGCGGAGGAGCACCCGGACTGGGTGATGCTCTACCAGTACGGCAACCCGTCGAACGCCGCCGCGCACTACGACGGCACCGCGCGCGAGATCCTCACCGACCTGCCGTCGGTGACGCACTTCGTCGCGGGCCTCGGCACCACCGGCACGCTGATGGGGGCCGGCCGCTTCTTCCGCGAGCACCGCCCCGAAGTACGGATCGTGGCGGCGGAGCCCCGGTACGGCGAACTGGTCTACGGCCTGCGCAACATGGACGAGGGCTTCGTGCCCGAGCTGTACGACCCGACGCTGATCGACGCCCGTTTCTCGGTCGGCCCGCGGGACGCGGTTCGCCGGGTCCGCGAACTGCTCGACAACGAAGGCATCTTCGCCGGTATCTCGACCGGCGCCATCCTGCACGCGGCCCTCGGCCAGGCGGCCAAATGCGTTCGCGACGGCGAGACCGCCGACATCGCCTTCGTAGTCGCCGACGGAGGCTGGAAGTACCTGTCCACCGGCGCCTACGAAGGCACCATCGACGAAGCGGAAGACCGCCTCGAAGGCCAGCTCTGGGCCTAGTGGCCCGCCCGGCCTAGATCTCCTGGGCGAACTTGAAGTACCAGGAACCGTTCTTCAGGAAGCACTGCTGAGCGATCCCGGAGCTTTCCAGATCAATCCGGAAGTCGTTACAGGCTGCCTGGGAGCTGAACGGCCCGATGGTGTGGAACGGACCGTGACCGGCACTCGCCGGTGCGATCTGCAGCGCGACGGCGAGAGCGCCGGTGGTGAGCGCCACGGCGGCGGTACGGCGGATGAAGTGGGACGGCACTCGCATCATGAACTCCGATCACTGGGCGGAAAGTCAGCCGACCGTAAGCGGCATCGGAGCCCACAGCAAGACCTCGCCGGACCGGCGCGAAAGTTCAAGGGTTTGCTTGCCTGCAAGGGAAATCGGCTAGCCGACCGCCCGGCGCAGGTGCTCGGCGGTCAGCGACTTCCGGTCCTTCAGCAGCTCGGCCGGAGTGCCCTCGAACAGGATCCGGCCGCCCTCGTGCCCGGCGCCGGGACCGAGGTCGATCAGCCAGTCGGCGGCGGCGATCACGTCCAGGTTGTGCTCGATCGCGATCACCGTGCTGCCGGCGTCGACCAGCCGGTGCACAATGCCGAGCAGCTGGTCGACATCGGCCATGTGCAGTCCGGTCGTCGGCTCGTCCATCACGTAGACCTTCGCCGGCGTCTGCAACTCGGTGGCCAGCTTCACGCGTTGGCACTCGCCGCCGGACAGCGTGGTCAGCGGCTGGCCGAGCTTCAGGTAGCCGAGACCCACGTCGTTCAGGGAACTGATGGTCGCCTCCACCGAGGAACTGTCGAACACGCCCGCCGCCTCGCTGACCGTCAGCTCCAGCACGTCGGCGATCGAGCGCCCGTCCAGCTCGTAGCCGAGCACCTCAGCGGTGTAGCGGCGGCCGTCGCACACCTCGCACAGCGACTTGAGATCGTCCATGAAGGCCAGCTCGGTGTAGACGAACCCGAGACCCTTGCAGTTCGGGCAGGCGCCCTCGGAGTTCGAGCTGAACAACGCCGGGCTGACGTCGTTCGCCCGGGCGAACAGGTCACGGATCTCGTCCATCATCCCCGTGTACGTCGCTGGGCTGGAGCGCCGGTTGCCGGAGAGCTGACTCTGGTCGATCGCCACCGCCTCCGGGTACTGCGCCCGCAGTTCGTCGTTGATCAGGCTGCTCTTGCCCGAGCCGGCCACTCCCGTCACCACCGTCAGCACACCGACCGGAAGCTCCACCGTCACGTCGCGCAGGTTGTGCGCCGACGCGTTCGCGATGGTCAGCATCCCGCTCGGCTCCCGTGGCGAACGGTTGAGTGGCGCCGCCCGCTCCATGAACCGGCCGGTCTCGGTGTCCGCCGAACGCAGACCGGCCACATCGCCCTCGTACACGATCCGGCCACCCGCCGGACCGGCTCCCGGCCCGACATCGACCACGTGATCCGCGAGCTCGATCACGTCCCGGTCGTGCTCGACCACCAGCACCGTGTTGCCCTTCTGCTGCAGCTTGCGCAGCAGCCGACCGAAGCGTTCGACATCGCCCGGATGCAGCCCGGCGGTCGGCTCGTCGAAGATGTAGAGCATGTCGCCGAGGCTGCTGCCGAGGTGCCGAACCATCTTGATCCGCTGGGACTCGCCACCCGACAACGTGCTGGTCTGCCGATCGAGGCTCAGGTACCCGAGGCCGATGGTGACCAGGTTGCCGAGCCGGTCGCGCAGGTTCTCGACCACCGTGGCCGCCTCGGGCTCCTTCACCCCAGCCAGTACTTCGAGCAGCTCATCGGCCTGCAGTGCGGCGAACTCGGCGATGTTGCGCCCGTCGATCCTGCAGCTGAGCGCCTCGGCGTTGAGCCGGCCGCCCTTGCACTCCGGGCACACCCCCGAGGACACCAGCTTCTCGAACACGGCCCGGTTGGCCGCCGACATCTTGCCGACGTCCTTGCGCAGGAAGAGCCGATGGAACCGGTCGATCACGCCCTCGTAGTCACTCGGTGTGCC
The DNA here is from genome assembly GCF_040687575.1 of Kribbella sp. NPDC056861. NCBI lineage: Bacteria > Bacillati > Actinomycetota > Actinomycetes > Propionibacteriales > Kribbellaceae > Kribbella > Kribbella sp. NPDC056861. Next base: position 837,393 of record NZ_JBFBNQ010000002.1, on the reverse strand, counting down.
GTCCACCGGCTTCGGCGCGCGAGCTCCCCGGCGCAACGTGTTCCACTCGCGGGCGGAGTACCGGCTGAGCTTTTTGCCTGTGTCGAACAGGCCGGACTCGGCGTAGTACTTCCAGTACCAGCGGCCGACCCCGAAGCTCGGATGCCGGAACGGGCCGTCGTCGAGCGAGCGCGACCGGTCGACGAACGCCTTCTCGTCGAGGGTCGCGCTGATCCCGGTGCCCTGGCAGGCAAGGCACATGCCCTCGGGGTCGTTGAACGAGAACCGGTTCGAGTACCCGATGAACGGCTTCCCCGCGCGCGAGAAGGGCAGCCGCAGCAGCGGGTGGATGTCGGTCACCGTGCCGACGGTGGAGCGGGTGTTGCCGCCGATCCGGCGCTGGGCCACGACGATCGCGGGGGAGAGGTTCTCGATCGCGTCGGCATCCGGTTGCCCGTACTTCGGCAGCCGGTTGCGGATGAAGGTGGTGAAGGTTTCGTTGAGCTGGCGCTGGGCCTCGGCCGCGATGGTGTCGAACACCAGCGACGACTTGCCGGAGCCGGACACGCCGGTGACCACGATCAGTCGATGCTTCGGCAGCTCGACCGACACGTCCTGCAGGTTGTTCTCCCGGGCACCCTGGATGCGGATCACGCTCATCACCGCAACGTACCCAGGGGCACCGACAGAATTCGGTCAGGTCTTGAAGAGCACCTTGCGTCCTAGTCGGGGATGGACGCCGCGGCCCTTGCAGCTGTTGCAGGGTCGTTGGGCGTAACTGAAGATCGTGCCGTGATGCCGGCCGGCGCCCTTGCAGCGATTGCACTTGGCATTCGGGTGCAGGGACAGCGAGACCAGGTACAGGGCGAAGGCGGCGAGCACGAGGAGCAGCAGCATGCCGGTCGGGCCGATCGTCGACGCGACGTCGGCGCTGGTGCTGGACGTGTTCGTTTCCACAGCCGGACCGGCGGCAGAGCCTGCCACCGCGGCGTTGCTGGGGTGCGGATTCGGTGCACCGGTGGTGCTGAGAACCACCGCGATCTGGACCACCAGGTTCATGGCATCGCGGGGGGCGGTAGGAAATGCATCCGCTAAGAGTGGCCTGGGTCACGTCACATTGCAATTCCTGAGAGTAAAGATGTGGATAACTCCGGCGTGTCGTTCTGCGCGGTCAGGTAAGCCTTACTTCAGCTCTGCCCGTTACCGGCCTTGTCGGCGGTGAGAGCTAGGGTTGGAACCGTGACAGACGCGCCGATCGGCATCTTCGACTCAGGGTTCGGCGGGCTCACGGTGACCCGGTCGGTGCTCGACCAGCTGCCGCACGAGCCGATCCTCTATCTGGGCGATACGGCCCGCCAGCCGTACGGTCCGAAGCCGATCGCCGAGGTCCGCGAGTACGCGCTGGAGTGCCTGGACCATCTGGTCGAGGCCGGCGTGAAGATGCTGGTGATCGCCTGCAACTCGGCCAGTGCCGCGATGCTCAGGGACGCTCGCGAGCGGTACGACGTACCGGTGGTCGAGGTAATCCTGCCGGCCGCCCGTCGCGCCGTCGCGGCTACCCGGAGTCAGCATGTCGGGGTGATCTGCACGCAGGCGACCGCGACTTCGCTTGCCTACGAAGACGCTTTCGCCGCTGCGCCGCAGGTTCGGCTACTGACCCAGGCCTGTCCGAGCTTCGTGGAATTCGTCGAGGCCGGGGTGACGTCCGGGCCGGAGTTGCTCGCCGCTGCTCACGAGTACCTCAATCCGCTGGTCGAGGCCGGCGTCGACACCCTCATCCTCGGCTGCACCCACTACCCGTTGCTGACCGGCGTGATCTCCTACGTGATGGGTGACAACGTCTCCCTCGTGAGCAGCGCGGAGGAGTGCGCGAAGGACGTCTACGGCGTGCTCACCAAGCGCGGGCTGCTGCGCGCCGACGACCTGCCGGCCCCCCGGCATCGCTTCGTCACCACCGGAAGTCCGGAGGAGTTCGCGGCGATCGGGTCCCGGTTCCTCGGCCCGGTGATCGCCGGAGTGGACCAATTCGCCTGGGTCCGTTGACCGGGGTGGACCGGCCGGCCGGGATTTGGTTGCCCTCGGCGACGCTCTGGTCGCTCTGCGAAGTCGGCAACCCGCCGGTAATCTTCAAGATATGAAGCTCACTGTGCTCGGCTGCTCCGGGTCCGTCCCCGGTCCAGACTCGCCTGCCTCGAGCTATCTGGTCACCGCCGACGGGTTCCACCTGATTCTCGATCTCGGCAGCGGCGCGCTCGGCGCGCTGCAACGCCACCTGTCCGTGCCGGAGATCGGCGCGATCGCCTTGTCCCACCTACATCCTGACCACTGCATGGATCTGACCGGGCTGTACGTCGCGGCGAAGTACTCGCCGTGCTCGCCGCTGCCCAGGATCCCCGTCTACGGCCCGCCGGGCTCGGCGGGGCGGATGGCACTCGCCTACGACCTGCCGCTGGATCCGGGGATGGAAGAGGAGCTGGACTTCCATACCTGGAAGGAAAAACAGCAGATCGGGCCGTTCACCGTGCGCACCGTGGAGATGGTGCACCCGGTACCGGCGTACGCGATCCGGGTTGAGTACGGCAACAAGTCGCTCGTCTACTCCGGTGACACCGGCCCGAACGACGGGCTGATCGACCTGGCCAAAGGCGCCGATCTGCTGCTCTGCGAGGCCGCGCTGCGCGACGACGACCCGAACAACCCACCCGATCTCCACCTGACTCCGGCCGACGCGGGCGAACACGCCAAGCGGGCCGGGGTGAAACGCCTCGTCATCACCCATGTCCCGCCCTGGTTCGACCGCGAGACCCAGGCGATAGGGGCCCGCCGCACCTACCCGGGCGAGGTCCTCGTCGCCACCCCGAACTCCACCTTCGACATCTGATGCAACTGGTCCCGCTGTCCGACGGGATTCGCCTGCGCAGTTGGACCACCGGTACGCCGACCGCGGCGCCGCCGGTGGTCCTGCTGCACGGCGGCCCCGGGTTGTGGGACTACCTCGAGCCGGTCGCCGCGATGCTGGACGACCGGACGGTCGTGCATCGCTTCGACCAGCGCGGCTGCGGTGGCTCGGATCCGTCGGACCAGCAGACGATGCAGCGTCTGCAGGACGACATCGAGGAGCTGCGGCAGCACTGGGGACACGACCGGGTCATTGTCCTCGGCCACTCGTTCGGGGCGAAGCTCGCCCTGACGTACGCGGCTGCCTATCCGGAGCACGTCGCCAAGGTCGGCCACTTCAGTGGGGTCGGCCTCGGCGACTGGCGCACGCCGTACTACGAAGAGCGCGACCGGCGGGCGACGCCTGCGCAGGTGGCGCGGCTGACCGCCTTGCAGGTAAGGCGAAAACCCGAGGAGGAGACGGAGTTCCGGGCGCTGTCGTGGTTCACCGATCATGCCGATCGGGAGCACGCGTGGCAGTGGGCGCTGGAGGATGCGGCGTACCCGTATCCGATCAACTTCGCGGCCAACCGGGCGTTGAGCGGTGAGACGAACGCCTGGTCCGATGAGGAGTTCGCCGCGCTGGCGGCGAGTTTGACGATGCCGGTCTGGATGATTCACGGCACGGGCGACCCGCGGCCGGCGAGCGCAGTACTGGCTCTTGCCGAGCACATCCCTGATCATCAGATCCGCTTGATCGAAGGCGCCGGCCACATGCCCTGGCGGGAGCGGCCGGACGCGCTTCGTCAAGTTCTGCAGGAGTTTCTGGCCTAGCGGGGAGCCTGGCCGCCTTCGAAGTACTCGATCAGGGCCGGGTCCAGTGCAGGGATGTCGATCGGCGTGCCGCCGGTGCGGAGCGAGGTGGTCGCCGCGTAACCGGCCGCGACCGCTGCCCGGGCCGCGATCGGCGAGGTCAGCGTGGCGCCGCCGTCGCGGACGAAGCTGATGAACTCCGCCACCAGCCGAGGATCGGCGCCGCCGTGGCCGCCCTCCGCGGCGGGGATCTCGACGATCTGGTCGGCGTCCTCGCGGTACCCCGAGCGCTTGCTGTTCCAGACCTTCACCACGTCACCAGGGCCGTCTCCGAAGTTCTCCAGCCGGCCCGCGGTGCCGATCACGGTGTAGTTGCGCCAGTAGTCCGGCGTGTAGTGACACTGCTGGTAGGTGAGGAAAACCCCGTTGTCCAGTTGGAGATTCGCCATCGAGAGGTCCTCGACGTCCATCACCGGCGCCATCCCGGTCTGGGACAGCGGCGGCCAGTTGTCCTCCGACACGAACTCGGCGAACCGTTGCCCGGAACGGTCCTGGCGATCCTCGATCCCGCCGTACACGGTCAGGCCGCCGAGCGCGTTCGCCCGGGTGGTGTAGCCGCCGGCCAGCCAGTGCATCACGTCGATGTCGTGGGCGCCCTTCTGCAGCAGCAGGCTGGTGCTGCGGCGGCGGTCGGCGTGCCAGTCCTTGAAGTAGAAGTCGCCGCCGTGACCGACGAAGTGCCGGCACCAGATCGCCTTGACCTCGCCGATCGCGCCGGCCTCGATCAACTCGCGCATGGTGAGGACGACGGGCATGTGGCGCATGTTGTGCCCGACGTACAGGCGGGTGCCGGACTCGTACGCCGCCTGCAGCACCCGGTCGCAGCCGGAGGTGGTGATCGCCAGCGGCTTCTCCACGAAGACGGCGATACCGGCCCGGAGGAAGTCGATCGCCGGGTCCTCGTGCAGGTCGTCCGGCGTGGTGATGAAGACACCGTCGAGCTTCAGATCGAGCAACTCGGTGTGGTCGGCGTAGGCCTGCGCGTCCGGGTACAGCTCGAGCGCGGCGGCTCGCTGCGCCTCGACCGGGTCGCAGAGCGCGACGATCCGGGACCCCTCGCCGGGCGCGTGGGCGTGGTTGGCCAGCCGGCTCCGGGCACCGAGCCCGACCACGCCGAACCGAAGGTCTTCTGTACTCATGCCAGCGACTCCTGCACGTAGATGATTGTTAAACCCTATGTCTGAACACTTCCGATCTTCAACACCCCTCTGATTCCGAGCTGTCCACCGATCGGCCATCTCAGGCTCACGCCCACCTCGGACAACTGCCGCAGGATGGCGGAATGTGAGCCTCCACTACGTGGCACTGGGCGACTCGACGACCGTGGGTGTCGGGGACCCGATGAACGGCAGTACGACCGACCTGGCCGGTGCCGGTGCGTGCTCGGGGGAGGGGTGGCGGGGCTGGGCCGCGCTGCTCGCCGACTCCCTGGGCAGCTCCCACCGTGTGACCTTCGCCAACTTCGCGACCAGCGGCGCCACCGCGCCGATCGTGGCCGCCGACCAACTCCCGTCGACGGGCACCGGCCCGATCGACCTCGCCTCCCTGATCGTCGGCGTCAACGACGCGATGCGCTCCGGCTTCGACGCCGTCCAGATCCACGACAGCCTGCTGTACTGCGCCGAGCAGCTGACCGCCCGCGGCGCGCTGCTGCTCACCGTCCGCTTCCACGACCACGGTCAGGTCTTCGGCCTGCCTTCGTGGTTGCGCCGTCCGCTCTGGCACCGGATCGAGCAGGTCAACGCGATCTACGACGAGCTGTACGCGCGGTACGGCGGCATCCGCCTCGACCTGGCCGACTACCCCGAGGTCTACCAACGCGACTTCTGGAGCATCGACCGCCTCCACCCCGGCGAACGAGGCCACCGCCACCTCGCCCGAGCCTTCGCCGACGCCCTGGCTGGTCGGGGCCTCCCCATAGCCAACCCTCCAGCCCTCGATTGCGCCGGCCAGCCACCAACGAGGTGGGCCGACGCAGCCTGGCTACTCCGCGAAGGCGCCCCCTGGCTGGGCCGCCGAGCCGGCGACCTCGCCCCATGGGCAGCCCGCATGGCGCTGTCCCAACTGCGCCCGCCGCCGGCGGACGTCCGCATCCCCACCAGCAGCTAGCAGTCCGCCCGCCACCTCCGGGTGCTCGCACCCTCACTCCACCGCCGCCGCGCGGAGCGCGGTGGCGGTTCGTTCTGTCGATGCGGAGGTGCAGGGACTTCGGGCATAGGGTTTCGCCTATGGCTCGTATTGATGGACGTACCGCTGACCAGCTCCGCCCGGTGACGCTGACGCGGAAGTGGCTCGACCACGCCGAGGGGTCGGTGCTGGTGGAGTTCGGGAAGACCCGGGTGCTCTGCGCGGCCAGCGTCACCGAGGGGGTGCCGCGCTGGCGGAAGGGCTCCGGCCTGGGCTGGGTCAGCGCGGAGTACGCGATGCTCCCGCGGTCCACCAACACCCGCTCGGACCGCGAGTCGGTGAAGGGCCGGATCGGTGGCCGGACGCACGAGATCTCCCGGCTGATCGGCCGGTCGCTGCGCGCGGTGATCGACTACAAGGCGCTCGGCGAGAACACCATCCTGCTCGACTGCGACGTGCTGCAGGCCGACGGCGGCACCCGGACCGCCGCGATCACCGGCGCGTACGTCGCGCTGGCCGACGCGGTCACCTACCTGCGCGACCGCAAAGCGCTCAAGGGCGAGCCGCTGACCGGCTCCGTCTCGGCCGTCTCGGTCGGCATCATCGACGGCGCCCCGATGCTCGACCTCTGCTACGAGGAAGACGTCCGGGCCGAGACCGACATGAACCTGGTGCTCACCGGCGACGGCAAGTTCATCGAGGTGCAGGGCACCGCCGAGGGCGCGCCGTTCGACCGCGACGAGCTGAACAGCCTGCTCGACCTCGGGATCGCCGGCTGCGCCGACCTGACCAAGCTGCAGCAGGAGGCCCTCGCGTGACCAAGGTTCTGCTGGCCTCGAACAACCAGAAGAAGCTCGAGGAGCTGCGCCGCATCCTGACCCCGATCGTGCCCGGCATCGAGGTGCTCGGGCTCGGCGACGTACCGGCGTACGAGGAGCCGGCCGAGACCGAGCCGACCTTCGAGGGCAACGCGCTGCTGAAGGCGCACGCCGCGCTGGCCGCGACCGGCCTGCCGTCGATCGCGGACGACAGCGGCATCTGCGTCGACGCGCTGAACGGGATGCCCGGCGTGCTGTCGGCCCGCTGGTCGGGCCCGGCCAAGGACAACCACACGAACAACCTGCTGCTCCTCGGCCAGCTGGAAGACGTGCCCGACGAGCGCCGTACCGGGTCCTTCGTGGCCGCCGTCGCGTTCGTCCGCGCAGGCGCCGAGGACGTGATCGTCCGCGGCGAGATGCCCGGTTCGGTGATCCGCGAACTGCGCGGCACCGGCGGTTTCGGGTACGACGTGCTCTTCCAGGCGGAGGGGTACGACCGCACCACGGCCGAGCTGTCGGTCGAGGAGAAGGACGCGATCAGCCACCGCGGCAAGGCGTTGCGCGAGCTGGCGCCGATCGTGGCGAAAGCACTGGAGGCCTGACATGTTGTTCGCTGGACCTGACAAAGAAGGCGTCGAGACGGGCAAGATCACCGCGGCGTACCGGCGCTGGGCCGAGGCCCGCGTGGTGGAGGGCCGGATCTACCGGACCAACGCCGGCCGGATCGAGATCGACAGCGTCCGCGAGGTCAAGCCGGACCTGATCTCCGACTACGACGACGACGTCTTCGCCGCCGACCGCCAGAACGCCCGCGACGTACGCCGCCGGCTGCGCGGCAACGAGGACTGGCCGACCTTCCTGATCAAGTTCCACCTGGTCGAAGGCGCCGACCCCCGCGAGGAGCTGGCCGCGACCGCGGAGCTGACCGAGGAAGACCTCGAAGACCTCCGCACCCGGCTCGCCAAGCTCGACGAGCTCAGCAAGCACGGCGCCTGGACGACGGCCGTCCTGCAGAAGATCCAGGCCCGCCCCGCCACCCGCGCCGGCGACCTGGCCGCCGACTTCGACCGCGACACCCCCGGCTTCAAACTCGACGTCCGCAAACTCAAGAACCTCGGCCTCACCTACAGCCTGGAAACCGGCTACGAACTCTCCCCAAGAGGCCAGGCGTACCTGAAGTCGCTGTAGTTCGGCTGCTGCGCTCGTGTTCTAGTGCAGGGTGGGCTGGTATACGAGTTCTTGGGTGCTGCCGTCCAGGATGTGGCTCTCGATCAGGGTGAGATCGAAGTCGGGGACGTCGGCGAAGACCGGGTTCACGCCGGTTTTGCCGGTCAGTACCGGGAAGACCGTCAGCTGGATGCGGTCCACCAGGCCGGCGGCGAGCAGGGCGCGGTTCAGGGCCAGGCTGCCGTGCGAGCGCAGTGGTACGTCGGACTCTTCCTTGAGTCGGGCGATGATCTCGACCGCGTCGCCGGTGGCGACGGTCGCGTCCGGCCAGTCGAGCGGGGCCTGGAGCGTGTTCGACAGGACCGTGGCCGGGCGCTGCCGCAGTTCGGTGAGCCAGGAGCCGGCCTCCTGGAACATCTCGGGGGCCACCACGGTCGCCATCTTCTCGTTGAACCGGTAGGTGGTCGCCCCGAAGACGATCCGCTGCTGCTCGGAGTACTGCTCGAACCGCCGTTGGAGGAACTCGGGACCCGCCTTGCCCCAGCAGCCACCCCAGTCGCCGGTGTGGTTGGCGTAGCCGTCGAGGCTGGCGAAGACGTCGAAGGTGTAGGTGGCGGTCATCGTGATCTCCTTGGGAATCGGGCGCCCGCTCCGGGCTGCCTCACAACACTGCTACGAATGCTCCGGCCCGGATCCGACAACGGGCCGGGAAATTGTTTTGATGCAGGGTCAGTTCTGCGCTGCGTCGTCGATCCGGCGCAGGTGGGGGACGGGGGAGAACGCGACCCAGGCGGTGGCCAGGGTGACGCCGATCGCGCCGATGATCATCGTCGGGTGGGCGCCGATTCGGGTGGCCAGTAGGCCGCCGGCGCCGGCGCCGGCGGGGAGGACTCCCCAGGAGACCAGGCGATAGGCCGCGTTCACCCGGCCGCGGAGCTGTTCGGGGACGGCGATCTGGCGAAGCGTCACTGCGTGTGAGTTCGCGATGCCGATCCCGACGCCCATCACCACGAACACCGCGGACAGTACGGCGAGCGCGGCGCCGCCGGGTGGGCCGGCGAGGAGTACGCCGAGAGGCGCGGTGTTGCCGAGGATCAGGGTGGTGAGCAGGACGCGGCCGTAGCCGAAGCGTGCGGTGAACCGTGATCCGAACCAGGCGCCGGCGAAGGATCCGATGCCGCCGGCCGTGAAGACCAGCCCGATCTCGGCCGGGCCGAGTCCCAGGCCGTGCACGGAGTGGACCAGGAGGCCGAGGATGAACAGTTCGTTGAAGAGGTTGAAGGTGGCCGCCTCGCCCAGCAGCGCTCTGATGTAGCGGTTGCTTGCTGCGGCGCGGAGTCCCGCCGTGAGGCCGGAACCGGTCTCGGGGCGGACCTGATCGACCGGCTGGGACGGCAGTTGGTTTCGAAGGCCGGCGAGGGCCAGCCCGGAGATCAGGAAGCTTGCCGCGTTCGCGGCGACAGCGACTGGTGCGGTGATGGTCTGCACGAGCAGTCCGCCGATGCCGCGACCGCCGATCTCGCTGGCGGACTGGCTGGCCGAGATCTTGCCGTTGGCCTCTACCAGTTGGTTGCCCTCGACAACGCTGGGCAGGAAGGCGAAATCGGCCAGCTGGTAGAGGACGGTGAGGATGCCGGCGCAGAACACCAGCCCGTACAGCACCTCGATCCGGGCGACGCCGAGCCAGATCGCGGCCGGAATCGCGGCGACGAGCAGGAACCGGCCGAGGTCGGCAGTCACCATCATCGTCAGCCGCTGGCTGCGTCGCCGATCGACCAGGACGCCGAGCGGGAGGGTGGCGACCAGGAACGGCAGGAACTGCGCCATCCGCAGGAACCCGACCTGCTGCGCGGTGGCGGACAAGGTGACCAGCGCCAGCAGCGGCAGAGCCAGCTCGGCGATCTCCGATCCGAAGAAAGAGACCGAGGAGGCCAGCCAGATCCGGCGGAAACGGCGATTGCGCCAGACCGCAGTACTGCCCGAAGTAACCGTCGTCATGAGAAAGAAGGTTATGGCGTAACCTCTGTTCGACGCAAGACGGTTATTCTGGCGGTATGGATCTCTCTCCCTCGGCGGCACCCGGACGGCTGGAAACGGTCCGGGCCTTCGTCAACACCTGGGACATCGAAGCGAGAACCGAGGTGCTGACCTCACCCGCGGCGCTCGCCGGCTGGCTGATCGAGGCCGACCTCCTGGCCGCTGCGGACCGGGCAGCGGGCGAACTGGATTTCGAGCGCGCGATCGCCCTCCGCGAGGCGATCAGGTCAATCCTGGAGTCGAATCATCGCCGCGCCGAACTTGCACCGTCCGCAGTCGAGGTGGTCAATACGGCGGCCGCGCGAGCCCGCTTGAGGCCGAGTCTGACCGTCGAGTCACGCTGGAGTGTCGAGGCCGAGGCCGACGGGGTCGACGGCGCCCTCGGGCGTCTGCTCGTGATCATGACGACCGCGATGAACGACGCCACCTGGGTGCGGCTGAAGGTGTGCGGCAACGACGCCTGCCGGTGGGCGTTCTACGACACCTCCCGCTCCCGAACCGGGCGCTGGTGCTCGATGGAGATGTGCGGAAACCGCGCGAAACAACAAGCATGGCGTGGTCGCCAGGACGAAGCGAGGTCCTGACCGCTCACGGTCGCACGGGCGGGAGCGAGGAGCGCAGACGTCCGGCGGCCCGGAGGATCTCGGCGCGGTTCTTTGCCGACTTGATCCAAGTCGGAAGCCGTTCCACCACGCTCGCCCACTGTCGATCCACCCCACGCTCGCGAAGACGCGCGCCGACGGACGCCTCCAGCAGATCGAGATGCTCGGCGTTGTAGGCCCACAAGATCTGGCCGCAGCAGTCCGTCTGGAGCCACAGAGGATGGTGAAAGTAGGGATCGATCGCGTCGCTGGAAGTCTGCACCGTCGAACGGATGTCGGCGTGATGGCCGCAAGCACGACATCGCAGCGATCGTTCCGCCGCGACAGGGCCGTCGCCTTGGTGCTCCGGAGGACCAGGGTGGCTCAGTACGACGGCGCAGCCGTCGCAGACCCGCTTCATCAACTCAATCGCCGCAGCCGTGGCGGCAGCAGTCCGAACCTCCGGGGACGAGCAGCTCGGATGCGACGCGGACGCCGGCGAGGCCAATCAGGCCAGCGCAGAGTTGGCGACTCAGTGGCCGAACGGGTCGATGGACCTGGCGGTAGTGATCGGACTCCTTACGAGCCTGCCCCACATCACCGGACGCCCGCTCGACCACGCCGATTTCGAACGCATCGTCGACGAGGCGCTGATCCCGCTGTGGGACAGCCGACGCCGGTGAAATAGCAAGGTATCGAGCGCCCGACCACGACGGTCCCGGCGGTTGTCGTTGCCATGATGGTGGTGCTGCCGCTGACCGATTTCGCTCTCCATGCGGCCGTATCACTGGAGTGGCCGCTACTGTCCCTGGCCGGACTGATCGCCGCCCTGGTCCGCTCCGACCGCTTGTCAGGCGGCACGGTGATGCCGAAGTCTGTCGGTGACGGCAAGAACCGCTGCGCGAACCACACCGTCACAACGTTCCTCACAGGGGCGAGCGACTACCACCTCACGGCCGACGCAGCACCCCGCTGCCCCAACAGGGGAGTTCCGTGCAACTGTGCGAGGTCGCATATCGCGGGGTACCACGAACGCCAGGAACCACCCGTGTCAGCACAGTACTGCCGCTGCTCCAGGGCCCGGCGGACGAGTTCGAGACCGCCGGGCCCCTCTCAGCTATCTACTTGGAGCAGGTGTAGATGGTGGCGTTGTCGAGCCACCAGTTGCCGGGCAGGATGTCGGAGAACTCTCCGCCGTTGCCGTTCCAGCGGAACTTCAGCAGGCTGCCGCTGAACTGCGACACGTCCAGCCGGCTGGTCTCGAAGCCGCCGGAGTTGCCGTGCCAGGCGGCCGGGTCGTCGTCGAAGTTCGGGTCCACGGTCGGCCCGTTCTTCCACGGCAGCGCCGAGCTGTCCTGCCAGGTCACGCCGTTGTCGACGGAGTAGTCCAAAGTGCCGGTGCCGGAGCGGAACCAGGAGAACAACTTCGCGTTGTAGAAGTTGTACGCGTGCGTGAAGCGCAGGTACGTCTTCTCGTTCTTGATCTTCATCGCGTTCTTTGTCTGCACGGTGATCGATGACTCAGGCTCGGTGATCTTGCCGTACATCGAGTCGTCGCCGTCACCGGAGTAGGACATTTCGATCGGTGAGTTGGGATCGCGATCGGCTTTGCCGAGCACCCAGCCGGGGCTACGGGTGACGACGCCGTCCGGGTACTGCTTGAAGCTGGTAGTGATCAGGTTCTTCACCTTGGCGTCCGTGGTGTCGCAGACCGGAGCCTGGACAGGTTTACCGATCGAAGGCTCCAGATCTAGTTCAGTGGCCTTGATAGCCTTTTCGATCTCGGCGCAGTCGGCCTTGGTCATGCCCTTCACGTCGTGCTTCTGGAGCACGTTGCAGACGGCCCGCAGGCCCTCGGCCAGGTCGCCGTAGTCGGCGCCGGTGGTCAGCACCTTCTGGGTCTCGTGCCACAGCGCCTCGGACTTGGGGATGCCGATGCCGGCCACGGTCTGGCCGTTGAAGGTGCCGCCGTCGGTGATCAGGAACGCCGTCTTGTTGCCGACGCCGGAATTGAGGTGCACGCCGCCGGCGTCCTGGAAGTACTTGTCGTCAAAGAATTTCGGGCTGGTCATCTTGTCCGGGTGACCGAACGCGGTCGGGTCCTTCAGGGACCGGATCACGCCGAGGCTGGAGCCCTCGCCGATCTGCCAGCGGTTGGCCGCGGTGTCGTCCGCGGACCCGTTGGTCAGGTCGACGAACTCGCCCATAATGTCGGACAGCGACTCGTTGATCGCGCCGGCCTCCCACAGGTAGGCCAGGGCGGAGGTGTGCTGGGTGACGCCGTGGGTCAGCTCGTGACCGGTGATGTCGTCGGTGCTGACGCCTTCACCGAAGGCCATCTGCTCGCCGTTCCAGAACGCGTTGGCGTACGGGCAGCCGCCGTCGACGCAGATCCGGACGGTGCCGCGCAGCGCCTTGCCCAGACCGTCGCCGTAGTCGGCGCCGATCAGGTCGGTCAGGTCGGTGCCGACCCCGGCGAAGGTGTCGGAGGTGTCGCCGAAGAACTCGAAGACCTGGTTGACGTCCGGCACCGCCGAGGCGGGACCGCTCTCGACCCGGCTGGCCGCGAAGACGCCGCCGCCGCAGCGGACGTCCTTACCAGTGTTCTGGACAACATCGCGGTTCGCGTCACACACGACGCGGTTGATGTGCTCGGTCAGGTCCCAGGCGAGCAGCGTCTTGCCGGCCGACGCGTGCACCATCGCCTGCCAGCGGGTGTCGTTCGGGCCGGTCACGTTGTACAGGTAGACCGGGACGGCGACCGAGCCGGGCTGACGGGTGACCAGGCTGAGGTCGAACCAGCGCGGGCCGTCCAGCTTGGCGGTCAGCGTCGAGGCGTCGAGCTTGCCGCGGTCCGCGACGGACTGCAGAGCGGCGCTCTGCGCGGCGGCCTTGGCGGCGTCGGCCGCCTCGGGCTTCGGGAACGCGCCGTACGTCGCCAGCGCGACCTCGCCGTTGGCGGACTCCAGCGAGCCGGCCTTGTCCAGGGTGGTGACGATCTCGCCGCCGTACACCTGAACGCCGTCGATGCTCTGCTGGAACCGGACCTGCGAACCGAGCGCGCTGAGCGAGCTCGACTTCGCCACCAGGTCGGCCGGGCGGGCACCGAAGTACGGCGCGATCGCGGTGACCTGCGCCTTGGCGACCGCTACCGTGTCAGGGTTGCTGCTGCCCGGCTTGCTGCCGGGCAGTTTGCTGGCATTCGTGCTGACCGAAGCTGGAGCCTTCAGCGGCTCGGCCGGCCGGATCGAGTGCGCGCGGCCGGTGGCATCGCGCATCGCGACCATGCCCTTACCGCCGGCCTTCGGGGTCTCCAAGGTGCGGATCTCCGGGGCCTTTTCAACTACGTTGTCGGACGACGGGACAGGGGCACTGTTGGCCGACCCCGGTGCCGTCAAGGTGATGAAGACCGCGCCGGCGGTCAAGCCGGCGAGCCAGGTACGAGCTTTCATTCTTTTCCTCCCTTTGCACTACACGCATTGAGAGGGGCGAGGGCTGCAATCTGTCACCTGGCCGATCCATTGCGCGACCTTACGTGAGCCATCTCACGCAAGTGGCTTTTGCCGGCGCTCGATCTGCCGAGGCATGGGCAGTGAACGACTGAAAACAATTCCGCGCACGAAGGCGGCCAGCATTTGTCCGGTTTGCCACCTCGCCAGTTCCGGCCAAATCGGAGCCTGGATCGCCGTTCCGGCCGATGCAATACTCGCTGAGCTTCCGCCGGGCGTCTGCCCCCGCCGGCGGGGACGTTCTCCTTTTTCCAAGGGAGATTCCGGTCCCTCACCGCCACAGGAGGATCCCCATGTCAATCGACCGTCATTTCCGAAGGTACCGGCGACTGCTGGTGCTCGCGTCCGTTCTGGCCCTGGCGCCACTTTCGATACCCGCCGCGACCGCAACCGGTACGGAGGATCCGCTGCCGTTCGTGGAAGGTACTCAAACGGTTGCAGCTTACGACTACGACAACGTGATCCGGGAGAAGATCGAGGTTCAGGTCCCGACCGATGGCGACGCCGACGGAGTACCGGACCGGGTCACCATCGACGTCATCCGCCCGGGCGAAGCAGCCGAAGCCGGCATCAAGGTCCCGGTCATCATGCAGGCATCCCCCTACTACGGGGCGTTCTACTCACCTTCGGAATTCGACGGCAAGGGTGTCCGCCAAGTCTACGGCGGAGTGCTGGACAACTACTTCGTCCCTCGCGGCTACGCGGTGGTCTTCGCTGACCTGGCCGGTACCTTTCGCGCCACCGGGTGCGACGACGTAGGGGCCCAACGCGAGATCGCCGGCACAAAAGCCGTCGTCGACTGGTTGAACGGCCGCGCCAAGGGGTTCACCACCGCCGGGGCGCCGGCCACCGCGAACTGGTCCACCGGCCAGACCGGGATGATCGGAGTCTCCTGGAACGGCACGATCGCCAATGCCGTAGCCAGTACCGGCGTAGAAGGACTCAAGACCATCGTCCCGATCGCGGCCATCTCCAGCTGGTACGACTACACCCGCAGTGACGGGATCGCCAACGACGGACACATCGGATATCTGCACAACTTCGTCAACAACAAGAAGTCGCCGAACTGCAACGCCCAGACCGCCGTTCTGGAGGAGCAGTCCGACAGCGCCACCGGGAACTACAGCAAGTGGTGGGACCCCCGGAACTACAACCTCAACGCCAAGAAGGTCAAGGCCAGCGTCTACGTCGTTCACGGTCTCGCCGACGAGAACGTGAAAACCCGCCAGTTCGGGCAGTGGTGGGATCAACTGGCCGCCAACAACGTTCCTCGGAAGATCTTCCTACACCGCGACCAGCACATCGACCCCATCGACTTCGGGCAGATGTGGCTCGACCGCCTGCATCCCTGGTTCGACTACTGGCTCCAAGGCCTGCAGAACGGCGTGATGGACACACCGATGGCCACCGTTCAGCAAGACGACGGTACCTTCACCGAAGAATCCACCTGGCCCGCTGCCGCGGCACGACAAACCCGGCTCCGACTCGGCACCGGCTCTCCACTCAGCATCACCAGTAGCGGCCAACCCACGAACGACCTCACCGCCGTCAACCCCACATCCGCCGATTCCGGTCAAGCACTCTTCCTGAGCGAGATCCTTCCAGAGCAGACCAGACTGTCCGGCACCGCATCCATCAGCCTCAAATTCAAAGCCGACAAGCCAGCCACAGGTATCCAGGTGCGACTCGTCGACTACGGCACAGCGGCACGGTACTCCGGCCGAGACTACGAAGTCGATCAGGTCTGTTACGGAGACGGGGACAACTCCGACACGGGGTGCGAGGACCACACCGAGAACGCCCTCACTACCAGTGATGCAGCCGTTGTCACTCACAACAACGCGGACGCGGGGCATTGGCGAACGCCTTACCGTCGGGAGAAGCTGGTTCCGGGCCGCTGGTACGACCTGCGCATCAAACTCAACACCGACGACGTCACTTTTGCCGCTGGGCACCGCATCGGTGTGGCCGTGACCGCCGAGCCAGACCTCAACGCCTCCAACCCGGAGACCGATCCCACAGACATCTGGGGCAGCGCCGAGCGTCGGCCATCCGGTCCTGTCACCGTCACCGTCGACCCGCTGCGATCCTTCCTGACTGCACCACTCAGTGGCGGCATCCCTACCCTGCGACCCGAGACTGACGACCGGCCGGCACAAACCCGCGAACTCGCCGGCTCAGATCGCACGGCCCGTCCGGCCGCCCCGACGAAGTCCGCGCCGTTCCGGCTCGCGCAGCCAGAACCGGAGAAGGACCCACGCAAACTGATGCAGGAGTTCATCGAAGCCTCCAAGTAGCAAGGCCGCGGTCCGTCCTTGGTCATCGGCTACGGACGGACCGCACGCACAATCATCCCTCAGGTGTCCAGGACGCGAGTGCCGTGCCTCTCGGCACCAGGCACCACTCCTGCCGGTGCACCCGGGCCGGTAGTGGTTTGGCCGCATTCAGCCGGCTGAAGACAAGCTCACCCACAGCAGCGAAGTCCGGCTGTCGCGGCCCGATCGAGCTCAGCGGCGGATCCGTATAGACCCCTTCGGGCGAGTTACCCGTCCCAAGGATTTCTACGTCGCCAGGGACGTCGAGTCCCAATCTGCGCGCGGCCCACAACGCGCTGATTGCCGCGAGGTCGGACGCCGCGTAGATCGCGGTCGGCCGGTTCCTGCCCCGCTGCAACAACTCCAGGCTCGCCTGAAATGCCAACTCCCGCGAGCCACCAACATGGCGGATCAAACTCGGTCTGATCGGAACTCCTCGTTCGGCCAGCGTTTCCTGGTAGGCGGCATAACGCTCACCCACCAGATTCGGCGGATCGTCGACGTCATTGCGCAAACAGGCGATCCGCCGGTGGCCGGCGTCGATCAACGCGTTCACCGCCTGCTTGCAGACCGCGAGCTCGTTGCTGCGTACCACGTCGAAACCATCCGGCTCGACAAAATTGTTCAGCAGCACGATCGCCATCCCGCGAGCCAGCAGCGGCTGGATCGTGGTGAGGTCGAAGGCCTGGTCCGCGACAGCGTCGATGACAGCGCCGTCCGCCAATCCCTTGCTCAGATAGCCCTGCCAGTCTCCTGAGGCGAGTAGCACCGCCGAGTAGCCGTTCTGTTCTGCAACCTCGCCGATCGCGACCGCCATCCCTTGGGTCCAGGGCGAATCGGGCCAGCGCAGCGCAAGGGTAATCTGCTCGGTGCGCCCGCGCCGCAGCCCCCGGGCCGCCTGATTGGCGACGTACCCCAACTCCAGAGCCGCTGCTACCACTCGCTGGCGGGTTAGCGAAGTCACTCGCCGCTCGGTATCGCCCGAACTGTTCAAGACGATCGACACCGTTGCGGTGGAGACACCGGCCCGCCCGGCGACGTCTCGCACGGTCGGTGGCCGAGTCCTCGCCACTTTTCGGCCAACAGTCACGTCCGCATCACTGATCCGCCCACGGAAGCACTGGCATGCCTTAGCTGTACCACAGGTTAATCGATTACACCAGTGATTCGAGGGCGGAACCGATCTGCACCCGGACTTCGATTCCACTCTATGCCAGTACATGGTTAATCGTTTAGAATCGTCCAGCGAGACGCGGGGAGGGGCACCTGTGACGGTGGACAGCGCGGTCCGGAGGGGTCCCCTTGCCCATGGCAACTCACCGGGGGACCGCTTTGACCAGTTGGATCTGGTTCTCACCTGACGCTCGATCGACCCGTCCGGACGACCACTTCGAAAGACCCGCCAGGACAGTTGGCGGGCCTTCTTCAGGCAGCAGGCATTCCGGATGGTGTCCCGTTGCGACCAAGTCCGGTATAGGACGAGCAAAATCTGCGGGATAAGTACAGAACGGGCAGAATCATGGGCACAGTAGGCAGCGACAAGAATTCAGAGGCGGATCGGAAAGGCCATTCGTGTCAGCTATCTCGCTCTCCGGGCGCTGTACTGAATACCGGCCACTATCTCCGCGCCATCAGGAGCATAAATCCGGAGTCGACGGTTCGCAGCGTGAGGACGACGTCGGTGTGGCCAATCGCTGGCGGTGAGCGGCTGCTCAGTGAGGTCGTGGAGCAGACCTATCGGTTCTGCGTTCAGCAGGGTTCGATCGGGGCCGAGGAGTTGTCTGCGGCAATGAAGGCCGACCGGTCAACCTCCCTGGGCGCGGTCACAGAACTCGCCCGGCTCGGGCTCGTTCGGATCGACGACGGAGTCGTGACGCCGGTCTACCCCATGTCGGCCCTGCAACCAGTTGCCCACAGCAAAGCTCAGCAGGCCATCGCAGCCTGGGAGGCCGCGTTGACCCTCTCGGAGGTCTGGACCACCGCACACCAACGGTCCGCGGCGGTCGAAATGCTCAGCGGTGGACAGCAGACCCGCGAAGCAGTGGCCGACGTCCTACGCGATGCCGGCTCCGATGTCGCCGCGCTCAGCGTCAGTCCGTCTCTCGACGTACCCGACCTTCCAGCATCGAGGCCTCTGCCCGGCAGTCAGGAAGCCATAGCCCGTGGCGTGCGGTTCCGGGTCGTCTACGGCCAGCCGATTCTTTCCAGTTCGGAGACCCTCAAGGCCGTCAAGACTTCGGTCGCGAACGGAGAGGAGGCGCGTTACCTGCCCCACGCGCCGATCGACATGATTCTGTGCGACGACCGGCGAGCGATCATCACTCCGTCCGGAATCCGGGGCGGACCCGCACCATCGATCGTCGTCTACGAGCCGTCGTTGCTCGATTCACTGCTGGCCGTCTTCGAGTCGTGCTGGTGGCTGGCCGTGCCGCTGTCTCACGGTGGCGACCTCAGTGGGCCCGACTCGGAAGTGCGCGGAGGTCTGACCGATGATCAGCGCCTCCTGCTGACCTTGCTGGCAGCAGGACTCACCGACGAGTCGATCGCCCGGCAGCTCGGCGTGTCCGAGCGAACCGTCGGCCGTCGTCTGTCCAGACTGCAGATGATGCTCGGTGTGAACTCACGTTTCCAGCTTGGCGTGCAGGTCACGCGCAGGGGCTGGATGTAACCCGGAAAGTAGCGGTGCCAGCCGCCGCCGGGGGAATAAGGAGCAGCCACTGGCACCGCTTTCCCAGAACGCGGGCACCGGACCAGGCGGTAAACCCGGCAAGGGTGTTCGATCTGTTTTCACATATCGCCGGACCCTGAACATTCTGGTCTTGCCAGAGTAGCAACCATTGATGGTTATACAACACCTCCACGCAAGGGAGTTCCCTCAAAAGCCGAGAGCGCGCATATGACCGTTGCTGCTGGCCATATGCGCGCCCCGTCCATCAGGTCTCGCCCCTCTTTCCTGATGGACGGGGCGCGGCGCCGATCTCGCCGACCCGGCAGGAATTGTCGGACGAACGACACAGCGATCACAATATGAGCACCGTCCGAAATTGCGCCATGAGTGCCGATGGCCTATTCAGGAAATGTCCGGATAAGGCCACGGGGATATCTCAAGGATAGCGCAGTGACATGCCATGCTCTGGCTCCGGTTCGCGATCGGACGCGACCGCGCGAACTGCCCCATTCCACAGTGCCCTGAGGAGGCGACAACTATGAACCGTCGTCCAGTTCTGTCCCGCGTGGCGGCCCTTGCCGGCGCCCTGGCCGTATTCACCAGCATCGCTCTGGCCCCGCCGTCCTCATCGTCTCCAGCATCCAGCCCGCTGCACCCCTGGCAGTTCGGCAACTGGCCACGAACTCAGCCATGGCAGCAGACATCGTCCGATCAAGGCAAGGTGACACCGCCGGCGGTGCGTTCGTCACCGACGATGAATCAATCCGGATTTCCAGGGCCGATCGACCCGCAGAACTGGGCGAACCCGGACCACATGACCTGGTCGGACTACCGCAAACCCCCTGGCACGAACTGGGCCGATCCCAAGGTCAAGGGCTCGGTCCGGACCCTCCGGGGCGCACTGGTGCTGGCAGACTTCCCGAACCAGCCGTTCGTGGTCACACAACCGCAGAACAGCACCGTCTTCGGGAACCCGTCCGCGGAAGCCAACGGAGTTCCCCGGGAGCAGGTCGCCAAGTTCTATGCCGACTTTCTGAACACGCCAGGGACTCTCAACAGGGGGCACACCCTCCACGAGTACTGGATGGAGGACTCCGGCGGCCGCTACGGCATCGAGTTGACGTCCTTCGGGGCATATCGGCTGCCGGGCAAGAACTACGAGTACGGGATGGAGTTCCAGTCCGGCGACGACTGCCCGCCTGCCAACGATTGTGGCCGCGATCTGGAGACGGACGCAACGAAGGCATGGTACGCGGCAGAGGGTGACGCGATCCGTGACAAGTTCGACTTCGTCTTCTTCCTCGGTGCCGGTCAGGACGAGTCGTCGACCTGGCAGGAGTTCGGCCCGATGAAATTCGAGACGAAGGAAGACGTCCCCGACACCTTCGGACCGCCGAACGCCACGATGAAGAACTGGGCGCGCACCCGTTACGTTCCCTGGACCTCATGGGCATCAGGTTCCAGCCTGTGGCCGGCAGCCGACATCACTGGCCTTACCTCAGTACAGGCCGAGAGTTCCGGGATGTCGGTGTTCGCCCACGAGTTCTCCCACATTCTCGGCATCCTCGACAACTACAACAATCCGTTCGGTGCACCTCCACGCCGGTCCTACAGCGGGCCGTGGGAACTACTGAGCCGAGGCGCCTTCAACGGCCCTGGCGGCCCACACAGTCGCTGGCTCATCCCACCCACGGCCGGCGCGTCGATGGGAGCCCAACACATGCTGCGAAGCAAGATGCAACTCAAACTCGTCGATGAGAAGAACGTCCTGCGATTGTCCCGGGAGGGACTGAAAGAGTCCGGCCTCGTGCTGGCCCGGGTGACCGCCCGTTCGGTACAGCCAGGGGCGACCGGGCTGTCCGGTATCAACGTCGCGCTCGGTGCCAGCCCGTCGGCACCCGGCGACCTCGCCCCGTCCTGCGACACCACTACCGACCCACTTTGCGACGGAGGTGGGTACGACAACTACACGATCGAGGTCGTGGACCGGATGGGTACCGACTCCTTCACGCCCGACTCGGGCGTACTGCTGGCCAAGACGCGGAACGAGGACGTCGCGCCGTCGGAGTGGGTCATCGACGCGAATCCGCAGGACATCAAGATGACCGACTACGTGAAGCCGGACGGCACGAAGGTGCCGATCACGATCGGCGACTATCGGCAACTGTCGGACGCGTTGCTGCACGCCGGCACCGACTCCGGCAGCGTGTACGAGTACACCGATACCGCGAATCGGCTGCACTTCTACATACTCGACCTGCATCGGGACGACCAGGGTCAACTCAGCTACGACGTGGCGATCAGGTCTCTGGACGGCGCCGGTCCCCAGCGCCGCGGACTGACCCTTGACAAAACCACCGCGCAGGCAGGAACAAACGGCCTTCGCACCTGCGACTTCGTTCTCACCAACAAGGGTAAAACTGCGCCGGTCCGTGGCAAACACCCCGAAGGTGTCAGTGCCTACCTGGGCAGCGACGTCTACCGATTGTCAGCAGCCGTGGAAGGAAAGGGCTGGCAGGTTTCGTTGCCCAACGCCCTCACCTCCGCCGCGTTCGGACAACAGGTACGGATCCCTGTGTATGCACGTCAAACCAGCACAGGTGACGCGCGATCCCGGGTACTGCTGACTGCCACTTCCGAGAGTGACCCGACGAAGACCGCCACGGCTACCTGCCGGATCAACGGCAACTGAGAAGTGACGGCGGACCGCCGTCCCCGGCGACCGGTCAGGCACAGTCGTCCACGTTTCCCCTGTCAGATCTGGACATCGTCCAACGCCGAAACCACCAACTGCTGCACGGAAGCAGCCCTAGGATGAGCGAGATCGCGAGGTGACGCTAGCCGCAGGGAGGGCGCGATGGGGTTGTCCGAGAGCCGAGACGGTGAACAAGTCTATGCCGAGATCGCCGCCACCGGACCGATCAGTCTCGACCGGCTGAGCTCGGTGATGGCGTCGACGAAGCACGATCTCCAAAGCGCCGTCGCGGCGCTGACCGAACTCGGACTTGTCCGAGTGGACGCTGACGGCCTGGTTGCGTTGCCTCCGTCATTGGTCCTGAGCAACCACGCCGAGACCCACCGCCGCGAATGGATGCGGCTCCGCGACATCGCCTCGAGGTACTCAGCTGTCTACGACCGAGGCAGCAACCCTTTGTCTATTGAGGTGTTGACCTCGGCAGAGGCGATCTCCAGCGCCTATCGCTCACTTGCCGAGTCGGCAGAAGCCGAGGTGTGTGCACTGCATCTCGGCATCGTCGCCGGTCAGGACCGGCAGGACGGTTTGGTCAACGACGGATTCGTCAAGGCCGTGAGCCGAGGAGTTCGCTTCAGGGTGGTCTACGATCACCAGGTGCTCCAGACTCCGGTCGGACGCGAGATCGTCCAGCGCTCGATCGAACTCGGCGAAGAGGCCCGCGTCTACCGTGGCGTTCCGATGACGATGCTGATCGGCGATCAGCCGCAAGGGATGATCCTGGTGCCGGCTGCCACCGACCATCGGTTGGTCGGCGTCACGGTGCCCGGTTCGTCCCTGCTCCGCAGCCTGTCAGCTGTCTTCGAATTCTTCTGGCAGGCAGCGGTACCGCTGCCTCGTCAACTCGACCGCTATGACGCCGACGAGCCGGGTGCTGTCAGCGACGTCGAGCAGCGAATCATCTCGTCCCTCGCCGCCGGCCTGACCGACGACAGGATCGCGAACGAACTTGACATCAGTCAACGGACCGTCCGCCGTTACATCGCGCGCATCGAGAGGCGGTTCGGCGCGGTCAGCCGGTTCCAACTCGGTATGCAGATCATGCGCACGGGCATGTTCACGCAGGCGATCCCTCCCCCTGCACCGGCTCCCGGCGAGCAACTCCGACCTTGAGGGACCTCGGTCATCGGCTGGAGGATGGCGCTGGTTGCGGTTGGCAACAAGTGGTTCGGTCCCGGAAGCAGCAAAGCAACTGCCCACGAACGTGATCGCTCGTGGGCAGTCTGGCATGGTCTCGTTTTCTGACTATCCAGGGTTCTGGTTCTTCGGCAGGACACACTTCGGCCTGGCCGTGTCGAACACCCTGGTGTCCGGGTCGACGCAGGTGGTGATCCACCAGGTCTGCTGCCCATAGGAGCGTCCTTGGTCAACCGTCACCTTGCCTGCCTGGTCGACCTCGCAGGGGTTGTCGAAGGTACAACTCTCGCCACTGTCGTTGCCGGTGTTGTTGATCCCGATGATGTCGCGTCGTTTCGAGTCCACGATCGGCGATCCGGACGTACCGTGGATGGTGTCGCAGGGCTCCGCATAGCGCAAGGAATCTCGCCAGACCCAGCCGGCCTCCTTCACTTGGTACACGAGGCCCTGCCCACGGCAGTCCCAGGTGTGTTTCCAGTAACTGGACGGGATGAACAACTGCTCGTCACCGGCAGCTTGCTTGTCCCTGATGGTCAGCGGATTCAGACCGGTCCGTGCCTTGACGGCGGAGTACGAGTCCGTCAGCCGGTACAACGCGATGTCCGTGCCGGTCATGGTTGCATACAGAAGGCGATCGGCCTCGACTGTGCCGCTCGCAGCACCTTCGGCGTTCAGCAGGGTGCCCTTTCGGCTCGACGGCTCGTCGGTGACCACCACGCCAGGCCGTAGCCGATCGAGGTCGTAGCAGTGTCCATTCGTCAGCATCATTGCTCGGTCGTCATCGTGCGAGCTGGGGAACCTGACCAGTGACGCGGAGCAGTTGCTCAAGGCAATGGTCGAGGTAAGGTCGCCGGCCGGCTCCTTGTATCCGGTCACTGCCTGGAGAGCATCCGTGACGCCCACCCCGAAGAACGAGTTGTCGGCTGTGGTCCCGCTGCACCGGGTGTCGGGCGGGCAGGCGTTGTGATCCGCGTCCGCCCGTAGCCTCTGAGCCAGTTCGCGCGGCCCCCAATCAGGGTTCGCCGACTTCAGGAGCGCGGCAACACCGGCGACGTGGGGCGACGCCATCGACGTACCGCTGATTCGGCCCCACTTGCCCCCAGGCATCGTCGACAAGACACCACTTCCGGGCGCGGCGATATCTATCACACCACGGCCGTAGTTGCTGAAGCCGGACTTGGCCTTTTCGTTGGTTGTGCTGGCGACAGTCACGACATTCGGCAATTCGGCCGGCAGGTCCAGACACGAGTTGCTGATCGATCGCGGTACCCGTTGATCCTTTGGGATGTCACCGGGACTGTTCCCGTCGATCTGCTTGTTGTGCAGGTCGTAGTCCTCATTGCCCGCGGCAGCGACTGAGAGAGTGCCGCGGCCGAAGGAGAATTTGAATGCCCTCCGCACCGCCTCCTGGACAGCTCCCTGATCGGCGCCGTCATTGCACCAGAAGTTCCAAGGGTCGATGTAGTAGCTGTGATTGGTGACGTCCATCTGACGCTGGGTCGCCCAGAGAATTCCGCAGATGGCGTACTCCGGGTAGATGAAACCGTTGTCGTCGGTCACCTTGACCGAGGCGAACCGTACCGACGGCGCGACTCCCACGACGCCAGTGCCCGCCCGTTCGACGGTACCGGTCTTCGCGGCGGCGATCGTTCCGGCGACGTGCGTCCCGTGGTATCCCTGCTTGGCTCCAGGATTCGGTCTCCAGGCACCGGGCGTGGTGTCCGGTACTCCGCTGTTGGTGCAGTTCACCGAGTCGGCCGCCGCGAAGTTCGGCGCCAGGTCCGGATGGGTGTCGTCCACCCCGCCATCGACGACGCCGACCAGCACCTTCGGCGATCCGGTGGTGACGTCCCATGCGCGGTCGGCCTTGATCTGGGCCATGTCGGGCTGCACCGACTCCCTCGGATCCGCCGCGGCGAGGAAGGCGTCACCCCGCTGGACGAACGGCTTGTCCACCGGCGCCACTCGAGTCGCGCCCACCGACTGCACGGCAGGCCCGCTCTTCCCACGCCGTACGTCGTAACGGAAGTTGGCGTTGCTCGACTGCACCACCAGCACGCCGATCTCGGACCAAGTTTGAAGGACAGTGCCACCAGCCTCCTCGACGGCATCTGCCGCGCGAGAGATCTGAGCGCTGTCAGGGCGAGCGTTGATCAGGTAGTTCATCAGCGGACCTGCTGCCTGCGGCTCGACCGACGCCGGTGCAGCCGAAGCCGGATTCACCGTAGTGACTCCGGCTGTCGCGACCACCAAAGTAGCGATCGCTGCCGGCAGCCGCTGGCGGCTGCCGGGAGATCGGAAACGCGGGCGGAGTTTTCGGGACATGACGCTCCTCAGATTCATTCGACAGATCCTCAACAGCGGGGCTCCGGCTCAGGGTGACACGGCGCAGGCCGGCGACGAACTGCTGAACCTGTCGCATTCACGACATCTAAGTCTTTCGGCTGTCGGAATCTGACCTCGGCTCATTCGAGGAAAGGAACTGCGCACAACTAATAGACCTTTCCCGCGTCAGCGTCTTCTCGTTGCCTTTTGAGGTGGCAACACGAACGGGCTGTCTGCCGGATGCCGCAACCGACCCCTTGAATCACGGCTCGCGCTGTGCGCTCTCACCAGGAACGCTCTGGTGAACGAGCTTCGACCTCGACATCGAGTCGCCCGAAGACGATGTGGAGGCCACGGGCGCAGCGATCACCGTGACCTGATTGCTGTACGAAGAGCGCTTCGAGATGATGATCCTAGACATCGACGTTGTCTTCACGACCGCGTAGATACGTCCGACCGCAACGTCGCCGAGCCCTTGGCTTGGAACTCGGTCGATGAGCTCGCTGACCCAGTGGTGTTTGCCGCCGCCAACGATGCAGTTGCCGCGAGCCCCGTCGGCGAACTCGGCGAGGAGGTAGCCCTCATGGCGTCGTTGCCGTTGCTCCAACTCATGTCATTTTAAATCTGACCACCAGGTCGACGCGCTGTTGCGGGCCGGTGCAGCAGGTGCGACATTAGCGTGGGGGAGACAGGCTGCCAGCGCACCGTATCGCCCTTTCTCTGAGCCTGATGAGGCATTGCTCGGCATCCAGATCGCTGGGGTCAGGGCGAGGCCGCCGCCGCGTCGGCAGGCGGTTTCGGTGTGGAGTCTGAGGATGAGACTGGCGAGGGCCGGGTCGGTGCCGGTCGTGGCCGCGATCCGATTGATGTCGGCGAGTTGTGTGTCGGAGATTGCTTGGCGCGTGGAGGTGAGGCGGCGAGGTGTTCGGTCGCCGAGCGTCCGCGGCGGACGGTGAGGGTCGTTTTTAGGGTTTCGGTGAGTTGGCGGATTTCGGTGGGGATGGGTTCGTCGAGGCGGCGTGTGCCCCAGTGCTCCAGCAAGCGGTTCCAGTAGGAGCTGTAGACGCGGCGGGTTCCGGCTCCGACAGCTGTGCTGACGATGGGGACGTACTCGGCGAAGGTAGGAGCGGCTCTTGTGGGGCGGCGGTTGCCAGGAGGTCGGTGACGCTGACGCCTAGGCGTGCGAGCAAAAGACGGGCGGGTTCGATGTCGGCGCTGTTGGTTTGCGTCATAGTTCTGCCCCGTCGGCGAGGAGGGTGTCGAGGGTGGCTGGCGGGTAGATCGTCAGCCGTGAGGTAGCCGGGTCGGCGGCCGGGAGGACTCGGTCTCCGGTGGTGAGTGCGCAGTGGCGCTGCAATGGTGCAGGGATGCGCACATGGCCTTTGGCCGTGAGATGGAAGTCGCCGGCCGGGTCGGGTGTGATCAGCAGCGCTCCGCGTAGCGCGGTCCAGGTAGAGCGAGGTCGGAAGACCACGCCAGCGCACGCGTGATCCGAGTGTCGGCGAGGCGGCCTCGGTCGTCGACCGCTGATAAGCCGTAGACAGTCGCCGCGGTCCGTCGTATGGCCAATGTGGGCAGGGGAAGACGGCTCGGGGGCTGTTGCGAGGACATCTGCTTGATCGCCGATGCGGGCAACCGAAGTGCTGGAATCAGCGGGCTGACGGGTGTTCGTCTACTTGAAGCTTTTTGTGTGGCAGGTATGCCACGGTCGTGTGCCAGAGGCGGGACTTGAACCCGCACGCCCGAGGGCACCGGCACCTAAAGCCGGCGTGTCTGCCATTCCACCACTCTGGCCGGGGAAAGATCCGCGTCCCCCCAGGAGGACATCCTAGGGGGACGCGGAGTGGTCAGCGGCTCTGCAGGGCGTCGATGAAGACGTCGCGCAGGGCTGCGGGGTTCTTCGCCACGTAGCTCTGGCCGCCGGTGGCCGCGGCGAGCTGGCGTAGCTCGTTGGCGTCGGCGTCCGGGCCCATGCCCAAAGCGATGATCCGGACCGGTTGGGCCGGGTTCTTCAGGCTTTCGAGTTTCTGGAGGGTCTCGGCCAGGGTCGGGCCGCCGGGGTTGTCGTTCTTGCCGTCCGTGAAGAGCAGGATGGTGTTGACGGCGTTCGCGTCGTAACTGCTGCGAACCGCCTGGACGGCGGCGATCGCGGTGGTGTACAGACCGGTACTGCCGCCCTTGATCGGCTTCTGCTGTGCCATCACGGTGGTGATCTTCTGCCGCTGCGCCTGGTTCAGCGCGGCGATCGGGACCACCTCGCGGAAGTCGGCGCCCAAGGGGCCGATCTTCGTGGAGAAGGTCCAGACGCCGAGTTGGGCGTTGTCCGGGAAGAGCTTGAGCCCGGCGGTCGCCGCCTCGATGGTGATCTGCCAGCGAGACTTCGAGCCGACCATCTCGGCCATCGAACCCGACACGTCGATCACGGCCAGCGAGTGCGCCGACAGCGACAACCGGGTCCAGGTGAGCAGCGTCTTCTCGACCACTGCCGCCGACGGCGCCGGGAGGCGCACGATCGTGCCGTTGCCCCGTCCGCCGCTCAGCTCGCTCACCAGCGGGTCACGGAAGGCCGCGTCGTCGCGCGCCGTTCCCGCGTCCCGGGAGATCAGTTCGGCCGCCAGCGCCTTGCCGGCGTCGGCGTAGGTCTCGTCGTTGGTCTGGGAGGTGACCACGACCGGGTAGTCGAGCAGCAAGGTGCCGGTCTTCGGCACCACTGCCTTCAACTCCGAGTCGGGGTGCTCGTCCTGGTACTTGACGAAGCTCTGCTCCGACACCGGTACGACGATCTTGCTGCCCGCCTGGCCGGCCCGGCTCAACAGGCCGTTCACGTCGGTGTACGGCTTCGCCATCGACCCCAGCCGCTGAGCGGTCGGGACGATCACGTTGCCGACGTCCCGCTCGCTGGCCGAGGTGGCCTGCCGCTCCGCCTGGAGGGCGAGCAGAGCCAGCGCGCCGGGCGACTGGCTGAGCGGGTCGAGCAGTGCGGGCTGAGCCTTCGAGAACACGCCGAGCCAGGAGGAGGTGTCGGAGAAGTTGGCCGACATGCCTGCCAGTACCAGCGGTGAGGTCGCGATCGAGGGGACCGCGATGGTCGGCACCTTCTGGCCGTCGTCGGCCTGGGAGACCCACAGCGACGAGTCCGGGACCCAGAGATCGGGCCGGCCCTCAGTGCTGTTCGCGATGTCCCGCGCCACCTTGGCCGAGGGGGCCGAGGAGATGTTGAACTTCAGGCAGGCGGTGTTCTCGTCCTTCTTGGCGGCCAGCGACTTGGCCGCCGACTCCAGCAACGGCTGGACGTCGGGCGACGTGGTGAGCCGGACCTGGGTCGGGTTCTCACACGACTTGCCGCCGAGGAAACCATCGGCACCCGATTCCGATCCGAAGGAGCGGACCACAAAGACGGCACCCAAAGACAGCACCAGGAGACCGACGGCGGTCAGGTACAACGGACGCCGGCTGGTGTTGCTGTTGTTACTTTTCGTCACCGCAGAGGAGTGTTTTCCCATCGCGGCAGGTCCCTCCCTCCCAGAGGCAGACTGCGGGCGCAGATTACCCGGTTTGCACTGGTCAGGGCGACGCGCGACGCACAGGTTCACGCCGTGGATGGGGGGTTGTGAAGGACCGTGATCAGGTGCTGACGGACGGCTTGTCCCTCAGAGACCGGAAATTGTCACGGAACGTGGTGTTTCCGCTGCGAACAGGTGAGAACATGGTGTGATCCAAATCACAGTCACGAGCTAGCTCAAACGACCGTTCCATGGACCAGGCCCATGAAACGGTTGCGGGTTTCCCTTCGCGAATTGTCCTGACAATCAGGCGAGACCGAGATCGCGGCGCAGCTTGGCGACGTGCCCGGTGGCCTTCACGTTGTACTGCGCGACCGCGATCTTGCCGTCGGCGTCGATCACGAAGGTGGACCGGATCACGCCGGTCACCTTCTTGCCGTACATCGTCTTCTCGCCGAACGCGCCGTACGCGGTCAGCACCTCTTTGTCCGGGTCGCTGAGCAGCGGGAACGTCACGCCGTCGCGCTCGCGGAACTTGGCCAGCTTGGCCGGCTTGTCCGGCGAGATGCCGAGCACGGTGTAGCCGCTGGCCTGCAGCGAGTCGAGCGAGTCGCGGAAGTCGCAGGCCTGCTTGGTGCAGCCCGGCGTCATCGCGGCCGGGTAGAAGTACACGATCACGTTCTTGCCGCGCAGCGCGGTCAGCGCGACGTCGTTGCCGTCCGCGTCGGGGAGGGTGAACTCAGGCGCGGCGTCGCCGACGGACAGACGTTCGGACATCGTGGCCCCCAAGAGGTGGATCGGGTGATTGTCCGACATTCTGCCGTACGCCGCCGACAGCTTCGCAAGTGGCTCCTGGGGCCTGTGTTACCCGGATGCGGTTCGCTTGTTACGTGTGGGAAAACTGATCCCGGATCCTGGTGCGAGGTCGGCGCCGGTGAGTCAAGATGCGGAGATGAGCCGCGTATCGATCCGCCCCGCGGGCCCACCGTTGTTCGACGGCTACCTGGATCCGGGCCGGCCGCATGCCGATGCGTACGACGAGATGTTCGACCCGGCGGCGGCCGACGAGGTGCGGCCGGCGTACCGGCGGTTGCACGAGTCGCTGGCCCAGTTGCAGCCTGCTGACCTCACCTCGAGGTCGGAGGCGCTCGACCGGGCACTGGTCGACCAGGGCATCACCTTCTCGCTGTCGGGCGAGGAGCGGCCGTTCCCGCTCGATCTGGTCCCGCGGGTTATTACCGCGTCGGAGTGGTCGCGGCTGGAGCGCGGCATCGTCCAGCGGGTCCGGGCACTGGAGGCGTTCCTGGCGGACATCTACGGCGCCCAGCAGATCGTGGCGGACGGCGTACTGCCCCGGCGCCTGATCACCTCCTGTGAGCACTTCCATCGCCAGGCCGCCGGGATCGCCCCGCCCAACGGCGTCCGGATCCACGTCGCCGGCATCGACGTCGTCCGCGACGAGCAGGGTGACTTCCGGGTGCTGGAGGACAACCTCCGCAGCCCGTCCGGGGTGTCCTACGTGATGGAGAACCGCCGGACCATGGCCCGGGTCTTCCCCGACCTGTTCGCCAAGCACCGGGTGCGTGCCGTCGGCGACTACGCCGTCCACCTGCTCCGCTCGCTCCGCGCAGCGGCCCCAGCCGGTACTACGGACCCGAACGTGGTCGTCCTGACCCCAGGCGTCTTCAACTCGGCGTACTTCGAGCACTCGCTGCTGGCCCGGCAGATGGGCGTCGAGCTGGTCGAGGGCCGGGACCTGTTCGCCCGCAACAACGTCGTCTACCTGCGGACCACCGAGGGCGAGCAGCGGGTGGACGTGATCTACCGGCGGATCGACGACGAGTTCCTGGACCCGGTGCACTTCGAGCCGGACTCGGTCCTCGGTGTCGCCGGCCTGGTGAACGCGGCACGGGCGGGCAACGTGGTGGTCGCCAACGCGATCGGCAACGGGGTCGGCGACGACAAGCTGATCTACACCTATCTACCGGAGATCCTGAAGTACTACCTGGGCGAGACCCCGCTGCTGCCGAACGTCGACACCTTCCGCTGCTGGCTGCCGGCCGAGCACGACGAGGTGCTCGATCGGCTGGACGAGCTGGTGACCAAGCCGGTGGAGGGCTCCGGCGGCTACGGCATCGTGTTCGGCCCGGATGCCTCGGCCAAGGAGCTCGCCGCCCAGCGACGCCGGATCAGGAGCAATCCGCGCGGCTGGATCGGGCAGCCCGTAGTACAGCTGTCCACTGTGCCGACCAAGGTCGGTGAGCGGCTGCAGCCGCGGCATGTGGACCTGCGGCCGTTCGCGGTGAACGACGGCGAGTCCGTGTTCGTCCTGCCCGGCGGGTTGACCCGGGTGGCGATCCCCGAGGGCAGCCTGATCGTCAACTCGTCCCAGGGCGGCGGTTCCAAGGACACCTGGGTGCTGGCGCCCAGGGCCTCGGAGGAGGACGCCGAGCTGCGCGGCCGGGGCCTGGCCGCGGCCGGCCTGCGCTCGGGCGAGGCCCGTACTCCGGAGCGAGGCCCGGAGCTCAACGTCGCCCAGCAGCAGCAACAACAGTGATGGGGAGGTGCTGACGATGCTCGCACGCAACGCCGAGTCGCTGTACTGGATCGGCCGGTACGTCGAACGCGCGGACGACACGGCGCGAATCCTCGACGTGTCGGTGCACCAGTTGCTCGAGGACGCGACCGTGGACGCCGACACGGCCAGCCGCCGGTTGCTGGCGGTCCTCGGGATCGAACCGCCGCAGGGGACGTCGCTGGACGTGTGGACGCTGACCGAGCTGGTCGCGATGTCCCCGGACCGTTCGGGCTCGATCGTCGCCTCGATCTCCAGTGCCCGCGAGAACACCCGGGTAGCGCGGGAGGTGGTCTCCAGTGAGCTGTGGCAGTGCATCAACTCGATGTGGAACGCAGTACCCGAGCGGCAGCGTGCTGCTCGCCGGGTGGGGCCGCACGAGTTCTTCACCTTCGTGGAGGACCGCGCTGCGATGTTCGCCGGGCTGGCGGACTCCACGATGAGCAGGGACGACGGCTGGCGCTTCCTGGTGCTCGGCCGGTCGGTGGAGCGCGTGGACATGATCGTGCGGCTGCTGATGTCCAGGGTGGGCGACAAGCCGACCTCGCCCGGCTGGGTGACAGTACTGCGCTCCGCTGGCGCCCACGACACGTACCTGCGGACCTACCGGGGTGCTCTCGACGCCTCCCGGGTGGTGCAGTTCCTGCTGATGGACAGGCTGTTCCCGCGGTCCGTGTTCCACGCGCTCACCAAGGCCGAGGCGTGCCTGGAGGAACTCGACCGGGGGCCGTCCGCTCGAATCGGTGCGAGCGCGGAGGCCAGCCGGTTGCTCGGGAAGGCCCGGAGCGACCTGGAGTTTCTGCGACCGGCCGAGCTGCTCGACGACCTCACTGGCCGGCTGCAGGCGCTGCAGGCGACAGTGAAGGAGGTCGGCGAGGCTGTGTCGCAGCAGTACTTCCACGCGGTGCCCTGGGTCGAGTGGAACAACGCGGAGGTCAACCTATGAGATGGAGACTCCGGGTGGTCCACACCACCGGCTACCGCTACGCCACGGCTGTCACCCAGTCCTACAACGAGGCGCGGCTGACCCCACGCAGCGACGACCGGCAGAACGTCATGGTCACCCGGCTGGAGACAGTGCCGACGACCAGGGCCTACCGCTACACGGACTACTGGGGCACGGAGGTCAACTCCTTCGACATTCACGGCCCGCACACCGAGCTGAAGGTGATAGCGGCCTCTGTGGTCGAGACCGCCGCGCAGCCCGCTCCTGAGGAGGAAGCGACCTGGGCGGACGTGCGGTCGCCGCAGAGCCTCGACAAGTACGGCGAGTACCTGGAATTCGCTGCCTACGTCCCCAAGCACAAGGAGTTGGCCGCAATCGCCAGGGGACTCCGCAGGGGACTCACTCCGGCTGAGACGGTCCTGGCCGTCTCCAAGTGGGTCCACAGCACTCTCACCTACCAGCGCGGCACCACTGGCGTGCACTCGTCGGCAGTGGATGCCTGGCAGGCCGGTGAAGGCGTCTGCCAGGACTACGCGCACCTGACGCTGGCGATGCTCCGCGCGGTCGGCGTACCGGCTCGGTATGTGTCTGGCTATCTCCACACCAAGGCTGACGCGGCAGTGGGGGAGACAGTGGTCGGTGAGAGCCATGCCTGGATCGAGGCGTGGACTGGTGGCTGGTGGGGCTATGACCCGACCAACGACATCCCCATCGCTCACCGGCATGTCTGGGTCGCCACTGGTCGCGACTACGGCGATGTGTCGCCGCTGAAGGGCATCTACTCGGGTGGAGCTGCCACGGCGATCGATGTGACGGTGGACATCACTCGACTGGCTTAGATGGGGCACAGTGTTCGTATGCGGGCGATGACGGTGGTGCCGGGCAAAGCGGACTCTGCGTCGATCGGCGAGGTTCCGGAGCCGCCCGAGTCCGACGGCTCGATCCTGGTCGAGGGACTTCTCGCTGGGATCTGCGGAACGGATATCGAGCTGTGCAGCGGCCTGTTCGGCACCGGCCGTCCCGGCGTCGACAAGCTCGTGATCGGCCATGAGTCACTCGGCCGCGTCCTCGAAGCGCCTGCCGGCTCAGGCTTCGCCACTGGCGACCTGATCGCGGGCATAGTCCGCCGCCCAGACCCCGTACCGTGCCCAGCCTGCGCTCGTGGCGAGTGGGACTTCTGCCGCAACGGCCTCTACACCGAGCGCGGCATCAAAGCCATGGACGGGTACGGCGCCGAGCGCTGGCGCGTAGACCCGTACTACGCCGTACCGGTGCCTGCGCAGCTCGGGCACCTCGGAGTACTGGTCGAGCCGGCCAGCATCCTCACCAAGGCGTGGGACCAGATCGACCAGGTCGGAGCGCGATCCTGGTACGGCCCGGAGCATGTGCTGGTCACCGGGGCCGGGCCGATCGGGCTGCTGGCCGCGTTGATCGCCAAGCAGCGCGGTCACACGGTCCACGTGCTCGACCTGGCTACTGACGGCCCGAAGCCGCAGCTGGTCCGGGACCTCGGCGCGGAGTACCTCACTGATCTCTCCGACCTCGCAGTGGCGCCTGACATCGTGCTGGAGGCCACCGGAGCGGGACAGGTCGTCTACGACTGCGCCAAGTTGCTGCCGCCGGCCGGGGTGATGTGCCTGACCGGGATCTCACCCGGCCCGGCGTCCATCGACATTCAGCTTGATGCGCTGACCCGGCAGCTCGTCGTACGGAACGCGGCCCTGGTCGGGACGGTGAACGCGGCCAAGCGGCACTATCCAGAGGCGGTGGACGTGCTGCTGGCGGCCGACCCGGCGTGGTTGGAGCGGTTGATCACCCGGACCGTGCCACTGTCGACCTGGCCGGACGCGTTGGTGAAGGAGCCGGGCGACATCAAGGTGGTCGTCGATCTCCAGGCCTGACCGGCAGCACGGATCTGCAAGGATGGGCAGTAACCACTGTGAAGGGAGCCCTGGTGTCGGACACGCAGGCTCGGACCACCGAGCAGATCGAAGCGGAAATCGCCGAAACCCGCGCGCGACTGGCCTCGACGGTCGACGAGCTGGTCGATCGGGCGCACCCGAAGAACGTCGCCAAGCGGCAGGTCGAGCAGGCCAAATCCCAGGTCTTCGACGAGCGCGGCGAGCTGCGCACCCAGAAGCTGGTCGCCGTCGGCGCCGCGGCGGTCGGCGTGATCGGCATGCTGGTCATGATCCGCAAGCTGGTGGGCCGCCGGTGACCGCTCGCAAGAAGCTGTCCGACGACAAGCTGCCGATCCGGATGCTGCACGACCGGGTCCTGGTCTCGATCGAGACCGAAGGCGAGCGCAAGTCGTCGTCCGGCATCCTGATCCCGGCCACCGCGCAGATGGGCCGCCGGCTGGCCTGGGCGAAGGTGGTCGCGATCGGCGCCAACGTGCGGACCGTCGAGGTCGGCGACCGGGTGCTGTTCGACCCGGAGGACCGGGCCGAGGTCGACGTCCGCGGCGACGACTACGTGCTGCTGCGCGAGCGCGACCTGCACGCGGTCGCGTCCGGCCGCCTCGAGGACGGCCAGACCGGCCTCTACCTGTAGGTCCGCTGGGTCGTCAGAAGCTGTTCGGACCGAAGCGGAAGATCGCCACGACCAGCGCCAGCACCAGGATCACCGCGTTCAGGATGATCGGCTGCGACTCCTTGCGGCGGGCGTGCACGACGATCGCGCCGAGCATGATGACCGCCAGCCCGGTCGCGGCCAGCGGGACCAGGACCGGGGCGATGTCGAGAGCGCCCGGCAGGATCAGGCCCAGCGCGCCGAGCGCCTCGGCGGCGCCGATCAGCTTGAGGGTGCCGGCCGAGAAGTCCTTGGTCCAGCCCATCTGGGGGTTCTCGCCGAGCTTGGCCTTCGACTGGCTCAGCTTGGTGACACCGGCGGCCAGGAAGAACGCGGCCAGGACTCCGGCGACGATCCACAGGAACACATTCATCAGTGACGATCCGCTCTCGAAGTGTTAGTTGACGTATCAACACTGAACCGTAGCGGGCCTGACTTGAAGCGTCAACCAACTCGGCTAGAGTGGTTCCATGAGCGGGGACGACGAGGTGCGCTGGCTGGCGCCGGACGAGCTGGCCGCCTGGATGTCGCTGGCGGCGCTGCTCTTCAAGCTGCCCGGCGCGCTCGACTTCCAGTTGCAGCGCGACTCGAACCTGACCCACTTCGAGTACTTGGTGATGGCCGGGCTGTCCGAGTCGCCCGACCGGTCCCGCCGGATGAGCGACCTGGCCGGCTTCTCCAACGGCTCGCTGTCGCGGCTGTCGCACGTGGTGAAGCGGCTCGAGAAGCGCGGCTTCGTCGTACGGCGTCCCGACGCGGCCGACGGCCGGATCACTGTCGCCGCGCTGACCGATGACGGCTATCAGCAGCTGGTCGCCGCAGCGCCCGGGCATGTCGCGGCCGTCCGGGAGTTCGTGATCGACGCGCTCGATCCCGAGCAGCTGGATCAGCTCAAGGCGATCGGCGACCGGATTCACCAGAAGCTCGATCCGGGTCGGTCCTGCTAAATCTCTTGTTGTTGGGCGAACGCTCGTGCTTTTATTGGCGTCGTGAGCAAAGGTGAGGAGACCCGCGCCGCGGTACTGGACGAGGCGGCCCGGCAGGTCAGCCTGGTCGGGCTCGGCGGGCTCACGATCGGACTGCTCGCGGAGCGGACCGGGCTGTCGAAGAGTGGGCTCTTCGGGCACTTCCGGTCCAAGGAGCAGCTTCAGGTCGCGGTGATCGACTGGGCGAGTGAGCTGTTCGCCGAGCGGGTGATTCGGCCGGCTCTGAAGGCGCCGCGCGGTGAGCTGCGGCTGCGGGAGCTGTTCGATCGCAAGCTGCGCTGGGACAACGGCGATCTCGCCTTGCCCGGTGGCTGTTTCTTCGCCAGCATCTCGGCCGAGCTGGACGACGCGGCGCCTGGTCCGGTGCGCGATCGGGTGGTGCAGATCGAACTCGACTACGTCGACACGCTCGCCACCGTCTTCCGGACCGGGATCAGCGAGGGGCAGTTCCGGCCCGACGCGGATCCGGAGCAGTACGCCTTCGACATCCGCGGCGTGCTGATGTCCTACCACCTGGCCAGCCGGATGCTGGCCGACCCCAAGGCCGAGGATCGGGCCCGCGCCGCGTTCGAGGCGCTGCTCCGGGCGGCCAGGATCTGACTCTTGATACTTCCCTGCAAGGAGTAGCGATGGCGGCAAAGAAAAGCACGAACGGTCGGACTGTGGAGAGAACGCGGCGGCTGTTCCGGTTCTCCGAGGTGGTCGCGCCGTCGATCGGGGCGCGGCTGCTGGACTCGATCTGGTTCCAGTTGCCAGTGGTGTCGGAGCAGGCCAAGCGGTTGCGGGTGGAGCTGCCCGAGGCGGTGCCGATCGAGCTGCCGTTCGAGGGCGGGGTGATCCGCGGCCGGTGTTGGGGTGACGGGCCGACCATCTATCTGGTCCACGGCTGGGGTGGCTGGGGGCTGCAGTTGGCGGCGTTCATTCCGCCGTTGGTCCAGGCCGGCTTCCGGGTCATCGCGTTCGACGCCCCGAGTCATGGTGACTCGGCGCCGGGGCGGGAGGGGGCCAAGCGGTCGAGCCTGCCGGAGTTGGCTGATGCCTTCCAGGCTGTGGTGGCCGCCTGCGGATCGGCGTACGGGGTGATTGCGCATTCGCTCGGGGCGGCCGCGGTGTCACTCGCGCTGCGGGACGGGGCTGGTGCGCGGAAGGTCGTCTTCTTGGCAACGGCGACCGACTTCCGGGAGGGGCTGGCGCAGTACCAGCAGCATTTCGGGTTCGGGCCGCGGGTCCGGGAGGGCTTCCTGCGGCGCTTCACCCGCAAGTTCGGGGCAATGGAGAGCTATGCGGTGGTGCCGATGATCGACAGCCTGGCCGAGGAGCGCGAACTCCCGGCGCTGCTGGCAGTCCACGACAGCTCGGACCGCGAGACCTCCGTCGAGGGCAGCCGGAAGGTCGTCGAGGTCTGGCCGGGCGCTCAGTTGCATCTCACCGACGGCCTGGGCCACAACCGGATCCTCCGCGATCCAGCGGTGGTAGCGGCCGTAACGGCCTTCTTATCCACAGAGCGGGCGGTCGCCGACCAGCCGCAGGCGATTCAGGAGACAATGCGGGGGTGACCTTCGCACCCACCTCCAGTCGTCTGCCGGACTTCCCCTGGGACAAGCTCGCTCCCTTCAAGCAGAAGGCGGCGGCGCATCCCGACGGGATCGTCGACCTGTCGATCGGCAGCCCGGTCGACCCGGTGCCGGAGCTGGTGAAGAAGGCGCTGGCGGACGCGGCCGACGCACCGGCGTACCCGACGACACTCGGTACGGCGTCAGCGCGCCAGTCCGCTGTCGACTGGCTGGCCCGCCGGGCCGACGTGACCGGGGTGGATCCGCAGGCCGGGATCCTGCCGGTGATCGGCACCAAGGAGCTGATCATGCTGCTGCCGACGCTGCTCGGCATCGGCGCCGGCGACACCGTGCTGATCCCCGACCTGGCCTACCCGACGTACGAGGCGGGTGCCGCGCTTGCCCGCGCGACGAGCGTGCCGGTCGCCGACCCCACGCAGTACGAGGGGGCGGTGCGGGTCGCCTACCTCAACTCCCCGCGCAACCCGTCCGGTCAGATCACCTCGGCCGACGAGCTGCGTACTGCGGTCGAGTGGGCCCGGGCAAACGAGGTGCTGCTGGTCAGCGACGAGTGCTACCTGGAGTTCGGCTGGGACGCGAAGCCGGTCTCGGTGCTGCACCCGGAGGTCTGCGGCGGCAGTTTCGACAACCTGCTTGCCGTGCACTCGCTGTCCAAGCGCTCCAACCTGGCCGGCTACCGCGCCGGTTTCGTCGCGGGGGACGAGGCGGTCGTCGCCGAGCTGCTCGCGGTCCGCAAGCACGCCGGCCTGATGGTGCCGGCTCCGATCCAGGCCGCGATGGCCGCAGCCTTCGCCGACGACACGCACGTCGACGAGCAGCGCGATCGCTACCTCCGCCGCCGGACCGTACTGCGCGACGCGCTGACCGAGGCAGGCTGGGAGATCACCCTGTCGAACGGCGGCCTCTACCTATGGGCCTCGCACCCGGCGTACGACGCCTACGAATCTGTTGCAGCCTTGGCCGATCGCGGCATCCTGGTCGCTCCCGGTGCCTTCTACGGTACGGCGGGTGAGCGGCATGTGCGGGTCGCGCTGACCGGCACCGACGAGCGGATCGACGCGGCCGTCAAGAGATTGCACGAATAACCGAACTTTTGGGGTCCGGTGTGACGTCTTCCTGGGTACAAGCCTCTTAGTAGGTGAGAGGAGAGCTGGGGTGGCTCTCCCGATATGGGGAGGACTGACCCATGAAGCCTCGTGCCTTGGGTTCGGCCGCAGTGGTGGCGGCGCTGTGCCTTGGACTGGTTCCGGCGAGCGCAGGCGCCGCGGAGGACCCGGCGTCACCGACTCCACCGGGTGCGACGCAATCGATCCCAGCGCCGGTCACCGCGGAGGCCACCACGCCGAGCCCGGCTCCGGTCGAGGAGCCGACACCGGCTCCGTCCACGCCGACACCGACGCCGACGCAGGCGCCGACGGTCACGGCGGAGATGCTGCCGATCACGCTGAACCAGCCGGCCGCGACCTGGGAGGACCGCCCGATCACGTTCGCCGGCCGGCTCGAGACCGGCCTGGTGAACTCGTACCTGACCCTGTGGGAGAAGCTCCCCACCGGCTGGGTACTGCGCGGTTCGACCCGCACGATCGCCAATGGCGCCTACAAGTTCCTCTACACCGCCCCGAACCCGGGCGCTGCCGTCTTCCGCGTCGTGATCGGGGTCAAGTTCCCGAGCGCCGTCGGCAATACCCCGGACCGGACCGTGAACGTGCTCGACCGCACGCTGGTGATGACCAAGCCGGCCGCGTCGTACATCGTGCTGACCGGGGTGAAGATGACCGGCAAGCTGACCCCGCCGGAGCCCGGCAAGAAGCTGGTCGGCCTGCAGGACCGGTTCGGCGGCAAGTGGCGGACGCTGACGAGTGCGTGGATCGCGGCGAACGGGACGTTCGCAGTACCGGTACCGGACAACCTGCCCGCCACCAAGACCGTCCGGGTCGTCACGCTCGGCGGCGCATCCACGGCGGTCGAAGCTTCGGCGTACGCCGTGATCACGATCTCAGCGCTGCTGAACGCCAAGGTCTCCAACATCTCGGCGGCGTCGATCAACAAGACCTACCGGGCCGGCTGCCCGGTGAAGCCGTCGCAGCTGCGCTATCTCACCTTGAACTACTGGGGTTTCGACGGACTCGTGCATCGCGGCGAACTGGTCGTCCGGGACGCCGCGGTGGCGAAGATGATCGCCGTCTGGACCGCGAGCTTCAACGCGAAGTTCCCGATCCGGCGGATGCAGCGGGTCGACCTCTTCGGCGGCAGCGACATCAAGGCGATGGCGGCCGACAACACCTCGGTCTTCAACTGCCGCCAGGTCACCGGCAACCCGTACGCGCTGTCCCCGCACTCGTACGGCTTCGCGATCGACATCAACACCGTGGAGAACCCGTACCTCGCGGCGAACAACGTCTGGTACCCGTCGAACGGCCTGGCCTACCGCAACCGCAAGCTGGTCCGCCCCGGCATGCTGTTCGCCAGTAGCGCGCCGACTCGCGCACTGATCAACGCAGGCTTCTTCTGGGGCGCCGGCTGGCGGCAGCCTGACTACCAGCACTTCGAGCCGAAGTGAGAGCCGTCCTGGGAGTTGCTGCTGCTGCAGCTCTCCTCTGCTTTGGCTGCAGCGCTAGGGAGCCTGCGGTCTCTGCCTCGAGCCCGACGCCCGGGGGTGGAGGCACTGTCCCCATCCCCACCAACACGTTGAGCACTGTCGCGCCTACTGATGCCGCCCAGCCCCCGGAGCTCCCGGAGCAAGGCACGGCACCTCCACCGGCTGCGGCAGGGCCAGTGTCATCCAAGAACCTCCCGGCCCCCGCCAAGCTCGGTACCGGCTGGAAGACCTACACCGACCCAGGGGGAGCCGAGGCGGGCTTCCTGGGCAACGAGACCTGGACCCGCAGCCGTGAGCCCCACCAGGCCGCCTTCGAGGCACTACCCGTCGGTTGCGGCAAACCACTGCCGACAGCCTCGCTGCCGGTCCCGAAGCACGCACTGCAGGGCTCCTACCGCACAGGCGCCGGCACACCAGCCACAGTCCTCGTACTGCGCTTCGCCGACGCCGGTGCGGCTTCCGGGTACTACGGCGGCTACCAGGCGCGCATGACGGCCTGTGGCAACAAGGGCAACCTGCAGGTGACGCAACTGTGGTCCTCGCCGGATGCGGTCGCTTCGGTCCGCGCTTATGTGGACGCCGAGGCCTTTGTGGAGGTTTCCACCCTCAAGGGCTCTACGGTGGCACTACTGGCGCAGTCTGCCGCGAAGCCGGCTGCGCAGGCGGCCTGGGCGCGCAGCGTCGTACCGGTACTGCGGGCTGTGATCGATTCGCCGTAAAGATGTACTACCTTTCAGTATTTATTGGCTCTAAACTCCGGACATGGGTGACTTCGACAGGTACGGGCGGCTGACGGCTGAGCTGGAGCCGCCGTACGCGGTGATCGACCTGGCCGCGTTCCGCCGCAACGCGGACGATCTGGTCCGCCGCGCCGCCGGGACGCCGATCCGGGTGGCCTCCAAGTCGGTGCGCTGCCGCGCGCTGATCAAGGCCGCGCTGGACCTGCCCGGCTTCCACGGCGTGATGAGCTACTCGCTGCCGGAGGCGATCTGGCTGGCGCAGAACGGCGTCGACGACATCCTGATGGGCTATCCGACCGTGCACCGGGCGGCACTCAAGGAGCTGGCCGGCGATGCCGAGCTGGCGTCCCGGATCACGCTGATGGTCGACGACTTCGAGCAGCTCGCCTTCATCAAGGCGGCCACCGGTGGCGGTGAGCGGATCCAGGTCTGCCTGGACATCGACGCGTCCCTGCGGATCTTCGGCCAGCACCTCGGCGTCCGCCGGTCGCCGCTGCGTACGCCGGAGCAGGTGCTGGAGCTGGCCCGCCGGGTGGTCGCCGACGACGCCTTCGAGCTGGTCGGCGTGATGTTCTACGAGGCCCAGATCGCCGGCCTGCCCGACACCTCGCCCGCGGTCCGGCTGGTCAAGAAGCTGTCGGCCAACGAACTGTCCGACCGTCGCGGCCTGGTCGTCGACGCGGTCAAGCAGGTCGCGCCGCTGCGGCTGGTGAACTCGGGCGGTACCGGCAGCCTCGAGGTCAGCAGCGCCGACCCGGCCGTCACCGAGGTCACCGCCGGCTCCGGGCTCTACGGCCCGACCCTCTTCGACAAGTACGACGTGTTCCAGCCGGAGCACGCGGTCGCCTACGCGCTCGGAGTGGTACGCCGCCCGACGCCACGGATCGCGACCCTGTTCGGCGGCGGTTACATCGCC
Organism: Kribbella sp. NPDC056861; assembly: GCF_040687575.1. NCBI lineage: Bacteria > Bacillati > Actinomycetota > Actinomycetes > Propionibacteriales > Kribbellaceae > Kribbella > Kribbella sp. NPDC056861. Next base: position 795,818 of record NZ_JBFBNQ010000002.1, on the reverse strand, counting down.
TCCGGCCCGGCCAAGAAGACCCGCCAGCCGCTGCCGAGCTGGCCGCTCGGGCTGAAACTGCTCGGCACGGAAGGCGCCGGCGAGGTCCAGACGCCGGTCGCGGGTGAGAATGCCCGTGGGCTGAAGATCGGCGACCGGGTCTGGATGCGCTACGCCAAGGCAGGCGAGATGCTGGAGCGGTTCGACGTACTGCACGCGATCGACGGCACCGAGCTGACCGAGCTCGTGACGTACCGGGGTGAGGGGAAGAACTTCGGATGAGCACCTGGCGCAACTGGTCCGGCACCGAGTCGGCGACCGGTGTGGAGATCCTGCGGCCGTCGTCGGTCGACGAGGTCGCCACGCTGGTCAAGACGGCGGCCGAGCAGGGCAAGCAGCTCAAGGCGGTCGGCTCCGGCCACTCGTTCACCGGCTGCTCGGTGCCCGAGCAGGTGATGATCCGGCTGGACGGCCTGTCCTCGATCACCAGTGCCGACCAGGCCTCCGGCCGGGTGACGCTGGGCGCGGGCACCGGGCTGGCCAAGCTGAACGCGGGTCTCGCGTCGTTCGACCTGGCGATGGCGAACCTCGGCGACATCGACAAGCAGACCATCTCCGGCGCGATCTCCACCGGCACGCACGGCACCGGCGCGAAGCTGGGCGGCCTGGCCACCCAGGTGGTCGGGATCGAGCTGGTCACGGCTGACGGCTCGGTGCTGAACTGCTCGGCCGAGGAGAACCCGGACGTCTTCAATGCCGCGCGCGTCTCGGTCGGCGCGCTCGGCGTGATCACCGCGCTGACCTTGCAGACCGTGCCGGCCTACCTGCTGCGCGCCCAGGAGATGCCGCTGCCGCTCGGCGACGTCCTCGGTGGCTTCGATGAACTTGCCGATGGCAACGATCACTTCGAGTTCTACTGGTTCCCGCACACCGACGTCGCGCTGACCAAGCGGAACAACCGGGTCACGGCCGGCGTCGGCGCCTCGCCGGTCGGCAAGGTGCGTGGATGGGTGGACGACGAGCTGCTCTCCAATCGCGTCTTCGAGCTGACCAACCGGCTGTCGGTACGCCGCCCCGCGCTGGTGCCGCGGATCAACCAGCTCGCGTCGCGGGTGTTGTCGGCGCGCGAGTACGTCGACGCGTCGTACAAGGTGTTCTGTTCCGAGCGGAACGTGGTGTTCCGGGAGTCGGAGTACGCCGTACCGCGTGAGCACGTGGTCGAGGTCGTGCGGGAGTTGCGCGCCTGGATCGACCGGTCGGGGGAGCGGCTGCCGTTCCCGATCGAGGTCCGGGTCGCCGCGGCCGACGACATCTGGCTGTCGACGGCGTACGGGCGCGACACCGGGTACATCGCGATCCACCAGTACCACCGGCTCGCGCACGACCGGTACTTCGACGCCTTCGAGCAGATCGTCGGGGCGTTCGGCGGCCGGCCGCACTGGGGCAAGCTGCACACGCTCCAGGCCGACGACTTCCGTGCGCGGTACCCGCGGTTCGACGACTTCCTCGCCATCCGTGATCGGCTGGATCCGCAGCGTGCGTTCGCGAATCCCTATACCCGTCAGGTGTTCGGAGCCTGACTGTTCGTCGTAGCCTGACGGTATGAGTGCACCGGAGCCGCTGGAAGCGTTGCCTGAGGACTGGACCAAGGCGCTGGCGATCGTTGCCCACCCCGACGACCTGGAGTTCGGCGCGGCCGCGGCGATCGCGCGCTGGACCGGTCAGGGCAAGGAGATCGTCTACGTCCTGCTGACCTCCGGCGAGGCCGGGATCGACGGCATCGCGCCGGCCGAGAGCGGCCCGCTGCGCGAGGCCGAGCAGGTCGAGTCCGCGCGGATCGTCGGCGTCTCCTCGGTCGAGTTCCTCGGTCAGCCCGACGGCACGATCGAGTACGGCGTCGCGCTGCGCCGGCTGCTCGCGGGTGTGATCCGGCGGCACCAGCCGGAGATCGTGATCACGAACAACTTCCGCGACACCTGGGACGGCGACGTGCTGCTGAACCAGGCCGACCACATCAGCACCGGCAAGGCGACCCTCGACGCCGTCCGGGACGCGGCGAACCGGTGGATCTTTCCCGACGACGGTGAGCGCTGGGGCGGCGTACGGCAGGTGTGGACGGCCGGCTCGCCGAACAGCAAGCACGCCGTCGACACCAGCGAGACGTTCGACGTCGGGGTCGACTCGCTGAAGGCGCACAAGGCGTACATCGATGGGTTGAACTGGCCGCACTTCGACGCGGGTGAGTTCCTCGAAGGGATCGGTCGCGCGGCGGGTAGCCGGCTGGGAACCACCTTTGCGGCGCCGTTCGAGGTGTTCACGGTCTGACTCTGTACTGAATAAACCGTTTCCTCAGCTCGCCCGTGTCGCGAGGTGAGGAAACGGTTCGTCCTGTCAGTTGTCGGGGAGATCGAGTGAGGCTTTCAGGTGCGGCGGAGTGGGCAGTGGGTTGCGGGGTTCACGGTCCCCACTGAGGTCGGGACCGGGCGGGTTGCCGGGACCGGTCCAGGAGCGGACCAAGGTGCGCCCTCTGCGGCTGAGCCGGTGCAGGTCGAGCTGCAGGACCTGGGTGGCCGGGATGCCGAGCTGGGCGAGCGTCCGGTTCGCCATCAGCGCCGCCTCGTCCTGCTTCCGCGGGCTGAAGTTGTGCTGCAGCACGAGCGCGACCTTGCCGTCAGGCAGTTCCTCGATCCGGCGCAGATGCATGCCCTTGTCGAGCCGGCCGGAGAGCAGAGCCAAGGAGAAGTAGGCGGAGGTGGACTGACGCCGATCGACCTCGGCGCGGGCGATCACTTCGTAGCGGGCCATGCTCCGATCATGCGTCGCCCACCGCAGGTTTTCCAGCAATCCCCAACGCTGGCGCTGAACCCACCGCCGGACACGCCGGACAATCTGTCGAACACGCCGCCGGGCTCGCCGCCGAGCACCCGGCAGGACTCGCTGCCGACCAAGCAGCCGGACTCGCTCTCGGCCAAGCGGCCGGACACATGGCTGAGCTCGCTCTCGGCCTCGCCGTCGAATACGCCGCCGGACTCGCTCTCGGCCTCGCCGTCGAATACGCCGCCGGACTCGCTCTCGGCCTCGCCGTCGAATACGCCGCCGGACTCGCTCTCGGCCTCGCCGCCGAGCACGCCGCCGGACTCGTTGCCGGCCTCGCCGTCGAACACGCGGGCGGACTCGCCGCGGGAGATGCGGCCGAGCATGCGGCCTGACTCACGGCGGGACTCGCCGCGGGTAGACGCGGGGATGCCGGGCTTGCGGGTGCCAGACTCGGAGGCGCAGGCCCAGCCGACGGAGGAGGCGATGGGCGTGACGAACGACGAACCCGCCCCGAGCCCGGCGAACCCTTGGCACCCACCCTGGTGGCTGCTGGCCTTCGCGCCGTTCTGCTGGCTGCTGATCGGCGCCCTGGTGCTCAGCCACCGAGGCTGGCCGACAGCCCTCGCCACAGCAGCCCTGCTGGCACCGCTCGGGATGCCGATTCCCGCAGTACTCCGGCTGATCAAACGCCACCCACACCTGGCCGGCGTCTACGTGGCACCACTCACCTTCGTCGCCACCATCCTGCTGACCGACCTACCCCTCTGGCTCTGCACGGCCGCGACCGTCGCCGCGACCCTGCTCGCCCTCCTGATCACCACCATCCGGGCCTTCTCCCAGGCTGAGTAGCAGGTCGCCGGACAGCGATCCACTCATCGGCGAGGACGACGTGGCCCAATTGCTTCACCACGGCTCAGGGAGTGCCGAGCCCGCAGTGATCAGGTGCTGCAGGCTGCCCTTGATGTAGTGCCGCCACGCCATCGAGCAGGCGCCGTAGCACGGTCGAGTAATCACGCCCGGTGGCCCTGGCAGCGGTGTACTCCGCGGTGGTCATCTCAGGATCCGGCGGGGTCGACTCCTCAGGATGCCGGGGCGATCAGGCCCACGGCTCGATTGGCTTCGGCTGTCACCGCAGGGGAGGCGAGCGACTGCCACCGGGGAATCTGCTCCTGCAGAAAGGCCTGCAGCTTCGGCCTCAGGTCCGGCGCATGATCGAGAACGTCCAGCTCGTTGACGATCGTCAGATCGACGAACTCCCGCAGCTCCGCCGACGACAGCTCCTCCGACGTACCGGTGAACCGGTCGGTGACCGTGCTGTGCTCGGCCAGATCCCGCCAGCTGGTCTCGCGATCGCAGGCGCCGTACCGGTAGACCAGCAGTTCCGCGTCCGGCCCGATCACGGCCTCCAGTACGGAACGCTCCTGCTGCCAGTCGAACAGATGCGTCGGAAACCCATCCGTCCCGTACGCCGCATGTGCCAGCCCCGCCAGCACCAACGTCTCGGACCCGCCCAGCTCCCGCAGTCGTTTGGCGACCCGATGCAGGTGCACGTACAACGTGCCGCCCGCATGGTCCAGCTCATCGGCACCCCGCACGAGCAACAACGATCCCAGGTCTTGGAATGTGCTCATCTGACCCCTTCTGTTCGGAGCGGTCAGGGCCCGACAGGACCGGCCCAGGCAAACAAGGTACGACGCAATTCCCCGCTTCGCCCAGCAGTGCGGCGTGCCGGATCGGTCACATCGCGTTCATCTCTCGGCCACCGACCCGGCAGCACCTCGATGTGTCCCCCGAAGCACCTCGCCGGACGCCTCGGGCGAGGTGCTTCGGGGAACCGCCCGCCAACCGGCAAAGGGAAGTTGCTGGTCGTCGGGCGAGCTTGATTCTTGTTAGCTGCAAGGCCGCGCCGCGTTGCTTGCTGGCGCGGGGCTCTTGCTGGGGTGAGGCGAAGGAGAGAGCGTTTTCATTGCCGCGGTGGGGCTTCTGAGTCACCAAGCGGGCGACGCAGGAGGCGGCACCGGGTAGGTGGGAGCTAAGCGACGTGTGAGCGACGCAGGGGGCTGCGCCGGGGTGGGTGGGGGCTAGGTGCCGTGCAAGCGCTGCAGCAGACCACGCCAGGGTTTGGGGGAGCTGAAGTGCCAGGTCAGCAACGCAGGAGACTGCGCTCGCGCCAGGTGGGAGCTAAGTGCCTTGTGAGCGACGCAGGACGCCGCGCCGGGGTGGGTGGGAGGTAAGCGTGTGCGCGACGCGGTGGACCGTGCCAGGGTGGATAGGGGCTAAGCCGCGGCCGAGGGTGTCACACCGGTACCGGGCTGGACGATCTGCTCTGCGCCGTGCGAGCGCCGCAGCAGAACGCGCCAGGGGGCGGGAGCTCAAGCGCCAGGTGGAAGCTAAACGCGTGTGAGCGACCCAGCAGGGTCGCGCCCGGCGCGAGTGGGAGCCAACCGTCAAGCGAGCAAAACACCGGTGGGAGCCAAGCGTCAAGCGAGCAAGGCACCGGCGGGGGAGACCCCAGCGCACCCACCGGGAGCGAGCCGGGGGTGCGCGGGGTCATGCTCCCGGTGATGAGCCGGCAGCAAATCCAGAAAACCTAGTCGTCCAGCTCGGCGAGCGCCTTGCGGGCTGCCTCGAGCTCGGCCTCGAGGGCGGCGACCTTCGCGGCTTGCTGCTCGCGGGCGGCGTCGATGACCTCGTCGATGGGGCCGGACAGGTCTTCGTGCAGTTCTTTGGCTGCGCGGGAGACGGCTGCGGCGGCGACCAGGAGGTTCTTCGCGATGTAGCTGTTGCCCTGCTTGAGCTCGGCCTTCCACTCGCCGTCGGCGGTGCCGGTGACGGTCAGGGTGAGCTCGAGCGTCTTGGTCTTCTTCGGGGCCGCCTTCTTGGCCGGCGCCTTCTTCGGCTTCTCGGCCACTGGAGCGACCTCGGCGGTGGAGTCGGTGGAAGACGACGAGTCGACCGGCGCATCGCCAGCAGGCCCGTCGACCGGCGCGTCGGTCACCGGAGCGGCGGCGGTGTCTGCCGCGGCAGCGGTGTCGGTGTCGGCCGAAGAGGTCACTGCTTCGGGAGTGTCGGCGGCGTCGGTCTGAGCTTCTGCTGCAAAAGTGTCTACAGTCATCGTTGCGGCGATCTCCCTGGGTGACATGTCCCCGCCGAAGCGGGCTGGCGCTGAGAGTGTATTAGAACACACGTTCGACCCTCAGCGCCAATCGCCCAGCCACTCAGCGTGTCAGGCGGAGCGCTCCTTGCGGTCACCCGACCAGTCCAGGTGGAACGCGCCCTCGCGGTCGGTCCGCTGGTAGGTGTGCGCGCCGAACAGGTCGCGCAGTCCCTGGATCAGCGAGGCAGGCAGCCGCTCGGCCCGCAGCCCGTCGTAGTACGACAGCGCCGCCGAGAACCCAGGAGCCGGTACGCCGGCCGTGGCCGCCGTCGCGACCACGCGACGCCAAGCGTCCTGACCGTTCACGACCGCTTCCTTGAAGTAGTCGTCGACCAGCAGCGACGGCAGGTCCGCGTCCCGGTCGTACGCCTCCTTGATGCGGTCCAGGAAGCGCGCCCGGATGATGCACCCACCACGCCAGATCGTCGCCATCGCGCCCAGATCGATGTTCCACTCGTACTGATCTGAGGCCGCCCGGATCGCGTCGAACCCCTGCGCATAGGCAACCAGCTTCGACGAGTACAGCGCGTGCCGCACGTCCTCGATGAACGCGTCCCGGTCAACCGAGACCTTCCCGTCCGAAGGCCCAGCCAGTACTCCGGCAGCCGCCTTCCGCCGCACCGAGTCGCCCGACAGCGAGCGCGCGAACACCGCCTCGGCCATGCCGCTCACCGGGATGCCAAGGTCCAGCGCGACCTGCACGGTCCACCGGCCGGTGCCCTTCTGCTCCGCCTGGTCGAGCACGATGTCCACGAACGGCCCACCGGTCGACTCGTCGACCTGGCTGAGCACCTCCGCGGTGATCTCGATCAGGAACGACTCCAGGTCGCCGGTGTTCCACTCCCGGAACACGTCGGCGATCTCCGGCGCGCTCAGCCCCAGCACGCTGCGGAGCAGGTCGTACGCCTCGGCGATCAGCTGCATGTCGGCGTACTCGATGCCGTTGTGCAGCATCTTCACGAAGTGACCCGCGCCGTCCGGGCCGACGTGCACGCAGCACGGCTCGCCGTTCACGTGCGCGGAGATCTTGGTCAGGATCGGGCCGAGCGACTCGTACGACTCGGCGGACCCGCCCGGCATGATGCTCGGGCCGTTCAGCGCGCCCTCCTCGCCACCGGAGACGCCGGCGCCGACGAAGTGCAGGCCCTTGGCCTTGAGCGCGTCCTCGCGGCGGCGGGTGTCGGCGAAGTGCGCGTTGCCCGCGTCGATCACGATATCGCCCTCGTCCAGCAGCGGCACCAGCTCGTCGATCACCGCGTCGGTGGGCTCGCCGGCCTTCACCATCACGATGATCTTGCGCGGCTGCTCCAGCGCGGCGACCAGCTCGGTCAGGTCGGTGGCCGGGGTGAACTCGCCCTCGTGGCCGAACTCCTTGATCAGCGCGTCCGTGCGGCCCTGGGACCGGTTGTGGACGGCGACCCGGAAGCCGTTGCGGGCCAGGTTGCGGGCCAGGTTGCGGCCCATCACCGCGAGTCCGGTGACGGCGATCTGGGCTGGAGCTGAACTCATGGATTTCTCCTGCGGGTGAGTGCTCGAAGTCTGACTACGGGACCAGTCTGCGGCCAGAACCATGACGACGGGTCATCGGGTGCCCAACTGCTGGAACACGCTTCCCATTCCCGGTGACCCCTTTTCAAGCGCTCCGATTCGATGGTAGACATCTGAGAAATCGATTTCCCAGATCGTGAGGTCCGCCCATGACCAGATCTCCCGGACGAGCTGCCGCCGCACTTCTAGGCCTGGTTCTCGTCCTGCCGGCAACCGTCCAGCCAGCCTCGGCCACCACCGCCAGTACGCCGTACGCGGGCGGCAACGGCCCGGTCGGCTGGGACGTCTACCGCGGTCTCGACCGCCTCCCCGAGCTCCAGACCGGCGTCCGCAGCAAGCAGTTCTCCAGCTTCGGCCGCGACGGCACCAACAACGACGGTTTCGACGGCGCCTACTCCTGTCTGCGTACTACGTCCGCCGGCTGCGTGCTCGCCGAGGACGACGGACCCGGCGAGATCGCCTCCATCTGGTTCACCCGTGACGAGGGTGATGTGCGCAAGACCGGCACCATCACCGTCGAGGTGGACGGCAAGAAGGTGCTCGACGCGGGCCTCCAGGACGTTGTCGACGGCAAACTCGGCTCACCCTTCGTCTACCCGCTGGTCGCGAACGCGCTCGAGACCAGCGGCGGCGTCTATCTCCGGGTGCCGATGCCCTACCAGAAATCCATGCGGGTGACCGTCCAGAACAACCCGCTCTTCTACCACGTCGACTACCGCGAGTTCCCGGACGCGAGCGGCGTCAAGACCTTCAATCCGGCCGACAAGGCCGAAGACGTCGTCGCCCTCCTCAAGGCGTCCGGCACCAAGGACCCGAAGCCGGCCAACCCACAGGCCAGGACCACCAAGACCGCCGTGAACCTTGCCCCCGGCAAGCAGCTCACGCTGGCGGACGCCAAGGGCCCGGGTGAGATCAGCGCCCTCCGGCTGAAGCTCCCGCAGATCGTCGGCCTGGATCTGAAGACCTTCGCCGACGACGGTCGCGCCTTCGTCGGCGGCAGCAAGTTCACCCTGAAGATCGACCCGGCCAACACCGGCGTCAAGCTGATCCGCCGGCTGGACCTGCGGATCGGCAACCAGCGCGCGAAGGTCTTCGTCGACGGCGTCCAGTCTGGTGAGTGGACCCCGCTGCCGGCCAAGGGCGCGCAGTGGGCCGATCAGGTCGTCGAGCTGCCGGCCGGCGTGACGGCCGGCAAGGACAAGATCGAGATACGCAACGAGTTCATCTCGTCCGACCTCGACTTCAACGAGTTCACCTACTGGGCCGACTCCACGGTGGGTGGCACCAGCAAGCGCACCGACACCCTGGACGTCGGACCGCAGCACCTCGCCGACGAGCAGGCCCATGGCTACTCGATCACCAATCAGCGATGGGAAGGCTCCCACTCGATGCCGTACGCAGCCACCCCGGCGGACGGCGAACGCGTGAAGCCCTCGGACGCGCTGCTGTCCGGCGTACGGGTGCAGGTCGCCGTGGACGGCAAGACGCGCGTCGACGCCCCGCTCGGCGAGTTCTTCGGCTCCGGTCTCGGGGAGAACGAAGTCCGCTCGCTCTTCTTCGCCATGGACCCGGACGGCTGGTACTCCGCCTGGTGGCCGATGCCGTACCTCGCCCGCGCCACCGTCAAGCTGGTCAACACCTCGCAGTACAAGCTGTCGGGCGGTCAGGCGGAGGTCACCTCGGCGCGGGATGCCAAGGCGGCGATCGACCTCGTCACCGGCAAGACCGGCTACTTCACCGCACTGTCGCACCGGGCCGAGCCCACGATGGGCCAGGACTGGCTGATCGCGGACACCACTGGCCGGGGCAAGTTCGTCGGCGTCTCGCACACGATGGAAGGCCTGCAGTCGGACGGCAACACCCGGGGCTATCTCGAAGGCGATGAGCGCGTGTACGTCGATGGCGAGCGCACCCCGGCCATCCACGGCACCGGCACCGAGGACTACTACGAATCCGGCTGGTACTTCAACCAAGGCACCTACTCCACGCCCTTCCACGGGAACTCGGGCCACGAGGTCAACGCCGGCCAGTGCAAGGTGGAGTGCGACAGCGCGTTCCGGCTGCACATCAGCGACGCGATCGGCTTCCAGAACCAGCTCACCTTCGGGATCGAGCACGGCCAGCAGAACGATCACCCGGCGATCTACGGCTCGACCGCCTTCCTGTACTCCGCGGCGCAGTTCGGCGCTCGCGAAACCGACCGGATCGACACCGGCGACGCGCAGAGCCGCCGGCAACACCAGTACGCCGATGGCGCGGCGACCCAGGCCGACCTGACCAGCGTCTACGAGGGCGACCACGACGACATCACGCTGACCGACCAGGTCCGCTCCGGTACTGCGCCGATCCGCTTCACCGCGAAGGTCGATCCGATCAACCGCGGCGTGACGCTGCGTCGTACCAGCGACCAGAACCAGCCCGGCCAGTCGGCGAAGGTGTTTGTCGACGGCAAGGAGGTCGGCACCTGGTCGCAGCCGCTCGGCAACCCCAAGCAGCGCTGGCTGGACGACAACTACCAATTGCCCGCAGCAATCACCTTCGGCAGGACCAAGCTCACGATCGAGCTCAGGCCCAGCACGCAGTGGACCGCGAGCAACTACGTCGTCCAGTCCTCGGTCATCCCGTACGCCGATCGCCGCGCTCCCGGCCAGGTGCTGAACTTGAAGGCCGTGAGCCGCCCCGACAACGCGATTGCGCTCAGCTGGGCTGACGCGGCGGACGACAGCGGCGTCGCGAAGTACAACATCTACGCTGCGAAGCAAGGCGCGGCCGAGAAGCTGGTCGGTACGAGTGCCGTGCCGGGCTTCGTGCACAAGGGGATCGGCCTGCAGGAGACCTGGACGTATCGTGTCGCAGCGGTCGACCTGGCCGGGAACGTCGGCGCGAAATCCGCGAAGGCTCAGGCGATCTCGGGCAGCACGATCCGGATCGAGGGCGAGTCGATGCTGCCGGTCTTCTCGGCCACGGTGCCGGTCGATCCGCAGGGCAACTGCTGCGGCGCGAACTGGTCGGGCGGCGCGCAACTGTGGATCCATGGCGCCAAGGCAGGCGACCAGGCGGTATTGCCCTTCACCGTTCCGACCACGGGCAACTACAGCCTCTCGACTGCTCTGACCAAGGCCGCCGACTACGGGATCGTTGACCTGAGCATCGACGGCGCGAAGGTCGCCACCTTCGACGGGTACGCCGCGACCGGGGTGACCACGCAGACGGTTGACCTCGGCACCAAAGCTCTTGCGGCGGGCAAACATCAGTTGGCGATCGCCGTGACCGGCAAGAACGCGGCGGCGACCGGTTTCCTCTCTGGTCTCGACCTGCTCGACCTGGAGCTGTCCGTGATCAAGAGCGAGCCGTTCACCCGGACCGAGACGGTGGTTGCCGCTGGCAAGTTCGTCAAGGTCTACGACCCGAGCGTCGGCGAATCCAGTCCGTGGTACTACAACGACCACACGATGATCCAGGACCGCACGACCGGCACCTGGCACGTCTACGCGATCACCCACGCGGAGCCGGCGAACCCGCTGGACGAGAAAAGCTTCGGCCACGCGACTGCGCCGTCGCCGAACGGGCCGTGGACCAAGCAGCCGCCTGCGCTGGTGGCTGACCCGGCCGCTGGTGAGCTGCACATCTGGGCGCCGTACGTGCTGTACGACCAGGGTGTCTACTACATGTTCTACGCGGGCGGGACGGCCGACCATACGGCGTACCGGATGTCGCTGGCGACCTCGACCGACCTGGTGCACTGGACCAGGAGCTCCGCCAACCCGTTGTTCACCGACGGGTTCGACGGGCGCGATCCGATGGTGCACAAGGTCGGCAACCAGTGGGTGATGTACTACACCGCCAACTCGACGCCGAGCGGCGGCAACCACATCGTTGCCTATCGCACCAGTACGGACCTGCTGCACTGGGGTGAGCGCAACGTTGCCTTCGAGCACCCGCAGACCGGGACGTTCGGCGGGCCGACCGAGTCGCCGTTCGTGGTGCAGCGGGGGACCGACTGGTATCTGTTCGTCTGCTGCGACGGCGGCTACGAGTCGACAAAGGTCTACAAGAGCAAGAATCCGCTGCACTTCACACTCGATCAGCTGGTCGGCACGATCCAGTCGCATGCCGCGGAGGTCGTCCAGGACGGGACCAACTGGTATGTCACCGGCGCCGGCTGGGGCAAGGGCGGACTGTTCGTGGCGCCGCTCGACTTCAGCAAGGAACAGGTCACGAAGGGCACGGTGGTGAGTACGAAGTACTACAAGGCCACTGTGGAGACGACTCCCCGGGCGGTGCTGACGAAGCTGGAGGTCGACCCGGCCGGGCAGGCGCAGTACAAGCCCGCGTTGGACTCGTCGTCGCGAGCGACCGCGCCTTATCTGGGCGTCGGCAACTTCGGCGCGACCGACCTGACCGGCGCGGCGGCGCAGGTGCTGACCGCGGACGGAAGCCTGCAGCTGAAGGGCATTCCACTCGGTGACGAACCGATCACCGCGGACTGGTCGTTCGCGTTCGGTGCGAAGACGTTCGACACGAGCCTGCGCTGGAACGTCAACTCCGCGCCGAGCGCGCCGCTGTGGGAGGTCTCGTTCAACGTCGACTCCGCGCTCGCCGACCAGGGCGATCCAGGCGGCTTCGGTCGCGACGGTGACTACCCAGGGCTGCCGAAGTGGTCGATGGCAACGAGTCCGGGCTTGAGCGTCGTCTCGGCGTACAAGCAAGGGTCTGCCTGGGCCGCGGACAACCACTGGTACGACCCGTCCAACGCAGCCATCGCCTGGCAACCGCTCTGGCAACCCGGCGGCCGAGTGTGGGCTCCCGGCACCTATGCCGGCGGCACCTGGCGCTTCGGCTTCTCGTCCACCGAGAAGGACACCGCGTTCGCCAACAACCTGGCCTCGTCCATGTCATAGGGTCCGCAAATGTGACCTCTCTTGCTCTCGATCCCCGTACTACGGCACTGATCCTGATCGACCTGATGCCCAGGATCATCGCGCTCGACACGGCACCGCTGACCGGGGCAGCGGTGCTGGAGCGCTGCATCACGCTGGCCAAGGCCACCAGGTCGGCAGGCGGTCTGGTCGTCAACGTCCGGGTCGAGCGTCCGGGCGTCGACGTCCAGCCCGAGGGCAGCGAGCTCGCCCCGGAGCTCGACCCGCAGCCGGGTGATGTGGAGATCGTCAAGCGCACGGTCGGCGCCTTCCACCAGACCGGTCTCGACGACGTACTGCGAACTCGCGGCATCACAACCGTCGCCCTGGCCGGCATCGCCACCAACTTCGGCGTCGAGTCCACCGGCCGGGTCGCCGACGAGCACGGCTACGACACCCTCTACGTCACCGACGCGATGACCGGCCTGGACGGCACGGCTCACGACTTCGCGAGCTCCTACATCTTCCCGAAGTTCGGCACGGTCTGCACAGGGGCGGAGTACGCCGCCGCGCTCACGACGCCAGCGTGATCAGCTGGCCGTTGCCCGTGACGGTCTCGCCGTGCGGCCCGGTCACCATGTCCTCGAGTCCGGCGCGCAGCCCGTACCCACGGGCTCGCGCCCACTCGAGCACCGGCCAGGCCCACTCGTTCTCACCGTGAACCACGAGTTCGAACCCGCTGGGGAGCACCTCCAGCGTCGCCGCTGCCGCCGCAACTCCGTCGGCACCCGGTGAGATCCCGGGCAACGCCTCCACCAGCACCCGCACGACAGGACCATCCCAAGCCAGGAACTTCCGCGCCGCGTCCGGCGTGAACAACCCGGCCTCGATCCCGATCCCGCGCTCGATCAGCAGCTCGGCGACCTGCACGGCACCCTCTTCGTGCCAGTTGACGCTGGCGAAGTCCGGCCCGGCCGACCAGTCACTGAGCAGGGCGATTCGCCGGTCCAGGTCAGGCGCGATCTCCTCGCGGGTCGCGACGCCGATGGCCAACCCAGGACACTGCGCCCGGACGGCGGCCACAGCCGGCTCGACGTCGGACCAGCGCAGGCTCTCCCGCTCGTCCACCCCGCGCGGATGGAAGTGCACCGCGACAGCGCCCGCCGCGGCAGCGTCGTACGCGGACTGCGCCAGCTCAGCGGGAGTCACCGGTACGCCGGGATGGTCGGCTCGCGAGCGGTCGCCGTTCAGGCAGGCCTTGAGGATCGGTTTCGACACCTTGCCAGCTTGCCAGCCGGAAGGGTGATCCCGAATCGGGCCGGCTGCGTACTGGTGCTGACTGAAGGGAGTCACCATGTCTGTCCGGATCGATCCGGGGAACACCGACCAACTCCGCGCCTGGGACGGCGCCGAGGGAGCTTTCTGGGCCGCCGAGGCCGAGTTGTTCGAGCACGCGCTGCACCGGTACGACCATTCGCTGCTGCGAGCGGCGGGAATCCTGCCCGGCAACAAGGTGCTCGACGTCGGCTGCGGCACCGGCAGCCTCACTCGAGCGGTCGCCGAACGCAACCACCCCGGTACTGCGCTGGGCGTCGACCTCTCGTCGCCGATGGTGGCGATCGCGTCGCGTTCCGCGGAGGTCGCCGGGTTGCGGAACGTCGAGTTCCTGCAGGCCGACGCACAGGTGTATCCGTTCGCGGACGACGAGTTCGACGTGGTGGTCAGCCGGACCGGCAGCATGTTCTTCGCCGACCAGCTCGCCGCCTTCGAGAACCTAGCCCGCACAACCCGACCGGGCGGCCGGCTTGCGTTGCTCAGCTGGCGATCGGCTGCGGAGAACGAATGGTTCACCTCGCTCGCCGCTGCCCTGAGCGCCGGCCGCGAGCTTCCGTCACCACCGGCCGGGGCGCCCGGTCCGTTCTCCCACGCCGACACCGCGCGAGTCACCGAGGTGCTCGTCGCGGCCGGCTTCGACAAGCCGTCGTTCGAGGCGCTGGACGAGCCGATGTACTTCGGCCCGGACGTCCCCACCGCGGAGCGCTTCGTGCTCGGCGTCCTGGGATGGCTGGTCGACGGACTTGACGACGAGACCCGTGCGCAGGCGCTCGAAGCGCTGCGCATCGACCTGCAAACTCACCTGACCGCCGAGGGCGTCGCGTACGCCTCCTCGGCCTGGCTGATCGGAAGTCGAGCGGTATGAACAACCTCGGAAAGGTAGGCCGGATCGCCGGCGCCATCCTGCTGGCCGCAGTACTGGCAGCTGGGATGGCAACGACCGCGGATGCCCACGGGAAGCCGGGCAAGGTCGTGAAGATCGAACGCTTGCCGGAGAGCCTGCGATTGCCCGGCGCGGCCAAAGCTCAGCGGTTGCACTACACGTCAACGGGCTTCGACGGCCGGCTGACTGTTGTCTCGGGCGCCTTGTTCGTGCCACCCGGGAAGGCGCCGAAGGGCGGCTGGCCAGTGCTCAGCTGGGCGCACGGCACGGTCGGCATCGCGGACAACTGCGCGAACTCGATCAGCGGACGTTCGCAGCGAGACATCGACTACTTGACCAGCTGGCTGGCCGCCGGCTACGCGATCGCCGCCTCGGACTACGAAGGCTTCGGCACACCGGGGACGCACCCGTACCTCAACGGCAAGTCCGAGGCGTACGGCGTGATCGACATCGTCCGCGCAGCCCGGCAGGCCGACAGGTCACTCAGCCGGAAGTGGATCGTCTCGGGTCAGTCGCAGGGGGCACAGGCGGCGCTGTTCACCGGCGCGCTGCAGGACAAGTACGCGCCGGAGCTGGACTATCGAGGGACGATCTCAACCGCGCCGATCTCGCAGTGGCAAATGACCTTCGACGCGGTCAAGCCCTTCGTGCCTGACACCCCGGCGAACCCGTTCGTGATCCTCATCCTGGCCGGCACGAAGGCTTCGCATCCGCTGACCTTCAACCCTGATGTCTATCTGACGGCTTATGGGAAGTCGTTGTACCAGAAGGCGATCACCACCGAGTGCTACACGGCGATCGCCCAGCTTGCCGTGGGCAAGAAGTCGCAGGACCTGTACTCCGTGGATGCCGCCGAGGCCGATCGTCTGCTGGATCTGTTGATTGCTGACGGCGAGATCCCGATCAAGCAGCACGAGCAGCCGATCTTCCTGGCCCAGGGCACCGCCGACACTGTTGTGTTCGGTCCGGCCACTACCGTCACTGCGGGGCAGTTGGGTGCTGTTGGCAACGAGCTGACCTACCGGACTTACCCGGGGGTCGACCACAACGGGCTGATGGCGGCGGCCAAGGCTGAGATCCTGGAGTGGGCGGGGGATCGCTTCGGGCGGTGAGGTTGTCAGAGATGTGGTGAGCTGTGGCGCACCTGCTGGGCGGATTATTGCTATCCGCTTGGTGGGTGCGTTGCTTTGTTGTGTACGGCGGGCGGTGCCGCGAGCTGGGGCGCGGCAGTCCCGCGAGCCGTGGCAGATCGCCCCGGGGGTGGCCGTCGGCTCCTGGCAGGCTGTTCTTCTTGGATCTGCGCCAGACCACCATCCTCAACCCCCCCCCGCTGGGTTTGCGCGACAGCGCCAGCAGTCGCCTGCGATGCAGCCGGCGTAGCGGAGCGGAGCAGGCGTCGCGAGCCATGGCCGGGGACGCTCCCGCGAGTCGTGGCAGCCAGCTCCGGGTGCGGTTGATGGACTGTCGGCAGGTGTTCTTCTTGGGCCTGCGCTAGACCGCCATCCTCAACCTCCGTGGGTCTGCGCGCGTCAGCGCCAGTACTCGCTGGCGATGCAGCTGGCGTAGCGGAGCGGAGCAGGCGTCGCGAGCCGGGTGGGTGCGTGCGATCCTCAACCACCGCGGGTCTGCGCGCGACAGCGCCAGTAGTCGCTGGCGATGCAGCCGGCGTAGCGGAGCGGAGCAGGCGCCGCGAGCCGGGTGCGTGCGGTACTGGTCGGCGGGCTCTTGGCAGGTGTTCTGTTTGGCCTGAGCCAGTTCGCCATCCTCGACCGGCACGGGGTTGTGCGCGTCAGCGCCAGTAGCCGCTGGCGATGCAGCTGGCGTAGCGCAGCGGAGCAGGCGCCGCGAGCCCGGGCGGGTGTGGGCGTTCCAGTCCGCCGTCCTCAACCACCGCGGGGTTGTGCGCGTCAGCGCCAGTACTCGCCTGCGATGCAGCTGGCGTAGCGCAGCGGAGCAGGCGCCGCGAGCCCGGGCGGGGTTTCAGGCGGGGACGATGCGGTGGAAGGTACGGGAGCCGGAGCGGAGGGTGACGGGTTCGGCGAGAGCGATGGTGACGTCATGGCTGTGCACTTTCTGGTCGTCGATCGAGACCGCTCCCTGGCGGATCAGCCGGCGGAGTTCGGAGTTGCTCAGCTCAGGGCGGGCCGCCTGCAACAACTCCAGGATGGTCGGTCGGGAAGCCTGCACCCTCACCTCCGGAAGGTCAGCCGGCGTACTACGAAGGCTGAACTGCGACCTGAAGGCAGCCCGTTCCGTCTTGGCGACACCCGCGCCGTGGTACCGCGTGACCACCGCGGCCGCCAGCATGAGTTTGGCGTCGCGAGCCGCCGGACCGCCTTGCGTGGCAGCGTCGCCGAGCCCGGCGACGAGATCGAGCGGGAGTTCGGTGTAGACGTGTGCGTACGTCTGGACCAGCGAGTCGGGCAGGCTCATCAGCTTGCCGAACTTGTCCCGGGCGGTGTCCGTCAGGGCGATGTAGTTGTTCAGCGACTTGGACTGCTTCGCTCCGCCGTCGATGCCCGGCGTGATCGTGGTGATGATCAGCGCCTGCGGCGGCGCTCCGAGGCGCTGCTGGAAGTGCCGGCCGAGTTTCTCGTTGAAGAGTTGGTCGGAGCCGACGATGGTCAGGTCGCTGGCCAGTGCGAAGCTGTCGTAGCCCTGCAGTACCGGGTAGACCAGCTCGTGCAACGCGATCTCCCGCCCGGCCGCGACGCGATCGCGGAACATGTCGCGCGCCATCAACTGCGCATGCGTGACCTGGCTGAACAGGCCGAGCAGCTCAGCGACGTCCATCGCGCCGAACCACTCCGAGTTTCGGCGGACCTCGAAGACCTCGGGGTCGGTCCGGAGGACGAGCGAGACCTGGGCAAGGAAGGAGTCTGCGTTCGCCGCGATCTCCGCCGGGGTGAGCACCGGGCGGGTCTCCGAGCGGCCGGTCGGGTCGCCGATCTGCGTCGTCAGGTCGCCCAGCAGGAAGACCACCTGGTGGCCGAGGTCCTGCAACTGCCGCATCATCCACAGGTTGACGGCGTGGCCCAGATGCAGATCGGGTGCCGTGCAGTCGACGCCGTACTTGATCCGCAGCTTGCGCCCGGACGCGAGCCGCTCGATCAGGTCGGCCTCGCCGACGATGGTGTCGGTGGTCCGCCGTAGCCGTTCGAGCACGGCCGGTACTTCGTTCATCAGGTTCCTCTCAACAGGCAGAGGCACCCCACTTCAGTGCCTCCGGCAACGGAAAGAGGCAGGAACCTGACGGTTCCTGCCTCGGAGGCTCTGGGGTGGAGCGAAACTGACAGCTACCAGCCGGCTCGTCCCAGAGCCGGTCGATACTGCGCGCTTCGCTTGATCACGTGCTCAGGCTAACAGCCCCGAGCTCGACCAGGTACCGAGTTAGTTCCAGCCGCTGCGCCACCAGCGTTGCCAGTTCGTCCGTCACCGTTTCGGCCAGCCGGTCGAGCGGGATCGACAGGAAGGCGCTCCGCAGGATGAGCGCGCCGTCCAGACCGGCCCGTACGTCGTCCTGACTGATGCCGTCACGGCCTTCGGCGATCAGACCGGCGTGGTAGCGCCTGATCACCAGCTCGCG
This sequence comes from Kribbella sp. NPDC056861, assembly GCF_040687575.1. Taxonomy (NCBI): domain Bacteria; kingdom Bacillati; phylum Actinomycetota; class Actinomycetes; order Propionibacteriales; family Kribbellaceae; genus Kribbella; species Kribbella sp. NPDC056861. Next base: position 777,654 of record NZ_JBFBNQ010000002.1, on the reverse strand, counting down.
CAGGTCGGCGAGCTCGTCGACGGTGAGCTCACCGGAGTGCGCGCGGCCGATCAGGAGCTGACCGAGATCGTCGCCAGCGGCAACCAATCCGCTCAGCGTCCAGTCGATGGCGACGAAGGTGTCCGGGGCGTCGGCCGGGACCAGCAGGTTCTGCGGACAGGCATCGCCGTGGCTCATCAACTGGGGTCGTCGCGCCAGTTCGGCGAGCAGCCGGGGAATCCGCGCAGCCAACTGAGCCAGCTCCTCCCGAAGCCCGGACCCAGCCAGCAGCGGATGCCGCCAGGTCGCCGGATCGAGCAGCGGCCGGATCGCGAACTGCTCGACGAACCCCTCGATCATCAGCCTCGTCAACCGCCCGGGCGACCGATCAGCCGCAGCCGGCAACGCATCGTTCGCAGTCAACCGCACCCCCAACCGCCCCAGCAGCTCAGCCGCCCGCCCGTACCGATCGCGATCCCACGGCGACTCCGCAGTCCGAACATTCTCTACAACCAGCGCCAGGTGATCGTCATCCAGCAGCTCCGCCGAGTAGAGCTCCGGCAAACGCAACCCAGTGGGCAGCGAGGACGCCAGCCCATCCAGATAGACGTCAGCCTCGTACCGCCACAGATCCCCGGCCAGCGCCAGCACCCGGAACTCCGCCGGCGCCAGCTCGAGCGCAGGCCACAGCCGATAGCTGCGCAGTACTTTGACAAAACCGTTCCGCCCCCGGAACAACCCGGCCGTGGTCGGCGAGTTCGCGGCGTACCCGACCTCCTCGAGCCGCCACGCCGCGGGCAGCCGGTGTTTCAGCTCTGCATCCATCCTTCCTTTCTAGGGTTCAGGCGGGGGACGCGCATCGGTAGCGGTTGCCTATCTCAGAGCGGCTAGGCTCGACGGGTGCAGACGGAGATGGTGGTCCTGGTCGACGAGAGTGGTCTCGCGATCGGCACCGAGGACAAGGCGACGGTGCATCACGCCGCGACGCCGCTGCATCTCGCGTTCTCCAGTTATGTCTTCGACGACCAGGGCCGGGTGCTGCTGACCCAGCGGGCGTTCAGCAAGCGCACCTGGCCGGGCGTCTGGACCAACAGCTGCTGCGGGCATCCGCTGCCGGGCGAATCGTTCGAGTCCGCCGTACGCCGCCGGCTGGCTGACGAGCTCGGGTTGGTGGCCGAGACCGTCGAGCTGATGCTGCCGGCCTTCCGGTATCGCGCCGAGATGCCCAGCGGTGTCGTCGAGAACGAGTTGTGCCCCGTCTTCCGAGTCGCCTGTACCGGTGAGCTGGTCGCCGATCCGGCCGAGGTGGCGGCGTACGAGTGGGTGGAGTGGGGCGATCTCGCAGTACGAACCGATCTGTCGCCGTGGTGCGTACTGCAGTTGACGGAGCTGAGCGGCCTCGGTCCGCACCCGCTGGAGTGGCCGGTTGCCGGCCCCGAGCTGCTCCCTGCCGCCGCGCAGTTAGGCACCTCCTAGCCGTTTCTAGGTAGGTCTTACCGATGACCCGGTAGCTGTATTCCCCGAACTCTGGAGAGACACCAGAGGAGGGGAAGAGATGACACCGGGGGACGCAGAGTCTTTGGGGGCACGGTTCCAGCGCGGCGAGGACGCGGCGCTGGGGGAGATGTACCAGCAGTACGCCGGCCCGATGTTCGCGACGGCGATCAGTCTGCTCGGGAATCGTGAGCAGGCGGCCGATGCGGTGCAACGCGCATTCCTGCAGGCCTGGCAGGCCGCTGACGGGTTCGACCCGCGGCGCGAGCTGAAGCCGTGGTTGTACGCGATCACGCGGCGCGCGGCCGTCGACGTCTACCGCCGCGAACGCCGTTCGGCGAAGAACGTGTCGCTGCAGCTCGTGCGGGAGCTACCCGACGACGGACCGGCGATGGAACGCGTCTGGTACGTCGCCGAGGTCCGCGACGCCTTCCGCCGCCTCCGCGCCCAGGAACGCGAAGTCCTCGAACTCGCCTACTACCGCGGCTACACCCAGCAGGAGATCGCCGCCGAGCTGGGTCTTCCACTCGGCACGGTCAAGAGCCGGACCTCGCGAGGCCATCGCCAACTGGCCGATCTCCTCGCCCATCTCCGCGAACCCACCGCGCTGGCCAGCTGACAGCAAGCCGATCTCACCGACGCGACCCGCTGCCGCCGACCGGGACGGTCGGCCGGCAAACGGTCGGCCGGCAAAATAGCGCGCCGTTTCCGGCCGGCTGAGGCAAGCTGTCGCCATGAGCACGATCATCCGGCCGGCGATCACGGACGCCGACTACGAGGACTGGCGGGGCGTACGGATCGCGGTGCTGCCGTACGAGCGCTGCCCGACCGTCGCGGAGATGCGCAAGTTCGAGCGACCCGACCGGCTGATGCTGCTGGCCGAGGTGGACGGCAAGGTGGTCGGCAGCGGGCTGGCTGTCCGGTCGGACGACGGGGAGCGGGCGTCGCTGGCGCCACGGGTCCGGCCCGAGGCACGGCGGCAGGGTGTCGGGACGGCGTTGCTGCACGCCCTGGCCGACCATGCCATCGCCCACGGCTACGCAATGGCCGGCGGCGGCACCGATGACGAGGGGTCGCGGCTGTTCGCCGAGCGGTTCGGGTTCGTCGAGACCAATCGGCAGGTCGAGCAGGTCCGGCGGATCGGGATCGAACCGGCCCCGACGCCGTCGGCGGAGTACGAGATCGTCTCAGTCGCCGAGCGGCCGGAGCTCTGGGCGGCCGCGTACGACCGGGTCGCCCTGCCGACCATCCCCGACATGGACGTGCCGAGTCCGCTCAAGGTCACGGCCGAGGAGTGGGCGACCGGCTGGATCAACGATCCGGCTGCGATGTTCGTAGCCGTGGCCGGCGACGACCCGATCGGCGTGGCCGGGCTGCTGATCGACACGGATCAGCCGGAGCGGGCCGAGGTCGCCTACACCGCCGTACGCCGGGAGTGGCGCGGCAAGTCGGTCGCGGCCAACCTCAAACGCGCCAGCATGGCGTGGGCCGCGGACCACGGCATCACCGAGATCTACACCTGGACCCAGCGCGGCAACGACTCGATGCGCCGCCTCAACGAGCACCTCGGCTTCAGCTACGGCATCGTCAGCATCAGCTGGCAGGCGCCGCTGCCGCTGACCAAAGTTCCCGCAGGAGAGTAGCTCCGGGCATGGCCACCGACCGGCCTGCCTCGGCCGTGCGGATCAGCTCGATCAGCTTCGCGTTCACCGGAGCGGCGAGGCCGAGGGACTCGGCCAGGCGGACGACCTCGCCGTTCAGGTAGTCGATCTCGGTCTTGCGACCGGCCTGCAGGTCCTCCCACATCGACGTCCGGGCGAGTGGGTCGATGGCGAGCATCTTGCTGGCCAGGAGCTTGAAGAGGAAGTCGGGAAGGCTCAGCAGCGCAGGCAGCCGGTGGGCCGGCAGCGCGGTGATCTGGGCCGGGGTGATGCCGGCGGCCTTCAGCAGCGCCAGGGTCTCGAGCTGCGCGACCGCCAGGCAGCGGCGATAGGCCCGCTGGGCGAGCTCGTCGCGCAACGGCAGGTCGGACAGCGCGTTGACCGGGTTGTTGAGGTTGAGCAGCAGCTTCGCCCACTGCACCGGGAGGATCTCGTCGTGCAGCGTGAGCGGCAGCCCGGCGTCGTCGAACGCGCCGAGGTAGGGCGTCAACGCAGGATGACGCTGGACGTCCAGCTTGCCTTCCGTCCCTTGGTGGAAAGCGCCGCCGCCCCGGTTGAGCACGTTGAACGGAACCATCCCGGTCAGCACAGTGTGTTCCGGCAACCGCTCCTGCAGTACTTCGCCGTTGCGGATCCCGTTCTGGAAGCTGACCACCGTCGCGCCGGGCTTGAGCACCGCCGCAAGCTCGTCAGCGGCGGCCGCCGTCCCCGCTGACTTGACCGTCACGAGGACGAGATCGGCCTCGGAAGCCGCGTCCGGCGTGGTCTCGTACCGAACCTCCCCAGCCGGTACGACGAGGTCGGCGCCGAGGTAGTCGGTCAGCCGCAGGCCGTGCTCGGCCACCTCCCCGGCGAGCCGCGGCCGGCCGATGAAGATCACCTCCGCACCACCGGCCGCCAATCGTCCTCCGACGTAGCAACCGATCCCGCCGGCGCCGTACACCGCGATCGTCATTCCGGTCTCCTCAGCCATCTCCGGCTTCCCTCGAATCATCTCGCCAGTCACTATGTCTGGTCGATCAGCAGGTCGGCGTACGTGCCGGCGATCCAGAGCTCGAACCGGTCCCAGCCCCAGCCGCGCTCGTTCACCAGGCGATGGAAGAGGTCGGAGCCGTTGAGGGTCCAGAGGATGTCGGTCGCGGCCTCGACGTCGAGTCCGGCGCGCAGGCCGAACTTCTCCGCCAAGTGCCCGGCCATGTAGCGGCAGCCGAACATCAGCTCGGCGTCCAGGGTTTTCAGGACCTCGGCCAGGTCCTTGTCGCCAGCGGCTGCCTGGGCGCGGGCCATCCGGACCAGTGGTGTGGTTCGCTCGCCGATTTGTCGGGCCAGGCTGGCATACAGCGTGAGGCACTGGCGTGCGTCGGTCGCGGCGCCGATCGCCTGGTAGACCGGCCGGTCGGCCATCGGCACCGGCTCGTCGTCGCCGGCCAGGGCGATGTCGTAGACCGTTTTGAAGACTGCCTGCTTGCCGCCGATCACGTTGTAGACCGTCTGGACACTCACTCCGGCCTCGGTGGCGATCGCGGCCAACGTCGTGCCGAGGTAGCCGCGGTCGAGGAAGAGCTGCCCGGCCGCGGTCACGATCCGGGTCCGGGCCAGCGCGGTCTGCTCGCTTCGCAGGGCGCTGGAGTAGCGGCGCTTCTCGGCCACGGGGCAAACTCCTTGACACTTCGTTGGAATCAGCTTCAAACTAATTGTAGATAGTTCAATCCTATGATGTCGGGGGAAGCGATGACAGCGGAACTGGACGGGATCTTCGGCGCGAAGCTCCCGGTGAAGGACCTGGCGGTGAGCCGGGAGTGGTACGAGAAGGTCTTCGACCTGACCGCCGTGTTCGAGTTCCCGGACGAGGACGGGGTGGTCCGGGGCGTCGTCTACGAGTCGTCCGGGCTGGGGGACTCCTGCCTCGCGCTGCGCGAGCGGCCGGACATCGCCGGGCTGTCCGGCTTCGATCCGGTGCTGTTCGGGATCAAGGACAAGGCCGCCGCCGACGCCTGGCACGAGCACCTGACCGGGCTGGGCATCGAGCACCAGGTGGTGCTCGCCACGATCGGCTGGCTGGTCATCTTCCACGACCCGGACGGTCTGGAGATCCACCTCTACAGTCGTGCCCGGCATGGCATCGACCTGGAGAACAGCCCGGGTCACGGCCGAGCCGTCGCGAAGGTCTGAGATGAGCCATCAGCACTCCGCAGTACTCAATGCTGCGACCGAGCACACCGCGGTACTGCGTGCCGCGGCCGAGCGCGCGCTGGCCGGCCACGGGTCGGTCTTCCTGATCACCGGCGAGACCGGGATCGGTAAGAGCAGCGTGCTCAGGTCTTTCGCGGCCGAGCTGACGAGTGCCCGGGTGCTGGTGGGAGCTTGTGACGAGGTATCCGCGCCGCCGCGGCTGGGGCCGTTGCGGGATGCGGGGTGGCCGGTTGACCTGGGGTACCAGGAGTTGCTGGCCAGGTTGGGCGAGCGTCCGACGGTGCTGCTGGTGGATGACGTCCAGTGGGCCGACGACGCCACGCTCGATCTGTTGAGCTATCTGGCTCGCCGGGTGGCCGGCCACCCGTTGCTCGTCGTACTGACCTTGGCTGACGACAGTCGGCTGCCGGAACGTCTGCATCGCTGGATCGGGGGATTGGCGACTGCAGGCGCCCAGAGGTTGCCGTTGGCACCTTTGGGGCCGGAGGAGGTCGGTCGACGGGCGGCGGGTGTCGGGGCGGAGCAGCTGGTTGCGCTGACGGGCGGGAATCCCTTCTACCTGTCCGCGTTGCTCGCTGCTTCCCCCGGCGCCGCCGTGCCCGCTGCCATCTGCGACGCGGCATTGGCCAAGCTCGCGCGGTTGAGCGACGAGTGCCGCTCGGTGGTCGAGCAGCTGGCGGTCGTACCGGGGACGATCGAACTTGAACTGGTCGAGCAGTTGACCGGCGGCGACGCCGGCTTGCTGGCCGAGGCGGAGGAGTACGGGCTGCTGGAGCTGAGGCACCAGGGGATCGGCTTCAGGCACGAGATCGTCAGGATGGCGATCGAGCAGCTGCTGCCGGGGTTGTCCCGCCGCGGATTGCAGAAGCGTGCGATCGAGGTACAGACGCGGGCGGGTGATCGCTACCTGGGCCGGCTTGCGGAGGCCGCAGACTTCCGGTTGCGCAACGAGGCTGTGCTGGCTCGAGTCCAAGGCCAACCCTCGTACGTCGTACCGCGTGGTCCGTCGGCGGCGCCTCGGGCCAACCCGGGTGGCCTGACAGCCAGGCAGGCCGACGTACTGGCGCTGGTCACCGACGGTCTCACCAACGCGGAGATCGCCGAGAAGCTGGTGCTGTCGGTCCGCACCGTCGACCATCACGTCTCCGCCATCCTGACCCGGCTCGGCGTCTCGACCCGGCGCGAAGCGGCGACAGCGGCCAGGGAGGCGGCGACAGCAGCCAGGAGGGTGGCCGCCGTCGCCTGACCAGACCGCCGCGCTCAGTTTTCTGTTGCCAAGAGCAAGCGGTTGACATCGGTGCGGACCTCCGGCAGCTGCGGGTAGAAGGCGTCGCCGGGACAGGCCGTGGCGGACCAGTTGCGGTGGCCGGAGATGGCCGGCACGGTCCGCGTCGCACCGCTGATCGGGTTCACGTAGTTCACCTGGCCCAGGGGATCGACGCCGGTCGTGCCTGCCAGGGCTGCGAGCACTCGGACGAGACTCGCGCGCGCAGCGGGTGTTGGCAGAGTCGTCGTCAGGTCGCCCAGCAGGGAGACGCCGACGTTGCCTGCGTTGAAGCCGCCGACGTGAACGCCGTTGCACATCCTGGGTGCGTCGCCGACCCGGCCGTGGAAGACCGGGATCGGGTCGGGACCGGAGTACCGGCCTTCGTAGACGGTGCCGTTCTGGTCGATCAGCAGGTGGTAGCCGAGGTCGCCGAAGTCCTCGCTGATGGTGTGGAAGAAGTAGATCGCGCGGACGGTGGCGGCCGGGTTCGGGTCGATGTTCGCGGTCACGGTGTGATGCACGGTGAGCGTCTGGACGCCGAAGTACGCCTGGGGAAAGATCTCGCTGCCATCCGCGGCGAAGCGCAGACTCTCGTCGGCGCCCCACCCCGCCCGGCCGACGAACCGGAATCCGTGTACCTGCTGACTCTTGGCCGGCTCGGCGATGATCGGGCCGTCCGTGGTGTTGATCGCGACTGTTCTCACGTCGGTCGCTCCGGGCGGCGGCGTCAGCTGATAGGCGGCGGCACCACCTGCGGGCAGTAACGCAGTACGGCGTCCGCTGCCGGACGGATCGCCCGGCTTCAGTGGCAGCCACGGGCCCCAACCGGTCCGCGCCCGCCGAAGCCGGTACGAGCCGCCGAGCCGCGGGCCGGTCCAGCTGACGCCGAGATGCCCGATCGGGAAGTCAGGCGTGCTCACCAGCCGCTCGGCCCCGGAGAAGGCCGCGAGCGTCTCCGGAATCCCCGCCTCGGCCGGTGGCGCCCCGAAAACCGCGCCGGGGAAGGCCGCTCCAGCCGCGCCGGAAGCCGCCGTGGTCCGCGCGACGGAGGGGACGAGTACTCCGCCGGCCAGGAGCCGGGGAAGAAGCTTAGGCATCTGGCTGCATCCTTTGCGTTCGTTGGTCCTCTCACCGTCCGCGATCCGGTAGCGCCCGGGCATCGGTAGCCACTGCCTAAATCCCCGGTCGCGGTGCCCACGGTTCATTTAGGCTGGGCACCATGGCGCAGGGGCAGCTCCCCGTCCGGTTGTCCAGCTTCGTGGGCCGGGAGACCGAGCTGACCGAGCTCGCGGAACTGGCCGGCAGCCACCGGCTGGTGACGTTGACCGGGCCGGGAGGCGGAGGCAAGACCAGGCTGGCGTTGACGCTGGCGGATCGGCTGCGTCCGGCGTACGGCGGGCGGGTCCGGTGGGTGGGGCTGGCTGACCTGGCCGCCGGTGGCGACTCGGCTGGGCTGCTCTCCGTGGTCGCCGATGCGCTGGATCTGCCGGGGGCGACCGAGGAGGAGCTGGTCGGCAAGCTGGTTGGGCAGTCGTTCCTCGTGGTGATGGACAACTGCGAGCACCTGCTCGACCCGGTCGCGCGGCTGATCCGGCGGTTGCTTCGAAGCTGTCCGGAGCTCAGTGTGCTGGCGACCAGTCAGGTGCCGCTCGGTAATCCGGGGGAGATCGTCTTCGCCGTGCCGCCGCTGGGGGTCGAGGCCGAGACGCTCTTCGTAGAGCGCGCTCGCGCGGCGTCGTACGGGTTTGAGCGGACTGCGGCGAATGCGGCTGACATCGCGCTGATCTGTCAGCGGCTGGACGGCGTGCCGCTCGCGATCGAGTTGGCGGCGGCCTGGGTTCCGGCGCTGTCGCCCGCGCAGATCGCGGCTCGGCTGGACGACAGCTTGAGCGTGCTGACTGGCGGCGACCGCGAGGCGATGCCTCGGCATCGGACGTTGCGCGGGGCGCTCGACTGGAGCTGGGAGTTGCTGGCCGAGCCGGAGCAGGCTCTGCTGGCGCAGCTTGCCGTGTTTCCGGGTGGGTTCACCGTCGATGCGGTGGAGGCGGTGGCCGAGCTGGGTGAGGCGGATGTGCTGCATTCGCTGTCCAGGTTGGTGAATCGCTCGCTGCTCGTGGTGCAGCAAGGCGACGAGGTGCGGTACCGGTTGCTGGAGATCGTTCGTCAGTACGCGGCGGCACGGCTCGGCGGCGACGCGGGGCCGGCGCGGCGGCAGGCGCAGTACGCGCTGGGGGTGGTCGAGCAGGCGGCGGGCAAGCTGGAAGGCGAGGAGCAGCAGGAGTGGCTCGACCTGCTCGGGCTCGAGCGGCAGAACATCCGGGCGGCGTACCGGTGGTTTGTCGGACACGGCGAGATCGAACAGGCCGCGAGGCTCGTGGTGGGGGTCTGGTGGGCGAGCTACCTACTCGGCCGGTACGGCGAAGTGCGCGAGTGGCTGGAGGAGATCGTCCGGCTTCCTGCTGTGCTGCCGGTCAGGTTGCGGGCGGAGATGCTGCTGGCCGCCGGGTCATTGGCGCACTTGCAAGGCGATGCGGCTCAGGCCGAGGAGCGGGTGCGCGCCGGCATTGCGGCGTACCGGGAGGCGGGTGAGCCGTCCGTCGAGGCGATGGAGCTGCACTGGCTGGGCGGGGTGGCGATGCGCCGTGGTGAGTACGCCGAAGCGCGGCGGCTCGGCGAGCGGTGCGTGGAGCTTTGGCGTGCGGCCGGCAACGAGGCGAAGTACTCGAGAGCCCTTGATTACTTGGGGATGCGGGAGTTGCTGGCAGGGGAGCTCGATCATGCGGAGGAGGTGATCCGGCAGGCGCGGGCGCGGTACGAGAGTGATGGTGACAGCGAGGGGCTCGGCTGGGCGACGGTGTTGCTGGGTGGGGTCGCGCATTATCGGGGTGAGCGGCTGGTCGCGCGGGCGTTGCTGACGGAGGCGCGGGAGCGGAGCGAGGCGAATCATCAGCTGACCACACTCGCCTGGTCGCTGCAGTTGCTGGGACAGGAAGCGCGGCGGGATGGGCTGCTTGATGATGCTGACGCGCTGCTGAGTGAAAGCCTGCGGTTGCACCACGATGCGGGGAATCGCTGGCGGGTGGCGACAGCGTTGGAGGGGCTTGCTGCGGTTGCTGTTGCGCGAGCGGAGGCAGGCGGCGACGCGGTGGTGCGCTCGGGCGACTGGGCGCGGGCGGTGCGGTTGGTGGGGCATGCGGCGTTGATTAGGGAGCGGCTCGGGGTACCGGTGCCGGCTGTTGAGCGGGCTGATGTGTCGGCGGTGGTTGCTGCCGCGCAGGAGGCGTTGCCGGCGGCGGAGTACCGGGGGTTCTGGGCGGAGGGCGAGATCCTCAGTCTGGAGAAGCTGCTCGGCGAGGAGCCGACCGCTCGTCCGGCCGTGGCGCCGCTGACGATTGTCGAGTCGCGGGTGGAGCCGTTGCGGATCGTTGCGCTCGGCAATTCCGAAGTACGCCGGAACGAGACTGTGCTGGACGCTGCCGATTGGGGTTATGCCAAGCCCCGGGAGCTTTTCTTCTACCTGCTCGGCTCGGGACCGGTCCGCAAGGATCAGATCGGCGCCGAACTCTGGCCGGAAGCCACGGCCGGCTCACTCCGCAACAGCTTCCACAGTTGCCTGCACCAGCTTCGCAGGACCCTCGGCCGGTCCGACTGGATCACGTTTCGCCGCGGCCGCTACGAGTTCAACCAGTCACTCGACCACAGCTACGACGTGGCGACCTTCGAAGCCGACCCCGAGCAGGCGATCGACCTCTACCAAGGCGATTACCTCCCCGACCTCGGCGGCGCACTCTGGCTCGAGACCCGCCGCCAAGCGCTCCGTCAGCGCTTCGAGCAGGCACTGTTCACGCTCGCCGAATCCCACATGAAAGCGGGCCGCGCCGAAGAAGCCATCGCTTGCTACGAACGAGCCATCACCCACGACCCCCTCCTCGAAACCGCCTACCAAGCCCTGATCAAGCTCCACCTCGCCCAGGGCAACCGCGCCCAGGCAGCTCGCGAGTACAAACTCCTGGCCGACGAACTGCAGACCACCCCCTCACCTCAGACCACCGCTCTGCTGCTGCCCTGATCAACCAACAGCACTTCCCACAGCGGCGCGCGGGACGGTTGGAGTGGAGATGTCTGGCGAGGGGGAGGTCTGGACGTGCGCAACGGTCGGGGGCGGCTGTGGGAGCGAGATCAGGCAGTCAATGAGCTGCTTGGCGCCGTGGAGGAGATGCGAGCGGGGACGGGATCGCTCGTCCTGGTGACAGGGGAAGCCGGGATCGGGAAGACGAGCGTGGTGTGCCAGGTGCTCGGGCGGATCGGGCGAGAGATCCGCGTACTCCGTGGCGCGTGTGACGACATGCTGGCGCCGCCACCCCTGCAGCCGTTGCGGGATGCCGCGAGGGGAACCGGCGGGCCGCTGGAGCATGCACTGGCGCAGGACGACAGCGACCTCCTGTACGAGGCGATCGTCGCGGAGCTCGGTACGCCGGAGCCGACCGTCCTGTTGATCGAGGACGTGCACTGGGCCGACGACTCGACGCTTGACCTGCTCCGCTACCTCGCTCGCCGGTTGCAGCGCGTCAACGCCGTGCTGGTGCTGACCTATCGCGCCAACGAGATCGACCCACGACACCCGCTGCGTGCGCTGCTAGGCGCCCTGACCGACGTCCCGGTACGCCGAATCGCACTCGAACCGCTGTCCGTGGACGCGGTCAACGCGATCGCGCGCGACTCGGGTCGCGACGGCGGCGACCTGTTCCGGCTGACCGGCGGCAACCCGTTCTATCTGACCGAGGCGCTTGCCGGGCCGGCGGACGCAGTACCGGCGACTGTCGTGGATGCGACTCTGGCCCGGTTGCACACGCTGGATCCGGAGTCCGTGAGCGTGGTCGAGCAGCTGTCGGTGATCCCGACGCCGGTCGGGCTGCACCAGATCGGGCCGTTGCTGGGCGACCGGCTCGACGCGGTCACTCGCGCTGAGCAGCGCGGAGTACTGGAGACCGACGACTCCGGGGTGCGTTTCCGGCACGAGCTGGCGCGGCAGGCGATCGAGCAGTCGTTGCCGGCGATCAGGCGGCGGGCGCTGAACGCGGCGATCGTCCGGCTGCTCCTCGGCTGCGATGTGGATCGCGAGCTGTCGGCGCTGGTCCATCACGCGGTCAAGGCCGGAGAGGTGGCAACCCTCGCGAAGTACGCGCCGCGGGCCGCCGCCCGAGCGACCAAGGCAGGCTCGCACCGGCAGGCGCTGACCCACTACGAGGCAGTCATCCCGTACGCCGACCAACTGCCGGCGGGCGATCGCGCGAAGGTGCTGGCCGGCTACGCGTGGGAGCTGCACATCGCGCATCGCTTCCCTGAGGCCGTCGAGCGTTGCCGCGCGGCGGTCGTCCTGTTCGAGGAGCTGGCCGATCAGGGTCCGTTGGCCGAGGCGTTGCTTCAGTTGAGCCGGCACTGCTATCTCGCGGGGGAGACCGGCGCCGCGCTCAAGGCGGTCGGCCGTGCGCTGGAAGTTGCGCAGGGCAACGATGAGGTGTGGCCGGCGGCGGTCGGCTGTCACGCGATGATGCTGGTCCTGACCGGTTCGCCCGGCGCTGCGCTACCGGCGTTGGAGGAAGCCCGTCGGCTGGCGGAGCGGGCGGGGAAGACCGATCTGGTGGCACTCTGTCTCAACTACCTGGGGTTGGCTCGGTGTGACCTGGACCAGCCGGGCGGGCTGCAGAGTCTCCGGGACAGTGTCGGTACTGCGCTGGCGACCGGGGACTACGAGGCGGTGGCGCGCGGCTACACGAATCTGGTCGAGATGCTCTACCGCGCAGGGCGATGGGACGAGCTGGAGGAGACGATCGCAGCCGGGTTGGAGTTCACCCGGGAGCGGGGTTTCGGCTCGCACATCTACAACCTGGAGACGCATCGAGCGTTGCTGATGATGCGTCGCGGGGAGCTGAGCCAGGCGGCTAAGCACCTGCGGGAGCTGATCGACACGGTCGACGAAGCAGGCATGCTGACGGTCCTCAGCACCTCCAGCCTCGGCCGGGTGCTCGCGCGACTGGGTGACTCGGCCGCGGAGCAGTTGCTGGCTGACGCATGGGAGTTGGCTCGCAGGCAGCAGTCCGTGCTCGGTCTCGGGTACGCCGCGACCGCGTACGTCGAGTGGGCCTGGCTCAACGGGCGGCCGGATCTCGCTCGGGCGGTCGGTGCGGAGTTCGATAAGGCGGGCGTCGGGGTGCCGGTGCTTGAGACCCCGGCGTACCGGGAGCTTGGGCGGTACCTCGCGCTGGCCGGTGGGTTCGGTGCCGCCGACGGCTGGGAGGAGACGCCGTACGAGCGGGCGTTGGGGCTGGCCACGACGGACCAGCGCGAGCCGATGCTGGAGGCGCTGCAGATCTTGCTGAATCTCGGTGCGGCGCCGGCGGCCTCTCGGATCCGTCGGCGGCTCACGGAGCTCGGTGTTGCCAGGATTCCTCGCGGGGCCCACGCCAGCTCGCGGAGCAACCCTGCTGGGCTGACCGATCGACAGCTGGATGTGCTGGTTCATCTGGTCGAGGGCTGTACCAACGCGGAGATCGCGGAGAAGTTGGTGGTCTCCGTTCGCACGGTGGACCACCACGTCTCCGCGATCCTGTCCCGGCTGGACGCCCGCAGCCGCCGCGAGGCCGCGCGGATCGGCAAGACCCTGGATCTGACCGCCGTACCCCGTCGTCAGCCTGCCTGAGCCGCGGGTCCGGCGCGCGACCTCCTGGTCGGCTTCGGGGTCCAGGTCAGCTGATCGGGTGATTGCCCCGGATGACCGCCTGCGGGTCGACGCGCTGCTTGACCGCGCGCAGCCGCTCCCGCACCGCAGGCGCGAAGATCTCGCTCAGCGGTTCCTCGCCGGAGAAGTTCAGCACCATCCGCTCCGAGATCCACGGCGCCAGCTGCGCCTGGACCGTCTCGATCGCGGCCGCGACCGGCGCGGCGAGTTCAGGCACCGGCACGATGCCACCGAAGAGCAACAGGTAGGGATCGTCGATGGATCCCGCCGCACCCTGCGCCTCGTCCGCGCGAGCGAAGGCACCGCCGAGGTGCCGAATCTCGAACACGAACAACGGCGACTGGCTGCCCGGAGCGGCGACCTCGAGCAGCGCCGCCAGAGCTTCCTCGTCGAAGGAGTTGAGCAGAACGGCCTTCAACAACCCGGGTGTCGGCTCCTCCGGCTCCTGCGCGAGCGTCGTCACGGCATTGAGCGAGAGGCTCGCCAGCCCGTCGTCCATCGGCTCGGCGACCGCGCGCAGCGGGGCGATCAGCTTCTCCGCCTGGTCCGCGTCGCCGAGGTAGACCGTGTCGACAGCCGTCACCCATTTGCCCCGCAGCGGCTCGGGGATGAACGGCAGATCGGGCAGGTTCATCAACCAGGCCCACAGGGTCAGCTCGTCGGGCGCGTTCGCGGTGATCTCGGTGAAAGCACGCAGTACGTCGCGAACGTGCTCGACCGGCCACACCATCCGCCCGCCGTAGAGCTGCGGCGCGAACTGCAACTCGAGCTCCGCCGCGACGACGATGCCGAACTCGCCACCGCCACCCCGCAGCGCCCAGAACAGCTCCGGATCGGACTCACGCGTGACCCGCTGCCGATCGCCCGCCGCGTTGATCAACTCGAACGCGCGGACCGTGTTGGCGGCTTGCCCGTACTTCCGGCCGAACCAGCCCAGCCCGCCACCCAGCGCATATCCGACGACTGTCGTGTCGCCGTTGCTCCCCGGCAGACTGGTCAGCCCGGTCCCGGTCAGTGCCGCGTTCAGGTCCCGCCAGCGGACCCCTGCCCCGACCCGGACCACGCCGTCCGCGAGGTCGACGTCGATCGAGGTCAGCGCGCCGGCCCGCAGCAGGATGGTCCCGTTGATCGCCGAGGTCGCACCGTGTCCACCCGGCTGAGCTGCGACCGCAAGCCCGTGCTGCCGCGCGAATTGGATCGTGGCGGCAATGTCCTCCGCTCCGGCGACCTGCACGACCGCGGCCGGCCGCTGATCGAGGATCAGATGCCACGCACCGCGCTCGGCATCCCACTCCGCGTCTTCCGCGCCGATCACCCGGCCGTCGACGAGTCCGCGCAGCTCGGCCACCTGCTCTGATGTGAGCGTCATTCGTTGTCCCCCTGGGAAAGAATCGATCCGGGCTCCAGACAGAACCCGGCGATTCTTTTGTACGGCGGATCACCGCCCCGCTCATCGGCAACAACTGCCTATATCGAGCCAGTCGGACACCCATATCAGGCAGCCGGATGCCGCCAGCTCTGGTCGGCCTGGATCCAGCCCGGGTAGCGCAGCGGAGTCCGGCTGACCTCGTCCAGCTCGGCAAGATCCTCGGTGCTCAGGTCGAGGTCGACAGCGGCCAGGTTGCCGGTCAGCTGGTCGAGGCGCTTGACGCCGGCGATCACGCTGGTCACGGCGGGCTGGGCGAGCACCCAGGCGAGCGCGGTCTGGGCGACCGTCGCCTCGTGCCGCTCCGCGACCTTCCGCAGTACGTCGATGATGGCGTAGGCCGACTCGGCATCGACCGGTGGGAACTGGGTCCTGGTGTGCCGCGCATCGGCATCCGAGACCCCGGTCCGGTCGAACTTGCCGGACAGGAAACCACCGGCCAGCGGGCTCCAGACCAGCAGCCCGACCTTCTCCTCGGTCAGCAACGGGACGAGCTCGGCCTCGATGTCACGCCCGGCCAGCGAGTAGTAGGACTGCGACGCGACGAACCGCGACAACCCGAGCTGATCCGACTTGCCCAGCGCCCGGGCCAGCTGCCACGCGGCCAGGTTGGACGCCCCGAGGTACCTGACCTTGCCAGCCCGTACTGCGTCGTCGAGCGCCCGCAGCGTCTCCTCGATCGGCGTGACCGGGTCGAAGTTGTGGATCTGGTAGAGATCGACGTGATCGGTGCCGAGCCGGCGCAGACTCTCGTCGAGCGCGTTCGTCACGTGGTACCGCGACAGGCCGGCGTCGTTCGGGCCCGGTCCCATCCGGGCGGACAGCTTGGTGGCCAGCACCACCTCGTCCCGCCGGGACTTGATCACCCGGCCGAGGATCTCCTCCGACTCGCCGTCGGCGTACACGTTGGCGGTGTCGATCAGGTTGACGCCGTGGTCGAGCGCGGTGTTGACGAGCGTCCCCGCGGCGACGTCGTCGAGCCCGCCGACGTGGTTCCAGGGCGGGGTGCCGGCCCCGCCGAAGGACATGGCGCCCAGCGCGATCCGGGACACGTACAAACCGGTCGCACCGAGCTGAGCGAACTTCATGATTCTCCTTTTCGTGGTCTCTTCACCACGCGAGCGTGGTGAGTAGGGCGTTCGTGCACATCTCCGGCGCCCAGGCACGCACCTCGCGGCACTGGCGAAGCGTCCACGATGCTCCGCATCGAGGACGCTCCTCCAGCACCGCGATGCACGCACCTGGACACCGGAGCTGAAGCACGACCGCCCTACTCACCACGCTAGGAGGACCGCAGTGGATACTCCATGAGTAGGCGTCCGGAGTACTTGATCGATCGTCTGGGAGGAGTCGCCGGGATGGATCCGCTGTCGGAGATGCTTGCCCTGCTCAACGTCGAGGCGGCTCTCCCCTCCCGGCTCGAGGCCGCCGGCGACTGGGCACTGCAGTTCGACGGGTACGCCGACATCAAGGTCGGCGCCGTCCTGGCCGGTAGTTGCTGGATCACCGCGGCCGGCAGCGAGCCGTTGCTGCTGGCAACAGGTGACTGCTACCTGGTGGCCAGCGCCCGGGCCTTCGGGGCTGCCTCCAGCCTCGACGTCCTGCCGGTCGATGGGCACGCCGTCTTCGAGGCCGGTGGCTACCCCGAAACCGTCTACTACCAGACCACCGCCGGCGCGCCCGATCAGACGATCATCGTGGGTGGCGCCGTCAACTTCGACCGGACCACCGCCGCGCTGCTGCTGGATCATCTGCCCACCACCGTCCGGATCGCCGCCGACAGCAAGCCGGCTGCCGCGCTCCGCCCACTGCTTGAGCTTCTCGGCGAGGAGTTCGCGCACGCCGAACCCGGTGCTGCCTCCGTGCGCGACCAGCTGACCAAGGTGCTCTTCGTCCACGCGCTCCGCGCGATGATTGCCTCCGACAACCGTCCGTCCGGCTGGCTCGGCGCGCTCGGCGACCCGAGTATCGGCCCAGCCCTGGAGCTCCTGCACCGCGATCCCGCCCGGCGGTGGACGGTCGCCGAGCTGGCGGCGAAGGTCGGGCTGTCCCGGAGTACCTTCGCGCTCCGGTTCAAGACGCTGGTCGGGATGTCGCCGCTCGACTACCTGGCCCGCTGGCGGATCCAGGCGGCCGGCCGGGCGCTGCGGTCCACCGATCGCACCGTCCACTCGGTCGCCACCGAGTTCGGCTACGGCTCCGAGAGTGCCTTCAGCAACGCGTTCAAGCGCGTCACCGGGGAGTCGCCCGCCAGGCACCGCCATTAGTGGAGCCTCACGCGCGGATCCAGTACGGCGTACGCGATGTCGACCAGGATGTTCGCGATCACCACCGCGGCGGAGGCGAACAACACGATCCCGATGATCACCGGGAGGTCCTGCTGGTTGATCGCCACCACGGCGGTCTGGCCGAGACCGGGCAGGCTGAAGACCGTCTCGATCACCACCACCCCGCCGATCAGCTGGCCGAGGTCGATGCCGAACTGGGTGACGACCGGGGTCATCGCGCTGCGCAGGCCGTGCCGCACGATCACCCGGCGTTCGCGGATGCCTTTCGACCGCGCGGTACGGATGTAGTCCTCGCCCAGCACATCGAGCATCGCGCCGCGGGTGAGTCGCGTGTACGTCGCCGCGAGCAGCAACGCGAGCGCGATCCACGGCAGGACCAGGTGCTGCACCCAAGCCCCCAGGCCCTGGGTGATGCCGCTGTAGCCGCCGGCCGGGAACCACTTGAAGCCCGCGAGAGTGAGCTGGAAGTACAGGAAGTACAGCAACAGCAAGCCGAGCAGGAACGACGGGAACGAGTAGAAGAACAAGGAGAACAGGGTCAGGCCGCGGTCGGCCAGCGAGCGGGGATGAACCGCGGAGATCACACCGTTGAAGACCCCGAGCAGCAACCACAGCACGGACGCGCCGAGGGCGAGCGAGATGGTGACCGGCAGCGCCTGACCGATGATCGTCGTCACCGCGACCTGGTGGTAGTAGTCGAAGCCGAGGTTCCCGTGCAGGGCGTTCTCGACGAAGTTCAGGTACTGCTTCCAGACCGGCAGGTCGAGACCGAGCCGGCTCTTGATCGCGGCGATCGTCTCGGGCGTCGCCTGCCGGCCGGCCAGCGTCTGCGCGACGTTGCTAGGGGCAACGAAGAACAGGCCGAAGACGGCCAGTGAGATCAGCCAGAGCACCAGGATGCCGTGCCCGATCCGGCGGAGCAGGAACAGAGTCATCGCAGACCACCCTTCAGCGCAGCCGGTCGGCCCGCGGATCGAACGCGTCCCGGACCCCGTCGCCGAACAGGTTGAAGGCGAGGGTGGTGACGAGCAGCGCGATCCCGGGGAAGAAGATGAACCACCAGGCGGTGGTGTAGTAGTTCTGCGAGGCGCTGATCATCCCGCCCCAGTCGGCGGTCGGCGGCGGCAGTCCGAGACCGAGGAACGACAGTGTCGCCTGGGTGACGATCACCACCGGGATCAGCAACGTGGTGTAGACGATCACCGGCGCGATCACGTTCGGCAGGACGTCGACGAACATGATCCGCCGGTCCCCGGCCCCCAGCGACCGGGCCGCCTCGACGAACTCGCGCTCGCGCAGCGACAGCACCTGCCCACGCACGATCCGCGCCACCGAGGCCCAGCTGAAGAAGCCGATCACGCACACCGTCACGGTCAGACTGGGACCGGTCACCGACACCAGCGCGATCGCGACCAGCAGGAACGGCACCGACAGCACCACGTCGATCAGCCGGGCCAGGACGGTGTCGACGATGCCGCCGAGGAAACCGGCCGCCAGGCCGAGCACCACGCCGATCGCCACCGTGATCGCGGTCGCGGCCACCCCGACCAGCAGCGAAACCCTGGCCCCGTAGGCGATCCGGACCAGGATGTCGCGGCCGAGGTCGTCGGTGCCCAGCCAGAACGTCCCGTTCGGCCCCTTCGGCAGCCCGTCCGGCGTCAGCCCGAGATCGCGGTACTGCTCGTTCGGCGGATGCCCGGTGACCGCGGCGAAGACCGGCGCGAAGACCGCCATCAGCACGATCAGCACGATCACGCCGAGCGAGATCATCGCCACCCGGTCCCGGCGCAGCCGCGCGATGGCGAGCGCCAGCGGACTGCGCCCCTCGATCGCAGCCGCCGGCGCCACGCTCACCTCCAGCGCCGCGGTCATGACGCCTTCAGTTCCGGTACTGCGGCCGACAGGTCCTCGCCGACCGCCAACGGGAAGAAGCACGCGGTCCGGTGCGCCGGGGTGTCGCCGAGCACGGGCTCCAGGCCCGGCTCGGCGACACCGCACTGCGCCCGGGCCTTCGGACACCGGGTGTGGAACCTGCACCCCTCCGGCGGGTTCGTGGCCGAGGGGATCTCACCCAGCAGGATGATCTGCTCCCGGCTGTCAGCGGTGTCCGGATCCGCCACCGGGAGGGCGGACAGCAGTGCCCTGGTGTACGGATGCCTGGTCTGCTCGAACAGGTCGTCGGTGGGCGCGACCTCGATGATCTTGCCCAGGTACATCACCGCGATCCGGTCGCTCACGTGCCGGACCACGGACAGGTCGTGCGAGATGAACACGTAGGTGAGCTCGAACTCGCGCTGCAGATCGGCCAGCAGGTTGATGATCTGCGCCTGGATCGAGACGTCCAGCGCCGACACCGGCTCGTCGCAGATCACCAGCTTCGGCCGCAGTGCGAGCGCCCGGGCGACCCCGATCCGCTGCCGCTGCCCACCGGAGAAGTCGGCCGGGAACCTGTTGTAGTGCTCGGGATTCAGCCCGACCAGCTCCATCAGTTCCTGGACCTTCCGCTTCCGCTCCGCGCCGGCCGAGAGGCCGTGGATGGCGAACGGATCGCCGATGATCGAGCCGACCCGGCGGCGCGGGTTCAGCGAGCCGTAGGGGTCCTGGAAGATCATCTGGACCTCCCGCCGCAGCGGCCGCATCGCGCGTCGCGACAACCCGGTCAGGTCCTTGCCGTCGAACCAGACCGAGCCCGACGTCACGTCGTACAGGCGGGCGATGCAGCGGGCCAGCGTCGACTTGCCGCAGCCGGTCTCGCCGACCAGCCCTAGCGTCTCGCCCTTGCGCACCTCCAGCGAGACCCCGTCGACCGCGCGCACCACCTCCTTGCTCTGGGTCGGGAACTCCTTGCGCAGGTTCTCGACCCGCAACAACGTCTCGGTCATCAGGCCACCGCCTTCGCTACGTCGTGGTCCAACCAGCAAGCCGACTGATGCCGCGAATCACCCTGTACGTCGGCCAACGGCGGCGCCTCGACCCGGCACCGGTCGAAGACGTGCGAGCACCGGTTCGCGAACGGGCAGCCGGCCGGCAGGTTGATCAGGCTCGGCGGCGTCCCGGGGATCGGCGTCAGCCGCTTGCCGCTCTGCGCCGGCAACGACGCCAACAGCCCTTGGGTATAAGGGTGGTGGTTGCGATAGAAGATCTCCCGGCGCGGCGCCCGCTCCATCACCGCGCCGGCGTACATCACGATCACCTCGTCGGACATCTCCGCGACCACGCCGAGGTCGTGCGTGATCAGGATGATCGCGGTGCCGAACTCCTCCTGCAGCCTGCGCATCACCCCCAGCACCTGCGCCTGCACGGTCACGTCCAGCGCCGTGGTCGGCTCGTCCGCGATCAGCAGCGCCGGGTCGAGCGCCATCGCCATCGCGATCATCACCCGTTGCCGCATCCCGCCGGAGAACTGGTGCGGGTAGTCGTCGATCCGCTCCGCGGCCCGCGGGATGCCGACCAGGCCGAGCAGATCGGCCGCCCGGCGGCGCGCCGCCTGCTTGGAGATCTGCCGGTCGTGCGCCTGGATCATCTCGACGATCTGCCACCCGATCCGGTACTGCGGGTGCAGGCTGGACAGCGGGTCCTGGAAGATCATCCCGATCTCGGCGCCGCGCAACCGGCGCAGCGTCGAGGGGTCGGCGGTGATCAGGTCGGTGCCGTCGAAGTACGCCGTACCGGACACCGTCGCGCCGCGGGTCAGGCCGGTGATGGTCTGGGTGGAGACGCTCTTGCCCGAGCCGGACTCGCCGACCACGGCCAGCGTCCGGCCGCGCTCGACGTCGAAGGACAGCCCCCGGACGGCGCGGACGGTGCCGTCCGGGGTGTCGAACGAGACCTTCAGGTCCCGAACCTCCAGCAGTGCTCCTGTGGTCGGCACAGGTCAGCCCTGCTTGCCCTTGGCCAGCCACACGTTCGTCGGGTCGTAGTTCTGCAGCGAAGGGACGTAGACGGCGTTCTTCACCTGTTCGGCGTGGTAGTTGGCCTGCTTGTTGTTGGTCAGCGGGTAGAAGGCGGCCTGGTCCATCACCCGGGCGTCGGCCTTGGCCCACAGCTCGGCCGCCTGGTCGGTGGTCGGCGCCGCGATCGCCTGCTTGATCAGCGTGTTGGTCTCCGGGTCGTCGTAGAGGCCGAAGTTGCTGCCGACCGGCGGGAACGACGGCTTGCCCGAGAACAGCGGGTTGAAGAACGAGAGCGCCGCGTTGCCGTACCAGTCCGCGCCCCAGCCGGCCAGCGACAGGTCCCAGACCCCACGCTGGGCCACGGTCGGCACCTGCAGGTACTTCACGTAGAAGTCGGCGTTCGGCGACGGCACCCCGGTGACGGTGATCCCGACCTTGGACAGGTCCTGCTGGATCGTCTGGAAGGCCTTGCTGCTGCCCTCGGCCGCGTTGCGGTAGAGGAACTTCAGCGTCAGGTTCGGGAAGCCGGCCTCGGCGAGCAGTTGCTTGGCCTTGTCCGGGTCGTACGGGTACGGGTCGATCTGCTTCGAGCCGACGATCACGTCCGGCAGCACGTGGGTCAGCGGCGGGTTGAGCGTCTTGCCGCCGAGCACCTGCAGGATGTGGTCCCGGTTGATCGCGTAGCTGAGCGCCTGGCGGACCTTGGGGTTGGCCAGCGCCTTGTTGTTGTTCGGCGAGACGGTGTTGTAGATGACGTACGGATTGGAGCCCGCGGTGTCGCCGATGGTCAGGTTGGGGTCCTTCTTGGCCTGCAGCGCGGGCAGCTGCGACGGCGGGGGAGCGACGTCGAACTCCATGTCGGCACTCGGCGTACCGGTTTGCAACTGTTGCTGGACGGAGTCCTGGCTGACGGTCTCGTTCACCACGACCTTGTCCACGTAGGCCTTGCGGACCGGGTCGGTGGCCGGGTCCCAGGCCGGGTTGCGGGAGTAGGTGATCGACTTGGTCGGCACCCACGAGTCCACCTTGTACGGGCCGTCCGACGGCGAGTTGTTGCCCAGCTCGGTGCTGCCCGGGAGGTACTTGAGCACCTCGACCGGTGCGGGGGAGAAGGCCGGCAGCGTCAACATGTCGACGAAGTACGTGGCCGGCTGGGTCAGCTTGAACTCGACCGTGGTCTCGTCCTTGGCGACCACGCCGGGCAACGGCGTCTTCTCGAGGTAGGCCTGGATCGCGGCGGCCGTCTTCGGCACCTTGGCGAAACCTTCGGCGAAGGCCTGGTAGCCGACCAGCAGCGCGGCGAAGTCCGGGCTGCCGCCGAACGGCTGGACCGGGTTCGCGGTCCGCTTGACGCCCCGGACCAGGTCGGCCGCGGTGACCTGGCGGGCCGGGCTGGTGTTCCACTTCGCGCCGGGCTTGATCTTGATCGTGTACGTCTTGCCGTCGGCGCTGATCCCGCCGTTGGCCGCGGTCGGGATCTCGGTGGCCAGGTCGGCGACCGGGCTGGTGTTCTTGCCACCCGGCTCGGCCGGGTAGGTGAACAGCTGCCGGCTCCACAGCCGCAGGTTCAGGTAGCCGACCGAGTAGTAGCTGACGTTCGGGTCCATGTAGTCGACATCGCCCTTGCCCAGCATGTTCAAGGTGCCGCCGGTGACCGGCGTACCGGCCGAATTGGTGCTCAGCCCACCGGGTGGGGTTTCCTGACCGGTGTTGCAGGCTGCCAGCGTGAGGCCGGCGACAGCGATCAGCGCGACCGCGGCGAGCCTTCTTCCGGAACTGGCCATCTGGTCCTCCTCCGAGACGTGATAGAGCTGAAGCTAGGACTGCCGGCCCGCTCCGCCCGCCCGGTCACGCAAGCGTCAACGTCTTGTCATCTCCGCCCGACGGCCAGATGACGAAGTCATGACAGACGTCACCGTGTGAGTAGCCCTCCGGGGGGCCACACTGGTGACGTGGCGCACAGCTTGTTGTTGGTCGACGACGAACCGCGGATCCGGCGGGTCCTGCGGCTTGCCCTGGAGGACGAGGGCTACGAGGTCTCCGAGGCGGCCAACGGGCTGGACGCGCTGACCGCGCTCCGGCGCGAGCCGCCCGACATCGTGCTGCTCGACATCATGCTGCCGGACCGGGACGGCTTCACCGTCTGCCGGGAGATCCGCCGCAGCAGCGACGTGCCGGTGATCATGGTGACCGCGCGGACCGACAGCCACGACGTGGTCGCCGGGCTGGAGGCGGGCGCCGACGACTATGTGACGAAACCACTGGTGGCCAAAGAGCTGTCGGCCCGGATCCGCGCCCTGCTGCGCCGGGTCGAGCCGAACGGCACCCCGGTGCTGGAGCAGTTCGTGGTCGGCGACCTGGCGATCGACGTACCGGCGGCCGAGGTGGTCCGCGACGGCGCCGTGCTGCCGCTGACCCGGACCGAGTTCAAGCTGCTGATCGAGCTGGCCTATCTGCAGGGCAAGGTCTGCAGCCGCGAGCACCTGCTGTCGAAGGTCTGGGGCTACGGGTACTTCGGTGACAGCCGGATCGTCGACGTGCACATCCGGCGGCTGCGGCTGAAGATCGAACGCGACCCGGCCTCGCCGAGACACCTGGTCACCGCGCGCGGTCTCGGCTATCGACTGGTGAGCTGACCTTGCGTGGACGATTCGGCCTGCGCGACCGGGTGATGCTCGCCTACGGGCTGCTCGCGCTCGGGCTGTCCGGCGTACTGGCGCTGGCCACCTGGACGGTGGTCTCCACCTACCTCACCCAGCAGCGGACCTCCTCGGCCGTGGTGGAGACCGCAGACAACGCGGCCACCCTGCACTACGGCCTCTACGGACTGACCCCGGACTGCCTGCCGATCCGCCGGTCCGACATCGAGTGCGCCACCTCTGTCGCGGTGGCGCCCACGGAGGTGTCGAACCTGGTCGTCGCGCTGCCGTCCAACGACTCCGCGTCCATGCTGCTGCAGTACAACGAGCGCTGGTACAGCGGCACCTCGCCGGTCGATCCGGCCAACATCCCGCAGGACATGATGCTGGCCGCGCGCAGCGGCATCGAGGTGCATCGACGGCTCGAGGTGGCCGGGCAGCAGGTCCTGGCGGTCGGGGTGGCGATGGGCAGCCCGGGCGAGGTCTTCTTCGAGCTGCATCCGATGCACCGGCTCGACACTACGTTGCACAAGCTGAAGCTGACCCTGATCCTGGCCGCGATCGTCACGGCCCTGCTGGGGCTGGCCGTTGGACGACTGGCCAGCACGGTGGCGCTGCGGCCGTTGGCCGAGCTGACCCAGGTGGCGGCGGCGGTCGCCCGCGGCCGGCTCGATGCGCGGCTGCAGGCGGAGAACGATCCGGACCTGGGTGGGTTGGCCCGCTCCTTCAACCAGACCGCCGAGGCGCTGGAGAAACGGGTTGCCGCGGACGCGCGGTTCGCCGGCGACATCAGTCACGAGCTGCGCACGCCGCTGATGACGATGATGAACTCGATGCAGCTGATCCAGAACCACCGCGACGAGTTGCCGGGATCGGTCCGGGAGCCGCTCGAGCTGCTCGGCGACGATCTGGACCGGTTCCGCCGGCTGGTGGTCGATCTGCTGGAGATCTCCCGCGACGACGGCGGCGACCAGGGCACCCGCGAGACCGTCCGGATCGCCGATCTGGTCCGGGCCGCGGCCGATGCGACGGCCGGCCGCGAGATCACCGAAGTGGCGCCGGACGCGGCCGAGCTGACCATGAAGGCGGACAAGCGGCGGCTCGAACGGGTGATCGCCAACCTGGTCCACAACGCCGAACAGCACGCCGGCGGCTGCAAGGGCGTCGCGGTCAAGGCCGGTGGCCTCGGCGTGATCGTGTACGTCGACGACGCCGGTCCAGGCATCCCCGAGGCCGACCGGGAGCGCATCTTCGAACGCTTCGGCCGCGGCGACACGTTGCCCGACAGCCGCATCGACGCCCAGCGCGGCGGGATCGGCCTCGGCCTGGCCATCGTCGCCCGGCACGTCCAGTGGCACCGCGGCGCGATCCAGGTCAAGGCCCGCCCCGAGGGCGGCGCCCGCTTCGTGATCGAACTCCCCGCCAAGAACCCCTGAGCAGTAATTCGGGTGACGGCCTGGTCGACCGTACCTACAGTGGGGGTATGGCTACCTGCCTCTGTGTCTAGCTGCGAACCCGCTTCCGAACCAGAAGTGCGTCCGCAGTACCTCACAGAGAGCAACCATCATGATCACCGTCCGCGGTGTAGATATTCGCGTCGGCGCCCACCTGCTGCTGTCCGACCTCGCGTTCCACATCAGCCCCGGCGACCGGATCGGCCTGGTCGGCCGCAACGGCGCCGGCAAGACCACCCTGCTGAAGGCGCTGGCCGGCGAGGACCGCCCGGCCGGCGGCACGATCGCGACCACCGGATCCGTCGGCTACCTGCCGCAGGACCCGCGCGCGGCCGACCCCGCCATCACGGTCACCGCCCGGATCCTGTCCGCCCGCGGCCTCGACCTCGCAGTACAGCGACTGCGGAAAGCAGAGCTGGCGATGAGCAACGCCGTCGGCGACGCTCAGGAGCGGGCGATGGCTGCCTATGCCCGCGCCGAGGCACAGTTCCAGGCCGGCGGAGGCTATGCGGCCGAGGCTGAGGCTGCTCGACTCGCGGCCGGCGTCGGGTTGCCGCCGCGCGCCCTCGACCAGCCGGTCGGGGAGTTGTCGGGTGGTCAGCGCCGCCGGGTCGAGCTCGCACGCATCCTGTTCGCCGAGCACGACACCTTGCTGCTGGACGAGCCGACCAACCACCTCGACGCCGACTCGGTCGGCTGGTTGCGCTCGTTCCTGCTCGGCTACTCCGGTGGGCTCGTCGTGATCAGCCACGACCGTGACCTGCTCGCGGCGACGGTCAACCGCGTCTTCCACCTGGACCCGCAGCGCACCACGATCGACGTGCACAACACCGGCTGGACGAAGTACCTCGAACAGCTCGACCTGGACGAGCGTCGCCGGACCAGGGAACGCCAGACGGCCGAGCGCAAAGCCGCGGTCCTGAACGCGCAGGCCGACAAGATGCGCGCCGGCGCCTCGACCGCTGCGGCGGCCAAGAACATGGCGCGGCGGGCCGGCAAGCTGCTCAACGACCTCGAGCCCGTACGCCGTACCAACCGGATCGCCAAGATCCGGCTGCCCGACCCGGTCCCGTCCGGCCGGACCCCGTTGACGGCCAGCGGTCTGACCAAGTCGTACGGCGGACTGCAGGTGCTCAAGGGCGTCGACCTGGCCGTGGATCGCGGCAGCAGACTGGTCATCCTCGGCCTCAACGGCGCGGGCAAGACCACCCTGCTGCGCATCCTGGCCGGCCGTGAGCAACCGGACGCCGGTCGGGTGGTGCACGGTCACGGCCTGCGGCTCGGCTACTTCGCCCAGGAGCACGACACGCTGGACCTGGCCGGCACCGTCAGGCAGAACCTGGCAGCGGTCGCGCCCGGCCTCAACGACGGCGAGGTCCGCAACGTGCTCGGCGCGTTCCTGTTCTCCGGCGACGACGCGGACAAGCCGGCCGGCGTCCTGTCCGGCGGCGAGAAGACCAGACTGGCGCTGGCCGGTCTGGTCCACTCGGGCGCGAACGTGCTGTTGCTGGACGAGCCGACCAACAACCTGGACCCCGCTTCGCGGGGCGAGGTCCTCGGCGCGGTGGGCAACTACCCGGGCGCGATCATCATGGTCACCCACGACGAGGGGGCGATCGAAGCGCTCCGCCCGGATCGCGTGCTGATCCTGCCCGACGCCACCGAGGACCTCTGGACCGACGACTACCTGGAGCTGGTCTCCCTGGCCTGAAGTCCCAGCTCGGAGCTGACCCAGGAGATGCGGTCCTCCTTGGCCTGCTGGTCGAAGAAGTGGTCGGCGGTCGGGTAGAGGCTGACGGTCGCCTTCGGTTTCGCCGCACCGAAGGCGGCCCGCACCTCCGGCGTGATGTAGACGTCGCGACCGGCCCACTGCAGGTAGACATCGTTGCTGCGGGCAATGTTGTCGACCGGGTCGAGCCCGGCGAACACCTTGCGATAGGCAACGGCCTGATCGGCCGGCAGGCCAAGCCAGTACTTGTCGAACCAGTTGGCCCAGGTCGCGTCACCGGCCATGAAGACCAGCGCCTGCGCGCGTTTGCCCAGCAGCGACCCGTACATCGCGCCGTAGTCGTGCCCGATCACCGCAGTACGCCGCTTGTCCACGCCCTCCTGGTCCAGCAACGCCTGGTACGCCGCTTCGACGGCGGCGAGTTGCTTCGTCACCTTGGCCCGGTCGGTCCGGTCGCCGACCGGATCGCCCGCCCACGGGAACGTGAGGTCCGGCAGAATCGCGACCGTGCCGCGGCCGGCCAGCGTGATCGCCTCGGCCAGGAACTCGGTCCGGTTCTGGGTCGGGTTCGGCGGCCCGAACCAGTGCAGGTAGAGCGCCCCGGCGAGCTTCTGCCGCTTCTTCGCCGGCCTGACCAGGTACGCCGTCACCGGCGCCTGGCCGCGGACCGCGATCTGGATGTCGGTCACCACCACCGGCTCCGGTCTGTCCCCCCGATCGGCGGCCGCCGTCCCCGCGACCCCGAGCAGCAAGGCCCCCACCATCGTCGCCAGCACGAATCTCTTCATACCCGCCCCTAGTCATGAGTCAGTTGATAAACTGTCTTAACAACTGACGACGGTAGAGCCGTGCGATCGCCTGGTCAAGGCGAGAGAGGATGTCCGGATGAGCAGCGTGCCGGCCACCGACCCCTGGCTCGGCTTCGTGCTGGACCTCTGCAACACCTACGACCTGCTCGAGGATCCGCCCGATCGCCTGACCATTCCGCTCGTCGCCCGGCTGGCGGCGCGCAACGAGCTGGCCGCGCTCGACTTGGTCGAGGCGGATCTCGAGCCGGTCCGGGTGGTGCGCGATCAGCTGTACCGCGTCTTCGCCGAGGCCGACGCGCAGACGCAGTACGGCGTACTGAACGGGCTCTTCGACCAGTACGGCGCCACGCCGCGGCTGATCGAGGGTCCTCGGCTCGCCGCGACAGGCGGCGCTGATCCAGTTGCACGGCTGGCGGTTTCGGCCGCTGACGCGTTGGCGCGAGCGATTGCCGGCGGCTCGGCCGGTCGGCTGCGGACCTGCGCGGGCGACCCGTGCCGCTGCGTCTACGTCGACCGCACCAAGGCGAACCGTCGACGCTACTGCTGCGAGCTCTGCAACGACCGGATGGCGTCAGCTGCGTACCGGAGCCGGAGAAACTGAACCCGGTGAGCGAGGATGGCCGGGTGACTTCTTCCCTGACGATCCGGCGCGGTGGGCTCGACGAAGTACCGGCCGTGCTGGAGTTGCTCGACAAGGCGACCGAGTGGCTGGTCGCGCGTGGTCGCACCGATCAGTGGGGGACCGAGGCGCACTCGACCAATCCTCGGCGGGTCGAGCAGATCCGGGGATTCGCGACCGACGGCGGTCTGTGGGTCGCCGAGAAGGCCGGACGGGTGGTCGGCGCGCTGGCGGTCGGCGATGCGATGTCCTACATCCCGCCCGCTGAGGAGCCCGAGCTGTACATCCGGCTGCTGGTGACCGATCGCGCGTCGAAAGGCAGCGGGATCGGCACCGAACTGCTCGACCATGCCCGCATGCTGGCTCGTGGGCTCGGCGTCGAGCTGCTCCGGGTGGATTGCTACGGCGGTGGCGACGGCGCCCTGATCCGGTACTACGAGAAGGAAGGCTTCACGCGGGGCGAGCCTTTCGGCGTACAGATCAGTGATTCGGAATGGCCGGGTCAGATCCTGTTCCAGCGGCTGTGACCTCGACCCGGCGGTGTACTGCGCCGTGGGCGTCGCTGCAGTGAGCGGCCTCGACATCGGCTGACGCGTGGTCGACCTGGAGCGTCGAGTGGGTCAGGTGATACCGCTCGGCCAGCAGAGCCTCGATCTCGCTGCGGATCTGGTGGCAGTCGAGTCCCTCGCTGACCAGGATGTGCGCCGACGCGGCGGGCTCGCCTGACGTGATCTCCCAGACGTGCAGGTCGTGCACCTCGACCACGCCCGGGATCGCGCACAGCTCGGTGCCGACCCTGGCCGGGTCGAGCCCGGCGGGAGCTGCTTCGAGGAAGATCCGGCCGGAGTCGCGGACCAGGCCGATACCGGCCTTCAGCATCAGCGCGGCGACGATCAGCGCGGCGATCGAGTCGGCGCGGGTGAAGCCGGTGAGCAGCACCACCAAGCCGGCGACGGCGGTCGCGACGAAGGCGAACAGGTCGTTGAGGATGTGCTGGAACGCGCCCTCGACGTTCAGGCTGGAGCGGTTCGCCTTGCTGATCAGCCAGGTGGCGAACAGGTTGACCACGATCCCGACCACACCGGTGATCAGCACCAGCACGCCCTCGACCTCGGGCGGATGGATCATCCGGCTGACCGACTCGTAGACGAAGAACGCGGCGAGCAGCAGCAGGGTGATGCCGTTGGCCTGCGCGGAAAGGATCTCGACCCGCTTGAGCCCGTAGGTGAACCCACCGGCGGGCGGCCGGGCAGACAGCCGGATCGCGGCCAGCGCCAGCGCGATCGCGGCGGCATCGGTGAGCATGTGCGCCGCGTCGGTGATCAGGGCCAGCGATCCGGCCGCGAATCCAACCACCACCTCGGCTGCCATGAAGGCCAGGATCAAAGCCAGCGCCCCGCTCAGCAGCTTGCGGTCAGCCTCCGCACTGACCCCGTGGCCGTGACCGTGCCCCGCGCCCATCAGCCACGCTCCGGGTGAATCGCGTCGGTGTGCTCGGTGTGCGCGACGGCAAGGTCGACCAGCATCCGCACGTGCGCGTCGTCGAGCCGGTAGTACGCCATCCGGCCGTCCCGGCGTACCGAGACGACCCGATGGGCGCGAAGCAACCGCAGTGCGTGCGAGGTGGAGGACTCGGTCATCCCCGCCACCGCCGCGAGATCGCAGACACACAGCTCGCCGTCCAGCAGTGCCACCAGCAACTTCAGCCGGCGCGGATCGCCGAGCAACCCGAACACGTCGGCCGTGTCGACGACATCGTCCTCGGAAGGCATCCTGGCATGCACGGCCGCCACCCGCTCCGGATCCACCAGCTTGACGTTGCAGCTGTCGATCACCGCCGGCGCGTGCACATCTGCAGAACTCTTCATACGTCTCACTGTAGGGCAAGCCGCTCCGGCTTGACCACGGCCCTTCGCCTGAGAGCGCTCTCAGGTCTACCGTTCGACGCACCCTGACAGAGAGTGCGACCGCCGATGAGCAGGCTGAAACCCACGATCGAGGACGTCGCGCAACTGGCCGACGTCTCCCGCGCGACCGCGTCCCGCGTGATCAACAATCTGCCTGGCGCCTCCGGGCCGCTGCGCGAGCGGGTCCACGCGGCCGTCACCGAACTGGGCTACCAGCCGAACGAGACCGCCAGGGCGCTGGCCACCGGGCGTCAGCGCGCCATCGACGTGATCGTCGTGACCTCCGATCCCGGGGTGGGCTGGCTCGGCACCCATCCGTACATCAGTCGCGTCCTCGCCGGCCTGATGCCCGTCTTGCAAGGCGCCAACGCCCAACTGCGGTTGCACGCCGTTCGCCAGGAGACCGCTGCCGACGAGCTCGATGAGATCGCCTCGAACACCACCCTCGGCGCGGTCTTCGCCGACATCACGCCGGCCCTGGCCACGCAGTTCTACCGCCGGTGCCGTCGCGCCGTCTCGCTGGTGCGTACCGATTCACCCGTGCCCGGTGTGCAGGCCGACAACCTCGGCGGCGCGGACGAGGCGGTCAACCGCCTGTACGAGTTGGGACATCGCCGGATCGCCGCCATCCACGGGCCTGCCCTCAACCCCTGCGCGATCGACCGGCGGGCCGGCTATCTGCGTGCGACGCAACGCCTCGGCCTTGCGGACCTGAGTGCCGATGGCGGGTTCCTCCGGGAAGGTGGCTATGCCGCCGCACAGCAGTTGCTCGAACGACACCCGGACCTCGACGCGATGTTCGTCGCCTGCGATCTGATGGCCGCCGGCGCAGTACAGGCCATTGCCGCGAGCGGCCGGCGGGTTCCGGACGACGTGAGCATCATCGGCTTCGACGACAGCATCGCCGCGGTCTGCAGCAACCCGCCGCTGACCACGATGCGGCTGCCGGTCGAGGAGATGGCCGCCGCCGCGGGGCGCCTGCTGCTGGCGGGCGGGCCGGCTCGTGGCCACCGGCAACAGTTCTCGGTCGACCTCGTCGTACGGGAAAGTACTCGCGACCTCAGCGCAGGGAGGGTCGGTGGCACTCGATGACCCGGTTCAGGCTCCGGACCCGCTGCTGGTGCGTACGTCGGCACTGCGGCTGACCCTCAGCTCGCCGTTGTACCGCGGCGCCACCGTCGCCGTCTTCCTGTCCGCCCTCGGCTTCTCGGCCGCAGCGCCACAGATCGCGTCCTTCCTCGTCGGCGAGCTGGGCGCCTCGCTGTCAGCCGCCGGGTTGTTCTACCTCACCAGCCTGACCGCGCCGGTGCTCGGCTACCTGATCGGCCGACGGTCGGACCGTACCGGCGCCCGGCTGGGCCTGTTCCGGGTCTGCGCCGTGGCCGGGTTCGCGGGCTGGCTGGGCATCGCGTACTCCACTCAGCTGTGGATGCCCTATCTGATCAGCGCGATCGTGCTCGGCTTCGCCGGCGCCGCGACCTCCCAGCTCTTCGCAGCCCTTCACGACGGGCTGCAGGAGTCTCCGAACCCCAGCAACGACGGCGTGATCGCCATCGTCCGGATGGCGCTGACCGGCGGTTGGGTGATCGGCCCCGTTGCCGGTTCCTTCCTGGCCGCCCAGACGTCGTTGCGAACGATGCTGCTGGCAACGGCGATCTGCACCCTGGCGCAAGTCGTTCCGCTCGGGTTCCTCCGGCCGCCTCCGCCCTTGACGGAGCAGCCGGACGAACCGCGCGGCCGCGCTCCCGGCGTACGAGCTATGGCGCCGCTTCTCGCGTTCACCGGGCTCTATGTGCTCGTCTACGCGGGGGAGCCGATCAAGTACGCCTACCTGCCGATCTACATGAACGAGCAACTGCACCTCCCGGCCGGTATCAGTGGCGCGGTCATCGGCATCCAGCCGCTGGTCGAGATCGTCCTGATACCGCTCGCCGTTCTGGTGGCCCGCCGGATCGGGACGATGCGGCTGATGGTGGTCGGCGCCGCCTTCGGTGTCGCCGCCAACCTGTGCTTCGCCACCACCGGCACCGCCATCGGCCTGTTCGCGGGCCAGATCCTGATGGGCGGCGTCTGGGGAGTCTTCGCGGCCCTCGGAATCATCGCTGCCCAGCGCCTTCTCCCGTCGGCGGTAGCAACTGCCTCGGCCATCTTCCTCAGTTCCACAGCCCTGGCCTCCGCTCTGGGCGGCGCCGGTGGAGGCCTCGGTGTCAGCACCCTCGGCCTCCCCGGCGTCTTCTTCATCCCAGCTGTCCTTGGCCTGCTGGCTGTCGTCGGTCTAGGGATTCTGAGCCGGGCTCAGCGGTGGTAACGCTGGAAGAACTGCCACATCAAAGTGTTGGCGTTGATCTCGCGGGTGGTCTTGCCGTTGCCGGTGGATTCGTACGGTGAGCCCGGCCAGGTGTGGCCGCCGTCGGAGACCGAGTAGAGACTGACCTCACCACTGTCGCGGCAGCCGGAGTAGGTGGTTTTGGCCACGTGAGTGGCGATCTGGGTCGTGGTCGGCGTGGTGCTGCAGCCGTCGATCGTTGCCCAGCGCTGCTGTGCTGCGGGGACGGAGTACCGCCACAACTCGGTGCCGCCGCCGTTGTAGGGATTCGTGTTGTCCTGCTGGCCATGGAACGCGACCACAGGTACTGCGTTGCTGGGCTGGCACGAGGAGGCGTCAGGCTTCGACGTGTCGGCCGGGTCGGGGCGCCCCGAGCGCAGACCGGCGACCGGGGCGATGGCGGCGAGTTTCCCTGGCTGTGCGCAGGCGAAGGCCGAGGTCATCCGGCCGCCACCGGAGTAGCCGGTGCCGTAGAGCCGGGTGGTGTCGGCGCAGAGTTGGGCGCTGACGACATCCAGTGCGGTGGACAGGAAGCCGACATCGTCACGAGCACCGGCGGGCGGAGTACCGACGCCGGGGACGTTCCAGGCGTAACCGCTGCTCGCTGGGATCACGCCGGTCGGAGCCATCACGAGGTACTGGCCGGCATCGGCGGCGGGCTTCATGTCCGAGTACGAGAGCTGGCCGGTGCCGGTGCCTTGGGTGCCGTGCAGGTTCATCACCAGCGGCAGCTTGCTGGTCGCTGATGCGCCGGCCGGGATGTAGACGGTGACCGGGTAGGTCTGGCCGCCGTACTGCACCGAGACCGTGCGCTCACCAGGTGCCGCGGTGCGGGTGCAAGAAGCTGTGCCGGTCGGTAGCGTCCACTGCTGCCAGGGGTTGGTGTTGGCGTCCCAGATCTGTAGGCGGGTGCCGTTGGTGGTGTTGCCGCCCGGTACGTCGAGGTTGCGGCCTGACTGGGGATTGCGGAGTTGGTTGCCGTTCTGCTGCCACTGCTGGGCGCCGCTGCCGTTGCAGTCCCAGAGTTGGAGCTTGGTGCCGTTGACTGTTGCTTGGCCGGTCACGTCGAGACACTTGCCCAAGGCACGGATCGTGTTGTCGGTGCCGACAGTCCAACGTTGAGCCGTGCTGCCGTTGCAGTCCCACAGCTGGACGGCGGTGCCGTTGGTGGTGCTGGCCCCGGCGACATCGATGCACTTGCCGCCGACGCCGGTGATCTGGCCGGTCCTGGGTTGCGGGGTCGAGCCGCCGGGGACGGTGATCTCGCCGCGGTTCAGGACGCGCGGGTCGTAGTACGTGTTCTTGATGCCCTGGTTGGTGTTGTACTCCGGTTTGATCAGCCAGTCGATCCAGACGCTGAAGTAGGTCCACTTGTTCTGTGCTGCCATCTGGGCCGGGGTGGGAGTCCGGCCGACCTCTGCCAGCGCGATCGGCTTGCCGTGCGAGACGTTCTGCATCGCCTGGTACCACTCGGTCGAGGGGAAGTAGTCGACCCAGACGTCGAGTGTCGCCAGGTCGACGTACTCGTCGCCGGGATAGTACTGCGAAACCTGGGCCGCGCCGCCGGCGACGTCCTTGACGTTCCAGACCCAGACGATGTTGTCGAATCCCTTGCTCAGCAGGTAGTCGTGGGTGATCTGGAAGAGTTTGCGGCTGCCGGTGGCGCCCGGCCGTCCACCCCACCAGGCCCAGCCTTCGTTCATCTCGTGCTGTGGGCGGAACAGCACCGGGATGCCGGCGTCCTTCAGCTGCTGGAAGTAGGGCACGGTCTGGTCGAGACGCCGCTTCCAGGCGGTGTTGAGCGACCCTCCGTCGGTGATCAGGTCCGACCACTGAGGATCGGACAGATGACTGCCCTTGACCGGCCAGCTGCCGCCTTCGAACTGGCAGGTCGCGACGAGCGGGGCGCAGGCGTGCCAGGTGATGGCGGGGATGGAGCCGGCGGCCCAGACCGCCTTGGCCTGGTCGAAGACCTTCTGCCGGCTGTCGATGTCGTTCTGGCTGAAGCCGAAGTCACCACCCCAGACGCCGGGGTACTCGCCGGTGATGTCGTGCACCTTCTGTTGCCACTGGCCCGGGTTGTTGTTGGGGCCGTCCTGCTGGCCGGACAGCCAGTTCTTCCCGGTCAGTCCGGCGAAGTAGTTGACGAGTTGGGGTCTGGTCACGGCGGCGGCAGCGGCCGGCGCCGGTGCGGCGAGGGTGGGTGGCGCGGGAAGACCGGCAGCGAGGCCGATCGCGGCGGCGATGGCGACGATCCGGGAGCGAGAACGCAGCGACATGAGTTCGTACCTTTCGGGAGGCGGGGCGGCCATGCCCTGTAGGTAGAACGTTTTAGGTGCTCATCTCAGGCAGTGTCAAGGCCTCGTGCTGGAACGCGACAGTAAAAGTCAGCCGCGTGGGCGCGCGGTCGACGATCTGGGCATCAGCCGGGGGCGCTGGGTCGGGTGGGACGGGTGGTCGACGCCACGCATCACGTCGAACAGGGCTGTGGTCACCTCGGCGCCGAAGGCGTGGATGTCGTGACTCATCGCCGACAGGGCCGGCCGGGTCAGCTGGCAGAGCTGGGAGTCGTCCCAGGCCAGCAAGGACAGATCGTCCGGCACCGACAGCCCGAACTCGTCGGCGACCCCGAGGGCGGCCACGGCCATGATGTCGTTGTCGAACATGATCGCCGTCGGCCG
The DNA here is from genome assembly GCF_040687575.1 of Kribbella sp. NPDC056861. Lineage (NCBI taxonomy): Bacteria > Bacillati > Actinomycetota > Actinomycetes > Propionibacteriales > Kribbellaceae > Kribbella > Kribbella sp. NPDC056861. The sequence goes on along the minus strand of NZ_JBFBNQ010000002.1, from coordinate 742,550 downwards.
GTCCGCGGCCAGCAGCAGGTTGCGGCAGGCCCGGCTGCCGGAGTCGGGGGAGAAGTCCGCCTGCTCGGTCCGTCCGTCCAGTCCCAGGTCCTTGATCGCCCGGTCGAACGCGGCGGCGCGGATCACCGAGTGGCCGAGGTCGGGCGGTCCGCCGACCCGGCCGATCCGGCGGTGTCCGAGCGCCGCCAGATAGCGGACCGCCTCGTCGATCGCCGCCTCGTCATCGGTCCAGACGGCGGTGAACGGGCCGGCCAGCGAGGGCATCCCGACGACCACCGCGGGCAGCCCGATCTCTGCCAGGGCAGGGATGCGGGGATCGTCCACCTTGAGGTCGACCAGGATGCTGCCGTTCACCCGGCCGCCCTGCCACCACTGCTTCTGGACCTCGATCTCCTCGGCGGCGTCGGTGATCCGGAGCAGCAGCGAGCAGGAGTTCCGGCTCAGCACGCTCTCCACGCCGGAGATGAACTCCATGTAGAACGGCTCCAGGCCGAGCAGGCGGGCCGGCCGGGCGATCACCAGGCCGACCGTGTGCAGCGAGTGCCCGGACAGCGTGGCCGCGGCGAGGTTCGGCCGCCAGCCGAGCTCGTTGGCGGCGGCCAGGATCCGCTCGCGGGTCGCGGCGGAGACGCCCGGACGGTCGTGCAGGGCGAGGGTGACCGCGGAGTTGGAGACCCCGGCCCGCGCGGCCACGTCCCTGATGGTGGCCTTGCGCTTCGTACCCGCCACTGCGGTGCCCACCTCACTCGTCGGTGACTGCGATCTGAGCCGCAAATCTATCAAGGACCGCCAGAGTTGCTTTAACGATCCACAACCCGACCCTCGGAGAACCAGCGAAGTACGCCCAGAAAGTTTACTAAAACGTTCTATGGACAGCACGCGGTCCGGCGTCTAGGTTGAGCAGCCATCAGCTCGTCGACGAGGAGTGACGGACATGCGAAGGACACGTGGACTGGTTGCGGGGATCGCCCTGGTGATGGCCCCCGCGATGACACTGACCGCCTGCGGCGGCGGGAGTGAGAGTGACCCGAAGGGCGCCGAAGTGGTCGCGGTACCGGCGGATCCGGCGGCGGTGACCGGCACGATCACCGTGCTGACCAACCGGACCGACCAGGTGCAGGACGGTACGGCGAAGGCCTACGCGGCGGAGTTCAGCAAGATCTACCCGCAGGTGAAGGTCGAGTTCCAGGGCATCACCGACTACGAGGGTGACGTCAAGATCCGGATGAACAGCGACGACTACGGCGACGTGCTCTCCATCCCCGGCACCGTGCCGACCAGCGAGTACCCGACGTTCTTCGCGCCGCTGGGCAGCACCGACGAGTTGTCGAAGACGTTCGACTTCACCGAGCGCAGCGCGGTCGACGGCAAGGTCTACGGGCTGGCCAACATCGGCGTGGCCAACGGGTTCGTCTACAACAAGGCGGTCTGGAAGCAGGCCGGGATCACCGAGTGGCCGAAGACGCCGGCCGAGTTCCTGGACGCGCTGAAGGCGATCAAGACGAAGACCGGCGCGACGGCGTACTACACCAACTACAAGGACGCCTGGCCGTTGACCAACTGGGGCAACGCCGTCGGCTCGCCGAGCTGCGATGCGAGTGCGAGCGACAAGCTGGCGAGCACCAAGGAGCCGTGGGCGCAGGGGCAGGACATGAACGTCGCCGACACCCTGCTGTACGACATCGTGCACGGCGGACTGTCGGAACCGGACCCGAACACCACCAACTGGGAGAACTCCAAGAACCTGATCGGCACCGGCAAGGTCGCCACCATGTGGCTCGGCTCGTGGGCCGTGGTCCAGATGCAGGAGGCGGCGAAGAAGGCCGGCAAGAACCCCGACGACATCGGCTTCATGCCGTTCCCGACGCAGGTCGACGGCAAGTGGTGCACCGCGGTACGGCCTGACTACCAGTACGCGATCAACGTGCACAGCAAGAACAAGCCGGCTGCCCGGGCCTGGATCGACTGGTTCATCACCAAGTCCGGTGACGCGCAGAAGGCCAAGTCGCTGTCCGCGGTGAAGGGCACGCCGTTGCCGTCCACGCTGCAGCCGTTCCAGGACGGCGGGGTCGAGTTCGTCAACATGACGTTCGCCGACGCCGCGAAGGTGGCCGACATCGACAAGGCCTCCGAGGTCGGCATCAGCGCCGCGGAGTACCGGCAGCGGATCGTCGACGTGGCTCGCGGTGCCGCCAAGGGCGACCTGGCCGGCATCTTCGGTGAGCTGAACAAGAAGTGGTCCGAAGCCCAGACGACCATCGGCTGATGCGGGCGACCCGAACAGCTGCCAGGGCCGCCAGCCCCCGGCGCTGGTACACGCCGTGGCTGTATCTGCTGGTGCCGGTGGCCCTGCTGGTGGTGTTCACCTACATCCCGGTGGTGAGCATGTTCTCCTACAGCTTCACCAGCTGGAACGGCCTCAGCCCGGTCAAGCGCTACGTCGGCCTGGACAACTACGTCGACCTGTTCACCAGGCCGCAGTTGCTGCAGGTGTTCGCGGTCAGCCTGTTCTACCTGGTGGGCGCGGCGGTGCAGATCGTCGTGGCCCTGTACTTCGCGACCATCCTCAGCTTCAACACCAGGCTGCGGAACCTGTTCAAGGGGATCCTGTTCTTCCCGTACCTGATCAACGGGGTGGCGATCGGTTTCGTCTTCCTCTACTTCTTCCAGCCGGGCGGCACCCTCGACACCGTACTGCGCCCCTTCGGGGTCGAGCCGCACGCCTGGCTGGGAGATCCGTCCCTGGTCAACACCTCGCTGGCCGGCGTCTCGGTCTGGCGGTTCATGGGACTGAACATGGTGCTGTTCCTCGGCGCGATCCAGTCGATCCCGCCGTACCTGTACGAAGCGGCGGCGCTGGACGGCGCGAGCCGGTGGCAGCAGTTCCGGCACATCATCGCGCCGGGGATCAAACCGATCCTCAGCCTGAGCGCGATCCTGGCGGTCTCCGGCGCGCTGGCGGTCTTCGAGATCCCGTTCATCATGACCGGCGGCTCGAACAACAGCGAGACGTTCGTGATCCAGACCATCAAACTCGCCTTCAACTTCAACAAGGTCGGACTGGCCTCGGCCGCCGCGGTGGTGCTGCTGGCGATCGTGTTGCTGGTCACCCTGGTCCAGCGCTGGCTGGTGCCCGACGAGAGAGTCGAGATGTCATGAGCCGGCTGTTCCGGTACGGAACGTTGCTGTTGGCAAGCGCCGTGGTGGTGGTCCCGTTGCTGGCGGTCTTCCTGACCTCGCTGCGCACCGAGCAGGAGCTGGCGGCCAACGCCAGTCCGCTGGCGCTGCCGGACAACTGGTTCAACCTGGACAACTACGTGGTCGCTTTCACCCAGGGCCACATGCTGCGGGCGTTGTGGAACACGTCGTTCATCCTGTTCTTCGCGCTGATCGGCACGGTCTTCATCGGCTCGATGACGGCGTACGCCGTGGACCGGCATCAGTTCCGGGGCAAGAAGATCGTGATGGCATTGTTCCTGATCGCGGCGCTGGTGCCGGGCGTGACGACCCAGGTCGCCACCTACCAGGTGGTCGACGGGCTGGGCGTGATGGGCACCCGGTGGGCGCCGATCCTGCTCTACATGGGCACCGACATCGTCTCGATCTACATCTTCCTGCAGTTCATCCGGTCGATCCCGATCGCCTTGGACGAGGCCGCCCGGATCGACGGCGCGGGGTCGCTGACCATCTACTGGCGGGTCATCCTACCGTTGCTGCGACCCGCGATCGCCACCGTGGTGATCGTCAAGGGGGTTGCCATCTACAACGACTTCTACATCCCGTTCCTGTACATGCCGGCCGAAGGACTGGGCACCATCTCGACGTCCCTGTTCCGGTTCAAGGGACCGTTCGGAGCGCACTGGGAGGTGATCTCGGCCGGAGCGGCGCTGGTGATCCTGCCGACCCTGGTCGTCTTCCTGGCGCTGCAACGCTTCATCTACAACGGATTCGCGGCGGGAGCCACCAAGTGACCAAGCAGCTGATGCCACTGACGTCGGGCTGGACCCTCTGGCTGGCCGGCGGGTCCGTCCCCGACGATGCCGCGTATCTTCGCGAGCTGATCGTGCCGGCCGAGGTCCCGGGATGCTGTCACCAGGACCTGCTGGCCGCGGGCCACATCCCCGACCCGTACGTCGGCCGCAACGAGCTGGACGTCGCCTGGATCGGCCGGGCCGACTGGCGCTATGACACCACCGTGACCGCGGTACCGACCGGGTACGAGCGGGTCGACCTGGTCTTCGACGGGCTCGACACGGTCGCGACCGTGACGCTGGACGGCGCCGAGATCGGCCGCACCCGGAACATGCACCGGAGCTACCGCTTCGACGTCACCCGACGGGTAGCGGCCGGCTCACACTTGTCGGTGCTGTTCACCTCGGCGTACACGGAGGCCGAGGCGGTCAAGGCGCAGCTCGGCGAGCGGCCCAATGCCTATCCCGAACCGTTCAACTTCCTCCGCAAGATGGCCTGCAGCTTCGGCTGGGACTGGGGACCGACGCTGGTGACGGCGGGGATCTGGCGGCCGGTGCGGCTGGAGGGCTGGAGCACCGCGCGACTGGCGAATGTCAGGCCGCTCGTCACGGTGGTTGACGGCACCGGCCGAGTGGAGGTCCATCTCGACGTTGAGCGGACCGCGGCCGGTGAGGACCGAAACTTGCGGGCAACCCTCGAGGTCGGTGGCAGGACTGCGGAGGTAGAGATTCCGGCGGGTGCGCGGACGGCGGTCGTGGAGCTGGAGGTGCCTGATGCGGCGCTGTGGTGGCCACGTGGGTACGGGGACCAGAACCTGTACGAGTGTCGAGTGACCCTCACGGATGCCGGCACCGAGCTGGATACATGGCACCGGCGCATCGGCTTCCGCAGTCTTGACCTGGACCAGTCGACAGACGAGCACGGTACGGCGTTCGTCTTCAAGGTCAACGGGGTGGCGACGTTCGCGCGTGGCGTCAACTGGGTCCCCGACGATGTCTTCCCGTCTCGCGTCGATGCCGAGCGCTACCGGCACCGCCTGACCCAGGCCGCCGACGCAGGCGTCAACCTGGTGCGGGTCTGGGGTGGCGGTATCTACGAGGACGACGCCTTCTACGACCTCTGCGATGAGCTGGGCCTGATGGTCTGGCAGGACTTCCTGTTCGCCTGCGCGGCGTACCCCGAGGAAGAGCCGCTGGCGAGCGAGGTCGAGGCCGAGGCGCGCGACAACGTCGTACGGCTGATGCCGCACCCGAGTCTGGTGCTGTGGAACGGCAACAACGAGAACCTGTGGGGGTTCCGCGACTGGGACTGGGAGGAGCCGCTGGCCGGCCGCACCTGGGGTGAGGGCTACTACCTCGACCTGCTGCCACGCCTCGTCGCCGTACTCGACCCAACCCGCCCGTACTGCGCCGGCAGCCCGTGGTCGGGTTCGTGGGACCACCACCCCAACGATCCCGCGCACGGCCCGTCGCACTTCTGGGAGGTGTGGAACCGCCGTGACTATCTCGACTACTTGAACGACGTCCCGCGATTCGCTGCCGAGTTCGGCTGGCAGGCGCCGGCGGCGTACGCGACTTTGGAAGCCGCGCTACCCGGTGAAGAGCTCATTGCCGACTCGCCAGGCATGCTGCACCGCCAGCGAGCCGAGGACGGACTCGGCAAGCTCGACCGCGGCCTGGCCGACCATTTCCTGCCACCCGAGGACTTCGACCGCTGGCACTACCTGACCCAGGTCAATCAGGCTCGCGCCGTCGCCACCGCCGTCGCGCACTGGCGTTCGCACTGGCCGGTCTGCTCCGGCACCATCGTGTGGCAGCTCAACGACTGCTGGCCGGTCACGTCCTGGGCCGCGATCGACGGCGCTGCCCGCCCGAAACCCCTGTACTACGAACTGCGCCGTCTCTACGCCGACCGGCTGCTCACCCTCCAAACCCGGGACGGCCACCACGTCGTCGCTGTGGACAACCAATCGGACCAGGAGTGGAAAGACGTCGCCTCGGTACGCCGGATGCAGGTCGACGGAGCTGTGCTGGCCGAAGACACCCTCGCGTTCGCAGTACCGGCGTACTCCGTTGCTGTGTTGCCGCTGTCCGACGACGTGCGCACCCTGAAGGACACCGAACGCGAGTTGCTGGTCGCCGATGCCGGGGAGCTACGCGACGTCGTGCTCGGCACGGAGGATCGTGATTTCCGCTACCCGCCGGCCGACCTCCTGCTGACCACCAATGGTCTGGTGGTGACAATCACCGCGCAGACCTTCGTCCGCGATCTCCTCGTCCAGGCCGACCGGCTCGGGCCGCAGGCTCAGGCCGACCGAGGCCTCATCACCCTGCTGCCTGGCGAGAGCTGCGAGGTCGTCATCAGCGGTCTCGACCCGGCCGCCCTCGATCCAGCGCTGCTCCGTGCAGCGGTGTTCTGCATCAACCCTTAGGAGGAACAGGTGTACTTCCGCCCCAAAGTCATCGCCGCCCTGGCCGTGCTGGCGCTCGTGCCCGCACCCCAGGCCCAGGCCTTTCCGGCCACACCCAAACAGAACGTCATCAACTACCTGAGGTCGACCGCCGGCCAGGGCATCGTGTCCGGCCAGCACAACAAGGAACCGGCCGCCCTGCCGTCGCAGTACACGCAGCAGGTGAAGGACGTCACCGGCCTGTACCCCGGGCTGTGGGGTGGCGACATGATGTTCCGCGCCGACGACGTCAACAACCGGCAGCGCGTGATCGACCAGGCCAAGACCGAGTGGGCCAACGGGTCCCTGGTCGCCCTGACCTGGCATGCCTGCGCGCCGACCGTGGCCCGCACCTGTGAGTTCGAGGGCGGGGTGAAGAAGCAGCTCGGCGCCGGCCAGTTCCAGGAGATCGTCACCGGCGGCACCAACCTGAACAATGTCTGGCGCAGCCGGATGGCGGAGGTCGTTCCCTACCTGCGCCAGCTCAAGGACGCCGGTGTGCCGGTGCTGTGGCGGCCGTTCCACGAGATGAACGAGAGCTGGAACTGGTGGGGCAACCAGCCGGGCGCGAACGGCGGCGCCAAGATCTACCAGCAGATGAAGGACTACTTCGACAGCCAGGGCCTGGACAACCTGATCTGGGTCTGGAACGTGCAGGACAACCCGGCCGGCGGCTGGGCGAACTACTACCCGGGCGCCAACTACGTCGACGTGGTCTCGCTCGACGTCTGGTACAAGGGACTCCCCAGCACGAGCGACTACCAGCAACTGCAGAACATCGCCGGCACCAAGCCGATCGCGCTCGCCGAGATGGGCAAGGTCCCGACAGCCTCCCTGCTCAGCAGCCAGCCACGCTGGTCCTACTTCATGCTCTGGTCGGAACAACTCCGCGGCAGCAACACCGACGCCGAGATCCGTACTGCGTACGCCCTGCCCCGAGTGCTGAACCAGGGCGAGGTCGTCATCAGCGGCGGCACCAACCCGCAGCCAAGGACCGGCCAGATCACCGGAGTCGGCGGCAAGTGTGTCGACGTCGCCGGAGCCAGCACCACCAACGGCACCGCCGTCCAGCTCTGGGACTGCAACGGAGGCACCGCCCAACGCTGGACCATCGGCACCGACAACACAATCCGTGCCTTGGGCAAATGCCTCGACGTCACCAGTGGCGGAACAACGAACGGCACGAAGCTTCAACTCTGGGACTGCAACGGCAGCGGCGCCCAGCAGTGGCAGCAATCCGGCAACCAGCTCCGCAATCCGCAGTCAGGCCGCAACCTCGACGTACCTGGTGGCAACACGAGCAACGGCACCCGCCTGCAGATCTGGGACGCCAACACCAACCCCTGGCAGCAGTGGACGCTGCCTAGCTGAGGCGCAGCTCGTACTCGACCTGAGCGAGTGGGGTGCCATCACCGAAGTCCCGTTCGGTGGTGGCACCCGTCTCGGTGAAGCCTGACTTGCTGTAGAACCGGCGGGACTGCGGGGTGTCGCGCAACGTCCACAGGTGAACGCGATCGATGCCTTGGGCCCGCAATGCCTCCAGGGTCCCGGTCATCAGGGCCGCCGCGACGCCGGTGCCCCAGCCGTCCGGATGACCGTAGAAGCTGTAGAGCTCCGCCTCGCTCTCGGCGGTAGGCATGCTCCAGGAGAAGGCCAGCGCGCGACCGTCCACCTTGGCGACCAGCACCAGCCCTTCGGGGTCGGCGATCCGGTCGTGCCAGCGGTCCAGTCGTGAGCTGATCTGGCCGGCCGCGAACTCGGTATCGAAGAACGGCGCGTACGCCGCCTCCCAGGAGGCGGCATGCACGATGCCGATTGCTTCACCGTCGGCCGCGGTCGCGCGGCGTACCTCGATCATCTGCCCAGGATCTCAGCCCGCGAGGGCCTTGAGCGACAGGGTCAGCCGCTCGGTCATCCAGTCGAGATCGTCGGTGGTGATCACCAGCGGCGGAGACAGCCGGATGGTCGAGCCGTGCGTGTCCTTCGCCAGTACGCCGTGCTCCGCGAGTTGCTCGCACAGCGCACGGCCGCTCCCGAGCGCCGGGTCGAGATCCAGCCCGGCCCACAGACCGTGCACCCGCAGCCCGGCGAGGCCGTGAGCCTGCAGAGGCTCCAACCGGTCGCGCAGCTCCTGCTCCATCGCGAGCGCGTGCTCCTGCAGGTCACCCGGCTCGAGCAGCTTGATGACGGCCCGCCCGATCGCCACCGCCAGCGGGTTCCCGCCGAAGGTGCTGCCGTGCGTGCCGGGGGTGATGACATCCATCACCGCACGGTCGGTGACGACGGCCGACAGCGGCATGATGCCGCCGCCGAGCGCCTTGCCGAGGACATAGACATCCGGTACGACGCCCGCCCGCGAGCTCGCGAAGGTGGCGCCGGCCCGGCCGAGACCGGACTGGATCTCGTCGGCCATCATCAGCACCTGGTTCCTGGTGCAGACCTCGCGGACCGCGGCCAGGTAGCCGGCCGGCGGGACGACCACACCGGCCTCACCCTGCACCGGCTCGATCAGGACGGCGACCGTGGTCTCGTCGATCGCGGCCTCCAGCGCGGCGGCGTCGCCGTACGGGACGGAGCGGAAGCCGGGCGTGTACGGGCCGTAGTTGTCGTGGGCCTCGGTGTCGCCGGAGAAGCTGATGATGCTGATGGTCCGGCCATGGAAGTTGCCGTCAGCAACGATGATGGTGGCTTCGCCGTCCGGCACGCCCTTGACCAGGTAGCCCCAGCGGCGGGCCAGCTTGAGCGCCGTCTCGACCGCCTCGGCGCCGGAGTTCATCGGCAGCACCGCGTCCTTGCCGGACAGCGCGGCGAGCTCGGCGCAGAACGGGCCGAGCTGGTCGTGGTGGAAGGCTCGGCTGGTCAGCGTGACCCGGCCGAGCTGCTCAGTGGCGGCGGCGATCAGCGCCGGGTGCCGGTGGCCGAAGTTCAGCGCGGAGTAGCCGGCCAGGCAGTCCAGGTACCGCCGCTCCGAGGTGTCGGTGACCCAGACGCCTTCCGCCGCCGCCACCGTAACCGGCAGCGGGTGGTAATTGTGCGCGCCATAGGTCTCTTCGAGCACGATCGGGTCAGTCACAGGTCAGCCTTTCGGTCACGGAGCTCGGACCTGGCCGAGCTTAGGGGGCGACCGCGCTGCTGAGGAGGCCGAGGTGCAGATTGTCCGACATTCGGTCAATCTGCTGAGACCAGAAGACCGGGACCAGCCTTCCGACAAAGGCTGGTCCCGGTCGGTCAGAGGGGTCAGGACGGCAGTTCGTCCCGTACCGCGCGCGCCGCGGCCACCAGGTTCTGCAAGGAGTCGCGAACCTCCGCCCAGCCCCGCGTCTTCAGCCCGCAGTCGGGGTTGACCCACAGCCGCTCGGCCGGGATCGCGGCCAGGCCCTTCTGCAGCAGCGACACGATCTCGGGTGTGCCGGGCACGCGCGGCGAGTGGATGTCGTAGACACCCGGTCCGACCTCGCGGGGATAGCCGGCATCGCTCAGCTCATGCGCGACCTGCATATGCGACCGGGCTGCCTCCAGGCTGGCCACGTCGGCGTCCATCTCGTCCAGCGCGTTCAGGATGTCGCCGAACTCGACGTAACACATGTGCGTATGGATCTGGGTGTCCGCCCGCACGCCACTGGTGCTCAGCCGGAACACCTCGGTGCCCCAGGCCAGGTACGCCGCGCGATCGGCCTGCCGCAGCGGCAGGGTCTCCCGGAGGGCCGGCTCGTCCACCTGGATCACCGCGGCGCCGGCCGCCTCCAGGTCGTTGACCTCGTCGCGCAGCGCGAGCGCGACCTGGCGAGCCGTGTCGCTGCGCGGCTGGTCGTCGCGGACGAACGACCAGGCGAGCATCGTCACCGGCCCGGTCAGCATGCCCTTCACCGGCCGATCGGTCTGCGACTGCGCGTACTGCCACCAGCGCACGGTCATCGGCTCCGGTCGCGAGATGTCTCCCGCGAGCACCGGCGGCCGCACGTACCGGGTGCCGTACGACTGGACCCAGCCGTGTTGCGTTGCGAGATACCCGTCCAGCTGCTCCGCGAAGTACTGGACCATGTCGTTGCGCTCGGGTTCGCCGTGCACGAGCACGTCCAGCCCGGCCTTCTCCTGGAAGGCGAGCACCTCCCGGATCTCCGCCTGGATCCGCTCGTCGTACTCCGGGACGCCGATCCGCTCGGCCCGCAGCTCGGCCCGCGCGGTGCGCAGCTCGTTGGTCTGCGGGAACGACCCGACCGTGGTGGTCGGCAGCAAGGGCAGTCCCAGGCGCGCTCGCTGGGCCACACTCCGTTCCCCGTACGGCGTCGCGCGGCGACTGTCCGCCGCGGTCACGCCGGTCAGCCGGTCGCGGACCTCACTGCGGTTGGTCAGCGCCGACCCGGCTCGCGCGTCGTGCGCCGCGCGGTTGGCGGCGAGCTCGGTCGCGATCGCCTCGGTGCCCTCGGTGATGCCGCGAGTCAGGGTGACGATCTCGGCCGTCTTCTGGCGCGCGAAAGCCAGCCAGGGCAGGACTTCCGGATCGAGATCCGTCTCGGCGGCGACGTCCAGCGGCACGTGCAGCAACGAGCTGGACGAGCTGACGTCGACCCGATCGGCCAGCCCCAACAGGGTGGCCAGCGTGGAGAGCGACTTGGACAGATTGTTGATCCAGATGTTGCGGCCGTTGACGACACCCGCGACCAGCCGCTTGCCGCGCAGCCCGCCGACCGAGGCCAGTGCGTCGAGGTTGGCCTCGGCGGGTCCGGTGAAGTCGATCGCGAGACCTTCGACCGGAGCCTTCGCCAGGACGGGGAGGGCTTCGCCGAGGCGGTCGAAGTACGAGGCGATGAGGAGCTTCGGGCGATCGGTGAGGTTGCCGAGCGTCGCGTAGGCACGCGCTGTGGCGTCCAGTTCGTCGGTCGTGCGGTCCTGGATGAGCGCGGGCTCGTCCAGTTGCACCCACTCGGCGCCGGCGGCCCGCAGGTCGGCCAGCACCTCGGCGTACACGGGGAGGAGTTGGTCGAGCAGTGAGAGCGGCTCGAAGCTGTCGGCGACGCCCGGAGCGGGCTTGGCCAGCAGGAGATAGGTGACCGGGCCGACGAGGACCGGGCGGGCAGCGAGGCCGAGCGCGACGGCTTCCTGCAGCTCGGTGACCTGCTTGGTGGAGTCGGCCGTGAAGACGGTGTCCGGGCCGAGCTCCGGGACCAGGTAGTGGTAGTTCGTGTCGAACCACTTCGTCATCTCCAGCGGCGCCACCTCTTGGGTGCCGCGGGCCATTGCGAAGTAGCCGTCCAGTGGGTCGGCGGCGACGGCCGAGCGGTGCCGCTCGGGGATCGCGCCGACCAGGGCGGTGGTGTCGAGCACGTGGTCGTAGTACGAGAAGTCGCCGGTGGGGACCTCGTCGATGCCGTCGGCGGCGAGTCGCCGCCAATTGGCCACGCGCAGGTCCTTCGCGGTCTGCCGGAGGGCGTCCGCGCTGACGCTGCCCTTCCAGTAGCCCTCGATGGCCTTCTTCAGTTCACGGTTGGGACCTTGCCGGGGGTAGCCGTACACGGTGGCCCGTGCTGCCGCGGCTGCGGACTTGCTGGTCAAGCGTCTCTCCTTCGTGAGGCGTCTCGTCGGACCAGGCGACTCGCGGAAGGGGAACAGCAGACACGGACCGTCGAATGGTCACATGCGCGCCGCGACCTTCCCACGAGGTCACCGAGGTCGACCACGAACGCTGAGCGTCCATGGGCAGTGGCAGGTCTTCGGACTCGCGGGCACGTCTGTTGCCAGACACCTAGTGGCCGTCGCTTCCCAGGTCCGCAAGGACCCAGTGCTGATGACGGCGGTCGTTCCCACTCACCGCTGCGGGGCAGTCCCGGAATCACACCGGGTTCCCTCTTACGACGTCCTACCTGGCGGGCAGGACGAACCAACTGCGATCACCACAGTACCCGCTGGAGTTGCTCTCGAGATGCGGGCTGCACAGTTTTTGCATAAGTTAGGCACTCAGTCGATCGGTGAGAAGGGTGGGGCCCGATGAAGGTTCGGCGAATACTGGCGGGGTTGGCCACGGTGGCGGCGCTCGCCGTCGCACTGGTGCCGGCCACGGTCGAGGACGCACCGGCGGAGGCGGCCGTCACCCGGTTGGGCAGCGCGGGGTACTGCCCGAACGCCAACGGCGTGACCGTGATCGTCGACTACCAGGGCCTCGGCGGGGCGACCGAGATCCGTTGTGCGCCGGGCGATCAGACCACGGGGCTGGCCGCGCTGGAGAACGCCGGGTTCGTCGTCACCGGCACCAACCGGTGGGGCAAGGCCTTCATCTGCCGGATCAACGGCAAACCGACCGCGGCCACCGAGCCGTGCGTCAACACGCCGCCGGCCAGCGCGTACTGGTCGTACTGGCACGCGCCGAACGGCGGCAGCTGGACCTACAGCCAGTCCGGCGCCTCCGCCCGCAAGCCTCCGCTCGGCAGCTTCGAGGGCTGGTCCTTCTCCCAGAACGCGGGCCCGACCACCAACCCGCCGCCGCGGGTGGCGCCGGTCCGCCCCTAGGTCACCTGCCGTACTGCGATCGCCGTGCGCTCAGCAAGCTCCGCGACCTGAGCGTCGGTGATCACCAGCGGTGGCCCGAGCAGGACGAGGTCGCCGGAGACGCCATCGGCACAGCCGGTGGAGTGGTAGAGCAGCACACCTGCTTCTTTGCCTGCAGCGACTATTCGCTCGGCGACGCGATCGGCCCGTGCGTACGGCGTACGGGTTGGTCGGTCGGCGACGAGTTCGACCGCGCAGAGCAGCCCGAGACCGCGGATGTCGCCGACGGCCGGGTGATCGCCCAGCTCTGCTTCGAGTGCCGACTTGAGGGCTGCACCTTGTCTGGCTGAGGCTGCGATCAGGTCGCGCTTCTGCAGCACCTTCAGTACTGCGTGCCCGGCCGCCGCGCCAACGACGTGGTGCGAGTAGGTGAAGCCATGGGTGAAACCGGCGATCTTCTCGTGCACCTCGCCACTGCAAGCAGCGAAGCCGAGTGGCCAGTAACCCGACGCCGCGCCCTTGGCGGCGACCAGGATGTCCGGCCGCACCTCCCAATGCTCACAGGCGAACCACTTCCCGGTCCGCCCGAAGCCGGTCATCACCTCGTCGGCGATCACCAGTACGCCGTACCGGCGGCAGACCCCGGTGATCGCGGGCCAGTAGTCGTCGGGCGGCACGCAGGCACCGAGCGCTGCACCCGAGATCGGCTCGGCAATGAAGGCCGCGACATTTTCCGGGCCCTCGGCAAGGATCAGCGCTTCGAGCTTCTCCGCATGCTGCTGGCCACAGCCTTCGGGGTGCGTCGGGAACTCGCACCGATACTCGTACGGCGTCGTGGTGTGCCGCGCGGATCCCAGCCACGGAAGATACGGCGCCCGCAGCCCGGGCCGCCCGGAAACGTCTAGCGCGCCCCGAGTGTTGCCGTGATACGCGCCCTGTCGGCCGATCACCACAGACCGATCCTCACCCCGGGCCAGGTGGTAGGCGCGTGCCATCTTCAGCGCGGTCTCGACCGCTTCGCTGCCGCCGGACACCGGATAGATGTGCGGATCGTCGACGGGTAGCAGGGGAGCCAGTGCGGCGGCGTAGTTCTCCAGCGCGGCGGAGGCGAAGGCGGTGCCGTGCGCATAGGAGACCAGCTTGGACTGCTGGGCGATCGCCTCTCCGACCTCCTCGACGCCGTGCCCGATGCCGACCACGATCGCGCCGCCCGAGCCGTCGAGGTACCGGCGGCCGGTGGTGTCGAACAGCAGTGCGCCGGAGCCCCGTGCAACAACCGGAAGGTCGTTGCCCGGGGCCCGAGAGAACACGGTCATCCGGCGACCGCGGCGCCGAACAGCTCCAGCGCGGTCTGCGCCTCGGCCGCCGACACCACCAGCGGCGGCGACATCCGGATCGAGCTCTCGCCGCACTCGAGCACCAACAGGCCACGCTCGAACGCACGCTGCTGGACCTCGGCCGCCTGCTCCGCGGTACGGAACTCGACGCCGATCATCAGGCCGAGACCGCGGACGTCGACGATCTGCTCGGGGAACTTCTGCTGCAGCTCACGCAGGCCGGTCATCAACTGCTTGCCGATGGTGTCAGCGTTGGCGAGCAGCCCTTCCTCCTGGATCACCTCGAGAGTCGCCAGCCCGGCCGCGCACGGGATCGGGCTACCGCCGTACGTCGAACCGTGGGCGCCGGCCGGCCAGCTCTCCATCAGCTCTGCCCGGGCCATGAACGCGCCCAGCGGCAAGCCGGAGGCGAGACCCTTGGCGCTGATCAGGACATCCGGCTCGACGTCCTGGTGTTCGATCGCCCACATCTTGCCGGTGCGTCCCGCGCCGGACTGGACCTCGTCGGCGACCAGCAGGATGCCGTGCCGGTCGCACAGCTCGCGCAGCCGGGTCATCCAGCCGGCCGGCGGCACCAGGTACCCGCCCTCACCCTGGATCGGCTCGACGAAGATCGCCGCCACCTCGCTGGGGGAGACCTGGTAGCGGAAGAGGGTGTTCTCCAGGTAGTCGAAGGTCGCGTCCTCGTCGTGGACCGGCGCACCCGTGATCGGGTCGCGGCCGTTGAACGCGTACGGCGCGTGCAGCACGCCGGGCAGCAACGGACCGAAACCCTTGTGGTACTTCGCCTTCGAGGCGGTCAGGGTGACCGCTCCCATGCTGCGGCCATGGAAGGCGCCGAAGAAGCTGATCACGTACGGGCGGCCGGTCGAGTACCGGGCGAGCTTGAGCGCTCCTTCGACAGCCTCGGCGCCGGAGTTGCTGAGGAACACCCGGACCGGGTCGCTCATCGGTGCGGTCGCGGCGAGTGCCGAGCACATCTCCGAGTAGATCGGCAGGTAGAAGTCGCTGGCCGAGTAGTGCAGGAGGGTCTCGGTCTGCTGCTTGACGGCCTCGACGACGCGCGGGTGGCAGTGGCCGGTGGAGTTGACCGCGATGCCGGCGTTGAAGTCGAGGAAGAGGTTGCCGTCGGCATCCTCGATCGCCAGGCCGTGGCCGCGCTGGGGGACCAGCGGGTAGGCGCGCGGGAGAGAACGGCTGGTGATGGCGAGGTCGCGCTCGACGATCGCGGCGGAGAGCGGGCCGGGCAGGGCGGTGCGGACGTCGGGGAGCGGTCGGTCGGCCAGCCAGTCGGGGCGTACTTGGACAGACTTGCCCGGAGAGATCGTCGCGGTCATCGGGTTACCACCGTTCGGGACTGTTCGCGGAGGAACTGCTGGACGTAGTACAGGCCGCCACCGGCCTTGCCGGAGGTGCCGGAGCCCTTCCAGCCGCCGAACGGCTGGACCCCGGGCCAGGCGCCGGTGGTCGCGCCGGCGGCTCGGTTCACGTAGACGACGCCGGCTTCGATCCGGTCGAGGAACTGGTCGACCTCGGCGTCGTCGGCGGAGAAGAAACCCGCGGTCAGCCCGAGGTCGGTGTCGTTGGCGAGGGTGAGCGCCTCGTCGAGCGAGTCGACCGGGACGACGGCGACGAACGGGACGAACAACTCGTCGCGCAGCAGCCGGTCGTCCGCGGGGAGACCGGTGACGACGGTCGGCTGGACGTAGTTGCCGTCGATCACGTTGCCACCGGCCACGATCTGGCCGTGCTCGCGGGTGTGCGCGACGGCGGCCAGGAACCGCTGGACGGCGGCGGGGTCGATCACCGGGCCGACGAAGGTGTCGCGGGCGGTCGGATCACCGACCACCACCGACTTCGCCTTCTCTGCCAGGGCGGCGACGAAGGGTTCGAAGACCTCGCGCTGCACGTAGACCCGGGAGCAGGCCGAGCACTTCTGGCCGGAGAAACCGAAGGCGGAGCGGGCGATCCCGGCCGCGGCGAGGTCGAGATCGGCCTGCGCCGACACGATGGCGGCGTTCTTGCCGCCCATCTCGCAGACCACCGGCTTCGGGTACGACGTGGCGAAGCTGCGGTAGATCGACATGCCGACCTGGTACGAGCCGGTGAAGGTCAGCCCGGCCACGTCCGGATGCGCGACCAGCAGCCCGCCGACCACGTCACCACCCGGCAGGACGTTGAAGACGCCGGCCGGCAGCCCGGCGTCACCGAGGCATTCGGCCAGCTTGGCGGCGGTGAAGGATCCCTGCGGGCTGGGCTTGAGGACGACCGTGTTGCCGGCGACGAGCGCTCCACCGGCGGGGCCGGCGGCCAGCGCCATCGGGAAGTTGAACGGGCTGATCACGCCCCAGACGCCGTACGGGCGGAGCACGCTGGTGGTCTGCTCGGCGTCGGAGAGCTGCTCCATCGGGCGGACGAAGCCGTTGTTGTCCTCGACCTGACGGCAGTAGTAGCGGATCAGGTCGGCGGACTCCTCGACGTCGCCGAGGGCCTCCAGCCGGTTCTTGCCGACCTCCAGGCTCATCAGCGCGGCGAGCTCGTTGGAGCGTTCGCTGATCAGGTCGGCGGCCTTGCGCAGTACGGAGATCCGTTGCTGCCAAGGGGTTGCGGCCCAGCTGGTCGCGGCGCGTTTGGCCGCGGCGACAGCGTCGTCGACGTCGGCGGCGGCCGCGCTCTTGACGGTGCAGAGCAGCAATGAGGGGTCGCCGGGGCTGGTCACCTCGAACGCGTCGCCACCGGGACGGGCGACGCCGTCGATGGTCGGGGTGAGGGTCGCGCCCAGCCAACTACGGGCCTCGTCGAGACCCTTGTCGTAGGCCGCGTGCAGGTCTTCGTTGTCGGCGGTCAGAGTGGCGTAGGTGACGCGGAATTTCTCGGTCATGAATGCTCCTTCGCGGAGTGGCCGGAGATCGGGGGACGCGCAGAAGCCCACCGACCGCGAAGCGGGTCGATGGGCTGACGTGAGGGCCTTAGCCGGGGGGAAGCAGAGTGAGCGGCTTGAGGGAACCAGCGAGTCGCATGAGACGGTCCCCTTCCTGATAGCGCCTGCTCACCTGTCCCGGCCTTTATAGCACCGGTTGCCTACTCGGTGCGGTGATGCGCCTCACGGGGTCTGGGGCCGAACGTGCCCTTGACACCGAACGACGCGCGATGGGCGGTCCGGCGGAGGGTGGCCAGTACCGCGGGGCCGAGCAGCAGGATCGCCACCGTGTTGGTGATCGCCCGGCCGGTGTCCCAGCCGCCGGTGGAGGTGAGCAGAGTGAAGACCGCGAACCGGTGCAGGTTGTCGAGCACCGGGGCGCCGGCGATGTAGGAGATGCCGCCGTCGTGGTACGGCACCTCGGCGTGCGTGATGAACGGCCAGAACCAGAGGTTCATCAGGAAGCCGAAGGCGTAGGCGACAAAGATGCCGTAGGCAACGAGCATGGCGATCTCGCCCTTGCCGCGGATCCTGCGGGGCAGCAGTCCGGCGCCGAGACCGATCCAGGCCGAGCAGATCATCTGGAACGGCAGCCACGGTCCGACGCCGGCGGTGAGCAGCGCGGAGGCGAACAACGACGTACAGCCGAGCAGGAAGCCGAAGCCTGGGCCGAAGACCCGGCCGGCCAACACCAGCAGGAAGAACACCGACTCGATTCCGGCGGTGCCGGCGCCGAGGGTCGGTCTGAGTGCGGCGTTGACCGCGGACAGCACGCCGAGGATGGCGAGTGCTTTGGAGTCGAGTCCGCCTTCGGACAGCTCTGCCAGGACGACCATCACCAGCACCGGCAGGATTACCACGAAGATGAAGGGCGCATCGCTGGCGTGCTGCATCGGTGCCGGCTCGACCTTGGTGAGCAGAGGCCAGAGGAACATCATCAGGCCGGCCACAGAGGCGAGCACCAGGACCACCGCAGAGCGTGGACCAACCTTGATCGCCCCGGTCCGCAAGCCGGTCGCGCCTGGCGGCGCGACCGGCTTGCGGGTAGCGGAGGGGCGGGCGGCTGCCGCTGCATCTCGGCTGCGCCTCATGCGCTGACCTCGCTTGTTTCCAGGGCTGATTGCACTGCGTCGACTGTGAGCCAGGGGGCCGGGGCAAGGATCTTGGCCACCTGGGGAGCAAAGGCTGGGGAGGCGCTGACCACCTCGGCGGTCGGGCCGTCGGCAACTATCTCGCCTTCGGCCATCACAACGACGCGGTCTGCGGTGGCGGCGACGAACTCGACGTCGTGGGTGGCGACAACGACCGTGTGACTGTGCAGGGCGAGGTCGCGGATCACCCCACGCAGGCGAGCCTTGGCGGCGTAGTCGAGGCCGCGGGTGGGTTCGTCGAGCAGGACGATTCTGGGTGCGGCTGTCAGTTGGATCGCGAGCACGAGTGAGAGGCGTTGGCCCTCCGACAGGTCGCGGGGGTGCCGCTTGTCGGAGATGTCGGGGACGATTCGGTCCAGCAGGGTGCGGCAGGTGCCTGGCGTGGCGCCGGATTCGCGGTCGGCGGCGGCGCATTCGTCGGCGACGGACTCGAGGTACAGCAGGTCGCTGGGTGACTGCGGGACCAGACCGACCTTCTTGCGGGACTCACGTCGTTTGAGGGTCTTCGGATCCTTGCCGTCCACCTCGACCGAGCCGCCTTGGCGTGGGCCGGCTCCATGGACTGCCCAGAGCAGAGATGACTTGCCGGAGCCGTTGCGGCCCATCATCGCGGTGACCTCACCCTTGTGGAGGGTGAAATCGACACCACGAACCGCCACGACCTCGCCGTAGCGGACCACGATCTTGCGAGCAGTGAGCGACTTCTCCACCAGTTGATCTGACGTAGTTGTTGGAGGTTTGAATGGAGCGAGCTGTTCGCGGAGGGGACCGGCGACTCGGCGGGCGTCGCGGACCGACAGGGGAAGTGGCGACCAGCCGGCGAGGCGACCCAGTTCGACGATGGGCGGGGCGACGGACGACGTGCGCAGTACCTCGGCGGGGTCGCCGGAGATAACCGAGCCGTCGCCCGGGAGGTAGAGCAGCCGGTCTGCGTACTGGACTACGCGTTCCATCCGGTGTTCGGCGACGACCACCGTGACGCCCAGGTCGTGGACCAGGCGGGTGATGGCGGCCAGCACGTCTTCGGCTGCGGTGGGGTCGAGGGCGGAGGTGGGCTCGTCCAGAACAAGAACGCGCGGGTGGCTGGTGAGGACCGCTCCGATGGCGACGCGTTGTTGCTGACCGCCCGAAAGAGTGCGCAGTGGTCGACGGCGAAGCTCCGCGATGCCCAGCAGGTCAAGGGTTTCCTCGACTCGCTTGCGCATCGTTGCCGACGGCACCGCGAGTTGCTCCATGCCGTAGGCAAGCTCTTCCTCGACGGTATCGGTGACGAAACCCGACAATGGATCCTGCCCGACCACGCCGACGAGATGCGCGAACTCGCGCGGTGGGCGGCTGCTGGTCGGGATGCCGTCGACGGTGACCTCGCCGTCCAGATGGCCGCCGGTGAAGTGCGGAACCAGTCCGTTGATCGCGCCAAGCAAGGTGGACTTCCCGGTCCCGGTGCGGCCGGTGAGCAGGCAGAGCTCGCCCTCGGGAATGGTGAGGTCCACGTCAGCGAGCACTGGCGTAGTACTGCCGGGGTAGGTGATACCGACGTTCTCGAAGCGGATCACGAGGCCTGCTCCTCCATCTCGTAGGCAGGTCTTGGCACCAGCCAGGCGGGCAGTACGGCGATCAGCACCCCCACTGCGGGGAGCAGATCGACCACCGGCCAGGTCAGTGGGCGCAGCGAAGGGTTCAGGTTGGCCGGGTCGACAGTGCTGCTGCGATAGAGCAACACGCCTGCCGCGAGTCCACAGACGGCGGCGACGATCTCGGCCAGCCGCCAGTGATCCGGCCGGTAGCTCGACCGGTGCACGCGCCGACCCGCCGAGATCATGCCGACCGCGGCGATCACCACCCCGGCCGCGAGCATCGGCATCGCGAGGTACCGCGGGGTGGTGCCGTCCAGTACGCCGTACACGCCGACGCAGATGCCGGCGAGACCGACGATGAGGAAAGCGCCGGTGGTGACGCGAGCCCCGCCGGTCAGTGCACCGGATCGGCCGTAGCCCCGACTGTCCATTGCCGCTGCCAAGCGCAACGACCGGTCGAGTGCGTCCTCCAGTACCGGAATCGCGACCGCTCGGAAGGTGCGGATGCCCTTCTCGGTGCTGCCGCGCAAGCTGCGGGCGCGGCCGACCCGGACGACGCTCTCGGCGAGCTGCGGAAAGACGGAGACCGCGACGACGACGGCCGAGCCGACCTCGTACAGGGCGGACGGCACCGACTTCAGCAGCCGCTTGGGGTTGGCGAGGGCGTTGGCGGCGCCGACGCAGATCACCATGGTGGCGAGCCGGAGGCCGTCGAAAGCGCCGCCCAGCAGGGATTCCACGGTGACCTGACCGAACAACCGGATACCGGCGGCCCAGGCGGGTAGCGGGATCTCGGGCAGGGTGAAGAGGATGTTGTCGCCTTCGCCGCCGCCGAAGATGATCCGGTAGACGACTCGCATCGTGACGATGAACGCGCCGAGGATCAGGTACATCCGGAAGGCGAGTGCCCAGGGAGCGTCGCTTCTCCGGCTCACCACGACATAGGTGGTGACGGCGAGGATCAGCGCGAGCAGCAGCGGGTTCGTCGTACGGCTGGCGGCTGTGGCCAGGCCGAGCGCCCAGAACCACCAGGCGGCGGGGTGGAGGGAGCGAGGGAGCCAGTAGGCGCTCACGTGCGCGGGCGGCGTCGGTGCTGCGCGGTGAGGAACGCAGCGGCGAGCAGGATCAGTACTGCGAAGCCGGTCAGCACTGTGCTGGTCGGTATGCCCTTGGGGACGTCGCTGGAGGCTGCTACCTCGCCGCCGGACCAGGCGACGTCGCCGCTGCCTGAGTCATCAGTGGGACTTCGCGGGTCACCTGACGTGGGGCTCTGATTGCGGGGGAGACCCGGGGGGAGGGTGCTGCTGGTTGTGGGGAGGACGCCGGGTGCCGTGGTCGACGGTCGGCCGGTGGTCGGGTTGTTGCTGGGTTGGGTGTTGCTCTGGTTCTGGTTGTTGCCGGGGATGGTGACTGTGCTGCCGGGGTCGTCCTGCCCGTTGGTGGGGGCGCTGGGCTGGCTGGGCTGCGGGCCTTGCGTCTCACCCGGGTCATTGCTGGTCGGGCGCTGGGACGGCTGCTTCGTCGGCTGCGGTTGGGGCGCGCTGCCTGGCCGCCGGGGAGTGATCCGCGGCTTCGGGTTCGTGTCGGCCGAGGCGTTCAGCGAGAAAGACCAGCCTTCGAACCCACCGCGAAGCGCCTCCCTGTTCTTCACTCCCCACTGGCTGTACTGCCACTGCCCACCGTTCGACGCGTGCCAGTAGGACCAGTATCCCGACGCTGGAGGCGTGTCGATACAGGACTCCTTGTAGTTCTCGCGCCCCTTGACCGGGAGCACCTCGTTCGCCCCCGGCCGCCCTTCCAGCCGGCAGATGAACGCCTCACCCCAGCGTCGCGTCCCGTCCAGTTCGATCCCTGCGTCGAGCAGCGCGGAGTGCCCGGTGAACCCGCGGCCTACCGGCCCGGGAGCGCACCGCACGATCGTCGTACCGCCCAGTGCCTGGAAGTCGATGACCACGGTCACGCCTTCGTCCGTCGGGCAGAAGCCGGGCTTGCCGTGCCCGGGATCGACCTGCGGTGTAGCAACAGCAGTCAGCGGTGCGGCAACCACCAGGCCGGCAAGCAGTACTGCGAACAGCCGCGCCCTCACTGGTTCACCCTTCGACGGGCCATGAGCCAGCCGAGCGACGCGCCACCCGCAACCAGTACGAGAGCGAGCAGGATCCACAGCGGCCACCGGCCGAGACCCGTGTCCACTGTCGCGGCCGCCTGCTTGGTGTTCTGGTCGGACGTGAACGGCGCTGTAGCCACCCGGTCGAGCACCGACTGGTCGACTGTCAGCAGCGACCCACCGGCCGATGCCACCATGGCGGGCACCGTCGCACCGCGATCACTCGGCCCACCCGGCTGGACCGGGAACGAGCCATCAGGCCGAGCAGCGGCCGACAGCCGCTGCTGCGACGCGCCAGTGTCAGCTCCGGCCGCCTTCAACGCCGCAATGGCTGCCGCGGTCGCAGCCACGTTCGGCTGACCGGCCAGCTGCCAGCCACCGCTCCAGGCGCCGTCCGCGTCTCGCCGATCGGTCAGCGCCTTCAGCGCCCGACTCAGCGGCACCTGTACTGCGGCCGCGTCGGCATCGCCGTGTTTCGCGTTCAGCGCCTGGAGAGCGAGCGCAGTACTGGTGATGTCGCCCGTCTGACACTTCTGCTCGGCCGGCCCGAACTGCGCCGGGAACGAGCCGTCCCCACACTGCTGCCGGAGCAGCCCGTCCCGTGCCTTCTTCGCATCGTCGCCACGACCGACAGCGGTCAGCGCCAGTACGCCGTACGCCTGGCTGACCAGGTTGGACTGGTCACCGAGTTTGCTCTGGTCGGTGATCCGCCCGTCCGGCTGGATCCGGCCGGCCAGCTCCCCGGCGAGATCGTTGCCAACGGCATCTTTAGTGGTGAGGGCGAGCAGCAGCACGGTCTTGGCCAGCGGACCGGCGTACCGGGCCTGGTCGTCCTCGTACGGCGCACCGCGGGTGTACGCCGCGAGCGAGTCGGGATGGGTGATCAGCGAGGTGATGCTGCCGAGCGTGTCGGGCAGCTTCCCGGCTTGCCGCAGGGCCAGGCCGAGGTCGACGGTGCCGTCATAGTCGACATAGCGCTTTCCGTCGCGATCGACCTCGAGGTGGTTGGCGCCGACCAGTTGCGTCTGCAGGTACGTCGCTGTGCTGTCCGCGCCGGGACTGCTGGTCTGGGTCGATGCGGGCGGCGTCGTCGGGGCCGTGGTCGGTGGGATGACCGGTGTGGGGGTCACAGTCACGGTCGGCTGTGGCTGCTGACGGGGGAGAGCCGGCGCGGTCGGCATGACGACCACCGTGTTGGTCCGGGTCGTTGTTGCTCGGGGGAGCGGCGGTGCCGTCAAGGTCCGGGTGGTGGTGCGGCCGGGCTTCGGCACGAGCTTGGTGACAGTCGGCGTCGAGGTCGGGCGCTGGGTCACAGTCGCCGTCGCAGTCCGTGTGGCAGTTGCTGTGGCCGTAGCCGTCGCGGTGACCGTCACGGTCGGCGTGGGAACCGTCGGAGGTGTCGTCGGCGGGTTCGGATCGGTCCAGGCCAGGTCGGCGAAGGGGATCGGCGCCAACGCGAACACTGCCTGCGGAGTCGACCGGCGCCATTGGTCGACACCGATGCCCAGTCCGTTGGCGATGCCGTCGGCAAGCGAGTCGCCGTTGTAGGCGATCGCGCCGATATCGGGGACCGCCGGGCCGGTGCCTGCGTTCGCGGCGGTCAGTTGCATGCCTTCGACCCAAGCGGTCGCGCGCGCCGCCTGCTGCGTCCTGCCGTCGCCGACTAGTGCCTGCGCGATCAGCCCGGTGCTGTTGGAGTTCGAGCCTTCCGTGGACACGCCGCCGCCGAAGGAGCCGTCCGGCTTCTGCACGGACATGAGCCAGGTGCTGGCGCGGGCGATGGCCTGGTCGATCCCACCGATGCCGTAGGCCTGCGCGGTCATCAGCGCCTGGACGGCCATCGCCGTACCGTCGCCGTCCGGGGCGCCCCCGGCTTCGTCGCAGGTCTTCAGGTCGTTGTAGAACATCCGGAAGTAGCCGTCGCTGCACTGTTGCCGCAGGAGGTACGTCACTGCCGACTCCGGTACGCCGCCCGAGCGGGCCAGCCCGATCACCGCGAGCGACTGGCTGAAGATGTTGGTGTCGTCGCCCCCTGTCGCCTTGTCGCGGAGCCTGCCTTGCTCGACGCCGGCGTCCTGACCCGCGATCAGGTCCAGCGTTTCCTGCCGCATGTTCCGGCCGCCGAAGTTGGTGACGTCCTTGCCCGCGGTCACGGCGGACAGCAGCACCTTCGCGGTGGCGCCGGCGATCCGTGCCTCGGGGTCGGGGTACCAGCCGGGACCCGCGTAGTCGGGCACATGGGTCTGGACGGCGTTGACCACCTGCGCGATCACCGTTGGATCGGCCTCGGCGGCGATCAGGCCCCACTGGGTGTCGATCGTCAGGCCCCAGTCGGGGCCCGCGAAACCGGGGATCGCGCCGTCGACGAGCTGGCCTGCCATCCACTGGGCGGCAGCTGTAGCGCCGGCGGTGGCGGCAGTCGTCGCGGGCGCTGCCTGCATGGTCTGCGGTGCCCGCGCTGCCTGCGCTGCCCGCGCTGCCCGCGCGGCTTGGGCGGTCTGCGCGGCTGGTGCGCTCTGCGCTGCTTGGGCGGGCAGGGCCGTAGTACCGGTGAGCAGTAGGGCGGAGGCGGCGAGTGCTGACGACCAGCGAGCGGTGGTGCGCATGGGACCTGGCTTCGGGGCGGGCGGCCGAGGACGGTGGTCCAGCCGCAGCCCGCTCGTCGCCCCGGCGCGCGCGTCGGCGCACGCGCAGCGGGGGACGGAACGTCGTCGGTCCGGACTCCGCCCGTAGACCACGACGGGTGAGGAGTTCGCAGGCTCGTCGGCGGGTGGTCCGGCTCGCGGAAGTCACCTTCCGCCCACGGTTGCGGGTCAGCGCCGGCTTCGGACCGGCTTCCCCCACGCGACGAGTCATGAAGTTGTTGGAGAGCCTGACGAGGTTACCCCGAACCCTTGTTCGACGCAGCGGAGTGTGTCCCAATGTGACTGGGAGTAATGGATCCGTAGCTGTGGGGGCGATGGTGGGGGACGAAGCAGAACCGGGACCGGCGCCGGCCGACTTCCGGTGGGTGGGGGCGATGCTCGCGGCGCTGGCGGCGGTCTGGCTGGCGATGAACGAGATCAGCCTGCTGGCAGCGGGCTTCCTCGCCGACGGCGGCACCTCCTGGTCGTTCCACGGGATGAGCGGACCGCTCGCCGCGCAGCAGTACGGCGGCTGGCACAGCAAGCTGACCGTCGAGCAGTTGACCGACTGGCTGCCGTTGCTGGCGATCTACCTGCTGCTCGACTTCGTCTTCATCGGGATCTACGTGCCGGCGCTCAAACGCTTCGTCCCCACTGGACCCGTGCTGCTACTGGCCGGCCTCGACGCGCTCGAGAACGTCGGGACGTACCTGCTCGGCCGCGAGCGGTGCGGCGGCGGCGACTGTGTCGGCAACGCTCAGGTGATCGGCCTGACCGTGCTCACCATGCTG
This sequence comes from Kribbella sp. NPDC056861, assembly GCF_040687575.1. Lineage (NCBI taxonomy): Bacteria > Bacillati > Actinomycetota > Actinomycetes > Propionibacteriales > Kribbellaceae > Kribbella > Kribbella sp. NPDC056861. The sequence goes on along the minus strand of NZ_JBFBNQ010000002.1, from coordinate 717,139 downwards.
AAGTGGGTGGCCTTCGCCTCCGTTCTCGTTCTCCTGTTCAGCTATCACTGGCCGACGATCAAAGCCGCCGTACCGCGGATCCGGCGGGCGCTGTGGATCCAGCGGTTCAGCCTGCTCGCCTTCCTGCCACTGGCCTTGCTGACGGTGGTGCCCGGCACCGACGTGCTCGACCAGCTCCCCGACGTACAGCGCCGATGGCTCGACGACGGCACCGGCGTCTGGCACGCGATCGCCTCCGCCCTCCTGTACTACGCGGTGCTGCTGCCGGTGGTCTTCTTGCTGGGCAGGATCCGCAGCGACTGGGCGGTGCGCCGAGTGCGCGGCGACAGCTACGGCTGGCCGTTCTACAACAGCGACGGCGAACCACGCCGCCACAACCTCAAGCTCTGGTTGATCGGTCCGGTGCTGCTGCCCCTGGTGGCGCTGGTGATCGCCGTGTCCGGCCAGGGTGAGGTCTTCAAGCGGCGGCTGATCGTCTTCTGCTTGATCCCGGTGCTGGTACTCGGCCTGTCCCGCTTGCTGCGCGGCAAGCCGGGGGTGGAGCCGGAGAAGTTGCGCGAGGTCGGGCCGTGGTTCCCGCGCGACGTGATGATCGCCGGCGACATGCTCGCGGTGACCGCGGTCTCTTTGGGTGGGCTGGGCATGGTTCGCGCCTTTACCGGTCTTGCTGCGGGCGACGCGGTCGGTCTGTTCGATTCGTCGTACGTCGTGCATCCGGTCGTGGCGGCGCTGATCGGCGTGGTGCTGGGGATCGGGGTGTGGCTGGCCTCGTGGCCGGTGCTGCAGGCGATCCAGCGGTGGGGGCGACCGGAGTCCACCGGGCTGCTTGGCTGGTACGGCCATCTCGTCACGCCTGGCGTGAACCGGGACGGGCGGACGACCGTCGTCACGCCGCCGCGGAGCAAGGTGCGGGCGGGCTTCATCCTCGGCGCGAGTCTCGGGATCTTGTTGCTGGGCTCGTTCCCGCGGCGGATCGCCGAGATGCTCGGGGTGCTGGCGGCGACGATGCTCGCCTTGACGACCCTGGTGGTGCTGGGTGGGGTCGTGGTGGCGTACGCGCAGGAACGGCAGCCGCCGGAGATCTTCCAGACCAAGTGGCTGCGCCAGCGGGCGACGCCGATGATCGGGTTGCTGCTTCTCGCGATGTTGCTGACGAGTCTGATCGGCGGCAGGACCGAGGTCCATCCGTTGACGGCCAAACCCGCGGGCGGGCTGCCCGATCGGCCGACCCTACAGGCGGCGTTCGACGCGTGGGTGGCGCAGCCGACGCGCTGCACGGTCCCGCTGGACGGTGGGCTCAGCCTGCGGCCGATGGTGATGGTTGCCGCGGAGGGTGGCGGTATTCGAGCGACGTACTGGACTGCCTCGGCGCTCGAGAAGCTCAGTACTGCGGGCAGTGGTTGCGGGAAGCATGCGGTGCTGTTCTCAGGTGGTGCCAGTGGAGGTGCGTTCGGTCTGACTGTTGCCCGGTTCACCGATCAGCCGTTGACGGCGGTCAAGGCGATGGCCGGCCACGAGGCGCTCGGGGCGGCGACCATCTCGACGCTGTCGAGCGACCTGCTGGCGAGCGTTGCGGGGCTGCGGTTCGATGCGACCGCGGAGTACCGGACGCCTTCGCGGCAGCCGCTGGATCGGGCCGGCCTGATGGAGACGGCCTGGGAGCGGAAGGTGCCCGCCCTGCGCACGCTGTTCCTGCCGGGTGACGGCAAGGCCGAGGAGGCGATGACTGGTCAACTGATTCTGACCACCACCGCGGTCCGCAACGGCTGTCGCGCGCTGGTGAGTCAGGTCGACCTCAGCGAAGGAGCCCGTACTGCGGACGGCTCACCGGTCTGCGGAACTGGAGTGGCAGGCGCACACAACTACGACCTGTTCGGCGCCTTCGGCTGCGCAGGGAACGTGCCTGCGTTGACTGCCGGACTGCTGGCAAGTCGGTTCCCCTATGTCACGCCGTCCGGAGTAGTCGGGCGCTGCGGCGACCTGAAGGCAGCGCAACTGGTGGACGGCGGCTACACCGACAACACCGGAGTCGGCACGATCGTCGACCTCGCGCCGGCGTGGGGTCCCGCAGTACGCGCGCACAACGACAAAGTCCTTGCCGCGGGCACCGGCGAAGTACTGCTGCCGCTGGTCGTCTACATCGAGAACGGCACCGGCAAAGACTACAGCGTCGGCAACGACGACCCGGCCGATGGCATCGGCAACACTTTCAAGCCAGGGATGAACGTTTCGTCGGTCCCCGAGTTGCTGGTGCCGCCGGTGACCAAACTCGTCACCGCGAAGGAGGACGGTACCGACGACCGCGCCCTCCTCCGCGAGGCCCGAACAGCAGCGATCGGCAACCTGTGCTCGACCTCAACGTCGTGCGCCCAACTCCGCAGCCAACTCCCGAACCAGGTCTACGTGATCAGCCAGAGCACCCAACCGTCCCTGTCCGCACCCCTCGGCTGGACGCTGTCCAAGGCCAGCCAGAACGACCTCGACGCCGACCTGCAACTACAGGCCACCAAACACTGCGCCCCGAACTGCACCGGCTACGGCACGTTGCACGACCTGCTTGGCGCCCTCGGGCTCAGCTGAAGACAGCCGCCAGGTCGGGCCAGCGTGCGGCCTTGCAGTAGACGGGGACGAGTTCGAGCGGTACGTCGCGGGTGACCAGGCCCTGGGGGACGGCCTCGCCTGTCCAGACGTCGATCCAGTCACCTGCTGGGAGGTACGTCGTCCAGGTGGTGGCGGCTGGTTCGAGGACCGGGTTGATCAGGAGGTCGTTGCCGAGCAGGTACTGGTGGGGGTGGTTCCAGATCTCCTCGTCGGTCAGGTGGTCGAAGAAGAGCGGACGCATCAGCGGCTGGTCGGTGGTGATGGTGAGAGCTGTCTGCTCTGCCAGGTAGGGGACCAGCCGCTCGCGCAGTTCGGCGTACCGGCGGAAGAGGGGGATGACCCGCTCGTCGCCGGTGGTCTCGGCGACGTGCCATGGGGTGCGGTCGCGGAGCGGGAGTTGGTGGTGGTTGAACTCCGAGTGGTACTGCATGATCGGCATGAACACCGAGGCCGCGGCGGCGCGCAGGTAGAGCTCGGCGTCCGGGACAGGGCCGGAGAAGCCGGCCAGATCCCAACCCCAGTAGACGATTCCACAGGACGCGGCCGTGAGCCCGGCGGTCACCGAGGCGCGGAACGCCTCCCAGGTGGAGTCCTCGTCGCCGGCCCAGAAGATGCCGTGCGCCTGTGAACCGGTGAAGCCGGCCCGGGAGAAGGTGACCGGCGCCTTGCCTGCGCTGCGCAGCAGATCGCCGAAGGCGCGAGCGTAGTGGACGGGGAACAGGTTGTTGCCTTCGTCACCGCGTTTGCCGTCGGCGTACTGGAGGTCGTGGCCCCAGGCGTGTTCGCCGCCGTCGGTCTTGAAGCCGTCCACGTCGAGGTCGTCGACGAGGTACCGGCGCTTCGCGGTCCACCAGTCACGGGTGCGCTGGGTGGACAGATCGGGCATCAGCGCTTGCGGGAACCACCAGCCACGGTTGTGGTACGCCGTACCGTCGGCCTCCAGGACCGCGTGCCCGTCCCGGACCATCGCCTCGGCATCAGCCGCGACCTGCCCGGTACTGAACTCGGTCTTCTGCAAGGGAATCTGCCAGAGGATCACCTTGATCCCGCGCGCGTGCAGCTCGTCGATCATCGCCTTCGGATCCGGCCAGGCGCCGTCCGCGCGGTACTCGAAGTCACCGGCCGCATGCGCGCTGCCGTCGGCGGTCACCTCATACAGCGCGTCCCGCCAGATGGTGATGCCCTCCTCGTCGCTCCACGCCTCGATCACGATCGCGCCGACCGGGATGGAGAGATCGCGATGCGCGTCCATCCGCGCCATCACCAGCTCCTGGGTGTTCCACTCGTTGCCCGAAGCCCACAACCGGAACACCCACTCGGGCAGCTCCTCGGCCCGGCCGACCTCGTCCAGGAACTGCTTCAGCACGTCGTTCGCCGAGCCTTCGTAGATGCCGAGGTCAACCATCGGGTCGTCGCCCAGGGCAACCTCGATGACGAGCTGGTTGCCTTCGGACGAGTACCACGTACGGCGCGACGTCCGCACGTGGAAACCCCAGCCGGTGCCGCCCACCACATGCGCGAACGGCATCGGCAAGTAGGTCCTGCCGTGCACCCCTTGGGATTTGTACTGCTCGAACACGACGGCGTCCAGCTGCTTCCCGCGCTGGTCCAGTGCGTCGTACCGCTCGCCGAACCCGACCAGGTGCTCGCCCTCAGCCAGCGGCAGGACGAACCGCGCCCGGTGCACACCGGTGGCTGAGACCAACCACTCGACGTCCCGCACGCGCCCGTCACCACCACGAAGCTCGCCGCCGGCGGCGGCCCAAGCGGCGGGCGCGACCTCGAACCAGTCCGTGGACTCCGCCGCGTCAAGCGCGGAGGTGGCGACGTCTCCGCTGTAGGCGTGGAAGCGATACTTCACCGGCTCGGTGAGCGGCGGGGTGACCACCGACCAGCCACCATCCCCGCCGAGTGCGCTCGCCTGCGCCTCCGCCAGGTGACCCTCACCACCCGCCAACGCGGCAGCATCTGCCGCGTTGGCGGTGGCAGGGGACAACGGGAGCTCCACGGCACCCCATTCGCACACCACGCGGGTGACGTCGGGCGAGACGACCACCCCCAGCTGGACCCGCTGCCCCGCCAGCGGCTGGACCGGGATGCGCTGATCGGGGGAGGTGGCGTACGGGTGTTCGATGCCGTGCGGCCGGTGGGTGAACATCAAGCGTCCTTGCTGGTGAGGCCGAGTTCGTCGGCGAGGATCAGGTACATGCCGTGGGACCACAGCAGCGGGCTGGCGACCGTGCCCCAGCGGGCGATCCACTCGTTGCGGGAACCAGGGTGGAGCAGGTGGTGCGGCACCTGCTCGGGGAGATCGCCGTGCTCGTTCACCTGGTCGGCGATCCACCGCAGGTGCCGCAGGGCGCCGGCGGTGTCGCCGGCCGCGGCCAGGTTCCAGCCGAGCAGCGCCGACAACAGGATCCACTGACCGCCACCGTAGAAGACGTCGGCCGTGAAGCGGTGCACCCCGCCGTCGTAGTCCAGATCTTTGGCGACCGAGGCCCGCGTCATCGCGGCCAGCGAATCGTCCGGAGCGACCAAGCCGAACGGCACGATGCAGGCCGGCAGCGATCCGTCCACCGCCGAGCTGCCGAGCCACTTCACCAAGTGCCCGTCGACGATCCCCTCGGTGGTCACCAACGAACGGATGCTGGCGGCAACCTTCAACGCCGGCGCCGACCAAGGTGCCGAGCGCAACGCCTCACAGGTGCCGACCGCAACCAGTCCGCCGTGGATCGCGCCGAGCGTCGACACGTGCCGGTGCTCGACGTGCTCCTCCCACCAGTCGTAGCAGGGCCGGTCCCAGAACGCGACCAGGTAGTCGACGGCAACGTCGATCCCCTCCCGCCAGCGGGACAGGTCCAGTCCGTGCCGGGCCGCATGGGTGACCACCGACCACAGCCACATCCCGTAGCCGTCGGTCTGGAAGTCCCACCACGGGTCCGAACCGTTCTCGCCGTCGAAGGTGAACCGCGTCGGCAGCATCGCCTCGTTCGACGGCGCCTCACCGCGGGCGAGCGCCGCGCGCAGCTCGTCCACCTGCCCGCGCCGCCGGCGCAGTACGCCGTCCACCCAGTCGTGGTACCGGTCGGCGGACGCGACATCGCCGTACCGCGAGATTCCCTCGGCGGTGAACGAGCCGTCGCGCAGCCACGCGTAGCCCTGGTACGCCGAGAACGTCGGCGAGGCGGGATAGGCGCCACCGGCATCCTGGTGCTGGGTGATCACGGCGTGGCTGTGCTCGGCCAGCGCGCGCAGGCGGGTGAGCTCTTGCAGATCCAAGGCAGACAGCGTCATCGGGTCCTTCACTTCTTCAGCAGGCCGTTGACCTTGGTCTGGGCATCCGCGAGCGCCTTCTCGACCGGCTTGCGGCCGGCCGCGGCCGAGGTCAGCTCTGCGGTGACCAGGTCCTGCATCTCCTGCTGACGCTCGATCACCGGCGGCAGCACGGTCTCCTCCAGTGCGGTGAAGACGGCCTTGCGGTTGGCCGGCTTCTGCTGCTCGAGGTACGGCGCGAGCTTGGCCTCGTCACCGACCGGCGGCAGCTCCCAGGAGGTGGCCAGCCGGGTCTTGGTGGTGTCGTCGGACGACGCCAGGAAGGTGACCCACTTCTGCGCGGCCTCGGCGTTCTTGGAGGCGGCCGAGACGACCAGCCCGTTCACGAACATCGCCGACGCCTTCTTGGTGTTGCCCGGCTCGACCGCGACGTCCCACTCGAACGGAGCCGCCGCCATCGCGCTGAACATCCAGATCCCGGTGTGCCACATCGCCAGCTTGCCCGACTTGAACAGCTTCGAGTCGAAGTCCGGCGTGCCGGCGCCGTCGGCCTCGGTCGGCATCGTCTTGCCGACCTTCTCGACCAGGAACTTGGCCGCCTCGACCCCGGCCGGTGAGTTGAAGGTCGCCTCGGTCTTGTCGGCGTTCAGGAACTCGCCGCCGTTCTGGGCCAGCACCTTATAGAACTCGTTGTACGACACCGGCTGGTAGTCGCCCCAGACCTTGGCGCCCTTGTCGGTCAGCTTGGCCGCGGCGGCCTGCTCGTCCTTCCAGGTCCACGCGTCGGTCGGCTCGGCCACCCCGGCCTTCTTGAACAGCGCCTTGTTGTAGAACAGCACGACGTTCGAGAACGACTCCGGTACGCCGTACTGCTTGCCGCCGTCGTTGAACGCCTCGACCAGCGACTTCTTGTAGACGCCGGTGTCGACGTTCTTCAGCTCGGCCAGCGAGCCGTTCTTGGCGTACGTCACGAAGTTCTCGTAGTTCAGCTCGAACGCGTCGGCCGCGGTGCCACCAGCCACCGAGGTCTGCAGCTTGGTGAAGTAGTCCGCGTACGGCACGGTCTCCACCTGGACGGTGATGTTCGGGTTGGCCGTCTGGAAGGCGTCGACGATCGCCTTCAGGTCCTTTTCGTGGCCGTCGTTGGAGGAGAAGTTCATGTACCGCACGACGGACTTGCCTTCCGGCGCGGCGGCTTCCTTGGTCGCCGAACCCTGCCCGCAGGCGGTCAGGGTGAGGGCGAGTGCGGCGGTCAGGCCTAGGCCCACGGTTTTGAGATGACGCATGGCGGTTTCCTTCACTCTCTTACTTGATGCCGGTGTGGGCGACGCCGGCGATGATGTGGCGCTGCGCGAGCAGGTAGACGACGGCGATCGGGACGATCGAGACGACGGAGCCCGCCATCACGACGTCCCACTGGGTGGTGAACTGGCCCTGCAGGGTGGACAGGCCGAGCGGCAACGTCATGAACTCCGGCGACCTGATCACCACCAGCGGCCAGAGGAAGCTGTTCCAGCTGCCCATGAACGCGAACACGGCGACGGTCGCGAGCGCGGGCCGGATCAGCGGCAGGACGACGGTGGTGAAGATCCGCAGATGCCCCGCACCGTCGATGGTGGCCGCCTCGTCCAGCTCCATCGGTACGGCGGTGACGGCCTGCCGGAGCAGGAACACCCCGAAGGCCGACGCGATCGTGGGCGCCAGCAGAGCGAAGTACGTGTCCTGCAGGTTGAACGTCTTCATCTCGATGAACAGCGGCACGACCAGCACCTGCAACGGCACCATCAAGGTGGCCAGGTAGAAGCCGAACACGACGTTCTTGAGCGGGAACTTCAGCCGCGCGAACCCGTACGCCGCCATCGAGCCGGTGATCAGCTGCAGCACTGTCGAGGCGATCGCGATCCCGAGCGAGTTGAGGATGATCCGCCACATCGGGATCGCGTCCAGCAGCGTCCGGTAGGCGTCCAGGGTCGGGTTGTCGACGACGAGTTTCGGGCCGTCGGCCAGCGATCCCTCGGGGGTGATCGAGGTGATCACGGTCCAGAGGAACGGGAACAGCATGATCGCGGCGCCGACCAGCACAGCGGCGTACAGGGCGAGCTTGGCGGGGAGGGAGCGAGTGTCACGCATAGTGCACCCACCGGCGCTGGCCGCGGATCTGGAAGACGGTGATCAGCAGGATGACGGCGAACAGGATCCAGGACAGCGCGGACGCTTCACCAGCGCGTCCGTACCGGAAGGTCAGGTCGTAGATCTGGCCGACCACCACCTGGCTCGAGCCCTGCGGGCCGCCGCCGGTCATGACGTAGACCTGGTCGAAGACCTGAAAACCGTTGATCAAGGAGATCACCACCACGAAGAAGGTCGACGGGGACAGCAGCGGAAGAGTGACCCGCCAGAACCGTTGCCAGGCGCTGGAGCCGTCCACCTTCGCGGCCTCGTAGATGTCCGCCGGGATGGACTGCAGGCCGGCCAGCAGGATCACCATCACGAAGCCGAGGTCCTTCCAGGCCGAGGAGAGGATCACCGCGGGCAGCGCCCAGTGCGGGTCGGTCCACCAGCCCGGCTCGGGCAGCCCGACCGCGCCGAGCACCTGGTTGACCAGGCCGTTGGTCGGGTTGAGCAGCCACTTCCAGACCAGCGCGACGACGACCCAGCTGGTGACCACGGGGAGGAAGTAGGTGGCCCGGAGGAACGCGCGGCCCTTCAGCTTCTGGTTCAGCGCGAGCGCCAGGCCGAGCCCACCGGCGTACACGATCGGGAGATAGCCGGCGACATAGATCAAGGTGTGCAGGAAGACCCGGCGGGTGGTCTCGTCGGTGAGCAGGTTCTTGTAGTTGGCCAGGCCGACCCACTCCATCGGGGAGATCAGGTTCCACTTGTGCAGGCTGACCCAGAGCGAGGAGACCATCGGCACCAGCGTGAAGACGAAGAGCGGGATCGCGCTCGGCAGCAGGAAGAACAGCACCCAGCCGAGGTTCTTGCGTTTCACGGCGTTTCCAGCCGGGCGCGCACCAGGCGGCTTTGCTCGCCGCCGTTCCCGGCCGAGTCGAAGGGGGAGGACAACACCAGCGAGGCGGCGCCGCGGGCCCACTGATCCTCCGTCCACGGCTCCACCACGACCGGTACTCCGCTCCGCGCCGGCAGCAACGACCGCCGGAACGACGGCTCGAACCCGGTCTGCCAGAACTCCCATCCGTCCACTCCTTCACCCATCAGCACGACGACCTCGGGGTCGACCGTGTGGATCACTCCCGCGAGTGCGCGACCGAGCATCCCGCCGGCCTGTTCGAAGATCTCCTGCGCGGCGCCCTCGCCAGTAGTTGCTGCACGCAACAAGGTGGTGAGCGTGCCGCGCGGACCGATCACCTTCCGGTCCCGAGCCGTCCGGGCGATCCCGGCGGCGCCGATGTAGGCCTCGAGACAGCCGGTCGAGCCGCAGGTGCACGGCGGCTGCTCGGTACCGGGGGACCAGACCGGGATGTGCCCGATCTCGCCGGCGCCCCCGTTGGCGCCGCGGTAGATGCCGCCGTCGACGACGATCCCGCAGCCGATCCCGCGCCCGATGGTGACCACCAGGTACGACGAGTGGTCGCGCCCGATCCCGTAGAGCCGCTCGGCGGCGGCCAGCGTGTTGACGTCGTTGTCGACCAGGACCGGCGTGCCGATCGCACTTCGCAGTACCGGTCCGACGGGCGCGGCCTGCCACCCGAGTGTCGGGGCATCGACAATCCCGGACGCCTGCGAGTCAACAGCCCCCGGTACGCCGACCCCCACACCGAGCAGCCGGTCATCGAGCTCAGCCACCTGCTTGGCCAGAATCTGCCCCAGCCGCCCGATCGCATCCTCAGCCGCCGGGTCGTACTCCAGCTCCACCGACGACCTGACGGTCCCATCCAGCTCAACTGTCACCACTGCCACGTGATCAGCAGTGACTTTGGCCCCCAGCGCGACCCCCGCATCCCGCACCAGCCCCAGCAACCTGGCCGGCCGCCCACCCTTCGACGGCACCGACTCCAGCTCCTCGACCAGGCCGCGAGCGATCAGATCCTTGGTCACCTGAGTCACCGTCGCCGGACTCAACCCCAGCCCCCTGGCGATCTCGGTCCGCGAGGTAGGCCCCTGCGTCCCCAGCAACCCGACGATCCCCGAAGGCACCAGATCACCCCGGGGAATCGGATTCTGTCCACTCGCCACAAGCACTCCCGACTTACTTCGCCACTAAATTTAGTAAAAAACTAAGGCCGCCTCCGGGGTGTGTCAAGAGTCCGGAATCGATGGTCACCGGGCGGAGTCGGGTGATCGCTCGCGGGTGAGTGTGTTCGCGAGCTGTTGACCTGGGTCGGGCCGCGGGGTTAGCTTCCGGACACTTCCTTCGGTGACCTTAGTAAGGCGGGTGGGTGGATGCAGCCGGTGCGGGTGGGGAGCAAGGAGCTGATCCGGGAGATCAACTCGTCGCTGGTGCTGGGGGAGCTGCGTGGCGGGCTGGTGTCGCGGACGGAGCTGGCCAAGCGGACCGGGCTGAGTCTGCCGACCGTGTCCGAGATCGTCGGGGAGCTGATCTCCTCGGGGGTGATCGAGGAGCGGGAGACGGCCTCGTCCGGGGGTGGGCGGCGGCCGGTGCTGCTTGGGTTGAAGCCTGATGCCGGGTACGTGATCGGGATCAAGCTGACCGAGACGCGGGTGATCGCGGTGCTCACCGACCTCAACGCGCGGATCGTCCAGCGGGCCAAGGCGACGATCAGTGCAGCCGACGTTGCCGGCGCCGTACGGGCGGTGGCTGCGGTGGTGAAGAAGCTGCGGGCCGGGTCAAGTCCTGTGTACGGCGTTGGTGTCGGGCTGGCCGGGGTGATCGATCGGGCCAACGGGGTGGTCCGGCACGGGACGTACTCCGATTGGCATGACATCGATCTGGCCGCGTTGCTGGAGCAGCGGATCGGGCTGCCCGTGGTGGTCGACAACGACGTGAACACCCTGGTCGCCAGTGAGCAGTGGTTCGGCGCCGGGCGTGGGGTGTCCGATGTGGCCGTGGTCAGTATCGGGCGCGGTATCGGGCTCGGCATGGTGCTCGACGGCCGCCTGTACCGCGGCGCGGGTGGCGGCGCCGGCGAGTTCGGCCATACCAAAGTCGTTGCTGATGGCCCGTTGTGTGACTGCGGTGGACGCGGCTGCCTGGAGGCGTTGATCGGGGAGCCGGCCATCCTCGCCGCCACCGGCAGCAGCACGATCGAGCAAGCCGTAGAGCAGGCCCGCGCGGGCGATCCGGCGGCCCGCAACGTTTTCGATCAAGTCGGCCGAACCCTCGGGACGGCCGTCGGCAATCTGGTCAACCTGTTGAACCCGAAGCTGATCGTCCTCGCCGGTGAGGGCACTCGGGCCGCGGACCTGTTCCGGCCCAGCTTCGACGATGCCCTGCGACAGGCGGTCTTCGACGGTCTGCAGCGCGATCTCGAGGTCGTCGTCGACGACTGGGACGACGAAGCCTGGGCGCAAGGCGCCGCGGGCCTGTTCCTGGGCGAGCTGTTCCAGCCCAATCTCCGCCCCGACGAAGCCGATCGGCCGTCGCTGACCAAACGCTCCGCCTGACCTTTCCGCACTTCCCCCTGTTCTTTCCTTTCCTGAAGTGAGGCCTGTCGATGAGTCCTGCCCGGACATCCAGAAGAAGGTGGATCGCTGCGCTCCTGGTGCTCGCAGCAGTCATCTTCCAGCTGTCCCCGACCCCCGCCTTCGCCGGCACCCTGACCGGCGTCTTCCACGCGCCGTACGGCGCCGACGAGCTCTACAACACCGCCCTGACCGAGCGGGCGCCGCGTGACCCGATGGCCGGTCAGGCCGTCGAGGTGAAGGCGACCACCTGGCCGGTCTCACCCGGTCAGACGGTCTGGATCACCTGGACCAAGAACGGCGTCAACCAGACCCCGGTCGGCGCCGCGTTCGACTACAACAACGGCAACAACACGTACTGGAAGGTCCCGCTCGGCACCTTCGCCCGCGGTGACCAGATCACCTACACGGTCAACGCGGACGTCGACGGCGCCAACCAGAAGACCACCGGACCGTTCTCCTTCTCCGTCACCTCGTACTCCGGAACCGGCAACGTCTCCGGGTTCGTCAACAACGGCACCAGCGTCGACGTCACCACCGGCGACACCGCGGGCAGCTTCACCCCGAAGGTCCGGTTCGCCTTCCCCGCCAACGACCGCTTCCACGTCCAGGTCGCGCCGACCGGCAGCGGGCTGAACATCACCGGCTCCTCGTCGTACACGGTGACCGACAGCGTCAGCACGCTGCAGATCGCCACCACCAAGGTGGTGCTCAAGATCCAGAAGTCGCCGTACCGGGTGGCTGTCTACAAGGGCGACGGCACCACCCTGATAGCCCGGCAGTACGACCCGGCCACCTTCCGCAACACCGGCTGGGCCAGCGACGGCAGCTCCACGGTCACCAAGGTCGAGGACCACTGGCTCTCCCCGGTGGGCGAGCGCTTCGAGGGACTCGGTGAGCGGTACGACGCGCTGAACCAGCGCGGCAAGGACGTCCACAACTACGTCTACAACCAGTACCAGGACCAGGGCCCGACAGCTCGTACCTACCTGAGCGTTCCGTTCTTCACGAACTCGGCCGGCTACGGCATCTACGTGCCCAGCACCCGGTACTCCGTGTTCAACCTGGGCACGCATCTCAGCGACATGGCCGGCTTCACCGTCGACACCGGTGGCGCGCTCAACTCCACGGTCGACTACTACTTCTTCACCGGCACCCGGGCCGAGATGCTCGACCAGTACACCGCCACCACCGCGCGGCCGAAGCTGCCGCCGAAGTGGTCCTTCGGGCTGTGGATGTCGGCCAACGAGTGGAACACCCAGGCCGAGGTGAACACCGAGCTGGCCAACGTCACCTCGAACAACATCCCGCACAGCGCGATGGTGCTCGAGCAGTGGGCCGACGAGGCAACCTTCTACCTGTGGCACGGCGCGACCTACACGCCGAAGCCAGGCAGCCAGGCGCTCGCCTACAGCGATCTGACCTTCCCGGCGGGCACTGCCTGGACCAATCCGAAAGCAATGGTCACGGCCGCGCACGCGCAGAACATCAAGATGATCCTCTGGCAGATCCCGGTGCTGAAACAGGACTTCGACAGCAATCCACCGACAGCGCCGCAGCAACACATCAACGACCGTGACTATGCCGTTGCCCAGGGCTACGTGCTCGGCGACGGCGCGGGCGGCGCCTACCGAATCCCGTCCGGGCAGTGGTTCGGCAACAGCACGGTGCCGGACTTCACCAAGACCGCCGCGACCAACTGGTGGATGAGCAAGCGGGCCTACCTGTTCGACGACGTCGGCATCGACGGGCTGAAGACGGACGGCAGCGAGGCAGTCTTCGGCCGCAACGTGACCAGCGGCTCCGGCCGCAAGGGCGACGAGCTGCACAACGCCTACCCGAACGAGTACACCCGGGCCTACAACGACTTCGTCACCACCAAGAAGGGTGCTCAGGGCACCTTGTTCAGCCGCGGCGGGACCAGCGGCGCCCAGGCGAACTCGATCTTCTGGGCCGGCGACCAGGCGTCCACCTTCGACGCCTTCCAGCAGGCCGTTCGGGCCGGACAGAGTGCCGGTCAGTCGGGCATCCCGTTCTGGTCCTGGGACATGGCCGGGTTCACCGGCACGTTCCCGAGCAGCGAGCTGTACCTCCGGTCGGCGGCGCAGGCAACCTTCTCGCCGATCATGCAGTACCACTCGGAGAAGTCGAACCCCGGTGTCTCCGAGGCCCGGACGCCGTGGAACGTGCAGGCGCGGTCCGGGGACACGACGGTGATCCCGAAGTTCCGCAAGTTCGCCAACACCCGGATGAACCTGATCCCGTATCTCTACACCGAGGCCAAGAACGCTTCCACCACCGGCCTTCCGATGATGCAGGCGATGAGTGTCGCCTACCCCGACGACGCGACGGCAGCGACCCAGGACCAGCAGTACATGTTCGGCCGCCAGTTGCTGGTGGCACCGATCACTACCCAGGGCGCGACCAGCAAGAGTGTCTACCTGCCCGCGGGTGAGTGGTACGACTTCTGGAACGGTGGCCGGGCGCAAGGAGCCGGCACCAAGGTCTACAACGCCGACACCGGCACCATCCCGGTCTTCGCCAAGGCCGGCGCGATCGTCCCGCTCAACTTGAACGCGAACTACGAGCTGGGCGGCACCATCGGCAACAGCGTCGACACCTACACGAACCTTGCCTTCCGCATCTACCCGTCCGGCACCACGAGCTACGGGTACTTCGAGGACTCGGCGAACCAGACCCGCACGGTCACCTCGACGGAGAACTTCGCCGGTCACCAGGTCACCGTGAGCGTGCCACCGCTCGCCACCACGAGCACGCTCCAGGTGGCGTCCAGCAAGCCGAGCTCGGTGACCAAGGGCGGCTCGGCGATGACCGCGCACGCGACTCTCGCCGCACTGCAGGGTGCTGCCGAAGGTTGGTACTGGGATCCGGTGCAGCAGCTCACGCTGGTGAAGACGGCGTCCAGCGCATCTGCGCGGAGCGTAGTACTGAATGGTGTCGACAAGGCGGCCTATGAGGCCGAGTTCGGCAGCAACACCGGTACTACGACGAACACCGACCACCCGGGCTTCACCGGGACCGGCTTCGTCGACGGGTTCGAGACGGCCGGCGACGCGGTGTCGGTGGACGCCAACGCCAGTGTCACCGGCAGCCACGTGATCAAGCTCCGGTACTCCAACGGCGCTGCCACGACAGCGACCCGGACTGTGCAGGTCGATGGCGTAAGTGTTGGGTCGGTCAACTTGCCGAGTACGGGAAACTGGGACACGTGGGGGACAGCCACGCTGACGACCAACCTCACCGCGGGTAAACGTGTGGTGAAGGTGGTCTACGGCTCCGGTGGCGTCAACCTGGACAACATCGGGGTGGTGCGGCCATGAAACGGCTGATGGCTTTCGTCCTGTTGCTGCCGCTGCTGGCTGTGTTGCCAGCGGCAACGGCCGAGGCGGCGGTGCAGCGGGTGCAGTTCACTGCCGGCGGCAACTATCTGGTGGTGGAATTCCTCGACGACGACCTGGTGCACTTCGAGATGGGTGCCGGGAGTGGGCCGGGGACCGGGTCGCCGCTCTTCACCACCACTCAGATCGCCAAGACCAACTATCCCGGGCCGACCAGCCTCAACCAGGTCGGCGGGGTGCTGACGACGCCCGGAATCAAGGTCGACGTCAACACGTCCACGCTCTGCGCGACGGTCTACGACACCACTCGGTCGCCGCAGTTGCTGCTCAACACGACCTGCCCGCGCAATCTCAGCCAGGCCTGGAAAGGGCTGAGCTTCACCAAGTCGTCCATGCAGAACGCCTACGGGCTGGGCGAGCAGTTCTTCATGGGCGGCAGCGCCGACGGCGACTGGGTCGGCCGGCAGCGGACCAGCGGCACCTACGGCAACGCGATGCTCTACGACACCGACAACGGGCCGGTCGGCAACGCGCAGATCCCGGTGCTGTTCGCGGTCGGCGCCAACACCACCAACTACGGGATGTTCGTCGACCAGGTCTACAAGCAGCAGTGGGACCTGACCGGCGATCCGTGGACGATGGACACCTTCGGCGATCAGCTCCGCTGGTACGTGATGAGCGGTCCTGATCTGCCCGACCTGCGCAAGGACTACCTGGAGCTGACCGGCCGCCCGCCGGTGCCGCCGAAGAAGGCGTTCGGGTTGTGGATGTCGGAGTTCGGCTACGACAACTGGAACGAGATCGACACCACCCTCAGCGGACTGCGGGCGAACAAGTTCCCGACCGACGGCGTGATGCTCGACGTCCAGTGGTTCGGTGGCGTCACCGCGGGGTCGGACAACACGAAGATGGGTTCGCTGGACTGGGACACGGTCAACTTCCCGAACCCGGCGACCAAGCTGGCGGCGTACAAGAACACCAACGGTGTCGGCGTGATGACGATCGAGGAGTCGTACGTCGGCAAGAACCTGCCCGAGCACAGCTCGATGGCGTCGGCGGGTTATCTGATCAGGGCGGGCTGCTCGAGCTGCAGCCCGGCGTACCTGACCGGGAACGACTGGTGGGGTCGCGGCGGCATGATCGACTGGACCCAGCCGGCCGCGAGCACGCAGTGGCACAACGGTCAGCGGCAGCCGCTGATCACCGACGGTGTGATGGGGCACTGGCTCGATCTCGGCGAGCCCGAGATGTACGACGCCGGGGATTGGACGGCAGGTCTGCTCGCCGGCAAGCATGCGCACTCCGACTACCACAACCTCTACAACCTGGAGTGGGCCCGCGGGATTGCGAAGGGCTACACGGACAACGCGGTCCAGCAACGGCCGTTCATGTTGGCCCGGTCGGCGGCCGGAGGCATCCAGCGCACCGGTACGGCGATGTGGTCGGGCGACATCGGCTCGAAGCTGACCGCGCTCGCCTCGCAGCAAAACGTCCAGATGCACATGTCGATGTCCGGGATCGACTACTTTGGATCGGACATCGGTGGGTTCCGGCGCGAGATGCTGAACACCGACCTGAACGAGCTCTACACCCAGTGGTTCGCGAACTCGTCGTGGTTCGACGTACCGATCCGGCCGCACACCGAGAACCTGTGCAACTGCGCGGAGACCTCGCCCGACTCGATCGGCGACGTGCCGAGCAACCTGGCGAACCTGCGGCAGCGGTACGAGCTCACGCCGTACTACTACTCGCTCGCGCACCGCGCCTACTCGACCGGCGAACCGCTGATCCCGCCGCTGGTCTACCAGTACCAGAACGACCCGAACGTGCGGGAGGTCGGCCACGAGAAGCTGATCGGCAAGGACCTGCTGGTCGGTGTCGCGGCCGGCGCGAACCAGCGCAAGCGGGACGTCTACCTGCCGGCTGGTACTTGGTTCGACTACTACAACAACACCAAGACGGTCAGCACCGGCCAGACGCTGACCGATGTGCCGCTGTGGCGCAACGGCAAGTTCCAGCTGCCCGCCTACGCCCGGGCCGGCGCGATCATCCCGAAGATGACTGTGGACGACCAGACGATGAACGTCGTCGGCAAGCGCGCGGACGGGACCACCCGCAACGAGCTGGTGGCCCGGGTCTACTCCGACACCACGGCCTCGTCGTTCACGCTGGCCGAGGACGACGGGTCGACGGTGGGCTACCAGACCGGTGCGAAGCGTACGACGGACCTGACGCAGTCGCGCTCGGGCAGTACGGCGACGGTCGGCATCGCCGCGTCGTCCGGCACCTACACCGGGGCGCCGTCGTCTCGACAGAACGTGGTCGAGCTGGTGGCTGACACGCAGGCGTCGGGAGTGACGCTGAACGGGACCGCGCTCACGCAGTACGCGAACAAGGCGGCCTTCGATGCGGCGGGCAGTGGTTGGTACAACGCCGGTGGCAACCTGGTCGTCGCCAAGTCGGCGTCGGTGGCGACGAGCACGGCCAAGTCGTTCGTCTTCACTCTCGGCCAGGCGGTGGTCTCGAAGACGTTCAGCTGCTCCGGCGGCACCACGACGGCCGGGCAGTCCGTGTACGTCGTCGGCAGCGCGCCGCAGCTGGGCGCCTGGTCGGTGGCGAGCGCGGTGAAGCTGGCGCCGACCAGTTATCCGACCTGGACGGGGACGATCAGTAACTTGCCCCCCAGCACGACCGTTGAATGGAAGTGCATCAAACGCCAGGAAGTGAACTATCCGGCGACCGCAGACCAGTGGGGTCCGGATCCGAACCTCTCGTTCACGACCCCCGCGACGGGCAGTGGCGGGACCACCTCGGGCGGTTTCTGAACCGTCGGGGACCGACGCAACGACCCTTCGAGCCGGTGGCACTGTAATGCCAGTGTCACCGGCTGTTGCACGCTCTGAGACCATCGTCACCAGCAGGTATGTCCTGAGTAAGGACTGTGTGAAGAATCAGTGCTGACGGCTTTCCAGGCGTGGTTCACCGGGCTGGGGACCGTAAGTTCGGAGAGGTGTCAGTCGAAGTCAGGAGTGAGCGAAGTGCAACGGGGCAGTCGGTTCGTGCCGTCGGCATGGCCGCTGGGGGCGGTACCGCGATGACGGCGGTCAACAAGGTTCTCATCTTCGCCGGAGTGGCCCTGCTGCTCGGCGGCCTCGGTTTCGGCTTCCGCACGGTCTCGATCGCCGGCACCCCCTGCGGCTCGGTCTTCCAGCCTGCTGCGGGCATTACTCCGATGGCTTGCGATGGTCGGCTGGACAGCTCGGGGACGCTGGTCACCCTGCTCTTGGTAGCCGGCGGGCTGTGCCTCGCCGCTGCGCTTGCCGTGAAGGTCGTCCGCGACCGCGTCACTGCCTGATTGTTTACTGCTTTTACCCCGCGACGTCCGCTGTGATCTCCGCGCGCTCTGCGCTGCGGGTGATTGGTGCGGCTTACCGCCCAACCGCCCGCGACGTCCGCTGTGGCTTCCCCGCGCTTTGCGTTGCGGGTGAGCGTCCCGCCCCTAATCGCCTGGACCCAAGTGGCCCCGGTCCCCGCTTCATCGATTGAGTCGCGTCGCCTGGCCCGATAACGGGCGGCGGGACCCGACTGGCGAAGCCTATGGCCGTCAGCACGCAGTAGCGGACAGCCCAGATGACCTGCACCGCAGAGCGCGGGGGAATCACAGCGCACGCCGCGGGCGGTAGAGCACCCGACAGCTCACGTCACTGCGGCTCGACGCGAGCGAGCCAGGTAGTAAGTAGTTGTTCGAGCTGAGCCGCCTCCTCGCCGGTCAGCGCGGCAAGCAAGCGTTGTTCGTTGAGCATGTGTTCGGTGAACGCCTGGTCGATCAGTTCGCGGCCGGCGGACGTGAGGCCGACCACCCGGCCGCGGCCGTCTTGCAAGGCAGGTCGTCGGGTGACGAGGCCGGCCTGTTCGAGGCGGTCGATTCGTTTCGTCATCGCGCCGGTGGTGACCATGGTGAAGCGAGCCAGCTCGCCAGGCGCCCGTTCGTACGGGTCACCCGCGCGCCGCAGCGCGGCTAGGAGGTCGAACTCTCCCTCGCTGAGGCCGAAGCGCCTGTAGACCACGCAGAGTTCGTCGGTCAGGTGACCGCCGAGGCGGTGCAGACGACCGATCACGCCCTGCGGTGACACATCGACATCCGGGCGCTCACGGGCCCATTCGGCCTGGATCCGGGCGACGTGATCGGGCATGGAAATCATGCGGACCAGCATATATCTTCCAGGGAAGCTATAGTATCTTCCATGGAAGCTACCTGGCGATGGATCCTCGTGACAGCGATCGCGCCGATCGCCTGGGGGGGGGCACGTACTACGTAACGCGCGAGTTCTTGCCCGCCGATCATCCGCTGTACGGCGCGACGATCCGGGCGCTCCCGGCAGGCCTCCTCCTGATGCTGGTCTGCCGCAGACTCCCGACAGGCGCGTGGTGGTGGCGGTCCGTCGTACTGGGCGTGCTCAACATGAGCGCCTTCTTCGCCCTGGTCTACGTGGCCGCGCAACTGCTACCGGCGAGCGTCGCCTCGGTGGTGATGGCGACCTCGTCGGTGACGATGATGCTGATCGCCTGGGCGCTGATCAGCGAACGCCCGGGATTGCTGCCCGCAGTCGGAGCGGCACTGGGCATCGCGGGCGTCGGCACGATGCTGCTGACCGGCGCCGAGTCGATCAAGCTGGCCGGAGTGGCGGCGTCCATCGCCGCGATGGTGATGTCCTCGCTGGGCTACGTACTGACGAAGAAGTGGGGCGCCTCGACAGTCGGAAGGGTGCCGGTTCTCGCGTCAACCGCCTGGCAACTCGTCGCAGGCGGGCTCCTGCTGGTACCGGTCGCCGTCCTGGTCGAAGGCGCGCCACCGGCGCTGGATGCAGCGGCGATTGCCGGCTTCGCCTACGTGAGCATCATCGCCACCGCCGTGGCCTTCGTTGCCTGGTTCACCGGCCTGCGTCATCTCCCCGCGGCCACAGTCGGTCTCATCGGCCTCCTGAATCCGGTCACCGGCGTACTGCTCGGGACCGGACTGGCCGGCGAGGCCCTCACCGGACGCCAGGTGATTGGCATCGTCCTCGTCCTGGGTGGAGTCGCGCTCGGTCGATCGATACGCCGTCCAAGAATTCTGATACCGTCTTTATTAAAGACGGTTCGAAAACTAGGACGGATCGATGGACAGCGCCACCCGAGGGGCCGAGAGATCGGCGAACCAAGTCGCCTGTCTGCTCTGCCTGAGCGGCACCGACGAGGCGCAGACGGTCGGCGCGATCAGCACCGGGACCGGGTTGTCGCGCCCGACAGTGCACGCTGTACTGGATGACCTCCTCGATGTCGGGCTGGTGACGGAGACCAGTCCATCGGCGGCGGGACTTGGCCGACCTGCCCGCGCCTTCCGGTTCGCGCGGGAAGCCGGGCTGGTGGCCGGGGTCGACCTCGGTCCGCGGGGCGCACGCGCTGTCATCTGCGACTTGTCCGGCCGGCGGCTCGCGTACGCCGAACTGATGGGTGACCAGCGTCCCGATATCGCTCTGATCGAGCACGCAGTACAGGTCGTTGCTGCGGAGGCCTCGGTCGACATCAGTCGGTTGCGGGCGATCGGGGTGGCGCTGCCAGGAGTGATCGAGGCCGACGGCCGGCTGCGCGCCAGCCTTGCGATGCCCGATCTGGTTGGGTTGCCGGTCGCGGAGACGGTTGCCCAGAGCATCGGACACTCCGTTGCCGTTGACAATGACATCAAGCTCGCGGCGCTGGCCGAGCAGCGAGGTGGCGCCGGCCGTGGGTACGCCGATGTCGTCTACCTGCAGATCGGCCATCGGCTGTCGGTGTCGATCGTGCTGAACGGCGTCATCCGGCAGGGCCGGCATCGGCTCGCGGGCGAGCTCGGCGCCCAGCGCGGCATGCGCTGGACCCGGAACGCCGAGCGTGGGCAGCTGGTCTGGACGTCGCAGCCGACCGGCGAGGCGGTACTGCGCGCCGCGACAGCGGGCGATCCGGCCGCCCGGGCGGAGATCGAGGACTTCTGCGCGCAGATCGCCGAGCGGGTCGCGACCGTGCTGCTGGTCGTCGACCCCGAGGTACTGGTGGTCCGCGGGGGACCGGCCGCGGACAGCGAAGTACTGCTTCGGTCGCTGGAGGCAGCGGTCGACAAAGAGCTGCTGTTCGCCGAGCGGGCGCCGTTCGTCGCCTCGGCGCTGGGGCGCGAAGCCGTGGTGTTAGGGGCCGTCGGCAACGCGTTCGACCGGTTCAGCTCGGACATCTATGGCGTCCACGGCTACCCGAGCCCGTGGATGCGGATCACTGACGACGTGGAGAGGGCCAGCAGTGAAACTAGGAGTTAGCTCGTACTGCTTCCGCGCGCTGATGGCGCGCGGCGAGATGGACCTGATCGCCGTACTGGACTGGGTCGCGGCCTCACCCGCCGGGCATCTGGAGGTCGCCGCCCCGGACGGCCAGTACTACCTGGACCACGACGAGGTCGTCCGTACTGCGGCCGCGCACGCCGCCGACATCGGCGTACCGATCGTGAACTACCTGGTCAGCGGCGACCTGCGGACGGCCGACGAGAAGGAGATCGACCTGCTGCGCCGGCAACTCGACGTCGCGCACCGGTTCGGCGCCCGGATCTTCCGGCACGACGTCGCGCCGTGGGCGTGGCGGGAGCAGGACCCGGGGGAGTTCGAGTCGACGTTCGAGCAGGTCGTGCTCGGCTGCCGGGCGGTCGCCGACCACGCCGCCGAACTGGGCATCGTGTCGACGATCGAGAACCACGGCTTCTTCATGAACGGCAGCGAGCGGCTGGCCCGGCTCGTGCACGAGGTGGACCGGCCGAACTTCCGGGTCACGCTCGACCTCGGCAACGGGCTGTGTGTCGGCGAGGTGCCCGGCAAGACCGCGGCCGGGCTGATCGACGTCGCCGCCTCCGTGGGAGTGAAGGACTTCCATATCCGGCGTACTGCGCCGGGTGACGGCTGGCTGAAGACGCTGGCCGGTGACTACCTGCTCGGCACGATCGCCGGCCATGGGGATCTCGATCTTCCCGGACTGCTGGCCTTGGTCGGCACGCGGCCCGACGTACCGGTGAGCCTTGAGTTCGAAGGGCTGGAGGCGACTCCGCAGGCCATCGAGCGGTCGCTCAACAACATTCTCGGACTGGTGGGAGCCTGATATGACGACACGGATCGCAGTGATCGGGGTCGGCGCGATCGCCGGCCAGCACCTGATCGCGTACCAGCAGAACCCGCAGTCCGAGGTGGTCGCGGTCTGCGACGTGGACCGGGACCGGGCCAAGGCGCGCGCCGACGAGTTCGGCGTACCGAAGGCGACGGATGTCTTCGAGGAGATCCTGTCCGACCCCGAGGTCGATGCCGTCAGTATCTGTGTGCCGAACATGCTGCACGCCAAGATCGCCGAGGCGGCGCTGCGGGCGGGCAAGGATGTGCTGGTCGAGAAGCCGATGGCTGTCACGGTCGCCGAGGCCGAGACGTTGGTCGCGGCAACGAAGGAGACCGGGCAGGCGCTGCAGATCGGTTACGTACGGCGGTTTGCGCCGAACGCGTTGGTGGTCAAGCGATTCCTGGACGAGGGGGAGTTCGGCGAGATCTATGCCGCGCGGGCGTCGATCATCCGGGCGGCCGGCAACCCGGGCGGCTGGTTCGGTGACGTCGACATCTCCGGTGGTGGACCGCTGATCGACCTCGGGGTGCACATCATCGACCTGTGCTGGTTCTTGATGGGTCAGCCGGTCGCGGTGTCGGCAGCTGGCGCGACGTTCTCGCCGCTCGGTGCCCGGGACAACATTCAGCATCTGACCCGGTACCGCGCTGCCTCGGCGACGGTGGTGAACAACGTCGAGGACTATGCGACCGCGCAGATCCGGTTTGCGAACGGCGCGGTGCTCGACGTCGATACGTCGTACTCGCTGCATGCCAGGAACTCCACCACGGTGAAGATCCACGGCACCAAGGGCGGCGCGGAGATCGAGCCGGAGCTGCTGATGATCACCGAACAGCACGACACGCTGGTGCACATCCAGCCGCAGATCGACTCGCTCGGCTTCGACTTCACTGTCGGGTTTGCCAATCAGATTGATCACTTCTTGCGGATCTGCCGGCGTGAGATCCCTGCCGATGCCACTGCGGACCATGGGTTGGAGATGGCGCGGATCTTGACTGCGATTTATGAGTCTGCGCGGACGGGGGCTGAGGTGACCATCGCCCGCTGATCTTGTTGTAGTCGCGGGCGGTTGACGGCATCTGTCGTAACCGCCCGCGGCGTTCGCTGAGCTTGGCCCGCGCTTCGCGGTGCAGGTGATCTGAGCTGTGGGTTACAGCAGGAGGGGTCCGGCGCCGGGTTAGCAGAAGCTACTGCGGCCTCCGCAGAACCGCCCGCGGCGTTCGCTGTGCTGGCCCCGCGCTTTGCGGTGC